>JAJVHY010000035.1 GCA_022072455.1 Verrucomicrobiia bacterium | reverse complement strand
GTCGGCAACCACGCGCACGCCTGGGAGTTCCGCAAGGACCGCCTCGGCAACATGGTGCGCTGGTCCGACTACGGCAACCGCAAGTCGCCGTTCGGCTGGGAGCTCGACACCATCGAGCCCCGCATCGCCGGTGTCGCCCCCGACACGGACAACCTGCAGGCCCTGCACTGGCGCGCCACCGCCGCGCGCGCGAGCAACCTGCCCGCCGCCCTGAAAGCGGCCTGAGTTCCCCCTCTCCCCAGGGGGGAGGACGGAATGGGGGGAGCGATCGATCCCCCGTTCGCAGTGGCAGTACCGAGATGAAGTGAGGCTGTAACCGCCACCCACCGCCACCGGGGCCTACTCCCCCCGGTGGCGGACCGGGGGGCGGCCCCATACAAAAAGTGGCGCCCCCAGCGCCAGCGATCGAGAGGACCGGACAGCGATGCTCAGTTTCGAAGACGACACGCCCGCCATCACGCCCGCCCTGGGCCTGCAGATGGTGAAGCCCACCCCGCAACCCGCCGCCGCCCCCGCCCCGAAGCAGGAGATGGGCGCCAACGGCCTCTTCACGCGCGTGAAGGCGGAGGACAAGCGCGTCATCAACGCCAGGACGGACGTGAACCAGCTCGTGCCCTTCAAGTACAAGTGGGCATGGGAGAAGTACCTCGCGGGCTGCGCCAACCACTGGATGCCGCAGGAAGTGAACATGAACCGCGACATCGCCCTCTGGAAGAACCCGAACGGGCTCACGGAGGACGAGCGGCTGATCGTGAAGCGGAACCTCGGCTTCTTCGTGACGGCGGATTCGCTCGCCGCCAACAACATCGTGCTGGGCACCTACCGCCACATCACCGCGCCGGAGTGCCGCCAGTACCTGCTGCGCCAGGCCTTCGAGGAGGCGATCCACACCCACGCCTACCAGTACATCGCCGAATCGCTGGGCCTCGACGAGAGCGAGATCTTCGCCGCCTACAAGGAAGTGAAGTGCATCCGGGACAAGGACGACTTCCTGATCCCCTTCATCGAGACGCTCACCAACCCCGAGTTCAAGACCGGCACCCCGGAGGCGGACCAGGCGCTGCTGAAGAGCCTGATCGTGTTCGCCTGCCTGATGGAGGGGCTCTTCTTCTACGTGGGGTTCGTGCAGATCCTGTCGCTCGGCCGGCAGAACAAGATGACGGGGGCGGCGGAGCAGTACCAGTACATCCTGCGCGACGAGTCGATGCACTGCAATTTCGGGATCGACCTCATCAACACGATCAAGCTGGAGAACCCGCACCTTTGGACGGCTGACTTCCGTCGGGAGCTGACGGAGCTGTTCCATCGGGCGGTGGAGCTGGAGTACGCCTATGCGGAGGACACGATGCCTCGCGGAGTCCTTGGGCTGAATGCTTCGATGTTCAAGGAGTACCTGCGGTTTGTCGCAAACCGGAGGGCGCAGCAGATTGGGTTGGACCAGCTATTTCCGGGGGCGACGAATCCGTTCCCGTGGATGAGTGAACTCATCGATCTCAAGAAGGAGAAGAACTTCTTCGAGACAAGGGTGATCGAGTATCAGACGGGGGGGGCGCTGAGCTGGGACTAAGTTATCAATGACAAAGTCGGCATTCTCGCCGGTTGCTATGCAATCGTCACTTACGGCCTTCTCACGCCAGACTTGAAGTCTCCAAAATTAGTCGATTGAGAATTCTTCAAACGAATGCTACCTTATTCGCCGAGGACGTTAGAGTTAGCTTGCGGGCTTCGGGGGGCAAGGATCGCTGCCTCGGCGTCGCTCATCAGGATTCCATTTAGCCGTCGAACAAGAAGGGAATGGCGAGAGCGGGAGTTTGTTCATGGGGAAGTACGACCTAAAGGAATCTTCAAAGCCATGTGTGCGAATCTATCGGCCTGATGAGGTCGCGAGTGAATGGAAGTCGGGTGTCGTCGGATGGCTGATACGTTATCGAGGAATCGGAACCTCAGGCTTCCTAACGTTGTCGACCATGGGCGTGCCGTTTTGGTGGCCCGAAGTGTGGGGTCGTGATGCGCAAATAAATGTCATATGGTGCGTGAGCCTTACTTTCCTTCTAGTCTTCGCATCAGTCACACTTGGATTGATTTACCTTCGAGGCAGAATATTTCGCTCCCTTGAGACAAAGGCAATTCTCCATAAATTGGCTGAGTGCGTTCGCGATGATAGTAGAGCAGTGCTTCGAGAGAAAAATCTAAGTGCAGACCAAGCAATTCGGCAACATGTTGCAAATTTTGCTGACTTGATCAGGGACCTGTTTCGGCAGCTTGCGCGTAACTCAACAGTGGAAGTTGCAGTAAGAGTCGCGTATCCAATAACCAGCAATCAATTTCAATATCGCACCGTCGCACGAACTTCTGGGCTCAACTCTAAGCGTTCCGAAACGTCGGTGCCGCTTGATCCAAGGGAGGGAGTAGCGGCAACATTGCTTCAGCGTCGTGGGAAGTGCGTTGTTTTTATAGACGATTTGGAGGAGGCCATTCGTCAAGGATTCTTTCGGAAAACACCGAACGAAGAAGAGTACCGAAGTGAAATTTCGACGCTAATGATCGCCGGGCTGAATGCTCATCGACCTAATTCCGAGAGGAATGAGATGATCGGAATTTTGTACATTGTGTCGAGGGACAATAGACCATTTTCGGTGTACTTAATGGATTCCATCGCCTTTTCCGCGGATATGCTTGCGTTGTCTGTATCGTTATTGGTGGAGCAATTGTCGAAAGGAGGTCGTGAATGAAGCACACATTTCTTCGTCATGCTACTCGTGTCCACCGCAACCCTGATGTTGCCATGCAAATGAGCCTGCGCGGCGCGCCTGAGGAGCTTGCTGAAATTGAGGAAGTCTTGCCCGTCGAGTTTGGGCGCCTAATATGGGCAATTCGCAGCCGTGAGAAGAAGCAAGATTTTTCGGGCGGCCTCCGCGATGGTGACCTCGTCACTGGCACGCTGCAAAGGAACGAACCTACCTGAGGGCAATGCTGACTACCGCTGCGGCCACGCGGTAGTTCAGATGTAGGCACGTGTTGATTCAGGACGCTCACCACAAGCCTAAGGGCCAATCGTTAGTTTCATTGCGCGAAGCCCCAAACGAGGCGATCCAGCCCGCGCCTACCAGTAAATCGCCGAATCGCTGGGGCTGGACGAGAGCGAGATCTTCGCCGCCTACAAGGAAGTGAAGTGCATCCGGGACAAGGACGACTTCCTCATCCCCTTCATCGAGACGCTCACCAACCCCGAGTTCAAGACCGGCACCCCGGAGGCGGACCAGGCGCTGCTGAAGAGCCTGATCGTGTTCGCCTGCCTGATGGAGGGGCTCTTCTTCTACGTGGGGTTCGTGCAGATCCTGTCGCTCGGCCGGCAGAACAAGATGACGGGGGCGGCGGAGCAGTACCAGTACATCCTGCGCGACGAGTCGATGCACTGCAATTTCGGGATCGACCTCATCAACACGATCAAGCTGGAGAACCCGCACCTTTGGACGGCTGACTTCCGTCGGGAGCTGACGGAGCTGTTCCATCGGGCGGTGGAGCTGGAGTACGCCTATGCGGAGGACACGATGCCTCGCGGAGTCCTTGGGCTGAATGCTTCGATGTTCAAGGAGTACCTGCGGTTTGTCGCAAACCGGAGGGCGCAGCAGATTGGGTTGGATCAGTTGTTTCCGGGGGAGACGAATCCGTTCCCGTGGATGTCTGAGTTGATCGACCTGAAGAAGGAAAAGAACTTCTTCGAGACGCGGGTGATTGAGTATCAGACGGGGGGGGCGCTGAGCTGGGATTAGGGCAGATGCCGCTTGTGGGACGAACGGCCACCTTCGCGTGGCCGTTTCTTCTTGGGCCGACGGCTGCTTTCGGCAAGGAGCGGACATGGGTTGAAGAGTGGCGGCAACCACTGCCCGGATTATCGTCGGTGACCCCGTTGTACTTCGCCTCAGTGGGCGCCGAAGGGGTTAGCACTCATGTTCTCTGAGCGAGGAGACGAACGGCAGCGCGTGGTCTGGAGAGGGTTGGGCTGATATTCATTGCGGGCACCGCGGCGGCGTGTCACTCGGTCAGTAGAGTCCTCAGGTTCCTGCGGATCGTAGTCGCCATCTCGGACCGGCCCACCCGGATCAGCTGGCAGAGCTCATCGACGGCCGATGAGACATCTCGTGGCCTGGCTGGTCGATCCCCTGTCTTCGTGAAAGGCCCATCGGTCTCGGTGATGATGCGATCCACGGGCAGCTTGGCCACCACGGCCCTACGGGATTCCTTCTTGAACATCCATTCATTGACAGAGAAGTAGCAGCCAAGCTCAGCCGCGCGAGCGGCTTCCCGCGCCGAACCGGTGAACCAATGAAAGACAACTCGGTTGTTGTTTGTCACTGCGTATTCCTCGAGCATGTCGAGGACCGCGGTCGCAGATCGAACGCTGTGAACCGTCAAGACCTTGGCGCCCGCGCGCGCGCATCGCTCCAGGACATGGGCGAAGACGTCCTTTTGGGCTCCCAAGGTGTTGAAGTGTTCGGGGCCTGAGTCCAGTCCCACCTCGCCGATATACCGGGCTTCGGGTAAGTACCGATCCCATGCCTCCACCTCCGACGGTCGGCTGGCAACGAGTTGGGGATGTATGCCGAGTGCGCTGCGCACGTGCCGGGTGCCCTTAGTGAGGGCGTGATTCCGCGGCCAGGCATCAGGGGTCGTGGTCACGCCGAGAGTGAAGACCTGCTGCTCTTCACACTCCTGAATCAAAGCCTCGAAGTCGGGGTACAGATCCAGATGGCAGTGGAAATCCACCAGCCCCGTGACCTCGGAATTCATCGAGGTTTGGCCTTAACGTTGTTGAGCACCGCTGCCACCTCGGCGAGGCCCCGGCGATACACGTCGGCCAAGTCCGCGAGGTGCGCTGTCTCATCCTTCAATGGTCCGGACTTATGGATCAGGGCCGCGGCGAGCTGCGGCTTTGCTTTCAGCCGCGCGGCCGCGAACTGGAAGGATCGCACCTGCTGGCCCTCCGCCGTCTCGGTGTCCAAGGTCTGGTTGCAGATCCCCATCGTATAGCTCGTGGGGTCACCGCCCCGGAGCGCTGCGCGACGGATGATGCACGGAAGGCAATACCCGCAGTGACCGATCCCGTAGCCTGCCCAGCGACCCTTGGTCGGCGACGCGCACGACATCGATAGCGGCACCATGGTCTTCAACAAGGTTGGGTTCTTGCATGCTCGGACCATCTCGCCCTTGGTCTGGTTCCAGTGGGGATTGTGCAGTCGACCAGTAAGGGCCATGGCCGCGATGAGATCGTTCCAGCGAGCCATGTAGAACGGGTGTGTGGTCCGGGTGCTGAGTGCCCCCAGCCGCAGAGGATCGAGCGGCACGTTGAGCGCGATGAAGCCGTTCTCGGGCACGTTGATCCGGAACGGGAACTTGAGCCCGCTTGCCGCGAACACCGCGGCCGCGAAGAAGAGGAAAGAGCGGCCGCGGGTCGAGTTCTCGGCCTTCACGCCCTTCACCAGTTCCTTCGGGAATGTCATCCACACGCGGAGGCGGTCGAAGCGCGCTTGGCCGTAGGCAGAGACCAGTCCGTCGTGGCACCGCGCCTGCGCCTGGCTCACAGCGCCCTCACCGGCGTGGCTCACGAGGAGCGGCGTGCCGCCATCCTCGAGCGCCTCGATCGCACCGATGAGGCTGTCCAATCCCCCCGAAAAGAGATTCACGCGGTCGAACGCCGGCATTACAGACTTGCTCGGTCTGGAAGGGATCAGTTTGGCGAACCCCGGCGGCCGTCCCCTGAAGCCCAATTCCCAGTAATCCCCGGTCAGGAAGTTGAGCATCTGCGTGAGCAGGTCTCCCGCGCCAGACCACCGCGCAACGTCGCTCACCGGCACGACGAGGCGGATCTCGCGGCTCCAGCCATCCTGCGACTCCGAGGCCCTCGAGATCCGCGTGTCGGCGGCGTGGACATGCGCCGCCAAGACGAGGAGGTCCAGCCCGATCTCGGTCGGGAACACGCCCAACTTGGTCAGATCGGCGATCGCAGTACCGATGCCGAAGTCGAGGCGCTTCTTGCCGGTCACCAAGGCCAACTCGGTGAGAACCTCGTCGGTAGCCTTCGGCACCAACACCTTGTCGAGAGGGCCCATACGGCCGACGAGCAGATGTCGTCTCATGGGTTCGCCTCCTCGTCGCCCAACGACTTCAGCAGGTCGAACGCGGTTTGGTAGACCGAATTTACGACGCTAAGCGATTGCGCCGGCGTGAGGGCCTGGTTACCCAGGCTGATCCCCGCCACAGCGTCGGCGACGCCACGCTGGATGAATGCATGGATCTGGTCCTGGATGATGTTCGCGGTCGCGACGTTCTGGGGGATCTGGATCAGGTTCAAGCCGATATCGTTATAGAGTCGCGCCTCGATCGCGTTCGTTGCGAACATCTCGAACACGGTCCTCAACTGATCTGCCGTCATCGCGTCTAGGTTCGGCACGCCCAACGTGGCGAGGTCCACGATCATCTCGATGAACGCTTCGCGCGCGATCGCCTGGTCGAGGGATCCGCCATCGGGACAGACGTAGTCGACGATGCCGAGGAAGACGTCCTGGATCGGCAGGCCCGCGAGGGCCTGCAGGTTGAGCGCGCCGAGGGCTTGGGCTGTTCCACGTGCGTTGACGTCAGAGAGGAAGCCCAGGAGATTCGCCCCCGAGCTGCGCGATGCACCCATGCGTTGAGCCGCGGTGGCCGATCCACCGGAGGCCCGTGAGACGTAGCCCGATAATGCGCGACCGAGGCTCGGTCGATCGGTGCCGCCGGAGCGCCCGAAGCGCGTGAAGTTCGAGCGCGCACCCGAGAACCGGTTGTCGATTGGTGGCTTCGCGACGAGCGGCCGTGCCGCGGGCGCGGGCGGTACCGGGGGAGGGGGCGCACCGGGTGGCTCCCCAGCGGGGGGAGCCGCGCCGGGTCGTGTGCCAGCGGGTGCGGCGCCACCGCTACCGAGCCACGTCGGGATCAGGGGAGAACGAGGTCCGGCACCGCCGAATGAATTCGAGGTGCCCATGTCAGCGCGCCTTCGGGGTCTTGCGTACTGCTGCGGCAGCCATACGCAGGGTCGAACTCTTCGCACCCTCCCACCGCTCTAGCAGGGCATCCAGGCGCGCCTTCGCGCTGGCGTCCACGACCACGCCCTCCCATCCCTGTACTGGCCAGGGGCCGCACTTGTCCGTGGGAAGCATCTCCAGCATGTCGAGGAGATTGGTCTGCAATGCGGGCTGCGCCTTCACGAGCGCGGTGATGCCGTCTACACCGGGTGGCGGCAGATCGAAGGATGCCGCACCTGAAATTCGGCTTCTCACACCCTCGAAGACCTTCGAGGCCTCCTCGCCGGTGAGTTGCCTGAGTTCGGGGCCCATGGTCTGGACGGAGATCCTGGTGCCCATTAACCGGTCGACCACGAGCTGCAGCGGACCGAGGATGGACGTCGCCGCGAGGTAATCCTTGCGATCCTTGGTGACGAAGAGATAGGGACGAAGGTCCACGTTGGCCAAGCGCGGCTCGATGCGCGCCCACGCCCTTACTTCCCCCGAGGCTTGCCATTCTGCAAGCAACGGGCTCGCCTCCGTGGCGGAATGAATCTCGCTCCCGGCCTTGCGGGGCGCCGCCGGCTTTACTTCCTCATCCAGCACAGCTTCGAGCTGCGCCAACGCTTCGCACTGGCCCTGTGGGTTGGGCCCTGCCGCCGCAGCGATCTGTTCGAAGGTCCGCGCCATGAAGCGCTCGGCCAGCATCAGCTTGGCGAGGACCGGGATTTCCACGGCCTCGCCGAAGCCTCGTGCCGCGGCCATGCGCTGGCGCAGGATGAGCGTGTTCAGGAACCGCTTGATCTGGCGGGGGTTGCCCTGGGTGCCCTGTGCGAGGATGCCCCCGATCTGATCACTCAGCGCGATCGCGTGATTTGCTGCCGACCCCTTCCCCTGGAGCGTGTCACGGATGACCTTGGCTTCCAGGGGCAGCGCCTCCCAAGGACGCTTGAGCCGGTCTCTTGCGACATCCACCAGCTTCGTGAAGCGTGCGTCGGCCTCGCCGAGCTCTGCACTCACGAGGAGGAGCGTCACGTAGATGCGGGTCTCGGTCTGGCCGAGGGACGGGATGCGGAAGGGGACCTGGATCAGCTTCTCGAGGTAGTTGCGCGCATAGTCCCGCGGACCGGTCGTCTCCGGGAGGTCCGGGAAGTGCTTGCGGACAGCGTAGCCGATCATCGCCTCGTCAGCCGCGACGACAAAAGCCGTGTGCGGCATGAAGACAAAGAGCCGTACGGCTTCGAGCGTCTCGATGGCGGTGTCCGGCAGGCATCTATCCAGATCATCTATGAGCACGATCAGCTGCTTCACCTTGGCGAGCTTGAGGAGTTCCGCAAACGACTTACGGAATGCCTCGATCTCCTCCGGCACATTCTTTCCTTCGGCCGGCTTGATCAGATCCTCGATGTGCCCGATGGCCGCGTCGAGGTTCTCCTTGTTGGTGACACTCCCGGGATCGCTCGCGAACCCCTTCAGCGTGTCCACGGCACCCGTGATCATGTCCGGCGAGGGCAAACCCGTGGCCACGGTGAAGGCGAGAGACCCCATCTTCTTGGCGGCCTTGAGGACATCGATCCTGTGGAAGATCTCCTTGACCGCCACAGTGGCCTTGGTGGCGAGCGAACGTCGCTTGATAAGCTCGGTGACGATGCCTTCGATGAGCGCAATTTTCGCGTCCTCGAAACCCTGGAACCGCCAACCGTTGACCTTGAGGCAGAGGCGCTCCTCATCACCGGCGAACGCATGCTCGATCATCTCGAGGATGCTGGACTTTCCCGCACCCCAATCACCGTGGACGCCCACGGTCACGGGTTGCTCTTCGCGTTCCTTGAGCAGGTCGACGATGGTCTTGGCCATCGGCTCGTTGTTGAGCAGGTCGACCTTAGTTTCGTTGTCGGGTAACACCATGGGAGGTCTTCTTCGTACGTTGTGGCTGGCGGGAGGGAGCGTCCTCAGCGCCTGCAGCAAAAGCCGGCACTCGCAGGCGCGTCACTGACGCGTGATAGCTCGTATGGCGGAACTTGGGTACTACCCAGAGGGGCGGGATCCAGGCATCGGTGTCGGGAGATCGATCAACGCCACGCCTGCAGGCGCGGCAGGACGAGGGCCGCCAGGTGACGGGTGTCGTCCGCAGTCCCCGAATAGCGGAACGAGAGGGAGACCGTCACGGCGTCCGCCGCCTCAACAAGCGGCCGTAGCGGCTCGACCACGGCCAAGACTTCGGCGTCGGGCCACACCGGGCCCTCACCTTCCATCTTGGCGTCGCAGAAGTAGTCGAGGCACAGGTCGAAGAGGTACGGGCAGTCGAGCTGCACTGCTGCGAGCTTAGCAACGCTCTCGTGGATATGCTGAGCTGCGCCCGCGGCTGCGACCAGGCACGGCTCGAGCGGTTCCCCATCGTCCTGACGGCACAGGAAATGGATCTCATCCACCAGGCCGCGCCGGACCGCTGGGGCGATGAACGAGTCGTAGCGGATTAGCTCGTCAGCCGCGACGATGTTGCGCAGCATCGGCAGGTCGGCGGCAAGGAGGGCCGGCACGTCATCAGGCCTTGAATCGTATTCGTCCAACGAGTCCCAGTGATAGTCGACGTGCACCAAAGCGAGGCGCTCCAACGCCGCGGCGAGTCGGTGTTCCTCCCACGCGCAGATCGCCCAGCGATGGTCGTCCATCAGCCATACGTTGCCGGCGAGCGGCGTGCACATCGCCTTGTCCTCCACCAGCTCAGCGAAGTTGACCGGCATGAAGGGGCTCCGGATACTGCCGCGACCGAGTGGATGCTTGGGCGGGGCTTCGGCCATGCATTTTACTAGCATATATATATTTCAGGCAGCGGGTTTATAGCGAGTACTTGTCGACCGTAACCGCGAATTCCGACGACAGGCGCCGACAAGACACCCCGCTTCTTGTAGACACTCTCCAGACGGGTTGAAATTCAAATGTCCAAGGCAAGCACCTTTTCGGAGCGCAACGGCTATGAGCCGCCTGAGGCTGACATCACTATCCGTCACGAGGCGCCGGACGAGATGCGCGCGGTGGTCATCGACATCGCTTATGAGTGCGGCCTCGACCCCTCCGATCTGCGGGCGTCGATCTGCCGCCTCCTGCGGGCGCGGCCTGATCCGAACAACTGGTCGGAGTACCCCAATATCGACAATGAGGTCCACGATCTCGTTGAATCGAGCGAGTGGTACGAGGTCTACGACGTGATCGAGACAATCGCCTCGTCGCTCGAGCGCCGGACACGCCGCGACGGCAGCCCTGCGCAGGCCCACTTCGAGACGGAACTCAACCGCTACTTCAAGCGGCGCGGCATTGGCTGGCAGCTCGTCGATGGCAGGATCGAGGCCCGTGGGCCTGAGGCGTTTGAATTGGCTGTCAAAGAGGCAAGGGTCGCGCTCGCCGAGTCCGCTCGCGCGACGGCGGCGAACGAGATCCACCAGGCGCTCGCGGACCTCTCACGCCGGCCGGAGCCCGACATCACGGGCGCCATCCAGCATGCGTTGGCGGCATTGGAGTGCACCGTGCGGAATGTCTGCGGCGATCCCAAGGCCACACTCGGCGTCTTGCTCAAGAGCAACCCCGGCTTGGTGCCGACGCCGCTGGATGGGGCACTCGAGAAGCTCTGGGGGTTCGCTTCCGAGCAAGGACGCCATCTGCGCGAAGGACGAGCGCCAGGGTTTGACGACGCCCAGCTCGCGGTCCATGCGTGCGCCATCGTGTGTCGCTACCTCGCGCAGAGGCGAAGGCCGTGAACGTTTGGGCGGTCGACGACAGAGGGGCGCGAAATGATCTTCGGCCGCGCCCACGGGCCACCCTTCTGTCACTCAGAGGCATTCGAGTCCTATGTGGAATCCGCCTACCCAAATGGCCGCTTCGGGCCATATGCAGACGCCGGGGCGCTACAGGATCCCCCGTTCTCCGTAGGGGCGCTCTTTCATCACCCTCCCATACCCCATCCAGTCGAGATCGGTCGACCGATCCCCGCCGCAGATCACCCGCTCAGCAATCGCCCGGCCCGCCGCAGGAGCATGCATCATCCCGTGATCCGAGAACCCCGCACGCACGTGGAAGTTCTCCCGCAGCCCCGGCCAGTTTCCGATGATGGGTTGGCCGTCCAGCTCGCGCTGTTCGTAGAGCCCCGCACCCGTGGGTAAGTCTCCTCGATGCGTTATGAGGAATCGGTCGTGCCGTGTTAGCCCGTCAATTCCGCGGTCGACTTGCGAAACGTGTCCTTGCGACAGATCTTCCCGTCCCGAAAAGTGAACAGGTCGACCCCCCGCATCTCCACGCGCCCACCTTTGGAATTGGTACCTCGAAAAGTCCACTCACTGAACCCCCGGGCACCACACACGACGTGAGTCGCATCCTCCCACCGGGCATCCGGAAAGGTCTGCCAGATCCTGGGAAACGCCCGGCGCAGCGCCTCGCGGCCGGTGTGCCGCTCGCCGTAAGGATGGGGCCCGTGCGACGTCTCGAAAACGCAGTCGTCGGTCACCATCTCGAGCAGGCTCTCGCAGTCATGCCTGTTGAACGCCGCCGCAAAGCGCTCCAGGAAGCCCGTATCGACCCCATCGCTTGCCACGGTTTGCCTCCTCAGTCGACCTTGATGCCGGCGGCGTTCACCACCTTCTGCCAACGGGCGATCTCTGCCCCGAAGTAGTCGCGCAGCTCCCGCGGGGGCATCGTCCAAGATTCGAGCCCTTGGGGTGCGAGCTTCGACTTCACCTCCGGGTCGGAAACCACTTCGCTGATGTCGCGGTTCAGCTTGTCCACCATGGCCTGGGGCATGCCCGCGGGGCCCACGAAGGCGTACCAGCCGAAGGCGCTCAGCCCGGGGAACCCCGATTCGGAAATGGTCGGCAGCTCGGGGGCCGCTTCCACGCGCCCTTCCGTCGTGACTGCGATGGCCTTGAGCCGGCCCGCCTGAACGTGGGGCAGCACCGCCGGGAGGCTGCTGAACCCCATCTGGACCTGCCCGCCGACGAGGTCGGCCGTGGCCGGCGCAGCGCCCTTGTAAGGAATGTGCAGCAGCTTCGCGCCCGTCGCCGACTTGAGCAATTCCGCGGTGAGGTGCCCGATGCTCCCGTTCCCGGGGGACGCATAGGTGAGGCCGTTGGGCTGGCTTTTGGAGTAGTCGACGAGCGCCCGGACATCCTTCGCGGGCACCGACGGATGCATGGCCAGGATCATCGGAACACGCACAGCCATCGCGATGTGCGAGAAATCCCGCACGGGGTGGTAGGGCAGATTGCGGAAGAGCGTCGTGTTGACGGCGAGCTCACCTGTCGTGCCGAGGAAGAGCGTGTAGCCGTCGGGCGCGGACTTCGCGGCAAGGTCGGCCGCGAGGTTCCCGCCGGCGCCCGGGCGGTTCTCGACGATGACCTGCTGCCCCCAGGCGGAGGACAGCTTCTGCGCGATCAGGCGCGCGGTCACGTCCACCCCGCCGCCGGGTGCCCAGCCGACGAGGATCTTGACCGGCTTCGCGGGATACGTGTTCGCCACGCTCACTTCCGGGAGCAACACCAGCACCGCACAGAGGATCACGGTTCCAACGACGTGCAGGGGGCCTCGCAACATGGGTATCTCCTTCGGTAGGGGAAGTCGGAAGTCGTGGAGAAGTTGCCTGTAGTGCCGGTCGAGTGAACCGAGGGGCTGCGCCCTAGTTGCTGGCTACCGCCGGGATGAGACCAAGTCGCACGTACTCCGCTTCCAGCTTCGCGCGGTCCGGCGGCTCGTCGCCCAGCATGTTGGGCGGCAGGGAGGGCCGCTGGTGATAGTCGAAGACGGCAGGGGCGTAGAGGGGCAGGCGCGAGGGGCCCCTCGAGGCGCGAAGCCGGTCCACGTCGATCGTCCCCCAGGTGGTCGAGTCGGTGACCTGGGATTCCGCGATGACCTCGCCGCGGAACCCGATGATCCGGGAGGACCCGCTATCGCCCGTCGTCCTGTCCTCGACCGAGTGGCCGGCGTTCGAGACGACCCAGTAGACCTTGTTCTCCATCGCCCGCGCGCGGTCGAGCACGTCGCGGCCCGCCAGGTCCGGCTCGATGGTCGGGCGAATGATGACTTCGGCCCCGTTCGAGGCGAGCTGCCGCGCGACCTCGGGGGTGCGCACTTCATGGCAGACGCACATGCCCAGCCGCCCGATGTCCGTGTCGGCGACGGGGAACACCGTCTCGCCGACGCTGCGGCCGTTGCCGAACTCCGCCATGTAGCGGTCGAGGATGTCGTTGGGGCTCGTGTAGAGGGTCAGCAGGCCGTGGCGCAGCTTGTGGCGCTTGTAGACGAGGTCGCCGTTCGGGCCGAAGATGAAGGCGGCGTTCATGTAGTGGTTGGGGAACTGCGGGAGGATCTCCAGCGCCTGCGCGGCGATGTACGTCCCGCACTGCTTGGCGGCGATCGCGAGCGGCTCCACCTCAGGCCCCGGGATCTCGACGGCGACGTCGAGCCCGTTGACCAGGCCGCGCGCCAGCTTGCGCCAGTCGCTGAAGCCGTACTCGGGGAAGGCGATCAACCTCACCTTGCCCATCCCGCGGGTTTCCTGCCGGCGGTGCTGCAGGAAGACCATCTCCTCGAGCACGCTCGCGATCCTCTGGACGTTCGCCTTCACGTCCTTCCTGTCGCGTGCGGGGTGGATGGCCGGCTGGACGCAAATCACCTGGTACGGCTGTGGCATCGAGGGAATCCTCTCGGTGAGGCTTGGCTGCGGATCGGGGTGGAAACCGCGCTGCTACAGCGGCGCGCGGGAGTATCTGGCGGTGAAGCGGAAGGAGTAGTGCTCGGCGATGAAGGTCGTCGTGCCGTGGGCCAGCGGGCGCCCGCGCGGCCCTCGCAGGGTGCTCTGGCGCACGAGCAGCGGCGCGCCCGCCTTGATTCCCAGCAGCCGGGCCATGGGCCGATCCGCCACCTGGCTGCTCACCTCGATGTCGATCAACGCGATCGGCTCGGCCTGCGCGTGCCGCAGCAGCGCGAAGATCGACTCCTTCTCGAGCGCCTTGCGCGGCATCCCGGATGCGATCGCCTCGGGGATGTAGCGCTCCTCGATCCCCACGATCTCCTGGTCGACCGACCGGAGGCGCTTCAGGTGGTAAAGGCCCGAAGACCTGGCCGATGCAAAGACGCGCGCGAGGTCCGGAGAGGGCTCCACACGGTCCCAGGCGAGAAGCCGGTAGGTCGTGCTGTGGGCGGCCCGCCGCATCTCGTCGTCGAAGTCGTGGCTGATGTCGTGCGAAAGCTTCGGGCGGGTGACGAACGTGCCACGGCCTTTCTCGCGCTCGATGAGACCTTGCGAAAGGAGGGAGGCCATCGCCTGGCGCACGGTCGGCCGGCTCACGCCGAACACCTGGGCGCACTCGGCCTCGGGCGGCAGCGCCTTCCCGACGGCGTTGTCGCCCAGCTCGCGGATCAGGTCCGTGATCCGCTCGGCCATCTGGGCGTAGAGCGGGACGGGGCTGCCGGAATCCAGCGTCCCGAGCCGATCCGACGGAAAGGCGTATTCGAGGCTCATATGTAAAGACATCTTTACAGGAGCCCAAGCCCGTGTCAACGCGCTTCTGGCGGGGCGGATGCCTCGGGGTACTGCGGGCCGCGCCTCGTCTTTTGGTGTTCCGGGGTAAAGGTCAGTTGCAGGATCCCCCGCTCCTCACGTGACTTCCCAAGTGCGGCGGCACACTGCCGCCTCTTACGCCCTCTTGCGTTCGTGGCGCAGGCTAGCTCGATTCCCAGCTACCCACCTCGATCGTGCGTCGCACGACCGCTCCCGCCTTCGACTTGTGAAGCTCGACCTCCCATCGGTCGTCCCGGATTCGCAGGACGCCGAAGTTCCGTTGCTCACCCCACCAGCCGACCTTGTATCCCGTGATGGCCAGCCCGGACGAAATGGCCTCGTGGATCGGGTACCGCAAGCCGGGAACGTCGTGGGTTACGTACGCATTGGTGTGAATGTCGCCGGATAGCCAAAGAACCTTGCGACCCGCGAGCGCCTTTGCGAGGAATGCGCCTGTGCCGCGTGACTGGTTCCAGGTCTCCGCCTCGGCGAATACCTTGTCGTACACGCTCTCCAGGAACCCGGGTCGATAGGAGAAGGTCCTTCCCGCGCCGAGCGTGATCCCGCTCGCCAGGATCAGCGGCTGTTCGACAGGAATCGAAGCCAGTTCGTCCAGCAGCCACTGTTCCTGCGCGGCGCCGAGCACGGAATCGCCGGCATCAGGCCGGTCGCGGAACGAGCGGGTGTCCAGGATGAAGAGCGGCACGCCAGCGATGTCGCCACGCGCGTGGATTCCCTGCGGTGCCGGAAGGTCGATGGGAACGGCCGGGTAGTCATCGGGCCGGGTACGCAGGACGTCGAAGTACTGGCGCGCGAGGGCCTCGGCGACCGTGCGGTGGGGGAGGTCGACCCAATAGGGTTTCGCGGAACACGGCAGAACCTTGCCGCCGACAGCGTTGTTCCACGCGAAATCGTGGTCGTCCCAGGTGGCGAAGATCCTGTCGGGGGGAATCTTGGCGAGATCCAGAAAAGCGCGCATCTCGGGCACGCGCCACTGAAGCGCGTAGCGCTTGTGCATCTCCTCCGTGAACTTGCCGATGGGCCAGTCGGCGGGCTTGTACAGGTTCCCCAATCCGAAGTCCATGTAGATCTGGTCGCCCAGCAGGACGAGGTGCGTGGGAGCCTGCTCGCCCATCTTCGTCCATGCGGGCTGGGCCGCATAGGTGTCGGCTTTCGAGCAGGCGCCGAACACGACCGACGCGCGTGGTTGAGACCTCATGTGCGATTCTCCTTGCTCGCCTGCGCGAGCGGGACCTGCGGCTGCAACGGTTCGCGCTGCTCGTTCCAGTGCCTCACCTCGATTCTCAGGGTCCCGTGCAGCCCCGGATCCGCCCGTTGCGCGATCGGAATCAGGAAGGAAAGCGTTGGCTGGGGCGCGTCGAGGAAGCGGCTTTCCGCGACAAGGTTCGGCTTGCCTGGATTCCTGTCCTGGTAGCCGTACTTGATGCGCCACCCGCCCTGGGCATCGCGATCGGGTGTCGCCTCCACGAGGATCTGCTCGCGGTAGATGAAGCCGCCCTCGATGTGCCGTTTCATGAAGAGAACGCCATCGACCTCGTAATCGGGGACGAGCACCTTGAGGTCGAACGCGAAGCAGACCGACCCGGAGCTCTTCACGCTCTTCCGGGGGTCGAGAAACACGGAGAAGAGGTGGGGGCTCTGGCTCCGATCGGGCGGGCGGTGGGTTCCGTCCTCTCCCGGGAAGAGCTGCTGGTAGGTGCGGAAGATCGCGGAGTTCTCGCGAGTCTCGCGGCGCGTCATCTGCCACTGGCAGCCGCGGATGCTCACGGCGAGCTCGAACTGGTACGAGGAACGCACGGCCTTTCCGGCGCGCATCTCCTTCCGGACCTCGGCGGGCAGCGTGATGTCGTCGATGTCGAGCACGCCGTCCACGCGCAACGCGCCGAACAGGAAGCGCGTCAGGTTCTGGTAGCCCTCCTCGGAGTTGACGACCCCGAAGTGCCCCGAGTGGCTTCGGTGGACGAAGGCCCGCGGCGAAGGGATGTCCGCGCCGCCGGGCCCCGGGCCGTGGGTGGTGGCGTTCTCGATGCGCACCAGCCCGTCACTCGCTTCCCCGACGGCCCACGAGGAAAGGCCGCCGGCGACGGTGTAGTCGAGGGCATTGGTCCCGACCAGGTTGAATATGCGTTCCGGGGGGAAGCCGCGCACGACCGAGACATCCTCGCTCGAATCCAGCATCAGGTAGGAGGCCATCCTCTCGCGGTTGAAGTTGTCGACGTCTCCGAGCGTCAGCCAGCCCGGGATGTTCCTCACGATCTTCAGGTCGATGCCGTTGTGGGGCGTCGCGTAGGTGAAGACCTTGTCGACCAGCCGGCGCGCCTCGTCGCTGCCGAGCGCGGCATTCTGGAGGAACGCGCGGCAAACCAGCCCTCCCATGGAATGGGCCACCAGGTACACGCGAAAGTCGCCCGGCTCGATTCCGTTCTTCGGGTTTCCGCAGATCTTGTCGCGCATGCGCAGTATCAGCTTGCCGAGGCCCTGCGCGAAGTGCTCGATCGGCGGGGTCTTGCCGTTCCCCAGGTCCCTCGAAGCCTCGTCGTAGTACCGGTAGATGACGACGCTGCGGTAGGGAATCGGGTGCTCCGTCGACTGTGCGGCGATCTTGTCCTCGCCGTCGACGAACACGTCGTCGTACCCGTACTCGCTGATCAGGCGCACGAGAGGGGACTCGAAGAAATACCGCCTCAACTCCCCGGTCCACGCGATGCGCGCCTTCGTGGAACCGATGTTGAAGCCCATGTAGGGGTCGGCGACCGTCTCCTCGATCTCCTTCTGCGTGGCGGCGAAACCCCGCACGTAGACGATCGGGTGGTAGGGATGATGGGGGTTCATGGCATCCGGCCTCCCTCGGCAGGGCCTGCGTCGCGGACGGTGGATGGGAAGCCGCGGCAAGGTGGTTCACCGGGGCGATCCCGATGGCACGAACGCTTGGATCAGTGCCGTCCGCGGGAACAATAACATCAGCTTCGGCGGGCGGAAAGGCCGCCCGGCGCCGGCGCCGCCTGCCGGGTGTTCGTCAACTTGACTCACGGGCGAACTAGTGCTAACAAGGCCCACTGCGTGCCATCCTGGCGCCCGGTCGCGGTCTCCGGCTCGGCATTGGCCACTGCCGACGAAGCTGCGAGTTCGATTGCGACCGAGGGATGAGAAATGGAGCCCTCCATGAACATCGAGCGCGCGCAATCCACCTTGCACCCGCCACGCGGCACCTGGTCGGCGGCGCGGGTATCCGCAATCTTCGTCGCAACGCTGGGATGGCTCGCCGCCGGCTGCACGAAGGTGCCCGAGCCTGCGGCCGCTCGGGAGGATCCGGCTCGGCTGACGGTTTCGCTCTTCAAGGCCTCCGTCGACCGCCCACCGCAGCCGGAAATCGACGCCTTGATGTCCCGGTTCCGGGCCGTTCCGAAGTCGAGCCCCGACTGGCCGACACTGGCGTACCTGGCCGGTGAGCTGCACAGGAACGGCAACCGGCCCAATGAGGCGAAGGCGGAGTTTCGGAGCCTGGCTGTCTGGGCCGCCGGCTCCCCCGAAAAGGGGCCGTATGGGGATGGATGGGGCGGCAGCGGGCTGGCGGCCGTCGCGCTATGGCGGTGGCTGCAACTCCTGAATTCGGCGGACGCAAGCCCCGAGGAGGTGGACAAGGTCCTCGAAGTGGCCCGCACGCTTCACCGCACGCGGCTCGTCGTCGGGATGTTCCACTCCAGCCTGCTTCCCGCCATTCCATTGGTCGAGGAGGAAAGCGCGCGCCTGCTCTCCCATGTGCTCTGGAAGGCGGGTCGGCCGGAGGCGCTGGCGGCGTTCACGTCGTTTCTCACGATCGATTCCCAGGGAACGCGCGAGCCGATCGACGACGAGATCGTCGCTGCGATGTTCGCTCGCGATCTGGCAACGCCCGAGCGCCTGGAGCTGTTCCGCTTCCGGCGCCAGCTCGGTTACACGACGATCGAACAGGTGAAGGCGGTGGCGGCCGAACGGCTGCATGATCTCTGGCGCAACGAGCGCGCCCCCGCCGATGTGCGAGCCGAAGCCATATACGAGTGGGCCAATCACCATCGGAGGTCGCAGCAGAGGAAGCGCGAGGTCCTGGATCGCCTCTCCGATGCCTACGACCTCGTTGGCGGAAAGGGCCGGCTGGCGGAGAAGTCCCTGTTGCTTCGCGGGATGGTCCATAACAGCGTGCCGCCGCGCGATCCGGAGAACTTCTTCGCCGACCTGGACCGCGTCTCGACGCTGTTTCCCGGCAGCGCCTCCGCGGCCGAAGCTCTCTACCAGATGGGAATGGAGCGGCTTTTTGGCGCCTCCGCCGATGTCGAGGCGGGCCTCGCCTACCTCGCGGCATTGCGCGGCATGGCCAACAATCACGACCGGATGGACTCGGCGTACTTCTACCCCGCCATCGCGCTGATCGACCGCGGAGGGAAGCCGGATCTCGAGAATGCCGACGGCCTGCTGGCCGAGTACCTCGACAAGATGCCGAATGGCCCCTTTCGCCTTCGATCAATCTTCTGGCGGGGTCGCATTGCCGAGATGGAGGGGCGGGAGGAAGAGGCGCGCAGTCACTTCCGCAGCCTGGTGACGCAGGCGCCTTACGATTATCACGGGCTGCGCGCGAGCATGCATCTCGACCACGGATCCGATGCGATCCCCATGGTGCTGCCTCCGGAGGGCTCGCCGACGTGGAACCGATTGCGCAGCGCATACCGGGAAAGCAGGCCGGATGCCGCTCTTGCCGACGATACGCCCTATCACGCGAGGCTTGGCGCCGCGATGCGAACCGGCCTCTACGCCGAGTTGCTCCGGATCTCCAACGAGATCGGCCCGCGGTTCCGGAACCGGGTGGACAACATCCCGACGCGCGTGCTGGACGAGAATCGATTGATGCCCGCGGTCGCCATCCTGCTATCGCTGCGCCAGGATGCGATGGCGGCGCGGGATGCAAGGTCTTCCGCCGAGAACTGGACGGCACCCAGAATAGTGGAACCGAAGATCCTGTGATTCACGCCGCCATCCGGGATGCATGGTAGCGCCGCTCGAACTCCGCCGGCGCCAGGTTGCCGATGGAGGCGTGGCGGCGCTGACGGT
>JAJVHY010000029.1 GCA_022072455.1 Verrucomicrobiia bacterium | reverse complement strand
CTAGCCCAAGGAATTCAGACATTCTCGGACAAGTCGAAGCGACGGCCACCGCGCCGACGCAATTTTTCTGCCCGCGTATCCCGCAAATGATCTGTGTCGTTTCCCGCAAACGATTTATTGTGTTACACCCGCATCAGGGAGAATTTGTCCAGTGTCCAGAGTTGACCCCACTGATGACCCTTTCAGATCTTCTTCGTGAAGGATTTTTACCCGCTGCAAATGTGTTTGGAGTGTCGCCGCCAGACTGTCCGGCAACATCGTCATCCGGTCGCGCGGACTTTTCGTCTCCCGCAACGTAATGAGCCGCTTCTCGAAGTCCACATCTTTGACGCGGAGCCGGACACACTCCATCAGCCGCATGCCGGTGCCGTAAAGAAGCTTTGCCATCAACTGCGTCGTGCCGGTCATCACCGCCAACACGCGCTGGACTTCTGTCCGCGTCATCACGACCGGCAATCGTTTTCGACGTTGCGCCCGGGTCACGTCCTCCAGTTGCCCAAAGTCTGTCCGCAAGACTTCCCGGTAGAGAAACAGGAGCGCGTTGAAAGCTTGGTTCTGCGTCGAGGCACTACACGACTGGTCAACGGCGAGATGCGTCAGAAAAGCTTCGACTTCGGGTTTGCCCATCGTGAGCGGATGGCGCTTGTGGTGAAAGAGGATGAACTTCTTGGCCCAATGAACGTAAGCTTGTTCCGTTCGAATGGAATAGTGCTTGAGCCGGCAGGTGTGGCGAACCTGATCGAGGAGCTTGGGTTTTTGAGGACTGGCCGTTTCCATCGGCATTCTGCCTTTGCCGGTTTACTTACGCATCTGGCGAAGTGCTTAAGTGCTTGATTTTCCGCCAGAAAACAAGATTATTCCTGCAAATGGATGGATTTGTTACATGGAAGATTTTCCATCTAAACATAAGATATGCGTAACTGCGAGGCTGACATGAAATCTACCAAGTGGCTCATTGTCTTGGCGTGTGCGCTGCCGATTCTCGGTTTCCTCACCACGGTCGTCGCCATTGCGTGCAGCGTAGGAGCATTCTCCGAGTTTCTTCGCGGGGGCGTCACCCCAGACGACATCAAGACTAAGACCGGCATCATTACCCACCGGCTGGCTTTCGCATGGTGGGGCACGGCGGTTGGATTCCTTGGTGGTTTCATCGCTTTGGTCATTTTGCTTGTTCGATTGCTGAGGCAGAGGCGGCCACCGGCACCGCCTCCCATCGTGGAGGGCATATCCATCCGATGAGCCGAACAGGAGGGAGCGCGGGCGTGTCGCTGGTGATGGCGAACGTTCTTGGCGCGCTCCCTCCTGTCGGCTATCTTGAGCGTTGGCCTGACACATTATGAACGTCACACAGGTCCAGTTTCGAATCGTCGGCGATGACGACCGAATTCCGAATCTCGGAGGTTTACTTGACGGTGGCGTCGATGGCGCGATCAAGAAAGGCCAGCCGCAAGTCGGACGAGAGTCACCACATCACTTCATCAGCATTCGTCTCTCGGTGGGCGATGCTGAGCAGAAAACCGCAAACGAAAAAGTTACCGAGTGGTTATGCCGACATCAGTCGTTACTCGCCGGCCTTGACGGCGACAAGTGGGTCGAGTTCTCGACGGCGCTGCTGCCAGAGCAAGCCTACGAGACCCTTGCGTTTTCTCAGGAGTTGCTTCGCGCTGCGGTCGATGCCAAGTGTCGGCTGCACAATACGTGTTACGCTGTTTGGCCTCGCCATGATTCGATGTGGAAGCGCCATGTGGGAGCATAGGCCAACAACGGCATCGAGGGAACGCTCGCACGCTCGCGTCCCTCATGCCGAGCGTTCGGCGTAAAATGATAAAGGCAATCACAAGTTGGATTCTGGTCATTGTGGGCTGTCTCATTTTACTCGGCACGGTTTCCTTCATCGGTTCTCAGGTTGTGCGGAATATCCAGTCACGAAAGACGGCTTTGTTTGGTTGGTCTCCATTTCGGATGCCGGACTTCATGGGCTTCTCGGTTGGTGAGCGCACGTTCTTCACCGATGCGTGGGCATTGCTTTTGGCACAGATTGGTATCGCCATCTTGCTGATTGCCGTCGGACTGCATTTCCGGCATCTTCACCGGCAGAAGATTGGCCGGCGGATTTTGGAGCAGCAGAGTACAGACAAGGCCGAACCCCGATCAAGCGCATGACCGTCAAGTGACAAAAGCTCTCCGGAGCAGACCGGCGGGCCGGGCGTGCTCCGGGCGGCGGGTGGGGATCGGCGAGCCGGTGATTGCCAATCGGCGCCCGCTTTGCCCTTGCGAACTCCCCGCCCCCAGCGCACCATCCGCCCATGCGGCTTTTTCAACAGTCGCGTTAGAGGCAGAATGAAGCCACTACGATGGATCCTAGCTTGTTTTGGCGTTCTGCTTATGCTTTACGTCGGTACGATTTCATTTTGGTGGCTTCGTAGCCCTAGGAAAGTGGAACACATCAAAGGCAAGAAATTCACTACAGTTGAGTTCCACATGACAACACTTCAGCAAGGTACGGCGAACTGGTGGTTTCCCTTTATGAGTTTCATGGTAAAGAAGGCATTTGGTTATAGAGAAGGTGGAACGACCATAGCTACTGCGGCAAATGATCAGGTCGTTTATTTCGGAAAGGAAGAGCCCTAACACCGATTAAGCCCGTGATCGTCAAGTGACAAAAGCTCTCCCTAGCAGACCAGCGGGCTGGGCGTGCTCCGGGCGGCGGGTGGGGATCGGCGAGCCGGTGATTGCCAAGCTGCGCCCGCTTTGCCCTTGCGAATTCCCCGTCCCCAGCGCACCATCCGCCCATGCGGCTTTTTCAACAGTCTCGTTGGGCGTAAGAAATGAATGAGACACGTTTAGACTTTCGTGATATGGCTTTTCGCCCTGCTACGCTGGCGATGACGGCTATCATTTACGGAACGACACTTATCAAGGGGGTCAACGATTGACAATTGACAAATTTACAGAATGTGGGGTCAAGAATGCCGCGAAATGGTGCTCAAATTGAATGCTGTCAAAAGTCAATCGTTGACCCCTCCCACCCCTCCCATTGATTGAATGCTGTCAAAAGTCAATCGTTGACCCCTCCCATGACCCTCCCATTGACCCCTCCCATAAGCCGCCGAGCGGTTTTCGACAAGCACCGGCAGGCCCCAAAAGGTATTTCATTTCGTCCGGTACACCGGTTGGTTTTCTTGCCATAAATCGCCCCCACCGGTTGTGCTTTGCCCAGCGACGCGAAATGTGCTAGTGGGTGTGGCCATTCGTGAAACCGGGCACCTTCGTCAAAGTTGTGACCTGGCTCTTCGTCGTACTGGGCGGACTGGTTTTTGGTATTTTCCTGTCGAGCTGGCTTATGATCCGCTCGCACAGTTCGTCTGCCCGGCCGATCCTGGCCAAACGCCAGATCGATGCGTATCAACTCGCGCTCAAATTGCTGGTGACGCACACCGGTGTTCCGCCCAGCCCCGCCCAGGGGCTGGACGCCTTGATCAGTCCCTCGGGAATGACCAACTGGCAAGGACCGTATCTCGACCCGCCCGTGTTCCGGACTGATCCGTGGGCGCATCCGTATCGTTACCGGCTGACCGGCACCAACACCCTCGTGGACTCCGCCGGCCCGGACGGGATGTTCGACACCGCCGACGATATCCGGAGCCGGTAATTCGGCAAGCCCTCCGGCATCCTCAGAAGCGACAGAGACGGGCTGGCCGGTCACAAACCCGGCACTAAAACCGGCCCCCAAAAAATTGTTTATCCCGTCCGGCACACCGGACGCTTTTTCTGGCAGATGTAACACCATGATACCGGATTATCAGGCAGCCGCGAGACGGTACGTGCTGATGTGGATCGAGAAGATCCATTATCGGGCGCTCGCGGATCGAACGGGCCTTTCCCATGGCACATTGCACGGAATCGTCCGCTGCCACAGCCGGGTCTCCTTGGAAACACTCGCCGCGCTGGAGCATTACCGGAAATGCCACCGCGACGTTATCCTGGGCCGGCAACCGTGCCTGAAGAATTGCCCCCCGTGCGAGCAGTCTCAGCCATGATTTCTCATTTTTCCAGCCTAATTCACGCTTTCGCGTCACCGGGCCGCCATAGATTCGCGCCCACCGGCCATAGATTCGCGCCCACCGATGACAAGTTGGCGCCAACTGATGACAGATTCGCGCCAACCGGTGACAGATTCGCGCCAACCGGTGACAGATTCGCACCAACCGGTGACAGATTCGCGGCGACCAGTCAGAGATTCGCGCCAATCTGTGAGCACTTGGCGCGAATCTCTGACTGCTTGGCGCCAAGTAATGGTCCATGGGCGGGATTTACCGGCACCACGGCTGGATTTATCCGCTGCGTGGCTGGATTCTGCGGTGCCGTGGCTGGATTCTATGACTGCTTGACTGGATTTAAGGACTGCGCGACGCCAACGGATGACGCACCGGTGCTGATCAAGTCCGGGGCAGGGCCTTGTAGCCGCAGGGTTGCGTGCCCGCGTAGCCGCAGGCTTCAGCCTGCGTCTGCTCAGCCTGCGTCTGCCGAACGCACTCTGAGGGTCGAACGCACCCATAAAGGGTGCGGCTACACCCGACGAATCGAGTTTGAGGAGAAGCGGCCACGCTATTCGTCACTGCTGCCGTCGTGCCGGTGTGGGCCGGCACAAAGACCGCCGGCCATGACCCGGGCGGGGCGTACACGAGGATGGCCGGGTGTGATCCGCTGACAACGGTGGCAGTGGAGGCAGTGTAGTTGAACAGGCGGCGCGCCTGTTGCCCGACGGACCGCGGCCTGTCCAACGCGGCTACCGGGCTTTCAGCGTCACGCTCGCGGTCTGTTGCAATGTGAATCCGCCGCGGCGTTCGCTGATGAACAAGCCCATGCTGACCAGGTCGCCGGGCTTTGTGTCAGCCAATTGCTCAGCCAGCCGGTCGTACGACTCCAACTCCTCGCCCCCGACTTGCGTGATGACAAACCCGCGCCGCAAACCGACTTCCTGCGCCGGACTATCCTTCTGCACGTCCGCAATCAACAACCCGCGCACGAGGGCAATCCCCAGCGCCCCGGCCAACTCCCGCGTCACCGGCTGGACACTCAAGCCAAACTTCTGCAAGAGCAGATCTGGCGCGGAGAGCTTCGGCAACGCCGTCAATTTCACCGGCATCACCTGCTGTTTTCCGTCGCGTTCCACCGCAAACTTCACCACCTCACCGGCTTTCCGATGCAGCAAATACCGCTGCAACGGGAGGACGCCGGCAAAACTCTGGTCGTCGGCGCCGGTGATCACATCGTGCGGTTGCAAACCCGCCCGGCCCGCCGGACTGTCCGGTTGGACCGATGCCACAATCAGCTTGCCGGCTTCGCGGGCGAACCGCAGCCCCAACCAAACCCGCGCCCGTTTCTCCGGTGACAACCACGCCCCCAGCAGATTGCCGACCCGTTTGGCCGGGATCGCAAACCCGATCCCCTCGGCTTTCGAGAGGATCGCGGTGTTGATGCCGACGAGTTCGCCCCGCGTGTTGATCAGCGGGCCGCCGGAGTTGCCGGGATTGATGGCGGCATCAGTCTGGAGGATGTCGTCGAACTTCGGATCTTCCGGCGGCCACTTCCGGTTCTTGGCGCTGATGATCCCCTTGGTGACCGTATGATCGAACCCGAAGGGATTACCGATGGCGATGACCGTCTCGCCCAACAGCGGCTCGCTGTCGCTGGCCAACTCCACGACCGCGCACGGCGTGGCCCGGTCAATCTTCAGCAACGCGAGATCATTCCGTTCGTCGCCGCTGACGAATTTTGCTTCAAGCTGCGTTCCGTCAGTGAGTGTGACGGTGATGCGCGAGGCGCGGCGGATGACGTGGTAGTTGGTGATCAGCCAGCCATCGGTATCCACAATCACGCCCGACCCGAGACTCTGCCCGCCATCGCGGGGCGTGCCGAAGAACTGCCGGAACAACTCGTCAAAGGGATCGCGCGTGGTGCGTTGCACCAGTTGTTCGGTGCTGATGTTGACGACCGCCGGCAAGGCCTTTTGGATCGCGAGCACGACCGGATCCTGGGCAAAGACCGGTAGCGCGCCAAACATCACGAGCAAAATTGTGTCGCGTATTTTCATCACCCAAAAGTATATTGCATCCGCGAAGGGAGATGCAAGTGATGGCAGCGACACGCTACGGCGAACTCCGCGACCAAATATTCCGGCAATCGTTTCCGAATATCTACGCGCCGGCCATTCTCCGTGACGCCGACAGCCAGTATCATCCCCTGCCCATCAGCGAACGGCTCGTCCAGTGCATTTGGTACGACCAACGCCTCACCGCCGGTTTGACCACGACTGATGGCCGGCCTGTCGCCGTCATCTTTCCCGGCTGGTGGAATCTCGAAGCCGGGCCCGACTTCCACCACGCCACCGTCAAAGTCGGCGATGATCCGGAAGTGACCGGCGCCATCGAAGTCCATTTGCGGGCGGAAGACTGGATGCATCACGGCCACGCCCGCGATCCGCTCTACGACAATGTCGTCCTCCACGTCGTCCTCTGGGAAGCCGGCAGCCAGACCCTCCAGCGCACGCGGCTTGGCGATGCGATTCCCCAAATCGTTCTCCAAAACCAACTCGCCGCGCCCATCGAACAGCTCTACGACGAAATTGACCTCGATGCCTACCCCCACAACGTCGGCAACCACGCCGGCCGCTGTGCCGCCACCTTGGCTGATTTACCGGACAGTGAAGTCGCGACGCTCTTGGACTCCGCCGGCGATGAGCGCTTCGCCGGCAAGACCCGCCGGTTTGCCCGCTGGATTCAGCGTCTCGGCCCCGAGCAGGCGTTCTACGAAGGCTGGATGGAAGCGCTCGGATACAAAGCCAACAAAACCGCCTTCCGCACCCTCGCCCAACGCCTCCCGATCACCGAATCGGAAAACGCCCGCAGCGCCGCGATCTTCTTCGGCGTGGCCGGCTTCCTCCCCATCAAGCAAACCGATGCCTACGGCAAACGCCTCTGGAAAAGCTGGTGGAAACTCCGGCCCGACTACGCGGACCGGCAGCTCCCGAAAGAAACCTGGCGGCTCACCGGCATCCGCCCCGCCAATCACCCCCACCGCCGCCTCGGCGCCGCCGTCGCGTTATTGAAACGCCACCCCAATCTCGCGGACAAAGTGATCGCCGCCATCGAATCTGACGGCGACCCGGCCAAGCTTTTCCTCCAAGTCCGCGACGATTACTGGCAACACCACTTCACCCTCGGCGGCCAACCGCAAGCGAAACCGCAGGAATTGATTGGCGCCACCCGCGCCGCCGAAATCGTCGCAAACATCGTCCTCCCCTTCGTCGCCGCCCACGAACCCCGGTTGGCTTCTCAAGTCAAAGACCGGTACGCCGCCCTGCGCCCCGCCAGCGACAACGCCATCGTGCGCTTGGCCGGCGAGCAATTATTCGCCAAAGCTGCCGTCGCCAACCGCCATGTGAAGACGACCCGGCAACAACAGGGATTGATCCAGATTTTCCAGGACTTCTGTCTCAACGACAAAAGCGCCTGCCGGCTGTGTCAGTTCCCGGAGTTGGTGCGCCGCTGGGCCAGCGGCGATTGAACTCAGCCGGGCCGACTGCTCTCCCGTTTCATCTGGTAGTAGTGTTCATTCGAGCCGGTCACGACAAATCCCGATCGCTCGTATAGTCGCCGGGCGGGATTGACCTTGAGCACATCCAGCGCAATCGGTTTGCCGGCCGCGTCCGCTGTGGCCATAAGATCGGCCAGCAAATGGCGGCCGATGCCCTGCCGTTGAACTTCCGGCAAGAGGTAAAACTCACCCAGATAGAATTGCGTCGGCTCCGCCCGAATCTCAATGGTGCCGACGTCCCGCTGATCGAAGACGATGATGGCCGGCCGGCGGGTCACCCATTCGGTGGCATAGAGTTGGCGTTGGAAGGACTCATCCCAACCACAGGTCTGCTCGATGTACGCGCCCAGCGCTTTCTTTTTGACTTGGAAGCAGAATTCTTCGTCGGACTCAACGGACGGGCGCAACTGAACACGGTGGGTAAGAAGCATGGATCAGGGCGTTTTGCGGAACTGCTCTTTCAGATCCTGCTCGCCCGCGGGGGTCGTCGGCCGGATCACCCGCTCGTTGGTACGAGCCCGGCCGGCCGGGACTGTGGGGGTGGCGACTTCGGCCTGGGGAACAATTGGCGTTTCCACCCGCCCTTGCCGGGGCGTGAAGTTGGCCATCGGCAATCTTTTCGCCGGCACGGTGGAATACGGAGCCAAGGTTTCCAGATCAACGGTCTTGGACTCGATGACCTTGCCCGACGGGGCGGCCTTGCCGGTCAAGGGCGATACCGGCTGCCGCCGGACCGGTTGCGGCACAGCTTCGAAATTGAGAACCGGCATTTCGACCGCCTTGCCGTTGACATCGGCTTTCTTGCGAACGTCAATCGGGGTGAAGACATCGGCAAAGAGGCTCGTGGCTAGGCTGGCACAGCAGAGACCGATGAAAATTTGCCGAATCATGCTTGGTTCAACTGGGTTGGTGCGGACGAGAGGACTTGAACCTCCACGACCTTGCGGCCACAGCCTCCTGAGGGCTGCGCGTCTGCCAGTTCCGCCACGTCCGCGCACTCAACGCGGCGAAACTATACCGGGGCGGGCCAAGCTGCGCAATGAGATTCAGTTTGCGGCCGGCTGATGCCGTTCCCACCACGCGACCAACGCCCGCGCCTTAAAGAAAATGACAACCCCGAGAATCATCTGAGCGCACGGAACAATCGCACCGATCAAGGCGCTGCGGCGGATCATGGCAGGCATATTGGGTAAGGCGTTGATCTTGGCCTCCAGCAGTTGCGCCGCGAAAGCGGCCAGCCGCGGAAAGCCCGCCGCAATAAGGTAAAGCCCCAACACCGAGAACGCGATCGCTTGCCACTCGCGCAGCGAGGTCGCCGGTGACTCGGAGGTCGCCGCTGGCTCGCCGGCAGGAACCATCTTGGCCGCCAGCCAATTACTGTATCGAAGCAGCACAAACCCGGTCACCAGACTCGCCGTCGCTTGAAGGGAAACCCCAGCCACGGTCAGCCAGTAGACTTCCGCATTCGTTCTGGTCCGGCCCAGATTCGACAAAAGTTCAACCACCAGTGGGATTACCCACAAGGTGGTTAGCAACGCATAAACTCCCAACAGTTTTAATCCCAGTGAAGCGATTTCGCGTTTTGTCATATTCCGTCCACCGTAAAGATTTACTTACTCTCGCTGGGGCGGCGCACCACGGCCGCCAGCCCGCGCATGGCGTCTTCCTCGCCGAGCGACAAGACTTCGTTGAAATATTGCACCATCTGCTTCTCGGTCGCGTAATCAATCACGTTGCGTTCCATCTCGCCGAGAAGCTGCTGCATCTCTTCCCGGCGTTTCTCGATTTCGTTGGTGCGCACCCGGACCTCGACGCTGCGGTCCACGTCCTCGCGCAGCGCGAACAAGGTGCGTTCGATGGTCTGCCCGATCATTTCGCTGAGGAAAAATTGCCGGCGGGTTTGGAGGTAGGTGGCTGTATCCTTGAGCAACAGCTTGGTCACTTCCGGTATCGGCGGACGGGCAAGCTCCTTGATGATCAGCAACGCGTCGGAGTCGGCCTTGAACCCCAACCGGCGCGCGGCGTAGGGCGAATAGCCGGCTTTTTCCAGGAGACGAATCCGCGCCTCCGACGCTTCCGCACTGTAATCCTGGTAGGTTGTCGGGCGCAGGATTGGGTCTTTGCTCAACTGCGCCGGTCGCTTTTGCGAGGCGCGCACCCACAACTCCAGCAGCCACGGCAGCGTGTTTTCGGGATCAGCCGTCTGTCCAAAGCGCGCCAATCGCAACGCCAGTTCGCTCTCGCCTTGTCGCGCAGCCGCACAGGCGTAGCGGAGGGCCACCGGCACGCTGTTGCTGCTCAGTTGCAGGGCGGCCTCGTACACCGGTTGCTTTTGCGGCCACAACACCACGAGTTCCGCCGCGCCCCAGACGACGCGGAAATCATTCGAGTGTTCTTGCGCGGTGCGGAGAATCAACTTGGTGTCAATCTGGTTGACTTCGAGAAGTTCGGCCGTCTGCAACTGGCCGAGCAACCGGCGCGACCGGTCCACGCGCCGGAAATCCTCAAACCCCGGCAAGCCCTCCGCGTGGCTCACCAACGGCAGGGCCAGCAACACGACGAGAAGTCTCGCACTCATGCGGCGGAGAGTTCCCGGCTGCGCCGCGCGGCGGCGTCCAGCGCGGCGGCGAAGATCGCGGTGAGGTGCCGGTCTTCGAAGACTTTGAGCGCGGCGGCCGTGGTGCCGCCGGGCGAGGTGACTTTACGGCGCAGTTCGGCCGGTTCGTCGGTGGATTCGGCCAGCAAAACCGCCGCGCCGAAAATCGTGTGGATCGCGAGTTTGCGGGCGATGTCCGCCGGCAGACCTTGTTCGATCCCAGCCTTGATCAGCGCTTCGGCCACGAGGAAAACGTACGCGGGACCACTGCCGCTCAACGCAGTGACCGCATCGAGCAGTTTTTCTTCGACGCGCACCGTGGTGCCGACGGCGTTGAGAATGCCTTCGGCGATTTCCAGGTCAGCCGGGGTGGCCCGCGCGCCCAGCGCCAACGCCGCGGCACCGGCACCGACCAACGCCGGGGTGTTGGGCATCACGCGGATGACGCGCGCGGTGCCGGCAAGTTCTTTTTCGATGCGTGCGGTGGTGATGCCGGCGGCGATGGAGATGATCAAGGCGGTCGGCTGAATCGCGAGCGAGGCCAGTGCCAGACTCATGTGCTGCGGTTTGACGGCCAGGATGATGATGTCCGCTTCGCGCGAAGCAGCGGCGTTGTCCTGACTGGTGCGGATGCTGTAGGATTTCGCCAGAAACTCGAGCCGGTCGGCGCGGACGTCGGTGGCGATGATTTGTTGTCCCGGCAAGACTTTGTTGACGAGCAGCCCGCGGATCAGGGCTTCGGCCATGTTACCGGCGCCGATGAAGGCGAGGGTTTTATTCGGTAGGTTCATTTCGATTCTTTCTCTCTCCAAAAATTGCGCTGCCGATGCGGACGATGGTGGCACCCTCTTCGATGGCGACCGGGAAATCGTGGCTCATGCCCATCGAAAGTTCGCGCAAACCGAGTTGGTCGCGCAGTTCGCGCAGCCGGCGGAAATGCGGCCGGGCGTCGCCGGTCAATGGCGCGACAGTCATGAGGCCTTCGACTTGCAGCCTCGGCAATTGATTGATCGCGTCCAACGCCGCCGGCACGTCTTCGGGTTTGAGTCCGAACTTGCTGGCTTCACCGGCGATGTTGACTTCGAGCAGAATACGCTGGGTCTTGCCGGCGGCGGCGGCGTGTTTGTTGAGTTCGCCGGCCAGTTTGACACTATCCACCGAATGAATGAGATCGAAGAGCGCGACGGCATCGCGGGCTTTGTTGGATTGAAGGTGGCCGATGAAATGCCAGCGGGCGCGACTGGAGACGGCCGGGATTTTGGCTTTGGCTTCTTGAATTTTGTTTTCGCCGAAGGTGGTGAGGCCGGCAGCGAGAGCTTGGTCGACGATTTCGGGCGGAACGGTCTTGGTGACGCCGACGAGGAGGACGTGGTCGGGAATGCGGGCGCGCAGGGTTTCGAGGGTGGCGGTCAGGTTGTTCACGCCGGTAGTTTACGCCCGAAGGTTGCGCTTGCTCAAGCTTGCTCTATAATGCGCCTCCCATGTTGACACAGGTATCCGCCATAGTCTTGACGCAATTCAGTGTGGGCAGCTTGTTGATGGTGAGCTTGCTGCCGACGCGGGAGATTCGCGTCGGTTTTTTCACGTTGAACAGTTTGCTGTGCGCGATCGCGGCGGCGCTGGCGTTGGTGATGACGAAATATGGCGCGGGCGCAGCGTGGTGGGATGTCCGGTATTTTGGATTGACGGTCATCGGCGCGACGGTGGCGTATGGGTGTTTCAAGCTGGATCGCTTGGATGCCGGGCGGTTCTTTTTGATCGTGTCGGGGTTGGTGGGGTTGATTTTTGGGTTACTGCCGTTGGCCGTGCGGACGCTGGCAGCGCGTGGCATGGAGACGAAGGTGCCGCTGTTGTTCGAGGGGACGGTATTGGCCGGCGCGTTTTTGTTGGGGGCGACGAATGTGGGGATGATTCTCGGGCATTGGTATTTGTTGATGCGGCGGTTGTCGTTTGAACATCTCGAACGGTTTGCGAAGTTGCTGCTGGCGGCGGTGGCGGTCCGGGGGTTGTTGGTGTTGCTGGTTGTGGGCGGCTTGAAATCGTTTGATCCGAAGCTGGGTCATTTTTTCGTCGGGAATTTGTTGGCAGTTGATGGTCAGTTGTTTTTCTTCGCGCTGCGGCTGTTGTTCGGGATCATTGGGCCGTTGATTTTGGGGCTGATGGTTTTGCGGTGTGTTCGGGAAAAAGCCAATCAGGCGGCGACCGGGTTGTTGTACGTGACGGAAATCAGCGTGTTGTTCGGCGAATTGTTTGCGGCGGTATTGCTCGTTTGATTCTCTTGCGCCGCCGGCAACGCTCGTGCTAGTGTCCGCGCGTCGGGACGTGGCGCAGCCTGGTAGCGCACTTGCATGGGGTGCAAGGGGTCGCGAGTTCGAATCTCGCCGTCCCGACCATTTATTTCACCATGGAGGAACATCATGGATCCACTACTCAAACTTCTTGAAGAACACGCCCTGCGCACACCGGCAGATCTCGGCAAAATGTTGAGCGTGTCCGCCGACGAAGTCGCGCGCCGCATCAAGCAATACGAAGACGACAAGGTCATCCTCGGCTACAAAGCCGTCATCAACGACGACAAGGTCGATACCGATCTCGTGAAAGCCGTCATCGAAGTGAAGATCCAGCCCGAACGCGAGGGCGGCTTCGACCGGATCGCGAAGCGGATCGCGAAGTTTGATGAAGTCACGAGCTTGTTTCTGATGAGCGGCGGCTACGATCTCTTAATCTTTGTCGAAGGCCACAATCTCCGGGAAGTCGCCCAATTCGTCGCCGAGAAACTCGCCACCCTCGAAGGCGTCAGCAGCACCGCCACGCACTTCATGCTCAAGACCTACAAAGAGCAAGGCGTCCTGATGGAAGGCGGCGAGGAATACGAGCGGCTCAAAGTCAGTCCTTGATTTAGCGCTCCCTCTTTCGTAGATAGCGTCCTGTGCCACAATCCAAGCAAACCAAGCGCGACTTTGTCGCCGAACACGTGCGTGGGATTCCGCGGTCGGGGATTCGCGACTTTTTTGAGGTCGTGCAGTCCATGGACAATGTCGTGTCGCTCGGCATCGGCGAGCCGGGGTTTGTCACGCCATGGCATATCCGGGAAGCGGCGATCTTCGCGCTGGAAAAAGGCAAGACCGGGTATACGTCGAATTTTGGCTTGCTGAAACTCCGCCGCGCGATCAGCCGGTATGTGACGGAGACTTTTGAAGTCGAGTACGATCCGAACACCGAAATCCTCGTGACCGTCGGCGTCAGTGAGGCGCTCGACATCGCGTTGCGGGCAATCATCGATCCCGGTGACGAGATCTTGTACCACGAGCCGTGTTACGTCTCGTATCAGCCCAGTGTCACGCTGGCACACGGAGTCGCGAAGGCGATTGAGACCCGGCCTGAGCACAATTTTGCCTTGCGCGCCGAAGACATCGCGGCGGCCATTACACCGCGGTCCAAGGCGATCATGCTCAATTTCCCTACGAATCCGACCGGCGCGACGTTGACCGGCGCGGAGGTCGAGAAGATCGCGCGGGTGTGTATTGAGAATGATTTGCTGGTGTTGACGGATGAAATCTACAGCGAATTGACTTTTACCGGTCAGCATCATTCCATCGTGGCGGTACCAGGGATGCGGGAGCGGACGATCTTCCTGCACGGGTTTTCGAAGGCGTTTGCGATGACCGGTTTCCGTATCGGGTACGCGTGTGCGCCACCGGCGTTGATCGAAGCCATGCTGCGCGTCCACCAATACTCGATGCTCTGCGCGTCCATCATTGCGCAGGAAGCGGCCATTGAGGCACTCGACCACGGGCGCGATGATATTGCCATGATGCGTGAGCAATACCGGCTGCGGCGGAATTTTATTGTGAAGTCGTTCAATGAGATCGGCCTGAAATGTCATTTACCGGTGGGATCGTTTTATTCGTTTCCGGACATCCGGAGCACCGGGTTGAGTTCGCGGGAGTTTTCGGTCCAGTTGCTGGAGCAGCAGCGCGTGGCCATGGTACCCGGTAATGCGTTCGGCCCGAGCGGTGAAGGCCACGTGCGCGCGAGTTTCTGTTCCAGCATGACGGACATCGAGAAGGCCATGGAACGAACCGCCCAATTCGTGAAAAGTCTGTAACCCAAAAGGAGCCACCATGCAAACGCCAGCCCGTTGTCTGAAAGTCCTTGTTCTCGCCGTGTTGTTACTCCCCTTCGCCGCCGACGCGGCCAAGGCCAAGAGCTATCAAGTAACCGGTAAAGTCGTGGAACTCTCCGACACCACGATCATTGTCCAAAAAGACGATGAGAAGTGGGAGATTACCCGCGACGCAAACTCCAAGGTTACCGGCGACTTGAAAGTTGGGGCCAAGGTGACCATCCAGTACAAGATGACAGCCACCACGGTTGAAGTGAAAGAAGACAAGAAGGCCAAGTAACCGGCCTTATTTCTTCTCGAGGTTTTTTTCGTAAGACTTGCCGGCGTAACCGGTGGAACGCGCGAGCCGCTCCCATTCGACGGTCACCCGCGCATAGGAATCTGCCCGCAGCTTGTCGGCCGGTAACGCCGGCCAAGTCTGTCGGACCTTGACCCAGGCGGCGATGAGCGTTTCGTACCGGGTACTGACGTCGTCCTCCGAGGCCCAACGACCGACGCCGCGCGCAAAGTTCTCGGCTTCGGTGTGCAACGTTGCGATGGCTTGGGCGGCGATTTGTTCGTCAGGGCTGCCACCGCGTCCGCGGGTGGCGTCTTCGAGATTGCGCGTGGCAATGGCGAAAACGCGCGACTGTGCGGCAACATTCTCACGATGAGTGTTGGCGATCTGCACCCGGGTGGCACAGCCAACCAACAGGAGTCCCACGAATCCTGCGACGAGAGTTTTCATGCGGGCAATATAGCAATGGCGGCGGACGGATGCTAGACAAAGCCGGCGGGCATCGTTACACTGCGCGCCCTGATTCAAGGAACCATGAGCAACACCAAACAATTCAACATCGGCCTGATCGGCGCCGGCATTGTCGGTGGCGGGGTCGTGAAAAATCTGACCCGCAACGCCGACCTGATTGCCGACCGGCTGGGTATCCGTCTCAACCTGAAATGGGTCTGCGACAAGGACGACGCGAAACTGAAAGACCTCCCGGTTCCGGCAACTGTGCTCAACCGGGATGCGATGGCGGTCATCCAGGACCCCGAAGTCCATTGCGTGATTGAATTGGTCGGTGGCACAGGCTTCGCCAAGACAGTCATTCTCGAAGCCCTCGCCCGGCGCAAGGTGGTCGTCACGGCAAACAAGGCGCTGCTGGCGCACGACGGTGAGGAGATTTTCGCGGCCGCCGCCAAGAATCAGACGAACATTTTCTACGAGGCCAGCGTCTGCGGCGGCATTCCCATCATCAAAGCCCTCCGTGAAGGCTTCGTGGCCAACCGGTTTCCGGTCATCTACGGGATCGTGAACGGCACCTGTAATTACATCCTCACTCGCATGACCAATGAGGGCAAGGCGTTCGCTGAGATTTTGGCTGAAGCTCAGAAACTTGGTTACGCCGAAGCAGATCCCGGTTTGGACGTTGACGGCGGCGACTCGGCGCACAAGGCCACGATTCTTGCCTCCATCGCGCACGGGTTTTGGACGGGGTATGAAAATACCTACGTTGAAGGCATCCGGCACATCTCGCCAATGGACATCCAAATTGCGCGCGAGTTGGGCTACCGGATCAAGCTGCTGGCCATCATCAAGGAAGCGGAAGCCGTCGAAGTGCGGGTCCACCCCACCCTCGTCCCGGTCACGCATGTCCTCGCGAACGTCAACGGCGTCTTCAACGCCTGCGCCGTCCGTGGGGATGTCGTCGGCGAAACGATGTTCTACGGTCGCGGCGCCGGTGCGGATGCGACGTCGAGCGCAGTGATTGCCGATCTCGCCGATGCGGCGCTCAATTTGAAATTCGGCAGCCCGCAACGCGTGCCCGGCTTTGTGAGCCACCGGCTGCATCCACGGCTCCGGACCATTGACGAAGTCGAGTCCCGGTATTATCTGCGGCTCACCGTCGAAGATCGTTCGGGAGTCATCGCGAAAGTTTCCCAAATCCTCGGCAATGCCGACATCAGTATTTCATCGGTCTTGCAACGCGAAGCACCGGAATCCTCGCAGATTGGCACCGTGCCGTTGATCATGATGTTGCACACCGCGAAGGATAAAATTGTCCGCGAAGCCGTCGCAGAGATTGACCGGTTGCCGGTCACCAAGGCGAAAACCGTGGTGATCCGGGTGGAGAATTTCGACTGAGTCCCGGCCGGACTATTCGTCCTGTTCGCCGCTCGGCGTGAAGCCCTCGCCGCCTTCTTGGTTCATTCGCTTGAGGACTTCGGTCATGTCCTCAACCACATTGAAAACCTTACCGGCGACGTAGATGGGGCTTTTTTGCTGGACCGCCAACGCGATGCAGTCACTGGGGCGGGCATCAATTTCGAGTATCTTTTTGCCGAGTTCATTTTCGGCTTTGAGGATCAACCGCGCGAAGTAGGTGCTGTTCTTGAGATCGTTGATGATGACCCGTTCCACTTTTGTGCCGAGGCCGGTCAGAATGTGGGCGATCAGATCGTGGGTGAGTGGTCGTTCCTTTGGGGTGTTGCGCAGGAACATCGTGATGGCGGCGCCAACGCTGTGATCCACGTAGATGACGAAACATTTTTCGTCGGTACCGACGAAGACAGCGCAGCCGTTGGTGGTCGGGAGGACGCCTTTGATTTGGACTTCGACGACGTCGTTCTTCATCGCGCGTCCATCATAACCCGATTACCGGGAAATGCAATGCAGCGACCAGACTAAAACAAACAAATCGCCGCGGTAATGACTGTCGAGTACAGGCCTTGCGGGTGGCCAACCGCAGTTTGGGTGCAATTGCTCGTGCGGACAATCTTGCCGGACATGCGAAAGACCTGTTCCTTTTCATCCCACGAGGCGTCTTCATTAAAGTCCACCCCGAGCGTCGTGCCCAACATAGCGGCGGCCATATCTTCCGAGAAATCGCCGGCGGTCTTGTCGTTCATGCCGTAGGCGTGGAGTTCGCTGAGATAACCATACGCGTCATCGTCGGCCGGTTGGGCGACGCCGATGGACGCGGCAATGAGCCGGTGCGGTTCGTTTGTCGAAATCCGGGCGATGACCGCAAAGGTAATCTGGCCGGGGGATAGAAGCGCTTCGCCTTGTTTGCGCGAAATGAGTTTGCAGCGCGGCGGGAGAATGCTCGACACCGTCACGAGATTGCATTTCTCGATACCGGCATCGCGCAACGCCAGCTCGAAGCTCCGCAACTCGTGTTTGTGCGTGCCGACGCCCTTGGTCAGAAATATTTTTGACGGGACAAATTGCATTTGGTTTCTCCTCGCGTTAAGCGGCTGCATAGAAAACAAATTTCTTGCAGCAATGCAAGAGTTTCGTCATCGTCGTTGCGAAAAAATGACGACCAAAGTAGCCATCATCCAAATGCGGTGCGCGCCGCAACCAGACAAAAACCTGGCGGCCGCGCTCCGGCACATCGCCGCCGCCGCCAAACGCGGGGCCCAGGTGGTCTGCCTGCCGGAACTGTTCCGGTCGCGCTATTTTTGCCAAACTGAAGACCATGCTTTATTCCAACTGGCCGAACCGATTCCCGGCGCCACCACCGCCGCGCTCGGCGCCGCCGCCAAAGAACACGGCATCATTCTGATCGGTTCCATCTTCGAGCGCCGCTCCGCCGGCGTCTACCACAACACCAATGTCCTCTTCGACGACACCGGCAAGCTGATCGGCAAATACCGGAAGATGCACATCCCAGACGATCCGCTCTACTACGAGAAATTCTACTTCACGCCCGGCGATCTCGGCTTCCAGACTTTTCCGACCAAGCGCGGAAACATCGGCACCCTCGTCTGCTGGGATCAGTGGTACCCCGAAGGCGCGCGGTTGACCGCACTCAAAGGCGCGCAAATCCTTTTCTACCCGACCGCCATCGGCTGGCATCAAACTGAGAAGAAAAAGTTCGGGAAGAAACAATACGACGCCTGGGTCACGATCCAACGGTCGCATGCGATTGCCAACGGCTGTTTCGTCGCTGCGCCCAACCGCATCGGCGTGGAAGGCACCGTGCAATTCTGGGGCGGCTCGTTCATCTGCGATCCGTTCGGTGAAATCATCACCCGTGCCAGTCACGACAAAGAAGAAATTCTTCTCGCGGATTGCGACTTCAACCAAGTCGAGATTACCCGGCAACACTGGCCCTTCCTCCGCGACCGGCGGATTGACGCCTACGCCGGTATCACCCAGCGCTTTCTCGACGCATGACACCCGCCAAACTCGGCTACCGGATGCCGGCGGAATGGGCGCCGCATGCGGCCACTTGGTTGAGCTGGCCACGGCCAGACGGCATCAGCTTTCCTGACCGGTACGACGAAATTCTGCCGACACTCGGCAAGTTGGTGCGCGCGCTCGCTCCACACGAGCGTGTGAATATCAATTGCCGGAACGAGGAGGTTGAGGAAATCGCGCGAAAAACGGTCGGGAAAACACCGAATGTCCGCTATCATCGCAATCCCAGTTATGAACCGTGGTGTCGCGATCACGGTCCGATTTTCGTGAAGCGCGGGAAAAATCTCGCCATCGTGGACTGGGGCTACAACGCGTGGGGCGGCAAGTATCCGCCGTTCGACGACGACGATGCGGTACCGGTGCGGATCGCCGAACAACTCGGCCTCCCCCTCTTCCAGCCCGGCATTATTATGGAAGGCGGTTCGCTGGACGTGAACGGTCGCGGACTTTTGCTCACCACCGAAGCCTGCCTGCTCAACAAAAACCGCAATCCCAAGCTCTCGAAAAAGCAAATCGAGCAGTACCTCAAAGCCTACCTCGGCGTCACGAGCGTCATCTGGCTCGGGGACGGCATCGTCGGCGACGACACCGACGGCCACGTGGACGATCTCACCCGCTTCGTTAACGTGAAGACGGTCGTCACCGTGGTGGAAGACGATCCCGATGACGCAAACTATGCGCCTTTGCAAGACAACTTGGAGCGCCTGCGCGAGACCGGCTTGAGGATCGTCGAACTCCCCATGCCGGGCTGCGTCGAGTACGACGGCCAACGCTTACCGGCGAGTTACGCGAATTTTTACATAGCCAACAATGTCGTCCTCCTCCCCACCTACCGGCACAAACAGAATGACCGGCGCGCGGCGGAAATTCTCCAGAAACATTTTCCAACCCGCCGGGTTGTCAGCATTGACAGCACCGACTTGATTTGGGGACTCGGCTCGTTCCATTGTTTGACGCAGCAGCAACCGGCCTAGTAGAGTGGTTTCCGGTGGGGATTCGCGATGGCACAGCTTCGGGTTACATCTGCGCCGCTGCAAGGCGCTGTTTTCGCACTGGATGGCGAATACTTCACCATCGGACGCGCGCCGGGCAACCATATCCAACTCCCTCATCCCAGCATCTCGAAACAACACGCCATGCTTACCCGCGTCAACTGCGTCTTCAAATACTGGGACTTGCACTCCACCAACGGCACCACCGTCAATGGAGAACGCACATTGTTTCGCCAGTTGGAAGATGGTGACCGGCTCGTCTTGGGCGAAATCCAACTTGATTTTTCCCGCACCAGCACCGGCACACCCCAACCACCACCACCGGTGGAGATCAACCACACCGCCACCCAGTTGATCCCCGGCACCGTCACCAAACCCCGGTCACTTGTCGCACAGTCTGGCGCGACGAAAGCCACCGGACGACCGCCTGCTCCCAACACCCTCATCGCCGTGATCACGCCGCCCCCGGTGCCGGTCGCGCCGGTCCGACCGCTGCCCACCACATTGTCGCGACTGGCGCCGCCGCAACCTGAGCCGGTCGCCTCGCACAAGGAACTCCGCGCCGGCCAACCCATCGCGGCGACTGCAACCTGCGTGGAAGTACCGACTCCACCCAAAATCAACGCCGCCGTCAAAGCCAGCCGGCACCGGCTGATCTATCTGGTCATCACCATGGCCGGCGGCATCACTGTTGGGGTTGGTTACTCCGCCAATAACCCGGCTTTGAAATTCCTGGGGCTTTTCACTGCGATTACTGGCTTCATTGCGCTGCTGTTCACGCTCCGGTTTGGCAACATCCTTGCGCCGCCGCGTGATTAAGCTGCCAGCGCCAACAATTGTTTCCACTGCGCCGCGCTCACCGGCAGCACACTCAAACGCGCCAACCGCACCAACGCAAAATCCGCAAATTCAGGCCGGCGTTTGATGGTTGCCAGCGTGACCGGCTTCGCCAGTTTTTTCTTCGGCGCCAAATCCACCACTGCCAAGCGCGGATCGTCCGCTTGCGGATCGGGATACCCGCCCCGCATCACCGTCGCGATCCCGACAATCTGCTTCTCGTCGCCGGTATGGTAAATCAGCGCGAGATCACCGGCCTGCATCGTCCGCAGATATTTCAAGGCGAGCGGATTCGCCACGCCATCCCAGACGGTTTTGCCGGCTTTTTCCAAATCGGCATACGAATAGACACTCGGCTCCGTCTTCAACAACCAGTAATTCGGCATCAGAATCTCCTCTTTGTTTGACACACGCCCATTGGCTTCGTTACTGTGCCACGCGGGAATAGAAGCGGTTTCATAAGGTGAATTGCTGTAAGTATTTTCCTCTGGCACCTTTAGAGCAAATATGTGAAAAGCTCGGGATGCCAAAGCCATTCTTGTCCGACGAACAGTGGAAGAAGATCGAACCGT
>JAJVHY010000036.1 GCA_022072455.1 Verrucomicrobiia bacterium | reverse complement strand
TTCAGTTCGGCCACGTCAATGCTATGCTTCTGCCGGGTCATGGATTGGTTCTCCTTGTGTTTGTTGTTTGGCTAGCAGGGAGAACTACCATGACCCTTCTATTTGCTGAACCTTTCAGACACTACCGGAAAAACTCGGTGAGCTACATTCATCCAGAACCTCGCACCATCTTGGGTTGACGTATTTTGAGACGATCCGTTACCAGAAGCAAGTTAGAAAATATATTCGCAAAAGCATCTGAAAAGGCGCGTGCCGCAGCATGTCGGGGTCGCCGCTGTCGTCCGCGATGAGATTTCGCGCCATCAAACCAAGCGGCTACGCCAACACCGCTTCTTCCCGCTCACGGAAATAGCGGATGCTCGACAGCACCAGCTTGTCCAACCGCGCCGGGTCTGGCTTGCCGTACATGGCGGGATACGGGTCACCGCCGGGGCCAAGCGGCTCGCAGGTGACGAACTTGCCGGGCGCGTTGTAGCCGAGGATGTACAGCGCGCGGATGATCGTATCCAAGTCCATCGACCCGTCCCCCAGCGCGCACCGGTTGCTGTCAGCCATGTGCAGATTGGTGAGTTGGCGGCCGGCCGCCAGTAACGCCGCGCCGATGTGCGCTTCCCCCACTTGCATGTGATAAACGTCGCCGTTGATGTGCCGCACGCCGGGATGATTCACCGCCGCGAGGTACCGCTTCGCGTCGGCAATCGTGTGGCAGAAGCTGACCTCCGCCGCCCGGATCGGTTCGATGGCGGCCCGCACGCCGTGCTGGACAAACAAATCCGCCACGAGCCGGAGCGTTTCCACCGAGCGCGCAAACTCCATATCATCGTAAGCCTCTGGGCGGCCCACCGCGCCCGGCACGACCAGCAGATAGCTCGCGCCGACTTCGGCGGCAAACGGAATTTCGCGTTTAAGGTAATCCACGGCCGCCTGGCGCACCTGCGCGCGATTGCTCGACAGATCGTTCTGCGCTGAAAACATCCCGCAGATGCCGGCCACCTTCAGGCCGTGGTCGCCCAGGATTGTCCGCGTCTCCGCCGCCCGGTAGCCGAGATCCGGGCCGTAATGGTTCCCGTGCAGTTCGATGAACTCCAGCTTTGCCTTGGCGAGTCGCTTCGCGGTCGCCGGCAATGCCTCCATGCCAAACCCCCAGTTGCTCCACGCCAGATTCAGTCGCGCCGGCCGCTTCAGTTTCAGCGCGGCGAACTGCGCCTTGATCCGCTCGTTGATCTCCTCGAATCGTTGTTTTTTCATTGGTCTCCTTTCAAACTCGAAAGCTGCGGAACGTGTTCTCCCCGCTGAACGCCACTTCCGAATGTACCGGGAAGCGCACCGGCAGCCAAGACTTGTACGTGTTACCGGCCGCGCCGGCGCTGGCGAAATCGCAGAGGCGCAGCTTCGGGCCGTTCGTCTCGAACAGCATCCACGGTTTGAGCCACGTCGGATCGGTCACAGGACGTAATTTCAGTTTGTCGGCGTCGAGCATGGGAAAACGCTCATGGTCAATGTTGTGGCGTGGGTCGAAGGCCAACAGAATCGGACCGCGATAGATTGAGGCGACGCGCTTATATTCGCGCGGCTTGCCGGCCCGTTCCTCGACGGTCAATTCCCGGCCGACGCTGAACCATGCGCCTTTGGCCGAGCCGCCGGCCAGTTCGAACGCCAGCAGGTTGCGTCCGGCGCACAAATGCAGCGTGACCCAGTTGTTGCGGGTCTTGAGGTCGCCGCCGTTGCCGGTCTTGGCGTTGCTGGACGCGCACTCCCCATTTAAGTACCACGTCATCCACCAGTCCGCCGCAAACACGAGGTGCAAGGTTTGCGCCTCTTTCACGTGCCACTCGGCGAACGCGTACGCCACCGGCAACCCGCCGACCTCCGGAAACAACGCCCGGCAATCAATAATGCCGCCGGCACTCTTCACGTCGTGCGCGGAGTAAGACTTACCGAGGACGTTCAGCGTCGCCGGTATCTCCGTGATGCCGGCGAGCGAGAAGTTCATTGCCGGATAGGCGTCCTTGTCGGGGTCGGGCTGGGGGCGCGGGACCGGGCCGAACAGTCTCCAATCCAACTCCAAATCTTTGTCGCTCTCAATCGGCACGTGCGCCCAGTAGTGCAGCCGGAAATCCAATTCGAACGTGATCTTATCGCCGGCCTTCCATTTCCGATTCAATTCCAAGTACGTCCCCGGCTGTGCGACGACCGCCTGGCCGTTGACGCGCACTTTGGTCTGCTTCGACCACTGCGGGATGCGGAGCGCGAGCGTGAAGGCCGACTTCTTCGGCTTCACCGCAATCGTGATCTTGCCGGTGCGCGGGTAGTCGGTCTGCTGCGTGAGTTTCGCCCACGGCGTGTCGAACGTACCGGGGCCGTAGTAGTTCAGCGCGAGGCCATCGCCGCGCGCCATCACTGCCCATTCACACAACATGCCGAGCGCGCGCGGGCCGTTGACGGAACAGCAATTCAACTCCGGACTGCCGGGCTTCGCCTGGAAAACGATGTCGTGGGCGCTGGCGCGGCGTTCGCCGTCCATCGGCGTGTTGTACGTGACCCACCGGCCCGACGGCGACATCATTCCGAGCCCGGAGTTGAACATCGCCAATTCCAACTCATCCGCGACGATCGGGTTGCCGGTCAGCCGCAACATTTCGACGCTCATCGCCATCCACGCGACCGTGCAACACGTCTCGATGGGTGCTTTGTCGTAGGGATTGCCGGTCGCGCGTTCGCCGGAGGTGAACCCGCCGTTGTTGTGCCGGTCGCCCTTGCACATGCTCCACCACAAATGCTCGAACGCCTGCCGGTATTCCTTCTCGCCGGTCACGTAGTACAACTCCACCAATGCCATGATCGGATGCAGACTCTCCCAGCGGGGCCGCGGCGTCTCCCAAAATTCATCGCCCGCCAACGCCCGCCGCAGATAGTCGCCCGCCGGCGGAATCACCCACTCGCCGACGATCTGTTTGGCCATCACGAGATATTTCGCCTCGCCGGTAATCTGGTGCAGCACGACCAACGAATGCGCCGGCGCCTGGTTCATCTCGTGACAGCCGGTATCGTGCAGTTCCGTGTTGCCGAGGAACCGATTGCAGAACAAATCGCCGATCCTCCGCGCGCATTTCAACGCGCGTTTGTCGCCGGCATCCTGATACCAGAGCAGCAGACCCGTCATGACATGGTAATGTCCCCACGCATCCCACGGATCGCGTGTGTCGGGCACGCCGCTGCGCAACCGCCACGGCTTCGGCCACGGCCCGAGGTAACCGTCCTCCGCCTGCAACGCGACCAGTTCGCCGACGAACCAGTCGATCTGTTGGCCGAGTTCCTTGTCGCGAGTGAGCCGGTAAATCTGCACCGCGTGGGTCAGATACTTGCCGGCGAACTCGCCCGCCCACGGCATCTGCGACTGGTACGGTTGCCGGTCGCGGTTGCGGAACATCTCCAGCATGGCCGGGTTCGCAAACGGTGCCGGCAAGATCCATTGTCGGGTGACTGCGGCGAGCCGACGCGCGATTTCGCCGTTGAGTTGGAAGCGGGCGGATGGAATGGTTTCAAGGGTAGGTTTCATTTCAGGGTTTCCTCAATGTGGATTTGGATTGTGCCGCGATTCGAGTCCAAGCCGCTCGGGTCGGTGGCTTTGAACGTAAAACTGTCGATGCCCGTAAAACCGGCCGCAGGCCGGTAAGTCACGGTCCCGGTTTTCGGATCGAGCTTGTCGAGCTTCCCGTGCTGCGGCGCTTCGAGAAGGCTGAAGCGCACTTCCTCGTTGTCTTCGTCGGTCGCGCGCAGCGTCACGCGGGTCGGCGCGCCGCTGATAGCGTGTTCCTCGCCGTCGAGCGCGACGGGTGTGTGTTTCGTTCCGGCAAGGTCGTAAATGGCTTTGATGTACTTGCCGGGGTTGTACCAGCAGTTGAACAGCAAAATGTTGCCTTGTTGCACGGCGGACAACGCGTCGACGCGCGCGCGTGGGTTGTCGAAGTCGACGTTGGACATCGCGCAAAACGCGTTGGGCCAACACGCCTTCACGACCGGCGGCGCGCCGCGCGTCCAGCCGGTAAATTTGGTGTAGCTGAACGGCGCTGCGTTCCAGAATGTCCGCGTCCGCGCCCACTCCGGCATCAAGAGTGTGTCGGGGTATTTCTTCGTGACCGCGTCGTACCACCAGCACGCAAACCAATCAGTGACGCTGTCCACATAGAACAGCCGGCAATCCCAGCGATGGCGGGCGTACTCGACCTTCGGCAGCGTCTCGTCGTTGGGTTTGCTCGTGCCGGCTTGAATGGGCGCGTTGCCTTTCCACGTCAACACCTGCGGCCGGATCGTGATGCCGGTTTTGAAACCGGCGTCGCGAAACTTGGCGAAACACGCATCCACGACCGGCATCGTCTTGCCGTTGGAGGTGACCGGCGTATCCATCTCCGGCGCGTATTTGTCGTGCTGCGGATGCTGTGGGTCGAGCACGCGCGGGTCGCCGATGTACGTGATCGGGTGCGGATTGCGCGCGCCCTCGATGTCCCACCAGATCACACCTTGCGCGTTGTTTTCCTTCAACACCGCGATGCAGGCATCAACGCGCGCCAACAACCATTTCGCAAATTCCTGCCGGCCTTCGTCAGTGGTCACGTCCAGCTTCTCGTCGTTGAACCAACCGTTCGGGTTCTTCGGCCAGCCTTTGGCCGACTCCGCCACGAACAACGTGCCAATCGGCCGCCGGTCGGTCCAATTGTGCGTCAGCGGATTCGCTCGCCCAAACGCACCATACGCATCGGCCGCTTCGGTCAACACATTCGCTGTCACCGGCCGGAAGCGCAATGCCACATTCACCGTCGCCGCTCCGCCGGCAGTCACGACCCACCGGTCGCCGCCCGGCGTCTTCACACGCTGCACGCCGGTATCCCACGTCGGGTCGAGGTCCACAAAGATGATTTTTGTCGCGCCATCGTTCCACCAGTAGACGTGCGGATCGGCGAAGTTCCAATGCAAATACGGATTGCTCCCGCCGCCCCAGCGGTCCTTCTGATAATCCCAGTGCATGTTCTGGCCGCTCGCATCGAACTTCAGCCGGTCATTGAGCTGACAGAGGTTTCCCAACCACGAAGACAGGGCTTGCGACGAAGTGTTGGTGAGCGTCGCCTCGATCTTGAGATCGTCGCCCGTGACCGTGTAGCGGACCGTCAACTGCCCCCACGGATATGTCTGCGTGACCGTCGTACCCGCCACGGTCGCGCTCGTGGGTTGCTCGGCGAACTTGCCGGGCTTCTTCTCGGCATCCAACATCGTGGCTGCCCCGCCGGTAAAACCCAGAACACCGGCTCCGTTTGGGTCGCAGTACTCCACGCCTCGATACGTCAACGACTGCAAACCGGTTGCGCTCACCGTGATCTTCAATGCTTCGTCGGCGAACACGCTTGTTGCCAACAACGCCAAGAGAATGAGTCTCATGCCAACTCCTTCAGCTTTTGTTCATACTGTTCCGCCCAACCTTTCGGCTGCCCGAGTTTTCTGAAAAACTCCGCCGCCGCCTGGCAGGCCGCGACGTGATCCGGGGCGCGCTGGCCGGCCAAGTAGCGGAACTGCATCCCAATCTCGCGCCCGGTCAGCCCAACCGACTCGACGTACAACAATTGCCGGCGAATGTGCTCGCGACGGGTGATCGTTGCGCCGTCATACCAATGCGCGTAGCCCACCGGCAAATCCTCGGCGACTTCGAGTGCCGCCCGCAAGTGCGCCACCGCCTGCGCGTAATGCGGAGACGCCGCCGCCCACGCTTCGGCGACAAGGCGTGCGGCGTCCGGTGGATTGAACTGATCACGCGGCGGCAACTTTTCCCCGTGCGGTTGGCCGCGCAACTTCGACCGGAACTCGTACCACATCGGCCATTGGCCCGGCGACCATGAGCAGGCGTTGGAAAGGATCGCGTGCGCCGCTTCGAGTGACTGCCACGCTTGAAAGACCAGCGTACCGGCACGACCGAATTGACGGTGGGCAATCTTTTGGACAAGCGTTGTGGGAGCGGCGGAGACGCCGCGACCGGATGTGGTTAGGCTGTCAGTCGCGGCGGAGACGCCGCTCCCACCAGATCTCTCCAAAAACAACTCCCGGCAGGCGATCGAGTTGCTCCATACGTTCTCATTGAAACAACCCCAGTGATCGAACACGCCATCGGCATCCAGTTCCCGCCACCGCCGCAACTTAGCGCCGATGCCGAGCGGGAAATCCTGAATGTCCCCCAACCCGTGAACCGTGTCGTCGCCCCAGTGGAAATTGTCGTAGCCGATAAACGTCTGCCCGCGCTCCCGGCAAACCTGTCTTACCGCGCGCAGGAAACTGTGATTCTGCCGTTCGCACTGCCAGCCGTCTTTCTGCGCCGCGAGATAGACACCGCTCTTCGCCGGCAACGCGGCTTGCCGGCGGAGGAACTCGTCACTCTGGCGATCCCATTCCCAGCCGGTCGTCAGCACGCGGCGGCCGGTGTGTTCGATGAGGAAACGAATCAGCCGGTCGCGCTGGTCAAACAAACTCAGCCCCCGGCAGCGCGGACACGTCGGCCCGCAGAATCGTCCCGACGAATCCAGTCCGAAAAGAAAGATCGTCTCGATCTCCGGGAACTCGCCAAAGAACCGCCGGCACAAATCCCGGTAATACTCCTGCACACGCGGATGGCTGAAGCAGAGCACTTGGCCTTCGTAGCTGCCGGAATCGGACAAGACTTCGGCGGGATACCGGGTGAGAAAGCGTTGGCGGTCAGGTTCCGTCACCCACGGGCCGCCCTGACACGGCAACTCGGTCAGCCAGATCATCGCGCCGAGACCGAAGTCGGCGCAGTCATTGAGCAACCGGCGAAGTGCGGCGTGATTCTCGGCAACGACTTCCCGGTCCACGGCCTCCGGGAAGATTGGACTGGTGACGTAGCCTTGCATGCGGCGTCGGTCGCCCATCCAATCGTGCGCGACGAGGCAATGTGTCGCGCCGAGTCGGGCGATGTAGCGCACATCAGCCCGCGTGGCGCGCCAGCCTTCGAAGTGTTGGTGGAAGATGCGTTCGCGGAAGGCAAACGCGCCGGCAGCGTCGAGCGGTTCGCCAAACTTGAGCCGGTCTTCCAGCTCCCAGATGGCTTGGAGCAACCCGCGCGGTGTTGTGCCGGTAAGCTGGCGGTCACGTAGTGTGAACGCATCGTGGATTCCGCCGGTAAGTTTCAGTTCCGCAGTTTGTCCGATGCGGCGGAGCTCTTCGTGGGCAGTCTGGAGGACGCGGTCAGCGTTCATCGAAAGTCAGAATGCTGAGTTCACGGCCGGCAAGGGTGAGTGGCGGCGTGAACGGCTGGGATTCGGCTTTACCGAAGGTGCCGGGGCGGATGATGAGGCGCGTGCCGTTGGACGGCAAGTCGAGGTGGACCGTCTTGTCGGCGAGCGTGTCGTTGAGCACTGCGACGGTGAGTTGGTTGCCGGCGCGGGCGGCGAGGACGTTGTCGTTTTCAACGCGCAACAGTTGCATGCCGGGACGGAAGGCGTGGCAAAGCGCGGTGAAGTAATGCGCGTAGGGCCGGTACTCCCAGCCGTGGCGCTTGTCGCGCCAGAGGCCGAACTCCATCACTTCGCCGGGCTTCACGAACGGCAAGTACACGCCATCGCTCAAGCACCAGAGGCAGATGCCGTCCACGCCGTGGTTGAGCATCGCCATCAGCTTGGCCGTGAGTTCGACGGCGGTGTCGAGCGAGCCGAGCAGGTCTTCGCCGTGGAGGCCGACGCCCGGAAAGAGATTGGTGAAGTGGATGCCGGCGGCGTTGGTTTCCCAGACGATCAGCTCACGCTCTGGCCCGATCATTTGCCGGAACAGCTTCGTCTCCGCGACCACGCCGGGATAGGTGAACTCGGGCGGCGCCGGGAAGTCCGGCCATTCGGGGCTGTAGTTGTGGTACGAGAAGGCGACATCGAGGTCGGCGAGGTCGCGGACGGCAAGCTCCATCCGTTCGACGCGCATCGGGTGACCCCAGACGCAATCGGGTGTGGCGAGACGAATGCCTGCCGGCAGCCGCTCGGATGTATACCGGCTCAGCTTCACAAAGTCGTCCCAGCGCGGCGGCTTGCCGGGAAAAACTTTCCGCGCCAGCGGCGAATCGTGGACGAACAGGCTGTCCGGCTCATTGAACAACGTCAACCAGCCGATGCCGGGCAGCCGTTCGATGAGCGCGACCATCGCGTCCACCAGTTTGGTCGCCAGTTCGTGCGGTTTGAACAGGACGAGATTGATCCGCGTGCCGAGCGCCGCGAGCAACTCGACTTGCCGGCACAGATTCCGGCAGTGGCGGTTGTCCCAGTCGAAGGTCTGGCCATCCAAGGACGGGTTGAACCAGCGCACATCCACGAACAGTCGTGCGATGGCCGGGCGCAAGGCGCGCGTCCGTGAGTCGATCAGCTCGATGTCTGCCGCGCCGGCCTCGCCGTAGGAGAAGATCGGGTCAGCCTGCACGCCGAAGCCGTGAAATGGCCGGCGACTCAGCGGCAGATGAAGTTCTACGCCCACTTGAACACCGCTGCCAGATAACCACCCCGTTGCGCCAGCAGATCGTCCCAGACGGATTGCGCTTCGCTGGGCGAGGCGGTGCGGTAGAGACCGGCGACGTTGATGCGGCCTTGGGCGAGCCAGTCCACCGCGCCGGCGAGATTGCCGAGGATGCTGCCGACGCGGAACTCGGTCTGAAGCCAGGGCGCTTCCCATTCCCAGCCGCTGCGCAGGACGACGTAGCGGTGGAAGACGGCGTGCAGGATGTCGAAGGCGGCGAGGTCGGTGCGTTTGCGCCATGGCACGCCGACCAGCGCCACTTCGCCGCGTTTGCGGACGGCCTTGCAGCAATCCAACACCGCTTGTTCATGGCCACTGCACTCGACGGCCAGACCGAAATCGGTGATGTCCGCCGGCACAGCGGCGCGCACGTCGCACAAGCCGGTCGTGCGGGCCAACTGCCGACGGTCCTCGGCCGGATCGACCGCGGTCACGCGGTAGCCGCCGGCTTGAAAGACCTGCGCGGCCAGATTGCCAATAATGCCAAGGCCGGTGACCAGCACGCGATCCGGTGGTCGCGCGGTGGTGTTCTGGAATGTCGTCCAACTCACGCACATCAACCGGGCAAACACGGCCAGTTCGGGCGCAAGCCCCGCCGGCAACGGTACGCAGCCGCCCGGTTCGCAGCGCTGCCGGCTGACGTGCTTGCCCATATGAAACACGCGGTCGCCGGGTTTGATGTTCGCGACGTCCGCGCCGACGCGTTCGACTTCGAATACCGTGGCGTATCCGGACAGCCCGGGCTCTTTGCGTTCGGCGATAAACCCGTTCAGCTCGGTCCCGGGACTGGTGAGCGACACCAAGGTCCGGCCATCAAGCTCGCGCGGCTGCAACTGCGCGGGGAGATCAGGCCAGTCGAGGAGTTCGGCGCGACGCGGGCCGGTAAAGGCCATGGCTTTCATCGGAACGATACTCCTTTCTCCGTCGCGATTTGCCGGATGTGTTTCGCGGCGGCGGCGTATTCTTCGGCATTCGGGAGATGCTCAATGATCAACGTCGTGTCGGGGTCGAGCTTGCTGAGTTCGGTGAGAAACACGCCGTAGTCGAGACCGCCGAGACCGGGGCGGACTTCGTCGAGGTGGACGGTAAGTTTGCCGGCCAGCGCGATGTCTTTGGCATGACAACTCTTGATGCGTGGGCCGAGTTTGGCGAAGCAATCGCGGATGAATTCGCCGGTGCGGAAATACCGGGATGGACAGTTGATGAGATTGACCGGGTCGAAGTGCACGGCGAACGCCGGCCGATCAATCGCCTTGAGCAAACGCGCGTAGCTGTCCGCCGAATCCGGGAAGACCCACGGCATCGTTTCGAGCGTGTAGAACGTGCGCCGCGGTTTGACGGCGTCGATGATGTGCCGCGTCGTCTCGACGATGAGGTCGAAGGTCGCGTCGGTGAGGTTGTCGGGGTGCGGGCCGTCCCATTGCGTGCCGCGCGCGCCGGCAATGTTGACGCAGCACCGCGCGCCAAGCCGTTCGGCGTGGGCGAGGCAGCGGACGCATTTGTCGATGGCGGTGCGGCGCTCGTCGTTGTTCGGGCTGATCGGATTGCTCCACGCGCCGACTTCGGCAATGACGATGCCGGCTTTCGCGGCGGCAGCGACGTATGCCTGCGCCGTCGCGTCATCGGCGTCCGGTCCGACCGGCGCATAGGCGGCGGTGAAGCCGGCCTCCTTGAGGCCGGCAAGCCAGGTTGCCGGGTCTTTGTATTGGTTGAAGATTGGTCCACCGAGTCTCATCGTTTGATTCCTTTCTGGGCAGCTTCCTCGTAGATCTGTTTCGCTTTGCGGCTGATCGGGTCGCCGTACCACGCGCGGAAAAAGAGAATATCACCGTGGGCCACGCCGTCCACGAGATCGTTCCAGCGGGATTCGATCTGCTTCGGGTCGTCGCTGAGGTAGATGGCACTGAACGCGGCGGCGTTATTGGAGCGAACGGCGGCGGGTGTGCCGGCGTAACCGCCGCGGAGTTCGTTATAGGGGGCGCTGAACGTCCAATACTCCGGGGACTCGTGTTCGGGGATGAGGAGCACGGCCGGGAATTTCTCGGCCAGCTTGCGCATTTCGTCGGCGGTGATGAGCCGGGAGGTGGCGGTCTTCTTCTCCGGGATCCACGTGTACCAAATGTTGGAGTCGATGTAGAAGAGCGTGCAGTTCCAGCGGTTGGTAGCGTAGGCGATCTTGTCGGCGAGTTCGTCAATGACGCCGCCGAATTGTTCGTGCCGCCAGACGCCGGGCTTGCTCTCGTGCGGAATGATGCGCGTCGGACGCACGGTGAGGCCGACGCGCAGGCCGGCGGCCCGGTATTTCTTGAACAGCTCGTCGGCGACGGCGTCCATCTCCGGCGCGAGCTTGCCGAGGGCGCGCGGGTCGCCGATGTAACTGACCGCATGCGGAAACTCCTGGCCTTCCAGGTCCCAAATGATGACGCCTTGCGCATTCATCGCCCGGCAATACTTGATGACTTCGTCGGCGCGGGCGAAGAGGCGTTGCCGGAACTCGGCGCGGCCGGCGTCGTTGGTGACGCACAGCTTAGGATCGTTGAACCAACCGCGCGGGTTGGCCGGGAAGCCAAGCGCCGGGCTGCACAGGAAATCTGTGCCAATGGGACGACGGTCAGGCCAGTTGAAATCGGCGAAAGCCGGCAGGGCGAGGAGCAGAAAGAGAAACGTTTTCATTTTCAAAAAAGGTCGGCGGGGCCGGCAAAGCGGCGGTCGAAATGCCAGCGGTCGCCGACCTGCGGCAACGCGAGGATGGTCATGAGCAGGAGCGTTTTCATGGGCGCAACCGAAGGTCGCGGGTGCGTCGGAAGAGCATGGGGTTATTTGGCAGCAGGGGCGTTGGTGGTTGCCGGCGGGGTGATCCATTGGGCGGACAAGGTCGCCGGGTGGGTGGTGCGCACGGACAGCAAACCTTGCTCGCCGGGTTTGAACGGGAGAGTGAGGACGGTTTTGTTTATTTCGCCCAAGAATGGAATGGCAACGCCGTTGAGTTCGATCTGGACAATACCGCCGTGGGCGGCAGCGGTCAGTTCCAGCTTGCCGGGGCCTTGGTCAGCGGGAGCGCGGAGGACGGCTTGGGTGAGGCGCGCGCCGTTTTCGCCGCCGGTATTGGGCGTGTACTGATCCATCGGCCAGTCGCGACCGACCACGCGGTTGAGGGAGTTGGACTTGAGCTGGGCGAGGTCGGCGGAGGCGTCCTTGAGGATGGCGACGATGGAGGCGGAGCCGGTCAGTTCGAAGCGGATTTCCCATTTGCCGTCGCCCGCCGGTTTGGGTTGGACAGGTTTACCGTTGAGAAAGACGGCTTTGGGGGCTTCGGAGGCATTCAACAGGACGGAGTCACCGCGGATGATGTCGAGGAGGTTTTCGCGCGGTTTGATTTTGATGTAAGCGAACTGGTCGTTGGCGAAGCCTTCCTCGACGAAGCCTTCGTACAGGCTGGGCGAGAACTGGTTGTTCGAGGAGAAATAGGCAGCGGGGCGTTGGAGCTGCGGGTCGATGACGTAGTACCGGTTCGGGTGGAGGCCGGCCGGGCCGCGGGCGTTGTAGAATGGCCAGCCGAAGATGCCACCATCCACTTGGGCGTAGGGCGTGCCGTGAATGCGGCCGGAGATGAGATTGGTCTTGCCGCCGGCAATCTCGATGAAAGCGCTGCCCCAGGCCGTCTGGAGGTAGCGGACATCTTCGCCGTTGGCGCCTTGGAAATAGCTGAAGACGTTGCGATCCCAGTCCGCCGGGAAGACGGCGCGCAGCCCCTTGTTGACGAAGGTGTGGCTGCGGACAACATCCAGCCAGCGTTCGTTGACGAGATCTTTGTTGCGCGTGGCGTCGGCGCTTTGGAGGGCGGCGTAGGGAAGTTCGCCGCGGCCTTCGGAGATGTTCATGCCCCAGTGGATGCGCTCCAAGTTACCTTGGTTGATCTGCGAGTAATGCGGAAAGGCGAAGAGTGCGCCGTTGGGCCAGTGGAGGGCGTTGCTGATCGGTGAAGGATGGTCAATGCGTTGTTTGCGCATGCTTTCGGCGGTGCCCCAGAGGATGCCGGAGCCGATGCCGAGCGAAGCGCCGACGTTGTTGACTTCGGTCATGTGCTCGGTGCCATGCAGCGAATTCGGGCTTTCGGTCTGGGCCTTGTAGAAGTAGTCGGCCATGCCTTGCGTGGAAGTCTTGCCGCCGATGGCCAAGCCCCGTGCATCCACAGGACAGTGATAGGACTGATCGTGATAAACGGCATCGGCACCGTAGTCTTGGATGTACTCCTTGACCCAATCGAGGAACCACCGCTGCCATTCCGGCTCGCCAAGGTGGTGCTGGTCAATGTACTCGACCGGCTTGGCCTCGCCGGATTTCTGGAAGACCGAAATTGTGTTGGCCTTCTTGCTGGCGGCAACGGCGGCTTTCTCGCGGTCGGTCTCAGGCTTGGGTCCCCACATGATCATCGGCTGGAGGTAGGCCATCAACTTCGGGCCGCGCTCCTTCCAATAGTTCATGTCTTCCTTGAAATTCTTGTAGGGCGTGTTGTTGGCATGGTTCTTGTCGAAGCCCTCGCCGCGGATCGTGGCGGCGAAGGTGATCGTACGGTTGACGTTGTTAGAGTTGAAGTAGCCATCGATGTTGTTGACCCACATCTTGCCGGCGTTGACGCCGCCGTTGACGAAGCTGATCTGGTTGGCCCAATCGGGGCGCTTGGCGAATTGGACGTTCTTCAAGCGCCAATCCCGGAAGCGCGCGACGGCCTGGCTCCAACCTTTCTCGAACGCCTGCAGCCGCCATGTGATCGAGCCGGCTTCCTTGAGTTTGTCGAAAGGCGGGATGTTGAATGCGGTGAGCGAGAAACTGATGCCCTCCGGGTTGATGAGATAATGCAGGTACTTGTAGTATTTCAACTCCGCGTCCTGACACCAGACCGCAACGGCGCCTTTCTTGTAGCCATTGAACGCGAGGAACCCGTAATCCCAGTAGCCGCCCCATTGGTTGACCCAAAGCATCGGCTGCATGTTGCGATCAAGCCTGACGCCATCGAAGATCGGCGCTTCCGCCGTGATCGCCGGCCCCAGCGGCGCGATGGTCAACGAACTCGAATACACGCCCGGCCGCGGACTCCGCGCGATTGGCGTGACCAACAGATCGCCCGTCTCCGCATCCACCGCGACTTCGAGCGTCACCGTCTCATCGGGATAACTCTTCGTTCCATCGGTGAGACCGGTATAGGTGACGGTTGCGGACTTTTCGTCCTTGAGTTTGACAGCGCACTTGGTCGTGGCGGAAATGAAGTGATGGTTTGGCCAAGTGGAGGTTGCCGGGTGTTCCCACCACGGCCACTTGTAGAGTTTGAAGGCTGATTCGCGCTCGGTGTCGGTGGCCTGCGTGCCCAGTCCGCCCGGCAAGTGGGGGGTGACTTTTTGCAGATCGGTGTACTGATCGAGATACTCTTCACCGGTAAGTTTGTTGAGGAAGCCGGTCACCGCCCCCTGGCTGATCGTTGCCCGGTAACGCTCCGTTTCGACAACCACACCATCGGTTGCCGGCGTGATTACTGAAGGGGCGGCGAGGACTGAAGCACTGAGGATGGCTGACATCGCCAAGGGGCAGAGATTGATTAGAAGTAGTTTCATGTGGCGCATTTGGATTAGGTTAAATACTGTTGTTGTGTAACTATGTTATGCGGTACGTAAGCATGCTTATTACACAAAAAAGTTAAATGATTGTAAAGGAACGATTTGGGACGTAAGAAAAACCAAATACTTTGACCAAAAAGCAATGGAAATTTTTTTGGTGGTGTGCTATTCATTTGCTTGAGGTGAGGCTAAACAGTTACTGCTTTCAGTGAACTCGCGAAGGATGGGCAATGCATTATCCAGGTCAAGATAAAGGTGCGCTGCGTTGGTCGGCGGATCCGGCAAGGATTGTACCCCGACTTTCTAGTTACACCAGCTTGAAACGGCTTCAAGTAGTTCTTGCCGCCTCGCTGATTCATATTGTGCTCCTGCCAGTGTTTCCTGCCGGCGCGGCGGATTACACGAATACTACGAGCGGCGGGTATAACGCCAACATCTGGGGCGGCGGCAATCCCGGCAACACCAACATCGCCGACAATGTTGTCATCACCAATGGCGCCGTGGCCATTCAGTTTGCCTACGCCGCCAGCAACGACTTCATCAACGTCAACAATCTTGGTCTGTTTACCAACGCAACGGCGTTCGGCCTCAGCGGTGCGACGATCAGCATTAACAGCGGTGCGCAGTTGGTCATCGGAAATGTATCCGCCAGCAGCTTGTCCGGGGCGGTGGTGCGCTTGAACAGCGGCACGCTCTTTTTTAATGCCGATGCTGGGCAGGTTAGCGGCGGATTGTACACGCCGATGGGCAATCTCGAAGTCTGGGATAATTCGACGATCACGAACTTCAACGCCAACGGCACTGCGGGCATTTATTTGAACAATCTATTGGACTTCACTGCCAGCGGGAAGACGTTGACACTGGCCGGCAACGTGGCAACCGGCGGCGGTGGCCTCCACTACCGTTTTGTCACCGGAATGGTCTCCAACGATGGGACGCTGGTGTTCTCCAAGACCGGGCCAGGTGGTGCTATGCAGGTGCTGTTCTCGAACCTGACCGTCAAGGCCAACAAGACGCTGATCGTGACCAACTCGACAACGAGTGCCAACACCGGCACCTTGACAATCTTCGGTAACAACACCGGTTTTGTGGGCGGTTTGGACGTTCGCTCCGGCGTGACGGTCGTGTCCAGCGCCAGCAACGCGGTCGGCACCGCGACCGTGACAGTCAACGATGGCGGTACGTTCAATGTGTCTACCGCCTATGCCGCCGGTCTCACAAACACGATCAACAGTGGCGGCGTGTTGAGCGTCAACACGGTGTCCGGCGCACTGTCCGGATCGGTAGTGCGACTAGATGGCGGCGCGCTTCTCCAGATCAACACCTCCAGTACAACCCTCTTCATGGGCGGCGCGCTCCAAGTGTTGAGCAGTTCGACGATCACCTCCGTGGTTGCCTCCGTCGACCCGACAATTACATACAAGAGCCTGGATTTCTCAACATCCGAGGCGGCGCTCACCTTGGCAGGCAATGTGGGAAACACACTGCGGTACCTTTTTAATGACGTGACCATCTCCACCAATGCCGCGGTCTCATTCTCCAAAACAGGGGCGGGCACACTGCAGGCCACTTTCACTAACGTGAGCATCACCGCCGGCAAGACCCTGACGCTGACCAACTCGACCGGCACTGGCACTGGCACGCTGACCATCCTTGGCAACAACAGCAGTTTGGGTGGGACGGTGGACGTGCGCGATGGCATCACCATCGTGACCAGCCAGAGCAACGCGCTAGGCCGGGCCAATCTCATCATCAACAACGGCGCGACGTTGACGCCGACTGTCGCGTTTGGCTTGGGCAACAGTACAAACACAATCAACAGCGGTGGTCTGCTGCGGGTCGCCAATATCGCTGGCGCGTTGAGCAACAGCGTGATCCGCCTCAACGGGGGCACGCTGTTCCATAATTACCTCGCTGAGAACATCGCGGTTGTTTTCGGCGGTGATCTTCAAGTTACTGGTGATTCCACGATCACCAATTACACTAGTTCCGGCTCAGCGAGCAGCGGCGCCTCGTTCACCTATTCCAGTCTGGATTTCCTGGCCGGCGCGCCGAAGCTGACGTTGGCCGCTGATATCAGCGGCACCTCGCCGGGGATCCGCGACATCTTCACTCGCGTCACCGTTTCCAACGACGCCACGATTGTCATGGCCCGGACTGGCGGTCTCGGCAATACGCTGCTGGCGCGGTTGTCCAACCTGACTGTCACGGCTAGTTCGACGTTGACGTTGACCAACTCCACCGGCGCACTCAACGCAATTGTCGAGGCGCTGGGGACGAACAATACCGACTTGGTGGGCACTATTGATGTCCGGTCGGGGATCACCCTGCGAGCCGGGATGAGTAATTCGCTCGGCAGCGGCAGCATCATCGTCGGCAACGGCGCGACCCTGACGCCGACGGTGGCGTGGGGGTTGGGCACGAGCACCAGCACCATTGACACGGGCGGCTGGCTGGCGGTGGATGCGATCCAGGGCGTGTTGAGCAACGCCACGATCCAACTCAACGGCGGCACACTCTGGCAGCGGGGCGATATCGGCTCCCTGAGCCTGACTGTGGTGGATGGCGGTAACATTCGCGTCCTTTCCTCCTCCGTCATCAGCAACGTCGCCAATGCCGGCAACGCCAACAGCGGCGGCACGTTTACACACGCGAGTTTGGATTTCACCACGGCCGACACGACGCTGACACTGGCCTCGGTCATCAACGGCACCACCGGCGGGATTCGCTATCAGTTCGACAGTGTGACCGTCACCAACAACGCGACGGTGGAGCTGGCCCGCAGCGGCAACGCCGGCTCCGGGTTGACCGTGTTGTTCTCGAACGTGACGGGTGTCGCCGGCAAGACGCTCAGCGTGACCAACTCGACCGGCAACAACGCCACGCTGACGTTTGTCGGCAACAACAATACATTCAACGGCGGCGTTGAAATTCGAGCCGGCGCGACGGTGGCCAGCGCGATGAGCAACGCGCTCGGTAACGCCACGGTTTATGTCAACGGCGGCACCCTGCAGATCGCCAACCAAGACGGCCTCGGCGCGGCCCAAGTGGTGGTCAGTAATGGGATCGCCATCGGCAATGTCGCGACCACCGTGTACGGCGGCAACTTCGCGACCAACCGGGCCAGCCAAATTACCGGCACCGGGGCGAGCTGGACTAACGTCGGCACTTTGGTCATTGGCTCTGATAATGGCGTGTCCAACACGGTGACCGTGGCCAACGGCGGCTCGTTATCGGCGGCGACGGCCATCAACATTGGCGTGGGCGCTGCCAAGAGCAACCAACTGATCGTCAGCGGCGGCACGGTCTGGGCACCGCAGTTGCGTGCCACCAATACCGGCAACCAAGTCATTCTCAACAGCGGCAAGATTCACAGTTTGGCGACATTCGTCTCCAACAACGTTTTCACCGTCGGCAACGGAACGGATGTGGGCGTATTCAACACCGTCGGCGGCACGCACGGATTCGGCAGCGGGTTGATTGTGAACAGCAACTCGTTGCTCACCGGGACAGGCACGATCTTGGCCGGTGGGTCGTTGGGGGTGACGGTGACCAACGGCGGCATTCTTTCGGCCGGGTTGGATACCGCCGGCATCGGCGTGCTGCGGCTGAACAACCTGAACCTCTTGGGCGGTTCGATCCTGCAACTGGATATGCAGGGATTTGGCACGGCGGGAGTGGATTACGACCTGCTGAATCTCAGTGGAGCGCTCAATTACGACTTCTTCAATGCAGCGCCGTTTGTGATCAATTTGTTCACAAACAGTTTGGCCGGCGCTTTCGATGCGGCGAACGATTACCAGTTGCTGATTGCCAGCTTCAACACCAGCAGCGGATTTAACGCGGCGAATTTCACGATCAACAACAATTTTGCCGCGAGCGGCTGGGAGGTGACGCAACTGGGCACCAATATGTTTTTAACCTACTCCGGCAATCCGGTGGCGAGCACGGAATACGCCTGGGGGTTTGGCAACGGGCGGTGGCTGGACAACGCCCGCTGGACGAACGGCTTGGCGCCGAGCGCGCCGGGCAGTGACACGTTGGTGCTGCAATTTGGCACCAACACGGTGACGCAGTTCACGGCAACCAACACGACGATCAACACGCTGAACAAGATCATTCTCGACAGCGGCGCGGCGGCGACGGTAACAAATTTCCTGATCGGCAGCACGTTGGCCCCTTCCCTCACCTTCTCGGGTGACGTCGCGTCTGTCATCCAGAAAAATCAGGGCGCGTTCGTGATCAGCAACGCGCTGGTCTTGGCGACCAATTTCACCGTGCGCGGCACCGGCGTGGGCACCGTCACGCTGGCCAGCAACATCACGAGTGCGGCCGGGACGAGCGCGCAGTTCACGAAGCAGGGCGCGTTCAACCTGATTCTGCGCGGGTCGAACACGTTTGCCGGGCCCGTGTTGATGGACAGCACCGGCGGCGGCATGTTGACCCTCGCCAATTTGTTCGCCGTGGGTACCAACTCGGTGACAGTCAGCAACGGCATTGTGTTTGCGAGCACGGCCGGCACGTCCTACATCGTGGGCCGCGGCTGGAGCAACCAGAATGTCCTGATCAACGGCAGCGCCTCCTCGTGGACAAATGCCGGGGTGTTTGCCATCGGCACCAACGCGGCCATCAACAACGCGGTGACCATTGCCAACAACGGCAGCTTGTTTGCCAGCGGCATCAACATCGGCACCAGCGCCGACTCGTTTGGTAACAGTTTGATCATCAGCAACGGCGGCACGGTGCGCGGTGGGATCATCACGGTGGGCAACAACGGCTCGACCGGCAACTTTTTCCGCGTGCTCGGCGGCGGCGTGGTATCCAATGGTGCGATCACCATTGGAAGCATCGGGTCCGGCAACAATTCCATGCTGGTCACCAACGCCACCTTGCTCACGGGGGCATTGACGATTGGGACGGGCTCTTCGAACAACAACGTCCGCGTACTGGCCGGCACCACGTGGAACATGCTCAACAACCAGATCCTGCTGGGCACCAACCCGCCCAGCGGCAGCGCGACCGGTAACGTCCTGTTCTTGGACGGCGGCGGCGTGGCCGGCGGCGCGGTCCTGACCAATGCCGCTTTGGTCTACCTCGGCACCACCAGCGGCGGGAGCGCCGCGCACGGCGGCAACAGCCTGATCGTAAGCAACGGCGCCAAAGTGTTCGTCAACGCAGCCGAGACCCGGGTCGGGGACATCGCGAACGCTGGCAACCGGCTGATCCTGGACAACGGCACGTTTTCCTCCGCCGGCAATCTGAATATCGGCCTCGGCGCGGCGACTTCATCCAGTCGCGGCGGCTCCAATGTGGTGCTGGTCGCCAATGGCGGGTTCCTCAACGTCGCCGGCATCTATGTCGGTCAGTATTCGGCTGACAACTTCGCCAGCCACAGCAACCTGTTATCGGTCGCGGGATTCAATGCGCTCGGGGACAAGGCGACGGTTAAGTTGAATGGTGGCTCCCTGGACATCGGTAACGCCCCCAACGCCAGCAATAACTGGGTCATCGTCGGCTACGGCGGGATGATCACCAACGCCGGCGTGGTCAGCATCGGGGGAGCCATCACCGCCAACAATGGTTTGATCATCACCAATGGCGGCGAGTTCTACAGCGGTGCGGTCACGTTGGCGGGCAGCAACTCCACGTACAAGATTGACGGCGGCTCCGTCGGCAGCGTCGTGTCCAACGGCGCGGTGACGGTGGGCGCTTTCAATACGATGTCCGTAACCAACGCCAGCGTGCTCATCAGCGGCAATCTGGCGGTGGGCGGTGCCGGCTCCAATGCCACGGTGAATATCTACCGCGATAGCACCGTGGACCTGCGGGGCAATATCCTGAGCATTGGTAATGGCGGGTCAGGCTCCAACAACATGGTCACCATCAATGGGGGCATCGTCACCAACGCCCAGATGAACATGGGCTACCCGGGCGCATATACGCAGACACGCAACAATACCTTGATCATCACCAACGGCGGCAAACTCTTCAATGCTGCCGCCGCCGGCGCCAACGTCGCATTCTACAACGGAACCGTGGGCACGGAAGCTAGCAGCAATGTCGTGCTGGTGACCGGCATGGGTTCCACTTGGAATCTGAACGCCGGCAGCATCAGTGTCGCATGGGACAACAATGCCGGCAGCTCGAACAAGATGTTTTTCAACACGCTGCGCATTGACGATGGCGGCGTCGTGACCAATTTCTCGACGGGGGCAGCTACCTTCATGGTGGGGCGCACGATTGGGGCGGCGTCCATGACGTATAGCAACTACGTCATCATTTCCAACGGCGGCAAACTCTGGACGGCTGGCGACAGCTTCATTGGCTCGACCTATGGAGGCAACGGCACCAACATCGCCAACGGCGCGACTGTGACCACCGGCGGGTTCTGGGACTTGGGCGGGAAGGCCTTGATCATTGGGCACACTTGGAGTGCTGGTTACGCGGCCAGCAACTTCTTGAGTGTCACCGATGGTGGCATCCTCAACAACAACGCCGGCGTCACGATTGGCGGCTCCGGTTTCGGTGGCAGTGGCGCGCCCATCGCTTGGGGCAACCAATTCCTCGTCTCGGGCTCGAGCACGGTGAGGGTGAGCACACTCAACATCGGTTGGGCTAACATTCCCGGCGCGTCCTCCATTGGCAACTCTGCCACCATTGGTGGGGCCGGTGTGGCCTCCTATTTCTCGAATGCGACGATCACGGTCGGTTTCGGCGGTCCCAATACTTGGAGCAACTCCTTGACGGCGACCAATGCGAACCTCATCGGCGGTCTGACCGTCGGCTCCACCGCCAACAGCAACAGCGCCACGATTTGGAACGGCGTCAACTGGAATGCTGTGGGCAGCAACGTCACCATCGGCAGCGGCGCGGCGACCGGTAACACCGTAACGGTCAACGGCGGCGCTTTCACGGGCATCGGCACCCTGGCCCTCGGCACGGCGACGACCTCCTCCAACAACCAACTGATCATCAACAACGGCACCGTTTCCGCCACGTTGGTCCGGTCCGTCTTCACCAACAACTCGATCACCTTCAACGGCGGCGTGCTCAATAGCAGCGGCACGTTCATCACCAACGGCCTCGCTTTCAACGTTGGCAACGGCACCAGCTACGCCAACCTGAACACGGTGGGCGGCACCCATAGCTTCCAAAACGGCCTCCTCGTGCGCAGCAACGCCTGGCTGACGGGGACCGGGTTCATCAATTCCGCGGTGCCCATGGGAATCACCATCACCAACGGCGCGGTGATCTCGGGCGGGTTAGGCACCAACAGCGTCGGCACACTCACGCTGAGCAGCTTGAACTGGCTGGGCGGGGCCACGTACCGACTTCAAGTCACCGACTTTACAGGCACGGCGGGCGCCGGGTGGGATTTGTTGACGATTTCCGGCGCGCTGACCAATGCCAACGCAGCGGCGGGGAATTTTCTGATTCCGCTGGATTCACTGGGCGCGCCGGCGAACTTCGACGCGGAAGCCGACTACAACCTGCAGATTGCGACGTTCGGGAGCGCGTTCGGATTCAATCCCGGCCAGTTCACAATTCTGACCAATGGCTTGCTCAACGCCAACAACGGCTCTTGGAGCGTCAGCCAATTTGGCAACAGCCTGTTCCTTAATTATGCCGGGTTCACCAACGCGGCCGATTTCGTCTGGGGCCATGCCAACGGGAAGTGGAGCGATACAATCACGGGGTCCTGGACCAACAGTCCGTCGTTCCCCAGTTCGCCCGGCTCGGCCACGTTGAAGCTGCAATTTGGGACGAACACGGTGACGGCGTTCACGGCGACCAACACGACGATTGACACCCTCAACACGATCACCTTCCAGAGCGCGACGACCGGCACGAACACGCTGACCGGCAACTCGCTGATCATCAGCGGCGCGACGGCAGCCGTGGTGCAACAAAACAACGGCGCATTCATCGTAAGCAACCAGTTCACCTTGGCGACCAACTTGACCTTCCGCGGCGCTGGTTTTGGCAGCGTGACGATGGCCAGCAACATCACAGGAAACGGCCAGATTACGAAACGAGGCGTGTATGAACTGGTATTCCAAGGTTCGAACAGCTTCACCGGCCTCGTGTTGGTGGACGGCAATGCGGGCACGCTGACCTTGGCGAACTCGTATGCAATCGGCACGAACTCGATCGTCGTCAGCAATGGCTCGGTCCGGGCCAACGCGGCCAATGGGGTTTCCAGCTTGAACAGCGGGAACAACTTTGCGTTTGGTTTCGGCGTCAGCAATCAGACGGCGCTGATCACCGGGCCAGCGAGCAGGTGGACCAATACGACCTGGATGGAGATTGGTGTCCGCCGCGCCGTGAGCAATCAGATGACCGTCGCCAATGGCGGCACGCTGGTCGTCAATGGGTTGCTGCGGGTGGGCTACGACGACAGCGGACCGTTCCGGTCGATGGGCAACAGCCTCATCGTTACCAATGGTGGCACGGTTGTGGCCATCGCCGGTGGCAACCCCAATCGCATCGGCGATGGCGCCTCCAGCAACTTTGTTGTGATTGTCGGCGGCGGTGTGGGCGGCGGAACGAGCACGTGGAACAATGCCGGTACCAACCCCTTCATCATCGGGGACAACGGCGGCACGGGCAACCGGCTGATCATTGACGGCAACGGCGTCAACGGCGGGGCGGTGCTCACCAACCTGACCTCCACCGCTGCGGCGGGTGCGCTGACGGTTGGCAACGCTGGCAGCGGTGGCAATAGCCTGCTCCTCACGAACGGCGGCCGATTGTTCGTCAATGGGGGCAGCGTGACGGTCGGTTACGGCTCCTCCAATAACACGGTGCTAGTCATGGGTGGCAGCCCGGGGGTCACCTCGATTTGGAACAATAGCGGCCGGCCGTTGAACATCGGTGATGCGGCCACAGCCGGCAATTTCTCCCGTAGCAACCGGCTGGTGATCGCCAATGGCGGCATTGCCACCAACATGGGCCAGACTTTTATCGGTGCCAACAATGCCGGCGATTACAACAGCCTGATCATCTCCAACGGTGGCCGCATGGACGTGGTCATTGCCGAGACTCACATCGGCAGCACCGGGCGGTTTGGCAACCAGATGATCGTGGATGACGGCACGTTCTCCACGGCGGGCGACATGTCCATCGGCTTGGCGGCGAGTCAGTTCTCCGGCGTTGGTGGCAGCAATTCATTGTTGGTGTTGAATGGCGGCTTGGTCCGCATTGCTACTGGCTTGTTTGTCGGCCAAAACAATGGCCAAACCGGCTGGGGCGGCCAGAGCAACACCGTGTACGTCAGCGGTGCCAATGGCGGTGGCAGCAAGGCCACCATCAACCTCCTCGGCAGTGCGTTGTCCGTCGGCAATGCCCCCGGCAATGCCAGCAACAACTGGGTCATCGTGGACGCCGATGGCGTGATTACCAATGCCGGCGTGGTCACCATCGGCGGCAACGCGGCCACCTCGGCCAACAACGGCCTTTGGGTGCGCGACGGCGGTTCGTTCTTCAGCGGCGCGGTCAACGTTGGCGAGGACGGCAGCAGCAACAACACGTACCGGATTGACGGCGGCACCGTGGGCAGTGTGGTGTCGAATGGCGCGATCACCATCGGGGCACTCGGCGGGAAGAATAACACGCTGACGGTGACCAACGCCACGGTCCGCAGCGGGGCCTTGGTGGTGGGCAGCGGCAGTTCGAACAACACCGTCGCAATTCGTGCCAACACCGCTTGGAATTTCCTTGGCCAGAACATCACCGTTGGCACCGGCCCGGCGAATGGCAACTCGCTCACGATTGACGGCGCGGCGCTGACGAACGTCAATGCCATGGCAATCGGCGTGGGCGCGGCGCGCACCAACCAAGTGACGTTGAACGGCGGCGCGCTGTCTGTGAACAGTC
>JAJVHY010000033.1 GCA_022072455.1 Verrucomicrobiia bacterium | reverse complement strand
GACTGTTCACAGACAGCGCGCCGCCGTTCAACGTCACTTGGTTGGTGCGCGCCGCGCCCACGCCGATTGCCATGGCATTGACGTTCGTCAGCGCCGCGCCGTCAATCGTGAGCGAGTTGCCATTCGCGGCAGCCGTCCCAACTGTGAAATCCTGTCCGAGCAGATTCCACGTGGTGTTGCCGAGCACCGTGACCGTGTTGTTCGATGAACCCGAGCCGACAACCACCGCTCCACCGCTCCGCAGGCTGGCGTTGGTGATGGTCATTGTATTGTTCCGTCCGCCCGCCGCCCCAATGGTGATCGCGCCATTCGACACCACACTGCCGACCGACCCGCCGTCAATCTTGTAAAGGTTGTTGCTGCCGCCGCTGCCGACCGTCACCGCGCCACTGAAGAACGAACCGCCATTGGTGATGACCAACCCGTTGTTGGCCGCCGTCGCCGCATTGCCGATGCTCACCGCGCCGGCATTCGTGATCACGCCTCCTTTGTCCACAATGACCCAGTTGTTGCTGGCCAAGGCGCCACTGCCGATCTGGAGCACGCCGCCGGCGGTGAGATTCAAGGTGGCTTTGGCCCCACCGCCATTGACGCCGGCAATTGTGACGGTATTGCTCGAACTACCGTATTGGCCATTTGAATACTGGCCGACATACAGACCCGTCACGCGGGCATACCCGCCATTGGTCACCAGCAGGCTGTTGTTGGTTCCGCCGGGCGTGCCACCACCACCCGCATTAGCAGACCACCCGACGAGCACGTACGACGCCGTTTCAAACGTGCCATTGTTGACGACCATCTGATTGCCGGACCGCCCGGCGTCACCCACTACGACAACGCCCGAGGCGACCGACACCTTGCCGCCGTTGCTGATGACCAAGCTGTTGAAGTCCGACCCTTCGTTATAGTAGCCCAGACCAATCGAATACGCACTCGCGCGGCCGCCGGCCGCTCCCAGATTCGTGACGACGGCGCCTGAACCGCTCACGACCAGGGTGTTACTGCGACTGGCCGTCCCCCGCCCCAGCATCAACGCGTTCCCCTGGAAGTTCCAAGTGGTGCCGGCATTGACTGACACGCTGTTGTTGGAAGAGCCGATGCCGATAGTCGTCACACCGCTGAAGAGCGTAGCGTCGGTGACGGTCATCGTGTTGAAGCCGGAGCCAGAGCCGCCGACGGTCACAGCGCCGTTGGTGACCGTACTGCCACCGAGAACGTTGTAGAAATTACCGGTCGCGCCGCCGCTGCCGACGGTGACGGGGCCGAGGATTGCGACGCCGTTGCTGATCACCAGACCGTTGCCGATGGACCCGGCGCTGGTGCCGATGTTGACCGCGGTGGCCCTGAGCCGGCCGCCGTTGGCGATGGTCACCACGTTGTTGGCGGCGGCGTTGGTGCCGATCACTAACGCGGCGACGTTGGTCCAGAGTGAGCCGGTCCCGGTGACCAAGAGCGACTGGTTGCTCCAGCCGTTCCCGACGATGTAGGAGACACCGTTGACGCTCTGGTTGGCAAATACCGTCCCGTTGCTGACGGTAATCGAGTTGGTACCGAGGGCGAATTGGTTCTGCAACGTCAGCGTGCCGCCGCTCCCGTCTACCAGCACCGGACCGGTGAAACTGTTCGAGCCGCGCAACACCAGATCATACGCGCCTTGCTTCGTGATCTGGCCTGTGCCGGTGATGTTGCTGGCCAGTGTCACCTGCCCAAAGCCGCTCCCCCGGAAAGTCAGATTGGTGGCGAGGACGACCTGATTGCTGACGATAAACATGCCACTGTTCCGCTGGATCACGACGGCATTGCTGCCGGCAAAGGTGATGGCGGTGCCGGTCAGCGTGTTCGTGCCCGTCCCGCCGCTGTGCAGCGTGATCGCATTATTGGTGAACGCGGCAAAGGTATTGGTGGCGGTAAATTGCGTCAGCGTGTTGGTGCCGAATTGCAGGTTGAGCGTGGGGCTGCCGGAGGCCGGCGGCGAACTCGGGCTGTTGGTCCAGTTCTGCACCCCGACCGTGTTACTCCACGCCCCGTTGCCGAAGCCCCAGATGAAGTCGGCCACGTTCGTGTACGACGAGTAACTGAGGTACAGCCCGCTGCCGGACTGGGTCACGCTCCACAGATTGCTGCCGGCCGGCGCATTGGAGAACGAACTGGAATTGACCGTGAACAAATTCGCCGCATACCCACTCTGGAAGCCGAACGTGGTGAAGAGCAGATTGTAGTCGGCAGTGGCATCAAAGTTGGCGGCATTGGCACCGAGACTGTCGAGTTTGATGATGAAAGGATTGTTGGCGGTGGCGGTATTGGTCAGGCCGCTGGTCACCGTCAACAGATCCCAATTGACCCCCGCTGCGCCGGCAAAGTTGTCAATTTCGAACAGGAACTGACCGCCGCCTTCCCAAGTAGCGAAGTCGGTCGTCTGCACGCCGGGGCTGTTGCCGGGGGAGTAGACGGCGTTACTCTTGATGGTCAGCCCGCCGGTAATCCCGCCAACGCCTTTGAGGAAACCGTTGTTGGTAATCACCACGCCGCTGCCAAACGCATGCATGCCGGCTTGGGCGATGTAGGTGCCGGCCTGCGTGCCGTCGCCGACGACGAACGCCATGCCGTTGGAAATGAAGGTGCTCGCACTGCTGAGCACGCCGCCCTTGAAGGTGACGAAGTTGTTCGTGCGGGTCGCAATAAGTTGATTGACCGTGACCGTGCTGGCACCGCTGATGGTAAACTGGTTATTCGACGAAGTGGTGGCCGTCCCGACCACGATACTGCCGTTATTGATCACGCCGTTATTCACTGTCAGGACGTTGCCGGTCGCAATGCCGCTGCCGACGGTGAGTTGCCGCCCTCCCAAGTCCCACCGAGCACTGCTTCCTGAAACTGTGACAGTATTACTGTTGCCGGCGCTGCCGATCGTGCTGTTCACGGTGCTGAACAATCGGCCGCCGTTGGTGACAGCCAAGGTGTTGCCGTTGGCACCGGCCAAGTTGCCGACGGTGACCGCTCCGACATTGGTGACGAGACCGCCGTTGATCGTCATCTCGTTGCCGACCGCCACACCGCTGCCGATCGTGAGATTGCCGGCCAGCATGTTCCACGTCGTATTGCCGAACACACTGACGGTGTTGTTGGACGTCCCGCTGCCGACAGTTACGGCCCCGCTCCAGAGCTGCGCATTGGTGACGGACATCGTGTTGAAGCCACCGGAGATGCCGAGGACAATCGTGCCGTTCGAGACAACGCTGCCAACCGAACCACCGTCAATCCTATAGCTGTTGCTGAAGCTCAGGTTGTCGGCAACGCCGCCGCCCAAGGTGATGGCTCCGCTGAACAGGTTCCCACCGTTGGTGACAATCACGCTTTGCCCGATTGACCGATACCCTATCCCGCTGGCGCCACCGATCCCAATCGCACCGGCGTTGGTCAGCACAGCGCTTCCGGCGACGCCCAAGCCGTCCACGAGCAGGACGTTCCCGGTGGAGTTGACGTGATAGCTGACGCCCATCGAGAGATTTCCGCCGCCCATATTCCACACGGAAGTGGCATTGCCGCCGACGATCTTCACCAAGTTGCTGGTGCCGCCGCCGCCGCTCGTGTAGCCGCCGATCACACTGATGCCCGTGCTGAATAGCCGTCCGCCATTGGTAATGACCAGGCGGTTGTCTAATGCCAGACCCGCATCCCAGTACGAGGCCCCCACGAGGACGGCGCCAACGCCATCGTTCGCAACGTTAGTGACAATCGCGCCACCGTTCACACCGCCACCGTCAATCGTCAACACGTTCCCGACCGTGCCTTTATCGTTGCCGCCACCTCCGTCGGACGAGCCCACATAGATGGACTTCCCTCCGAGATTCCATGTGCTACCCTGCAAAATGTTGACGGTGTTGTTCGACGAAGCACCACCGCTGGCATACGCATTGCCGATGACGGTCGCGCCGCTCAACACCGTGGCATTAGTGACGGTCAGCGTGTTGAATTTGGCCCAAGCACCCTTGCCGACGGAGATCACGCCGGTATTGGTTACGAAGCCGCCATTGACAATCAGGGTGTTACCGGTGGCTGCTCCACTGCCAATGTTCACCGTCTGCCCCAACATGTTCCAAATCCCGCCACTGAGCACGCTGGCGGTGTTGTTCGATGACCCGTTGCCGATGGTCACCACGCCACCGCTGAGCAGCGTGGTGTTGGTGACTGTCATCCGATTGAATCCACTGCCGGCACCACCGACCGTCACTGCGCCGTTGGAGGCAATCCCGCCGCCAAGCACGTTGAAGTAGTTTCCCGTCGAGCCGTTGTTGCCAACGGTAATCAAACCGCGAAGCGAGCCACTGTTGCTGATGACCAAACCGTTAGCGGTGGCGGCAAGACTATTACCAACGTTGATGGCCGTAGCGAACAGGCTGCCGTTGTTGGCGATGGTCACCACGTTGTTGACGGCGGTATTCGTGCCGATGGCAAACACGGCGGTGTTGGTCCAAGACGAAACCGCGCCGGTGATGAGTACCTGCTGATTGCTCCAGCCGTTGCCGACAAAATACGATGCAACGGCTGTGTTCGCGAAGACGATGCCATTGCTGACTGTGATCGAGTTGGTGCCGATCCCGTAGCGATTGGCCAAGGTCAACTGGCCACCGCCCAAGCTATCCATCAGCACGGGGCCGACAAAACTATTCGAGCCGCTGAGGATGAGATTAAACGCGCCCTGCTTCGTCATTTGGGCCGTCGTCCCTGCCTGACTGGTGATGTTGCTGGCCAACGTCACCGTGCCGACGCCGGTGCCGCGCACGGTCAGATTCGTCGCCAGCACCAGGCTGTTGCTGATGACGAACGCGCCTGCATTCTTCTGAATGATGGACGCCACGTCACCAGAGAACGTCACCGAAATACCCGTCAGCATGTCTGTAATTGTGCTGCTGGCCCCGCTGTCCAATACGATCTTGTTCAGGGTGTTGATCGTCGTGTTCGTCGCCACAAACCGCGTCGCGGTATTCGTACCAAATTGCAGCACCAGTGTGTCCGAGCCAGTCAACGGCGCGGAGTTGTTCGTCCAGTTGCCATTCGCACTCCAGACGCCGTTCGAAAAGCCCCAGGCATACTCCGTCGTGACCGCCCCGAGGCCCGAGTACGTCAAATACATGTTGGGGCCAGCCTCGGTGACCGCCCAGCCGGTCGCCCCAAAGTTGTTATTGACGGTGAAGTTCGCCGCGCTGAACCCGAATTGCGTGCCAAACGATGCGATCAAGAGTTGATAATCATTGCCCGAGTCGAACGCGCCACCGAGACCGTTGGTGTTGAGGTTGACGACATATTGCGCGCTGTTGAAGAAGTTGTTGGTCAGCGTGCCGCTCAGGCTCAGGAAATCGTAGTCCACGCCGGAGACGCCGAAGTTCTGGAGATCCACTTGGAGGATGCCGCCCCCCAGCCAGTTGAGATTGTTGGCCGTCATGACGCCGATACCGGTCGTCCCCAGTCCGGCGGAGAGAATGCCGCCGTTGGTGAGCGTGACTCCCACCGGCCCACCCGCGTTGATGTTGCCGGTGCCGACTAAATAGGAATTACTGGCGACGACCACCCCAGCGCCAAATCCGTGATTGCCGGCCAGCGTATTATAGATAGCCACATCCGTCCCGTTGCCGACGGTGAAGACGTTGTTGGAGATGAAGCTGCTGGAACTGTTGATCGAGCCGCTGTTGAAGGTGACAACGTTGCCGGCATTGGTGGCGCGCAACGCCGAGGCCCAGACCGTGCCGCCATTAACCACGAGCTGGTTGCTGCCGCCAGTGCCAAGACCGACGGTGAGATTGACGTTAGTGACCAAACCGCCGGTCGCGATGATGAGTCGGTTCGACATGCTGTTGTTACCGATGTTCAGAGCCGTCGGGGCAAAGAGCACGCCGCCATTGGCCACGGTCAATGTATTGGAGAGGCCGGTTCCATCGCCGATGACGAATGTGCCGAGATTTGTCCAGACGGAACCGGTGCCAGTAATCAGGCTGGCTCGGTTGGTCGCGTTCGCGCCACCATAGATAAATATCGTGTCATTGCCGATGGCGATGCCGTTGCTGACCACGACCGACCCACTGCCCAGCGCATTCATGTGTCCCATCGTCAGTGTGCCGCCATTCACATACATCGTCGCGCCGCCTAACACGTTGCTCATGTTGGCAACAATGGTCACGTCTGACCGAATATCCACGGCGCCAGCCATCGCGGTATTATTGCCACGAACCGTGAGCGTCCCGGTCCCTGCGCCGGTTTGGTTGGTCACCACCAAAGTTTTACCGGCACTGAGCGTCACGTTGCTGATGATCGCATTGACCCCGTTGCCCGCCGTGGCCAACCCCGTCTTGGAGAACGCGAGCGTGGCATCGTTGGACACCGTCACGCTGTCGAAGCGGTAGTACGTATACGCGGTGGCCACCCGAACGTCGGCCGCCAAGGTCAACGTCTTGCCGCTGGCGGTGAAATCCAAATTGCCAAACCCCCAACCGAAATCGAAGCTGTTATCGGTGAAGTTGGTGAGGGTCGAGTTGTCGAACACCTGCAAGGTGCCGCCGAGATTCCGAAATACATTGCCGTGGGTCGCGTTGATGTAAACTGTCCCGCCGTTGAGGCGAATCACACTGTTGCTGAACGCGCCCGAGGTTGTGCCGACGGTCAAAAAACCACCGCTGTTGATCGTGTTGGTGCTCGAACCGAGGCCGAAGCTGACCGTCGGGGTCAAGGTGGCGCCGTTGTTGATGTTGATCACGGCGGAGCCCATGGCGTTGCTCTGGCCGGCGACGAGCGTCACGCCAGACCGCGTTTCCACGGTGCCGATCATGCTGGAGTTGTTACCGAGGAAGGTCAGCGTCCCGGTCCCCGCGCCGGTCTGGTTGGTCACCACCAAGGTCTTGCCGGCAGTCAGCGTCATGTTACTGATGATCCCACTGACCCCATTGCCAGCCGTGGCTACACCGGTCTTGGAGAACGCGAGCGTGGCATCATTGGACACCGTCACACTGTCGAATCGAAAATACGTATATGCCCCAACCCCCTGGACGTCAGCCGCCAAGGTCAACGTCTTGCCGCTGGCGGTGAAATCCAAATTGCCAAAACCCCAACCGACATCAAGAACTCCGTGCGCAGTGAAATTAGTGATAGTCGAATTGTCGAACACCTGCACAGTACCGCCGAGATTCCGAAACACATTGCCGTGGCTCGCGTTGATGTAGATCGTCCCGCCGTTGAGACGAATCAGGCCGTTGCTCAGCGCCCCGGATGTGGTGCCCACGGTCAGAAAACCGCCGCTATTGATCGTGTTGTTGCTCACGCCAAGGCCAAAGGCGACCGTCGGATTCAACGTCGCGCCATCATTGATCGTGACGGTGGCGGCTCCGAGCGAGTTGCTCGCATTCGCCATCACAGTGGCACCGGCGACGGTCGTGACCGTGGCCGTGCCCAGGGAGTTGTTCGCGTTCGCGACCAGGGTGACATTGGTACGGATATCAATCGTTCCCGCCACGCCGGCATTGTTGCCTTCAAAGGTCAGCGTGCCGGCACGGCTGGGGGTGGCGTTGGTCAACGTCAGCGTCTTGTCGGCCAAGAGCGTCACGTTGGTGAATAATCCGGCTGTGCCCGCCGGCCCCACTCCCGTCGCAGAGAACATGACCGCCGCGTCGTTGGAAATGTTCACGGTGTTGAACCGATAGGTGATTGAGCCACCACCGCTGGTAATGTTACCAGCCAACGTCAGTGTCTTGTCCGCCCCCACGAACACCAAGCTCGCATTCGTCAACGTCCCGCCAGCGACGCTGCTCGCAACATAGTTCGTGAAGGTCGCATCCCCGAGCAATTCAAAACTACCCAGCGGACCACGCGCCAAACCGGCTTGATCAAAGTTATAGAACACTGTCCCGCCATCGAGCGAAATGAGCGCGCCGGCCAAGCTGTTCGCGGAATTCGCCACCTCCAACACACCGCCACTGTTGATTATGTTGGTGCTGGTGCCCAACCCGAACGATACCGCCGCGCTCAATGTTGCGCCATTATTGACGTTAATCACGGCCCTACCCAGCGAATTACTGGCGTTGGCACGAACCGAGCCCGCGCGAACATCGACAGTGCCCACCATGCTGCTGTTGTTTCCGTTGAACGTCAGCGTGCTCAGATTGCTGGTCTTGTTGCTCATGCTCAGCGTCTTGCCGGCCGTCAAGGTCACGTTGGAGAATTGCCCATACAAGCCATTATAAAGGCCCGATGCGATCGTAGCGGAAAACAGCAGCGTCGCATTATTGGAAACCATGACGCTGTTGAAGGCATGGGTGAGGGTGCCCCCTCCGTTGACATTGTTGCCCGCCAACGTCAGGATGGTCGCGTCCGCTGTGAAATCCAAGCTGGCGTTCGTCAACGAAGCCGGGTTGACGCTGCTGGCGACAAAACTGGTGATTGTGGAGGAGGAGAGGACCTGCAGCGCGCCCAGTGGCGAATAGGCGCCACCGGCCAAATCAAAGCCGTAGAAGAGCGTGCCGCCATTGAGCTGGATAATCGCGCCCGCCAAGCTATTGGCGGCGGTGCTGACGTTCAAGACTCCGCCACTGTTGATCGAGTTGGTGCTGCTGCCCAGACCAAACGATACCGCGGCGCTCAATGTTCCGCCGTTATTGATATTGACCACCGCGCTGCCCAGCGAATTGCTCGCGTTGGCCCGGACCGTCGCACCACCGCGAATGTCAATCGTTCCGGCCATGCCGCTGTTGTTGCCATTGAACGTCAGGGTGCTGGCGTTACTGGTCGCATTTGTCACAAACAGTGTCTTGCCGGCTGTTGTGGTCACGTTCGAAAACGCCCCATACAAACCGTTATAGATACCCGACGACCACGTGCTCGAAAATAGCAACGTGGCGTTGTTGGAGACCATGACGCTGTTGAAGGCATACGTGATCGTACCGCCACCATTGACGTTGTTGGCCGCCAAAGTGAGGGTGGTCGCGTCCGCCGTGAAATCCAAACTGGCATTCGTTAACGGTGCGGCAGTCACGCCGCTGGCGAGGAAACTGGTGATCGTCGAGGAAGACATCACCTGCAGAATGCCCATTGACGAAACCGGAGTGCCGTTCAGATTGACGTTGTAGGAGAGCAGCCCTCCATTGAGTCGGACGACCGCGCCCGACAACGTATTGGCGGTGTTCCCCACGAGCAACGTCCCGCCGCTGTTGATTGAATTGGTGGCACCGCTCAGGCCAAACGCCACATTGTTCGAGAGGATGCCGAGATTGTTGATGTTGATCGTGTCATTGCTGGCAGCATAGGCAAACTCAATGTTCACCTGCCCATTGGTAATGAAGACGTTGTCGGCGGTGTTGCTGTTGCCGGGGTTGGTGAGCACGCCCCACGTGTTGGTGACGTTATAGCCGCCGCTGATGGTGTTGGTGTAATCCGCCGACTGGGCTGCCAATGGCAGTAAGAACAAGGCGGCCAACGCACCAGCGTAACGATTAAAAATGCGTCGAATCATTCGGTTGCTTCGATTCGCAACAGTTTGGGGCCGTTGGTGATTCCTCGTCTTATGAAATAGTTAGTCACCAATTTCCTCACCTAAGTGTCACACCATAAGCACACATCGGTAATTGCGCTTGGGTTTTTTGAACTATTTTGACGGTTATTTTGCGGGCTAGTCAGCTGACGGTTTCCCCGCCGCAACGTCCCGACCGACCGCCAGATTCATGATGTTCGCCTCTGTGCAATCTGGTCGTTCCAAAACCCCGGTGATCCGCCCTTCATGCATCACCGCCACCCGGTCACTCACATTCAATATCTCTTCCATGTCACTACTGATCATGATCACCACCACCCCGCGCCCCACCAACTCCCGCATCAGCCGGTAAATTTCCGCCTTCGCGCCCACATCAATTCCACGCGTCGGTTCATCAAAAAATATCACCCGCGGCTGCATTGATAACCATTTGCCGAGCACTACCTTCTGTTGATTTCCACCACTCAAGGATTCCACCGGCGTCTCGACTGTCGGCGTCTTAATCGCCAACTCCGCACTTTGTCGCTCCGCAACAGTCGCCTCCGCCGCCCGGCGAATCAATCCCCACGCCGCGTACCGGCGCACCGACGCCAACGTGACATTGGCTCGCACTGACATCGCCGTTACCAATCCCGTCCCGCGCCGATCTTCCGGCACCAGATATATCCCCTGCCGGATGGCCTCCTTGCACCCGGCCACCGGCACCCGTTCGTCCCCAATAAACACCTCCCCACCACACCCTTCATCCACCCCAAAAATCGCCTCGGCCAATTCCGAGCGCCCCGCGCCGACCAACCCGGCCAGCCCGAGAATCTCACCCCGAGTCGCATCGAACGACACGCGCTCGTGCGGATACGCTCGTGTCTTGACCTGACGGACACGAAAATACCCCGGCGTCTTCGGGGCCTGATTCGTCGTGTAAAAATTGCTCAACTCGCGTCCCACCATCAAACTCACAATCCGGTCATGCGTGATTTCCGCCTGAGCCAGTTCCCCGGCATTCTTGCCGTCGCGCAAAACCACCACGCGCTGCGCGCACTGCGCGACTTCTCCCAGCCGGTGCGAAATGTAAATCACACTCACCCCCTGCCGGCTCAATTCCCGGACCAACGCCAGCAACCGGTCCGTTTCCGTTACCGTCAGACTCGACGTCGGCTCATCCATGATGATCAACCGCGCGTTCAGCGACAGCGCCTTGGCGATCTCCACCATCTGTCTTTGCGCAATGGACAACTTCCCGACCATCGAGTCCGGCGCGATCTCCAATCCCAATCGCTGCAGCAACGGCACCGTCGCTGCCGCCAATTTCCGCCGGTCAATCAAGCCCGTCACCCGCTGTCGGGGCTCCCGCCCTAAAAACACATTGGCGGCGACATCGAGATTTTCGAGCACGTTGAGTTCCTGGTGAATGAACGCCACCCCCAACCGCAGCGCTTCGGTCACATGCTGGATCCGCACCGGCGTCCCTGCCACGCGTATTACTCCGGCATCCGGCGCATACACCCCGCCCAGAATCTTCATCAACGTGGATTTCCCCGCCCCATTCTCCCCGCACAACGCCACCACCTCCCCGGCCGCGACGGTCAAGCTGACATCATCCAGCGCGACAACCCCGGGAAAGCACTTCCGAATACCGGTCATCTCCAAAAGGGGACCATTCATCATTTCAAAGGATTGTAGCCGCCGCCGTGAGGAAGAGGCAACGTCAAGAATTGCATTGCGCGCGCTCGCGCCTTCCCTATATTCTCCCGTCGCTCGAAGTTGGCCGACGTGGCGGAACTGGCAGACGCGCTGGACTCAAAATCCAGTGCCCGCAAGGGCGTGTGGGTTCGATTCCCTCCGTCGGTACCACTTTCCCGGGACGTAGCTCAGCTTGGCTAGAGCGCTTGGTTTGGGACCAAGAAGTCGCAGGTTCAAATCCTGTCGTCCCGACCAAACAAACTCCCGACCGCCGCCATTACGGCTCGTCCTGCGGACTCTGGGCAACCCTTTTTTGTCAGAGGACTGACAATCGGGCTTGCTGACTTGGCCGGTGGCCACGCACGGCAATATGGATCGCAAGCGGCGAGCGGTACCGTGTCAAAACTTTGGCCAGCCCACCGCCTCCCATTTTGGATTCCCAAAATGTTCCATCGTCGGAGGGCTTCGTCTCTTGCTCTCTCTGCTGGACGCTCCATTGTATGGGACTTGGCAAGGATGCTACGGGTCAAATTTCGACTTGGGGAAACGACGCCCCAAGCAAGGGGCTTGGGGAGAACCCCAACCCTCGAAATTCGCTTCCGTTCCTCCGCCGTGATGTCATTGGGGTGTCGCGAACAGCCGCCACCAACGCATGCGCCCGCCCGCATGCTGCTTATCTTTCACGGCTCTTGCCATGCTGTTCCGCCGACTCCACAGCACCGCCCATGCGGACAGGAGCGTCCGCAGGAGAGAGCCAAAACTGGCTCATTAAACCAACAACTCTTGCGGCTCAGGAGATCCGCAAATGACAACGACACTTGAACAACCAACGACAACCACCGCAAGGGAATTGCGCTTTATGGTCTACGGGATTCCCGTTGCCCAGGGATCCAAGATTGCCTGTGTGAATAAACACACCGGCAAGCCGTTCGTGGTTGACTCCGCGAACTTCACCAACGCCAAAGGCGAGCGGGGCCGGCTCGACGCTTGGCGGAAACGGGTTGAGGAAGCCGCCGTCGAGGCGGCTGCCGCGGCCCGCTGGGTACAGACGCGGGAGCCGATCACGGTCACGATGACGTTTCTACTGCCGAAGCCGGCGCGACCGGCCTTTGACGTGCCGGCAGTCAAACCCGACTTGTCGAAGTTGTTCCGAGCCGCCGAGGACGGCGTTGGCGATGCCGGAGTTTATCACGACGACTGCGAAGTCGTGGAAATTCACAGCCGAAAAGATTACGCCGTGACGGATTGCGGCGTGGAAATCGTCATCCGCACGGAAGGCGGTGCGCTGTGAAAATCTCCAAATCGAAACGGCTTGTTTGGATGTGGACAGTCTTGAAGCGCGACGATTACACGTGTCGCTATCCGGGGTGCGAGGCGAATACCAACCTCGACGCGGCTCATTTGCTGCCAGTGAGCCGCCGCCCGGAAATGGCGTTGTTTGTCCCGAACGGCGTGACGTTGTGCCGGGGACATCACGACTATTTGCACAACCACCCGCTTGAGTGGGAAAGGTTCGTCGCGCTGGAGCACGACCGGCGGATGAAGGAGTACGGCATCACGGTCAATATGGCGGCGTAAAGAGGAAGCCGGGAGGAAACTCCCGGCTTTCTTTTTGCGTCGTTTCCCTCTCCGCCCCGCCCCCCAGTGGGCGCCCCGCGCTGAAGCGCGGGGGCGCGCCACTGGGATAGCGCGGTGTACCGAGACAAGAAACCAAATTAATCGTTCATCCTGAACAAACATTCTTGCTAGAAATTTTATGGTCTGCTTAACTTAGTGCATCACTGTTAACTCAAAGGGGTCACACAATGAGACTGAAAGCAATTGTTGCTAGTTTGGTTGGAATCTTTGTGGCGAGTATCGGTATGGTTTTTGCAGACACCAATGCACTAAATGTGGCGGAGTGGCAATCGGCCAGAGAAATCCTCGTGCGGGCGAAACAGCGGATTCTTGAAAAAGGTTGGCAGCAAGGCGCAACCGAACCAGTTGCGAAGGAGTGCATGACTACCGCAATGGAAAATGCATGGAAAGATCTCGGAAAGTCTTTGGTTGATTTCGAATATTCATGTGATGCTTTGAGTAGCGCGATCGGACTTCCGCGTTCCCCAATAACAATGGCCAATGATCCCTTGGATATACCCTACTGGGGTAGAAATTTTATGTATTGGAACGACAAGCCCGGACGCACTGCGAAAGAAGTATTGGCAGCCTTTGATAAAGCCGTTGCCATTGCCGAGAAAAAGAAGACCGCGGCAATTAAGGCGAAGGTCCCGCCAGATGCTCTCAACGACTTTGATGCAGCTGCACTAAAAGCTGCAATAAAGAACTGAGTCAAGTCACACCAAGTGACTTGTCAACGATGCTACGGCTGCTACTGAGCCTGGCAGACGACAACCCAAACTTGAGTTGCCTTCCGTTCCTCCGCCTGTGGACACCCGAAAGCAATCGGTGCAAAAAGCCACGAATTCATGTTGGTCGGAGTTGATCCCTGCGCATGTCTGAGCGAATACCACTATCAATCAGTGTGGAGTGCTGAATCTGCTGGTTACTGGAGCTTTTGCTGGATGGCGACGGCGAGGGTGGCGGGGATGTAGGAACGCTGGGCGGGGATGTGAAGGATGGGAAGACCGGCGGCGGTCAGGGCGGCGTCAACAAAGCTGTCCCGGTCACGGCGGGATTCTTCTTCGTGGGTGGCATCGTCGAGTTCGATGACCAAGACCGGGCTGAGTTTGTCGCGGGTGCACAAGACGAAATCCACGTGCTTGGATTGGATGCGGTTGAAATGGGTCTGCCGGTTGGCTGTTCCCTTCGGCATGTAAACGAGGTCGGCGAGTCGGACTTTGGCGAACACGAGCAGTTGGCCATCCAACACGCTGCAGAGGACTTCGTAGAAGGAACGCTCGGCGGCGGTAAGAAGGTAGTCTTTCTTCCGGTAGGGCAGGTTCGCAGCAGCGGCCGGTTTGCCGGCACCGATCAGCTTCAGGAGAATCGGCAACAAAGCCGCGATGAGGACCACCACCACGGCGAGAATTATCAGGAAGCCGAATTTCATTTCATACTGCTACCGGTCTTGGACGAACTTCTCCATTCGCCTGCCGGGGTGCAGAATGATTCCGTTCTGAATGAGAACATTTTGAATTGTTGTTCCTAGATCAAGAAGCGTGTGGAATGGCTTTGGCTTGCGTCCGACAATTCCATGAGCATCGTTCGGTTCAATTCGTACCATGCCTGACGACCACGCGTGCTTTGGCAGCACCCTTCCTTTGCCCTTGGCAATATTGTTAGTCCAAAAATAGACCTTCAATTCAATCATCCGCTCTCCGATGTCCGCCTTAACAGCTTTCAGCTTTGCCATACTAATCTCCTCTCTCTGGTGCTTGTTATCCGGTCTGTTTATGCCTCGGGTACGTGATGGAGAGGCCACAACTCTTCAATCTTTCTGTAGTTCTCCATGATGAGCCATTTGTCTCGGCCAATGGCATCCTTAAACTTCGCCGGTGCCTTCGCCATGTCTTCGTACTTCGAGACAATGACAAACTCGATATGCTTGAGGTCAAAGTCCAAATCGTGTGGAACACGCCACTCGCGCTCGTGGGTGTAATCAATGTCCTTGTCCTTCTTCCAAAACTTCTCTTTGTAGGCTTTTGGTGCGTAGCCGGGCATAAAGGGCGTCACGAATGCATAAAGCTGTGGCTCGAAAGGGTACTTTGGATCTTTGGCGTGATTCCTCTGATGCTCCAACAGTCCGGGCGTAAGGTAGATAGCCGGAGCGCCACCACGTGAGAACAAGTATGCTTTCGAGAATCCGATCCCAAACGGAGAATATTGCCGGGAGTGATAGAGAAGCCCACCCCAAGTGCATTCTGTGAAGCAAATCGCTGGTCGGTTTGTCCAAGGCATCCTTGTGGCGTGAATGTTACCGGACTCTAGCATAGCAAACAGACGTTCCCGTGCTGACAATTTGCCGATGTCCTTGATTGCGCCAGCGGGTTCAGATGCCGCTCCAAAAGGCGCGGCGTCCTTGGTGAAGTGGACTACGAACTGCGAGAAGTCAGGACGCGTGTATTGTTGGTTCATCTTAGTTCACCTTGCCAATTCCCGTAAGCGCTTTGTCACATACGATGATCCGGGAGGTAACATCTGCATCGTCCCCTTTGACTCATCCCATTCGATCAGCCGGTCGTTGTGTGATGTGCGCAAAATGCGATTAAAATGAGCGCGGTTTTTGTAGCCTGTCCACTGGAACACCTGTTCAACGTCCGCTTCGGATGCGCATGATGAGAGAAGCAACAGTATCTGATCCTTCAGTGGGAGCTTGGGATCTAACACCCGTCTAATCTGTCCGCCGGTCCAAACAAATGGAATTCGACGTTCGACAAGTGAGTCCACTGCTTTCTGAGCATCACTGACGGGAAGGTTGTGAAAAACGCGAACCAATTCAGCAAGAATCCAAGAGGCCATTGCCAGCACGGCGGCGGCGTCCATGGGATTAGGATCAACGTCGCCTCCTACGTGTCCAACTCCTCGGTTATTCCGAATCTCATACAAAGCCGGTAGCATCCGAGGAATCAGAATTTGGAAACTACGGGGATTTGTGGCTACGGTCTCAAGGGCACGACATGCTCCCACAAAATCACGCGGCTTACTCGGCACGGCGGCATAATGCCCTGACGAATATCCCTGAAGCACCGTGTAAACAATCTCGCAAAACCTTCCGCCGCTCAACTCTGACGGCGACCAACGATGTTCGGCGTAGTTTCTTACGATGCAATTGTACTCTTCAACAAGTGGATCGCGCAGCCCGCTCGGAAGAGCAGCAAGCAACTGATTTGGCTGTATCATGGCTCAAGGACTAGAGAGATGTCTTTCCTTCATCCGTAACGAAGAACTCCTTTCCATCCTTATCGCAGTAGCCTTTCGCAACATTCTTGTTGAGGCTATCGGACGGATTACCAAGTCTTGATTGGTTGGCATCCTTTAGAGCTTTTGTCACGTCGGCGGTAGTCAGTCTATTCGCGCCCTTCGCTTCAAGCCAAACAGCCGTCGCCAAGAACTTCTTCACCTGATTCGAGGACGCGTTTTTCTCCTTAAGGAATGTTGCGAGGGGCTTGTGAGCAATGCCGGGATCCGGAGCCATGGGTGTGTGTGTCCTATTGACGGTCGCCGGCTCACTTGCCACTGGTGACAGCGGTACTAACTTGGGGGCTTTCTCGATTATTTTGTCCAGTTGTTGAGCCACCCAATCCTTATCACCCTCTCCGGTGAATTCGATTGCTCCCAGTTTGAACTGAATCTTTGCATCTGCCATTGCGGTCTCCTTTCGTTTGTTTCTGAGTTCTTGCTAAAACTCCACAATCAAATCCTTGCCGAAGGTCAGCCCGCCAACTTCGGCGGCGAGTTTGATGATCGTCTTTTTGAGGATGTTGTTGAGGTTGGTGGCGACGAGCCAGCCGCCCGGTAGGGCTTCGCGCATTTCGCGCAAATCTTCACGGTCAGGATAGAGTTCTTCGGGAGTGCGGGCGATGTAGCGGCGTTTGCGGCCTTGGGCGTCGGGGTGTTGGGAGCAGCGTTCGAGGAATGTGGGGTCTCCTTTGGCGAGTTCGCGGAGGACGATGACCATGGCGTCCTTGGCGTTGTGGTACGGGTAGGCTTTACCACGCAGGATGAGTCTGCCGGCACGACCGGAGGCGGCGGCGGTCGCGGGGGAAGCGGTCACGACAGAGCGTGACCCTCCAGTTCGCGGGGCTGGTTCGGTCGGTGGTTTGGATGTGGCGGTTTCGACGATGATGGGTTTGCCGAGGGCGGCGAGGAATTCAGCGACGTCGTCAACGTCGGCGCGGACGCCGGCTTTGGATTCGACGGCGCTGGCGAGGAGTTCGACGAGAAGTTCGTCGCCTTTCTCGACGAGTTCGCGCCAGGCATCGGGGATGGCGGCGCGGGCTTGGGAGCGGCGGTTGCGGCTGCGGTATTCTTTGCGGGCGGTGTCGAGGGCTTCGCCGGAGACGACGCGTTCATAGGCGAGATAGCGGCGCAGGATGTCGGCGGCCTCGGCCGGGGGGCGTTCGAAGAGGTCGAGCTTGTACACGCGGCGATCTTCGTAGCTGCCTTGTTCGGCCGGCAGGTAGAAGCTCCAGGTGCGGCCATCGGTGAGGACGATGAAGGGGACGCCGGTGTGGAAGGCGTATTCGAGGGCTTGGCGGACGCCATCCTCGGCTTTGCCGGGCGGTTTGACTTCGATGAACTCGGCGGGCTTTGAGGGCGGATGGCAGAGGGCGAAGTCGGCGCGGCCTTCGCCGGTCTGGTACTCGGGCCAGACGAGGGTGGTGTCGAAGATGTCCCAGCCGAGCTCGCGGAGGATGGGCAGGACGATGCCTTGGGAGACGGCTTGCTCGTTCTGGAACCGGCCTTGGCGCAGGCGGGCAATGATGTCGACAAGCGTGGTTTCGAGTGTTGGCATCAATTCTCCATCTGCCTCTCCCGCCCGTTTAGTCGTCCAGCCCAGCGTTGTGTTGTCGGTCCCACGAGATGATCGGCCACGCTCCTCCAATTTTTACCTGAACGGTGAGTGTAACGGAAGGCGGATGTTTCGACAAGCTCAACGTCGCAAAGCGACAACCCAATCCAACCCATTCAGACCAGCCTCAAAACCGGCCCGCATTGCGCTTATACGCCCCGCTGGCGCGTTTTCGGGGTTGAGGACGATAAAAGACTCACTCCGGTTTTGAGAGGAGCGGATTTTTGGTTTAATCAACTTCCACGACCCGACGCCGCCACGGTGAGACGACGCACCGGGCCGCGCTGTGTCTGTGAAGTCTGCTTAAGCGTCTGGATGATAAACGACTCGACGGCAGTTGGGACACTGCGGGAGGGGTAAACCCCTGCCCCCAGTTTCCCAAACCCTTCCCGCCCACCCCTCGCCCTTGAGTGATCGGAGGCCGACCACTCACGAGACGGGCGACCAAAAGGGACAACTCTGAGGGATGCCCTCAAAGTTTTCCCTTTTGGAATTCCCTTTCCTACTCCCCGAACGACAGACGCAGAGGCGAGGGGACGGGGCGTTCCCCACAGCGACGGACGTTCCGTCGCTTAGTGGGCGGCGACGGGCTACGATTCCTTCCCTACGGGAAGCCCCGCCCTGCCGCGCCCCGTCCCCTCGCCACTGCGAACGGCGGGAAGCGCGAGGACGCTCGCGCCCGGTATATATATATATATATTATATATATATACTCTATGTTAGGATTAGGGGATTATACCGGATGGAGTATAGGTTAGGTTAGTCTAGTTGAATGGGACCCGCGCGCGCGAGATGGCAGATCGTTTACGTTATATTATCCAGTGCCCGCAAGGGCGTGTGGGTTCGATTCCCTCCGTCGGTACCACTTTCCCGGGACGTAGCTCAGCTTGGCTAGAGCGCTTGGTTTGGGACCAAGAAGTCGCAGGTTCAAATCCTGTCGTCCCGACCATTTTCAACCGACCGAATATCGAACACCGGAACAAACTTTCGGTCTGAGCCAATATGCGCGATCCTGTCTTATGAAACGTCAGGTCTGGACTTGGGGCGTGCTGGCGTTGGTTGCCGTCTGGGTTGCCGCCGGGGTGGGTGTCTGGCTCGCCCGCTCCCAGCGCATGACTGCCGGCAAAACCGTCGCCTACCTCGAATCCCACCCGCTCCAAGGGTTGCCGGCCGGGCAGCGCGAGCAGATCATTGCCGGCATGGCGGACCGGGTGAACAAACTCTCCTTCGAGGAACGCCAGAAATTCCGGTACGAAGGCCGGTTGCGGGAGTGGTTTGAAGAACTCACGCCCGAAGAACGGCTCCGCTACATCGATCTGACCTTGCCCAAGGGCATGAAACAGATGATGGAAGCGTTCAATAAGATGCCCACGCTCAAACGCAAACAACTCGTCAGCCGTGCCCTCGCCGATCTCGACCGCGTCCGCGAAGAAACCGGCCACCTGAACGCGGAACGCGTCTTGTCCGACGCCAACATGCAGCGGATCGTGGACGAAGGTATGAAGACATTCATCCGCGACGCCAGCGCCGACACGAAACTCGATTTGCAGCCTTTAATCGAGCAGATGCAAAACATCATGCAAAGGTCCCGGTGAACCTTCGCCCAAGCCGACAATTGGAAGGCAGTTGTGGGAGCGGCGTCCCCGCCGCGACCGGCCGTGTTCTTCTTTCCAGTCGCGGCGGGAACGCCGCTCCCACATCAGCGTTCACTTTGCTGGAACTCCTTGTGGTGATCGGCATCATCGGGGTGCTCGTCGGGATGCTGTTCCCGGTGTTGCGGAGCGCGCGGGCGGCGGCGAAGACGACACAATGCCTCAACAACCTCCGGCAAATCTCACTCGCTCTCCAAATGTACGTCAACGACAGCAACGGCCGCCTGCCGGTCCTGCAAAACCGGGCGGGCACGAATGAACCATTGCCGGCCTTGGACACCGTTCTCTTGTCGGGCGTCGGCGGCACCCGGCAGGTGTTTGGCTGCCCGGCCGACAACAAACGCCTCTACGAAACCACCGGCACGAGTTACTTCTGGAACTTCACCGTCAACGGGCAGGACGTGGATCGGATGTTCTCGATTGTTGGCGGCACCGAGCCGACGCGCATTCCGTTGCTCAGCGACAAGGAAGCGTTTCATCCCGACACGAAAGATGGCGTGAACATTCTCTACGCCGACGGTCATGTCGCGAAGGAACTCCGGTTTTCGACGAGCCTGCCATGATTTCTCTGGACGCCGTCACCAAACGATTCGGCGCGCGGCTGGCCGTGGACAATGTCTCGCTGACCGTCCCGCGCGGCGGCATCTTCGGCCTCCTCGGCCACAACGGCGCCGGCAAGAGCACGTCCATCGGGATGTTGCTCGGCCAAGTCGCGCCCGATGCCGGCACCGTGAGCATTGCCGGCGTGGATGTTTTTGCGGACCGGCAGCGGGCGTTGGCGAAAGTCGGCGCGATCTTCGAGACCCCGGCCTTTTACGACTACCTGACCGGCTGGCGGAACTTGCGGTTGTTCTGCGAGTACTCGGCACCGTTCGACGCGGAACGCGGACGCGAGGTCGTGAAATTGGTCGGGCTGGAAAAACGGATCATTGACCGGGTCGCGACGTATTCGCACGGGATGCGGCAGCGGCTGGCGCTGGCGCAGGCGTTGATGCCGAAGCCGGAGTTGCTGATTCTCGACGAACCGAGCGAGGGACTGGACCCGGAAGGCATTCACGAAATGCGCAACCTGATCTTGCGCCTCAACCGGGAATGGGGGCTGACGATTTTGTTTTCGTCGCATTTATTGAGCGAGGTGCAGCAGTTGTGTTCGGAGCTGGCGGTAATGCACGAGGGGAAATTGTTGTTCGTCGGCAACTGGCGCGAGTTGGATGCCGACCGGCAATGGGTGCGCGTGCAAGTGGACCGGCAAGCCGACGCGGAACGCGGTCTGACCGGCGCGGGCTTGGTGGATTTGTTCGAGTACGATGGCCGGGGCCGGCTCGCGCCGACGGCGACCGTGCCGCAGGTGGCGAGTTGGTTGGTGGCGCAAGGGTTCGCGGTGCAGGCGTTGCACCCGGTCGAGCGGACGCTGGAGGATTTTTATCTGGAGACGATTCATGTTCGCGACGCAGTTAAAAAATGAACTGCTGAAATTGTTCGCGCGGAAACGGACGCATATCGGCTTCGGCGCGTTTCTGGTCGTGCAGCTTTTGATTCTCGCGATGCTGCAGTTGCCGAAGGCGAAACGGGCGTTTTCCGATTTGCTCACGAGCAACGGTTACTTGCCGGCAGAGTATTACGCGGGGCTGACGCTGGGGTTGCTGATCATCGTGTTCACGATTTCGTTGCTCGGCGGATTGTACGTGGCGTTGGTCGGCGGCGACGTGGTGGCGAAGGAAGTCGAAGACGGCACCATGCGGATGATTTTGTCCCGGCCGATCTCACGGCTCCGGTTGCTCACCGTGAAATGGATCGCCTGCGCAATTTACTCCTTCACGCTGATGATCTTCTTGGGGGTGACGAGTTTGCTGGCCGGCACGATTTACCGGCACGGATTCGGCAAACTTTTTGTCTTCGTGCCGCAGGAAAGCATCTTCAGCGTGTTTTCAACCGGCGAAGGTCTCTGGCGGTATGCCCGCGCGGTGCTGGTGTTGGGAGTTGTCACGCAGATCATCACCGCGCTCGCGTTCATGTTCTCCTGCTGCAAAATGAAACCGGCCGCGGCGACGATTCTGACGTTGTCGGTGTTGTTTGTGGATTTCGTCCTGCGCAACATCCCCTACTTCGCCAGTTTCCAGAAATACTTCATCAGCTATCACACCGCCTGTTGGGCGCGGACATTTGCGGACGTGGTGGCGTGGTCGAGCATTGCCGAATCGCTCGTCTACCTCGGCGCGCTCGGCGCGACCTTTTGGATAGTCGGCGCCATGGCCTTCTGCGCCCGCGATTTCAAGTCGTAAACGGTTGACACCCTCCAACGCGCTTTTTAAGGTGCGCCCGCCGCATGAATTTAACTGAGCTACTCGACGCCGCCGCCCTGCGTTTCCCCACGAAAGCCGCCGTGATTGATGGGGCCACTGTGGTCACGTATGCCAACCTGGTTGCGCGCACTCACGAACTCGCCAATCCCACCATTCGCGCCGGTCAACGCATCGGCATCTCTCTTCCCAACAGTGCCGACTACATCGCCGCCACCTACGCCGTCTGGCGGGCCGGCGCCATTGCGGTCCCCGTCCCGGTCGAATGTTCCGCTGAAGAGCGCTCTCACATCATCACTTCACTCGGACTGGCCGGCATCATCACTCCAACCGGCTTCGAGAAATTTTCCGGCGTGCCGGTGGCCGACAATCACAACCTCAACATCGCCTTCATCCGGTTCACCTCCGGCACCACCAACACCAGCAAAGGCGTCGTCGTCACCCACGAAACCATTCGTGACCGGATCACTGCCGCGAACAAAGCCCTCGCCATCACGGCTGCCGACACGATTGTCTGGATTCTGCCGATGGCGCATCATTTTCTCGTCACCATCGTGCTCTACCTCAGCCAAGGCGCGACCATCGTGCTCGTCCACAGCCCGCTCGCACGGAACATTCTCGAAGCCGTCCAACGCACGGGCGCGACGATCCTGTATGCAGCGCCGATGCACTACGCCTGGCTCGCGCGCGACAAATCCGAATTATCACTCGCCACCATCCGCCTCGCCATCTCAACCACCTGCGCCCTCACGCAAGACGTCGCGGAGACTTTCGAGAAACGCTACCGGCTGCCTCTCCGGCAAGCCCTCGGCATCATCGAACTCGGCCTCGTCTGCCTCAACACCGACGGCCCGTGGAACTCCGTCGGCAAACCGCTCCCCGACTACCGCGTAAAAATCGAGGATGGCGATCTCTACATCAGTGGCCCCGGCTTCTACGACGCCTACGCCAACCCGTGGACGCCCCGGCAAGACGAATGGTTCCATACCGGCGACATTGCGAAACTCGACGAAGCCGGTCGCGTCTATCTCCTCAGCCGCAAAACAGCCGTCATCAACATGGCCGGTCGCAAAGTTTTCCCCGAAGAAATCGAAGCCGTCCTCCTCCAACACCCGGCCGTGCAAGACTGCCGGGTGTATGGCCGGGCGCACCCGCACCTCGGCGAACTCATCGAAGCCGACGTCGTTCCCGGGCAAACCGGCGCCGACCCCGAACAACTCCGCGACCATTGCCGGCAACATCTCGCCGCGTACAAAGTTCCGACCGACATCCACCTCGTCCCCGCGGTCGCCCGCACCGCAGTGACCGGCAAACTCATCCGCCATGGTTAATCCAACCGATCTCGAAACCCAACTCCTCGCTTTCCTCAAACGCGAAGTTTTCAGCGCCCAACTCGACGTCACCGCCGACACCGATCTCGTCGCGGCCGGCTTCGATTCGCTCTCCCTCGTCCGGCTGCTGGTCTTCATCGAAAAGAACCATGGCCTCTGGATTCCTGAATCCGAAATCACGCCCGAGACCCTGCAATCCGTCCGCACCCTCGCGGCCCGCGTCGCCGCGCTGCTCAATGGCCAATAAACGCCAACTCAACGGCGGCGACTACCTCATGCTGGCGTTCGACTACGAACTCCGCCGCCGCCAATTCGCCGGCAACAACTGCCAGATCATCCTTGAACTCGCCGCCCCCGCCGATGCCGACGCGCTCCGGCAACACGTCCGCACCGCCCTCGAAAAATTCCCGTTCCTCGCCGCGCGGCCGGCCGGTTTCAACCAGCCGCACTGGCAGCCGGTCCCGCTCCAGCCACAAGTCCGCCAACACACTATCCTGCCGGACCTCCTCAACGAACCACTCGACCTCCGACACGGCGAACTCTTCCGCTTCGACCTCGCCGGCACCACCGTCGTGTTCACCTGGGCACACGCCCTGATGGACGCGAAAGCCGCCGAACACTTCGTCACCGGCCTCGGTCGTGGCGACTTCACCGGCATGTCAGCGGCGCCGTCGGTCGGCACCGTCAATCCCTTTGGCAAACAACTCGCCGGTGCCCGGCAAGCTTCCGGCTACATCACCCAGTTCTCCCAAAAACCACCCCGGCCGTTCCACCCGCCCGACCGGCAACAGCCGCCCCGGCTCAGCTACCACGTGGACAAATTCACCGGCGAAGAAACCGCCCAGATCCGCGCCAACGCCGCAAAAGCCTGCGGCTTTCTCAACACCGCGCAGTTCGACGCTGCCACGACGCTGTTCGAACTGCACCGGCTCCACCAACGCCTCAACACCGGCAGTCCCAGTTACCTCTTCCCGTTGCCGGTCGGCCTGCGCCCCAAAGGCAGCCTCGAACCGCTTTTCTCGAATCAGATCGCGATGTTGATGCTCCAGTTTTTTCCCGCCGAATTCGAGTCACTGACGGCGGTGGTGGCCGCGCTCAAATCCAAAACCGAAAACGCGATGCGCAACGGCCATCTCGACCACTACGTCCTTCTGGCCGAGTTCTCCCGGTATCTCCCCGTGCCGGTCTGCCTGGCGATCATGAAGTACAAGATCGGCGGTGAACTCGCCTCGATCTTCTACGGCGACGCCGGCACCGTGAATCCCGCGCTGAGTGAATTCCTTGGCGTCCCGGTCACCGATGTCATCCATCTGGCCGCCGTTCTCGAATCGCCCGGTCTCGGTGTCATCTTCGGCCGGTTCAAGAACCAACTCCGCCTCACCACCGTCCACAACCCGCGCCTGCTCACCGCCGCCGCCGCCGCCCAATTCGCCGCCGACCTCCGGCACCGCCTGCTCACCCCGTAAGAACCCCGCCAGTCGGCAGTGCGCGGGTCACCGCGAACAGATCGCCACCATTTCGACTGATTCAGTTTCTTGACAGCTTCCCAGCCCCACCCCACACTGCGCGCCATGCCGGTGACGAGCACCAAATCCCAGTCAATTTATCTGATCGGCGGCACCGACGAGTTTTCCATCAAGGAAGCCGCCGCCAAACTCGCGGTGAAACTCACTCCCAAAGGCGGTGAGTTCGGCGTCGAGATCATCGAAGGCACAGCCGGCAATCAGGATGAAGCGCTGAAGATTCTCGGTCGCGTCCACGAAGCACTCGCGACGGTCAGCCTGTTCGGCGACGACAAACTCGTCTGGCTCAAAAGCACCAACCTCCTCGCCGACGAACGCGGCGTGATGGCCGAGGCAGTCAAGGACGCACTGACAGAGTTGGCGGAAGTTTTGAAACAAGGGTTGCCGGCGGGGGTGCGGCTGTTGATCAGCGCCATTGGCTGCGACCGGCGCAAGACGTTGTACAAGACCCTCGAAAAACTCGGCGAAGTCCAGTTCTTCGAGGCGCTCGATGATAGCAAGGAAGCCGACGAAGACATCGCGGAGTTCGTCCAGCGCCGGCTCGCAGGCGAGAAGAAGGAATTGACGCTGGCCGGCTTTCAATTATTCCGGGAACTCGTCGCCCCCAACCTCCGCGAGATCGCCAACGAACTGGAAAAACTCTGCCTCTACGTCGGCAAGCGAGCTGAGATCACTGACACCGACGTCCGGGCGATTGTGTCGCCCTCCCGGCAGGCGGTGATTTGGGAATTGACCGACGCGCTCGGCGCCCGCTCGTTGCGCCGGTCACTGGCCGCGCTCGACAACCTGCTCGGCAACGGCGAAGCGCCCATCGGCATCGTCACGATGCTCGCGGCGCAGTTCCGCTTCATGCTCCTGACCAAAGACCTGCTCACCCGCAAACTCGTCACCGCCAACGAGAATGCCGGCTTTCAGTTTGTGAAGGCGTTTGAGAGTTTACCGGCGGAAGCGACAGCGCACATTCCCAAAACGAAGGAAGGCAAACTCCCCAGCCCGTGGCGGCTCTACCGGTGCGCCTTGGCGGCAAAGAATTTTTCGACGAGCGAATTGATTGGCGCGATGGACTTGTTGCAGACCGCCAACCTCCAACTCGTCTCGACGCAGCTCGATGACCGGCTCGTGCTCGAACAAGCCATCGTCAAGATCGCCACGACGACAAAACGGTAGGGCGGTCGCGCCGCGACCGCCGCGATTCGGGAACGACTGCGGCCGGCGCGGCGCTGGCGCGCCGAGCCGGATGCTCCCCGAGTATGATCACACTTCGGACACGCGTGACTCCAACGAGTGTGTGATCCCGGCGCAAGGACGAATCATATCGTCACCGGTTCTCAATGGCGTAGGTTGTGGGGAGCTGACCCCGATGACCCCGACTGCTTCCGTTTGCCCGCATTCAGCATCGAAGAATCCATATCGAGAATCTCGCCACGTAGGACAGACGCATATGCACGCCAAGCTACTACAAACTGGCTTCGCCGACGGTTCCATTGCTCACGAGTCATGCCCGGCAACTTCTGAACCGTTGGTCGCCAAGCTTCTTCAAAGGCGCCTTCGCCACCCCGGTAGAATGACTTCGGATTGTCCTCAGTCGGAAACTTTCCTACTACTGCGCGAAACTCAGCCAAAGCGCGCACCTCGTCCGCCAAGGGCACATCCAATCCTACAATGAATATTTCGTGAAATTTGTGTTCCCAGCTATTTGTAGTCGTTAAAACACCCCCCGCCCGATCGTCGATAAAGAACTTCACGTTCGCGTAAATCTCAGGACTGTTGTCCAAGCGGTTACCCAGTGGATTTCCTTTGCGCCGTTCTTTGCGGCTTGGGTCTTCCAACTCACGCTTCGCTTCGTAGCCCAAGCGCCACACGATATCAAGTTTCTCATTTGTGTTGTCGCTATCATGGAATAGCTCCACACCCGCCTCTTGGTTTAACACCCGCCGGCGCGTCTCTACGCTCATCCACTTTGGTGAAAGCCGTTTCAGCAACGGTTCGTATTGTGCGACTGGAACACGCAGATCGGCCACCATGCGTAACAGAGGGATGCAGGCCAAGTCCAAACATCGCCGGGCTAACAGCAGGTTTCCATATCCTTCCGTTGCCGCGCACCAATCTGATAAATTCATGAGTTGTACGGTGTTGTCTTGCAGTTGCTCTTGCGTCAGAGGTCCGTTCAACTTGGCTGGCAACTCTGAAAGCTGATCGACTAGCTGCTTACCAAGCTCGCGGTTAGCTGTCTCGCTCCGCTGAATTTCGCCTGACCCCATGCGTTGAGATTGTCGAAAAAGTCCTTTTCGTGGGTGGTTTGCGATTGAATTGGGTTCCGTCCCTGACCTAGACTGCCCGGCGTTCCAAAGGAGGAATTGCCGATGGCGCGGTACAAACCCTACGATT
>JAJVHY010000032.1 GCA_022072455.1 Verrucomicrobiia bacterium | reverse complement strand
CCGGCCAGTTTCGCGTTGGAGCGGGCAATAATGCCGTGGGTGGTGGCGGTAATACTGTCATCCTCACCAACGCCGTAATTTTCAACACATTAATCCCCTACATTGGGCATGGTTCGTCCAACAACACGGTGACGCTATTAGCGGACACGATTTGGAGTAACCAGCCGCTCTATCTCGGCATGAATGCGGCGACGGGTAATGTCTTGCGTGTGGAGCAGGGTGCGATCATCACTAACATCACGACCGCCCTGACGGTCGGTGGTGGCAGTGGTGCCAGTGGCAACAGTTTGATTGCGACGAACGGTCGCTTGTTCATGAGTTCCGGCGCGGTTTCGGTTGGGGCCAATGGCGCGGCCGTCGGTGGCGGTGGTAACTCCCTCATCCTCTCCAACAGTTTGCTTACAGGCAGTGCGAATAGCTACATCGGCTTTGGCTCGTCAAACAACACACTGCGGTTGCTGGGTGAGACCCGGTGGGGCTTGGGCGGCTTTACGCTGACCGTTGGCGCCGGTGCGGCAACCGGCAATGTCTTGCTGGTGAATGGTGCGTTCATCACCAATATCACCACCTTGACGGTCGGCTCTGCGGCGGCCTCGCTCCAGAACTCGGTTCTCATCGAGAATGGCGGACTCTTGCAGGCCAACACGCTAACCATCGGTGGCGGGACCGGTAACACCATCAGCAACGTGAACTCAACCTTTCAGTTCAACCAAGCGGCGGTGATCAACTCCTTGGTGGCTGGCGACATCGCAATCACCGATGGCACGATCAGCTTCCGCGGCACCAGCGCCGGCAATGTCGCAACCAATGCCGTCAACCAAATCAACCGGATCCGCTTTGCCGGCGCCAACACATTCATGCTGAATAACGCCTCCAACACCGCCGCCACCGTCCGCCAGACCTACACCTTCGACGCCGTCCCCGGCAATCCATCGAACTACGTCAACTTGGTGATGGTCAACGGGACGACGGCTTACCGGAATGCCAACGGGGCCGATATCACGATTGGCAACGCTGGTTCATTCGTGGCAAGCAACACTTTGGCGACGATCAGCGGCACCTTTACGAACAATGGTCTGGCTGACATTGTGGATGCGACGGTGGAATACCAGAGTGCGTTGGCTGTCGCCGGGACAATGACCTTGCGCAACGGCTTTGTGACCGGCAGCGCCACGAAGACCATTGCCGGGACCTTGCGCGGGAACGGGAGCGTGGTGGGGGATATGACCATTACCGGCGACCTTTCGCCGGGGTTGAGTTTGGGGACGTTGGTCTTCAGCAATAGCCTGACCTTGGCCGGTAGCTATCAGGCGGAATTTGGGGATGGTGGAAATGATCAACTGATCGTGGTGGGCGACCTGACGTTGTCAGGCGCAACCTTGGATTTGACGGCGGTTGGTGGATTGACCGGGGCGGCGTACGTGATTGCGAGTTACGGCGACTTGTTCGGGACGTTCAGTGTGACCAACGGGATGCCGGTGGGGTACACGTTGGATTACAACTATACGGGCGCGAATCAAATTGCGATCGTGGTCGTGCCGGAGCCGGGTGCACTGGGACTTGTCGGCCTGGGACTTTTTGCGTTGATCGTCGTCAGCCGCCGCCGGCGCCGGTAAGTTACGGGGTGGGTTTCGTCAGCCGATCTTTGGCTGCTTGGCTTTGTAATTGTTTTTCCACTGCGTCGCGCGCTTGTTGGTTCAGTTGTTCCAACGGCGGCAGTCCCGCGCGGGCGGCCACCTCCGGATCTAACCGGGTCTTCATGTATTCGCGCCAGATGCTCCGCGCCAATTGCTGATACCCCTGCGCCTGTTCTTCGTCGCCCATCGCCAGCCAGAACCAGCTTTGTTGCAGTGTGCCGGCCACCATGTTGAGCGCTTCCCGCTGGCCGAGTTCTTGGATGAACTCGGTCATCCGACTGAAAACGTACCTGTCTAATCCCTGATTGTATTCCGGCGCGGGATACCGGCGGCGCAGGTCTTCCAGCACGTCGCGCGCTTCGGCCAGCCGGTGATGCGTGTAGAGGACGAGCACTGCGGTGCGGAGAAAATTGCGATGCCCACTTTCCATGCTGCTTTCGCCGGGATTCGCCGCGATGGCTTGTTCGTAAGCGCGCCGGGTTTTCGAAATCAAAGCGAGGTTCGGCCCGGTAATGAAGACGCCTTCGACAGGATTGCTGAATAAATCGCCTTGGAACGCGGCATCGGCCATCGTTTGAAAAATCATCCGGTCAAGCTGAACCTTGTCAAACCCACGTGCCAACGGCAGCGCCCGCCACGCCCAGTAGATCGCGTGCGCTTGTGGCAGACGCCAATCGAGTGGGCCATACTCGCGTTCGACCTGTTCCATCAAGGCCGGGTCGAGCTTGTAGACCTCTTTCATCCGTTCCGCCCGGTCGGGCGCCAGCCGCTGGTAATCCGGCCGCGGGCCTTCGAACAACGCCTCCATCTCATCGGCCCACCAGCGTTTGTAGTAGACGTTCATCTGGTCGGTGTTCCCGGACATCTTGTGTTGATAAATCCAGCCGAGTTCGCGGTAGAGGCGCGGTTCGCCGGGATTGTACTTCAGTCCTTCGTCGCGCAGCAGGCCGATCCCTTGGCGGACCCAGCGCCAGCGGTCGGTCGGTTCGTTGAATAAGACGCTGACATTGTACGCCATGTTCCAGCCGTGAAATGCCCAGACGTGAACCATGCGCGGTTCGAGTTTCGTGATCCAGTCCGCCAGTTGCACCAACTCGAAATACTTGCCGTCTTGTTGCAACTGCGAGGCGCGCAACCAGAGGAGATCCGCGATGATTCCGCGAAAACCGCCCAGCGCGACTGTCGTAAACGCGACCAACGGGGGCGTGTTCTCGAGTGGCTCGCCACGCGACAAGTGAAAATCCCGGCGCGCTTGCAACAACGGTTGTTGCTTCGTCCCCGCCAGCCAAAAACTCCCGCCGGCAATGCCGATAAGCACGAGCGCGAGCCAGCGTCTCATTCCGGTAACCCCAGTTCCCGGCGGTTGAAGGCCCAGACACCGATGGCCGCCACCGCGCCACCCGCGACGACCACCTGCCAAAGGAAAATTGTGCCGAGCCACGTCCAACTTACCAGTTCACCGGCCGCCAGTGGCTCCAGCGCGCTCGGTTGTTGAAACGGTTTGGTCAGCCAATACAAAATCACATAAATCCAATGCACCAGCAGATCCAGAATCCCTGGCTGCGCGCCAGCGGAGAAGATCATTTTCTGTCCAATCAGCGTCTGCAAATAACCACCGATATTCATCAACAACAACGCATACCCCGCCGTCACCGCCGCGACTGGCAACGAAAAGACACTGCCGATCGTCACCGCCAACGCGCCGAGAAACGCCAGCTTCACCAGCTCCAAGAGCAAACAGCGGACGAGATTCATTTCAAAACTGGTTTCCTGCACCAGCAACTGCACGCCATCGTCGGGCGCAAACACCATCGTCAGCGGCATGGGATGCACATTGGCCACGTCGACCGTCAACGTCTCATTGGTGTCCACCATGGCCGGCGGAATCCGCACCGTATGCACGCCGCCCGGCGCGGCGTACTCGGGTTTCTCGAACCGGTCGGCGCGGTCGGGACTGCCGGCGATCCAGAGGCAGGCAAGTTGCTCTTTGCCGGTGGATGATGACGCGAACTTGTACCGGATCACCAACGGCACGCCGGTCGGTTTCACCGGGAATACATACCGGCGCGCCAGACCGCTGGGAACACTGTACGCTTGTTGCCGGAGGGATTGCTGGATGGCTTCCAAAACCTGGTCGGGTGGGCCGGGCGGCAGTTCGCCGCGCCGCTTTTGTTCCTCGAAAATCTGCCGCGCGTCCGCCGCGATATCGAGAGGCATCGGGTTGACCACCCGGCGCGCGACAAGAATGTCCGCCACGTCGTCTTGCCGGAGATTCCAGCGTAACAACGTGTAGGAAGCCACGCCGGCCAGCCCAAGCAACACGGTATTCAGGATCAGCAGCCCGAGCCATTTGCCAAGCCACAGTTGCATGCGAAAGACCGGTTTCGTGACGAGGAGATGGACTTGACGTTCCTGGACTTCCAACGAGATCGCCGCGCACCCGGCCCACAAGGTCGCGATCGAAAGAATCATCGTGACCGCGCCCAGCGTGTACCGCAGTAACACCTGCACGGCGCCGGTCAATGTACCGTCGCCCTTGATCGTCAGTGGCAAGGCGACGATGGCGATCAACAGGAGCGCCAACAAAACGACCACCACTCGCGACCGAATCGCGTTGCGGATGGCGATGCCGGCAATGGCGAAGACCTTGTTCATCGACTACTTCGGCGGCTCGACCAACTTGCGCAATTTCTCGTCAGCCGCTTGTTGCTGTGCGGCGCTGAGTGGTGCCGGGGCAGGGGACTCAGGCGTCTTGAGCAATTGCTGCAACACTTCGTCACCGGCCAGATACCGGGCCACGCCGCTGGCCGGGCCGACGCCACTGGCTTCGGTCGTGGCTTGCCGGGCTTTCTCGACGATCTCCAGAAAAAATTGTTCCAAATCGCGCCGGGGATGATCCACGGCTGGTTCATTGCCCAGTTCCGCGCGCACGGCGGCCAGAATCCGTTGCAGTCCTTCGGCAGAAACTTCCGGCATCGTCAGCCGGTATTGCGTCTTCTGTTCGAGCAACTCGTTGATCGTGCCGAGTGCCTGTACTTTGCCGTTGTAGAGAATGATCACCCGGTCGCAAACGTCTTCGACATCGGACAGCAGGTGCGATGACAGCAACACCGTCTTGCCACGGGCCGCCAACGCCTTGATCAAATCCTTCACCTGCCGGCAGCCGATGGGATCGAGGCCGGAAGTCGGCTCATCCAGAATGACCAGATCAGGATCGTTAATCAGCGCCTGCGCCAAACCGATGCGGCGCGCCATGCCCTTCGAAAATTCACCGACTTGCCGGCGTCGGGCGTGCCGGAGACCGATCATGTCGAGTAACTGCTCGGTGCGCTGTTGCCGTTCGCCGGCCGGTAAATCAAACAGCATCCCGTAAAACGACAACGTTTCCTGCGAGGTGAGGTAGGGGTAACTGTAGGATTCTTCCGGCAGGTAGCCGATGCGCGCCTTGGTCTTCACGTCGCGTGGGGACCGGCCCAGCACGCGCAACTGGCCGCTCGTGGGATAGAGCAGACCGAGAATCATTTTCAGCGTCGTGCTTTTGCCAGAGCCGTTCGGGCCGAGCAGGCCGAACACTTCCCCGCGATTGACGGTGAAGGACACATCGTTGACGGCTTTGACTTTCGGGCGCCGCCAGAAATCGCGGAAGACTTTTTGCAGCCCGATGGCTTCGATGATTGGCTCACTCATGCAGTTCCTCGCCGGCGCGAATGAGGCGGGCACTGTTGAAGACTACGATCAGCGAGCCGACATTGTGCAAAATGGCCGCGACAATTGGATTCAGCAGGCCCAACCCGGCCAGCGACAAGCCCAACACGATAAACAGGGCGCCAACGCTGAGGTTTTGATAAATCACCGCCCGCGCGCCGCGCGACAGGCGGACCAGGAAAGGCAACCGGCGGAGATCATTGCTCATCAGCGCAATCGTCGCGCTGTGAATCGCCACATCGCTACCTGCCGCGCCCATCGCAATGCCGGTATCACCTGCGGCCAAGGCCGGCGCATCATTGACGCCATCACCGACAACGGCAACTTGATAGCCGTCCTTCTTCACCGCGTTGACAAATTCAACTTTTTGTTGCGGCAGGCATTCGGCTTTGAATTCCGCGCAGCCGATTTCTTTCGAGACTCGCGTTGCGACGGAAGTGCGGTCGCCGGTCACCATCGCGATGCGGCGGATCCCGAGATCGCTCAAGTCTTTCAAGGCGGTCACAGCTTCCGGTCGCACTTGGTCCTGCAAGCCAACCCAGCCGAGATACCGGCCGTTTTGGGCGACGAAAATCACGCTCGATCCTTCGGAATCCACTTCGTCAACCGTGACGCCGTTGGCTTTCAGCCAGGAAGCGCGACCGGAAACGACTTGGCCGCCAGTCACGGAGGCGATGACTCCCTGACCGGGTTCTTCGCGGAAATCCTGCGGTTCGGTCAGGGTGACATTGGCTTCCTTGGCGAGTGCAACCAACGCGATGGCGGCGGGATGTTTGCTGAAGCGTTCCGCGCTGCCGGCGGCGAAGAGCAAGTCGCTGGGCTTCACGCCATCGCACGGGGCGAGGCGGGTCACGCCGAGTTGGCCGGTCGTGAGCGTGCCGGTCTTGTCGAAGACAAACGCCGTCAGCCGCGCCGCGCCTTCGAGGTCGGTGACGTCCTTGACGAGGATGCCGAGCCGGGCGGCCGCCGACAAAGCGGCGACCATCGCGCTCGGCGTCGCGAGAATCAGCGCGCACGGACACGACGCGACGAGCAAGGCGATGACGCGATTCCAATCGTTCGTAAAGAACCAAACCAACCCGGCAATCATCAGCACCGCCGGGGTGTAGTAGCCGATATACCGGTCAATAATCCGCATGATCGGCAACCGGGTTTTCTCAGCGCCGAGGATGAGTTCCCGGACGCGCCCGATGGTCGTATCCGCGCCGACGCGCACGACGGTGACTTCGATGGCACCGGTCAGATTCTGCGTGCCGGCAAAGACTTCGTCCTGCGGCCCCTTGTCGCGCGGCAGCGATTCGCCGGTAATGGTGGATTCGTTCAGAGTCGTGCGGCCGGTGAGAATCTTGCCGTCGGCGGGAACATTATCACCCGGTAAGCAACGAATCCGGTCGCCGGTATGCAGTTGATCGGCGGCAACGGTTTCTTCGCCGCCGCTGGCGAGTAACCGGCGCGCGTTCGTGGGCGTGAGGCGGATCAGGCCCTCGATGGCCGCGTGGGCGCCTTCGGCGGTGCGGGTTTCAATGACGACAGAAATCAACATGAAGAACGCCACAACGCCGGCCGTGCGGAAATCGCCTTGGACGAACGCAGCCAACACGGCGAGCGCGACGAGTTCGTTCATTCGCAGTTCACCGCGGCGGATGTCGCGCCACGCGGTGCGGAGAATCGGCGTCATCAAAATGACGGCACCGATGGCGGCAGAAACTTCGCCAACTGGCGCGTTGAACCGGTAGAGCCAGTCGGCCAAGTAGGCGTTGAGTACAAACGCGGTGCCGATGCAGATCCAGAGAAAGAGCCGCGGGGCGACGTCGTGGTCGCAACAGGCGCCGTCGTGTTCGTGAACGTGGCTACGGGTTTGCATGAGCCGGTTTGATCAACGGGGTCGGTTCGGGGTTTAGCAACAGCCGCAGTTCCTGTTGACCGGCGGCGTTGCGATGAATGAGGAATTTCTGGTCAACCCCGGCCAGTGCGCGCCGCAAGGTGTCGTGCCAGAGCGTGCGGGCAATGATGTCGGGATTCTTTTGATATTGCGCGTGCACGGCAGTGAAGTAATCCGCGCTCGCGCCCACTTCCGCGACGACTCGCCGTTTATACGCTTCGCCTTCGGATTTGACGCGAGCGGCTTCGCCAGCCGCTTCGTTGATGGTGCGATTGGCGGCAGCGCGGGCGGTGCTCATTTTTTCGCTCCGTTCGTTTTCCGAGGAGATGACTGCGTTGAAAGCGTCGGCCACTTGTTTCGGCGGCGCGAGCGCGAGGACGTCTACGCGTTCGATTCGGATGCCCAGACTGAGCGACTCGGCGCGGTGGCGGACTTCAGTTTCGACGGCGGCGCGGAGCGCTTCGATGTCGGTGCGTAAAGCTTGATCGACCGGCAAACGGGCGGTGCATTTGACGACCGCGTGATCTAGTTCGCGCTGGAGGACTGTCACGGGCTGGCTCACGCGGAAGCTGAAAGTTTCCGGATCCGCAACGGTAAACCGGACCGCCCACCGCGAATGAATGATGTTCGCATCGCCGGTCAGGGTGTATCCATCCTCCCCGGGCTTGAGCGTACCGGCGGCTGGCGGAGCGTCAGGTGCGGCCGGCTGTTCGTCCTTCAACCAAAATGTGCGCGAATCCACCGCCTGCACACGCTCGGTCGGAATCCGAACGATTTCGGCCACCGGGCGGGGCCAGGTCCAGTGAATACCGGGGCCCTTGAGTCGCTCGGTGCCGAGGCCGGCAATCTTGCCGAAGACCAACACATACGCGCGCTCGTGCTGGCCGACGATAAAGACGCCGGAAAACAGATAGGCGATGACGACCAGCACCATCGCCCACCGCAACAGCCGGAAGCTGACATTGAGCGCGCCTGTCAGCGCCTCATGGCCGGAGTTATGACTGGAGGAGGGGGCGGGCATTATTTTTTCGGTAGCACTTTGTCGCCGTCGAGCAAATCAAACGGTGGCTTGTCAGTGGCCAACACGACGGAAGTTTTCTTTTTCATCGTCTGTTCGAGGCTTTCCAATTTGCGGAGGAAAATCGCGAGGTCGGGGTCTTTCTCGAAAACCTGGTACGACTCCGCCGCCTTGGCATCGCCCTCGGCGCGGATGCGTTTCGCGTCGGCTTCGGCGGACGCGAGGAGCTGATTTCGCTGGCTGTCGGCTTCGGCGCGAATACGGATCGCTTCGCCTTCGCCCTCCGACCGGTAGCGCTCAGCGATTTCCTCGCGCTCCGCCTTCATCCGCGCGAACACCTTCTCCGTGATGGATTCCGGCAGCCCGATTTTGCGGATGCCGATGAATTGCACTTCGATGCCGTACCGGTCGAGCGCGCTGGCTTGCACGGCGGTCAACATCTGTTGCTCGATTTGCTCGAACTGCACGGCGGCGGGGTTGGTGTTGATGAGACTGGCGAATGGGAACTGGCCGAGCACGGCGTTCTTCTGACTGCGCAACAACGCGTCCAGATTACGTTCGGCTTGCTCGATCGTGCCGACCCGTTCAAGAAACTGGAGTGGCGACTTGATCCGCCAGCCGGCATAAACTGCCGCGAGCAAATTCTTGCCATCGCGCGTCAATGTCTCTTCAAACGTGCCTTCGAGCGTGTGAATCCGGTTATCAAACCGGTAAACCCGCTGTACCGGCCACGGCCAGCGCATGTACAATCCCGCGTCCGTCAACGCCCGCTGCGGCTTGCCAAACGTGGTCACGACGACCGCTTCGCCTTCACGCACGGTGAACAGCACTTGCAGCAACACAAACAGCGCGGCGACGAGCAGCCCAACTGTCAGTAGTAATGAATTCCGTTTCATGAATTACTCCCGTTTCTTCTCCGGCGGCGGACTCAAATCGAACAAATCCCGTTGCAGCTTGTCCTCAAAATTCACCTGCACCACTTCACTGGCCAGCCCGGCGGGCACGACGAACTTCCGTGCGTCCGCCAGTGCTTCCGTCAACGTTCCCAGATACAGATTGGCGCGGAACACGCGCGGCGATTTCTTGGCTGTCTCGACTTGAATGAGAAATCGTTCTGCTTCTGCTGCGGAAATTTCCGTCCGTTGTGTCCGGTAGGAAGTCGCCTCAAAGATTGCCTTTGCACTCTCCGCGGCGGCGCGGGTCACCGTCTTGGTTGCAGTGGCGCGGGCGGTGTGGATGGTTGCTTCCTTTTGTTCGAGCGCGCCAATCACCGCTTGGAACGCCTCCGCCACCTGCGTCGGTGGATGGACGCCCTGCAACCCGACAAACTCAATGTGAATCCCCAGTTGCCGGTGATCGACCTCGGCCTGAATACGTTGCCGGAGCGCAGCGGCGACCTGTGTCTGACCGGCCCCCATCAATTCAAACAAATCGCGCGTTGCCGCCTCCTGCGTCAGACTCCGGTACGCAATCTGTTCGACGAGCCGTGGTGCATCCGCATGCCGGTAAGCGAAGGCGAACATGTTCGTGATCTGGTATTCGACCGGCACGTTGAACGCCACGAAGTTGACCGGCACCGCGCCCTCGCCGCCGCGCGGGGCGGGGACGAGAAACCGCTCTTCTTCTTGGGCATGCGGGACATTCCACGAGATGACCGCCGGGTCTTTTACGCCGTGGTGCGCCTTGCCCTGACCGATGCGGAGCGACAACACCCGTTTGGCCGGAAAGCGTTGGACGGTCTCGAACGGCCACGGCATCTTCAGGTGCAATCCGCTGTCGAGTGATTTGAGCGGTTTGCCGAAGCGTTCGAGAATGCCTTGTTCGTCGGGCGCGAGAAAAACGAGACACGACAATAAATAGAGGACCACGAGCTGAAACATCACCAGCGGCAACAACGCGCCTTCAAGGAACCGGTACAGCCACGTCTCGGAAACCTTGAAGCCGAACTGATAATCCAGCGAGCCGGCCACATTTCGCGCCCACGTGCCCGGTTCGGTGATGAGACCGCCCAACCGGCTTTCGTACGAGCGGCACTGCGGATCGCCCTTGCGGCGTGGCCGGTAAAAGCCCGCAATGAAATTGACAAAACTCTCCACCGCCAGAATCGCGAGAAACACCAACAACAGTTTGGCGACGATCTCATCCGCACGCGGGTAGCCCAACTCACCCACCAGTGTCGCGATACCGGCCAGTACCGCCGCGAAGCACGTTAAACCAAGCGCGATACCGGGGCCGCGGAGCAATTTCGCCTGTTTGCTGAAACCGAGCAGATACCGGCTGAGGAGAAAAGTGGTGAATGCCTGGCCGGCCAGAAACGCCAGCGCCAGCAAGTGTTCCCGCGGCGGCGTGGCCGGCGCGGCGAATTGCCGGTTCAACCAGTAAATCCAATAACCGACTCCACCGGCAACCAGCAGGGCAATGGCGGGGACAAGATAACGCTCGATCACGGATTGCGTCGAGCGGATCGAATACGGCTCGTCCCCGGCTTCTTGATCGAAGATCGAACCGCTGACGCGTTCGCGGGCGGCGGCGGCGAGTTCTTGTTTTTCTTCGTCCGCCCGGCGCGTGAGGCGGTCACGAATGTAAACGACGAACGCGATCACCACCGCGATGGCCGGATAGGGCAGGAGAGCCGCCAATACCCGCAGGTGTGTGACCCGCGACAAGGCGAAATCCACCAGCAACCAAACCACCGCCAGCAACAGGGCCAGCAACGCAGTACGTTCGTTACGTTTATCCATCAGGTTTTGGGTTCGACGTTACGGAATGACAGCATGCCCAAACTCAGCACACCTAGCAAATAAAAGATACTGTACCCGGCCACTTGCCGGACATAGACCCACGGAATCTTGCCATCGCCCATTAGACCATCGGCGACCCAAAAGTGTTGCCAGTTCGGTAACAAATGATATGCGAACGCGGCCAGTGCATTGGTCCCGGCAATCCGCCCCAGCAAATAATCGCTCATCAACCCCGCCAGCAGCACCACGGTACAGACTGCCAATGTCGGCACCAGTTCCAGCCGGGTGATCAGCGCCAGCGCCACCCCCGCCAGCACGAGCGTCGCCAAGGCCACCAACAAACTCGCCGGCAACACCGGCCAAGGGATTCCCGTGGTCGCGACAGCCACGCCAAACGCCACCGCCAACAAACCCACCAACAAACCAAATGCCGTCGAAACAAACGGTCGCTGCCGGTAATAGTTCAGCAAGCCGGCCACGATATAAGCCAGAAAGATCGCCGCCAGCGGCGGCCCGATGCTGCTGAACTCGACGGAATAAGCATCCTGCGCCATCCGCGCCGCCAGCAACGTCGCGATGCCGGTCGCAATGGAAAACAACGCCAACACCCCCACCACGCCGGCAAATTTGGCGATGAAGAAAAGTTCCCGATCCACCGGCTTGCTCAACACCGTGGCCAACGTCCCCCGCTTCAATTCCCGCCCCAACGCCGCGCTGGCTGCATACCCGCCCAGCAACAGGCCGCCGATGAAATGACTCGCCAGCGCGCTGTCCTGCACGAGTTTATCCGATTCGCCCATCGTGTGCATCAACAACACCGGCAGTAGCAAAATGAACAGCGCGCAGGTCGTGGTCAACAACAGCAAAATCGGTTGGCGCAACGCCTCCAACAGCGTCAGTCCGGCAATGGCCAAAAATCTCTTCAGAAGCAGTCTCACGTTTCGCGGCGACTATATAGCCTGAGTTGTGCGCGCGATGCAACAGATGCCGGCGCCTAACCTTTCTCGGGGCCGGAACTGGCCCAGATCAACTGGGGCTGATCCACAATCGCCGGCCCCCGGCGCATCCGCAGAAACTTGCGTTGCAGTGTCAATCCCGCCGCCCCGGCCCAGGCCACTGCCGGCCGGTTGTCCAACGGAATATCAATAAAGACCGGCTGTCCGCGCAGCCGGTACGCCGCGTCGTCGAACAACGCCCGGCCCGTCGCTTCGTCCAAGGCAATGGCCGGCCCAAGCTGCGTCGCCCGCGAACCGGGGCGATCCATCAGATAGCCTGTCGTGCCCGCGACGCGTGCCGCCCCCAAAGCCGTCAGCAGTTTCGCGCGCCGTGTGCCGGTCGCACCTTCATCCAGCGATGTGAGAGCGGCGTCGCCGCCACGACCGGGGCGCACCCAGCGCGGCGGCGACGCCGCTCCCACCAGCACGCCCTCATACCGTCCCAACTCATACTCCCCGACAAATCCAAGTTTCTCGTACACCGGTTGCCCTTGTGCGGTGGCATCAAGCCGGATGGTGCGCTTGCCGAGAAACGCCAGCGCATGATTCATCAAGGCCGTCCCGATGCCTTGTTTCCGGTAAGTCGGACCCACGAGCACCATCGCAATCCATGCGACGTTCTCGAACACGAACCCGGCCACTGTCCCGACGCCCTGTCCATCAATCTCGGCAATGAACAAACCATCCGGCTGTAAGGCGAGAAAGCGATGCCAATCGGCTTCCGTTTGGTTCCAGCCGGCCAGTTGTTTCAACCGCATCCCGACCGGAATATCGGCTGCCGTCATGGGACGAATCGTGACGCTCATAAGTCAACCGCGACATTGCCGAAACTCGACTCCGCCGGCAAGCCTGTTACCATCCGCGCGCCGGCGCTGTGAGCGACCAACTTGGCCCCTGCCAGCGACAAGTGGAACGGAAGCATCACCGATTACGCCAGTCGTAGACCGCATTACAAATTGTCGCGGAAAAATGCGACGGATTTGTTACCGCCCCAGCGGTGGCCGCCCTCGAAGAGATCGAGCACGAGCCGTTCGGGGACGCTGGCGGCCCGGTAGATTTTCTCAACTTCCCGGTAACACTTCAGCGCGGAATCAATGAGGAAACAGTCGTCATGGGTGCCGATTTCAACGAGCAGGGGACGGGGCGCAGTCAACCCGTGCAAATCCGGTATGTCGCAGAGCGTGTAGAGGCCGGGCGTGATTTGGCTGCCGCAGAAGTTGGTGTCGCGCATGCCGAAATCGGCCAACACATCGCTGTAGCAGATGATGTCGGCGGCTTGGATTCGCCGGTCACATAGTGAGAGCCACGTCGTCATCGTGCCGCCAAACGACAAGCCCATGATGCCGATTCGCTGGGGATCGACGAACGGTTGCCGGGTGAGGTAATCGAGGGCGCATTGGCCGTCGTGAATGTTGGCGCCGAGCATTGTGGTGCCGAGGACGCTGGCGCGGAGGTAATGGATGTTGCAGAGGTCGCGGCCCATCGTGATGTCGTGGTTGATGGGTTTGCGGCGGTCGTCGCGTTCGCCGAAGCCGCGCCAGTCAATCGCCATGGTCACAAAGCCGGCTTGGGCCATTTGGAGGCCGTAGTCGTAGTTGTGGGCCGCAATGGCAGCCCGCAGCTCGGGGGACGACCGGTTGCCCATGATGGCTTCCTTGCCGAATTGGCCGTGTCCGTGACAGCACAAGATCGCCGGCAACCTGCCGGTGGCTTTTTCCGGTCGAAAGACCAAGGCCGTTGCTGACAAACCAGCCTCGACATCGAAAATGATGCGCTGTTTCAGCAAGCCGTCAGCGCGCCATTCACAGAGGATTTCCGGTCGTAGCGGGACCTTTGCCGGGAATGGGCCGAGTGATTTGACGACAGCCGGGTGGAGGGCTGCGCGCCAGCGTTTCCAGTCGGCGCGGTTGTTGCCGGCGAAGCGGTGTTTTGGTTTGTGGTGAGCGGCGCGGCGGTTGAAGTGTTGGTCAATGGAGAGATTGCGATTCATAGGCTCCGGATGATTTCGGCGAAGAGGTCAACGCCGCGGACGACTTCGTTCAGCTCGATGAATTCATCTTTGGTGTGCGCTTGCGCGAGCGAACCGGGGCCGAGCACCAACGCGGGGATGCCGGCGGCGTGGTAGATGCCGGCGTTGGTGGCGTAGGGGGCGACAACAAATTCGGCTTGGCCGAGGACGCGGCGGCAGGCGGCGGCGACGTGTTTGCTGGCGGGGCTGTCGGCGGGTTCATCGAGCGCCGTGTAGAATTCGGTGATTTCATAGTGCTCGTCACCGGCGAGTTGGCGGACGATCTCATCTTGGTTCTCACCGGGGATGACGCGGCGATCGACTTGGATGCTGCAAATCTCTGGTACGATGTTGACTTGCGAGCCGCCGTTGATGAGGCCGACGCTCAGGGTGGGAGAACCGAGTTGCGGATGTTTCTGTTTGGCTAGGGCCGGGGCGACTTCGCGTTCGAGTCGCGCCACGACCCGACACATTTTGTAAATGGCGTTCACGCCGCGGTCGGGCGTGGAACTGTGCGCGGCGACGCCGCTGGTCTTGATGTCCACGCGCAGCGCGCCTTTGTGCATGTGGACGATCTTCAGGTCGGTCGGTTCCGCCGCGAGCGCGAAATCGACGCGGAGGTTTTGTTTGGCTAGGGCCGCGGCACCGGTGCCGCCGGATTCTTCGTTGCAGGTGGCGGCGAAGTAGATGGTGACCGGAGGCTGGCCGGCTTCATCGAGGATGCGGCGGAGGGCAAGGAGCATGGCGGCCATCGGCCCCTTCGTGTCGCACGCGCCGCGGCCGTAAAGTCTGCCGTCGCGCACGGTCGGGGTGAAGGGCGCGATGATCATGCCGTCCACGGCGACGGTGTCGGTATGGGCATCGAGGAGGATGGATCGACCGGGGTTCTTGCCGGGGAAGGTGGCAAGGAGGTTGGGGCGGTTGGGATGAACTTCGTGGATCTGAATCGATGCGCCCCAGCTGCGCAGAAGTTTTTCGAGCAAGGCAACCATCCCGGCTTCGCCGAGCGGCGGGGAAAATTTCGCGGCGGACTTGGGATTAACGCTGGGGCAGGCGACGAGTTGCGAGAGAAGTTCGGTGACTTGGGCGAGGGGAGTCATGCCGGTGATAGTAGGAAGTGGTGAGTCGGGAGGCAAGCGGATGTTGGCAGTGCGGTCAGCCGATGATCAGGAGGCGGATTTCTTCCGGTAGTTGTGAACTGATTTTATGGAGCAGATCGCCGCGGAGGACGCGGGTGAAGGCCAGCCGCCGCGAATGTCCCAGGATTAGCGTGTCGACGCCGGCAATCGCGGCGTTGTCGAGGATGGTCCACGCCGGGTCATCGCTGACGGCGTAGATGGTGGTGACGGGGGTGTCGCCGGCCAGTGCGCGGACGGCTTGGAAAACGGCTTGAGCGTCTTGGTCGTCTTCTTCGCGAAACCGGGTGGGGATTTGCGTGAATTCTTCGCGTACGTAGAGGACGATGAGTTCTGCCCGGTGGGCGCGGGCTTCGTCGAGGGCAAAGCGGAGGGTGGGAGTGACACCGCGCGCGGCGACCATGATGGCGTGGATGGGGCGTTCAGGGCCGAGTTGGATGGGCAGACGAGGTTTGGCCCCGGTCCGTTGAGTAGTGGGGGATTGGAGGAAGCTACCGAGCCGGCGGAGTCCAGCCGGCAGGCGAAGACTGGCCCCTTTATGCAGGGCACGGGCGATGAAACCGAGGCCGATGACACAGACGGCGAAAAGGAGCGCCTTGGGTTTGGTGATGGCGATGGTGATTTCGATGGCGGCGATGATGAAGAAGGTGGCCATCATGATTGTCCGTTCATGGCGGCGCATGGGGAGTTGGAAATTGAAGGCGGTTGAACCGAGGTTCACGCCGATGGCCCCGACCACGCCGATGGCGTACAAGGCCGCCAACCCTTGAACGGCTTGCTCGGTGCCCTGAATGTCGAGCACAAGGATCGGCGCGAGGATCGCGATGAGCATGAGAATCCACGGTACGCCGAACCGGTTCAGCATCGAGAAGGGCTGGGGAAGTTCGTCGTCGCGACTCATCAAGTACAAGACGCTGACCAAGGCGACCATTGCGGTGTTGGTGGCGCTCAACAGCAATCCGCCGATGACCACGCCGGTGATGGTGGAGAAGATGTGCAGTTCACCGAGTTTCGCCAGCCAGGGAATGTTTTGGATTGGCCCGTCGACAAATATCCCCGCGAGATGGCGCAGCATGTCGCCTTCGTGTTCGTGGCGGTCCAAGCCCCGCACGGCGTGCATCACCAAGCCGAAGAGCGTGGTCAACACCACCACCTCAATCATGACCGGCAGGATCGCCTTGCGGGCCGTGCGCGCCACCGACACAGCGTGACGGGGCGAGTTGGGATCGGGTTTCATGACACCGGTCATGTTGGCGATTGCCTCAACGCCGGATAACGCCAGCACGCAGCCGACAAACGCTCCCCACCAATGCACCGGGTCACGGTGGGGCTTCTCGACAGCTGCCAGCGCGACGGACAATTGCGGGAGACAGAAAGCGGCCAGGATCACCAAGACCCCAAACGTTCCCAAACCCAGCATCATCGCCAGACTGCCCGAATGCCGGGGACCGAAGAAATTGATCACACCAATGATGAAGATGGCCAGAATCGCCCACCGTTTGGCGTCTTCGTAGGAGCAGTTGAAATAAACGAACGCCTCGAAACAACTCAACGACGCGGTGACGATGTAGTCGGCCGCCAGCAAAAATCCGCCAAACAGCGCCAGTGTTCGCGAATGGGCCTTGGCTGAGGAATAGACACCGCCGCCTTCGGGGAAATATTTGCAGACCCAGATGTAGTTGATTCCCACCAGCAAGGTCAGGGCGCCCACCGCGAGAACAAACCAAAAGGAACTGTACATGGCGATGGCGAACGCGATGCCCGGCACGTAAGCCTTGCTCGTGCCCCAATCGCCATAGAGCAATGCCGCTGCGCGTTTCCAATCCACATTCCGCGGTCGCGAGTGGCCCGTGGTATCCAAGTCCATGAACGAGCGGAGAGTACCGGACAGGCGGCCGGAGAGCAAGGCGCAGGGCGGTGGCCTTTCTTTGGTTGCAGCAGGCGGGGGTCTGCGGTAAATACCCTCGCGAATGAAAATCTTTTTGGACGGAAAATATGTTGAGGAAGCCGACGCAAAAGTGTCGGTCTTTGATCACGGTTTGCTCTACGGCGATGGAATTTTTGAGGGGATTCGGGTTTACAATGGGAGGATCTTTCGGTTGGACGAACATCTCGACCGGCTGTTTGCCTCCGGCAAGGCGATTCTGTTGTCGGTGCCGATGAGCAAGGCCGCGCTCGTCGAAGCGTGCCGGGAGACGTGCCGGCTGAATGGGATCAAGGATGGGTATATCCGCCTCGTTGTGACGCGGGGCGTGGGGTACCTCGGCTTGTCGCCGTTCAAATGCAAGAGTCCGACGGTGTTCATCATCGCGGCGACCATCGAGCTCTATCCGGAGGAGGTTTACCGGAATGGGTTGAAGTTGATCACGGCGGCGACGATTCGCACAAATCCGGCGGCGATGTCGCCGGCAGTGAAGTCGTTGAATTACTTGAACAACATCATGGCCAAGATCGAGGCGATCAACGCCGGGACGGTGGAGGCGTTGATGTTGAATGATGCCGGGCATGTCGCGGAATGTTCGGGCGACAATGTTTTCATCGTGCGCGGCGGCAAGCTGGAGACGCCGCCGAGTAGTGCCGGGTCGTTGAACGGAATCACGCGCGGAGCAGTCATCGAGTTGGCGGGTAAATTGGGCATTCCGGTCAGCGAGCCGAACTTGACCCGGTACGATGTGATGACGGCGGACGAATGTTTTTTGACCGGCACAGCGGCGGAAATCGTGCCGGTTGCCACGTTGGACGGTCGGACCATTGGCACCGGCAAGCCGGGGGCGCTGACGTTGAAATTGATCGAGGAGTTCCGTAAGTTGACTCGCGTGGAGGGAACGCCAATCTGATGTTGTGTGATATTTGCAAAAAGAATGAAGCGACCGTACATCTGACGCAGATCATTGAGAACAAGATGTTGAAGGTGGATTTGTGCGAAGTGTGCTCGAAGACGAAGGGAATTCAGGAGACGACCGGGTTTTCCTTGGCGGATTTGCAGGTGGGGTTGGGCGCCGGCGACGAAATTGCCGGCGAGGCGGGGTTGAAATGCCCGGTGTGCGGATTCAGCCAGGCGGATTTTAAGAAGACAGGCCGGTTGGGGTGCAGTGCGTGTTGGGCGACCTTTGAGCAGGGGTTGGCGCCGTTGCTCAAGGCGATGCACAAGAGCGACCGGCATGTGGGGAAGGTGCCGGGGAAGGCGGCGCACACGCTTATCATCACCGAGCGGATCAAGGAACTGGCCGGCGATTTGGAGAAAGCGGTCCGCAGCGAGAAGTACGAGGATGCGGCGCATATTCGCGACCAGATCCGGGAGTTGGAATCGAAGTTGAAAATTTCGGCGGTATGAAAATTAACGAACTATTGAGCAGCCCGAGCGAGTGGGTTCGGACGGAGGGTCCGAACAGCAAGATTGTCATGTCGAGCCGGGTCCGGTTTGCGCGGAATTTGCGGAATGTGCCGTTTCCCGGGTGGGCGAAGAAACCGGAGCGGCAGAAGTCGCTCGAATTGATCAAACCGGTGGTCGAGCAGTTGCCGGAGATGGCGACGGCGTTCAGTGATTCGATGGACAATCTCGCGGCGTTGGACAAGCAGGTGTTGGTCGAGCGGCATCTCATCAGTCGGGAACACGCGGCAAAAAACGTCGGCAGCGGCGTGGTCATCAACGACAAGGAAACGTTGAGCGTGATGATCAACGAAGAAGACCATTTGCGGATGCAGGCGATCAAGTCGGGCTTGCAGCTCAAGAGTATTTTCAAGGTGATTGACAAGGTGGATACGGAGTTGGAGAGCGTGCTTGATTTTGCGTATTCGCCGCGGTTGGGGTACCTGACGGCGTGTCCGACGAACGTGGGCACCGGGATGCGGGCGTCGGCGATGGTGCATTTGCCGGCGATGGTGTTGAGCGATCAGATCAACCAGGTTGTCCAAGCCGTGAACAAACTTGGTCTCGCGGTGCGCGGTTTGTACGGGGAAGGGACAGAGGCGCTGGGGAATGTCTTCCAAGTCTCGAACCAGACGACGCTTGGCGAGAAAGAGGCGGATGTGATTGATCGTTTGAACAAGGTGATTTTACAGATCATTGACCACGAAGAGAACGCGCGGATTACGCTGCTTGAAAAGAAGCCGCGGTTGGTCTACGATCAGGTCGGTCGAGCGTATGGCGCTTTGAGCAATGCCCACACCGTCAGTTCCAAGGAGGCATTGAATCTGCTAAGTTTGTTGCGCATGGGGGTCGATTTGGAGCTTTTTCCGGCAACGACCAGGGTGATTGTGGACGAAATGTTCGTGGTCGCCCAACCTGCGCATGTGCAGAAAGCCGCCGAACGAAAGCTCACCGCGGAAGAACGCGACATCTTCCGCGCGGACTTGATCCGGCACCGGTTGAAGGATGTCGCAAAACCAATCGTCGCAACCGCCGCGCCGCCTGAGGGGCCGACGGAGTTAGCTTGAGGGGGATACGTCATGGAAATGCAAAACTTCACCCCGCGCGCGCAACAAGTGCTCGCGTTGGCGCGGAAAGAAGCCGACCGGTTTAACCATAACTACGTCGGGACGGAACATCTGTTGCTCGGGCTGATCAAGCTCGGGCAGGGCGTTGCTGTCAACGTCCTCCAAAAAATGGGGCTCGAACTCGAGACCGTCCGCATGGAAGTCGAAAAGCAAATCGGCACCGGTCCCGAAACGAAGATGGTCGGCAACATCCCCTACACGCCGCGCGTCAAAAAAGTCCTCGCCCTCGCGCAGAAGGAAGCCAAGCAGCTCAATCACAATTACGTCGGGACTGAACATATCCTCCTCGGCCTCCTCCGGGAAGGCGAAGGCGCCGCCGCGCGAATTTTGAGGTCCCTCGATGTGGACATCGAGCGTTGCCGGAACGAAATCCTCAAGGAACTCGATCCGAATTTTTCGCCGAGCGAAGGCGGCACCGAAGAGGGCGAACCGCCCCCGCAAACCGGCAACAAGAAAGACGTGAAGACACCGGCGTTGCGGATGTTTGGCCGGGATCTAACCGAGATGGCGCGGAAGAATGAACTCGACCCGGTGGTCGGACGCGCCAATGAAATTGAGCGGGTCATTCAGATTCTCTGCCGGCGCACCAAGAACAACCCGGTCTTGCTCGGTGAGGCCGGCGTCGGGAAGACCGCCATCGCGGAAGGTCTCGCCCAGGAAATCGCCAAGGGCAACGTGCCGGAAATCCTCCGTGAAAAACGGGTCGTAACCCTTGACCTTGCGTTGATGGTGGCCGGCACGAAGTACCGCGGCCAGTTCGAAGAGCGGATCAAGGCCGTGATGGACGAAATCAAGCGTTCGAAGAACGTCATTCTTTTCGTGGACGAACTGCACACCATCGTCGGCGCCGGCAGCGCGGAGGGCGCGATGGATGCCAGTAATATCATCAAGCCGGCCCTTTCGCGCGGCGAGTTGCAGGTCGTCGGCGCTACGACGATGAATGAATACCGGAAGTACATCGAAAAAGACGCGGCGCTCGAACGGCGGTTTCAAACTGTCCTCGTCGAGCCCCCCAGCGTGGAGCAGACGGTCGAAATCTTGAAGGGCCTGCGGCCGAAGTACGAGGATCATCACAAAGCCAAATTCAGCGATGAGTCGCTGGTGGCTGCGTCGAAGTTGTCGGATCGGTACATCACTGGACGATTTTTACCGGATAAGGCGATTGATGTGGTGGATGAAGCCGGTGCCCGCGCGCGGATCAAGCAATTGACCCGGCCCCCGCAGATTCAGGGGATGGAAGCCGACATTGAGAAGGTCAAAAACGAGAAGGAAGCCGCGATCAAGGCACAGGATTTCGAGCTGGCCGCAAGCTTGCGGGACAAAGAAAAGCAGGCGCGCGAAAAATTGGAACAGGTCATGGCCGAATGGCGGCAATCCCGGGATGAGAAGGCAATAATCATCACCGAAGACGACATCATGCACATTGTCGCCAAGTGGACCGGTATCCCGCTCAGCCGGATGGAGCAAAAGGACACCGAGAAGCTGTTGCGCATGGAAGAAGAACTCCGCGGCCAGGTCATCGGTCAGGACGAGGCCGTCAGCGCCATCAGCAAGGCGTTGCGGCGCAGCCGGGCGGATCTGAAAGATCCGAACCGGCCGATTGGCTCATTTGTGTTCCTCGGACCGACTGGCGTGGGAAAGACAATGATGGCCCGGGCGCTGGCGGAATTTATGTTTGGCGAACCGGACGCCTTGATCCAACTCGACATGAGCGAGTACATGGAGAAGTTCAATGTCTCGCGTCTCGTGGGCTCGCCGCCCGGCTACATCGGGTACGAAGAAGGCGGGCAGTTGACCGAGAAGGTCCGGCGCCGGCCCTACTCAGTTGTCTTGTTTGACGAAATCGAGAAGGCGCACCCCGACGTGATGAATATGCTGTTGCAGATTCTCGAAGACGGGCATCTGACCGATTCGCTTGGGCGGAAAGTGGACTTCCGCAACTGCGTCATCATCATGACCTCAAACATCGGTGCCGACACCGTGCGGAAGGCCGGCGGTTTGGGCTTTGCGCCGACGAAGGACGAGCACACGTACGAGGACATGAAGGTCAAATTACTTGATGAAGCCAAACGTGCGTTCAAGCCCGAGTTCATGAACCGGCTCGACGACCTCATCGTCTTCCATAATCTGACTCGTGCGGACATGAGCAAGATCGTAACGCTCGAGGTCGCGAAAGTGAAAAGCCGGATGAAATTTAAGGATGTCGAGATCATCCTCACACCGGCGGCGACCGAGTTTCTCATTGAGAAAGGCTACGATCCGCAGTTCGGGGCGCGGCCGTTGCGGCGGGCGGTTGAAAAATACCTCCAAGATCCCTTGGCCGAGGAAATCCTGCGCGGCAACATCAAGCCGAGCGAAACGGTTGAAGCGGTTGTCGTTGACGACAAACTCGTCTTTAACCAACTCGCCGCCAGCGCCAGTTGATGGGTGATAGTAGTTGCACGGACGAAAAGGTTCTAGCATCTCGCCGATCTAAGTTCTTACTAGCAAGCGTGTTAGTTGTTGGTTGCTTTGGCGGAATGCCGCTTTGCGGATGGCCTCGAAAGTGCTGAATTTAGTGTCTGATTATGACTATTTTCGCGCTTCGAATTCTCTTCCTGTTACTTTGCGTGCTCGGTAGTTGGGCGATTGGCCAGCTCAACGAAACTTGGGCGGCGCGACCACTGGTAGCTGTTTTGATCGGCTTGATTGGTGGTGGAACGGTCATCGCCTTTGACCGCTTCCTCAAAGGATTCTCGCTCCGGGGACTTTCGTCCGCCACCTTTGGTCTCTTTATCGGCTGGACCATCAGTTACTTCATCGGCAACTCCGTCCTCTTCAGTTTTATCGACGACCAACCCAAACTCATTGCGCAGATTGTCATGTACGTCGTCTTTGCCTACCTCGGCATGATGATTGCCTTGCGCGGCAGCGATGAATTCAACCTCGTCATCCCCTATATCCGCTTCCGCCGCGAAGACAAACCTGAGCGCCTCATCCTTCTCGACACCAACATCATCATTGATGGCCGGATCCTCGACGTGTGCGCGACCGGCTTCCTCCCTGCCGTCTTCCTCGTTCCACGCTTTGTCCTTTCCGAACTCCAATACATTGCCGATGCCGGCGACGAAACCCGCCGCGTCCGCGGCAAGCGCGGCCTCGACGTTCTCAACGCCCTCCAAAAAAATCCCCACGTCGAAGTCAAAATCAGCGACGAAGATGTTCTCGGCATCAAGGAAGTCGACGCCAAGCTCGTCCAACTCGCCAAGCAACTCAACGCCGAGATTATCACCAACGATTTCAACCTCATCCGCGTCGCCGAACTCCAACGCGTCAAAACTCTCAACCTCATCGAACTCGCCAAAGCCCTTCGCCCGGTCATCCTTCCCGGCGAAAAGCTCCACGTCAAACTCGTCAAAGAAGGCCGCGAACCCGATCAAGCCGTCGCCTACCTCGACGACGGCACCATGATTGTCGTCAACCGCGCCCGCCGGCAAGTTGGTCACGAAATCGAAGTCATCCTCGACAGCGTACTCCAAACCTCGGCCGGCCGCATGGCCTTCGCGAATCCAGTCGCCCTCGCCAAGGTCACCGCCACGACACCTGCCGGCGAAGTGGCGCTGACCAAATAACTTCGGCTGAAGTTTCGGTCACGGTTCGATCAACAGCGGCACTAGATTATCGGTCAAGTTCGCATCCGTCGTCACCAACTCCAAGTCCACCACGGCCAGGAGATATTTCCCAGCAGTCAAAGTCGGGGCCGACAGACTCACCGGCACCGTGGCGGTCGCGCCGGGTTTCAGACCTTTCAACTTTAGGATCGCCGGCAAGATTATATCTGACGAATCCAACCCCTGGTCATCACTCACAACAAAACCAATCTTGGCCGGCACCGACTTGTCGGCACCGTGATTCTGGATGGTAAGCGTCCCGGTCAGTGTGCCATTATCAAACGTCGTATTACTCCAACTTCCGCTTAAGTCCGGCAGGACGATCCCCGCCCATTTCGTCGTCGCTCCGGCACCTTTGATCGCAGTCGAATACGCCACGAAGACGACACCTGCCGGCGTGACCGCCAGACTGGGATAGAACCCGGCGTTTTTCACGTCGACCGGCGCGCCCGACCAGCCGAGTCCATCATCAAAAGCGTACCAACAGGTTTCGACAACGCCGTTAATGCTCAACCCGAAACAGAAGTGCGGCCGGTCGGCCGAATCCAAAACCAACGCCACGTAATCCGGAAATGCGCCGGGAATCAGAGTCTGGTCAATGAGCACTACGCTCGTCCAGTTGGTACCGGCGCGACTGTAGTACCGCAACGCCCCATCGACGCACGCGGCGATGTGGGGGTTACCGGCCGAGTCCACCGCCAGATCACACGCCCCGGCGCTGGTGCTGATCTGTTCAGCTTTCCACTCGCCGGTCTCGTTTGAAGCGTAAAACTGCCCGCTGTAGTTGACCGAATAAACGACATGCGCATGATTGGCGGAGTCCAGCGCGAAGCCCGGGGTGTCGGGACCGCCCGCCAAACCCGTCTCGCTGTATTGCCAGGCGTTGCCGTCAAACCGGGCGTAGCGCAATCCATAGCTGGCGTCATAGTAGAGGATATGCGGCCGATCGGCGCCATCCAGTCGCAGTTGCGACTGCCAACCATCAACCGGTAAATCCGTAATCTGCCACTGACCGCCGGCGTACCGCGCATAACACAACGGCTGCCGGTATGGATTCATCCGTTCCGCATGGTAGCTGACGTGAATTTGGTTCAGCTGATCCACCGCCACCGAGTTGCCCCAACCGCAATCGGACGTCGCGTCGACAACTTCCGACTGCCAGCGCTTCCCGTAGAAGCGCGCGTGATAGAGATGATAGTCAGCCCCCTGATAAGTTACCTGCGGCTGACCTGTCGGATCCACTGCAAGCGCAGCAGTGCCTTGGGAGGTTTTGGCGAGCGTCTTGGGTTTGATCTTGCCGTCTGCCGAGGTAACCAACGTAACCGCCAAAATCGGGATGACTCCTGCCGCACGCAACAACCGCGTCAGAGGTTTCATAATCTGTCCTCCTCCTGCCGGTACACTACAACCGTGCCATTCGTCACGCAACCGAGGTTGCCGGCGGTCTTGCGCACTCGAAATAGCTTCTGCTAGTGTGCCGGCATGGTCACCGCGATCGTCCTCGCGGCCGGTCGCTCCTCGCGCATGGGCGGCGGGCCGAACAAACAATTCCTCGAACTCCTCGGCCAACCGCTCATCCGGTATTCGCTCACGGCTTTCAGCCAGTGCTCCCAGGTCGCCGAAATTGTGCTTGTCCGCCGACCGGATTATGCCAACGAAGCGGCGCAAATCGCCCGTGAATTCGCGAAAGTGGTCGCCTTGGTCGATGGCGGAGCCGAACGGCAAAACTCCGTCTGGAACGGCCTCGAAAAAGCCAACGGTGACATCGTGGCCGTCCACGACGGTGCGCGCCCGCTTGTCACCCCGGCCCTGATCGAAGCCACCATCGCCAGCGCCCAACAACACGGCACCGGCATCGCCGCCACGAAAGTCGTGGACACCATCAAAGAGGCCACCCCCGAACGCACCGTTGAACGCACTGTGGATCGCACGAAACTGTGGGCTGTTCAAACCCCTCAAACCGTCCGCCGTGACCTCCTCCGGCAAGCCTACCAGCAAGTTTTCGCGGCGGGCCGTATTGTCACCGACGAAGCCGCCGCCGTTGAAATGCTCGGCCACCGGGTGGACTTGGTTGAGACGCCATTCCTAAATTTGAAAATCACTACGCCCTCTGACCTTGCAATGGCCGAAGCATTGTTATATTCGAGAACCAAATGAATCGTGTTGGCATTGGCATTGACGTCCATCGGTTCGCGCCCCACCGGAAGTGCATCATCGGTGGCGTTCACATCCCGCACGAAGTCGGGCTGCTTGGCCACAGCGACGCCGACGTCCTCGCCCACGCCATTGCCGACGCCTTGCTGGGCGCGGTTGCGCTCGGCGACATCGGTAAATTCTATCCCGACACCGACATGAAGTGGAAAGACATGAACAGCATGATCATCCTCCGCGACGTGGCCGAGAAATTCCGGGAACTCAACGCGACCATCAACAACATTGATGCCGCCATCATCGCGCAAGCTCCGAAAATCTCCCCACACATCCCCAAGATGCAGGAAATCATGGGGGCCAATCTCCGTATCCGCCCTGACCAGATCGGCATCAAAGCCACCACCAGCGAACACATGGGCTTTACCGGTCGCAAAGAGGGTGTGGTCGCGATCGCGATGGTTTCTGTCGAACTGTGAAATTCTTCAATACGTTGTCCCGACAAAAAGAAGACTTCGTCCCGCTCCAACCGGGCAAAGTTGGTCTCTACACCTGCGGCCCGACCGTTTACAACTACGCGCACATCGGCAATCTCCGTGCCTTCATGTTCGAGGATTTGCTCCGCCGGTACCTCGAATACAAGGGGTACGCCGTCACCCACGTCATGAACATCACCGACGTGGAAGACAAAATCATCCGCACCGTCCGCGAGACCGGCAAGTCTCTCAAAGAGTTCACTGATTTCTACACGCAGGAATTCTTTCGCGACCTTGACACACTCAACATCAAGCGTGCCCATGTCGTCCCGCGCGCCACCGACACGATTCCCGGCATGATCCGACTCATCGAGACGCTTCTCGCCAAACAGCACGCCTACGTTGGCGACGACGGCTCCGTCTATTTTTCCATCAAATCCTTTCCGGCCTACGGCAAACTCGGCCACCTCGACATGGATAACCTCCAACACGGTGCGCGCGTCCAGCACGACGAGTACGCCAAGGAGAACGTCGGCGATTTCGCGCTCTGGAAAGCCTGGTGTGAAGCCGACGGCCCCGTCAAATGGGATTCGCCGTGGGGACTGGGGCGGCCCGGCTGGCACATCGAATGTAGCGTCATGAGCATGGCGCACCTCGGTGAGAGTTTCGACATCCACTGCGGCGGCGAAGACCTGATTTTTCCGCACCACGAAGACGAAATCGCCCAAAGCGAAGCCGCCACCGGCAAACCATTCGTCAAATATTGGCTGCACAACGCGCACCTGCTTGTCGAAGGCAAAAAGATGAGCAAAAGTCTCGGTAACTTTTTCACATTGCGCGACCTGCTCAAGGAAGGCTGGACCGGCCGCGAAGTCCGGTACGTCCTGTTAGCGGGGCATTACCGGGAACAACTCAATTTTACGAAAGATGGCTTGGCCGGCGCGCGCAGCGCGTTACAGCGAATGGACGAATTCTTGTTGAAACTGGGAGGGACGCACTCCGTCGCGTCCGCGCCGTTTGCTCAACAAGTCGAAGCCTGTCTGGATGACGACCTGAATATCGCCGGCGCGCTCGGTGTTCTTTTTGAATTCATCCGCGACGGCAATAAACGCACGATTCTGCCCGAGGAAGCCGCCAGCATTCTTGCGACTTGGGCCAAGATTGACCAGATTCTCGGTTTCGGCCTGCCGGTGGTCGCCGACGTGCCGGTGGAGGTTCTCGCACTCGTCGA
>JAJVHY010000019.1 GCA_022072455.1 Verrucomicrobiia bacterium | reverse complement strand
CAGCCGTTGGCGAAAGGGAAGGTGTTCCCGCCGTTGTTGCTCGATATGCTGGCGGTGGGCGAGGAGAGTGGTGAAGTGGTGCCGGCGTTGAAGAACATCGCGGACATGTACGAGCAGGAGTTGGCGCACAAGATCAAGATTGTGACGACATTGCTGGAGCCGGTCATCATTTTGGTGATGGCGGTGGTGGTGGGTTCGATTGTGTTGAGCATCCTCATGGCGGTGTTCGACATCACGTCCGGGATCGGCAAGTAATCGGAAAGGAATTTATGAAACAACACAGACTACGAAGCGCGGCCGGGTTCACCCTGTTGGAAATTTTGCTGGTGGTGATCATCATCGGCATGTTGGTTGGGGTGGCGGTCGTGAAACTGGGTGGGGTCTCCGCCACCGCACGGCAGACTACTGCCCGCCGGCAGATTGACGCCTACAAAACGGCAATCGGGTTGTACGAATTTCACAACGGCAACTATCCATCCACCGAGCAAGGGTTGGCGGCATTGGTCACCCAGCCCAGCGGCCAGCCGGCACCCACCAACTGGCAGGGGCCGTACATCGATCCACCGGTCTTGCGCAAAGATCCGTGGAACCGGGATTACATTTATAAGTTCCCGGGCCAGAAACTGCCGTCCGGATATGACCTTTACTCCGTTGGCGCGAATGGAATTGAGGGCGACGACGACGATATTGGCAACTGGCAGTGAGACGGAATGGATTCAGTCTGATCGAAGTCAGCATCGCGATTTTCATTCTCGCGATGCTCATCGCGGTGTCGGTGCCGACTTTTGTGCGGAGCTTCAATGACATGACCTTGCGCGAGACGGCCCGCGGCTTCGCGACGACCTGTCAGTTGGCGCGGATCGAAGCGGTGCAGCATCAAACCAACGTTGTCCTCCACATTGATCTTGATCAACAACGTTTCTGGCTCGCGCGTGAAGGTGAAGAGACGCTGATCAAAAACTGGGAAGTTTCCCGGCGCGTGACACTCGTGGCGGCCGAATTGGCCGGTAATCCCAGCCGGGAGGAACGCTCCATCGGCGTCAATTTTTATCCGAACGGCACCTGTGACAGCGCAACGATTGTCATTCGCGGCGCCGAGAAGCACGGCTTGGCGGCCACAATTGACCCCATCACCTGCAAGGCCATCGCCTACCCGGTTAAACCATGAGTCGGCATCGTCAGCAAGGTTTCATGTTGTTGGAAGTGGTTTTTGCCGCCGGCATCGTGGCGTTTGCGCTCGTGGCATTGATCGAAAGTCTGACGCAGTGCATCGCAGCGGCACGAACCATCCAGAGTTATTCCATCGCGCAGACGTTGCTCGCGAACAAAAGCTACGAATTTCAGGTCGAACAACCGCTGGACTACGCCGACTTGAATGGTCGCTTCGAGGACTACCCCGGTTACGAATGGGAACGGCTCTTTGAAGGGACCGACACCGAAGGTTTGTGGCGGCAAATCATCACCGTCACCTGGCAGTCCCGCGGCAAGCCAGTCAGCGAATCCATCGTCGAATACCGGTATCTTCCCGATAAACAGCGATGACGCGCAACTTCCAACCGCGGGCGGCTTTCACCTTCCTCGAATTGATGTTGGCGGTGACGCTCCTGGGGCTTGTCATGGCGGCAGTATTCTCCATCTGGAGCGCCGGGTTGAGCGGCTGGAAGCGCACGGCCGGCGTGAGCGACAATCTTCAACGGGACCGGATCATCATGGGGACGCTCGCCGACCTCACCAAATCCATCGTGTTCGTCAACAACGCCGAGGGCCTCTACAACGTCACCCTCGACCGCGACCCGCAATTGGGTGACACGGTCAGCTTCGTCACGGCTTCGACCGCCGTCTTGCCGGTCACCGATACCGTCGCCGCCGGCATGCGGCGCGTGATGATCGGGATGCAACGCAACGAACAGGGCCGGGCCTTCCTCGGCATCTTGAATCGACCGGCCTTGCTTCAAAGCGAAGGCGACGAGAACGAGCCGTGGCACGTCTTGTCGTGGGACGTCAGCGGTTTTGCCGTCCGCCTCCGTCATCCGCGTGAGGCAACCATGAAAGAAACCTGGGACGAACCCAATCTGCCGCCCTCCGCCATCGAATACACCATCGCCTTCGGCGTCAACGATGGCCGCGTCCCACCCGTCGTGGTGACGCGGACAATCGAAACGCCGGTCGCCCAGTATGCCATGCAACTTCTAGGATTGGCCACCACCCAACGCAATACGACAAACACCGTTTCGCGCCGCGACATTGATTTGGCGGACGACCGTGATGGAGGCAGCGAATGAAATCCCGCGCGCCATCACGCGGCGTGGCCCTCGTCATTGTCCTGTGGATCGTCATGGTTTTGTCCTTGCTGATTAGCGGCTTTGCTTTCACTATGCGCGTCGAGACCCAGGTGGCCTCGTTCAGTCGCAAGGAGCTGAAGGCCGAAATGCTGGCCCGGTCGGGTGTCGAAATCGCCAAAATGCAATTGCTGCTCCATGACAAGACGCCGACCGAAGCCGGCTTTGACGCCCTGAACCAAGGGTGGGTGACCAACGTCGAGATGTTTGTGGATCACGAACTCGGCGAAGGAAAATTCAACGTGACGATCACCGACGAAGAACGCAAATTGCCGCTCAACCAGCTCACGCAGGACGACCTGCGCCGCTTGATGTCCGTCCTCGACGTGGACCCGCTCGATGGCGACACGATTCTGGATTCGATCCTCGACTGGACCGATCCCAACGATCTCCACCGTCTCAATGGCGCCGAAAACGATTACTACCTGAGTCTCAACCCGCCGTACCGATGCAAAGATGGTCCCTTTGACCGCGTCGAAGAACTCCTCCTGGTCCGTGGTGTCACCCCGGAACTCTTTCACGGCACCCCTGCCACAGAAGATGAACTGGCGCGTCCCGGCTTGCGCGACCTCCTCACCACCTACTCGGCCGGCCAAGTCAACATCAACACCGCCACCACCTTGACGCTCCAAGTCGTACTCGGCCTCGACGAAACTCAAGTCGCCGCCATCCTCGACCGGCGCGACGGCCAAGATGGACTGCCTGGCACCGAAGACGACCTCCCATACCGGAGTCCCAACGAACTGCTCGGCACCCTCAACCTCGACTCAACCATCCGCCAGCAGATCGCCGGCAAGGTCGCCACCAGTTCGCAATTTTTCCGCGTCCAATGCACCGGCGAAGTGGCCGGTGTGCGCTACACGATTGACACCGTCGTCCGGCGGCAAGGTGGCCGATGCCTGGTTGTTGCGTGGACGGAAAGGCGGGGGGCATGAGCAAGTCCACCGGCTGGGCCGCCGTCTTTTTCGGTGAGACAGGCCTGGATGTGACCACCGCGCGTGCGAGCGGTGCCGAGTTGAAAATCGTCCAGCAAGTGACCGAACCGCTTGCCACTACCGCCACCGGCGACCAGCTTCAGGGCACCGTCCAAACCCTTCGGCAACGGCTCGACTTGCGCGACCACCGGATCGTCACGGCGGTCAGTTGCGAAGATGTTCTCTGTCAGACGCTGCGCCTGCCGACAACCGAAGCCGGCGAGTTGCAGCAGATGCTGGATCTGCAAATTGACAACCTCACCCCCTTGCCGCTCGAAGAAGTTGTCTACAGTTTCGAACCGCTCGACGCCACGGCCACTGAAACTCGCGTGCTGGTGGCTGTCGCCCGCAAGGCGGCCGTCAACGAACGCGTGGCCGCATTGGAAGCAGCGGGCTGGCCGGCGGAAGTTGTCGGCGTGGACGCGTTGGCCGTGTTCCGGCATCTGCTCCGCCAAAAAGCGCTACCGGCGGATGCGCAGTTGAACACGCTCGTGCTCGTGGGATCGCGGGTGGCCAACTTCATTTTGTATTCGGCCGGCACGATTGTCGCAATCCGCTCGGTGATGTTGGGGAGTCAGGGCGTCGCGGCGGAGTTATTGCGTGAAGAATTGGAGCGGACTCTCGTGGCGGCGGAAGTGGAACTGCCCACAGCTGAGGTTGGCCGGACGACATTGGCAACATGGAACGAGTCGGTGCGTCCGCAGTTGGCAGCGGTCGCGGCGGAGTGGGGCGCGGCGACCGAATTTTTGAGCAACGGCACCACGCCGAATCCAGCCGCGAGTGTTTGCCTTGAAGCAGCAGCCGCCGGGCCGACGCAGTTGAATCTGTTGCCGGCGGAATGGCGCGAACGGCGGAAAAAGGCAGGCGTCCGCCGGCTGCTGGTTCGCGGAGCGATTGCGTTGGGCGTGTTGTATCTGCTGGCATTGATTGGGTTGTTGACGTTCATGGCGGTCCGCCAGGCCCAGCTCGGCAGCGTTCAAGCCGAGATTCGGAAGCTGGAGCCGCGGTTCACGAAGGCGCGCGAGTTGAGTCGGACACTCGGGGCATTGCAGCGGCAATTGGACACGAAGTATTCCGTGCTCGAAGTGTTGCGCGAAGTGAGCCAGTTGTTGCCGGAGAATGTGAAGATGAATGGCTTCAGCTTCAAGAAAGACGAAACCGTCGTCATTCGCGCCCAGGCTCAGTCGGCGGGGTTCGCGACGGATTTTATCAGTCGGCTCGAACATTCGGCGATGTTTACCAAAGTGACGCCCGGCAACATGCGCAGCGAGCCGGGCACTGGCTTGACCAAGTTTGACGTGACTTGTACTCTGAAATCGGCCCCGCATGGCGCTAAATAAACGCGAACGCAATTTGTTGATTTTGACCATCACCATCGTGGTGGTCGGGGTGAACTATTTCCTCATCAGTTGGATTGCCGGGCCGTGGCAGGAGCGGAGCAACGCGCTAAAAGCAAAGCGGCGCGAATTGGCGGCCATGAAATCCACCATCGCCCGCGAAGCCCAATGGCAGCAAGACTACGAAAATCTCCGCCAGAACCTGAACCAGTCATCACAGTTTGAAACGATGTCGGATGTATTGAAGAAGATTGATGAACTGACCGCTACGACCGCGATCGTGATGCAGCAGAAACGCCCGCTCCGGCAGGAAACACGCGACGACTACCGGGAATGGCCGGTGTCCTGCAATTTTGAGGCGACGATCGAGTCGCTGGTGAAATTCTTGTTCGGCCTGCAAACAGGGGCGGGCTTCATCACCGTCGAGCAGATCAACGTGACGGCCAAGCCGGATAATCCCAGCATCTTGCGCTGTGACAATGTCCAGATTCGCGCGCTGGCGGCGAAAGCGGAGAAACCGGCGTCATGAGAGTTTTCTGGTTGTGGTTGCTGTGCGCCGGCCTCGTGCACGCGGAGGACTTTTCCCGGTATCAGATCGTGATTGACCGGTCACCATTCGGGCCGGTCAGCGCGGCGAACACGGTGGACGTGCCGCAACCATTGAAGCGGTTCCAGTTTGTCGCGTTGGTCATGTCCAATGGTCAGGCCGGCGTGCTGCAGGCGATCATTCATGACCAAGAGGCGAACCGGTCGTATTTCCGCGCCCAGGGCGAGACGTTGGATGGCGGCGTGCGGGTCGAACGGATTGATCTGGATCCGCCGAAACTCGTGCTCAAGCTGGGATTGGAAACAGCCAATCTGGTTTTTCAGGACCGCCCGAGCGGACCGGCAGTGGCGGTTGTCAACCCCGCCCAGCCGGCGCAACCCGCACAAGCGGGCCGGCCCAATCAACCCAATGTGATTCGGCGCATTCCATTTCGACGAGGTAATTGATGAGAGCGATTATGCAATTCTTGCTGGTGCTGGTGGTTTTGGCGTGGCCGGTGTTCGCGGATGAACCGGTGCCCGCCGAAACGCCCGCGCCCACCCCCCCGTTGCCACAGGCAACCGCAACACCGGACGAGCCGGTGCCGCCAGTCACGCCCACACCGTTCCCGGTCCGGCGCGCCAATCCAACCCGCGTCACGCAACCCGTCAACGTCACCCCGGCAGTTGCGAATGTGGCCAAGACGGGCGCCACGGCTGGTGTCATTGATTTTCAAGGCACACCCGTGCAGGCAGTGCTCGAATATTATGCGCAACATCTCGCGAAACGGTCGATCATCCAGGCCCCAAGCTTGCCGGCGACGCCGATCTATTTTCGGAGCCAATCGGATCTGACTTACGACGAAGCCCGGGCGGCTTTGGACAGTGTGTTCGCGATCAACGGAATCGCGGTGATTCCGATGGGCGAGAAATTTCTCAAGGTCGTGCAGATTCAGACGGCCAAGCAGGAAGGCTTGCCGTTCATCGGCGAAGGGAAAGCGCAGTTGGCAGCCGATGCGTTGATGACGCAGGTGATTCAGTTGAAGTATGCCGAGCCGGCGGACGTGGTCAGCGCGTTGCAACCCTACCTGCACGCGTATGGTCAGATGCTGGCGCTGCCAAAATCAAGTTGCGTGCTGGTGACGGAGACTGCTGCCAATGTGAATCAGATGCTGGAGATCGTGAAGTACATTGACGTGCCGTCAGCATTGAAGATGGAGACGCGCGTGTTCACGTTGACGCACGCGAAGTCCGGCGACGTGGTCCAACGGTTGCAGGCGATCATTCAGGAGACGCAACAGCTTGGGGCCCGCGCGACGGCGCCGGGAGTTGCGACGCCCACACCGGGCATCCCTGCGCCGGGAATTGTCCGCCCAACGGCCGCCGGCAGCCGCACGGGCGCAACCACGACGACACCGTCCGCGGAGGACACGATGATCGAAGGCAAGGTGATCATCTCTGCCGACGAGCGAACCAACAAGATTTTCATCCTGAGTCGCCCAAGTAATTTTGCATTTTTCGAGCAGTTCATTGCCGAGTTGGACGCGAAAGTGGAACCGGACGTTCTCATGAAAGTGGTTCCGCTCCAGTACGCCACCGCGGAAGATGCGGCATCATCCATCAACGCGTTGATCACGGGCGGGACGCCGACCTTTACGCGGCGCACCACCGGTAGCTCGACCACTGCCGGTGCACGGACGACAACCACACCGCCGCCGCCGATTGCGACGAGCGCCGGGGGCGGGGCCAGCGCGGCGGATACCGGGTTTCTCCAGTTTGCCCAGGGTGTGCGCATCTTGCCGGATCCGCGGACGAATTCGCTGTTGGTGATGGCGACGAAGGAAGACATGGCGCGGATTGAAGAATTGATTCGCAATGTGGATACCGCGGTCGCCCAGGTCCAGATCGAAGTGATCATTGCCGAAGTAACGTTGAACAATGAGTTGGATATCGGTGTGAATGTCTTCAAGCGGTTGTTCGAGGAGGGACAAGTTACTCAACTCGGATCCTCACGAACAACCGGCGTGAATCCCATTCAACTTCCCCGAGCCGATGATCCCAACAGCCCGCTTCTGGATGATCTGCCAACCGCCGCGAGTTTGGCGGGGAGCGGGGGGCTGACGTATTTCCTGTCGTTCCAGAATTTGAAGCTTGATGCCGTGATCCGTGCGCTGTCGAAAACCTCGAAGGGGAAAGTGCTCTCGACGCCGGTCATTCAAACGATGGACAACCAGGAAGCCAACATCCTCGTTGGCGAATCAGTGCCGGTGCCGGTCTCGCAGGTGTCCTCCGTCGTCGGGAATACCGGGACGCTGTCCACGGGGTCGTTGAATTCCAACATCGAATATAAAGACGCCGCGATTGAGTTGACGGTCACGCCCCGCATCAATCCGAATGGTTATGTCCGGATGGACATTCAACAAAAGGTGAATGATTTCGGCGCGCCCGTGCAGGTGAACGGGACGGCGGTGCCGACAATCACGAAGCGCGAAGCGAAATCATCGGTGGCGGTACAAGATGGCAGCACGATTGCCCTGGGTGGTTTGATTAAAGAAAACAAGGGCGTGAGTGAAACCAAGGTGCCGTTTCTCGGTGACATTCCATTTTTTGGTCAACTATTCAAAAGCAAGAATACGACCAAAATCCGAAATGAACTGATCATTTTCATTCGCCCATCGGTGCTGCGCACGGACAACGAAGCGGTCGCTGAAGCCCGGCGCCGCAGCCGGTTGCTCAAGGCGGGCGAAGATCTGGAATTGGACAAGCACTTCCAAGACGCCCCGGTCAGTACTGAACCACAATCCCGCAACTCGCCCGGCCCGGTCGAAGGGATCATCTCGGAAGACCGGCAAGCGGCCAAAGTCCGGGCGTTGGAAGAGTTGAACAATCAACCCATTGAAGCGCAGGAGAACTGATCATGCCGGCCAAACCCACCATGCAGGGGCAACGGATCAAAATCGTGTTGCGCCGCTTTCACGCCCAAACTCCCCGCGAAATCATTCGCGGAATCATCACGGAATTGGATGACTTCGGTTTTCGCGTCAGTGGCCGGCGCTTCCAGGAAATCACCGATCTCGAAACCTCGCTGCCGGTCGAGCGGCCGGTCGAGGGCGACAGCAAAGTCTACTGGGTGCCGTTCAACTCGATCCGCTACAGCGAGATCATCCTGCCGGGGTCCGCGTCGGAGCAACTCGACAACGAAATCCAACGCCGGCGGCCGCTCACGCTCGCCGAAATTCACGGGAAATCCCGCCCGGATTGAGAGTCGCCCGCGCCATTATCGTTTACGCGGTGGCGGTGGTCCTGCTCGGGGCGCTTCTGGCCCCGTGGCTGTTTTGGCTGGTCCAGTGGCTGGCGGCCAACTCGGATTTTTTCGCGAACTGGACCCGGCATCCGTTCAAACGCATTTTCAATCGTTCATTGCTGATTGTCGCGCTGGCCGGGTTGTGGCCGTTATTGCGGTCGCTTGGCTACCGGTCGTGGAATGAAATCGGGTATCCGCGCCGGGCCGGCTGGTGGCGGGAATTCGCGGCCGGACTGGTGTTGGGAGTCTGTTCATTGTCCCTTGCCGCGCTGGTCGCCGGCAAGGCATTGGACTGGGCGGATTTCACACCGGCACTGGTCGGAAAACTCTGCGTGACGGCTTTAGTGGTGGCGGTGATCGAAGAAACATTTTTCCGTGGGGGACTGCAAGGCGGGTTGCAGCGGGGGATGCCGTGGCAGGTGGCATTGGTGGTCGCCAGTGTCATCTATTCGGCGTTGCATTTTATGAAGCCGACCGGCGTGCGGCTCGCCGCGGCTGATGTGACATGGATGAGTGGCTTCGAATGGGTGCGGTTGATTCTCGCCAACAATTTTACCCGCCCCGAAGTGCTGACCGGCTTCGTGACGCTGTGCGTGGCCGGCGGACTGTTGGGCTGGGGCTTTGTCAAAACCGGCGCCCTCTATTTTTCGATTGGGTTGCATGCCGGCTGGGTTTTGGCCAACGAATTGGTTCGCGAACTCGGCGGCGGCAATGTCACCGAAAACTGGCGAACCTGGCCGGTAATGGTGGTTCTGGGATTGGTGATTTGGCGATGGCCCAAGCGCTCCTGAAATGGGTGGGGCACGCGCTGGACTTGTTGTACCCGCGCAACTGCCGGTTTTGCACAACGCCGCTGACGGAAACGCAAGTCGGCGTGGTCTGCCCGGCGTGTTTGGCCACGGCCAAACCAATCACGCCGCCGTTTTGCCGGCGCTGCGCGTTGCCATTTTCCGGGCAACTCGATGCGCAGATTGAGTGCGGCTACTGTCAGGATTTGGAGTTTCACTTTTCGAGTGCCTACGCGGCGTGCCGGGCGGAAGGGGTGGTGCGCGATTGCATCCACCGCCTGAAATACAATCGCGAGATTTACTATCTGCCGCATCTGGCAGGTTGGTTGATCGATGCCGGGCGGCGGTGGATTGATTGGGCTCAAGTGGATGCCATCGTGCCGGTTCCATTGCACCCGGTCAAAGAGCGCAGCCGGGAATTCAACCAGGCGAAGTTGCTGGCCCAGGAACTGGCGCGGGCGGTTGGCCGGCCACTCTGGCCACAGGTGATCCGCCGGGTGAAAGCCACACCATCGCAAACCCGGTTGGATGCCCGGTCACGCCGCGTGAACATGCGCGGTGCCTTTGCCATCCGCTCCGCCGCCGCGCTGGCTGGCCGGCGGGTGGTGCTGGTGGATGATGTGTTTACGACTGGCGCGACGTTGGACGCTTGTGCTAGTATTTTGCTCCGTTCAGGGACGACGGACGTGATCGCTTTGACTGTCGCCCGGGGAGTCTAAATTTATGGATGTCTTCGACAAACCAAAAATCACCGAAACCAAAACCAAAAAGCGCGATATCCCCAAGGGCTTATGGGTCAAGTGTAAGGACTGCGGCGAGATGATTTTCTCGAAGGAGCTGGCCGCCAATTTGAAAGTCTGCCCGAAATGTGATCTGCACTTTTCGATGACGGCCGCTGAGCGGGTGGCAGCGTTGGCGGATGAGGGAACTTGGACAGAGTATGACGCCGATCTGGTGAGCGTGGACGTGTTGAAGTTTACTGGCGTGGCGGCGTACTCAGAACGCCTCAAGAGCCATCAGCGCCAGACCGGCGTGCTTGACGCCATTCAGACCGGGTTATGCAAGATTACCGGGCACGATGTTTCGTTGGCAGTCATGGATTTCGGTTTCCTCGGCGGCAGCATGGGCTCAGTCGTCGGCGAAAAAGTAACGCGGTCGATTGAAAAGGCCACCGAATTGAAGATTCCGAGCATCGTCGTTTCGGCGTCGGGCGGCGCGCGGATGTACGAGGGCATATTGAGCTTGATGCAGTTGGCCAAAACCAGCGGCGCGCTTGCGTTGCATGCGAAAGCTGGGTTGCCTTACTTTTCGGTGCTTACTCATCCGACCACGGCCGGCGTCATGGCCAGTTATGCGTCGTTGGGCGATGTGATCATTGCCGAGCCAAAAGCGCTTATTGGGTTTGCCGGGCCGCGCGTCATCAAGGAAACAACGCAGCAGGAATTACCGGACGGATTCCAGACCAGCGAATTTCTGCGCGAACGCGGGCTGATTGATGTCATCGTCCACCGGAAACAACTCAAAGAGACGATCGGTAAAATGCTCGATTACTTCTCCGGGCGCGGCAAGCGGAAGTTCAAGGCGGCGTGACGTACCCGGAAGCCATTGATTATCTCTTTGGCATCCGCCTCTTCGGTCAGAAGCTCGGCTTGGCGACGATGCGCGAACTGGCGCGCCGGCTGGGCCATCCCGAACGGGAACTGAAGTTCATCCACATTGCCGGCACGAACGGGAAGGGGAGCGTCGCCGCCATGTGCCACGCTGTCCTCCAAACCGCGGGATACCGGACCGGGTTGTATACCTCGCCACACTTGGTTTCGTTCTGCGAACGGTTCCAGATCAACGGACAACCGATTTCGGAAGCGGATGTCGTCCGGCTGGTTACCATGATCCGCCCGCTGCTGGCTGACTTTCCGGACCGGCCCCCGACGTTCTTTGAAGTGGTGACGGCCATGGCGCTGCAGTATTTCCGGGAACAGCGGGTGGAGGTTGTGGTCTGGGAAACCGGCCTCGGCGGCCGGCTCGACGCGACCAACATCGTTACCCCGCTCGTCGCGGTCATCACCAACATCGGCTTCGACCACATGCAGTATCTCGGCAACACAGAAAAAGAAATCGCCGGCGAGAAAGCCGGCATCATCAAACCCGGCATCCCCGTCGTGACCGCGGCCGAAGGTGAGGCGCTCGAAGTCATCCGCCGCGCCGCCGGTCACCTGACGATGGTGACAGCAGACAAATCATTTTCACCCCCCTTGCTCGGGCGTCATCAAATCATCAATACTGCCACGGCCGTGGCGGCGTTGCGTGCGAGCGGGTTGAACATTACCGACGACCAAATCCGACTGGGCTTGTCGCGCACACGCTGGCCGGGCCGGTATCAAGTGGTGACCGGCCAACCGGTCGTGGTGCTGGATGGCGCGCATAATGCGCCGGCAGCGGAGCAGTTGGCCGCGACCTTGCGCGAGCAATTCCCCGGCAAGCCGCTGGCCCTGGTGCTGGGGGTGTTGCGCGACAAAGAATATGGCGCGGTTTGCCGGATCCTCGCCCCGCTTTTTACCCGAATTTGCTGCACGCGCGTCAACAGCGAGCGCACCAGTGATCCCGGTGAGTTGGCCGGGATTTGTCGCGCGGCGAATCCGCAAGCGGATGTCGGCGAATTTACGGATGTGCTGGAAGCGTACCGGGCGGCGATTGGTCAGGAAGTGGTGGTGATTACCGGGTCGCTTTTTTTGGTCGGTGAAGCAATGACGAAACTCGGCTTGGGGACGCCGGCAACCGTGCGGGAGTTGGTGCTGCAATGATTCGGGCGGTGTTTTTCGACATTGGCGGGACCTTGATTCGACCGTGGCCATCAGTCGGAGCCGTGTATGCGCGGGTGGGCCGGGAGTTTGGGTTGCCGGCGACGGCGGCGGGGATGGAAGCCGCGTTTCGGGCGGCTTGGAAAGCGGGCAAAACCAATGGTGGACTGACCACATCAGATGCCAATTGGTGGCGTGGGTTGGTGGCGCAGGCGTTGGAGTTGCAGAGTTTGGCGAATCCACCTGGCTATTTCGACGCCCTGTATGCGGCGTTTGTCACGGCAGAGGCGTGGCAGATTTTCCCGGGGGTGATCGAAACGCTGGAATTGCAGCGCGCCCGCGGCCGGCATGTGGGGGTGATCTCGAATTGGGATGACCGGCTGCGGCCATTGCTGAAGAATCTCGGATTGGACCGCTACTTTGATTCGGTGACGATTTCCTGCGAGGTCGGGGCGGAGAAGCCGGATGCGCGGGTGTTTCAGGCGGCGTTACGCGTGGCCGGCGTGACGGCGGCCGAGGCATTGCATGTCGGCGATTCCGAGGTGGATGACGTGCTTGGGGCGCAAGCGGTCGGAATGACTGCGCGGTTGGTTGTCGGTGGTGATGTCCGGCAGGCTACTTCTTGCGGGTGATCCGCTGGCGCACGTCTTTGAAGCCGAAGTCCACGGCGGCCACTTTTTTGAATTCGGCGATGGCTTTGTCTAAGTCACCCATTTTCTCGTAACAATTGCCGAGGTTGTAGGTGATTTCTTTTTTCAGGCCGTCCATCATGGGGAGTTCTTCTTGCGCCTTGGCATACTGATCGGTGGCCATGTCGAGGAGATCCATTTGCTCGAAGCATTGGCCGAGGTAATTGAGTGAGGCGACGCGGCGTTGGGGTTGGCCTTGGGCTTTTTGGAATTGCTCGATGGCGCCGTTGATGTTGCCGGTCTTCATGTACAGGACGCCCAGGTCGAACCGGTACATGAGGTCGTTGGGGTATTTCTCAACGAGATGTTCGGCGTCGCGTAGTTGGAGTTTGCTAAGTTCAGTGTCGTGGGCGGCGAGTTCGGCTTCCAATGCAGCGTTGCCGGGGGTGGCGACAAGGGCGGCCTTGAGTTCGTTGATCTTGGTTTGGATCTTCTTGGCCTTGATGTCGTTGATTTCTTTTTCGAGGCCGGGATCATTACCGGATTCGGAGGCAAAGAGTTTTTCGAGGTACTGGAGCGCAGTGTCGAGGTCGTTTTTCTGGGCGTAAAGTTTGCCGAGTTCACGCTGGTGGACTGGGTTGTCGGGGTCTTGTTTGGCGCGCTCTTTGAGTTCGCGGATGAGGTTATCCACGTGGTCTTCAGCGCGAACCATCCGGGATTTTTGTTCGAGTTCGACAGCCTCTTCCTTGTCCGCCATGACATCCCGGTAGGACTTGGCTTCCTCCCAGCCACCGCCTTGCATTGCGCCATGGGCGGTGGCGTCTTTGAGACCTTTCTGAGCCTCGAAGTCGTTGGAGTTAGCCTGGAGTAGGCGCTCGTAAATTTCGCGCGCCAAATCGTGGCGACCGGTGGAGCCGAACATCCGGCCCAGCCAATGGAGTGCTTTGGTGTCGCGGGGATTGAGTTTGACGTAGGTGTCGAGGGTTTGGGCGGCGGTCTCGTAGTGTTGCGCGGCTTCGGCGGCTTCGGCCAGCGTCAGGAGGGCTTGGCCGTTTTTCGGGTCGTCACTGAGAGCCTGCTCAATGATCTGCATTGCTTCGAGCGGATTTTTGGCGATGGCGAGTTTGGCCTTGGTGACAGTGGGGGCGACTTTGGCGGAGGCAAACATGCGTTTCATCGCGCCCAAGCTCTCGGAGCGTTTCATCTGGGCGGCGCGGAGGAATTTGCGTCCTTGGGTGAAATTGGGGGCGACGGCCAGACATTGGAGGAACATCTCAATGGCGTATTCGATGTTGTTGCGTTCGAGGGCCGCCAGTGCCTTGTTGTAGAACTCGCGGGCGCGGCGGTCAAGGTTATCAACAGTAGTCTCTGCCATGGATGCGAGAAATTACAACACGTTCCGGCAGAGGGTCAATGGGATTCCGTGATGCGGAATTGGCGAATGTTGACAGGTGAGACAGCTCTGTTAGTATGCGCAGGCATTCCCAGCGGGGCTGGTGAAGTGGCCTGTGGTTAATGGTTCGTATTTTACGGTGACCCAAACATGATCGAGAATCCGACTGGAAGTTCCGTCGCGCCAAACGGCGTCAATGCCGCGTTGGCCAAGAAGAATATTCAAGACGTCGTCATCCGCTTTGCCGGTAATTCGCAGGATGGGATCCAATCCATCGGCGGTTTTCTGGCGCGCTTGGGGGGACGGACGGAAAAAGATGTCATGACCTACATGACGATTCCCGCCACGATCTCAGGCGGCCCAAGTATTTTCCAAGTTCGGCTTGGGACGGGGGACGTCCTCAGCGCCGGCGATGACGTGGATATTCTGGTGGCCTTCTACCAGCACTCGTTCAACGATCATATCAACTCGCTGCGGGACGGCGGCGTGCTGCTTTACGATTCTGACAATGTGCAGCCCGACCCCAACCAGAAACGGTACCGCGCGGTCGGCATCCCGATCACGAGCATGACTGTCGAAGCCATCGGCGGGACCGCCAAGGACAAGGGCAAGAACATGTTCGTGCTCGGTCTCGTGGCGCGGATGTTCGATTTGGATGTTCCAAAGCTCGAGACCATGTTGCAGGGCTATTACAAAGGCAAGAACGAAGACGTCATTCGGAGCGTGCTCGGCGCGTTCCATGCCGGCTATGGCTATGATGTCGGCAAAGTCGCCGACACATTCCAATTCACTCCGGCAATCGCCAAATCCGAGACGAAAAAAGTGGTCACCGACGGCAACCAGGCGATTGCCTACGGGGCGTTGGTGGCGGGCGTGCGCTTTGGCGCCGGTTATCCGATCACCCCGTGGTCGAGCATCATGGAAATTCTGCGGGTCGAACTCCCGAAATACGGTGGGATTTTCGTGCAGACCGAGGATGAGTTGGCCGCCATCGCGATGGCGTGTGGCGGCTCGTATGCCGGTTACCTTTCACTGACCGGCACCTCGGGGCCGGGGATCTCGCTCAAATCCGAAGCCATCGGCTGGGCCATCATGGCCGAAATGCCGGTGGTTATCATCGATGTCTCGCGGGGCGGCCCGAGCACCGGCCTGCCGACCAACGTCGAACAAAGCGACTTAAACATCTGCGTCTACGGCAGCCACGGCGATGCGCCCCGAATTGTCCTCGCGCCGGCCTCGGTTGAGGATTGTTTCTATACGACCATTGAAGCCGTCAACCTGGCGCGCGAATATAGCTGCCCGGCCTTCGTGGTGAGCGACCAGGCCTTGGCCACCCGCGTCGAGACGTGGGACATGCCGGATTTTGCCAAGCTTTGCCAGAACATTGACCCAAAACTTGAACCGCGCGGCCCGAACTACAAGCCGTACGAAAACACGGCCGACGGCATCGCCCGACATGCGCCGCCGGGAACGCGGATGCTGGATGGTAAATACCCGATCGTGACCGGCCTCGAACACGACGAATCCGGTCACCCGGCCAGCCGACCCGCGAATCACGTGATGATGACGACGAAGCGCCGCCGCAAACTCCAAGTTCTTGCCGCGAAGCTTCCGAAAGCCCAAGTCTTCGGCCCACCCGAAGGCAACGTGTTGCTCGTTGGCTGGGGTTCGACGGAAGGTCCGATCCGCGAAGCCGTCGAGCGGGCGCGTGCGGCCGGCGAGAGTGTCAGTTCCTTGCACCTGCGCTACATCAGCCCATTGCAACCGGGGATTGAGGAAATCTTCGACGGCTTCAATCATGTCTTTGTCGTCGAGATCAACGACGAAGGTTTGTATGGCCTCGGCCAACTTGCAATGCTGCTCCGGGCCCGGTTTGCTGACAAAAAGATCCGCGGCATCAACAAGACCGACGGTCTGCCCTTCAAGGTCCGCGAAATTCTTGCCGGTATGAACGAAAAACTTAAGACGCCCGTCCAATAAAGTGACCACATGATTGCTGAAGCCAACGCCCCGGTTCGTCCGAAATACACCAAAAAAGAACTTGTTGCCGACCACCCAACGTGGTGTCCAGGGTGCGGCGATTTCTCCATTCTCTCCATTTACTTCAAGATGATGGAAAAGCGCCAGATCCCGCACGAGAGCATCACCAGCATAGCCGGCATTGGGTGCTCGTCGCGTTTCCCGTACTTCGTCAATGCGCACGGCGCGCACTTTCTCCACGGTCGGGGCGTCCCATTCGCCACCGGCGTCTCGCTCATCCGCCCCGATCTGCATGTCTTTATGTTCGGCGGCGATGGCGACGCGTTCTCGATTGGCGGCAATCACCTGAACCATGCCGCCCGGAAAAACATCAAGATGACCTATGTCATCATGGATAACTTCGTCTACGGCCTGACCAAAAAACAGACCTCGCCGACATCGCCGCTGGGGTTCAAATCCAAGACCGATCCGTGGGGGGCGATCGACCAACCGATCAATCCGATGAAACAGCTGATTGCCGGCGGGGCGACTTTCATCGCGCGCAGCCACTCGCATTTGCCGAATCACGTGATGGAAATGTTCGAGGCCGCAATGGATCACGACGGTTTTTCCGTCATCGAGGTGTTAAGCGAATGCACCGAGTTTTACCCGGGCGCCTTCGACGCCGCCAACCCGCGCAAAGGCGGGGTCTTCACCTTGGTACCGAAAGATCACGATGTCACCGATGAAGTCGCCGCGTACAAACTGGCGATGGAGTCCTTCCCCGGCACCTTCGGCGTGTACTACAAGGTCAGCCGGCCAACCAAAAATGCGCTTGAAGCCAACCTCATTCGCGAAGCTAAATCCAAAGCCAACAATGCCAGCCCGGCCGAACTGCTCCAAAAGACCTTCGACCGGTTTGCCTAACTGATTATGCGCCACCTCCTCCTTGCCTTGACCTTGACCGGCGGAATCGCCGCCCACGCCGATATCATTGCCACGCGGGGCATCATTCATACTGGGCAGGTCGTCAAAGTGGTGGGCAACGGCGTGCAAATCAAGGTTGGCCAAAATGAATTCACCACCTTGATCTCGGACATCATTCGCGCTGTCGTGGTCAAACCGGAGTCGTTCGACAAGAGTTTGGCGGCGTTCCGTGCCGGCAAAAATCAAGACGCCCTGACCGGTTTCAAGACCTTGGTCGAACGGTATGGCGGCTTGCCGTTGCCGTGGGCCGAAGAAAGCATCTTGCGGCTTGGCGAAGTGCAGATTGCCCTGAAAGATTTTGTCGGGGCGAAACGCACTTTTGACAGCTTCAAAACCCTCTACCCGAAGTCATCGTACGTCGCCGTGCTCGATGCGAAATATGCGCGCATGCTCTTCGAGCAGCGCCAACCCGATCAAGCGCGGCAACTGATCCAAGGAATTCTCGATCCCTTGCTGAAGCGGGAATTCCTCACAGAAGACCAGGAAACCGGCATCGCGGAAGGTTTGATCCTATTGGGGGATTGTCACTTGGCTGCCGGCAACGCGGATGATGCGCTCGACAGTTATCTCAAAGTCGTCACGCTGTTCGACATCAGTGATGATCACACCGCCGAGGCGAAATACAAAGCCGGCAAGATCTTCGAAGAAAAGAAAAACTGGCGCCGGGCCAAACAGATTTTCGAAGAACTGGTCCGCGATTATCCGACGTTCGCCTTTACTGAAGATGTGAAGAAGCGGCTTGCCGCGCGGTCGGAATGACGTTGGGCCAGGCCATTGCGCTCGGCATCGTCCAGGGGCTGACAGAATTTCTCCCCATCAGCAGCACCGCGCATCTCTACCTTGTACCGCAATTGCTGGGCTGGGCCAAACCAACGACGGCGTTTGTCGCCGTCATCCAACTCGGCACAATGGCGGCGGTCTTTTTGTACTTTTGGCAGGACATCATCACAATTACCCGCAGCACAATCGCCGGCAAAACGAGGCTCGGATGGATGATTGCGGTTGGAACCGTCCCGGTGGTCGTTCTGGGATTGCTGTTTAAAAAGCAAATCTCATCCACGCTGACCGGCTTATCTGTCATTGCAGGAGCCATGATTGGCTTGGCCGTGTTGCTGGCGCTGGCCGAGTGGATCGCAAAAAAACAACGCACCTTGGAGCACGTCGGGTGGGGGGACGCGATTGTGGTGGGCCTCGCTCAAGCAGTGGCCTTGATTCCAGGCGCGTCCCGGTCGGGGTGTACGATTACCGGGGGGCTATTTTTGGGGCTGACGCGCGAGACGGCGGCCCGATTTTCATTCTTGCTGTCCCTGCCGGCCATCACTGCCGCCGGCCTCTATCAACTGGCCAAAGAACGCGAAGCGCTATTGGCCACGACCGATGACGTGTTTTTGCTCCTTGTGGCCACAACCGTATCATTCGGGGTTGGCTATGCGTCCATTGCGTTTCTCTTGAGCTTCCTCAAGCGCCACACGACGTGGGTTTTCGTCGCCTACCGGTTGCTGCTGGGCGGGATGTTGGTCTGGCTGCTGCAGAGCGGGCGGCTCGCGAACTAACCGGCCAAGGCCGCGGTAAACTTAGCAATGGCATCATCCGGGCCAATGACCACGATGTGTTCGCCAGTGGTAAAGCAGGTCTGCGCCTCTGGTAATTCCACCTTGTCATGGCCGGTCAATGGATCGCGGCGTTTGCATGCAAGAACATGAACCCCAAAGCGCGAACGAGGTGCGAGTTCGGCGAGTGTTTGGCCATTGCAATGCCCGGGGATCTCGATGCTCCGCAGGGCAAACCCCGCCGGTAACTCAACGAAAACATCGCGTTTCTCGCCGTCTTCGGTGACGACGAAGTGCCCAAGAAGTTGGCGTTTTCGCAGGATTTCCTGGCTGTAGATCCCGAGCAAATCGCGTTTGGACATCCAACCGATCAGATTCCGGTCAGTGCTGTTGTCAACCACTGGAAGGCGTTCGCAGTTTTGTTTCCAAAACTTGTCCATCGTCGCGGCGAGATTGTCCTCGGGAGTCACAAACGTGAATGTGTCGTCGATGAGATCGTGGGCAACCACGGATTGCAGTGAATCGCCCTGCGTCAGCATTTCCTTCATCGAATGCAGCCGGATCGCGCCGAGGTATTTCCCGTGGCCGTCAATCACATACAAATTGTTGTAAGGCTCTTTGAGGAACCGCTCGACAACAACGTTGAAGGGGACCGAGTGATTTACCGCTGGCCGGTCGTCGTGCATGACATCGGCGACCCGCATGGTCTGCATGACATTTTCTTCCGGTCCTTTGGGCAGCGTAATTCCCCGTCGCAACAGCGCTTCGTCGTGGAGTGATTTTCCTTTGAAGAGCCGCACCGTAAAGAGGCTGACGATGCAGACAAACATCAATGGCAAAACGATCTGATACGAATTGGTCTGCTCAAAAATCATCATGATGGCAGTAATCGGCGCGTGCGTCGTGCCGGCAAGAATGGCGCCCATTCCGACGAGCGCGTAGGCGCCTTGTTCCGCCGTGTGGTGCGGAAACCATTCGTGAACTCGGTTTCCAAATGCCCCCCCAAGCAAAGCCCCGACCATCAATGACGGCAAAAATAGTCCGCCCGCGCCGCCCGCGCCATAAGTCAATGCCGTGGCGATCGTCTTCGCGACCGCGAGCATGATCAGCAGTTCGAGTGTGAGATTGGGATCTTCGTTCAACGTCATGTTGACCGTGTCGTATCCGTTGCCGAGCACGTGGGGAAAGAACCACGCCACACCGCCGAGTAAGGCGAAACCAATCAGCGGTCGAATCCAGCGCGGCCCCGGTAACTTGTCGAAGAAGTCCTCACTCAGATAGATGGCTTTGACGAAAAGAATCGAGACAATCCCGCCGAGAATTCCGAGGACCAAATAGGCCGGTAGTTCCCACGCCGAGACCAGCTCGTAATGCGGAATGACAAAACGCGGCAGGCTGCCCATCGCGCTGCGAAACACCAGCGTCGAGATCACCGAGGCGACGACGACCGGGCCGAAAACATCGAGGGCAAAACTCCCCATGAGGATTTCGAGGGCAAAAATCGAACCGCCAATCGGTGAGTTATACACCGCCGCCAAAGCTGACGCCGCCGCTGCGCACACGAGCATGCGCAAGTGCCGCGGCTCGAGTTTGAACCGGCGGCCGATGTTGGAACCAATCGCCCCTGCCGTCCGCATCATCGGACCTTCACGGCCAAGCGAACCACCCGTGGCGATAGTGATGAGCGCCGCGCCGAGCCAGCGAAGCGTTTCGGACAACGAAAGGAAGCCGCCTTTCAGTGAAACCGCCTGCATCATGCCGGCGGTGCCAGCGCCACGCGTTTGGACTTTCAACCCCCAGCCAATCAGGCCCACAATCAAGCCCCCGATTGCCGGCACAACCAGCCGCATCCACCGGGGAGCTCGGGCGACCGCGTCGAGCAAATGCTCGCCGCCGCCCCAGAACTGATTCTGCAAAAAAGCCAGCATGTGCGCGATTCCGACCGACGCCAGGCCGACAGTCAAACCAACGACGGGAAGCAGGAACAGGAACGCATTCTCACTCGGGGAGCGTTGCGCGAGTTGGGCGGTCATTCGCGCGCGGATTTGGAGAAACTGTCTGCGCCAGTGTGGCATGCCTAACTGTTTAGCAAATCGGTTTCACCGTCCAAAGCTAAATTCCGCGGCCGTCCCCGTGCTTGCATCCCCAAACAAGTTGAGCGATATTCAGCGCAGTTGGAAGGAGGCGCATTTTGAATGTAAAAAAACCGACGCATCAAGAAATCGCTGCTCGCGCCTACGAGTTACACCTGCAGCGTGGTCGAATTGATGGCTATGACATGGACGACTGGTTGCAAGCCGAGTACGAATTAATGCAATTGCCCGTCGACAAGATTGCTGAGCTCGATCCGCCAGCACCAACGAAAGGTCGTAAACCACCGCGTTCGCTTGTGCAATTGGTACGCGCAGCGATGCTGCTCTGACCGGTATGGATGCCCCCACACCCGACCGGCAACGGGCCAATGCCAAGGATGTTTTGCGGGATTATGGAGTGGGCGCCATTTTTCTCTTGATCTGGGAAATTTGGTGCATCCGCGACGGCTGGTTTCATGAAGGCTATGAACACATTACTTTCAGCCGGGCGATGGCGTGGATTTCAGGCCCCATTTTGATCTTCTGCCTCGTGATGGCCACGAGTGCCGCCCTGACGTTGCGCAAACTGAAACAGCAACCGCCACCACCCGCCACTCCCGAGTCGTAGCCATTTGACCGTAAAGCCATTCTTCCAGAAAACGCTGCCGCCACTGGTTCTCTTGGCGCTGCTGACCGGCGCCAGCCTGCTCCTCATCGGTTATCGCTTTGCCGTCTGGGATCAACTCTTGTACCTGAGTTTTGTCGACCGGTACTTTCAACCGATTCTCGACCATCCCGGCGACCTTTATATCCACCACTTTCTCTGGAGGAGCTACACAACTTTTTGGCTGCTGGTATATCCGCTCAAACAAGCCTTTGGCTGGGAGTGGCCGTTATTCCTGATTTACCTCACTGCCAAATTCTTTCTCTTTTGGGGACTCTGGTCGCTGACCTTCACCCTGACCAAGAATCGGCTCGCAGCCTGGCTGACAGTGCTCTTCATGTTGCTGAACAAGGCCGTGATCGGTGGCGGAGTCAATTTCTACATGGCTGACACCATCACCCGGTATGTCGTTCTGCCATTCCTGCTGTTTGGCGTCAAATACCTCTGGGAACGCAAATGGCTCGGCGCCGCGCTCCTGTTGGGACTTGCCGTTCAAATTCACCTCCTCAGCACCGTTTACTGGCTCTTGGCCGTTGCCATCACCGGCGCGGCTTACCGGCTGTTTGCTGATGCGGGGCCGGTGAAAATCAGTGATATTCGACGACTCATTGCTCCGGCCGGACTATTTCTTTTATGTGCACTGCCGATTCTGATCTGGGCCGCTGTGGGGGAGTGGGGGAAGAGCCAGTCCCTACCCGATGCTGAACTCCGCAACTTCATCCGGCATCAGCATCAGTACGTCTTTTTCAGCAACTACAATTCGACAACATGGAAAACCCTCCTGCTCTTTGTGCTGTTGATACTGGCGGCGGTGCGGTCGGTCCCCGCCGGCTGGTATGCGCCCTTCACGATTGGGATCGTGACAGTCCTCGGCGGTCACTTCCTTGTGGCAGATGTCTTTTTCTATCTCCCACTGCTCAAGTTTCAGATGATTCGGATTGTGGACCTGTTGGGTTTGTGGGCGATGATCGGGGCTGCGCAAATCCTCGCGGTCAATGTCGAACGCGGAGGGCGGCCCCGCTGGCTGGCCGGTCTTATTGCCGGTTTATTCCTCATCGCCACCGTCGCGCCGGGAACCAATAACAGCTTGTTTGCGGTGGCCGCGTTCTTGGTGTTGCTGCTGGCTTTCGAGCCGCGCCCCGGCAGTTTCACCATCCCGGCCCTGCTGCTGGTGGTGCTGTATCTCTGGGCGCAACTTCATTATCCGGCGACCTTCGGACGCCGCGGGGCGCTTTGGACGCCGGCGCTTGTCATATATACCGCCGGGGCTGCCGGGCTGTTTCTCGGTTGGTTCGCCACCCATTCCAAGCATTGGTATGGCGTTTTTGCCGGCTGTTATCTCGGTCTGATCTTGATGGTGATCGGCGTTGAGACCAACGCAACTCCCCAATCGCCCAAGCGTACGGGCTACGACTGGCCGGGGCAGGGCATGGAGTCCGACTGGATCCAGTTCCAACTTTGGGTGCGCGACAACACCCCGCCCGGGACGATGTTTTTTGTTCCGCCGGGCTTGAACGGGTTCCGGGTCTTTTCGCAACGGAATGCCTTCTATGAGTTATACGATTGCGAGCCGGCCATCTTCCAACCCGATTACGCGCGAGCGTTGTTGGAGCGGCTGAAAGTTTTCGATAATTCGCCCGCCGCCAACCGCAAGTTTGCCTTGAACGCCAATGGTTACTACGCCCAGACCCCGGCTCAGTGGCGGGAACTGGCGCAGCAGTGGGACGTGTCCTACCTGATTACCGACCGGCGGGTCAATCTGCCGTTCGAGAAACTCCACGTCCGCGGCCCGCTGACGCTCTGGCAGATTCCCCGGTAAACTTGAATTCCCGCTTGTTCCCGCTGGCCGAAGGTGTTTAGCATTCTGCAATGTCATCCAATTGGCACCTCTGCCGGCGACTCCTCGCTCTGGCCTGGCGTTACCGGGCGGGGTGTTTGAAAGTTCTCGTCCTGCAAATCGGCCTCTTGGCGTTGGGGTTGAGCAGTCTGAGCTTTTGGGGCTTGGGGATTGACTATCTCCGCTACCAAATCACGCCGGACGCGAATCCGCCCCATTGGCCATTCGGCTGGCAACCGGCCGCGACTTGGTCCCCGACCTTGGTCATTGGCGCCATCGGGGTCGCCATCCTGCTTTTTGGCATCGTGCGCGCGTTGCTGACCTACGCGTACACCGTCCGGATGAATCAACTGACACAAGGCCAGGTCGTCGTGGATTTACGCGCAGCCGTCTATGACAAACTCCAGCGGCTCAGTTTCCGGTTCTTTGACGACAACGCCACCGGGGCGATCATCAACCGGGTGACCGGCGATGTGCAGAACGCCCGCAGTTTCATTGATGCCGTGGTCATCCAACTCATCATCATGGTGCTCTCGCTTTCCGTGTACCTCGTCTACATGCTCAACCTGCACCCGAAACTCACCCTCGCCTGTCTGGCCACCACGCCGCTGCTCTGGCTGGCCTCCGCACAATTCTCGCGCCTCGTCCAACCCCATTACGTCCGCAGCCGCGAATTGATGGATGAGATGATTCGCCGCGTGGCCGAGTACATTCAAGGCATCCAAGTCATCAAAGGCTTCGCGCGCGAACCGGAAATCACCGCGGAATTCCAACAGGCCAACCGCACCGTCCGGGAGCAGCAACAGAAGATCTTCCGGTGCAGCTCGCTCTTCGTCCCCGGCATCCTGTTCATCACGCAGATCAACATTTTTATCGCCTTGCTCTACGGTGGGACACTCGTGATCCGCAACGAATTCCCCCTCGGCCTTGGCCTCGTCGTCTTCATTGGCTTGATCCAACAGTTTTCCGCCCAAGTCCAAAACCTCGCCAATGTCAACAATACCGCGCTCCAAAGCCTGACTGGCGCCCGGCGCGTTTTCGAAATTCTCGATGCGCCGGTCGCCATCACCAATCCCCTCCAGCCGGTCGCCTTGCCGGCGGCGCAGGGTGGCCGGCGGGTGCAGTTCGACAACGTCAGTTTCAGTCATATTCCCGGCGAGGTGGTGCTGGCGGATGTGAGCTTTGAAGTCCAGCCCGGCCAATGCGTGGCAATTCTCGGGGCCACCGGGGCCGGCAAGAGTGCGTTGATGAGTCTGCTCCCGCGCTTTTACGATCCGACCCACGGGCGCGTCTTGGTGGACGGTCTTGATCTCCGCCAATTGGATGTGGATGAACTCCGCCGCAACATCGGCACCGTTTTCCAGGAAAGTTTTCTCTTCAGCAACACCATTGCCGCCAATATCGCCTTCGGGCATCCCGAAGCGAGCCGGGAACAGATCGAACGCGCTGCCCGCATCGCCGCCGCGCATGACTTCATTCAGGAACTGCCGAAAGGCTATGACTCCGTCCTGCGCGAGACCGGTTCGAATCTCTCCGGCGGCCAGCGCCAACGCCTCGCCATTGCCCGCGCCATCCTCCTTGACCCGGCGATTCTGGTGCTCGATGACCCCACCGCCGCCGTTGACCCGCAGACGGAACGTGAAATTCTCGACGCACTTGCCAAAGCGATGCAGAACCGCACCACGTTTATCGTCGCCCACCGGCTCAGTGCCTTGCGGCGTGCCGATCTCGTCATCGTGCTCGACGAAGGCCGGATCGTGCAACGGGGGACGCACGCGGAATTGATGCACCAACCGGGGCATTACCGGGACATCGCGGCGGTTCAGTTCGCGGAAGGGGCGCCGCGATGACCCCCGGCAATCCCCAGGCGACGATCACGCATTTCCACAAAAAACCGCTCGATGAAGCCCACCAGCGACCGTTGGAATTCGGCATCATCCGCCGGCTATTCCACTACACCCGCCCGCATGCGTGCAAACGCAACTGGTTGTTCGTCACCGTCATCCTGCGCTCGGTCCAGTTGCCGCTGCTCACGTGGCTGATTGGGGCCGTCGTCAAGGGCCCGATCTCGAAGCATGACCCGGAGGGTTTGCTGTGGTGGTCGGTCGGCTTCATTCTGATGGCGCTCTTCACCCAAGTCTCGTTTACTTTCCGGCAACGCCTCGCACTCGAACTGGGCGAAGCCGTCATGCAGGATTTGCGGCGCGACATCTTCCAAAAACTGCTGCGGATGCCGCTGAGCTTCTACAACCGGACCAAGTTGGGCCGCTTGATCAGCCGCATCACTTCCGATGCCGAAGCCGTCCGCGTCGGCGTGCAGGAAGTGTTGTTCGTCGCGCTCGTGCAAGGCGGGCAAATGCTCTGTGCCGGGCTGGCGATCCTTTACTACGACTGGGTCATGTTCCTGATCGCGCTGGCCATGGCGCCGACGCTGTGGTTCATCAACCGGCATTTCCGCCAGAAACTCAGCGACGCCAACCGGGCGGTGCAGGAAAGTTTCTCCCGGGTCACCTCGACTCTCGCCGAATCTGTCAACGGCATCCGCGTCACGCAGGGCTTTGCCCGGCAGGAGTTGAACGCCAGTTTTTTCCGCGACCTCGTGGCCGACCATTCGAAATACAACCTCGGCGTCGCGCGCGCCAGCGGGGTATTCCTGCCGTTGCTGGAATTGCACGGTCAACTCTTCATGGCCGTGCTGCTCACCGTGGCCGGCTGGCAGGTGCTGACCGACCGCCTGCCCTTGGGCGACGTGATCCTGCTCGGGTTCTTCGCCAACATGTTTCTCTCGCCAATCCCCATGCTCGGCAACCTCTACAACAACGCCCTGACCGCCATGGCCGGCGCCGAGCGCGTCCTGCAACTGCTCGACGCCCAGCCCGACTGGGAAGACGCCCCAACGGCCCAACCTTTGCCGCGCCTCCAAGGCCGGGTCGAGTTCCGGCAAGTCAGCTTCAGCTACGTTCCCGACCGGCCCGCGCTCAACGCAATCTCTTTCACCGCTGAACCTGGCATGACCGTCGCGTTGGTCGGCCATACCGGCAGCGGGAAAAGTTCGATCATCAATCTGCTCGCAAAATTCTATCTGCCCACCGCTGGTGAGGTGTGGCTCGACGGCCACGAAATCCGCACCATTACCGGCGACTCGTTGCACCGGCAAATGAGCATCGTCAACCAAGTCAACTTCCTCTTTAGCGGGACCGTCATGGAAAACATCCGGTTCGGAAAACCGACCGCCACCGACGAAGAAATCATCGCCGTCACCCGGCAACTCGATTTCCTCGACGTCATCGGCGCGTTGCCGGATGGGTTCAAAACGCAGGTCGGCGAACGCGGCGCGAATCTGTCGCTGGGCCAGCGGCAACTGGTGTGTTTTGCGCGCGCCTTGGCGGCTGACCCGCGAATTCTGATTTTGGATGAAGCGACGAGTTCGGTGGATTCGCTGACGGAAATGCGCCTTCAACGCGCGCTGAACACACTCCGGCAAGGGCGGACGACCTTTATCGTGGCGCACCGGCTCAGTACGATTCGGAATGCCGACCTGGTACTGGTGCTCGATCAGGGGCGGATCATCGAGCGCGGTACGCACGTGGAGTTGCTGGCTGCCGGCGGCCAGTACGCCGCACTTTACCGACAATTCAGCACTTCCGTCAGTCTGGCCGAGTAGGCCGCCGCCAAGGCACGAAGGCGGATACCGGGTGTCATCCTGAACGAAGTGAAGGATCTCTGCCGTAGCTGTCCACTGAAAACTGCCTGCTGAACAGGGAGATCGCGGAGGGCGCCAAGTAACTGGGAGTGGAAGGTGGGAGCGGCCTCAGTGCCGCGACCGGGCGGAGTGGATTGAAACAGAACAGGGAAATCGCCAAGAGCGCAGAGTGGAGGAGTCGGAACTCGGGGAAGGGTAACCACTGATTACACCGATGTCACGGATGGACGAAAAATCGGTCGCTCTGTCTAATTTATCCTAGCGATCCGTGTCATCCGTGGTGAAAGACGGCTGGGTTCGGCATCTGTGAACCGAGAACCGTTCACTGAAAACTGCCCAGAGGAACAGTCAGCACGCAAAGACCGCGAAGAAGCCGGGAAAGGATAGACTGATTGGCAAAACTCATTTCCGCATCCCTGTCGCCGGTAGGGCGGCGTGCCCGCACGCCGCCGTCAGTCCTGCGGCGCGCTGGGGGCAGCGTGCCCTACCATTTCGGAAATTGATTTTGGCAATCGGCCGAATTCTGATTTCATCCTTTCCCCCGAAGTGTGGAGAGTCGGGAGTCGCCCCCGGTGCCTGTCCGTAATCCTCCAACCGTTCCGGCAACAACCAACCTTGTTCGCGATCCACTTCAGTGATGTAATTCACGAGGTCTCCTTGGTCACCGCCGATTCTATCTAACGGCTAGCCAAACCGGAAGACTTTTCACACAGTCTCGCGCATGGTTAGGCCGCGTTGATGTGAATGTGAAACTCATGGCAAACGCAAGAGACCGATAAATACCGGCGCAAGCAAGACGAACAGCCCGCACGCAATGAAACCGAGGAAGAACCGCAGAGCAGTGCGGCGACTGCCGCCCGGTCTGGCGAAGAACGTGACGGCGGCAGCGATCAAACAACCCAAGCCAACAGCACCAGCCCCGAACAAAACAAACATGTAGCTGATGAGTCCCTGGCCGTGAGCGAGTAGGATTGGAATACGCATGGCGTGTGAAGCGGCCTAACGCTCAAGATAGCCGACAGGAGGGAGCGCGCCAAGAACGTTCGCCATCACCAGCGACACGCCCGCGCTCCCTCCTGTTCGGCTCATCGGATGGATATGCCCTCCACGATGGGAGGCGGTGCCGGTGGCCGCCTCTGCCTCAGCAATCGAACAAGCAAAATGACCAAAGCGATGAAACCACCAAGGAATCCAACCGCCGTGCCCCACCATGCGAAAGCCAGCCGGTGGGTAATGATGCCGGTCTTAGTCTTGATGTCGTCTGGGGTGACGCCCCCGCGAAGAAACTCGGAGAATGCTCCTACGCTGCACGCAATGGCGACGACCGTGGTGAGGAAACCGAGAATCGGCAGCGCACACGCCAAGACAATGAGCCACTTGGTAGATTTCATGTCAGCCTCGCAGTTACGCATATCGTAAAAAGTGAGCGACCGCGAGCCAGCCGCCGGTGACGTTCGATTTCACCCACCAGCGCGACCGGCTGGCTCGCGGTTCGCTCGACTGGATGGATAGGACTTTGCGTATTCTTTGCCGGAACCAATAACTGCCATATCTCTCATGCGCTATGACAGCGACGTATACGGCGGCAACCAGTGATAACACCGCAACAACTTTGCCCACGCTACCGGGACTCCTCAGACCAGAGATCGCAAATCCGACAGCCAACGCAAACAGTAGCGCGCTACTGACGGCAGACGGGTAGTTCGGGGCGTACGTCATCTTGCTGGCGAGCAGATAGTGAGTGTGTCCGACAACCACCGCAGCGATGAGGAGAAGCGCGCCGACATAGCTATCAAAGGATCGCTTGGTCTTAAACGTCTTCATCCTATCGATTCAAGGTGAGCGACCGCCAGCCGCGTTAGCGGGTGGCGGTTCGCTCGACCGCATGGATGGGCTGATGCTAACGACCAGCCGCTGTGAAGGACACACAAAACTCACACCCTCGGGTGCGAGCTCACAATCCCACAACTCCCCGGTCGAAAGCGTGGTCGTGAGTAATCGCTGACCTGCGCTGGCGTACAGCCCGACAAAATACAGACCAGTCGTGGCTCGGCTCTTGGTGACGAACAACAGAAGGTCACGACCCTGAACTTGAAAGCGACCGACCTGTAAATCGTGCATGTAGAAAACGGATGGCAGCCGCTCCTCGAAAAGAACCTGAGCGCTACGCTGAACCGTGAGGTGCTGGTCGCGAAAATCAATCTGCAAATCACCAAACTGATTGCTGCTATTCTGAGCTACGAGCGTATGAGACGGAAACTTTTCCAGCATGTGCTCAAAGGTCTGAACCACGCCGGGAAGACTCTCTGACTTGCGCGCAAGCTGAATCGACGAATCCCGAAAGCCCCGGTAATTCTCAGCCGCTTTGCGCTTCCAAATAGGATCGTAGCCGGCTCCTGCGACTCCGCCGCCGATGTAGTCGCAAGACGAGTACAGCAACGGAACGGCAATCAATAAAAACGAGAATCGCATTTGTCCGCCCATCGCCAAAGCTCAGCGACGGCGCGGAGCGCCGTTCGCTGCAGCGCATTGATAGACTTCCACGATAGAGCAGCAATCATCACGGACTTAAGACTGTCTCCTTCCCATCCTTGTCCAGCAGTGCCAATGGGAGCACGTTCTTCCATTCAACCCGACCATCGTTGAACAAGACATTGCCGCCTGCAGTCCTGTGATTGCTATTGCTTGGCCATTTAGTTCCTGCCGCTGTAGAGGAAATCCAATCAAGTGCGATAATAGCGTTCGGACTTCCACGTTTCCAAATTTGGTTCGGGACATAGGAGTAGCTAACGTTATTCGTGGTCAACTTTGTGAGGTCGCTCGTCCGTAAAGCCCGCCCCCAACTGGTGCTGGGGCAAAACAGACTTTCTGCAGAGCTAAGTCTGCCATTCAACAGTCTCATGCTCCCAATAAGCGACGCCTCATTGGCATCTGCAGGGCATCGGCCCAAATTGTCCTCGGTGTACAATCTGATTGCTTCACCGAGACGTTTGAGGTTGGCCAAGCATTTGACCCTGCGCTGCTTCTCACCAGAGTGCCGAGCCGGAAGCAAAAGGGTGAACAAGACTAAAATGATTACAACTGCAACCAGCAGCTCTACTAAAGTGAATCCAGAAACTCGTGGTTTTCGACGTGTCTCCATGCCTTGAAGTCTATCGTCAGAGATCAGGGACGGGCGCGCTAGCGCCCGTTCCCTGAATCGAATTGTTGGAAGTTGTGTCCCCGCGCCTCAACTCATCATGAAAGCGCAGCATCAACTTCTCAGTCCTGAAGCCGCGAAACCGCTGTCCGGCCCACATGGCGTTCTGGGCGGCGAAAACAAGCAGCAGCCCTGCGCCAGCACCGAGCATGACACCGATGTACCAGCCGCTGCCACCTGCCGCGAAAATCTCCCGCAATGGCGACTCAGATGAGTAGATCATCCGCCAAAAGACGAAATAGGCCGCAAGAAAGAAGACGAACCCGCACGCATGAAACACCCCGAACCACTTCGCCCGGGCAACCAGCTTCCGAACCGACTCGACATACTCCTCATCGGTCTTACGCTTTGGGTAAAGCTCCATGCCAAGTAGTTTCATGGTTCTTCCTTCCAACGTAAAATATAGGTCATCCGAAGTTATTCAGCAGGCGGCGAGGAGAGCGCAGCGACCAGATAGCCGCAGCCGCCTGTGAATAACTTCGTCGGCACGCGCCGACGGCTTTGTTAGTCTCTGCGTTCATTGAACTGAACTGTCCCGCCCCGACGGGTCAGGTCTGCGAACGATCAGTCGCGTCAACGACTTTGACCTTATCGACCGACCCGCCGGGCGGGCTTGACCCTCTAACGACTACTCGAGAGGGCGTCGCGTCTGCCACGCACGACTCTTCTATATTGCTGTCGCCGGGTCAAGCCTGCGGGCGCACGCAACCAACCGCATCCCGAAAGGAAACCGTATGCACACCCCACACCCGTTCGACCTCATCATCGGACTGGACCGCTCCGATCGCACCGCCGATCTGTGGGTCATTGACACCCGCACCGGCACCCACACCCATCAATCCATCGGCACCGCGCCCGAGGCGTTACGCCAGTGGACCGAAGCACTGCACGCCGCGCAGCCGACCGCGCGCGTCGCCCTCTGTCTTGAACAACCGGCCTTGAACCTGATCGCCTGCTTGGAAACGTACTCGTGGCTGACGCTGTACCCGATCAACCCGGTCAGTCTCCAGAGCTACCGGCAGGCGCTCGTGACCAGTCGCGCCATGGACGACACGAAGGACGCCCGGTATCTGGCCGAGTGGTTGTTCCATCACCACGCCGAGTTGCGCCCGTGGCAGCCGGAAGAACCGCGCACCCGGTTGCTCCAACAACTCGTCGCCCACCGGCGCGCGGTCGTGGACGAACGCACCGCGTTGACCAACCGGCTCCAAGCGTTGCTCAAGCAGTACTACCCGCAAGCGCTCGAACTCTGCGGCGACGATCTGTGGCGGCCACTGGCCACCACGTTCCTCCTGAAATGGCCGAGTCTCCAAGCCTTGCGCCACGCGCGCCCGGCGACGCTGAAACAGTTCTACTACCGGCAAGGCTCACGCAGCCCGGCCCTAGTGCAACGCCGACTCGCGTTGATCGCCAGCGCCGTGGCGCTGACGGAAGACGAAGCGCTGGTCGGGAGCTACGCGCTCCGGGTCCAACTGGTGGCGCGCCAACTCCAACTGCTCACGCCCGCCGTGAAACGCTACGATGACCAGATCGCCAAAGTCTACGCGCACCATCCGGATCGCGCGGTCTTCGCCGCGCTGCCCGGCGCCGGGCCGGTGCTCGGGCCGCGCCTGCTGGTGGCCCTCGGCACCCAGCGCGACCGGTTACCCGGGGCGAGCCACCTCCAACGCCAGAGCGGGATCGCCCCGGTCACCAAACAAAGCGGGAACCAGTGCCGCGTCCACCGCCGGTATCTCTGCGCGAAATTCCTCCGGCAGAGCTTCCACGAATACGCGAAGGAAAGCATCCTCCACAGCCGCTGGGCCGCGGCGTACTACTGGCAACAACGCGAGCGCGGCGGTTCGCACCACACGGCGGTCCGTGCGTTGGCGTTCAAATGGCAACGGATCATCTGGCGCTGCTGGCAGAGTCGAACGGAATACCAGGAAGAACAGTACGAAGCGGCGTTACGGAAAAGTTCCAGTCCGCTGGTGGCGCGACTGGACCAGATTGTCGTCGGCAAAAGTCCGCTCTACACCCGCGTGAACAAACCGGAATAAATCCCTTGCCGGATTACCTCAGAGGTGAGGTCAGCCACGCGCGCTTGCGCGCGTTGGCTGCACCGTATGTTGGGAAATCTGTCACCAGTAACCAGCTAGAATGAAGCCTACCATGAAAAAGAGGAGCGGGACAAACGCAGCTGCAAGCCCTGAATAAAATGCAAACGGACTATCATGCCTCTCAGCCCTGTGTCGCTTGAGGTAGTCAGCTCCCAAAACCGCAAAGGCTAGTGGAGCGAAAAGAAAATAGCCCTGCCAGACCATAGGCCAACCAATGTCTGCTTCTGTGGGCTCAGTTCTTCCTCGGAAATGATGCGGCTCGTAGTAGAAGTGAAGCGTCGCAATAGACGCAATCCAAATCGCGAGTCCCACGTAGAAAATCTTCACGTGAGCGCGAAAACTCAATTCAGAAAACATTCTCATCCCAACGTCAGAGATCAGGGACGGGCGCGCTAGCGCCCGTTCCCTGAATCGAATTGTTGGAAGTTGTGTCCCCGCGCCTCAACTCATCATGAAAGCGCAGCATCAACTTCTCAGTCCTGAAGCCGCGAAACCGCTGTCCGGCCCACATGGCGTTCTGGGCGGCGAAAACAAGCAGCAGCCCTGCGCCAGCACCGAGCATGACACCGATGTACCAGCCGCTGCCACCTGCCGCGAAAATCTCCCGCAATGGCGACTCAGATGAGTAGATCATCCGCCAAAAGACGAAATAGGCCGCAAGAAAGAAGACGAACCCGCACGCATGAAACACCCCGAACCACTTCGCCCGGGCAACCAGCTTCCGAACCGACTCGACATACTCCTCATCGGTCTTACGCTTTGGGTAAAGCTCCATGCCAAGTAGTTTCATGGTTCTTCCTTCCAACGAGACTGTTGAAAAACTCTCACGGGTGGATTTTGCGCTGGTGAGCGGGAGTTCGCAAGGGCGAATTGAGTGGGGGGAGCGGACAAACGGTCCACGGACAGCCGGGCGGACTGACCGGACGC
>JAJVHY010000034.1 GCA_022072455.1 Verrucomicrobiia bacterium | reverse complement strand
AGTGATGGCCGCCATGTCTACCACACCGACGCGCTTGGCAGCGTGTGGGCGATGACAGACGATCTGCAAGCCGTTGCCAAGAGTTACACCTACGAAGCGTTCGGCAAGATTCGGGGTGAAGCGGGCAGTGGATTGTTGTTCCCGAATCGCTACACGTACACCGCGCGCGAAAGCATCGGTGATTCAGCAGGGCTTTACTACTACCGCTGGCGCGTGATGGATCCGAGTGTGGGGAGGTTTACGAGTGAGGATCCGCTGGGATTTGTGGATGGGGCAAACGTGTTCTACTACACGCGAAACAACCCATTCGCATTCATCGATGCTTTAGGTCTTAGTAGTTGCGATTGTTCCTCAGCGCCACCTTTGAAGGATGATAGCAAAGAGTGTGATAAGTACGGAGACAAGGTTTACTTTTCTGCAAGTATGAAGTGTTTTTGTAAGTGTGCAGGGAATAGCGGATGGTCGCAGAAAGTGCGTGGCTGTTTGTCATGCGAATTCGACAAGGGAACTGACATGAAACAAGCTCACGAAAAGTGTTATGCTGCTGCGGGAGGTATGTCGCAAGGGCCGTGGCTTTTATTGCTCGCGTGTCTTAGTATTTGCGAAGATCCCTCGCTCCCCCCGCCACCTGACGGTGGTATGTGGCCTTGAAGTCAGTCTTGTGATGGACATCTCCCCAAATCGATGTGTTCGCTTATGCGTCGAGATAGGCCTTCCGTGTCCCTTAGCCGCCTGCGTGATGCTGCTTGTGTGCCGCCCCTCAAACAGCCTACCAGAAATGTTGGTAGGATTCCCACTGTTGATCGCATATGCATACGCTTTCGGAATTGTGCCATCACTACTTTATGCTGGGTTAATGGAGATTTGGTTCGGACTGAAACTTGATCGCCGGTGTGGATCAGTTGCAACGGTGATATTTTCGGGTCTTCTCGGGGCGGCATCCGGATTCTCGATTCAACTGGTCACTACTCAAGCAACGGGAGGACTTCCACTTGTTTCGGTCGGAGGAATCGTGGGCTTGGGCGTTGGCGTTATCCTCAGACGTTATCCGTGAATCATCAAGGTCCTGTCATTGGGGTCGAGGGGGTCACCCATAAAAGGTTCCGATCAAGACAAAAAGTTCCCTCGCATTGGCTTTCACAGCCCATCCGTTGCTTCTCGGTAACACCGCTCGTCCGTCGAGGGGGTCAACTCCGCACTCTTGACGAAATGAACCGCAACCGAACCAACATCACGACGCTCGAAGGCGTGAATAGTTATAGTTACAACAGCAACAACTGGCTGGTGGCAGTCACGTACCCCGACAGTCGGACGCAAGAGTTCACCTACGACCCGGTCGGCAACCGGGTGCAGTTGGCCGATAGTGGAAAGATTCGCAGTGAGAGCGCGGGAGCGGTTTGCTATTCCCCAACCGGTACGCCGACACCGCGCGAGAGCATCGGTGATTCTGGTGGGCTTTACTACTACCGCTGGCGCGTGATGGATCCGTATGTTGGGCGATTTACGAGCGAAGATCCGCTGGGGTTTGCGGACGGTGCGATCCTTTCTGTGTATGTCCAAAACAGTCCTCTTTCCAGACTTGATCCATCGGGTTGACTTTGGCTCCAACGCTGGACACTAGCGACTCAAGATTTCCGCGCCCCCACATCCCAGACAATTCCTTCAACCAGCGCCATGGCAAGCCGTTTATGGGATGTTTTGTTCCGCGCGCGATCCAGTGGTCATTGACCAGCCGGCTCGGGAGGTGGAACAGACGGGTCGCCTTTTTTGATGCGGTCGCGTTGGTGGCGGAGGTAATCCATGGTGGGGTCGCGCTCGATGGCTTTCTCAATGAGTTCGAGGGCGCGTTTTTGGTCGCCTTTTTGGAAATACAGTTCGGCTTGGGTGTCGAGGTAGGGGGCGAAGTCGGGCGTTTCTGTCAACGCTTTCTGGATGTGTTTGAGGCCGTCATCGAGACGGCGGCGGGCGGTGGCGCAGAGCCAGGCGAGGTTGTTGTGGCGCTCGGCATCTTGGGGCGCGGCGCGACAGAGTTGCTCGAGTTGCCGGTAGGTGCGGTCGAAGAGCTCGTCCGCGGCTTTTTTGTGGCCGACTGCATCGAAACGTTGGATGAAGCGCGGGACAAGCTCGACGCTTAACTCCGGAATAATGGCTTGGGTGAATTCAAGGCCCTCGGAAATCCGCGCGACGGCGTCGTTATCAAGTTTTTCCTGTTGCAGGCGACGCTCCAACTCTGCGCCGACCGGTTCAAGAAGTGGTCCAAAAATCAGGAGGCGCGTTTCGAGATCCGGCTCGGATTGGGCCAGTTCAATCACGAATGTCCGGGCCGGCCGGCCGAGCTCGGCCAGCCGGGTGACGGTGGCCGATTTTTGGCTGACGGTGGACTGGGCGTATTCCGTCAATGCCTGACGCAACTCGGCCGGGAAGTCGGCCGGCAAGCCAAGGCGGGCAGCCGGCAAGAGCGCGGCTGCCCGGAGCCGGATTTCGGGGTCAGAACTTTGGGCGGCTTTTTCGAGCGCGGGCACAGCCGACTTGCCGGCGGTGGCGAGGAATCGGGTGGCAGCTTCGCGGACTTTGTGGTCGGTGGCGCCAAGGTCGCGAATGGCAGTGGCGATTTCGTTGGTCGTGGCGGCAATTGACGTCGCAGCCACAACAAGACACGAAAGGATCAGCGGCTTCATCGCATTCTTGCCAGGAGGAAATCCGCCAAGACTTTCTCATAGTCTTGGTCGGTGACGGCTTGCCGGTAGTCCACCTTGAATTCGTAGCAGCCGGTGCGGAGACGGTGGAGGTAAGCGTCGAGGGCTTGCCGGTAGCGTTGCTGGATGACGTTGGGCTCGGCGACGAGGCTGTTGGCGTTTTCCAAGTCCACGAACCGAATGGGGCGGTCAAAGTCGAAGTTGATTTCGGCGCGGTCGAGGAGATGGAAAATGGCGAGGTCGTGTTTGCGGTAGTGGAGATGCCGGAAACAGTGCAGGAGTTCTTCGGGATCGTGGAAAAGGTCGGAGAAAACGATGATGAGCGCGCGGCGGCGGACTTTGTCGGCAAGTGTGTGGAGCGCTTTGACGAGGCCGGTCTGGCCGGCGGGTTGCTGTTGGCCGAGGGCGTCGAAGAGATGCCGGAGATGGGCGGGATTGCGGCGGGCCGGGATGTCGAGGGTGACATTTTCGCGGCAACAGGTCAGGCCGACGGCGTCGCCTTGGAGCATTGCGAGGTAGGCGAGGGGGCCGGCGAGTTGGCGGGCGAAGCCGAGTTTGTTGCCGAACGCCATCGAGCCGCTGCAGTCGAGGACGAGGTGGCAGCGGAGGTTGGTGTCGGCTTCAAATTCTTTGAGGTAGAACCGGTCGGAGCGGGCGACGACGCGCCAGTCGAGGTGCCGGGGATCATCGCCGGCGACGTATTTCCGGTATTCGGCGAATTCGACACTGGCGCCGCGGTGCGGGCTTTGGTGGCGGCCGGAAACGCTGCCTTCCATCGGGCCCCGGGCACAGAGTTCGAGTCGGGCGAGCCGGGCGAGGGCGGCCGGGTCAAGGAAATCGCGTTGGACAGGGGCGGGCACTTTAGGTTTGGCCGTTACCGTTGCCTTCTTTGACGAGGCGGCGGACGATTTCGCGGCTGGTCATGCCTTCGCTTTCGGCGTGGAAGTTGGTGAGGACGCGATGGGTGAGGACCGGTTCGGCGACGGCTTCGATGTCTTCCTGTCGGACCATGTAACTGCCGAGCAACGCGGCGCGCGCTTTGGCGCCGATGATGAGGTATTGGACGGCGCGCGGGCCGGCGCCCCAGCTAACCCAGCTCTTGATCCACGCGGGCGCGGTTTCGAGGGCGGGTCGGGTGCGACGAACGAGGCCGACGGCGTAATCATAGACGTGGTCAGGCACCGGCATGCGGCGGACGAGTTCCTGGAAGGCGGTGACTTCCGGGCCGGTAATGAGTTTGCGGAGCTGCGAGATGGTGGCGCCGGTGGTTTCACGGGCAATGCGTTTTTCTTCGGCCTCACCGGGGTAGTCGACGTGGATCAGGAACATGAACCGATCGAGCTGTGCTTCCGGCAACGGATAGGTGCCTTCCTGTTCGATCGGATTCTGCGTCGCAAGCACGAAGAAGGGCGGATGCAGGTCGTAGGTGCGGCCGGTCACAGTGACGCGGTGTTCCTGCATCGCTTCGAGCAACGCGGCTTGGGTTTTGGCGGGGGCGCGGTTGATTTCATCGGCGAGCACGATGTTGGCGAAAACGGGACCGTGGACGAATTCGAAGGCGCGGCGGCCGGGTTGCGCGGTTTCCTGGAGAATGTCGGTGCCGGTGATGTCGCCGGGCATCAGGTCGGGCGTGAATTGGATGCGCGAGAATTTGAGATTCATCGTCTCGGCAATCGAACGCACGAGCAACGTTTTCGCGAGTCCCGGTACGCCCATGAGCAAGCCATGGCCGCGACCGAGGATGGCGATGGTGGTGAGCTCGATGACTTGTTCCTGACCGATAATGACCTTGCCGAGTTCGGCGCGCAGGTCAGCGTAGAATGCGCGCAGCCGGTCAATCGCGGCAACGTCTTCGGCGCGGGCGGAGGTGACAGATGACTCGGTGGTGGGCATGGGGTGGTTTCCTTATGGGAGCGGAGCGTTTGTCAGTTGGACAAGATTGGGGCGATAATGTTGCCGGATTTTTGGGGGTCGAGTTTGCGTTGGTCTTGCACCGCTTCCATGATATACGAAGCAGCCATTGATAATGAAGAGAAAACCTGTGGAGGTGGATTGAGTTTATGAAATTACTTGCTCTCGCAACCGTCGGATTCTCGCTGTTAACCGGTCTGGCCAATGCCGATGTGCGCTTGCCGCGGATTTTCAGCGATCACATGGTCCTGCAGCGTGACCAACCGGTGCCTGTCTGGGGCTGGGCTGAACCCGGTGAAAAAGTCACCGTCAGCATTGCCGGTAAATCGGGGACGACGACGGCGAACGCCGCCGGCAAGTGGATGGTCCAGCTCGCGGCTCTACCGGCCGGGGGGCCGCAGGAGTTGGTGGTGGCGGGACGGAATACCATTACGCTGACGAATGTGCTGGTCGGCGATGTGTGGGTTTGTGCCGGACAATCGAATATGGAATGGAGCCTCGCGAACGTTGATAACTCGGCGCAGGTCGTGCCAGTGGCGACGAATCGTTTCATTCGCTTCCTGAATCTCAAAGCCGGTCAGAGTCCGGTCCCGGTGGAGGATGTTCCGAATGGTTGGTCGGTTTGCACTCCGCAAGCGGTTCCCGCTTTGTCGGCGGTTGGATATTTCTTTGCGCAGCGCATTCATGGCGAAACCGGAGTGCCGATTGGCCTTGTCAACAATGCCTGGGGCGGCACCAAGATTGAGTTGTGGTTGAATGAAGCCGGTTTGAACAGCGTGCCGGAATTGAGTCCGCAAGCTCAGGCTCTGGCCAAGGCAAAAGCGGATTATGCGGGGCTGCTCCAAAAGTATCTTGATGAGGCGAGTCGTTGGGTGGAGCAAGCTCGTGCCGCGCAAGCCAAGGGTGAAGCGCTGCCGGTAAACCCGCCCGTTCCTCCGGCCGGTCCAACCATTGGGGGAATCTACAATGGCCGAGTCGCGCCGGTGACGACGTTCGCCGTCAAGGGAGTGCTGTGGTACCAGGGTGAATCCAACGGTGATGAGGGCGAGATTTATTTCCACAAGAAGCGGGCGCTCGTGAATGGTTGGCGCGCCGCGTGGAATCAAGCCGACATGCCGTTCTACTTTGTGCAGTTGGCCAACTGGCAGAAACCGTCGACCGATCCTGCCGGCGGCGATGGTTGGGCGAAGGTGCGCGAGGCCCAACGCAAAACCCTCACCCTGCCGCACACCGGCATGGCTGTGGCGATTGATGTCGGTGACAACTTGGATATCCATCCGCGCAACAAGGTGGATGTCGGCACCCGCCTCGCGCTCTGGGCATTGCGGAATGATTACGGGCAGACGGGATTGGTATGCAGCGGGCCGCTTTTCAAAGAAATGACCATCGTGGATAATAAAGCCCGGCTCACGTTTGATTTCGTCGGGAAGGGGTTGATGGTCGGCAAAAAGGCCGGTCACGGCCCGGCGGTGGAGGATGCCGGCGGACAGTTGAAGCAGTTCGCCATTGCCGGCGAAGACAAAAAATGGGTTTGGGCGGATGCGGTAATTGACGGTGATTCCGTCGTCGTTTCCAGTCCTGCCGTCGCGAAGCCGGTCGCGGTGCGGTATGCGTATGCCATGAACCCGGTCGGCCTCAACTTGTATAATCGCGACGGATTGCCGGCCGCGCCGTTTCGGACGGATGCTTGGTAAACGGTAAGTGAAACAGGCGCCTCTGATCCAAGTCGCGCAAGACGACCGCGATCAGCGGTAATCCACTTGAGTTGGCGAACGTAGTCAGCCCCGAGGAGATCGAGTCCGTCTTGGGCCGCGCAGTCCGGTCTCGGTTGAAGTAGTGGACGTGAATCAGTTCAAGTTCGCGGGATTATCGGGGGCTCTGGTCCGAAGTTGACTGAGGGCTGCCAACAAGCAAATCGTCATGCCGGCGGCGATGGCCAGCGGCGCGCCCCACAGGTTGGCGGCGGCCCCCAGCAGCAACGCGCCGAAGGGCGCGACGCCGAGAAAGGCCATCGTGTAGACGCCCATGACCCGGCCGCGCAACGCGTCCGGCACGCTGAGTTGCACGAGCGTGTTCGCCGAGCCCATGCCGACGATGAAGGCGATCCCGGCCAGCACCAACATCGCGGCCGATAGCCAGACCGAGGTGGAATAGGCAAACACAACGCTCGCCATTGACCACGCGGTCAGGGACAGGGGAAAGATTGTCCGGCGCGGGAGTCGGTGGCCGAAGCTGGCGAGGAGCATGGCACCGGTCAACGCGCCGGCACCGTTGGCCGAGGTGAGGAAGCCGAGCATCCGCGCGTCGCCGTGGAGGATGTCGCGCGTGAAAACCGGCAGGAGGGTCGTGTACTGAAATCCAAACAGACTACACACCGCCATGAGCATCAGGATGCGGCGCACGGGACCGTGTTGGCGGATATACTGCATGGCAATCTGCGTTCCTTCCCAGACGGAGGAGTGCTGCACCGGGGCGCTGGGGGTTGGTAACCGCATCCAAAGATAACTGGCGATGACGGCGAAATACGAGAGGCCATTCAACCAGAAACACCCGGCTGCGCCGATCGTGCTGATGAGCACTCCGGCCAAGGCCGGGCCGAGCACGCGGGCGGTGTTGAACAGCGAGGAGTTCAACGCGATGGCATTCATCAAGTCGGCCTTGCCGACCATCTCGACGACGAAACTTTGGCGGGCCGGGATGTCAAAGGCGTGCGCGGTCCCGAGCAAGATGCCAATGGCGGCGATCTGCCAGATGGGCATGTTGCCGAGCCACACGAGCGTTCCGAGCATCAGGGCCAACACCAGCGAGCCGACTTGTGTCCAGATCAGAATCCGTCGTTTGCTGACCCGGTCGGCCAAGTTGCCGCCGACCACCGCAAAAATCGTCACCGGCAAGGCACTGAGAAAACTGACGAAGCCCAGTGTCAGAGTCGAGCGCGTGACCTCGTAGACCAGCCACCCCAACGCGACGGAGTGCATCCAGGTGCCGACCAGCGAGATGCCTTGCCCAGCGAAAAACAGGCGGAAATTCCGATGCCGCAACGCGGCAAACGCCACGCGCCAACTCACCGGCGTGGTGATGACGCGGCGCGGCTCGGTCAGTTGCTCGACCGGGACGTTGGCAATCGTTGGCTCTATGGGCGGGCGGTCGCTCACAACGCGCAATTTCTTTCAAATGACCGGAAACTGCGATAGAAAACCGCGCCATGGGTCGCACACCAAAACAAGCTGTGGAAGTTGCCGGGCTGTGGGTCAGTATCGACCGAGTGGAATACCACCCGGAATTACCGGCTCGCGTGGAGCAGCCATACCCGTTGGTGTATTTCATCACGATCCACAACGACAGCGACCGGACGGTGCGCCTGACGCATCGGAAGTGGATCGTGACTGATGCGGCCGGGGAAAAATATATCCTCGAAGGCGAGGCCATCGTCGGCAAGAAACCGCGCCTCGAACCGGGGGAGATATTTTCCTACAACAGTTACCACATCATCGGCAGCGACAGCATCGCGGAAGGCAGTTATCATGGTGTGGATGAGTTCGACAACCGCATCTTTGTCCGCATCCCGCCGTTCGCGTTGACGGTCCCGGCCGCGTAGATTGTGCGTGATTTTTTCACACAGACTGCTACAACTCGCCGCCTATGAAAATTGTCGTTGCTTACTCAGGCGGGTTAGACACGTCAGTCATTTTACACTGGCTCAAGGAAACATATCGGTGCGAGATCGTCGCGTATTGCGCCGACATCGGCCAGGAAGAGGAACTCAAGGGCCTCGATAAGAAAGCGAAGGCGACCGGCGCGGACAAATACTACGCACTCGACCTTGTCGAAGAATTTGCGCGCGACTTCATTTTCCCGATGGTGCAAGCCAGCGCGATTTATGAGAGCCAGTATTTCCTCGGCACCAGCATCGCCCGGCCACTCATCGCGAAGGCGCAAGTCGACATCGCCAAGAAAGAGAAAGCCGACACCGTGGCACACGGCGCAACCGGCAAGGGGAATGACCAATGCCGGTTCGAGTTGACCTACGCGGCCCTCGCGCCAAACCTCAAAATCATCGCGCCATGGCGGATGCCGGCCTACCAGAACCAGTTCAAAGGCCGGGCGGAGATGTTGGCGTATTGCGCGGAGAAGGGGATCAAGGTCGAGGCGTCGGCCAAGAAACCGTACTCGATGGATCGGAATCTTCTCCACATCAGTTTTGAATCCGGCATCCTCGAAGACCCGTGGGCCGAACCGCCGCGCGACATGTTCAAACTCAGCGTTGCCCCCGAAGACGCACCGAACAAAGCGGAGTACGTCGAACTCGATTTCGAGCAGGGCAATTGCGTGGCGGTCAACGGCAAGCGACTCTCACCGGGGAACGTGATGCGGACATTGAACAAACTCGGCGGCAAGCACGGCATCGGCCGAGTGGACCTCGTGGAAAACCGGTTTGTTGGCATGAAGAGCCGCGGCGTGTACGAAACGCCCGGCGGCTCAATCCTGCATTTCGGGCACCGGCAAGTCGAAACGCTGACGATGGACCGGGAAGTCATGCACCTGCGCGATTCCCTCATCCCCCGGTATGCCGAGTTGGTGTACTACGGATTCTGGTTCTCGCCGGAGCGCGAGGCGTTGCAGGCGTTCGTGACCGAGTCGCAGAAGAACGTGACCGGCACCGTGCGGTTGAAGCTTTACAAGGGCAACATCATCACCGCCGGTCGCAAATCGCCGGTCTCGCTCTACAATCCGTACGTTGCCACGATGGAAGCCGACAAGGGTGCGTACGATCAGACCGACGCGACCGGCTTTATCCGGCTCAACGCGCTCCGGTTGCGGACGCGGGCCGGGGTGTTGGCGAAGCGGCGCACGAAATGATGAGCACTCCCGCGATCAACCTCACGGCGGCGGAACTCAAGGCGATTGAGGAGCACAAGTATTACCTCTCGCAGAGCCGCGGCAGCGAGGTGACGATCGAGGAGGCCATCGAAGATTTTGTCCAGCGCTATGCCGGCGACTGGCGTCGCGAAAAACTCCGGCGCGACAATCTCGACCAGCGGCAGGAAATCGAGAAGCATCAATACCTGCGTTCGCAGGAAGCTGGCCGGGACATCGGCCGGCATTCGGCTGCCGAGGAGTGGTGTCAGAAGTACGCCCACATCTGGCGCGCGGAACGCGAATCGCTCGAACAAAACGGTTTTCACAGTTTGCGCGTCACCATTCAGGACGCGGCCGGGTTGCATCTCCGCCCAATCTCGACCGTCGCCGAGATTGCGAAGAAGTATGACTGCGATATCTACGTCCACCGGGACGGGATGAACTTCTACAACTTCCTCCTCAACGGTCGTCCCTACCGGAACGTGCGCTCGGTCATCGGCCTATTGTCAATCGGGGCCGTGCAAGGCGACACATTGGAGTTCATCGCGACCGGTAAGGACGCCGAACATGCTCTCGCGGCAGTGGCGGAGTTGATGGCCGCGCGCGGTTCAATCACGGGGCCGTGATAGAAAGAGGTGCGCGGTGGAGGCTAGGTAGATGACCAACGCGACAATCTGCAGCGCGATCAACGTGCCGGCTTGAAAGGTTTCCATCAGTTTCTCCAGCGTGCCCGTCGCAAAAATGTCGCCGTTGAGGTCCAGCGCCAAATACCCGCGGATGAAGATCACAATCATGGCCGCGAAACACACCAAGAAACTTAGCGCGTAAAAACATCCCCAGCCGGGTTGTCCAAGGTAGAACTGACCCGCCCCCGGCAAGAACAGATTCATCGCAACCGCGGCGCTGCGTGTTCGCGGGCGAGCAACCGGCGGCGTGGGCGTTTCGGTGCGAAGGGCCGGTGCGGCCATCCACGCATTCAAAATTCGTTGGCGCACCGGCAAGGGGACACTCGCCAGTGAGTTGAAATGAGTCGTCTGGCCGCTTGCGGTCACGGAAATTTGGATGCCGTCAGTTGTTGCGGTGACCGGCGAGGGTGGGGGAGGCGGCTGAGGTTTCGGTGTGACCCCGCGCAGTTCGGCCAACAGCTTGGCTTCAAACGCGGCTTCGCGTGCCTTTTCGTCTTCCGCTGATAAATTCCACTTTGCCATGGCGTAATGGATGGCAAGTTTTGTACCGGAAATTTCGGTAAACGGGAAGTGTGCAGGCCCATGAACGTCAGTGGCAGGTTGTGGAGCGGCGTCCCGACGCGACCGGGGGCAGAGGGGAATCGCGGCGGGACGCCGCTCCCATATCAGGCTTTCGTATCAAATAGTAGCTCACCAAGAACGGTGAACCCAGCTTGCCTATCGCTGGGGTGCGTGTTACAAGGCGCGCATGCTCAAGCAACAGCAGACCATCAAACGGCCTGTCTCTTTTTCCGGCATCGGCATCCACACCGGCAACAAGGTCAACATGACCTGGAAACCGGCCCCCGTTGATCACGGGATTAAATTTATCCGCACCGACCTCGAGTCGAAGCCGGTCATTGAGCCCAACATCCGCAACATCGGCGACACAACGCGCTGGACGACCATCAGCGGCGGTGGGGCGGTCATCCACACGGTGGAACACGTTCTCTCCGCGCTGACCGGGTTCGGCATCGACAACATTCTCATCGAACTCGACGGCAACGAACCGCCGGTCGGCGACGGCAGCGCGAAGCCGTTCGTGAAACTCGTCAAGGAAGCCGGCATCCAACCGCAGGAAGGCAAACGCGAAGTTTTCCAACCGAAGCAGGTCGTTCATGTCGAAGTCGGCGACTCGCTGGCAATCGTCTTGCCGAGCGATCACCTGCGCGTCAGTTGCACGATCCACTTTGGCAAGCCGGGACTCGACGCGCAGTTTCTCAGCCTCGATATCGAGCCGGAAACTTTCGACACTCAGATCTCCTCCGCTCGGACTTTTGCCTTCTACGAGGAGATTCAATACCTCGTGGACAAAGGCCTCATCAAAGGCGGCAGTCTCGAAAACGCCGTGCTCATCCGCGGCGACAGCATTCTCTCCACCGAACCACTCCGGTTTCGTGATGAATTCGTCCGCCACAAGATTCTCGACATCATCGGCGACATCACCTTGCTCGGCCGGCCGCTGGCCGCGCACATTGTCGTCGTTCGGCCCGGTCATGGCCTGAACGCGGAATTGACCAAAGCGCTCGCGAAAGTGATCGAGAAAGAGCAACCGGCACCCGTCGCGTTCACCCCACCCATGCCGGCAGACGCGCCCATCGAAACAGCGATGGACATCATGCGGCTCCTGGAAATCATGCCGCACCGGTATCCGTTCCTGATGATTGACCGGATTCTCAAGATCGAAGGTGAACAGAAAATCGTCGCGCTGAAAAACGTCTCAATCAATGAGCCATATTTTCAGGGCCATTTCCCCGGTCATCCCATCATGCCGGGCGTGTTGCAACTCGAAGCTATGGCACAGGCGGCCGGGATTCTGATGTTACGGGCCGGTGAAAACGCCGGCAAAGTCGCGTACTTCATGAGTGCCAACAACGTCAAGTGGCGCAAACCCGTGCGGCCTGGCGATCAAGTTGTGATCGAAATTGAAATGGGGAAGGCTCGCGGCAAAATCGCGAAGGCGAACGGCATCTGCAAGGTTGCCGGCGAAGTCGTCAGCGAAGCCGAAGTGATGTTCGCTGTCATGGACCGGTAAGCTGGACTGCGTGTCGGGGCAGTTTTGCCAAATCAAATCGCGCGAGTAATTCTGCCGGTCGGATATGCTCACCGGCCTGCGCCCACCCGCAACTGCCGGCAAGTCTGCCGATAATTTCCGCTGCCGGAGCCCCGGCCGCGCGCAAAGCGGCCAATTGAGTCGAATCCCGGCGCTTGGCCATTCGTTCTGATTGCCCATCGAGTACGAGCGGAACGTGGACGTAGCGGGGCGAGGGGAGCCCGAGGGCGCGTGCGAGCAAAATCTGTCGCGGCGTCGAACTCAATAAATCATCGCCGCGCACGACTTCGGTGACTCCTTGAAAATGATCGTCCACCACGGTTGCGAGTTGATAGGCGGCGATGCCGTCGTTACGAAAAACGACGAAATCATCGGTGGTGATGGCACACGCACCGTGAATTGCATCGTCGAAATCGACCGGCTGCTTCGACACACGAAACCGCCATGCGGGGAGCCGGTCGCTGGATATATCGCCAGACGATGGCTCATTGGCGTGTGGTGCTTGGGCAGCCAGAGCGAGTTCGCGGCGGCTCGCAGTGGAGGCGTAGACGGCACCCGCCGCGCGCAATTTATCGAGTGCGGTTTCGTAAGCGGCGGAGCGTTGGCTTTGGTAGAGTGGCTCGCCATCCCAATCGAGTCCGAGCCAGCGCAAGTCGGCAAGCGCTTGTTCTGTGTAGCCAATTTTGACTCGCGGGCGGTCGAGGTCGTCAATGCGCAGCACGATGCGCCCGCCCGCAGCACGTGCCGACAACCACGCGATGAGAAAGGTTCGCGCGTTGCCCAGATGCAGTCCGCCGCTGGGCGTGGGAGCAAGTCGACCGATTACCATGCCGGCGCAGGATAACCGGTATCGGTTTGATTGACCAGCCGGTGTGCTTCGTGTATGACTTGTCACACAGACGTGGTCTCAGCACGCATTCATCCCACCGCAATCGTTGACTCACAGGCGCAGCTTGGCGCTGGCTGTGAGGTTGGGCCGTATTGTGTCATCGGGCCGAACGTGAAACTCGGTGACGGTTGCCGGCTGCATTCGCATGTGGTGGTTGATGGGGTGACGACCATTGGTCCATGCAACGAATTTTATCCGTTTGCCTGCATCGGATTGAAGACCCAAGACCTGAAGTTTGCCGGCGGCAAGTGTTACCTCGATATCGGGGAAGGGAATGTCTTTCGGGAACATGTAACCGTCCACACGGCGACCGGTGACGGGTTGCATACGCGAGTCGGATCGCACGGGAATTTCCTGGCCTACTCACACATCGCGCATGATTGCGTCGTTGGCGATCATGTGGTTTTCAGCAACAACGGCACACTGGCCGGCCACGTCGTGGTTGAAGATTACGCCATTGTCGGCGGGCTGGCGGCAGTGCACCAGTTTTGTCGGGTCGGTAAAATGTCCATCATTGGCGGTTGCGCCAAGGTGGTGCAAGACGTCCCGCCGTTCATGATTGTGGACGGCCATCCCGGCGAGACCCGGAGTGTGAACAAGGTTGGGCTGGAACGGAGAGGCGTGCCGGCAGAGACGATTCGGGCGCTGACAGAAGCCTTCAAAATAGTCTTCAAGTCGGGGTTGACATTAGCCACAGCGTTGGATACTGTCACCCGCGAACTCCCGCAGAGCCAAGAACTCACCCACTTCGTTGACTTCTGTCGCAAGTCGGAGCGCGGGCTAGCTCGATAGAGCAACTGTATATCAGTGTCATAGTGGCCGTCATTCAGCTCAAACTGATTCCAGATTTGGAGCGCATAGTCGAATTTGACTTCCAGCGCGCCACGGAAGCACATGCCTTTATTTCCAACACAAACAACCCAAATCCTGCGCTCCGCGTGGGCTGAGACCAATCTGTGAGCCGTCATCAACATCACCGTCGCTACTATCACCATCGTAAACCCAAAGTGAACGAATCCGACCAGAACCAACAGCCGGTCCCGAACGGAAATCCACCCCAGCCGCAAGTGGCGACTCAACCGGGTCAACAACCACCGCCCGGCACTCAACCGCCGCCGCAACAGCAGCAGCAACCACCCCGCCCGGAGCTAATCGCCAAAGGTGTGCTCGAAGTGGGTGAAAAAGGCTTCGGCTTTCTCCGTAATCCAGCCAAGAGCTTTCAAGTCAGCCCCAACGACATCTACGTCTCGCCCGACATCATTCGCCGGTTTCGCTTGCGGCCCGGTTTGGAAATTGACGGCAAAGCTGCGCCGCCCCGCAAAGGCAGCCCGCAATTGGTGGACATCAAAACCATCAACGGCCAGCCTCCCGAAAAATACACCGCGCTCAAAAAGTTCGACGACCTCACCGTCATCCAACCCAACGAACGTTTCGTCCTCGAAACCGTGCCAGAGCGCTACACCACTCGCGTCGTGGATATCGTCGCGCCGATCGGCAAAGGCACGCGCGGCCTGATCGTGGCCGCCCCCCGCACCGGCAAGACCACGCTCCTACATCACATGGCCGACGCCGTGTTGACGAACCATCCGGAAGCGCACACCATCGTGTTGCTTTGCGACGAACGTCCCGAAGAAACAACTGATTTCCGCCGCTCCATCAAAGGCGGTGAAGTCATCGCCTCGACCAACGACCAAACCATTGAAGACCACGTCCGCACCGCCAAAATTGCCATCGAGCGCGCCAAACGCCTTGTCGAATTTGGCCGGGACGTTTTCCTTGTCCTCGACTCGATTACCCGGTTGGCCCGCGCCTTTAACAACCACATGGGTTCGACCGGCCGCACCATGACCGGCGGTCTCGACGCCCGCGCGATGGAACAACCCCGCCGCATCTTCGCCTCCGCCCGCAAAGCGGAAGAAGGTGGCTCGTTGACCATCATCGCCACCGCGCTCGTGGAAACCGGCTCGCGGATGGACGAATTGATCTTCCAGGAATTCAAAGGCACCGGTAACTCCGAACTTGTGCTCGACCGCAAGATTGCCGAGCAACGCTACTGGCCGGCGGTTGACATCAACATGTCCGGCACCCGTCGCGAAGAATTGCTCCTGAAACCGTGGGAGTTGGAAGGCGTCACGCGATTGCGGCGCGCCCTCAGCGGCGCCCCGCCGCTCGAATCCATCCAGAAACTTCTCAACGGCCTGAGCAAACTCAAGACCAACGCCGAATTCCTCCGCGCCATCGTAGACACGCCGCAGTCGTCGCGGTAACCCGTGCGCTCCTATTCCGAGCTGACCGACCGCTTGCGCGCGCTCCGCGGTTGGAAAGTCCGGCAAGTGGCGACGATTTGGGAATACCCGTGGTTTGTTGTCGAGCCTACCGTCGCGAAACGGGCGCCGACAGTTTTGCTGAGCGGTGGAATGCACGGCGAAGAACCCGCCGGCGTCGAAGGCGTCCTACGGTGGTTGGAGTGCGGCCGACCGGGCAATATCAACTGGCTCGTCTTCCCCTGCATCAACCCCTACGGCTGGGCGCGCAACCAACGCCGCAACCGGCAACGCCGCGACATCAACCGGCAATTCCAGCGGCGCACCAATACTCCCGAAGCCGAACTCATCAAGCGTCTGGTCAAAGGCCGGCGGTTTGAATTCTCGTTTGAATTTCACGAGGACGTGGACGCCAGCGGCTTTTACCTCTACGAACTGCGCCGGCAACCGCCGTACATCGGTGAACAAATTCTGCAGGCGGTATCCCGTGTGACCCCGATCAACCGCGACTCGATCATTGACGGCAACCGGGCCACCGGCCACGGACTGATCCGCCGGGAAATCGGCCGCAACATGACGCGCGTCCGGCAACGCGGGCCAATGGCCTTCCATTTGTTCCGGCACTGCACCGATCACATTCTCGGCAGCGAATCGGCCCTCACCGTCCCGCTCGCGCAACGTGCCCAAGCGCATGTGACCGCACTCGAATTTGCCTTGTCGCTGACTTTTCGCGCATGATACGGTTTGCGCATGCGTGCTCTGCTTTTACTTCTTGTGAGCGCGGGCATTGCCTCCGCGCAAATCAGTGTCCAACTCCGTGCTGCGAAAGACACATTTCTCGTCTATGAAAGCATCCCGGTCACAGTCACAATTCGCAATTTTTCCGGGCGGGCAATCCAGCTCGAGAATTCCGACGCAACTTCCTGGCTCCGATTTGTTGTCACCGACGAAAATAATCAGAATGTATCGGTTACGGCTGAGTTTGTGGCAGGCGAGTCCGTCCTCATCCCGGCGGGGCAAACGGTTTCCCGGGTTGTGGACATTTTGCCGTACTACGATCTGCGGCGGCGCGGAAACTACCGGGTTCAAGTCTCAGTTACCAGCGGCGGGGTGGTCGCGAGCTCCACGCCAGCCAGTTTGGCGATTATCAACGGTCGCGAACTCTGGACTCAGACAGTCGGCTTACCGGTGGTGGAAGGGGTGCCGGAGGAATACCGGATTTACACTTTGATTGCCCGCCGGGAAGGCGACAGGGACCAACTCTATGTCAGCGTTCGCGGTGAACCGTCGAAGACGATCTTCAGTTTGGTGCCGCTTGGTCCCTGTATCGCGCCAACTGGACTTCAAGGCCGGATTGACCAGGAGGCTCACTTGCATGTGTTGTTCCAAAACGGTCCGCGCTCGTATGGGTATGTGCGAATTGATCCCGCCGCGCGCCTGGCGACGCGGGCAGCGTATTCCGATTATACTTCGTTGCCGGAATTGCAGGTGCGCGAGAATTCCATTGTTGTGGTCGGCGGCGAACAAACGTACCCCCGGCAGGAGCGTCTGATGACCGACGAAGAACTCGAACCGCCACCGCCCCCCCCAGCGCCGGCGCCGAAGAAGAAGTGGTGGTGGCCGTTCGGCGCGAAGCGCGTGCCCGGCGAGGGTTAACGCCGGCGTTTGTTGATTTGGTACGTCCATCGGCTCAATTGCTGAAACAGTCGGCCGGGGATGAAGACCGCTTGCTGGAGGTTGGAGTAAAGATTGGTGCCGAGGTAGCGGAGCGCGGCGCGCGGAGTGCCGGCTTGTCGGTCTTCAAATCGCACCAACCAAAACAGGCCGGCAGTGCGGATGAGCGTCGAGATGATAAAGAGGACGCCGTGGTAGGTCAGGGTGATGCCGGCGAATGAGAATTTCCAGTCGTCCAGAGTTTGGGCCACTGCGCCGCCAAAGAGGCCGCTCAGGATGCCGGCGATGGCGGTCAGGGTGCTGTTGACGACGACATAGGCGCTGCCGGAAGAGCGGGGGCCGGCTTGGTCACTCATGCCGAGGAGGACGTTGAAGTTGGCGATTTCAATGCCGGGCCACGCGGCGGTGGCAATGACGATGGCGGAGTAGCCCCACAGCCAGTTTTCACGGGAAACAAAAATCCAGCCGAGCGAACCCGGGATGACGAGGATGCCGGCGAGGACGAGGGTGGACTTGCGGCCGAACCGGTCAACAATCCGCCCCCAGATCGGGGTGAAGATCATCATTAAGATCAGCGGGATCAGCACCAGCATGGCGTTGGCTTGGGCGTTGGACAGGCCGGCGATGTCGAAGATGTAGAGCCACGCGAATTGGCCAACGAACCCAATCCCAAACGTCAGGGTGGCGGTGTAGCCGAGAAAGCGGCGAAAGTTCCGGTCGTGGAGTGGTTCACGCACCATTTGCCAGAGGTTGGTCGCGGGGTTGGGTTCGACGCGCTGGATGTCGGGGACTTTGAGGAAGAACAGGAAATCGATCATCCCATAGACCGCGCCCAACGCGAGGGCCAGCGCCACCACTTGCAGCAGCATCTGACTCCCGCGGATTTCGGCGCGGTCGAGTGCAAATCCCATCAGAAGTGTGATGATCACGCCGATCATCTGACCGAGTTGACTGCGGCGCGAGAAATACCGGCCGCGGATCCGGCTGGGCACGAGGTCGGCCATCCACGAGACCCAGATCGGCGTGACCATTTGGCCGGTCATGCTGGTGAGGATGAACAGGAGGATCAAACCCTGCCATTGCCAACCGGCGGGCAGCAGCCAGGGGATGCCGGCGATCACCAGCCAGAGGCCGCGGTGGATCAGGCCAAGAGTGATGAACAGTGGTTTGCGATGGCCGTACCGGGTGATGATGTAGCTGACCGGTAATTGCGCCAGTGCGCCGGCAAATGGGATGGCGGCCAAGAGGCCGAACCCGAATTTCGGCATGTCGAGGAGTTTGGCGAACCGGGTGAAGACGGCACCGGTGGTCAGGTACATCCAGCCGGCCCCGATGACCCAGGCCACCATGATGAACCGCAAGGATTGCCGGAGCGGAGGAGTTACTCGAGATTCAGCCACCGCAACTCCTCGGGCGACAGTTCGACAGTCAGGCCCGGTAGAGACGAGTGAAATTCAGTCAAGGTGCGCGGCCCGATCAGCGCGAATGTGGGGAACGGTTGCCGGAGGACGTACGCCAGGGCGATGCTGTTGGGATGGACACCGCGTTTGTTGGCGAGTTCATAGGCGCGTTGCCGGCGCGCGAAGTTGTCGTCGGCAAACCAGCAGCGGACCAATTCCTTGTCGTCAGACCGGTCAGCGCGTTCGGTGAAGAAGCCACGGGCTTGGCTGGACCAGGCGAAGAGCGCGGTCTGGGTTTTGGTAAACCACGCCCGCGAATCGAGATCAGCGGAGGAGATGCAGCCACTCCAGACAGGATCAACCATCCGGGCCAGACTGAAGTTGTTGCTGACGGCGGTGAAGCCGGTCAGCCCGTGTTGCCGGGCGTAGTCGTTGGCGGCTTGGACGCGGTCGAGCGACCAGTTGGAGCCGCCGAAGGCCCGGCACCGGCCGGCGCGGAGGTGTTGGTTGAGGACGTCCACGAATTCGCCGACCGGGATGGCCGGGTTGTCGCGGTGCATGATGTAGAGATCAACGTAGTCAGTTTGCATCCGTTCCAGTGATTCGAGGAGTTGCGTCGTCAGGTTGACCGGGTCGCAGAAGGGTGTGTGGGCGCCTTTGCCGATGATGACGATTTGATCGCGCAGGTTGCGATTGCGGACCCAGTGGCCGAAGTATTTTTCCGGGACGCCACCTCCGTAGATGTGGGCCGTGTCGAAACAGTTGCCGCCGCGTTCGAAGAAATCATCGCAGATGACGGCGGTGCGCGGGAGGGAGGGCATTTCCATGCCGCCGAGAACGATGCGGGACACTGGCAGGGTGACGCCGGGAACGCGGGCGTATTGCATGGTATGTTGCGGGCGCAGGCGGAGGGTTCGTTGTGGGAAGCCGGCCGGCTTTTCGGCGTCGTAGAGCAAACCGATGGATTCACGCCAGCGGTCGAGGGTCTGCATGTTGCCGAGGGTGTCGTTCCAAGTCATGGCCGGCGCCGGGGCTTGGGTCTGGCCGGCTTGGATGGCGCGGCCGACAACGTCAATTTCATGGGAGTAACTCGTGACGTTGGTCGGGATGCTGATTTCGGTTGGCTCTTTGCCGTTGAGGTGGACGATGATTTTGCCGGTATCGGGCGCTTTGCGATTCGCGACCCAGGGGTTGGGCAGGGTGATCTTGCCGGCGCTGCCGAAGATGCGGACGACGTTTTCCTGGTTGAGGACGATGCCGGTGGAAACTTGGGCGAGGATGTCGCCGGGAAAACGCAGGACAGCGGTGGCCCATTCATCAATGCCGGTGGTGCCGAGGTGGGCGACACCTTTGACATCGAGCGGCTCGGCGCCGGCAAGGAGGCGCGCCATGGAAACCGGGTAGCCGCCGACATCGAGGATGCCGCCGCCCCCGAGGGCATTGCTGAAGAGCCGGCTGTTGGCGTTGAATCCGCATTGAAAACTGAAGGTGGCTTGGATGAGGCGCACGTCGCCGATGATTTTGTCGCGGAGGAGTTCCAGCAGTTTTGCAGTCTGAGGGTGACAGCGATACATGAACGCTTCCATGAGGAAGACGCCGTGTTCCTGCGCGGCGGCCACGATGCGCATGGCGTCGGGATGATTGAGGGCAACCGGTTTTTCGCAGAGGATGTGTTTGCCGGCTTGCGCGGCTTTGATGGCCCATTCGGCGTGGAGTGGGTGGGGGGTGGAGATGTAGACGGCTTGAACGGCGGGATCAGTGAGAAGGTCTTCGTAGCGGCCGTAGCTGTTGGGAATTTTGTATTCGCCGGCAAATTTTTGGGCGGTCGCGCTGTCACGGCTCGCAACGGCAACCAACCGACCGGTAACGGATTTGGGCGCGGCCTCCGCGAATGCGCGCGAGATGGCACCAGTGCTCAGAATTCCCCAGCCGACTTTCTGTGAAGTTGTCATGGGCCGGCATGCTACGGGGGAAGGCGCGACAATCAATCACAATTTGGAGCAGAACCGGCCTGATCATTTCTGTTCGTCGCAAGAATGAACGATGTTTTTGCGATGGATGGCGCAGTTTTGAGATTTTTGGGGGCAATTGGGGGGTAAAACGGCGGAAACCGTGGCTGGCATACCCGCTGCTAAACAGGTTCGACGTAGTTGAGCCAAATAAACCATAATAAAGGGAGTAGAAACATGATCAGTAAGATCCGTAGTAACAAAGCCGCGTTCACGCTCGTTGAAATCATGATCGTCGTTGCCATCATCGGTCTGTTGGCCGCGCTCGCGATCCCGGGCTTCGTGAAAGCTCGTAAGCAGTCCCAAGGCCGCCGCAGCCTCAATGATGCCCGTCAGATTGACTCGGCCATTGATCAGTGGGCGATCGAGAAGAAGATGAAAGTTGGTGACACCATCGTCTTGGCGGAAGTGGCCACGTATGTCAAAGGTGGTCTGCCGTCGGCTGACGCGGTGAATAACGCGTTCGTGATCTCCACAACGCTCGCCGAGAGCAACAACGTTGCGATCTCGACCTCCACGAAGTCAGCGTTGGCTAATGTCGGCATCGAATGGGGCGTGTATTGATCCATTCGGCGAACAAGCTGGGTTAAGTTCGGATCCAGCTCTGACGTAAATTCAGAACCCTCGCTCCACCCGGAGCGGGGGTTCTGCTTTTTCGTGTGTTGCAATCGAAGGGTTGCGGGAGTGCGAAGCTCCTGCTGAGCCGTGGCTCGCCGGGAGGTTCGCCCTCCCATTCAACCGTGATGAAGCATCTTGACTCGTTCCGGTTTCGGGCGTTGCTCGATTTTGTTTGTCGCAAGAATGAACGGGTTATCAGCTTGGCCACACAGGAATGAGATATTCGGAGGCAAATCAGGGTGAAATGGCCGGATTTCGGCTGTGGCATACCCACTGCTAAAGAGGTTTGGCGTAGTTGAACCAAACAAAACCATAATAAAGGGAGTAGAAACATGATCAGTAAGATCCGCAGTAACAAAGCCGCGTTCACGCTCGTTGAAATCATGATCGTCGTTGCCATCATCGGTCTGTTGGCCGCGCTCGCGATCCCGGGCTTCGTGAAAGCTCGTAAGCAGTCCCAAGGCCGCCGCAGCCTCAATGATGCCCGTCAGATTGACTCGGCCATTGATCAGTGGGCGATCGAGAAGAAGATGAAAGTTGGTGACACCATCGTCTTGGCGGAAGTGGCCACGTATGTCAAAGGCGGTCTGCCGTCGGCTGACGCGGTGAATAACGCGTTCGTGATCTCCACAACGCTCGCCGAGAGCAACAACGTTGCGATCTCGACCTCCACGAAGTCAGCGCTTGACGGCGTCGGCATCGAATGGGGCACGTATTGATTCGAGAGTCGAATCGGCTGGGTTAAGTTAACCCCAGCTCAGACGTAAGTTCAGAACCCTCGCTCCACCCGGAGCGGGGGTTCTGCTTTTTACTGGGGCTCGATCTGCTGGGCGGCAAGGGTGGGAGTGTTCAAACTTTCATCCCGCCGCAAGATGCCGGTGATCATCACTTGCCGGCTGGTGATGGTCAGCCCCTGATATTTCACCGGCAAAACATAGTTGCCTTGCTGGAGATCGAATGTCTCCTTTTTGGTGTCGTGGAACTGGACAATCCCCGGCGTGCGGATCAGTTTTCCCAAGAACGCTTCCGGGTCGCTGAGAATCGCGCGCACTGACACATCCAGCGGCGGTGCCGGGGCCGGCTGGTGCAGTGGGGTGACGACCAACGGCGGCGTTGGGGGGACCGGCTGGGCGGCTGCCGGCGGAGGTCGGGTTGCCGCCGGTTTGGGCTGGCCGAGTTTCCGCCAGATGAAACTCACACTCACCACCAAGACCGCCACGCAACCGATGAAGAATACGATCAACCACCAATCGCCTTTGCCCGGATTCGGTTGTTTGTTGGTGGCGCTCATTCGACGGTGAACCATTGGACTTCGACGCGCCGGTTTTGTGCGTGGTCAGTGCCGAGGGGTTCATCCCAGCCCCGGCCCAAGCATTCCACCCGGCTCGGCTCCACGCCGTGGCGTTCGTGGAGGAGGCGTTTGATTTCGAGCGCGCGATTTTTGCTCAACGTGACCGCCTGCAGGGCCATCTCCCGAACTTTGGTTTCGCCGCCGGTCTTGCGAAAATTCTCGAGCAAGGAGTTGTCCACATGGCCGCGCAACAACACCAGCGAGCCAGGACTGATTTGGAGCAGGTTCTTGATTGTTTCCAGTTGTTTCAAATTGGTCGCATTTTTCAAATCCAAGTTGGCCGAATTCGGCTGAAACAGAAAACGGATGTCTTTGCTCAACAACGGATCGCCTTCGACGGTGACCGGTTCCGTGCTGCCTCGCAGCGGGGCTATCGCAATTTTCTGGTGCGCGTAGGTCTTGGCCAGCGCTTGCAGCGGTTTGGGGTCGGCGAAAACATCGCTATCGGCCGGGGACTTGATCAAGGGACCGTAGGCATAAACCGCTGATTGAAAGATGCCGCCAAAACTACCGGCCGCGTCAATCGCACCGGAAAAGAAGGCGATATTTTCGGGGTGGTTGGCCAGATGAACTTTGTCGAGTTCCGCCCGGGTTTTCGCGGCGTCCCACCCGAACGCTTGCGCCACGACATCCACTCCACTGCCGGTTTCGCGGAGACGCCGGTTGCCTTCGAGCAATCCCGCCACGAGCCCGGTAACTTTGTCAGGGTGCGCTTGGGCGAATCCTTTGTTCACCACCAAAACGTCGGCGATGATGAGCAGGTTGCGACTCGTCGTCAGGAGGCGCGCCTTGCCGGCGCTGTCGGCGACGACAGTGGATGTTTTCGGCGCCCAAGTGACGCAGCCGGCCAGTTGGTTCTTGCCGGATTTCAGGTCGGCGAGAAACGCATCACCGGCGGCAAAACCGTCGTCGCAGAAGACGAGATTGAGTTTTTCGGGATCAGGGGTGGGCTCAATGTTGATGGCCAGGCCAGCTTCCACCGCCAGATACCGGATGAAGAAATCGGCTTCAGTGAATTGCGCGGTGACGATGGTCTTGCCGCGGAGTTCGTTGATCTTTTTGATGTCGTTCCGAACAATCAGTCCGGTGGCGCCGCGCGAGTAACCGATGAGCACCGGGACGGTGACTTGAAATTGCCGGCCGAAGCTGGCGAGAACATCCACCGTCGTGGCGGACGCCGCCAGCTTGCCGGAGTTGAGGGCGGACCAGCTTTCGGCTTCGCTGAGTTTGATTTCGACTTTGAAGCCATGCTTCTGAAAGAAGAACGAATCCTCATTCGGCTGCAAGCCGCCGTTGGCCGCGATCAAGCCGGCATAGCCGGCGTACTCGCTGAGTTCGATAAGGACGGTATTGTTTTGGAGAACGTAAGCCGCGGGTGAATCAAGTTTGGGGACGGCGGACTTGGCCGGCACCAATTCAGCCGCGCAGAGCAGGGGACTACTGAGCAGAAACGGCAGCAGGCTTCGGACAAATTTCTTCATGATTTTCACCTCGTGGCCAAATGCTAACAAGGCTTGGCAGGTGGGTCAATCCGTCTCGCAGATAAAACGCTTGATTATTAGGTGTTTATTGCGAAAATCGCTGCGTAGCCAAGGGGGTGGCTTGATATGTCAGAGGCCAAACGTCGTTATACGATTAAAGATATCGCTGAGCAAAGCGCGGTTTCGCTCTCCACTGTTTCACTGGTGTTGAACGGGAACACGCGCATCAGCGCGGCAACCCGCGACCGCGTCCATGCGACCATGAAACGTCTCGGGTACCAGCCCAACCGCATGGCCCGCGCGCTCGCGTGGAAGCATACCCGCACGTTGGCGGTCGTGATGCCGCAGTTGCGCCATGCCTTTGCGGACGTCTACTTCGGTGAAATCATCAGCGGCATCTACGACAAGGCCTCCAAGCTCGGCTTCAAAGTTCTCCTGGAAATCGCTCGCGCCGAATTCATCGAAAGCCGCGAATACATCCGGCTGTACGACCAGAAATACATCGATGGCATGCTGTTCATCGGCGCGAACAACAAGCACAAATTCATCGCCGATTTCGCTGACAAAACCCGGCCGTTCCTGTTGGTCAACAGCTACTCGAAGCAGCACGACGTCAACTACGTCGTCTCCAACTACAAATACGGCGCCTGGCAGGCTGCCCAACATCTCCTCCGGCTCGGCCACCAACGCGTCGGCTTCATCGGGGGCGGCTTGAACGAAATCCAGACCAGCCAGGACATCTGCGAGTCGTTCAACGAAGTCATCCAACCTCGACTGACTGTGGACGGCTGGCTCACCGAAGAAGGCGGCATGAAGGCCGCCGCGGAAATCGTCACCGCCGACCCGAGCATTACCGCCATCTTCGCCCTCAACGACAAGATGGCACTCGGCGCGATCCGCAAACTGACCGAAATGGGCCGCCGCGTCCCCGCCGACCTGGCCGTCGTCGGCTTCGACGACATCCCCCAAGCCAGCTATTCCATTCCCAGCCTGACCACCGTTCACCAACCGCTCTACGAAATCGGCAAGCAAAGCTGTGAGCGGCTGATCGAACTCATCCACAAAAAAGTGGAACGCGTTCAGGAAGTCCTGCCGATTTACCTGACCGTGCGTGAGTCCTGCGGCGCCAAGCGCCCCGCGCCCCAAGCCGCGTAACCGGAGTGCATCACCATGCGAACAACCCTGCTCAAAATCATTGTCTGCAATCTCTGCCTCACCCTCGGCGCCCACGCCGACGATGCGGTGGCCACGACGTTCACCTACGCCGACCCCACCGCCAAGTCCGTCGAGGTCGCCGGCGAATTCAGCAATTGGAAAACCCTCCCGCTGACCAAGGACGACGCCGGTAACTGGACCAAAACCCTCCACCTCAAACCCGGTACCTACGGCTACAAACTGGTCGTGGATGGCGAATGGAAATTCGACCCCAAAAATCCGGCCCGCAAAACCGTCAATGACATCGAGAACTCCATGATTACCGTCGGTGGGGCCGCGGTTGCCGCCGGCACGCAGTTCTCCTTTACCGACGCCAAGGCGCAGACCGTCCACCTCGCCGGCGAATTCAACCGCTGGCTCGACAACGTGGAAGGGCGCGTTACCGGCAAAGCCGAGTGGCAAATGCAAAACGACGGCGCCGGCAACTGGACCTTCACCAAAGATCTCCCGCCCGGCCGGTATCAATTCAAATACGTCATTGACGGCGGCGCCCGCTGGGAAAAAGACCCGACCAAACCCACCGAAGGCGACAACTCCGTCATCGAAGTCCGCGCCGGAGCCGCTGCGCCTGCGGCCGGTAATGTCGCTTTCGTCTTCGCCGCCCCGGCCGCCAAGGCAGTCAGCGTGGCCGGCGAATTCAACCAATGGAACGCCACCGCCAACCCGCTCCAAAAAGACGCCACCGGGATGTGGACGACGAAGCTCAATCTCAAGCCCGGCAAGTACCAATACAAATTTGTCGTGGATGGCGAATGGCTGCTCGATCCCGCCGCCGCCGAAACCGCCACTGATGCCGCCGGTAATCAAAACTCCGTAAAAATTGTCGCACCCTGAGCGAAGCGGAGTATCTTGGCAGCAGGAGAGCGGACTATGAACAAGTGTCATCATCTCGGGCGGGTCTTTTGCGCGGCAATCCTGATTCAGTCACTCGGAGTGGCGGCCTACGCGGCCATCGGCAACGTCTGGCACGTCCCAGTCAATGCCCAGCCCAGTGGCGTGCCGAGCATGCGCAATCCGCTGTCGATTATCACGCCGCTTACCAGCGTCACCAACTACAACGGCAGTTTCAGCCTCGATGGTGACCAGAGTGGCGGCCAACTGCTTTACCGGCGCAGCACGGATGCGACGTGGAGCACGAACACGCTCTCGTACGACACGATCAACGGTAACGACAAGTTTTGGAAAACCGTTATTCCGGCGGGCTTCAACGTCGGGGACGTTGTTCAATACTATTTCCGCATCACATTCACCGATCGCGATACGACGTTTATATACGGCAACAACACGCAGTCATTCTCGACCGCTACCGAATCGGTGGCTGCGAGTAATGCGTTTAGCTTCCGGGTTCTGCTGCCGTGGCCGGGGGGAGCAACGGCCGGCTACGCCAGCGACCCGGCCAGTCGAATTCATCATTACAAAGAGCAAGCGGTCGTCGGCAACGGGTATATCCTCTGCATGCTCGACGCCAACGGCACCTTGTACGACATCTACTTTCCCAGCATCGGCAACCGGCAAGGGTCGGGCACCGCCAACGAAGGCTACAAAGGTCCGGAAGAATTCATCGGCGGCCCGTTTGGTTGTGGCACCGACAAACAAGCCAACGGCCAGATGAACGTCATTGCCGGGATGGCCGGGATCGGGTTGGTGACCGGCGGGACGAACTCGATTCACTGGCTCAAGAACCAGACCGGCACGGACTATACCGACGTCGGCCAGCAATGGTCGGGCGACGAGACGCTGACGGTGTTGACAAGCAACCGGCTGACGGTTGCTGGCAATGACATTCAGGTGATCCAGTACGATTTCGTGCCGGCGACGAATGCCCTGCCGGTGGTGGCGGATGCCACGCGGACGAATCGCGCCGTGTACATCAAACGCGTCCTGCTCATCAACCGCGAGGCGACGGCGCGGACGGTGGATTTCTACTACGACGTGAACTTCAACATCAAAGGTGCAAACATTGACGACGGCATGTATTGGGAAAGCACCGCCGCCGGCACGAATTACAGCGCGATGGTCGCCTACGACAACACCGCGCGCACCATTACCGGCGAAGGGTGCAATGCGAATGGCTATGGCGACGACGGCTCCGGCAATTTCCTCGCGAGCGCCAATTACAAAATGGTGTCGGCCAGTTCGTACGACCGGAACAATTCCGTCTACTTCGCCACCGTGCTGAAACACGTCACCAATACCGTCACTGGCGCGGGTGAGCCGGCGGATGGCAGTTGGCGCGATCACACCGCGACCGATGCGCAGGAAGGTTGGCTCGGCAAGCGCATCACCATCCCGGCCGGGCAGACCAATGAAGTGGACATCATGATCGTCGGTTCGTGGGACGACGCACCGGGGCAGACTGGCACGCACAACGTCTGGGGGCGTCCGCTGATCCCGTGGTTCTACACCAACAGCATGGCCGCCGTCCAACAGACGACCGACGCGTATTGGTCGGACTGGTTGAGCGCCGGCGTCACGATTGACTTGCCGGGCACGTACTACGACCGGCTGTTCAAACGTAAACTGCTCATCAGCGTCATCCATCAGGACGTCGCCAGCGGCGCGATCATTGCCGGCTCACACAACGGCGCGTATCCGTTCTCGTGGCCGCGCGATGGTTGTTACGCGGCGATTGCGTTTGCGCGGCTCGGCCATCCGACCGTTGCGGCCGGCTATTTGGGGTTTCTCGATCAAGTGGCGTTTCGCGACACGTCGGCAGGATTCAAGTCACACTTCTTCCAGAAATACACGACCAACGGATACAAAGTCTGGAGCGCGGCGCAGCCCGACGAATCCGCCAGCGTTCCGTGGGCGGTCAACTATCTCTATCAACTGACCGGCGACGCGGCGCAATTGGCCGGCTACACCAACCTCGCGTTTTCCGCGATCCACTCCGTCGGTTTTGCGCCGCCGGGCGGTTCGCCGTACGACGCGAACCTGTATTTCGACGAAACCTACAATCTCGTCCATGGCAACAACGTGTGGGAAGACTCCAACGCTCTGTTCATCTACAGCAACGCCAGCATCGTCCGCGGCCTGCGCGACGCCGCGCTCATCGCCGACGCGTTCAACCTCAGCGCCACGGCCACCGCCTACCGCGCCCGCGCTGACCTGATCCGCACCGGTATCGATGCGCGGATTGATGCGCGAGTCGAACCGGCGGACATCAGTCACCTAGGAATGGTTTATCCCTACGACGCCTACGCCGCGAACGACGCCCGCATGACGAACATGGTCGAATGGATTCATGGCCGGCAAGCCGCGGGTGGTTACACCGACAATCTCGTCGAGAACGACACCGTCAATTACCCCGACATCGTTGGCCTGCTCAACCGGTATGCCCACAATGTGAATGGGAACACCGACAACTATTGGAATACCGCTCCCGGCGCCTACCTGCACAGCCCGTGGTTTCTCGCCACGTCGTGGTACGGCATGTACTTCGCGCGCTGGCAGGACTACGTCGGCGGCAAGGCCCTCATCAATACCAACTTCTACACGCTCAACTTGCTGACGAACAAGATGGACCACATGCTCATCGGCGCGGAGCAGATCGCGCCGAAAGTTTCGCTGCAAAAATACCCCGGCTTCTGGCTCCAGACCTCGTGGCCGAATCTCTGGGAAGCCGATCTGACGCTCGTGGATCAGATCATGATGTTCCTCGACTACAAACCGGTCGCGAGCAACAACACCTGTTACTTCGCGCCGAAGCTCCCGTCCGCATGGACGACGATGGGCTTCAGCAACCTGCTGTTCCGCGCGCACCGGTTCGACGTCGGCGTTACCGAGAACACCGGCCACGTGCGTCTCGACTTCAACAAGCGCACCAGCGGCGCCCTTAACATCGACACGTACCTGCGCCTCCCGGCTTTCAACCCGCCGACTCTCATCGTGACCAACGGCAATCCTTACGTACCGGTGCCCGCCGACTACGATCTGGCCACCGGTCGCGTCCACATCCAAGGCCCGCTCAAGACCGCCACCGGCAACAACGCCCTCGTCGTCTACTACGGCACGACGGACACGGTCGGGGACGGCATCCCGGATTGGTGGCGGATTCTCTACTACGACCCGACTGGCTCCGGCACGACGACGAACAGCCAGTCCTGCGCGACGTGCGACGGCGACGGCGACGGCCAAAACGCTCAAGCCGAGTATCGGGCCGGTACGAATCCGACCGACCCGGCGAACGTCCTCCAGATCATCACGGTGAATCGCCTGCTGACCGGTGACACCGTGATCACTTGGAAGAGCGTCATCGGCAAGCAATACGTCGTGCAATATTCCGATCAATTGACCAGCGGCTTTGCCGATCTCTCCTCGACGAACACCGCGACCGGTGTAACGATGAGTTACACGAATAATCCGGTTGTCGCCGCCCGGTATTACCGGGTAAAACTCGTCCCGTGATTGAGACTGTCCATACCTGCATGCGCCACGACCCGCACTCGCGGCGCTACGTCAACAAACTCGACGCCACGCAGGTTCTCTTAAAGCTCCAAAGCGACTGCGACGAGATCCGGCAGGGCCACGTCGTCGTGCGCGGCGGGGGCGAATACCCGTTTCATTACATTGGCCACACCCACGGTCAGGAGTACTACAGCGTCACCATTCCCGCGGCGCACCGGACCGAGTACGCCTTCAAGGTTTTCTCCTGCGGTCTGGAACGGTGGGTGACTCCGACCGGCACCCACTTCAATGGCGGCCAACCACCGGACTGGTTCACCTATGAACCCGCCGACCACCTCGCCTTCGCGACGCCCGCCTGGGTCCGCGACGCGATCTTCTACCAAATCTTCCCCGAACGCTTCTGCAATGGCGACCGCTCCAACGACCCGTCCGGCACGCGGCCCTGGGGCACTGCGCCCGCCCTCCGCAACTTCATGGGCGGCGACCTCGCCGGCATCCTCCAGAAACTCGACTACCTCGAAACCCTCGGCATCAACGCGCTCTATCTCACCCCGATTTTCAAAAGCGCCAGCAACCACAAATACGACACCATTGATTACTTCGAGATTGACGAACATTTCGGCGACCTCGCCTTGCTGAAAAAACTCGTCAAGGAATGTCACCAACGCGGCCTGCGCATCATCCTCGACGCGGTGTTGAATCATTGCTCGAATCTCCACCCGCACTTCCTCGACGTTCGCAAAAAAGGGCCGAAGTCGAAATACTGGGACTGGTTCTTCATCAAGCAATGGCCGATTCCCGCCCGCTTCAAGACCCACCAGGAAGCGCTTGACCACTACAACTGCTGGTGGGGGTTCTACACCTTGCCGCAACTCAATTACCACAACCCGGCCGTCGAAAAATACTTCCTCGACGTCGCCACCTACTGGATCGAACAAGCCGGCATTGACGGCTGGCGGCTCGACGTGCCCAACGAAGTCATCCAAAGTTTCTGGCCCAAGTTCCGGCAAGCCGTCAAAACGGTCAACCCCGAGGCCTACATCGTCGGCGAAATCTGGGACGACGCCACCTCCTGGTTGCAAGGCGATCAATTTGACGCCGTGATGAACTACCGGTTCCAGAAAGCGTTGCTCGGCTGTTTCGCTGAGCAAAAGCTGACCGTCCGGCAACTCGACCACACCCTCCGGCAAATCGCGGTGGACTATCCCGAACAAGCCACCGCCGTCATGCTCAACCTCCTCGGCAGCCACGACACCCCGCGGCCCATGACCGCCGCCGGTCGCGATGAAACGGCCCTGAAACTCATCACCACCGTCCAATTCACCTTTGAAGGCGCGCCCTGCATCTTCTACGGCGACGAGATCGGCTTGGAAGGCGAGAAAGACCCCGATTGCCGGCGCTGCTATCCGTGGGACAAACCCGAACTCCAACATCAACAACTTTTCGCCCACTACCAAAAACTCATCGCGATTCGCAAAGCCAACCCCGCGCTCCGCACCGGCACTTTCCGCACGCTCATTGCCGACGACGACCGGGAGCTTTACGTCTACGAACGCCGTCTGGCTGGCAACCGGTGCCTTGTCGCGGTCAACCGCAGTGCCAATCCGCACGTGATTGATTTTGGCGAAGATCTGACCGGCCACGAACTCTTGCACGATGTCCCCTTGGCCGGCAGCTCCGCGACGATCGCACCCCGGCAGTCCGCCATTTGGCGCATCGCCTGACCCGCGGCGGAGCAGGGGATTGAACAGGGAGAGCGCCAAGACCACGAAGCAAGCGAGAACTGCGTTAGGCCACAGATGGACACAGATCGCACAGATGAAACGGATACCGGTAGGGCTGGCGCAGTTGAGCGAAACGCCCGCCGCTTCCGGTGTAGCCGCGTCCGTCCCGGACGCCGACGGGACAGGCGGATGGGAATGGAAGGAACCGCCGATGCCGCCGATGTACGCTGATACCTGACTGCTGACAGCCGTGTCCGCCGAAGGCCAGGCGAAGGCGGATGCCCGCTGACCACTCTCCCCGGTTCCCGGTTGTCATCCTGAACCTGGCGAAGGATTTCTCACCACAGGAGCGGGAGCTGAGTCGGACGAAACGCCGTTCTCGGCAATTAGACGACACGCCGCACTCCTCTCTCCCGCGGCAACCACAGAGGACGCGGAGAACAGCATAGCCGGTACTGACTTCTGACTCCTGACTCCTGTCTTCCGCGAACCGGCCTGGCAATCCCCTCATCACCGAGCCATCAGCGCGAACACACCCCAGCCCAGGTATTCACGCGTGTAAGCGGCGTAGCGCTCGGGTTCCGAGGTCAATTTGGTTCGAACATCTTTCGCGAACTCGTCGTCGGGATTGGCTTCAAGCCATCGGCGCATGGTGAGCCACTTGGCCGCCTCGTATCTGTCCCAGCCGTCTTGGTCAGCCAGAACCATTTCCACGACGTCGTAGCCAAGGCGGCCGAAAAACGCGAGAAGTTCTGGAAGCCTGAGAAAGTCGGAGATTGAACTGCCCTCACACCCCTTGGCAACAGTTTCCGTCGGCGGTAACTGCCGCCAGTAGGGCTCGCCGATGAGGATGATCCCTCCGGTGCGCAGGCTCCGCGCCAGCAGTTCGATCGTGCCGGCGACTCCCCCGCCAATCCACGTGGCACCGACACAGGCTGCCACATCGAACTTCTCGTCAGAAACATAGCCGGCCGCATCGCCATGGATGAACTTGACTTGATCGGCGACGCCGAGTTCTTCCGCCCGGCGTTTCGCTTGCTCGGTGAACAACTGGCTCAGGTCGATGCCGGTGCCGCTGACGCCGTGATCGCGGGCCCAGGTGCACAGCATCTCCCCCGAACCGCTGCCGAGGTCGAGCACTCGGGCCCCCGATTCCAGACGCAGCGCCGCGCCGAGAGTGGCGAGCTTTTCGGGTGTGATCGGGTTGTGAATGCGGTGAGCACTTTCAGTGATGTTGAATATCCGTGGGATGTCCATTGTGAAATGTTGCCTTCCGGGTGTGAATAGATTCGGTCAGGGCCAAACGTCTACGGTGAGCCACCGCGAGACGCGGAGCGGACAGCGGTGGGCTGAAGCGGATTGTTAGCTGTGAATAGCTGCTTCGCCGACTCTCGCATCAGCACGATGATGGTGAAGACTCCGAGCACTGTGCCGAATGGCATGAATAGACACTCCACGCCAGCCATGACTAGACAGAACATGTAGCGCCTGCGCCTAGCGAGAAAGCGGGCCGTAACGAAAACGAAACCGGCAAATATCCATCCGAGCGTGATGAAGACACTCGCAATAATCACGAACAGCCATCCGAACCACGCTGGCGGCGGCTCACCCTTGCCCTCGAACTTGTGTGGCGCAAGGATGAATACCAAGCCGATAACCAAATGAATAATCGGAAAGCATGCGAATAGGCCGGCCAGTCCAGCGACGACGTAGTGGAATATGGTGAGCAACCTGAGATGATCTTCGTCCTGTGTCATGTCTCTCTTTCAGCTACTGTCGGAAGTGCGCTACGGCTGGCCGCGCCAGCGGCCAGCCGGTAGCTCCAGTGATCTTGTTAGACACTTGGAAGTATCCTTCCAAGCCAACGCGCCAGCAACACTCCGCCAAAATAAACATGCAATACTGCCGCGAGAGTGACAAAATATATAGGCAGGCTAATCCGGCCCATGCACGCACGAACGAGGTACAGCCGAACAAACTCGGTCAGTAATACCAAAAAGAAAAGATGTAAGCGTGACCGGTCGGTGAAAAGAAACGAATACAAACAAGCGAGCTGGAGCAACACAAATGGGATGCCGACCAGAATCATCAGACTCATGCCCGCATAAAACAACCAAATGATCGGGAGCATTTGAAATCCCGCGTGACTCACGAATGCCGGATGAGCAGCGAAAACCCCCAAGCAGCAGGCGGTGATGAAGAGCATGATTGATCCGAACGTTGTATGCATCCACGTTCGCAGACTCCGGAGAATGTGCTCAGCATTCATCATCTCTGTCTCGCTCAAGCTGAGGCATGCGGCTCAGCCGCGTGGCCTCCAGCGTCTGGTTCGGCCGGTATCTTGCCCTCCGCTCGTGCAAGCAACCACAGACCAGTTAATGCGAGAACCGCGCCGACCGGGAAGTGAATGGACGGACCAGTCGGGGGATTACCAGCTGGAAAATACTTCTTCGCGATTGCATTGGACTCCTCCATGAATGCCTTGTGGGCATCCTCGGCGAGTTGATGTTGGGCGTACCAAGCCCGCACTCGCGCCTTGTGGATTGCGGAGAAAGCAACCATTGTGACCACGCCGAAAAGCACACCGGCGGCGATGAGCATGTATCCCAGCTTTCGGCTTCGCCGGTAAGCCCACACGCATACAACCACCGCAATGACGGAGAGCAGGACACCCAGCAGATTGAACCAAGTCCAGTAGATCATGTTTGTTCTCCTTCCGCCGAACATTATTAGTGGGACAAAGTCAGAGGCGATTGACAAAGTGCTCCCAACCCTGTCCGCTGACGGTACGATAGGAATCGCTCGTGCATATGTCAATCGTGTCACCGGGGTCAACTCCCCACTCTCCACGCCGACTGGTTCCCTGTTGCCGGTTCACGTTGCCGGCACTCCTCCTCTCCGTGCCGCCGTTCGGGAGGGGCAACGATTGACTTTTGACAGCATTCACTTTGCCCCATCTTTTGTGTCAACTCTTGACTCCACACGCTGTTATTTTGTCAATTGTCACTCGTTGACCCCCTTGAGGCGGCTCTCCCCGGCCGCCAGCAGCGGCTGGGTTGTTCAACAAAACCAACAGGCCGCCCAGGACTTGCCGGGACGGCCTGCGGGATTATCAACTTACCGGCTCAGGGCACGATGATGGTGGCCGGGTCGCTCCAGTCGCCGGGGCCTTGCGGGCCGATGGCGCGATCATTGGGGTCAACGTCATTGGGGTCAACTCTGGACACTGGACAGATTTTCCCGAAGGCGGGCCAGCTTGCGCTGGAGATCCGCATCCCTTCCACTCGCGCGCTCCAACCGCCGCACCACGTGTCCCACCGCACTGCCATCCTGATAACCCAATTCCCGCGCCACCACCACCCCGCGCTCCCCGCCCAACCGCACCCGCGCCCAAATCTTCACCCGTTCATCGCCTTCCACCGCCAACACTTCTCCCAGACGCTCCCGCAACTCGCTGGCCTGTTCCCGCCGCAGCCACCGCGTTTCCTCCGCGCGCGCCTGGCGCCCCAATTGCGCTTGCGCCTTGGCCAACAACTTCGCCCCGCCCAACACCAGCCCCCCCACCAACCCCGCCCACGGATTCGCCACTTCCCCCGCAAACCACCGCGCCACCGACCGGCGATACTCCCGATGCGCTTCCCGCGGCACCCCGCCCCAATACCGCAGCCAATCCCGGCACAACCACCCGACCGGCTTCCGTTCCCATCCCGCGTACACCCGATGACTGCTCCAGCGATAGTCGTCTAATTCACCCGCCCGCGCCGGGTCGAGCCGCGCCGCTTTCTGCCGGGGGCGCACCGGATTCAGATGCACATACTCCACCAAGCCTTGCGCATACTCATCGGCCTCGATCAACTGCGCCTTGAACCGCCCCTGAAACAAATGGCCGCTCCGTCGGTGCCGCCGATTGAACCGCACCGTGTACGTCACCTGCAACCAGCCCACCGCCTGACTCAGATTCGCCTGCGGCGTGTCGAGCAAGAGGTGATAATGATTCGGCATCAGACAATAGGCGTGCAACCGCACTCCAAACCGCTCCACCATCTCGCCCAGGGTCTCGAGGAACCGGCGCCGATCCGTGTCGTCGCGGTAAACGGCGCGGCGTTCGTTGCCGCGGGCCATCACATGGTAAGCCGCATTCGGGAACTCGACTCGCAATGGTCGCGCCATGTCCGCGAGCCTACCGAGGCCACGGCCCGGCGTCAATCCGCATTCTGTCCAGTGTCCAGAGTTGACCCCAATGACCAATGACAATGACAGAGTTGACAAATCATAGCTCCATCGGATTGATAGGCGCGCCCGTCCGGGGCAAATAGAGAGACCTGATGACAAAACAAATGTATGTGACCATCCTCATAGTCTCCGACCTCGAAGCGTAGCCGCTCCCAACCTCGCTCCTGAATGCTCTGAAAGTACAGCCCCATAATCTGACCAAAACCATAGAACGAAACATCCGCAACTCGATGAAACCGGAAACCAATCTGCGCACGTGGTGGCTCTAGCTCCTCCATGATAAGCTCAATCTCTCTACACGCATCACCAAGCTCGTCCTCTCGACGACCGAGATACCGGAAAGAATAGACGCGACTGAAATGGTAGAGCGGACGGCCTGCAACAATGGACGCAACTTGCTCGAATCCCTCAAGCTCTGAAATCTTGATGTCTGGAGCTTTCGTACTCATACGCCTATCGCTCAAGCTGAGGCACGCGGCGAAGCCGCGTTGCCTCCAGCGGATTGATACTCATCTAAGCCCTCGGTTGTTGGAGTAAACTGAGCGGCGCATGGCGGGGAGCATAAACGAAGTGCTCCTCGCTCTCAAACCTAAACAAGCAACGGTGTCTGAGCACCAAGAAAGCGA
>JAJVHY010000030.1 GCA_022072455.1 Verrucomicrobiia bacterium | reverse complement strand
GTTACGCGAACAACGAAAGGTACAAATGGCACTAGCTGCCTGACCGACGAAAAATTTGCCCCTCCCCTCGGGGAGGGGCAAACGGGAGAACTACCAACTCAATTACTGAACTTGACGGACACAACTGTTACGGACCGGTAATCTTCAGCCGCCAGAAGCGCGCCGGGAAGTTGCCGGGTTCGCTGATGCCGACGTTGCCAGTGCCGGGATCGGTGAGGGCGAGGCCGGGGTTGATGACCCAGGCGGCGGCGCCAGCTTTGACGGCAATCGGCGTCCAGTCGTTGGCGGTGAGGTCGGAGGTGGCTTCGACGGCAAGGGTGAGGTCGGTGGCGGCGAGGTTGCGGGGAAAGTTCAGGCCGGTCGCTGTCGGGGTGATGCCGGGCGGAGTGGTGGAATGCGGATCGGTGCCGAGGCCATATTCGGCGAGGTTGAGGGTGCCGTCGGCGTCGGGATCGGCGAGCGGGCCGGCCAGACTGGTGTTGTTGGCGTTGGTGGTGAACTGTTGGAGTTGCCAGGCACCGAAGGGGCCAAGGTTGGCGCGCCAAGCGAGTTCGTCCAGCGTGACGATCCACGGATGATTGAACAGGCCGGCGGCGTCAATGTTATCCACCAAGGCGTATTTCTTGGTGATGGCGCCGCCGCCGGTCGTGAAGCTGTTGTAGATGTTGAAGTAGGAGAGGCGCGGGAAGCCGTTGGTGATGCCGGCGATGTAGGTGAGGTTGCTGAAGGTGCCGTTAAAGATCGTCTCGGAGCCGCCTTCGGGAATACCCAGCGGTTTGGGATAGTCGCGCGACAAACGGTCGAGGTCGAACGGCAGCACCCAGTCGTCATCGTAGACGTTCACGCCGAACACATCCACGACGTCATCGCCCGGGTAGTAGTAGGTGACGGGAATGCTGGTGTGCGGATTGTTGAGTGTGTCGAAAACCCAGAGGACGTGATTGAGCGCCTGTGTTTTTGCAAGGTAATCGAACGTCCACCGGTAGAGCGGAATGTACTCGGCGCGGGCGCGGCGCTGAAACCAGTTGGAGCCGCCATTGCATTCGTTGAGCGGACGAAAGAGCACGGTGAGGCCGGCATCGCCGAGTTGCCGGAGACCGGTGGCGACTTCGTCGAGGGACGCGAGATAGTTGGAGTGCGCGGTGGTGCCGGGGGTGAAGAGCGTGGCGAAGTCAATGCCGTTGGTGTCGCCGGAGAAGCCGCCGGTCCACGGGTTATCGGGATTCCATTGGATGTGGACGAGGCCGCCGGCATTCCAGTAATTGGTGGCGTGGGGCGTGATGACGGGATGGTTGATGGGGCCGTTGATCATGTCGTAGACGACGCCGAGCATGGCGGGCCACTTACCGGTTTGGGCGGCGAGGGCGATGAATTGGTTCGTGTAATCGGAAGCCGTCGTGGTGACCACTTGCCCGATGAGGACGCGGTTGGTCGGTTGGCTGGGCAGCAGGGCGAGATATTTCAGGAGGGCGCGCGCTTCGGGGGTGGCGTTGGTGTTGGCGGGTTGCGCCGGCAGGGATAACGAATTCGTCGGGTCCGTCGCCGCCCAATACTCCTGCAAGTTGGTGAAGCCATCGAAATCGGCATCGGTGCTTTCCGGCGCGAGGCCGTACCGGGATTCCCAACCGTCGGGGATCTGATTGCTGTTCATGTCCGCATTGCTCGGTGCCGGGTCAACGTCGTCCGTCAGCCCATCCTGATCGGAATCGCGAATGACGCGGATGTTGTCGAGGATTGTGGCCGGGTAAAACTTTTCGACGATTTGCCCAATCTCGAATCGCACGAGGGCATTGGACACGGTTCCTTGCCAAGTCAGGCTGCGACCACCCCGCACGTCCACCCAGGTGTTGGTTTCCGCCGTGATCATTTTTTCCGCAAGAATGAGATGGCGGGTGCCGCCATCATCGGTGATTTGCAGAAGACAACGGACACTGACCGGCGCGGTCACGTAAACCGCAAAGCCAATCCCGACCGGCACGCCGTTGCCTTCGGCTGTCAGATTCGCCGCGATGTCCTGCGCGACATGATGGGTGAGGAGTGTCCGGTTGGTGGCGCGCAGTGCTTGGTTGCCGTGAGCGGCCAAGTTGGTGAGCGAATACTGCACGCCGGCCCCCAAGCCAAACAACGTCCAACCGGCGGCGCCGGACTCAAAGGAGCCATTCACAACGAGATTGTTGGTGGAAGCGAAAGCCACGCCCGGCCCCAACGCCAGCAACAAGCACAATCGCGCCACGATTCGTCCCTTGCCGGCGACCTCAAGCCAGTGCATAACCTTTTCAACCCCGCGAGCCGGGAAGAGTTGCGGAAAAAATGGTTAGCCAGATGCCGGCTTGCTGCTTTAGATTCTCTCCCCATGTCCGGACATTCCAGATGGTCGAAGGTTAAGCATTACAAAGGCGGAATCGACGCCAAACGCGGCAAGATCTTCGCCAAACTCGGCAAACAGATCTCCGTGGCGTGTAAACATGGCGGCGGCGACCCGGCGTTTAATCCCCGGTTGCGCACCATCCTGATGCAGGCCCGCGCCGCCAGCATGCCGGTTGACAACATCGAACGCGCCATCAAGAAAGGCACCGGCGAACTTGGCGGTGTCAGCTACGAGGAACTCACCTACGAAGGTTATGCTCCCGGCGGCGTCGCCGTCCTCGTCGAAATGCTCACCGACAACAAGAACCGCACGGCCGGCGAAATCCGCGCCATCTTCACCAAACACGGCGGCAATCTTTCCCCCGCCAAACACCTCTTTCACCGCAAAGGCCAGTTCCTCATCGCCAAAGACCAGATCGCCGAAGACGATTTGATCGCCATCGCCCTCGATGCCGGCGCCGAGGATGTCCAGACTCACCCCGAGAACTACGAAGTCCTCACCGACCCACCGCAATTTGAAGCCGTCCACAAAGCGCTCGAAACGAAAGGCATCAAGGCCCAATCGGCGGAACTCGCCTACCTGGCCATCACGCCCGTGCCGGTCACCGACGAAAAAACTGCCCGCGCCATTCTCAATCTTCTCGAAGCGCTCGAAGACAACGATGATGTCCAGAACGTGTATTCGAGCGAAGACATACCGGAAAAGCTGTTGGCTGGATGAAGATTCTCGGCATTGATCCGAGTCTGCGCTCGACCGGCTACGGCATCATCAACGCCGCCGGTAACGAGTTCGCCGCCATCGTCGCCGGTGAGATCAAGAATCCGGCCTCACTTCTTCCGTCTCGCTGCCTCGTCAAGATCGCGGATGTCGTCACGCAACTGATTGCGCAACACCAACCGGAAGTCATGGCCATCGAGGGGCTCGTTTTCGTCCAAAACACCAAGATTGCTTTCACGCTCGGCGAAGTCCGTGGCGTCATCCTCGCCGCCGCCGCCAAGAGCGGACTGCCGATCTTTGAATATGCCCCGCGCAAAGTAAAACAGAGTGTCACCGGCCAAGGCAACGCCGGTAAGGGACAGGTTGCCGCATTGATCAAAGCTCAACTCGGATTGCGCGAACTACCCCCGCCCGACGCCGCGGATGCACTCGCGATTGCGCTCTGTCACGCGCAGAGCACACGCGGAGTGCAACTTCAACCGCCCCGGCAGTTATGACTGGCGAAAACAATTTTCGGAAGTGGGCGCCGTTCCTGGCAATTGTTGGTTTGGGGTTGGTTGCGTTTCATAATACATTCCAAATTCCATTTGTACTCGATGACGTGCGCAGTATTCCCGAGAACCCGCGCATCCGTTCGCTCTGGCCGTTGTCTGATGTGTTGCTGGGAACTTCCCGGCCGCTGGTGCAACTCTCCCTCGCGCTCAATTACGCCATCGGTGGTGAGTCGGTCGTCGGTTATCACATTTTCAATCTGACGATCCATCTTTTGACTGCGCTCACGTTGTTCGGTCTGCTGCGTCGACTCTGGCCGGAGCGCGCGGGACTTGCGTTGGCGGTGGCGCTGCTCTGGGAAGTTCATCCGCTCGTGACCCAACCGGTCAACTACGTCATCCAACGCGGCGAATTGCTGATGAGTCTGTTTTTGCTCTTGATGTTATATGGCGTGGCGCGCCGGTGGACGGCGCTGGCTGTTGGCGCGTGTGCGTTGGGAATGTTGTGCAAGCCAATCATGGCCATCGCGCCGCTGGTGGCGCTGTTGATGGATGTCACGTTTTTCGGCCGGTCCTGGCGGGAACGGCGAGGGCTGTATCTTGGCTTGGCAGCGACTTGGTTGATTCTCCCGGTTGTGCTGGCCAATGGGCCGGCGGATTGGAAAGGTTCGGCGGGGATCGGGCAAGTCGCCATCACGCCGCTGGAGTATGCCCGCACGCAAGCCAAGGTGGTGACGCATTACCTCCGACTCGCCGTGTGGCCGGTCGGGTTGTGTTTTGATTACCGGTGGCCAGTGGTGACTGACTTTCGCGCGGTCATACCGGCGCTGTCGGTGGTCAGCGTGGGCCTGGGTTGGACGATTTGGGCGTTGGTGCGGCGACCGAACTTGGGATTTTGGGGCGCGTGGTTTTTCATTCTGCTCGCACCGACTTCGAGTTTCATCCCCGTGCAAGACGTGGCCGTGGAACACCGGATGTATCTTGCGTTGGTGGCGCTCGTGGCGCTGGCCGCGCTCGGAGTGGACCGGGGCTTGCGGCGGGCTCCCCACCTCGCGGTGCTGTTGACGGTGATCGTGGCCATCGGTTTCACCGGCTTGACGATCCGCCGGAATCTTGATTACCGGACCGCTGAATCGCTCTGGCGCGATACCGTGGCGCAGAGCCCGCGCAACGCGCGCGCCTTGACCAATCTCGGGAATGCGGTCGGTGAAGATTCGACCCGCCTGGCGGAATCAATCAAGTTTTACCAGGAAGCGCTCCGGCACGACCCGGCTTATTCACTGGCGCACTACAACTGGGGGTTGGCACTGGCCAGTCAGGGCGATTACCGGGGCGCGGTACAGCAATATGAAATGGCCTTGCAACTGAAGCCGACCGACCACACGTCGCGATATAACCTCGGCATGGCATTCGCCCGGCAGGAATTGTATGCAGAAGCGAGTCAGCAATTCGCCGAAATCCTGAAACACCAACCCGACAACGTCGAGGCGCAATACAATCTGGCCGTCGCCTTGGAAAAGCAGGGGCAGATTGCCGCGAGCATTGCCGCGTACCAAACCACGTTGCGTCTTGATCCCCGGTATGCCAAAGCGCACTATTTTCTCGCGTTGGCGCTGGCTCGGGCCGGTCGCGCCCCCGAAGCCCGGCAACACTTCGAGACTGCCGCCAAACTCTCTCCGGCTTTCGCCGCCCGGCGCGCGGATTTCGAGGCCGCATTTTAATCCGTGTAATCCCTGCCGTCCGCGGTTAAATTCCGCTCCCGTGATCGCATACCTTCAAGGTCAACTTGCTGCCGCCACCCCCACGCACGTCATCGTGGACTGCCATGGCGTCGGCTACTCCGTCTTCATCCCGGTCTCCAGCTTCAGCAAATTGCCGGCAGTCGGCAGCGTCGTGAAGCTGATCACCTACCATCACGTCATTGCCCAGGACGGCACCCAACAGCTTTTCGGCTTCGCGACCGAAGAAGAGCGCGACATGTTTCTGCTGCTCATCAGCATCTCCGGTATCGGCCCGAAACTTGGCTGCAACATTCTCTCCAGTGCGTCCGTGACCGGCCTGCGCACTGCCATCGCCACCGGCGACACGAAGACCCTCTCGTCCTTGCGCGGCATCGGGAAAAAGACCGCGGAGCGATTGGTCTTGGAGTTGCGCGAAAAGGTCGGCTCCGGCACGGAAGCCGTCCCGGCACCCCCGGCGAATCCCCGAGAAGCCGACGCCGCTGCAGCATTGGTTTCGCTCGGTTACAAACCCGCCGACGCACAAAGCGCCGTCACCGTGGCCGGTAAATCGCTCGGGACGAGTGCGTCGGTCGAAGAGTTGGTCCGCGCGGCGTTGCGCGGTCGATGAACGATGGCCGGGCCCATCATCCCCGGCATGCGGTCGGGCTATCGCACGACGGGCGGCGCCTTCAAATGGATTCTCCTCCTCGCCGCGATCGGTGCCACAGTGCTTTTCTTCGTTTTTTACGAAGCAATGCGTGAGGCCGATGAGATCTACGACCGGACCGGCTTCATTCCGAAGCCAGCTACCAACAGTCCGTCGCAATCTCCCCGTTAGATCAACACTTCCGCGATCTGCACCGCGTTGAGCGCGGCGCCTTTGAGCAACTGGTCGCCACTGACCCAGAAACACAGGCCGTTATCGAGCGCGCAATCCTTGCGGAGGCGGCCGACGGCGCAGTTGTATTTGTCCGTCTGATACAACGGCAGCGGGTACTCGCTCTTGTCGGGGTTATCAATGACATCCAGACCTGGAGCCTTCCGGAGCGCGGCCAGTGCGGCTTCGACGGTCACCGGTTTCTCGAATTCCGCGGAGACAGCGACCGAGTGCGCGCGATAGACCGGCACGCGGACGCAGGTCACGCTCGCCCGGAACTTCGGGTGATGCATGATCTTGCGGCCTTCGTTCTCCATCTTCATTTCTTCCTTCGTGTAGCCGGTCGGCAGGAATGAATCGACCTGCGGCAACACGTTGAACGCGATCTGATGCGGATACACTTCCTTGGTGACCGGCTGTCCTTTCACTACTTGGTCAACCTGCCGTTCCAACTCCGCAATCGCCTTTGCGCCGGTGCCCGACACGGCTTGGTAGCTCGACGCAAAAATGCGGGTGCAGCCAAACGCCGCGTGCAACGGATACAACGCCATCAACGTGATTGCGGTCGTGCAATTGGGATTCGCAATGATGCCCTTGTGCTGTTTCGCGTCCGCGGCATTGATCTCCGGCACGACGAGCGGCACGTTCGGGTCCATGCGGAAGCAGCTCGAATTATCCACGACGACACAGCCCGCCTTCGCAGCGATTGGCCCGAACTCCTTCGAGATGCCGCTGCCCGCGCTGAACAACGCGAAGTGGATGCCGGCGAACGAGTCCTTCGTCAGTTCCTGGACCGTGACATCTTTGCCCTGAAATTTCAGCTTCTTGCCGGCGGAACGGCCCGACGCGAGGAGCGTCAGTTTGCCGACCGGGAAATTGCGTTTCTCCAGCGTCTTGATCATTTCGATGCCGACCGCGCCGGTCGCACCGACTACCGCTACATTGTAGGTCTTGCTCATAAGGGGGCGACAAAATGCCCAAAACCGCCCCTTCCAGCAAGTGAATTATTTCGATGCGCGAAAACAAACGGCCCGTCAACCCTCACTGATTGACGGGCGACGAAGAGTAACCGAAACTACTGCGTCGGCTTGGCCTGAAACTAAGCCCGCATTTGCCGGAACGCCAGAATGAGGATTCAGCTATTTGTGACCGCCATGCATTCGCAATATCTTGGCGACGTTCTTGTGACGAGTCTCCAGTGCATGGCGTAAAGGTGTCCAGCCTTTATCATCCCTAGCGTTCACTTCGGCGTGATTCGACAACAGTAATTCCGCTACTGCTTCATAGCCATTGTCCGCTGCGTTAAACAGCGGCGTCTCGCCCATTTTGGCTTTCAAGTTAACATCGGCTCCTTTTGCTAGCAGCCATGCTGCGGTGTCTCGATTACCCACCAAGGTTGCTATGTATAGCGGCGTATAGCCTTCGTTGTCTTTGAGATTAACGTCAGCCTTGTGGACCACCAGCAGTTCCATGATGCGTGTTCTGCCTTCACCCGACGCCAGATGCAGCGGCGTGACACCTTGTGCGTCTTTGGCATTAACTTCCGCTTGGTTACCCAGAAGCAATTCCACCATGTCATCGCGACCACTTAGCACTGCCCTATGTAAAGGCGTTTCGCCACCCCGGTTTCTATTGAAAACAAGATCTGGGTTGATCTTTAGTAACATGCTGATTTTTTCAATGTCACCGATGTTTACTAAGTCATGAATTGTGTATTCGGCACTGTGGGCCAAAAGGAGTTTTACAAGCGGCTTGCGCCCGCTCATTGCCGCTATGTTCAAGGGCGTGTAGCCCCATTTATCCTTGGCATTAATTTCGGCGTTATTAGCTAAAAGTAGTTCCACGATCTTGCTTTGTTCGCTATCTCCGTGCGAGTAAATCCACCGACCAAACGTTACGGCGGAGTGCAACGGAGTCCGTCCTTCACCATCTTTACTCGAAACAATCTCAGGTGTGTCCTGGAGGAGCGCCTTAACTTGTTCCAAGTCCCCGTAACTCGCCGCTTCGTGTATTCCGGTGGTGAAGTCTTTGCCGCCATGGTGACGTAAGAACGCAGCTGCGTCCTTGTGTCGCCTCGTCGTCGCCAGATGCAGTGGCGTATCGCCTCGATTATCCTGAGTGTTAATCGCCGCACCGTTGGCCAACAAAAATTCCAGTAACTGTTTGTTACCTTCCGAGGCCGCTAAGTGTAATGGTGTCTGCCCCCGGTCATCCTGCGCGTTAACTTCCGCTTTATGTGCGAGAAGTAAGCCGGCAACTTCCGGGCCCGAGGCACGGTGCAACGGTGTGATGCCGGAAGCGGTCTTGGCATTAACATTGGCCGAATGAGCCAAGAGCAACTCGACTATATCCTTGTTGCGCATGCCAAAATGCAACGGAGTGTAGCCGGATCTATCCCGAGCATTGGGATCAGCATGGTGATTCAAGAGCACCTCCACAACCGCTGTTTGGTGACTTCCCACTGCCAAGTGCAATGGCGTCTGGCCGCGTTCGTCATTGCTGAAGGCCAAATCAGGATGAGACTCGAGTAGCGACTTGACAGCTTGAACATCGCCCTTCCGAGCCGCGCGGTGAATGTCAGCACAACCGCAAAACATCAGGAGGCAAGCAATCCAATAACTTAGGTAGCGTCTAGCCATGCTGAATCTAGTTGGCTGGATGTTACGAGATGAACAGGCAGCTGCAAATCAAAAAGCGGCCCCCTTCAGTACCGGGGTAAATCCTGCGACACAAGTCCAGCTGTCTCCTGCATGCCGTCGACTTCGACCAGTCATCGACGCTAACTATCACGTGAGGGCAACCAGGGTGGCTTGCTCTTGGGGAGGCACTTGGCTAGAGTCGGCACGCCTCATGAAACAGCTCGTCCAAGATTTCAAGACCGGCGACATCAAACTCGTTGACGTCCCGCCGCCCGCCTGCCAACCGGGGTGCGTCCTTGTTCGAAACGCCTGCTCCCTCGTCAGCGCCGGTACCGAACGCTCGACCGTCGAAATGGCGCAGGCCTCCATGCTCGGCAAGGCGCGCAAACGCCCCGACCTCGTCCGGCAAGTCTTCGATACCGTCAAACGCGAAGGCGTCGGCGCGACCATCAATAAAATCCGTTCCCGGCTCGATCAGTGGAAGGAACTCGGTTACTCGACTGCCGGCACCGTTATCGAAGTTGGGGCTGGTGTCACTGACCTCGCCGTCGGCGACCGCGTCGCCTGTGCCGGTCAGGATTACGCCAGCCACGCCGAAGTCGTTTGTGTACCGCAAAACCTCGTCGCGAAAATTCCGGAAGGCATGGTCTTCGAGCATGCTGCATTTACGACTCTTGGCGCAATCGCGCTCCAGGGCGTCCGGCAAGCCGACGTCCGTCTCGGTGAAAACGTTGCTGTCATCGGTCTTGGTCTTGTCGGGCAACTGGCGGTTCAACTCCTCAAGGCGGCCGGCTGCCGGGTCTTTGGTCACGACTTGAAACCGGAAGCCGTCGCGCTGGCCGGCGTCGAACCCGGTCAGCCGGATTCGATGGATGCCGTCATCATCACTGCCGCGACCGACAGCAACGAGCCGATCCGCTTGGCCGGCCAGCTCTGCCGCGACCGCGGCCGGGTCGTCATGGTCGGCGTGACCGGCATGGAAATCCCGCGCGACATTTTCTTCCGCAAGGAGCTCGATTTCCGTCTCAGCCGCAGCTACGGCCCCGGCCGGTACGACCCGTCGTACGAGGAACACGGGTTGGATTATCCCATCGGCTACGTCCGTTGGACGGAGCAACGCAACATGGAAGCCTTCCTCCAGTTGCGATTGAATCTTGCGCCGCTCATTACCCACACTTTCAAAATTGATGATGCGCCGAAAGCGTACGAGTTGATCACGAGCAAGGAACGTTTCGTGGGCGTGCTTTTGCAGTATCCCGTGGGAGCGACATCCCCGTCGCGACCGGTCGCGGCCAGAATGCCGCTCCCACATACTGCGGTCGTCCTCGGGGTCATCGGCGCCGGCAATTATGCGCAAGGTGTGCTCTTGCCGCAGTTCAAAGCGAATCCCGACGTCACTCTTCATACCGTCTGCACGGCGACCGGCGTGAACGCGAAAAAGACGCAGGAAAAATTCGGCTTCGCCGGCTGCACGACCGACTGGCAATCGGTCATCGCCAACAGGGATATCAACACCATCCTCGTCGCCACCCGGCACGATTTGCATGCGACCATTACCGCCGCCGCGCTCCAAGCCGGTAAGACCGTTTTTTGCGAAAAGCCGCTGTGTCTCCGGGAAGATGAACTCGATGAGATCCTCAATACTGGTAACACGCGCTTGATGGTCGGCTTCAACCGCCGGTTTGCGCCGTTTGCAAAACCGTTGCCGGGGCCGTTGGTGATGCGGTACCGGGTGAGCGTGACGCCGTTGCCAAAAGATCATTGGGTCAACGATCCGGTGACGGGTGGGGGCCGGATTCTCGGCGAGGTGTGTCACTTTGTGGATTTTCTGCACTGCATGGCGCGGGCGCGGCCGGTTTCCGTGTTCGCGCAAACTTTTGGGCAGGACAACGTCCAAATCGCACTGCGTTTTGCCGACGGCTCGGTTGGGGCAATTGATTACTTCAGCGTGGCCGATTCATCGCTCGCTAAGGAACATTTCGAAATGTTCGGCGGGGGCCGGCATGTGATTGTGGATGACTTTCGGGACAAGGGTCAGGCGGAGGAAGTCCGGCAATTCGTGGCAGCGGTCAAAGCTGGAACAAAAATGCCCATTGCGTTTGAGGAAATCATCGCCACCACGCGCGCGACGTTGGCGATCCTCAAGTCCGTGCAGACCGGTCAAGCCGCGATTCTGCCCACCGTCGGGTGATCTTAGCTATTCAGCAACACCACGGCCCGGTCGTTGTCGGCACACGCGAATACAATCAGACACCGCTCTTGGTCCAACGCCGCGCTGGCGTAGAGATGATGGATATCAATCCCCGAGCCCGCGAGCCGCTCAGTGATGTGGCGGAGCAAGCCCGGTTTATGCGGCGATTCGAGCAAGACGACATCCATCTCCCGCGGGTTGTAGCTCTTGGCGCGGAGCGTGTCGCTGGTGCGGAGATTGTCGTCAGTCACCAGATGGATGAGGGCTTCGCTGCCATTCACCCAAGCACTGGCGGCGAGGATGTTGATACCTTTTTCGGCGATGAGTTTGGTCAAGTTGGCCAGCACGCCGATCTCGTTGTGCACCTTGACGAGCACTTCCTTGGCGATTTTCGCCTTTAACATATCGGCCTCCTTTCCACTGGGAAGGTAACACAGGTGTTGCGCCCGCGAAACCGGCACGTTAGGAATGCCGCATGGACAAATGGGCGGCGATATTCGATTGGGACGGCGTGATCATCGATTCCTCCCGGCAACACGCCGCGAGTTGGGAAAGGTTGGCAAAATCCGAGAAGCGCACCTTGCCGGAAGGACACTTTCAGAAAAGTTTCGGGATGAAAAACGAGCGCATCTTCCCGGAAGTCCTGAAGTGGACGACCGATCCCGCCGAGATCAAGCGGTTGGCATGGGTGAAAGAAGAGCATTATCGGGACATTGTCCGTGAGACGGGGATTGAGGCGTTGCCCGGTGTGCGGACGTTTCTGGAACGGCTCCGCGATGCCGGAGTACCACGCGTCATCGGTTCCTCGACGCCGCGTGAGAATATTGATTTGGTCGTGAAGCTGGTCGGCTTGAGTGATTTTTTCCCCGAGATCGTGGCCGCCGGAGATGTGACGCATGGGAAACCGGACCCCGAGGTTTTTCTGCTTGGCGCTAAACGGCTCGGCTTCCCGGCGCAGCGCTGCGTGGTGTTTGAAGACGCCCACGTCGGCATCGAAGCCGCCCGGCGCGCGCAGATGAAAGTCATCGGCGTCGCGACCACGCATCCCGCCGCGTCCATCGCTGATGCTGACCGGGTGGTGCATCAGTTGGATGAGTTGATGCCGGCGGATTGTGCGGAGCTGCTAGTAGGCGAGGCGTAAGCTACAGTCAGACCTTATCGCGGAAATACTCGATGGTCTGCTTGAGGCCGTCTTCCAATTTTACTTTCGGTTCCCAGCCGAGGAGTTTTTTGGCTTTGGTGATGTCGGGGCGGCGTTGTTTGGGGTCGTCGGTCGGGAGGGGTTTGTAGACGAATTTGCTTTTGCTGCCGGTCATCTTCAGAACCAGTTTGCCGAAGTCGAGGATGGTGAATTCGGTCGGGTTGCCGATGTTGACCGGCTCGTGGTAGTCGACTTGGCTGAGCCGGTAGATGCCGTCAATGAGGTCGCTGCAATAACAGAAGCTGCGGGTTTGTTGGCCTTTGCCGAAGACGGTGAGCGGTTGGCCTTTCAACGCCTGACCGATGAAGGCGGGGACGACGCGGCCGTCGCGGAGACGCATGCGGGGACCGTAGGTGTTGAAGATGCGGACGATGTGGGTGTCCACTTTGTGATGCCGGTGGTAGGCCATGGTGATGGCTTCGGCGAAACGTTTGGCTTCATCGTAGCAGCCACGGGGGCCGATGGGGTTGACGTTGCCCCAGTAGTCTTCAGTCTGGGGATGAACGAGCGGGTCGCCGTAACATTCGCTGGTGGAGGCGAGGAAGAACTTTGCGCCCTTGGCTTTGGCGAGGCCGAGGGCGTTGTGGGTGCCGAGGGAGCCGACCTTGAGGGTTTGAATCGGGATTTCGAGGTAGTCAATCGGACTGGCCGGTGAGGCGAAGTGAAAGACGTAGTCGACGGGGCCGGGCAGGTAGAGGTAATTGGTGACGTCTTGTTTGATGAAGGAGAAATCGGGATTGCCGGCGAGGTGGGCGAGGTTGTCGGTGTTGCCGGTGATGAGGTTGTCGAGGGCAATGACCCGGAGGCCTTCGGCTAGGAGCCGGTCGGTGAGATGGGAGCCGAGGAAGCCGGCCCCGCCGGTAACGACTGAGACTGGTTTCTTTTTGGTGGCCATAATTTAGTGGGCTCCAAAGCCGCCGAAAACGACGGGGATAGTGCGGAGGAGGATTTTGATGTCGAGCCAGAGCGACCAGTGGTCAATGTATTCGAGGTCGAGTTTCATCCATTGTTCGAAGCCGACGGTGCTGCGGCCGCTGATTTGCCAGAGGCAGGTGAGGCCGGGTTTCATGGAGAGCCGGCGGCGATGCCACGGGTCGTACTTGGAGACTTCACTGGGAATGGGGGGGCGGGGGCCGACGAGGCTCATGTCGCCGTTGAGGACGTTCCAGAGTTGGGGGAGTTCGTCAATACTGGTGCGGCGGATAAAGCGGCCAACCGGGGTGACGCGCGGGTCTTGTTTCATTTTGAAGACGGGGCCGCTGGCTTCGTTGAAGACTTCGAGTTCGACGCGCAGCATTTCCGCTTCGTCCACCATCGACCGGAATTTGTACATGGTGAACAGCCGGCCATGCAGGCCGCTCCGTTTTTGCCGGAAGAGGATCGGTCCCGGTGATGTCAGGCGGATGGCGAGGGCAGCCGGGGCCATGACCAAGGGGCCGAGAATCAATAAACCGAAGGTAGCGCCGGCAATGTCGAGCAGGCGTTTGCCCACGAGTTGCCAGGAAATGTCGGGCGTCGAGCGGAAGACGAGGACTGGTTTACCACCGAATTCATCAATGGTCGCGCGGGCGATGGAGGTTTTGACGAAGTCGGCCACCAGCCATGCTTCAACACCTTCGGTTTCACAGGCGAGAATGGCTTGTTCGACTTCGTTGAAGTAGGTCTGGCCGATGTTGAAGATGACGCAGCCAATCGGTTCGCGATGGAGAATCTCGGGGAGTTGGGTCAGCCAGTTGGTGGCTGGCTCCAAGCGTGCAGCGACGCGGAGCCGCCATTCGGGGTGTTGGAGGAGGAGATTTTCAAATTCGGAGTTTTTGTCCGGGGGGCCGACGAGCAGGCAGGCGGTGGCGAGTTCGGGTTGCCGAGCCGCGTTGCGCCGATAGGCCCGGACAATTTCATCCTTGATGAAGAGGGCCACCACGCTCAATCCGGCAAATAACAGAATGACACCCCGGCTCAAGGTGCCGAGGTTGAGAAAGTAGATCACGGCGATGGCCAGCAATGCGCTGACGGTGACGCTCTTGAGGAGAATCCAGAGGGTCGGCCCGCGCCCGATGGCCAGCGGGCGCCCGTAGTAGCCGTTGACATCGAGCAAGAGCGGGGTGACCGGCAGGATGATGAGGTACAACCATTTGTAATAGCGAAACGGTGCGATGATGGAAAAATTGCCGGGGTAGAGATAAGCCAATTCCGACCGGAGCGCATGCGCCAGCCAGAAAACCAGCGCGATCAATAGCGCGTCGGTGATTTGGCTGAATTGAGCGGCGATCTCGCGTTGTTTGGTCGGCATGGCGGTCAGTGCGGTATCAATTGCGGATAGGCCGCGCGCACGAAATTATCCACCAACTTCATCGCTGCATCCTGGCTGGCGGCTGGGTCGGAGCCGACTTGATCCGGGGGGACGATGGTACTGATCAAGAAATAGGCCCACCGGTGATTGCGGTTGTGGAGGACGCGATCCAGCGACGTCCACCAAATGCGTTGCCAGTGGTGTGGCGTGGTCCGCTCTTTGCCGACAAACCAATAAACAAACACGGAATACGCCTGCGGAGATTTTCCATTTTTGGCTTCGAGGGTGCTGTTGGCATTCAGGCGTGAGACGAGGAGGTTGCCGCCGGGAACGGTGGGGACAGCGATGCGCTCGGTCTGGAGTTGCTGCAATTTCCACCCTTGGCCGCTCAGGCATAATTCGGGGCGATGAATACTGGTGACATCCCGGCCTGCCAACACCACGGAACAATAGATCGCCTGCCCGGTTTGGTTAGTGTAGACGCGTCGCACACCCTCCGTGTCGGCCGGCAACACATCGCGTTCTTCCTTGGTCAACCCGCCTTGTGGGCCACCCATCCACTCGCCGGCGGTGACCGGCAGGAAGGGGAGATCATCCTTGAGTTGAATCCCGGGCTCCGAGACCCGCGTTACATCAGAGGTCAACGCCGTGAGCAGGATGCCGGCTGCCAAGATGGCAACGACAATGCCGAGTTGCAGCACGCTCGGTCCGTGCGACTGGGGCGATGGAGTGACTGGAGCTGCGGCTGGATCATTCATGAGTGCGTGGCTTGGCCGGCGGTTGCATAAGGTGCTGGATCCACCGGCGGAAGTCGAGATTCAACAGGAACCCGACGATGACCATGGCCACCAGTGCGACCGGGAATAGAATAAAACCAGACCAATCGTGATAGACCTTGGTGGCCAGTTCTTGGCCGTAGACCTGGGCGACGACCGCAATCGAAATCACGCGGGCCAGATTACCCAGAACCGCCAACGGAATCGCACAGAGGAATAAGAACCAGCGCTTCCACTGCGCGGTTTGGGTGACATACGCGTACGCTGCCGTGACTGTGGTGAGTGCCATTAACGACCGGATGCCACTGCAAGGGTCGGCGACGTCAAACCGAAACACTGCGGAGATAATCCCCGAGCCCCGCTGAATGGCTTCAATCCCGATGAGGTTGAGCACCAGCGTCGCCGCGTTGGCCACAAACAGCCGCAGCGGAAACCCGATGACGTTGTCGAGAAAGTTGAGCGGGACCATCAGAAAAAGAAAACTGATGGGAAAAAACACCAGCCGAAAGACATCCCACCCCCGCAGCGAGAGGGCGATCCCATATAACATGAACACCCCGGCGATGACGACCAAACGGGGTTGTACGGCTTTGATGCCGACGTAGTACAACGCGGTTGCTCCGAGGAAAACCAGCAAGCCTGCCGTGGTGGCTGGCCGGGTTGTGCCGCGTAAATATTCACGAAGCGTCCACACCTGCCACGCCACGGGCAGAGGCAATAGATTCATCGCCAGTCGGTACCCCGCTGCCTCCCAATCCTTGTTCAGCATCCCGGCCACGAACCATATCCCCAAGGTGACCCCGCCGGCAGTCACGGCGTTCCAATACGGCTTCCAGTTCGTCTCGGCCGGCGCGCGATGCGAAATGTTCCAGTACAACAAAAACGACGCGATCAGGGGAATCAACGGACCATGCGAGTAATTCGAGACATTACTCCAGTGTCCCGTCAGCCAGCCGTAACACGACAACTCATTCTCCGCTTTTTGCACTCCAAAGGCGAACACCACCAGCCCGACCAACGTCACACCCAAAACCATTGTCCCCCACGCCACGGGCAAGGGGGAAACACGTAGGGCAACGCTGGCGGAACTATTACTCATGCCGGTTTCGACAACTTTCAAGGCCAGTAGTCTAGTAGTCGCTCCCGGCAAAGTCAAACGCCGCCCCTTGCCGGTCTCCGCGCGCTCCAGTAACATCACGCCTATGAACTTCCTCCCGTTGCTGGCTGCCGCCCTGATTTTCGCCCGCGGTGCTGATTCGCAAAAACTCGATCCCGCCGACGTGGACGACGGCGAGTCCGTCAAAGTCCTCCTCAACGTCTGCGAAGGACTCGTCCGTTTCAAACACGGCACCGCCGAGATCGAACCCTGTCTCGCCACCTCTTGGAAGATCAGCCCCGACGGTCTCACCTACACCTTCCAACTCCGGCAAGGCGTCAAATTCCACGACGGCACCCCGCTCAATGCCGATACCGCCCTCGTCTCGTTCCTCCGGCAAAAGGACAAGGACCACCCAGCGCGTCCCAAGGCCGGCACCTTCGCCTACTGGACTTCGATGTTCGCGATGGTCGAATCTGTCAAAGCACTCGATGCCGGCACGCTGGAATTCAGGCTTCGCGAACCCCACGCCCCATTCCTCGCCAACCTTGCCAGTTTCTCCGCCAGCCTCATCAGTCCAAAATTCATCAACCAACAACAAGTTGTCGGCACCGGCCCCTTCCGGTTTGTCGAATGGAAACCCAACGAGACAATCACCCTCGCCGCCAATCGCGACTATTGGGACGGCGCCCCGCCACTCGCCCAACTCATCTTCAAAGTCGTACCCGATTCCGCCACGCGCTTCATCCAACTCCAGACCGGCCAGATTCAAGCGATGGACGGCCTCGACCCCAACGACATCCCGCTCATCCAGCGCGACAAGAAAGTCAAACTCATCTCGGCTCCTGGCCTCAACGTCGCCTACCTCTCGTTCAACTGCGACAAACTCAAAGACAAAAACCTCCGCCGCGCCATCGCCGCCGCGATCAACAAAAAAGACCTCCTTGCCATCGTCTATCGCAACCACGGCACCATCGCCAAAAACCCCTTGCCGCCAGCGCTTCTCGGTCACAACGATGCCACACCTGAACGCCTACCGTCCCCGCCCCTCACCACTCGACCCGCGCCTCTCCGCTTGGAGGTCATGACCAACCCGCGCGCCTATTTGCCAAATCCAATTCGCGCCGCCGAGTTGATTAAAGCCGATTGTGCCAAAGCCGGCATTCCCATCGAAATCGTCTCGAACGAATTTGGCGCGCACCTCAGTCGCACCAGTCGCGGCGAACACGAACTCGCCCTCCTCGGCTGGGTTGGCGACAACGGCGACCCCGACAATTTCCTCTACACCCTCCTCGACAAAGACACCGCCACCCTCGGCTCCGCATTGAACATCTGCTTTTGGAAAAACGAGAACTACCACAAACTCGTCGTCGCCGCCCGGCGCGAAACCGATCCGGCCAAACGCGCCGCCCTCTACCGGCAAGCACAAGAAATCATTGCCGACGAAGTCCCGATGGTCCCGCTCGCGCACGCCCCGGCCATGCTGGCTTGCCGGGCGAACATCACCGGTATCCGCTACGAAATCACCGGGGACATCCTGTTCCGGTACGTCATGGTGCAGCCTTGACGCGCAAGATCGTGTAACCGTTGGCGCTGAACACCGGCTCAAACTCCGGCACCCGCTGCGTCACCAACAAAACCGCCGCGCAATCCGGCGCCAGCTCCCCAAGTTTATCCGCCTTATACCGGCGTGAATCCTTCGCGGTGATAAAGAAGCCGGCATCGAACACCAAATAATCCGCCCCATACCGGCGGCAAAACTCCACCAACTCCGCCGGCGTCCCATAAACTGCCGCCAGAAACTGCCGGTACCGCTCGCGAATCTCCCAATTCTCAAACTTCGAGTGCAAAATGATCGGTCGCCCGGTATGCGCCAGGAATACCGGCGCTTCCGCGATGCTGGCGAGAAACACCGCATTCGTCGACGTATTCGCATTGATCCATTTCACGAGCGGCTTGTAATTGTCCGGCACGACCGGGGTGCGATCCAACGGCTCAAAATTCAGCAACGCCACTTGCCAACCAGCGGCGACAATGACCGCCGCCCGCCACCAGATTCGCCGGGTCATCAACCCCGCCGCCACCACCGCCGCTGCAAAACCGAGAAATGTAAAATACCGGACCACCATCCACGATAACGGCACCAACATTAACGTGAAGACAGCAAAAATCTGTAGCGGCGGTCTATGACCGTCGCTGTCCAGTTGATTACCTGAACGGCGCTCAAAGAGCGCCGCTACGATGCCCACGACTGCCAACGGCCCGCACCACACCAAACTGTGCCACCACTCGCCCAGCGGAGCCGTGTTGAATGCGCCTTCCCACAGACACCGCGCCTCCCACGGCAGCAAGGCCGGATCCTCGGGTTTCACCCCCAGATACCGGAGCTTGTAGAAAAACAATTGGTAAACATGCGCGTACTCGCCGTACGACTTCCGCAACAAGAAACTTGCCGCCAGAAACACAACCAACCACCCGGCAAAAACCAGCGTCGCCTTTTTCCGCCCCCCATTGATCCACACCGCCAGCGACAGCGCGTACACCACGCACATCACTGGCGACAGATATAGTTGTTTCGCCCACAACACCGGTATGACCACACTGCCGGCGGTCAGCACCAACACAAACCACGGCACTCGCGGAGTCTCGCCCTTGCCGAGGTACACCAATACCGCCGCGCCCACGCCCACCGCCAACACAAACTGCGTCAAATGCCAACTCGCCAGCGCCGCCAACCAGAACAAGGCCGCCCCAATTTGCTGCCACCGGCGTTTATCCTGCAGTGCGCAAACCGTGAAGTAGAGTGCGAACACAATCAGCGGAATCGCGAAGTCTTCCCGGAGAAACAGATTCTTCACTGTCCGCCCATAGCTCGGATACAACGTCGCGTACAACACACTCGCCAACACCCCGGCCCCAGCGCTCCGCCACAAGGCTCGCGCCAAAAAGAAAACCCCAAACAGAGTCAAACTCGACACCAAACACCCGTACCAAACCACGAACACATGCAACGGAACTGCCGGCTTCAGCCACCGGTACAGCACCCCCACCGGCACCTCCATCGCGACAGTGAACTCCGCCCAATCATCAATCGTATCCGGGTACTGCACCTGCCGATCCCGGCTCAACTCGCTCCAGTCAGCGTGTGTCGCAAAAAACTTCGCGAACCGGTAATGAAACGCAAACTCGCTCCAAAACTGTCCCACCTCGTCCTGCGCATCCCAGGTCGGATGATTGTAAATCTTCGCCAGCTTCAGCCCGACATGCCCGGCATAGAGCACGCCCACGAGCAACAAACAGATCAAGAATCGCCACCGCGCGTTCATTGTTTTCCGATATACGCCTTCACGGTGCGCCGGTCGAGATTCGTCCGTCTCGCCACTTCCTCGTAAGTGCCGTGCCGCTCATACAACAACCGGCAATACCCCGCCAACAATGCATCCGCATCCAGCGAACCGTCGGCGACCCCGGCCTGCAACCGCCCCGCCACATCCGGCGCCACCGCGCGTTGATCGCCGGTATACCGCTGCGTCAACAACACCCTCCGGATTGCCTGCTCCAGTTCACGGACGTTGCCGGGCCACGCGTAGTGCGCGGGCAATCCCAGGGCGATGGGTACGGGTTGTCCGGTCAGTCGCGTCGTAATCAACGCGATCAGATCGTCCAATTCGCTTGAATCTTCCGCGATCCGTTGCCGGAGCGGCGGGACGATGATCACATCCGAACAAAGCCGGTAAAAGAAATCGTCGCGGAACTGGCCGGTCTGGCGGAGTTGTTCAATTGGTTTGTTCGTCGCACCGATCACCCGGCCACGAAACCGGATCTGGTCGTGACTGCCGACCGGGGTGAACGTCCGGTCTTGCAGGACGTGCAGCAGTTTGATCTGCACCGGCCCGCTGACATCGCCGATTTCGTCGAGGAAGATCGCGCCGTGCGGACTGCACCGCGCAAACACGCCCTCATGATCCGCGATCGCCCCGGTAAACGCACCTTTCCGGTGACCAAACAATTCCGATTCAAGCAGCGTCTCCGGGAATTGTGACAGATTCAATGGGAGGAATGTCCGTGTAAAACTCTCCGCGAAACAACCGCGCTTCTCGTCGAACGGAATAAACCCCGACCGGCCTATCGCCGCCGCCGCCGCGCCCTTGCCGGTGCCGGTCTCGCCGAGCAACAGCGTGGAAAAGTCTTCCATCCGATTCCACAAATGCTCGGCGTAAAATCGGATGTCGTGAGTAAAAACATTGTTCCAGAGATGCCGGCGGAGTTCCTTCATGCATTCGCTCTGGCCGACCAGTCCGCGATCAATAAAGCGGAAAGCCCGGCGAATCTGAAACATGATCGCAAAATGCCGGCGCGCCTCCTCCGCGTTGAATCCGCGCCGGGCGAACAGCGTCAGTGCTTTGCCGGCAAACGGGACGGGCACGCTGCGGTCGCCGGCAGACAATTGCGCCGCGATCAGTTCATCGAACGCGGCCAGATACCGGTGATAGATTTCGTACAGGCTCGCGTACCGGAGAATCTCGCGGTCGGCGCCCTCGGCTTGTTTGAAACTGGTGAAGCCGGCCGCTTGGAGATTGTGGAGTTCGGTGTTCCACCGGTCGACGAGGCTCACCTTCCGCCCGCCGGTGATGCGGGCCTGCAACTGCGCGAACTCGTCGCTGAATGGATTGCAGGCCGCTGCCCGCGTCACGAGCGTCAGAAACTCCCGCTGTGCCCCGGTGAGATTCATACATAATTTGTACCACTGATAGTCAATTTCTGTCTATCGGCGATTGCGAGTCGCTCTGAAATCCCCGTGAAATCGCAAACAGTCGCATTGGCACGCCGGTAGCAAAGGGAGATTGGCGTATGAACTGGATCATTGGTTGGTGGTTGATCTTGGCGGGCTTCCTGAGTGGAGCGGTCTTGGGGTTGTTTTTCCATCGCGACGGATTTCTCGGTGGCTACGGTTCGTTTCAGCGACGGATGCTGCGACTCGGTCACATCGCGTGCGCGGCGTTGGGGATGTTGAATTTGATCGTCGGGCTGTCGCCAGTCGCTTCACTCTGGTTGGCGGTCGGGAGCGTGACGATGCCGGCGGTTTGTTTTCTCACGGCGTGGCGCAAGCCGTTCCGGCATCTGTTTTTCGTGCCGGTGGTGAGTTTGGTGGTGGGGGTGATCATTATGCTCAGCGGCGGACGCGACGGAGCGCGTCCCTCCATAACCCTTGGAGGGCCACGCTCCGTCGTGGCCGAGAAGAACGATGGAGGTTCAAAATGAAAATTGGCTTTCTCGCAATGAGCGGTATTCGGGCGCATGACCCGGAATTGCTCGAACTCGGCTTGACGCTGCCGGGGTTTGTCGAGCGCAGCAAGGCGATTGCGTCGTTGCCGAGTTTGGGCTTGTTGTATCTGGCTGCCGCCACGCCGGCCGGCCACGATCTCGAGTACTTCGAGGCAGAAGCCGACGGCAAGGAACCAGCGGCGGTGTATGATTGCGACCTCGTCGCGATCAGCACGTTTTCAGCGCAAGTATTCGAGGCCTACGCGATTGCCGACCGGCTCCGACTGGCCGGGGTGAAGGTGGCGATGGGCGGCCTGCATGTAACGGCGTTGCCGGCAGAGGCTTTCGCTCACGCGGACTACGTGGTCGTTGGCGAAGGCGAGAATGTGTGGCCGGAAGTGGTGCGCGCAGCGGAGCGCGAGGCACCGGCGCGGACGTTTTCGGCCAAAATGTATCCAGCCGTGGACGTGATGCGGTTGCCGGTACCGCGCTATGATTTGCTCGGCGACCGGCCATACAACCGGTTCACAGTACAGACGACGCGGGGGTGTCCGTGGCGGTGCGAGTTCTGCGCGTCAAACGTCATGCTCGGTCAGCCGTACCGGAAACGGCCGGTGTGGGACGTGATCCGTGACATCGGCGCGATACAGCAAATGCGGGAGCGACCGTTCATCGAGTTTGCCGACGACAACACGTTTGTGGACAAGACGTGGGGCAAACAGTTGTGCCGGGCGCTGGCGCCGTTGCGGTTGAAGTGGTTTACCGAGACTGACATTTCGGTGGCGGAAGATGCGGAGTTGCTCGACTTGATGCACGCCGCCGGGTGCCGGCAGGTGTTGATTGGGTTGGAGAGTCCAGCGCGCGAACCGTTGCATGGGTTGGAAATGAACCGGGATTTCAAGGCGCGCTGGTTCGACCGGTATGCGAGTGCCATCGCGCGCATCCAGGCGCACGGCATCACGGTGAACGGCTGCTTCATTCTCGGTTTGGATGGCCACGACACCGGCATCTTCGAGCAAGTGCTCGACTTCACCCGGCAAGTGTCGCTCTACGACGTGCAGATCACGGTGCTGACGGCATTCCCCGGTACGCCGCTGTACGCGCGATTGCTCCGGGAAGGTCGCGTGATCGAGCCGGGCCGGTGGGACTTGTGCACGCTCTTCGACGTGAACTACCGGCCGCGCGGAATGAGCGTTGCCGAGTTGCAGTCCGGTATGCGCTGGCTGACGACGGAGCTTTACAGTGACGAATGCACGACGGACCGGCGCGGGAAGTTCTTCCAAGAATGGCGGGCACGCTCTACAATCCACGCCGAAGCAATGGCCGTATGATGCAACGCATTGTATTGATCTCGCCCAAAGGGCCGCTCTACCGGCATCGTGGCGGCATTTTTGGTCGCGCGCTCCGCTACAAGCCGTTGACATTGACGACACTGGCGACGTTGACACCACCGGATTTCGACGTTGAGCTCGTCGACGAGGGCATTCAAGACGTGCCTCTCGACATCGAAGCTGACCTCATCGGGATGACGGTCATTACCGGGACGGCGATGCGCGCGTATGAATTGGCCGATCATTTTCGGAGGCGGGGCATTCCGGTCGTGCTTGGTGGACCACATGTTACGTTGATCCCCGAAGACGCGCAGCCACACGCAGACGCGATTGTGGTCGGGTATGCCGAGGATACGTGGCCGGAATTATTGCGGGACTTCGCCGCCGGTCAGATGCGCGCCCGGTATGATCAGTCTCCGACTTTGAGCCTGGCCGACCGGGCGTTCGCGCGGCGCGAGTTGTTGCCGAACCGCTACATCACCGACGCAGTATTCGAGGCGCAACGCGGGTGCTTGCATGACTGTGAGTTTTGCGTCGTGCCGGCGGCGTGGGGGCGCAAACTTTACCAGAAGCCGGTGGCCGATGTCGTCGCGGACATCCGGCAACACGGTAAACGCCAAATCTTGTTCGTGGATCTCAATCTGTATGCCGATCGAGCGTATGCGAAGGAGTTGTTTGAGGCGTTGGTTCCATTGCAGGTGCAATGGCATGGGTTGGTGACGACGATGTTTGGGAATGACCTTCCGATGCTCGAACTGGCGCAACGTAGTGGTTGCCGGGGTGTGTTGATGGGGTTCGAGTCCATCTCGGAAGACTCATTGCGCGACTGCAAGAAGGGTTTCAACGCGCCGGAGGATTACGTGCAGATTGTCGAGCGGCTGCACGCGCACGGCATCGCGTTGAATGCGTGTTTTGTGTTTGGCGCGGACCACGACACGACGGACGTGTTTCTGAAGACGGCGCAGTTTGCGGTGGATGCGAAGATTGATCTGCCGCGGTTCGCCATCGCAACGCCGTTTCCCGGCACGGCGCTCTACCGGCGCTTGGAAAGCGAAGGCCGCATCCTGACGCGCGATTGGGAACTCTACGACGCCCAACATGTTGTTTATCAGCCGGCACAGATGAGCGTGGATGAATTACAGCGCGGGGCGGAAGCGGCGTGGAAACACGCGTACAGTTTCGCGTCCATCGCCAAACGTCTGCGCGCCTCGCCGGCTTTGCCCCCATTCATCTGGGCCGCCAACCTGACGTACCGGCGTTACGCCCACAACCTGCGCCGGTTTTACACTTGCGATGCGTTTGTTGGTACGCCGATTCCACCAATGTTGCAGCCGGTATGAAACTCACGATCATCCATCCCTGCATAGGCCGGCATCGCGGCGACCGGCGGTATTTGCGGACGTGGCAGATGGAATCGCTGCCGGCCGCGGTGATTGCCGGGCTGACTCCCAAAGATGTCGCCGTGAAATTCTACGACGACCGGATGGAAACGATCCCATTCGATGAGCCGACCGACCTCATCGCCATCAGCGTCGAGACGTACACCGCCCGGCGGGCGTATCAAATCGCGTCGGAATACCGGCGACGGCGCGTGCCGGTGGTGATGGGCGGGTTTCACGCGACCCTGTGCCCGGCGGAAGTGGCGCGGTTTGCGGAGTCGGTCGTCATTGGCGAGGCGGAAGGGATCTGGCCGCGCGTGATTGACGATTACCGGCACGGGACGCCGCAGAAGTTTTACCGGCAGACTTCCCGGCCTTCGTTGGTGGGACTCCAACCGGACCGGAGCATCTTCGCCGGCAAGCGGTATGTGAAACTCGGACTTGTGGAAGCAGGTCGAGGTTGTCAGTTCCGTTGCGAGTTTTGCGCTGTGCAATCGGTCTTCGGCGCGACGCAGACCCGCCGGCCGCCCGACGAAATCGTGGCCGAACTGCGTCGGTTGCGGCACCGGTATTTCTTTTTCGTGGACGACAACATCACGTCAAATCTCGAACAGGCGAAAGATTTCCTCCGCGCGCTCGCGCCGCTCGGCATCCGCTGGGTCAGCCAAGCGAGCATCAACGCGGCGCACGACGAGGAGTTTCTCGAATTGCTCGCGCGGGCCGGTTGCCAGGCGGTGCTCATCGGCTTCGAGAGTTTGAATCGAAACAACCTGCGGACGATGCACAAGGGTTGGAACGCCGGCTTCGAGGGCGCGCTCGCCAATCTGCGCCGGCATCGCCTTGGCGTGTATGGCACGTTTATTTTCGGCTACGACGACGACACGCCGGAGGTCTTTACCGAGACGGTGCGATTTGCGGAGGAGCAAGGCTTGTTCATCGCGGCGTTCAATCATCTCACGCCGTTCCCCGGCACGCCGCTCTACGAACGGCTCGCGAAAGAAAGCCGGCTGCTCTACGACGCTTGGTGGCTCGACGAACGCTACCGCTACAACATGATTCCCTACCGCGTGAAACACATGCCGCCCGAAGAATTGCAGCGGCAATGCCTCGAAGCGCGGCGGCGGTTTTACCGACTCGGCGGCATCTGGAAGCGCCGGCAGGATTGTTTGCCGGGCCACTATTTCATGATCAACGCAATGATCCGTCGCGAGATTGCACAACGCGACGGCCTTCCGCTCGGAGACGAAGCATGGCAGGGACAACTCTTACAAGCCAACTGACCTGCGGTTTCGCCACGGACGCCGACGATGCCGGCTTGCGCGTATTGCTGCGCGAAACGCCCATCGGCGGCGCGATCCGGTTGAGCTTCGAGCGCGAGCCGAGTTATTTCGCCTCGGTCCGCCGCGAAGGCAGCCGGCATTACACCGTCTGCGCCCGCGAAGCCGGCCAGATCGTTGCGATGGCCAGTCGGACCGTTTGGCCGACCGGCGTGGGATACCTCCATCAACTCCGCATCGCCCCGTCGCACCGGCATCTCACCCGGCAATTCTTGCGAGTCGGCTTTCGGATGTTGCGCGAGTCACACGCCGCGGATGAAGCGCCGTATGATGTCACCACGATTGTCAGCGACAACCACGTCGCGCGTCGCGTGCTCGAAGCCGGCTTGCCGGGGCTGCCAGTTTACCGGCCCATCGAGAAAATCGTGACGCTGCTGTTGCCGGCTCGCGCCGGGTTTGGCGCGCGTGATTTGCGCGAGCACAAGCAAGTCGTCGTGCGGGGGTATGACTCGATTTGGGCGCAGTTGTGGTTGCGGTTGCCGGTCGGGAGCGTGTTGCCGATTGCCTATGCGGACGGTTCGGGAAATGTGCCGGCGGATTGCCGGTGGGTGGTGCTGGCGCTGCCGGCGTCGCATCCACAATTGTCGGAGCTACGTCGGCGCTACCGGCCGCGCGTGTACGAGAGCCAACTGTATGTCGTACACGAACCGGGCGCGCCGTTCGATGGGCCGGTACGTTGGGAGGTGGCGTGGCTGTGAAAGGACGACTCGTCCGCCGCGAAGACGTGAACGAACAGGCTGCGATGCTGGCGCTGCTGCAGGAATATTTTGTCGGTGTGACAGGCGAGCAATTCGAGCGCGACCTGGCCGAAAAGAACTGGGTGATTTTGCTGGAGGATGCCGGCGTGTTGCGTGGGTTTTCGACGTTGCTGGTGCACGATGGCGTGGTGCATTCGGGTGACACGATTGTGCATCGCGACGCGTGGGGTAGCACGGCGTTGGCGCGGACATGGTTGGAGACGATCCGGGAGTTGAAGCCGGAGTATTGGCTGCTGATCACGTCGGGATTTCGGACGTACCGGTTTTTGCCGGTGTTCTGGAAAGAGTTTTGGCCCCGGCATGATGCGCCGGTCCGCCCGGCATTGCTGGAGACGCTGGCCCGGCAACGCTTTGGCTCGCTGTACCGGGATGGCCTAGTGCATTTTCACCAACCGCAAATGTTGCGCAATGGATTGAAAGAGATTCCGTCGGGCCGGCTGGCCGATCCGCACATCCAGTTTTTCGCCCAACAAAATCCCGGCCACGCGTCCGGCGATGAATTGGTCTGTCTTTGTCCGTTGACGGCTGCGAACCAGACGGCGGCAGGCCGGAGGTTGGTGGCATTGTGATTCCGCTCGTGGCCAACTCGCTCTGGTTCGCGTCGTGCCTGCCGGAAGCAGCAGCGTTCTTGCGCGCGACGCGCAATGTGGCCGGCACGCAGCGGCTGGTCTTGCGCCGGATTACCGGCTGCGAGGTGGAAGAATTTCTCGAGCGATTTCCTCTGACGGACGAGATCGGTGAACCGCACGAGCCGGTGGTGCGCCGATTGCCGACGAGCGGGACGACCGGGCCGACGAAATGGATTCCGTACACGGCGTCGCTCTACCAAGAGTTCCAGCGCGGCATCGCGCCGTGGATCGTGGATCTTTTCTCCCACAATCCCGGCATGTTGGCCGGCAAGTCGTATTGGGCGATCTCGCCGGTGGGCGAGACAGGCGCGGAGTTTGGCGACGACACGGAATATCTTGGGTCGGCGCGGAAATGGGTCGCGGCAACACTGGCGGTGCCGGCGTCGGTGCGATTGGCGAAGGAGTGGCGGCAGGAAACGCTGTGCCATTTGCTGGCGTGCCGGGATTTGACGTTCATCTCGGTATGGCATCCGAGCTTTTTGACGTTGTTGCTGGAAGGTGTCGAACCCGACTGGCCGAAGTTGCGCGTGATCAGTTGTTGGGATGACGCGCCGGAGTTGCGGGAAAAACTTCCGCAGGCGACGATTCAACCGAAGGGTTTGATTGCGACGGAAGGTTTTGTGTCGTTACCACTGTGGGGTCGCGAGGGTGCGGCGTTGGCGTTGCGGTCGCACTTCTTTGAATTCCTCGACGGCGCCGGCAAGTCGTGGCTGGCGCATGAGTTGGTGGCGGGACGGGAGTATTCCGTGGTGTTGACGACAAGTGGCGGATTGAAGCGGTACCGGTTGAATGACCGGATTCTCGTGACTGGGTTTGAGTGTGAATGTCCGCTGCTCCGATTTGTTGGTAAAGAGACGAACGTGAGCGATCGGTTCGGCGAGAAGGTCAGTGAGTTGCAGGTGGCAGCGGCGCTGGTTGGGTTGTCGGCGGAGTTTGTGTTGGTGGCTTGTGAAGGGCGGGCGTATACCTTGTTTGCGGAGACGGAGATGGCTGACGAAACTTTGGAGGTCTGGGCAGAGAAATTGGAGATGGCGCTTCGAGAAAATGTTCACTACCGGTATTGTCGGGAGTTGGGACAGTTGGAGCCGGTCCAAGCTTTTCGGATCGTGACTGGAGGTGCGGCGACATACTTGGCGGTTTGCCAAGCGCGCGGTCAACGCCTCGGGGATGTGAAGCCGGTTTGGTTGAGTCGGCAGGATGGGTGGGTTGAGCACTTTAAAGGACGACGGCTGCGGGAACTTGCAGCGGTAAAAACATGAGCGATCAAAAATATGTGCGGTGGTTGAATGCGGAGTTGCCGAAGCTGACGGGCGCGGGGGTTGTGCCGGCGGACGTGGCGGAGCGGATTCGGGCGCACTATGGCGCGGGTGGGGAAGGCGGCGGGAAGCGCGGCGCAATTCTAGTGTTCAGCATTTTGGGCGGGGCGTTGATCGGGGCGGGGTTGATTTTGTTGCTGGCGCATAATTGGGATGAATTTGGCCGGCCGACGCGGACGGTGTTGTCGCTGTTGCCGTTGCTGGTGGCGCAGGCGTTGGCGGCATTTGTCATTTGGCGTAAGTCGGAAAGTGGGGCGTGGCGGGAGGGCGTGGGGGTGTTTTGGGTGTTGGCCATCGGCGCGTCCATTTCGCTCGTGGCGCAGACCTATCATATCAGTGGGGATTTACCGGCGTTTTTGCTGACATGGACGCTGGCAGCGCTGCCGGTGGTTTATCTGTTGAATTCGAGCACGGCGGCGATGCTGTTTTGGGTCGGGGCGACGAGTTGGGCTGGGAGTTTGTATTGGGAAGCGCCGGGTCGCGGGTGGTTTTGGGTGGTGGCGGCGTTGGCGGTGCCGCATTTGTGGGCGGTGGCACGCGTGGACCGGTATCGGCCGCGGGTCGCGTGGTTGTTGTGGACGCTCGGTGTTTGTGCGGCGATTGGAACCGGGTTTGGGTTGGATCACTACCGGGGCGCGGTGTGGGTGCCGGTGTTCACGAGTTATTTTGCGGCGTTGTATCTGATTGGGGAGTTGTGGTGGGGGGAGGGCCGCACGATTTGGCAGCGACCATTGCAGACCATCGGGGCGTTGGGCGTGATCACGTTGGCGGTGATTTTGACGTTCGAGGATTACTGGCGGCATTGGGCCCAGCGGAAGGAGTGGTTGCTCTTGATGAAATCGCCGTTGCTGGTGATGCCGGCGGTGGCGGTCGGTTTGTGGGGTTGGGCTTGGGCGCGCCGCAACACGGTGGCGCTGTTGTTTGGCGCGTTACCGGTGGTGACGGTGGCGGGAAGATTTGTGCCGGGCGGATTGATGGTGGTGGCGATGAATTTGTATGTGCTGGGGTTGGGCGTGGCTTTGATTGGCTTGGGAGTGCGCGACCGGCGGTTGGGCGTGGTGAATCTGGGGTTGCTGGTGGTGTCGGTGCTGATCATCGCGCGGTTTTTTGACAGTAACATGAGCATCGTGGTGCGCGCGCTGGCGTTCATCGCGGTTGGCGTGGGTTTTTTGGTGACGAACATTGTGTTGATCAAACGGACGCGGGAGGCGCAATGAAATTGACGTTGATTCTGTTGGCGGTGGTGGCGGTGGGACAACTGGGGATACCGGGGTACATGATTCACCGGCAGGAGCAGACGTTGCGCGAGGGGCGGGCGTATAAGTTTAAGACGGCGCCGGTGGATCCGTATGATGCGTTTCGGGGCCGGTATGTGGCGTTGCGGTACGCGCAGGATCACGCGGCTTGGACGGGGACGAACGTGGTGCGGCGGATGCCGGCGTTTGCGACGGTGGTGGAGGGAACAGACGGGTTTGCGGTGGTGAGCGAGCTGGCGCTGACGCGACCGGCAGCGGGGGATTTTTTGCGGGTGATGGTGCATTATTCCGGGTGGGGGACAAACGCCGGGATGGCGTACTTCACGTTGCCGTTTGACCGGTATTACATGGAGGAGACGAAGGCACCGATGGCGGAGCGGGCGTATTGGGACAACAACCGGCGCGGGCAGACGAATCTCAATACGTATGCGTTGGTGCGGATCCGGCAAGGGCACGGCGTGCTGGAGGAATTGTTCGTGGATGGCCGGCCGATTCGCGACGTGGTGCGGGAACGCCAGAAAGAGCCGTAGGCACGGGCTGTTTTGGCATTTGACGGGGTGGGGCGCGGTCGGTATTCTGCGCGCACTTTTCGAAGGAATTTCCCATGTTTATTGCTCACGGCCACAAAGTTCGAAAACACGCGCGGTGGATCATGGCGGGCGTTTTGCTCCTGCTGATCCCGAGTTTTGTCATGTTATTTACGCAATCGCGGGAGTCCGACCGGCGCGCGGGCGAATTGCCCATCGTCCGCGGCAAGCCCGTCAATGCCGCCGCGTTCGAGCAGATGAAAGACTTGGTGCGCGCGCAATACGTGGTGTTGCGGGGGCGCGATGTGGGCCGCACGGCGCAAATGCAAGACCAAATCAAGCAGGAAGCCGTCATCCAGATGTTGTTACTTGAAAAGGCACAGGCGATGGGCGTTTCCGTCAGCGAACCGGAACTGCAAAATGCGTTTCTGTCCCAGCCGGTCTTCCAAAACAGCGCCGGTCAGTTCGATCGTGAGCGGCTCCAGCAATTTCTGATCGTGCTCAACAACAATGGCGTCAGCGAAGGGATGTTTGAGGAAGTGCTGCGCCAGCGACTGATCATTGAAAAACTGCAAGCCCTCGTCGCCTCCGCAGCCAAAGCCACACCCACTGCGGTTCTCCAAGCCTACCAACCGCTCCACGAAAGCCTGACCGTTGACCTCGTGCAATTTGACGTGGCTGACTACCACGAGCCGGTCGTGGTCTCGAATGAACTCGTCCGCACCTACTACGACCAGAATCAGGAGTCTTTCCGCGTCCCGGCCAAAGTCAAAGTCCAATACGCCGCGTTCACCGCGGAGGCTGCAAGGCCACAGGTGAAACTCACGGATGACGAACTCACCGACTTCTATACCCGCAACCAATTCCGCTATGCCGGCACGAACGCCGTCCCGCCGACCTTGGAAGCCGTCAAACCCCAAGTCCAAGCCGAACTCCTCAACCTCCGCGCTGACCGGGCCGCGGCCGATCGCGCCACGGAGTTTAGCGTCACCCTTGCCCAACAAACCAAACCGGATTTTGCCAAGGTCTGCACCGAATTTGGCGTCAAGCCGGTTACCACGGAATACATCAGCGCGTTTGATCCAGTCCCCGGTATCACGAATTTCCCGGACTTTGCCGCGCAAGCGCATCACCTTTCGCCCAGCCAACCGATCAGCGATCCGCTCGGCACCTCCAACACTTACTACGTCCTCGAATTCATTGACGCCAAACCCAGCCACATCCCGCCGTTCGAGGAAGTCCAAACTGAAGTGGCCGAGCAAGTCAAACGCATCCGCACCTACGCCGCGACCCTCCAACGCGCCGAGCAAACCATCACCGAACTCAAGAAACTCATCACGGCCGGCAAAACCTTTGCGCAAGCCTGCGCCGCGTTGAAACTCAAAATCGAAACCCCGCCCCCGTTCACCGTGGCTGACGAGAAAGTGACGTTGCCGGGCGGCGGCCGCATCCAACAAGCGTCACTGGCCATGCCGGTCGGCGCTGTCAGCGACCTCATCGGCACCGCCACGGGCGGACTGGTCTTCCATCTCCGCGAACGGAAACCGGCCGATGTCGCGGCGTTTGAAAAAGACCGCGAAATGATCACCCGGCAAATCCTCCAACGCGACCGGTCCGCGCTGTTCAACGACTGGATTCAAGCCCTCGTCCACGCCGAGCAGGTGGACTTCAAACTCCCCCGCCGGCAGACCGACGAGTCCGAGCCGCCGGCCGCGAACTGACCAGCGCGCGGAACAACCGCCGGAATTGCGGCGCAACGTACACCAACCGTTCGGGGTGAAACTGCACGCCCCAACACAGCCGCGCGGTTTTGTGTTCGACCGCTTCGATGACGCCATCCGCGGAGCGCGCCACCACCCGCAGCGGTGCCGCCACCACGCCGAGCGCCTGATGGTGCGAAGTGTTCACCTTGCCGGGGGCGCGACCCAGTAACTTTCGCATCCGCGAATCCGCCGTCCAGGTCAGGGCGTCGCACAACGCGTCCGGCTGGGGATTACGGTGACCCGGTAAATCCGCGATCAAGGTGCCGCCGAGGGCGACGTTCAACACCTGAATCCCCCGGCAAATCGCCAACACCGGCAACTCGCGTTTCAGCGCGGCGCGGACGAGATAGATTTCCATCTCATCCCGGACTTCATCCACCCCGGAGATTTTTGCACGCCGTCGGGGAGTGTAAAACTTGAAACTCACATCCCCGCCCCCGGTCAGCAACAAGCCGGCGCAGTTATCGAGAAAATGGTCGAGGACTGCCCGGCGTTTCGTCAACGGTACGATGACCGGTATCCCGCCGACCAATTCGATGGCTTGTGAATACGACACGCCGCAGAATGCTCCGCGCCCGTCGAACCGGCCCGGTAAGTGAATCGCTTCCGGTGTGACAGCGATGACCGGTTTCATTCGCCGCGCGCCAGCAGGACTGGCACGCGTGCTTTGCGCAGGACGTGCGAGGTGGTGGAACCGAGAATCCATTCCCGGATCCGCGTGTGGCCGTACGCGCCCATCACGATCAAGTTGGCGCCGACTTCCGTAGCGACCTGCAGAATGGCTAGTTCGGGATCCATGTGGAGTAATTGGCCGTGTGTCGTCAGGCCCCGCGCCAACGCGAGTTCGCGGGCGTGTTCCAAAATCTTGGCCGCGTTGGCTTCTTGGTCGTGCGGGCAGGCGATGACGATGGTTACCGCAGCGGCGAGGGCGACCGCTAGGTTCAGGCCGCGGTGGAGCGCTTTGGTGGATTCATCGCTGCCATCATGAGCGAGGAGAATGTGGGTTGTCGGGGCAAATTTCTCGGGGACGATCAAACACGGTTTTTGCGAGGCGCGCACCATGCGTTCGACGCCGGCGCCGAGCATGTCAGCATGCCATTGCGCGTGTTCGCCCCGTTGGCCGAGGACGACGAGGTCGGCGCGTTTTTCGAATTCCAAGAACGTATGCACGAGACTGCCGGTGGCGGCCGCGACCTCGCAAGGGACGCCGTGAGTCTGGCACTGCTGGGTGACGGCAGCGAGAATCGTTTGGGAGCGGGTGGCTTGAACTTCGCGGACTTGCGCGAGCAGGGCCGGGTAGGGTTGCGCGCCGAGCGCACCGGAAAGATCCGCCAACCACGGGCCTTCCAACAGGCGAACGTCCGTGACATGGAGCGCGAGAATCCGCGCCTGAAGTTTCTGCGCCAGCATGATGGCGTACCGCGTGGCGCTGTCGGCCCCGGTTGAGCCGTCTACTCCCACGAGAATCGTCTTAAACATAGCAGCCTCCTTACGGCTGGATTATAGCTCAACCCCAAGCGCCCGGCGAGCTAACGTTTCTTCGCGCTCCGGGGTTTCTTGCCGAGGTACCGCCAACTGCCGTTGGTTTCGCGGCGCCAGTTGTCGAACGTGTATTGAATGGCGCGAAAGCCGGGCAGGGTGTGTAATTGTTCGTCAAGTTTTTCCAAGTACGGCTCGTTGGCTTCCGGGTCGCGCGGGTCTTCCCCAATGCGAATCACCGTCCCTTGCAAGTGGATGATGCCGCGCGTCACCCGAATGCGGACGCGCGAAATATCGAGCCAGCAGGCGGCAACGACTTTTCGGCTTTTGGCGCAGAGTTTGACGTCGTCCGACACGGGCGCAGTCTAGCCCGCCGCGGAAGGGTGTCAACCTTGGCAACGGAGTTGCAACTGCTGACCGGCGCGGAGGACGCGTTCCTTGATGGCCGACTCGCCGCGACCGGCCAAGCGGAGGCGGCGGAGGCGCACGGTGCCATGCTCGACTCGCAGCATGACTTGAATGTTTCCGTGGTGCGGCACTTGCCGGCAGGTGCCCCAAGCGGCACCGGTGGACCAGAACCAGGTGACCGGTCTTTTCGACGCGGCAAACTCCATCGTCCCGGTCACGGCGGAATACTGGAAACCGGTCAGCGCTAATACCGCCGTCCAACTCGCCATGGCCCGCGCGTAGTGGTGGCCGCACTCGGCTTCGTTCCACGGGCTGCGTTTGCGGCCATCGTACCGGGCGCGAATGGCGCGGATGCATTTCAAACCATCCGCCGTCAGCCCTTCGTAGAGCATGCCGACGGCGGCAGTGTACTCGAAGCCGGTCATCACTTCGGTGTAATACGGGAACGGCACGGCCGGCCGGTTGCCGCGCGGGTAACTGGCCATCAACAGCGCTGCTTCGTCGCCAAGGACGTAGCTGCGTAATTGATTGAAGTGATCGTGGAAACTTTCCTTGAAGTTGTACTTCATGATACTGCGCAACGTGGTCTTCGCGTGGCCGGGATCAATCAGGTACCCCAACCCGATGGCGTGCGCCATGTATTGTCCGACGAGTTGATCCACCAGACAGCCGGCCCCGAGTTGATACTCCGGCACGACTTCGCTGCCGCCCATGCCGATACGCAAGCCATCCGCGATCGGCCCCTTGGGCGACCAAATCTGGTGCTCATAGTATTCGCCGTTGAACAGGTTTTTCTCAATCCAGTCGCGCCCGCGTTCGAATAAACTCCGGCAGGTTTGCGCAAAATCATCGTCGCCGACGTGCTCCGCCATTGCGGTAGCCGCCCGCAACGCACCGAGATACCAGATGCCCATCTGCGGATTCGGACCGTAGTACTCGACGTCCATCGTGTTGTGTTGGCACCCTTCCATCACGCCGTCCTGGTCGGCATCCCAGCCACCGGGAATCCAGCAAAACTCCAGCGCCTTCCGCACCTTGGGCCAGAGTGACCGGAGAAACGCTTCGTCGCCGGACAGTTTCCAGTCCCGGTAAAACCGCATGATGACGCCCAACTGGCCATCGGCGGCGGCTTTCGGAAATTCGTGGGCGTTCGTCAACGGCAGTCCGACGCGAAAACACATCAGCCCGCTGGGGAGCGTTGCGTGCTCAAACTCGACCCGGCGCATTCCGCGCGACAAATCACCGAACAAGAAACCGAGGGCGTTCTCGTAGTTCCACACGTGTGTGCACGACCCAAAACAGGAGCCGACGTGATCGGCACAACCTTCCCAACCGAACAAGAAACCGTCCGCCGTTCGGAACGTCGTCTGTGTCCGCAAGGTGCTGACGTTGTTGAGCGCCGCCTCTTTGACTGCGGCCGGCAAATCCGAATCACCGAATGCCCGGACAAAAGCCACGGTGCGCCGCTCCAATTCCCGCAAGCGCGGCGCGACCTTGACCGCGACATCCCACGCGTCCTGATATTGCGTCGCGTAATAATTGCCGGTCCAGACCGCGGCGGCGGCGGCGGGTTTATTGGCGGGTGGGGCGTCCAACAATACCGGCAAGAGCACCGTGGCCGTGTGTTGCGGCACGTTCTTGCGTTCGAACCGCAGGTAGATTCCCCATGCTTTGCCGGCGTTGGAGCTGAGCGCGACGAGGATTTCGTGGTCACCTGCCGGTACGGAAAACGGCACGCGGACGGTGTCCGGCGCGGCCGGATTTGTCCCGTGCGAATCAATAAATCTTTTCGCGCCATTCACCCAGAGGGCGACCGGGCCGTCGTAGCCGAGCAGCGCATCCAATTCCATCGGTTCGGCGCAGCGGATTTTCGTCTGGAAATAGACGAGGGTGTTGGCGGTGCCGCGCGCGAGAATCTCGTCACGGACATTGCAGAACTGCTGCGCGTTCGCGAAGACCCGGGGCGAGACCGTGAGCGTCGGTGGATATTCCAAGCCGGCGATCGCGCCTGCAAACGGCAGTAACTCGCTGACGCGCGGCGCGATTACGAACGGCGTGAGCGGCCGGGAAGATTCGGCGGATCGATCTTCCGGTCGCGGTGGAAACCAGTTTTGTCGGTTTGGAAAGTGCCACGTCAGGAGAAATGTCACTGACTTTGTGCCCCGCGCGGGAATTGTGAACCGGGTGGCGAGCGTCGCCTTCGGCGCGCCTTCTTTGCCCTGCGCGCGTTCCTGCAGCCGGCCATCGGCGAGGAAATCTTCCCAGAAATCGAGCGTCGAATCGCCCCAACCTTTTTCCGCCCACGCCGTCCGGTAACTCACGGCGGCGGCGCGCTGACCGAGAACTGCCAACGCCAGCGTGCCCCACTGGACAAACGTGGGATCGAGTTGCTTGGAAAACAGATAAACCCCATGCACGCCTCGCCCCTGCCGGAATTCGTTCTGGTTTCCCTTGTAGCGTGCGCTAAATTGTTGGGCGCCGAGCCAATCAACGCCGGTCGAATTCTCTCCATCAGCGCCGATGAAATTCGGCACCATCCCGCAGATCGCCGCCTCGAGCGGCTTGCCGGTGCGATTGTGCAGGACATACCGGAGCGCCACCATTGGGATTCCGCTCGCGTCGGCATCGCCGGGGATGAGGGGATTGAACGCTTCGAGTCGCGCATCCACTGGCATGGCTGGGTCCGACAACACGACTTGTCCCAACGGATACGCCGCGTGGAACTCGCAATCGCGAAACCGCGGCAAGCCGTGATTGAGCGGCGTGGCCCCCATTGACCCTTCGTACGTCTCAAGAGGCAACGGTCCCTCCAATAAGCGCGCCACCGGCTGGCCGCCTTTCGGTTTCACCCACACGGCGAAGAACGGACCGATGCGTCCTTCGGCCGGCGGGATGAAGCCCTTGGCCGGACGGTTGACTAGTTCCCAGTCGCGCAGATCGCCGCGACCGCCCAGCGAGACGGTGCCGGTGCCGATGCCGCCGAGAGGCAGCGCGATCCGGCGGAGATGGTTGGCGTCATACCGGTTCAGAACCGGCCAGGGAGAATGGGCGTTTGTTTTCACAGGATGGCGGGAGACTTAGCAACGGGGTTGCTCGCGGACAATCAATTTCGCATTGCCGGTCGGATTCGCTGGCTCTCAAATTCGCGAATGCGCGCCCTACAAATCACCCGTCACTGCATCGGCGTTCAAAGCTCGCCGCTTCTGAACAATCTGCGCGCTGAGGCTGGCCACGGTTGGGTGGTCAAACAGAACGCGCACCGGGAGTGGGTAAGCCAGCACCTCATTCAATCGCGAGATGATTTGCACCGCCAGCAAGGAGGTGCCGCCAAAATCAAAGAAGTTGTCATGCACGCCGACGGGGGAAACGCGGAGTACCTCCGACCAGATGCGAGCGACTTGTTGTTCCGTCGGTGACCGTGGCGCGACGAGGGTGGGATCATCCCTTCGGGCCGGCGGGCGGGGTGCCGGCAACGCTTGCCGATCGATTTTACCGTGGGCGGTGAGTGGTAATTGCGGTAGCACCATGAATGTGTTTGGCACCATGTAGTCCGGTAAATGCCGCAATAAAAATCGGCGCAGTTCGCCCGGTGTTGGCGCAGTGTCGCGTGCGACCACATAGGCGGCGAGGGATTGTTCGCCGAGGCGTTTGCCGTAGGCCGTGACCACGGCGGCGGTCAAGCCAGGATGTTGCCGGAGGGTGGCCTCGATTTCGTCCAACTCAATTCGGAAGCCGCGAATTTTGACCTGGAAATCAACCCGCCCCAATAACTCAATGTTGCCGTCCGGCAAGCACCGGCCGCGGTCGCCGGTGCGATAGAGCCGCGCCCCGGTTTTGGGGTGGCGGATAAACCGGTCGGCTGTTTTTTCCGGGTCACGCCAGTAGCCGCGCGCCACTCCCAGCCCGCCGATATAAATTTCGCCGGCGGTCAAAAGAGGCGCCGGTTCGAGGTCAGCGTCGAGCACTTGAACAGTCTGGTTTTCCATTGGCCGGCCATAGGGGATGCTCTTCCACGCTGGGGCGACGGAGTCGATGGGAAACAAGATGGACCAAATCGAAGCTTCCGTTGCGCCGCCGAGGCTGCAGATTTGCGTCTGCGGGGAGAGGCTGCGGATCCGCGCCGGTAACTTGAGGGGAATCCAATCCCCGCTCAACCACACCCAGCGCAGCGAGCGCGCGGCCAGCGCCGGTTGGGTGGCCACATGATCGCAATACAGATTCATCAAGGCCGGCGCGCTGTTCCAGATGGTGACGCCCTCCTTAAGCACCAATTCGGCCCAGTGCGCCGGATCGCGGGAATCCTCCGCGGCCGGCAGGACGATGGCCCCGCCAGCCGCCAGCATTCCAAAAATATCGTAGACTGAAAGATCAAAGCTCAACGCCGAAACGGATAACACCCGATCGGTCGCGGTGATGCCAAACCGCCGGTTCATATCGAGGATCGTATTGAGCGCGCTGCGATGCTCAATCATGACGCCTTTGGGCATTCCCGTGGAGCCGGAAGTGTAGATCACATACGCCAAATCCTCGGGTTGTTGACGTGGCGCTGGAAAATCGGTGGCGGCTTCGCCTTCTTCATCAACACGAATCACTTGAACATCCGCCGGCCAGACAGTCGCCCGGTCGACCATTCCCTGCGTCAACACAGCCTTGACCTCGCCATGCCGGAGTAAATGGGAGCGCCGCTCTGCCGGTAAATCCGCCGAAATGGGCAAATAAGCCGCCCCGGCATACAACACACCCAGCACAGCCACGATTTGCTCCCACCCTTTGTTCATCACCACAGCCACGAGCGTATTCGGCAGCACATCGGTTGTCTGCAATCGCTGGCTGATTTGCAAGGCGCGGCGGTGCAAGTCACCATACGTCAGGCGGTAGTGCGGTGTGATGACGGCGAAATCATCGGGATGTTCCCTTGCCCGAACCAGAAACAAGGAATGCAGAAAAGCCGGTGACTCGGTTGCATTAAGCGTAGAGCGTTGGGTAAAATCGTTACACACAGACATGGACCCTATCAAAGCAAAGTGTTTGCCAGTTCGTGTTGTCGGCGGCTCGCGTCGGGACGCGCGACTGGGAACATGCCGGCGTAGGAGGTTGAGTAGTCAATTTGCCGCCGACAGTCCAGTTGATGGTGGCGCAAATATAAATTTAGTTGTGTCCGTCAAGTTCAGTAATTGAGTTGGTAGTTCTCCCGTTTGCCCCTCCCCGAGGGGAGGGGCAAATTTTTCGTCGGTCAGGCAGCTAGTGCCATTTGTACCTTTCGTTGTTCGCGT
>JAJVHY010000006.1 GCA_022072455.1 Verrucomicrobiia bacterium | reverse complement strand
GGTTCGTCCCGCTGATGCTCAATGTCCCAATCCCACTCCCCGGCGCCAGCGTGCCACCCGCCAACACATTCACCGTCCCGTTGCCCCCCGCCACCCGCAGGTCACCCGCCCCCGTCACCGTCCCCTGGTTGGTCACCAGGAAACTGTTCTGGAAGTAATGCGTCCCCGTCACCGTGTCGAACGTCGCCCCATTGTTGCCGTCGCCAATCACAAAATCCTGCCCGTTGCTGATCACTGTTCGGGTCGAGACCGACAGCGTGCCGCTGTTGAGTAGCAGACTGTTAACCCCCGCTCCACGGTTGGTCACAGTGAGAAATTCCGCATTGAGCGTCCCGCCCGCCAGCATCAGCCGGTTACCGGCCCCGCTAATGTAATTAGTCAACACCGTCACAGTGCTGTTGCCGGTGATCAGCACCAAGTTGGAGGAAGAATTGAACGAAGGACTGGTGTCGCCAATGATCAGGTTGCGGTTCGGCGCATGGAAGTTGCCGCCATTGAAAAGCACCAGATTACTGCTGGCCCCACCGGCGTTCTGACCGACGAGAAGGTGCGCATTCGTCAACAAGCCGCCAGTCGTGATCCATAATTGATTACTCGAACCAGCACTTCCGCTACCGATGGTGAGGGTGCCGCCATTCAAATCCCACCGCGAATTGCTTCCGGCAATCACGACCAGATTACTCCCGGCGGCATTGCCAACATAGCTGATCGCAGTGCCAAGGCTGTACAACTGGCCGCCGTTGGTGATGATCAAACTATTGCCCTGTTGACCTGTCCCGCCACCAACGAGCACGGCTCGCGCATTGGTGATCAATCCGCCCCCACCGATGAAGACGAGATTGTTGCTGGCGTTGTTCTCCGTGCCGATCCGCAAATCATTCGCACCGCCACCCATCATGAGCGTCGCCTTGCGACCGCCGCTCGACCCTGCGACTGTGAGGCTATTGCTCGAACTACCGTAGGTGAATGATGGAAAACCCCATCCGCCAACGGCGACCGCCGTCACACTCATATATCCGCCATTAAGAATTGCCAGACTATTGGAGCCGCCACCGCCACCAGTGGAAATTCCGAGGCCTATGGAAAGGTGTCCCACACCTGAATACGTGCCCTTGTCCACAATCATCTGATTACCCACCCCGAGGGAGTCGCCAATTCGGGTTTCGCCAATGTTGAACAACTGCCCGCCATTAGTGACGATCAGGGTGTTGTAGTCGGACCGGTTCAACGCGTTGCCAGCGCCACCCAAGACCACAATATTGACGTTGGTGACCATGCCGCCATTGACGGTCAGGATGTTACTGTTGCCCGTCCCTGTTCCGACGCCGATGGTGATCTTAGTATTGCCGAGATTCCATATCCCATTGGTCAAGACGGTCAGGCTGTTGTTACCGGCAGAATTCCCAATCGTCGCGGTATTACTCAAGAGCGTGGCGTTGGTAAGCGTCAACGTGTTGAAGCGGGACGAGGCCGATCCGACGACGAGCGCCCCGGTCACCACAGTGCTGGCTGCCGATACTTGCGGGCCGCCATCAATGACCACAGAATTGCTCACCGTGGTCGCGCCATGGCCGACAATGAGTTGGGTGGCAAAGAGTCGGCCGCCGTTGGAGATGACCAAGCTGTTGCCGGCGGCGCTGTTGCTCCCGACCAAAATGGTGGGCCCGCGCAAGGCCCCGCCGCCCTCGATGGTCATGACATTGGCGCCGGCGTTGGCCCCGTTGCCGATTACCAGATCCGCCGCGTTCGTCCAGACCGAACCGGTCCCGGTCACCAACACCTGCTGATTGCTCCAGTTGTTGCCGACAATGTAGGAAACCCCCGGCAGGCGGGCAAATACTGCACCGTTGCTGACCGTGATTGAATTCGTGCCCAGCGCATCCCGGTGACCCAAGGTCAGCGTCCCACTCGCGCCATCCACCAAGACCGGCCCAACAAATGTATTCGAGCCGAGTAGTTCCAAATTGTACGCGCCCTTCTTGGATAACTGCGCGGTCCCGGTAATATTGCTGGCCAACGTCACTTGGCCGGCCCCGACGCCGCGGAAGGTCAGGTTCGTCCCCAACACCACGCTGTTGCTGATGATAAATGACCCGCCATTCTGGACGATCACCGCATTACTGCCGACAAACGTAATCGCGCTGCCGGTCAGCGTGTTCGTGCCACTCCCGCCGTTGCTCAACAAGATCGCGTTGAGCGAACGAGCCGTGTCATTAGTCGCCGTAAACTGCGTCAGTGTGTTGGTGCCGAATTGCAGCCGCAACTCATCAGCCGGTTTAGCGCCCGGCGGGGCGGCGTTGTTGGTCCAATTGCCGGCGACGTTCCAGGCCCCGTTGCTGAAGCCCCAGACGAAGTCCGGCGTCTCCAGATAGGACGAGTAGGTCAGATACAGATTGTTGCCGCCTTGGATTACTCCCCACGTGCTAGACGGCGCGTTCGAGAACGAACTGACATCCACCGTGAATCTGTTGGCTGCAAATCCGTTCGGTAGCGAGCCAAACGTAGTGAACAGCACGCTGTAATCGCTGCTCGGATCGAAATTGAGCGCATTCGCTCCCAAACTGTCGAGCTTGACAATGAATTCATCGCCCAAGCTGGAGTTGATCGTGAGCGCGCCGGTGACATTCAGCAAATCCCAATCCACGCCGGCGGTGCCGGCGAAATTGGCGATTTCGAACAGGTAGGTACCGCCACCTTCCCACGTGGTTGCGTTCTCCGTTAGCGTACCGGGGCTGTTGCCGGGCGAGAAGACGCTGCCGTCCTTGACGATCACACCGGTATTGCCGGCGTTGATTGTGCCGATTGCCTTGAGGACGGAATTGTTGGTCAACACCAAGCCATTGAAAAACGTATGCGTTGCATTACTGCGAATGAGGAGCGTCGCCGAACCCGCACCGTCGCCCACCACGAAGGATGCCGCACCCGGTGAGGCCGAGTTGATCCGCGCCTGTAAGACGGATGTGGTGCCAGATTTGAAACTGAAGCTGCTCAATCCGCCGCTGAGATTGGTGACCGTGAGAATATCCGCAGTGATCGTGCCGTTAGTGAGAGTGATGAGAGCTGAACCGCCGGCCGCATCGGAGGTACCGCTGCGAAGGGCGGCGCTGCCGGCGGCATTGGTCACGTACAAAGATCCGCCGGCGACATTGAGTTCATTTGAAATGGAGGTTGTGCTGGCGCTGATGATCATCCCGCCGGCCAAAACGTTGCCGCCTTCGTTGACATTCACTGCATTACCGCGCGCGGCCCCCGTGCCGATGGTGACGGTGTTGTTGCCGAGATTCCAGGTCGAATCGGCAGTGCCACCGGCGACCGTCACGCTGTTGCTGTTGGCGACATTGCCGATGGTGCTGCTGGAATTCCCCTGAACCAATCCGCCATTGGTGATGACAAGCCGATTGAAGTTCGCCCCCGCGCTTACTCCGACGGAAAGCGCGCCGACATTGGTCATCGTTGCCCCGTTGACGGTCAGCACGTTGCTGGCCGCGTTGCCGTTGCCGCCGACGACAAACGCCACATTCCCGCCATCGACAGCGGTATCGGCAAAAAATGTCACAATGTTATTGGACGAACCACAGCCGACGCAAGGGGTGCCGTTGATCGAAATCACGCTATTGGAGAGCAGGACGGTATTATTGCCACCACCGGTGGTCGTATTGGCGGCGCTGCCCACACTGAAGATCCCCGCAGATGTCATGAACAGACCACCGCCATTGGTGACAATCACACTGTTGTAATTGGCCCCACTGGCAGTCCCAACACTCAGCCGCGTAACATTGCTGATGACACCGCCATTCTGAACCACCAGTTGGTTGCTAATCGTCTGCCCGGCGACATCGCCACCGATGTACAGGACACCAGCGTTAGTAAACAAAGCGCCGTCAATCGTGATGACATTATTATATGTCAGCCCATTCTTGCCGAGGCGGACCTCATGGTTGGCGTTATCCCATACCGTACCAGCGAGGAGAGTCAGCACATTATTTGAAGACCCAATTCCAACTGTCGTGGCGTAGCCGCCGCCGGATACAAATGTGGTGTTGACAACGCTATTCGAGAGAATGACCACGTTGTTTCCACCACCGGTGGTGCCAACGCTGGAAGTCCCGACTGTCGCACCAACAAAGACCCGTCCGCCGGTCAGGATGAACTGGCCACCATTGCTGACAATCAAGCTATTAAAGTGAGCGGGAGTCGCGACGTTCCCGACACCGCCACCAACAATCAGCCAGTTGTTGACGTTGGTGATAATGCCGCCACCGCTAATGATCACCTGATTGCTGTTTGCGCCGGCGCTAAACCCGATCGCCATTTGTCCAGGACTCATGAGCGTCGCATTGGTAATGGTCAGCCGATTGTAACTGCTGCCACTGGTTCCGCCGATCGTGAGATTGCCGCCGTTACTGACGACGGTACTGCTTGCCGATGGCTGCAAGCCGCCATCAATAATGAACGCATTATTACTCGAACCGTTCTGACCGATGATAAGACCCAACGCGCGAACGCCGAGCTGGCCACCATTGAGCACCCGGAATGTGTTGGAATAATTGACAGTCCCCGCACCGCTTCCGACCGACAAGCTGGCAAAATTGGTCGCAATCGCCCCATCAACGGTAAACATATTACCCACCCCGGCGGTATTGAGTCCGCCGAGGTTCAATGCGAAGTTGGCGCCATCCATCACTGTGTCACCGAGAAGGGTCACGGTGTTGTTGGATGAACCAGTGCCAATGTAGGTGATGGCGTTCACCGTCACCGCACTATTCGAGAGAATGACCGTGTTGTTGCCGCCACCAGCGTGGCTCCCAGCCGAATTGCCAACGGCCAGCGCCCCGGTCGCCATGAACAATCCGCCATTGGTAACGATCACGCTATTACCGCTCGCTCCCGGAGCCACTGCGGCATTACCACCACCAACTCGGATCCCGACCACATTGCTAATGACACCGCCGCCGGTAACCAACAGCTGGTTGCTGATAGACCCCGCGGCACCGCCGACAACCAATGCGCCAGAGTTGCTGACAATGGCACCGTTGAGAGTGAGCATATTGCCGAGTGCAGCGCCGGAACCGATCGTGATACCGGCAGCGGCAACCAAGTTCCAGGAGGAATCGCGCAAAATGGTCACGGCGTTGTTGGACGAACCAACGCCGATATACGAACTGTAGGCAAACCAGCCATTAAGGGTTGCATTGGACAAGATCACGGTGTTGTTGCCACCTCCGATACCACCGCCTGTAGTCGCGCCGACAGTCAGAAACCCACCATTCAGAAACACGCTGGCGTTGTCAGTCGCGATCATGCTGTTGTAGTTCGCGCCGACGTTTCCACCGACGACTAGCCCAGCGAACCCTACGCCTTGGCCCGTGGTGAAACTCCCGTTGCTGACAGTCACAGTATTGCTCGAGGCGCCAACCCCGTTGCCGACATAAAAATAGAAGAAATTAGTGATCTGACCACCATCCACTCGCAGGCTGTTGCCGACGGCGTTGACACCGTTGCCGACCGTAAAATTCATGTTTGCGCCGGTATTCAACAAAAGAGAATCACCGAGCAAAACCAAGCTGTTGTTTGTCGAACCGCTGCCGATGTAGCTGGATTGATTGAGACGGAGAGAACTGTTGGTCAGGGCGACGCTGTTATAGCTGCCGCCGACCACGCCGCCCAAACCGCTACCGACCAGGATCGTACCGGAGTTGACAAACAGCTGACCGCCGTTCGTGGCTTGAACGCTGTTGAAGTTCGCCCCACCCGCACTGCCGACCAATAATCCGGAAAGATTGCTGACGATGCCACCGTTCTGAACGACTAACCGGTTACTGATCGAGCCGCTGGTTGCGCCAACGCTCACGTAGAGTGCGTTACTATAGACTGCGCCGTCCAAGGTCACGACATTGTTATATGCCGCGCCTGTGCCAATCGTCATACTGGCCACCCCCACAGAGCGCCACGTCGAGTTGGTCTGGACTGTCAGAACATTGTTCGACGAGCCGCTGCCAATCCACGCATTATAGCTAGTGCCGCCGCCGATGATCAACGCATTGGAAATAATCACGGTGTTAGCTCCACCGCCGACACCACCAGTTACGCCTGCGCCTACTGACAAGCTGCCGCTATTCAGGAAGAAGCGTCCGCCGCCATTGGTCATTATGAAGCTGTTGTTATCGGCCCCGGAGGCACCACCGACGCCCAATCCAGCAAACGCGGTACCCAAGCCGACGGTAACGCTACCGTCGCCTTCAAGAATCACTCGATTGCCGAACGCGCCAGCAACAGTACCGATATGCAGCGCCGTGACATTGGTAAGCGCAGCTCCATGGAGAGTCAGCGTATTATTGCTCCCACCCGCAGAAAAACCACCCGCCGCCGCCCAGCCGCCCAGCGTCAAACCGATCCCACCATTATTCCAAACCGAATTATCAAGCAAAGTTACGTTGTTATTGGTCGAGTGATTTCCAATATTGGAATAAGTGGTGACGCTCTCGCTCGCAGCCAAAATAACGCTGTTGGATAGGATCACGGTATTATTGTTCCCGCCAGGCTGCTGGTTATAGGATGAACCGATACTGACCAATCCGCCCGCGCCGGTCATGAAGAAACCGCTCCCACTGCTGGTGACGATCAAGCTGTTGCCGTCCGAACCGATGGCTGTGGTGCCGCGTCCACTACCGACATACAAGCTGGTGACATTACTGATGACGCCGCCATTCAGCACCTCAAGGCGGTTGCTAACCGATCGTGTCGCAATCCCAGCATCATAGCCCCCAATTATCAACTTACCGACATTGGTCATGAGGCCGCCGTCCAGAGTAACCACGTTACCAGTGCCGCTCAATTCGCCGATCCGAAGCCCAAGTCCGCCAACATTCCAAGTCGAGTCCAGAAGGGTCAAGGTGTTATTGGACGAACCCAAGCCAATAGTGTTAGCTGTGCTGCTCTTAAGCACGCTGTTCGAGAGAATGACCGTATTGTTGTTAGCGCCGGCAACCGAACCGATCGCGATTGCTCCCGAGGTCATGAACACCTTGGCGTCGCTGGTGGCTATCAAGCTGTTGAAGTTGTTCCCGGCGGTGACGCCACCGACGGTGATGCCGGCAAAGTTACTCAGAATCCCACCATTGCTGACGACCACTAAGTTACTGCTTCCACCAGTCGCCGCGGTGATGCCGAGTTGCAAAGCGCCAAAGTTGGTGACGAGACCGCCGCTGACCAGGAACGAATTACTACTGCCAACAAAAGTCGACCAACCTCCCAAGGTGATATGGTTTAGTATTCCACCGCCGTCATAAACCGTGTCAGGAAGGAGCATCAAAAGGTTGTTGGTTGAGCCACTCCCGATGACCGTGCGCGTATTGGCCCTGAGGACGCTGTTGGAGAGGATCACAGTATTATTGTTACCGCCGGGGTTTTGGTTGCGCGCCCCGCCGACTTCGATCGCTCCAGCACTCCCCATGACAAAAGCGCCATTGGTGAAGATCACACTGTTATAATTGTTTCCACTGGTGGGGGTATCGACAACTCCGCCGACGATCAACCCTGCAGCGCCAGTTACTGAGCCACCATAACTAATGAATGAATTGTTACTGGAATTGTTGGCGCCGCCCAGAATCAGGGAATTACCGGCCAGATTCCACCCCCCTGAACCCATGATGATCGTGTTGCCATAATTGGCCGTGCTGAAAATAATGTTTCCCGCCCCAAACAAGGCACCGCCTTCGTTAACAACCAAGCTGTTCCGATCGCCAGTCAGGGTCAGCGCGCCGACATTGGTGAGAACCGCACCGTCCGAAATAGTGATCACGTTATCGTGCCCGCTGGCCCCGCCAACCGTGAGCGCGCCGGCGTTGCGATTCCAGACGCCGCCGTTGCCGGCGCCGCTAGTGCTGGTAACCAACCCGGTCAGGCTCCCACCCGCGCCGATGGTCGTGGCCCCCGCAGTGAACAATTTCCCACCGTTGTTCAGCACGATCGTGCCATTGGTGCCGAGCCATGTGAAGGTGGTAATACCAGTGACCACCCCACCGCTGTCAATTTGCAGTCGGCCGCCACTCCCTAACGCAAACGTGCTGTTCGTCAGATTCACACCGGTGGCGGCCGCGTTGTTGGTGACAACCAACCACGCTTCGCCAAGATTGTTGGAGATGGCAAGCGTGCCAAGCGTCGTCGTGGTGGGCTTGAAATTGATGACGTTGGTGTAAGCCACTGCCACGTCGTTCGTCAGAAATGCCGTCTCACTCCCCGCCGCGCCGGGCACACTCGTCGTCGGGTTCCAACTCAGATTATTCGTCCAGTAGTCAGAAAGACTACCGCCAACCACATAATTGGTCCAAGTCGCCGTTGCAGCTCGTGCCGGCGGTGCGCTCCCCAACGCAAAACCAACAATAATCGCAACCAAGAACCGATAACTCTTGTATTGATAGCTCAATTGGTTCTCACTTTTTTACCAAAATCCCAGCTTCGCCAACCGACCGGGTATTTGCCGTATTTTTACAGTACGTATCTATTCCTCACCAACAATCTAACGGTGGTAATTCTGCCATAAATTCAGGAGCATGCAAGAAAAAGTTGGTAATTTTTAAGTACAAATTTCCAGCAAATCTTATAACCAATGAAACTATCAATCGCGTTAAACGAACAAATAAACTTGCGTCTATCGTTTAATATGGATATTTTTCCAAACTAATTCAACCCTAATCCAAAGTAATAATCAGACAAAATGGAGGCAATCATGCAAAAACTAGTGTTGGTGACAGTCGCGGCAGTCTTGGCAACGGGCAGCACCCTCTTCGCGGAGGACGCCAAAGAAGCCCAGTTTGAAAAAATGGGGGCGTTGCGCGCCCGGGTGCTGGCTAAAATCCCCACCCTGTGGCCCATCGTGGATTACACCACCAGTGGCGTAATCGCCACGAACAACGCGGTGCTGCAACAGTACCAAACGAGCAACACGTCCCTGCAAAAAAAGTATCAAGCCGAAGCTGCCAAGACCGGCGAAGCGCGCGACCAAGCCACGGTGGACGCGTTGGGCGCCAAAATCGGACAGCTGACGACCTTGTGGGCGGACCAAACCAAAGCCGCGCAGGAGTTCAACACCAAAATGGGCGCGCTGAATGCCGCCTACCAAGCCCTCCAGCAGCTCTCAATGCTGTGCAACAACGATCAAAACTGGCTGCGCGCCAATCTCGATCCGGCGCTGTACATCACCGTTTTGACAGCCATGGACAAATCCACGGATGACATCAAGGCGCAAGCGACGCCCTTGCTCGCCGATTATCTCAAAGGCTGCGGCGAACGCGAACGCGCTTTGAAGGAATAGTTTTTCCGGCCGGGCCGGCGAATCCCGTCTGGGATTCGCCGGCCCGAACCGTCTCAGCGTACGATCAGCCAATCCAATTTGGCACCAGCCGGCGCAGGCTTCTCAAACTGGACGGTAAACCCCTTCGCCCCCTTCTGCACAATGGCGCGTTGACCGATCCACGTCTGCTCGATGAAGACCGCGTAGTCGCCATCCGCCTCCGCGACGGGAAACGTAATCTCGTGTTGAGCTTGACCGGCCGGCACAGCGACATTCTTACCACGCAAATTGCGCGCGGGCTTGTCGCCTCCCGACAACCCGGCCCCCGTGATCAACCCTCCGGAAAAGTTGAAATCCCCGGTCTCCCGCGACACCGTTAACGTCGCCACTTGCGGCGGTTGATTGGTCGCGCCGAAGTACCACTTGATCGGCTGCACGCGATTATTGGGCTGGGTAAACAGGATCGCTGAGGACACCGTATCGGCGCCGAACTTGATTCCATCGTTGCTCGGCGCGTTGAATGCCAGGTAGTTGTTCCACGGCGGATTCTGGTCGCCGCGAAGCGTCCGGGCCCGGTCAATATTGTTGCCGCCGCCTTGCACGAGCAGCACCGAGTCGCGCATCACCCCCCCGTTATTGATGTCGAAGACCGGCGAAGGAAAGGCGCCGGGAATCTTGTCCCACATCCACGCGCGGAACGGAATTGGCTTGAACGGATCCGGCCCAATCGCCTGTTCGATGGGATCATTGGCCGCAAAATCCAGCGGCGTGCCGGTAAATGGCGTCGGCACCAGCTTGATGAGTGCCTTGAGATTGTTCACGCCGTCCGACACATCGTACGCATTGGCACCGGGGGCAATGATGTACTTGAGGGGCTTGTCGTGGCCGTCCATGGTGTAATTGCTCACCTTATAAAGCGTCGGCGCCCCCGCGGGTTTCGCGCCCCACCAATGCCGGATGATCTCCATGTCCTTGGTCCCGTCCGCGTTCTTTGTCACCTTGTGAATCAAGTACCACCGGCGAATTCCGCCGCTGGCCGGGACGTGTTCATCCGCCTCATCCACCGCAAAATACCGGCCCACCACTTCGTCCGTCACCGGCGCGTCAGCCGAGAACCGGATCAAACCGCCCATTCGCAACCCACCGGGGCTCACTTCCGTCGGATACGTTTTCCCCTCAAAAACCGGGTTCACGATGGTCGGGTCGCCATATTCCGTCCACGCCCCCGGCCGCACAATCCGCACGCTCCCGCCGGTGACCCACTTCTTCGGATTCAAGTTTATGATCGGCCGGCCACTGCCGAGTGTCTTGCCGACGGACGGAGCGTTCTTGTACTTCAACTCCTGCGTGGCTGGATTCCAACTTTCGACCTCACCCCGAAAAATCCCGAGCAACGACTCGATGAACGCTGCGTAAATCACCCCGTTCTCATCGCCGCCGGTCGAATGCACGTCGCCCATGTACTTGAAGCGCGCGTCCACCAGATAATTGTCGCCCTGCGAATAGTTATGCCGCCAGAGCATCAAATCGAACGTCTGGTTTTCGTTATGCGAATACGTATCCATCTTCAGCACGTTGACGTGATTCTTGTTGCCCAACAGATCGTTCTTGCTGACTTCCGCATCCGTGTCGGCCACGAAATACCACGCGTGCTTCTCCTTGTCGTACCCGAGGGATTTGACGTAGAGCCGCTGCACGTCGCCATACGACCCGCTCACGAACATGCCGGGGAAGATGCCGCGAATCGTCTTCACATAGAATCGCCGATCTTTCCCCGCCTCGACATCCTCCAACAAACCATCCCGGTAACTGGTCGAACCGTGCAGAATCGTGTTCTTGATTGAGAGCACCGGGAAATAGCCCCAGAACGGCAAACTCTGTCCCGCCGGGATATCCAGCACCCGGTTGAACTCAAACCCGCTCGCCTGCGGCGGGTGCACTTTCACCGTCCCGGCCCGCCCATCAATGACCGTCACCCCCGGTGCCGTGAACCAGCGTTTTGCCGGTGCTGGTGCCGCGGGTTGCCGGACTTGTTCCTGCGAGGTGTTGATCGGTCGCCAATTCGCGGCTGTGTGCGCCGGCACCATGATCACCCCACCGCCGGCAGTGATGATGTCCTTGACCGCTTTCTGGAACGTCATTTCGGCGTCCTCCGCGGTCGCCACCGGGCCGAATTGGTCCAATGAATACACTCCATTCGTGTCCGCCAAGGATGTCCGGCAAACGGCCACCACTCCGATCACGAGCACTGCGAGGTTCTTCCATTTCATTTGATAATTTCCGTTGGGTTGGGGTTACCCGGTCACTCTGGCAGCGACCGGTAATTCTCAGACGTAAACACTGTGTAATTCTGCGCGAAGCCATCGCCCGTTGCCTTCTCCGACCAGGCAAGAATCAACACCGATAAAAAGCCGTTGCCAAAATAGTTTTCATACCGGCGTTTGGCCGCGCCCGCCTGATTGTCGGCGACGAGAATCTTCGCGGTGACGTGCGCCGGCAACTGCGGCGCCACCAGACTCCAATCCGGTAAAGCGAAAAAGAAAACAATGGCGTCCGCCGCCGCGTGTTTAGCCAATGTCTCTTTCAATTGGTGCCGGGAAGAGCCCGCGCCGGGAATGATGTCGTTCGGGTCGGGGGGGAGAACTTCCGGCGGGGCCAAACTGATTCCCGATTGCCGGGCCAACTCCTGCTGGAAACTTTTCCACTGGTCATGGAGCGGGCTGTGGACATCACCGAAGGCTGCTCCCTCCAATACCGCCACGACCTGCCCCTTCCCCTGAATCGTCCGGCTGGTTTCCTCCGCCAGCCGGTGGCCGAGGCTGATAAACCGAGACCGATCCAAAGCCGGCATTGCCGGCCGGAGGCTGCGGCCAATCAGAATCAATGCCACCAGCAAGACGACCACGACGCTGAGAATTTTCAGGGGGCGTTGCATACCGTGCTTACTGCGCCACCGCGTAGTACGGATACGGCGCGCCGGGAAATTTGTTCCAGTACCACGCACTGCCGGAAATCATTCCCTTGCCATCGCCCCAAAACAATCCGCCGGGGCTGGGATTCGGCCCATCGGGATGGAGGAAATCCTGGTAGCCATTCCAGACCCAACCGTCAGCCAGCGAGACCGGATCCCGTTTCATTTGCAGCGTGTAAATTTCCAGCGTCCGCTTGTCCATGCGCTGCACGTGGCCGTCCACAAACAACACGTTCATGCCGTGATTGTGCCAGTACGCCGTCTGCGCGTTGCTGGATTTGCGGGGCGCGATTTTTTCAAATTTCAAGTACGGGAGCGATGTCGCGCACAATCGGCCGGGCGCGTAGCTGTTGTAGTTGGTGACGTAACACGCGCTAAACGTCGGATTCCCTCGCCCCTCCGGCAATGTCCGGCCCCACGGATTGTTGGCATCTCCGCAAAACACCGTTTCACCCAACAACGCCAAATTGCTCGGATGGTCGATGTCGCTGCTGTTGATCATTTTGTTCCAGCCCGACGGATTATCCGGCAAGCATTGGCCGGGGCCGCACCCGATCCCGGGCACGCTGCGAAAATTTTCCGGGAACATTTCCCCGTTCATTTTGTAAGTGCTCGCGACCACGCCCGCCGCGCCCCACGGCCACGGATTGCCGGGACAGCGGAGCACTTTCAGGTACGCGTTATTGGTGGAAGCCACGCCATGGGTGTAACCGAGGTACGGCCCCACCGCGACTTGCCACGTCCCGTTCCACGCGCAACACGCCGAATACCCCGGACTCGGCCAACAACTCCCCGGCCCGCCGGGACAGGACGGTTCCCAGTTCACCCCGTTCCGGCAACCATTGGCGCCGGGCGGAACAACGGCGGCACAGGAACAGGGTGCATACGCGGGATCGACATGTGGAATGCATTCGCCGTAGCCATACGGATAAAAACCGTTGGCATCATTGAGCCGCGCCGAAAACCCGGCAGCCAACTGGCGCTGATTACTCGCACACGCCGCCGTCTGCGCCCGCTCGCGCGCCACGCTCAATATCGGCAACAGCAACGCCACCAGAATCGCAATGATGGCAATGACCACCAGCAGTTCGACCAAGGTAAAACCATTGTCGCGCGCCCGGCCATTGATCCCGGCAAATCTCATGGGCCAAAATTCGCGATGTCATCCGCCGCGGCGGAGCGCTTCATCCAGATGTTGGTGACCAGAAACGAGGTGCTGGGGTTGCGATCGACCGGGCCATAATCCCACCCCGAATATGTCGTCACTCCCGGCACATGCGTGTAGCGGTCCGCGCCATACGACCACAGATCATAGGTGGCGATGTTGATCTGCCCGCCAATAGTGTAGCCGGGATTATTGGTCGTGGTGACAGCGTAGGTGTTCGTGGAAAAATTGAAATAGTTGAACGGCGTGCCCCACGCGTCAACGATGTTGGTGAGCGAACTGCTCGCGGCTTGGATGACCGAACCCACCACGGTGATATTGGTCCCCCCCACGCGGACTGAACGCAATTGGCTGGGCGCAAACTCCAGATACTTCTTGCTGCAATTGCTGCACGTCCCCGCGAGCGCGCGATACAAGAGCGCATTATTCACCCGCTCTTTGTCGCCCAAGGCAGACACCCGATATTCTGTCGTGCGCGGATAGTAGCCCCAATCCGTTTTGTACGCCTCCAACGCTGCTTCCATCGCCGCAATTTGGGCGCGCGTCGTCTGCACGGCCAACCGTTTTTGGATATAACCCACCACGCCCAAGGTAATCCCCGTCACCACCAACAAAACCAAGACGACCGCCAATAACTCGATCAGCGTAAAGGCGTAGTCGCACCGCCGCGGAAAACAACAGCAGCACCTCTCGTGTGATTGAAAAACCGAGCTTCCACGATTTGTTCCGGTGAGGGATGAGGTGCCGCTGTGTGGATTCAAAATGCTCATACTGGCTGATGCAGTGCCGCGCGCGACCACTGTTCCATTCCGTTTCGACTATAACCATACCGGCTGGGAAAATCTTCTGGTTAATCGGGAAAAACTTATGTTATACACAGATGTTGAAAGTCCCCAAATTAACGCTGTCGTTCTTCTGTCCCGGCGCTTTCTCGTTTCATATCTCCCGGCTGCGGATGCGCGAGTCGTGTCAAATTCACAGACACGATTTCGTCGAAGTGTTCTGGGTGGAGGACGGCCGCGGCACGCACCTGATCAACGGCCACCGTCAACCGCTCCTGCCAGGCACGCTCGTGACGATCCGCTTGGGCGATTGCCACGGCTTCTCCGTTATGCCGGGAACAGACGGGTTCACCTTGGTCAACGTCGCCTTCCGCCCCAGCACCCTCGATTTTTTGCGGAAACGATATTTCGCCGATGCCGCCACGTTTTTCTGGGCCAAAACCGACCTCCCGTTTTCCATGCAGCTCAACCCAACCCAGTTGAGCTGGCTGCAAACGTGGGCGAGCCATCTGGTTCGCTCCCCGCGCACACAATTGGCCATTGACGGGTTTCTCCTGGAGCTGCTGCTCGAATTACAATTGCCGGCGCCGGCCAAAAAACCACTCCCGGCCTGGTTGCAACACGCCATGGAAGCCATCCGCGATCCCCGGCATCTCAGCGGCGGCACCCGCACTTTTGCTTCGCTGGCGGGCCGCAGCCCCCAGCACGTCAATTTCGCCCTCAAACAACACTGCAATCTGACCGCGACCGAAGTGGTCAACCAAGCGCGCATGGAACATGCCGCCGCCGAATTGACCATGAGTCAAAAGAAAATCATCGAAATCTGTCTCGAATGCGGTTTTCAAAACCTCGGGCACTTCTATCAGGTCTTCCACCACTATTACGCTACAACACCACGCCTCTACCGGCAGCGGCAACGCGCGATGTTACCCTGACCCTGGACTGTAATGAACATGCGCCCACTATATTGCCTCGCCAGCCTGCTGGCGTTCAGCGTCACCGCCGCGGAAACTTTGACCGTGTCCCGGCTCGAAGACCGGGCCGACGGCAGCAAAGCGTTGCGTTTTCGGTCGGACACCGGCTTGTTCCAGATGAGCATCTTTTTCGACGCGGCGCAATTCGACTGGGAATCGCTCTACCGCAATCTCACCGAGTTTAACAACAACAACCAGCGCACTGGCCCGTGGGATTTTGATTTGAAAACAGTCACCCCGCTCGTCCCGGCATACTGGATCACGCTGGACGGCCAGAAACTCGGACTATGGTACGCGCAGCGCCCCTCCCTCGAAGACATCGCCAATAAACGCTTCCGGGGCCGGTTCGCCTTCGCCGTCAATCAAGCCGGCGACCATCTTCTCGAATTCAAACCCTACCGGCCGTTCACAGTCACCTGGCTTTCCACTCGACTGGAAACCGACCCCGAAGATCAGTTGGCGACCAACCTCACGCCGCTGCGACCTCCCACCAGCTTGCCGGCGGCGGCCTTTGCGGACCCGGCCTTTTGGAAAGCCCAACGCCAGAAACTCGACACAACCCATACCCTTTACCAAAAACCACTCCAACACATCCTCACGGGACCACTCCGTGGCAGCGGTTGGGACGGCTGGCCGTTACAGGTGGCCGGCTATCATTGGAATCCCACCAACACCAATGCCCTCAAACACCTCCGCGCATCGGTGGATGGCGTAATTGCCCGGCCCGCGTGGGGCCGCCTTCAGGAAGACGCGTACGGTTACAATGGTGACATCGGCGGCGGCAGCATCTTGCGCAACATGGCTTTTGCGTACCACATGCTCGGGGACGAACTGGGCGCCGAACGCCGCGCCCTCCTCTTGAAAAAATTGGCGCTGCAAGGCGACGCGTTTTTGACGCAAACGCTGTTGATGCGTGATTATTGGGGCGGCTCGTTGCTTCAAGATCATGGCTGGCGGGCGCTCTTCGATTTTGGCACGGCGGCCATGCACCTCTGGGGCGTGATTCCCGAGGCGGACCGGTGGGTGGCGTATGTCATCCCGCGTTTGCGCCGCGCCTTGGCGGCAGCCCCGCCGGAAGGTAACATCCCCGGCAGTTCCTACTACTCCATCTGGCTCTACGGCCAAAACGTCATGTGGTACCGCGATGCGTTGCTGGCGCGCACGGGCGAAGACATTCTGGAGCAACCGGCTCTCCGCCGCCTGCCGGCATTCCTGGCGGCGGTCTACGATGAAAACCGGCGCGCGATCTACGTCGTCGAAAACGGCGACAAGATTCGCGTCTTCGGCAGCCAACATTTGCTTGCCGCCGTGGCCGCCAAATTCCGCGATCCGGTCGCGGCGCGCTTGCACCGGCTGCTGGTTGAGTCCGCCCTCGATCCCGAAGCGCACGGCAATCATCAAGGCGAGGAGAACATCGCCACCTTCTGGGGCTTTCTCACCTACGATCCAACCGTGCCGGAAGCCCCCGCTCCATCCCAGCCCGTCCGGCAACTCATCTGGTACAAGGATGCCGGCTTCGTGCAGTACCGGAATGACGAACAGGACGTGGCACTCGCGTTGCGCTGCGGCCCGTGGCTCGGTTATCACTCGCAACTGCTCGCGACCGGCCCGTGCGACATGATGGAATGCCGGCCCGGCATGGGACATTTTGCGTTGTTCGTCAACGGCGAACCAATCCTCATGAGCCCCGACCTCGGTTACCGGCTCGATTCGCGGACCAGTTCGATTCTGCTCGTGGACGACCACGGCCAGATCGGCGACGCCGGCTATCCGATGTCCATTCCCTCGCAACCGCATTCCGGCGCCCAGGTCGAATCCGTCCGCTGGGATCCGCGGAAAAACACAGGCGTCATCCGGTTGGACTTGAAACGCGCCTATCCGGCGGCGTTAGGCGTGACGCATTACACCCGGGAATTCCACGTCGCTCCCGCCCGGCGCGTGATTTGCCGGGATTACGTCGTGTTGAGCAAACCGCGTCGGTTGAGCTGGCTCTTCCAATTCCAAAAAGAGACCGGCGGGGAAATCGAAAAAACCGGGGCGGCGCGCGTCGGGCCGTTGCGAATCATCCCACAACCGGCGGGGTTTGCTGTCACCGGCCAGATCGCCCCGTCGCCGGTCGTGTTTTCGTATTCCAGCAAGTTCAACAAATTCGACCATGTGCGGTTCGAGACGAGCGCACCGGTCGAAAGCGCGACGATTGATTTTGAAATGGAGTGGTGATGGTTCTGGTGACGCAAAGCTGCGACGATGCCGTGACCGAAACACACTGGCGGAAATTTGAAGAGAAACTCGCGCGCCTTGCCGCCGCCCCTGAAGTCCGCTGGATGACCAACCTCGAACTTGTCAGCCAACCATCCGCCGGAGGCGAGCCAACCACTGCCCGGCTTTGAGCAGCCGCGTTCCCCATTTCCACACGGACCGGCCATGGCGGACCACGCAGTAGCCGGCCACCGGCGCGGCCACCCACGCGAACGGTTTGATCCGCTGCCACCAACTCGCCGCGATATCAGCCCAGCGGAGCGCATGGGCGACACTCGCGGCGTCCAGCGCGATTAACTGGCGCTGAGCATCCGCCTGCATCACCAGCAACTCTTTGCGGGCGCGCAGCTCGTTCAGTCGGGCTTGCCCAAACATTCGCGATCCTTCTTGAATTCCGCCAGCGTGCCGGCGAACGGCGGCGGGGCGCGGTGTAACCGGGTCTTGATACTGAACCCAATCCCCGCCGCGGCCAATGCGTAACCGAGGGTGACGATGACCAGCACAGTCACCGGCGCCGTTTCCCAGAACAACACGACCACCAACGCCGTGGCGCTGATCAACGACAGGAAACCGAGCACCACCACCGCCGCAACGCGCAGGAGCACATCCACGAGACGGATTTTTTCTTCCTGCAACTCGACGGTGAACAGTTGGAACCGGTTTTGCACCAGTCCCAACGTGGTGCGAAGCAACCGCCGCACCGAATCAACGATGCCGCCCGGCGTTTCCGAGGACGGGTCCATGGCTCACTTGCGGTTGATGAGCACGCCGATCAGCAAGCCGACGCCAAACGCGATGCCGATGGATTCGTAGGGATGCGCGCGGATGACTTTGTCCGTCGCCTTCGCGCCGGCCACGACTTTTTCTTCGAGTTGATGGCAAGTCTCTTTCATCTTGCCGACCGAAGTTTGCAGCCGGGCTTTCAACTCCTCCATCTTGCTGCCGGCATCCGACACGCCGGCCTTGAGCAGCGCTTCCGCATCGCGAATCAAAATGCGCAAGTCTTGGGCAACCTTTTCACGAGTGACTTCAGCGGCTGCATCCGGAATCTGAGGAACGATGGTATCCATGACTTTCTCCTTTGTTGTCCGCTCCCAGTTGTCGAACGCGGGAGGCGGGCTGCTGTTTTTACCTGATTGATTCTACTCCCGAATCTACCTCGACCGCAAGGTGCCGTCGAAAAAAATTTCCATTGGCCACGGCTGCGGGCCCGGCGTAACCTGCGGTCATGAATAATCGCGCCGCGATTCCGGAGCATTTGCGTTGCCTGTACGGCCCCGCGGCCGGCGCAACCACTTGGGACAAACTCGCGTCACTCCTCGACCGGCCCCGCCGCCCAGCCGGCCCGGGTCTGACCGAGCGCGACAATCTCCTCATCACGTATGGCGATCAAGTCACAACGCCGGGCGCCGTTCCCCTGCAAACCTTGGCGGAGTTTCTGGATCAACACACCGCCGACCTGCTGACTGGCGTTCACTTGCTCCCGCACTTCCCCTTCTCCTCTGACGATGGGTTCTCGGTCATTGACTACCGGCGGGTCGATCCCGCGCTCGGCACGTGGCCCGACGTGCAACGACTCGGCGAACGCCGCCGGCTGATGCTCGATGCCGTCATCAACCACATCTCCGCTCAGAGCGCATGGTTTCAAGCGTACCGGCGCGGGGAGGCGCCGTTCACCGCTTACTTTGTCGAGGCCGATCCCGACGCGGATTTGTCCGCCGTGGTCCGGCCGCGCGCGCTCCCGCTGCTGACACCCGTCGCAACCACGCGCGGTCTGCGGCACGTGTGGACAACCTTCAGCGCCGACCAGATTGACCTCAACTTTCGCAACCCGGCCGTACTGCTGGAGATTCTCAACATCCTCCTGTTCTACGTCGCCAACGGCGCGCAATTCCTCCGGCTGGACGCCATCGCGTATCTCTGGAAAGAAATCGGCACCAACTGCATTCACCGTCCCCAGACACACCGGATCGTCCAACTCATCCGCGCTGTTCTGGACGAAGTCGCCCCGGGCGTGCGGCTCATCACGGAAACCAACGTCCCGCACACGGATAACATCGCCTACTTCGGCGACGGCACCAACGAAGCGCATCTGGTCTACAATTTTCCCCTGCCGCCGCTGACCTTGCACGCCTTCCGCACCGGCAATGCCACGCAGTTGACGCGTTGGGCAGCCGGCCTCACCTGGCCCACACCGCACGTCACATACTTCAACTTTCTCGCCTCGCACGACGGCATCGGCTTGAACCCGGCGCGCGGCCTGTTGCCGGAGACGGAAATCGAAGCGTTGCTGCCCGGCCATCTGGTTTCCTACAAAAACAACCCTGACGGCACCCGCAGTCCCTATGAGTTGAATGCGAATTATCTCGATGCCATCGGTGGCCATCCCGCCGCTTTTCTCGGCGCCCAAGCCATCATGCTGGCGCTGCGCGGTGTGCCGGGAATTTACTTTCACAGTCTGTTCGGTTCGCGCGGCTGGCCGGCCGGCGCGACCGCCACCGGCCACAACCGCACCGTCAACCGCCAAAAATTCACGCGCGCCGAACTGGAACGCGAACTGGCTGACCCAGCCTCGGAACGGTACCGGATTTTTCAAGGGTACCGCGCGTTGTTACGCGCACGCGCCGCGTCGCCAGCCTTTGACCCCGCGGCCCCACAACGCATCGTGGACGCCGGGCCGGCTGTGTTTGCCGTCGAACGAACCGCGGTGACCGGCCGGCACCAAGTGCTCTGTTTGCACAACCTCGCCGGCACGCTGCAGCCCATCCGCGTGGCGACGGCTGGCCGGGACTTGCTCACGGGGCAACCGGCAACTGCCGCGCCCCTACAACCGTATGAGGTCCGATGGCTGGCCGAATAAACCTGCGGATCGGGTTTGTCTCGACACGGTTCGAGGGCACCGATGGCGTGTCGCTGGAGGCCGAGAAATGGGCGACGGTGTTGGCTCGGTTGGGACACACTTGTTTTTATTTTGCCGGCATTTGTGAGCGACCGGCCGAATGCAGTCGGGTGGTCCCGGAGGCATTCTTTCTGCATCCGGAAATCGGCCGGATTCACAACGCCGTTTTCAACAATTCCCGGCGCGCGCCGGAGATTTCACGACTGGTGGAGTCGTTGAAGAACAAGTTCAAGGACGATTTGCGCGCGTTCGTCGCGGATTTTGGAATCGAGGTGTTGATTGTCGAGAATGCCCTCGCGATCCCGCTGAACATTCCGTTGGGATTGGCGTTGACCGAGTTCATCGCGGAGAGCGGGCTCCCGACCATCGCGCATCACCATGACTTCTACTGGGAGCGTGAACGGTTTTTGGTGAACTGCGCCATGGATTACATCCACGCCGCGTTCCCGCCGAATCTGCCCAACCTCCAGCATGTCGTGATCAATTCCTCGGCCGGCCAACAACTCAGCCTGCGCACCGGCCTGGTGGGGCGATTGATCCCGAATGTGATGGACTTTGATCAACCGCCCGCGCCGCCCGACGAGTACGCGCGCGACGTGCGGACCGCGTTCGGCGTGCCGGCAGACGGGTTTCTGTTGTTGCAGCCGACGCGCGTGGTGCAGCGCAAGGGTATCGAGCATGCCCTCGAATTGGCCGATCAGTTGGGGCCGGCCACTCGCTTGGTCATCTCGCATGCGACCGGCGATGAAGGCAATCTGTACGAGCAGCGCGTGCGCAACTTTGCAGCGCGTCTCGGCGTCTCCGTGCGATTCGTGGCCAACGTGATCCGCAACTCGCACGGCACGACGACCGACGGACGCAAGGTGTATTCATTGGCGGACGTGTTTCAACAGGCCGACCTCGTCACTTATCCATCCACCTGGGAGGGTTTCGGCAATGCGTTTCTCGAAGCGATTTATTACCGGCGGCCGGTCTTTGTGAACAATTATTCGATCTACGCGCTGGACATCAAACCCAAGGGCTTTCGCGTGATCGAATTCGACGGCTTCATCACCCCCGCCACCGTCGCGCAAACCCGGCAAGTCTTGAGCGACCGTTCACTTGCCACGGCGATGACCGAGCACAATTTTGAGTTGGGGCGCCGGCACTACTCGTTCACCATACTTGAGCGGCACCTGCACAGCATTCTCGCCGAGCTTACCGGGGCGTCTGCTGACGTTGGGTAATGAGCAAATCTTTGATCCGATTCGGCTGCGGGACACCGCGCAACACTTCAGCAGCTTCGACCGCCGCCGCCGTGGAGATCGTGACGTCGCCGATTCCCACCATCCGCCCCCACAACCCCTGACGAACGTCAACAGCGCGTATATCTTTGATGAAAAACTCGCTCGTCTCTTTGGAAAAAAAGCCATCCTCGATCGAAACCCGGTCCGCATAAATCCGGCAGACAAACGAATGGCGCCGGTAAAGCGCAACGAGCAGTGGAATCACCAGCCAGGCGAACAGCAGATGCCACCCAAACGTCCACCACGATGGGCGCACTTCCAGCAGCACCGCTTGCAGATCCACCGGCGGAGTTGCCGCCGCGGCGGCCACCCGCTCCGCGACCGGGTACCCGCAGACCGGGCACGCAACCGCCGCGGTGGAAACCGGCTTGCCGCAATCAGGACACGCGATCAATGGCATCCGCCGTCAGCGTCCCTTCGCGCGCGACCACCGCGCCCAACTACTTGGTGGCTTCGTCAACTTTGTCTTTGGCTTTCTCAGCGGCATCCTTGGCGGCATCGGCCGTCTTCTTCGCGGCTTCATCCATCTTCGCGCCGGCTTTTTCCAGCGGGCCCTTTTCTTTGCAACCCACACACGCCAACACGCCACACGCCACGCCAACCGTCAGGAACAGAGTCAGTGCTTTTTTCATCGGGAGTCTCCGTTTGTTATCCGCGCAAAGTAAACCACAGTTTACCCGCCTGCGCCACGGGATATTCGCCGCCGCGACTAACGAACTGCCACTACTTTTTCCGTCTCCAGCGATTCGATTGCCGCCGCCAAAACCTTTTGCGCCGCCAAAGCATCGGCACCCGAGCCATCAATCTGAGCTGGTGGAACCGCCTGGGAAATTTCCTCGACGAACTTGTTGATTCGATTTCGAAACGTGTCCTCAAAATCGCGCATCCCGCCGAAGATCGGATTCGTGTAGACTGTTTTCTCCAACGTCTCCGCCGGGTATAACGTGACTTCCCGGAACATATCGTCGAGCACAAACCGCCCGCCCGTGCCGGCCACTTCACAGCGTTCCATCGGATGCCCGCGCCCGATGTCGTAGCTGCCGGTCAGCGACCCGACCACGCCATTCTTGAACCGCAGATTGAATTGCGCCGTTGACCAAATCTTCCGGCCCGGTGCTTTCGTCGCGAAACATTGCACCGCTTCGATGTCGCCGCAAAAGTAGCGCATAATGTCCACCGTGTGCGGATGCAACGCCTTGAGATGAAAGTACGGGGAACTCTCGGCGGGATTCAGGATCCACATGCCCATGTTGATGAACAGCAAATGTCCCAAGCGCCCGTCCGTCACCCATTTCTTCGCGAGCAACGCCGCCGGCGTGAACCGATGATTCAAATTCACGCCGAGACAAAGTCCTTTCGCCCGCGCCAACGCGACCATCTCTTCGGCCGGCTTGATCTCGTTGCTGATCGGTTTTTCGCAAAGCACATGACACCCGGCTTCGAGCGCCTGCATCGTCGGCAAGTAATGATCGCTGCCGTACTCATAACCGCCGGTCGCCACACTGCAAATTTCCGGCTGCAGTTTCTCCAGCATCTCCCGCGCATCGAGAAAATACGGAACGCCAAACGCCTTGCCGGCGGCTTCGGCCCGGTCAGCGCGCAAGTCGCAAACACCGACCAAGTCGCACACGGGATTCTCGCGATAGAGTTTCGCGTGCCGGTTCCCGATTGGCCCGAGGCCGATGACGCCGATTTTCATTTGTAACCGTATGTTTTCAATGCTGGGGCGAAGAAATCAAAATCGTGAACGCCGGCATCCTTCTTCCACCGGCCAATCACGTCAGATTTGACCGGAATCTTGGCCAACGGGATGCCAAGGAATTTTTCCAGTCGTTTCAGAGTCTCGTCTTGCCGGAGGACGAAATCCTCTAATCGGACTTCAATCCAGTGTTTCGGTTTCGGCGTGGCTTGGACGAGGTCGTATTGATATTTCCAGGAGATGGCACGGCGGCGCCGAACGTCATCGGTGACCGGGTAGTGAACCCCAAAATCCCGCAGGTCATCGGTAACGTGATGGCCAATGATGCAATCGCGTGGGTCACGAATCCAAAAAATGTATTTGATCTCGGGGAAGAGCCGCTGCACCCACGGATAGCACAGCGTCGTCTCCGGTATCTTCCAGCCGCGGTGCGCCGCCTTGCTCGCATGCACCGATTTCAGAAACGACGCCAGCAGCCGCTGGAACTCCGCCGGTATCGCCATCGTGTGCAGCGCGCTGAAATCCCAGTTCAAGTCGCCGAGCCATTTGACGTGTGGTGCGAGAACCCGGCACGCAGCGTACATGTCTTCCGGTGGAATGAGGTCGCCGGACGGATTGAGGGGTTCGCCCATGTACACGCCGCTCGCCTTGAGCGTGTGCGACATCGCCCGTGTGCCAGAGTGGCCCCGGCCAATGACGGTGATTAACATTTCAGATTTTTGATCCGCGTTGTGTTTCGTGTTCCTTGCGGACTTCGCTGGCTTGCAACTTCTGCGCGGCAACCATCGAACCGATGTACATCGAGTCGTACGCCTGTTGCGACGTCTTGAACGGGCCGCCCCCTTTGCCGTGCCAGTTGAGGTTGGTGAACATCGGATTCGGCCGGCCGGTCGCCTTCTCGCGCTTGGCGATCCAAGCGTTCATCCGCGCATCCAGCAGCTTCACGATCTCCGGTTCTTTGTCCGCAACGTTGTGGTTCTCCAACGGATCGCGCACCAGATCGTAGAGTTCGATCTCCGGCTTGAAATGAAAATCCGGTTCGAGCGCGCGGATATACTTCCACTGCGGCGTGCGCCAACCGTGTTTCCGCATCCATGTGCATTCCGTGATGTAAAACTCCGGCTCGACCGCCCGCGCCTTGCCACGCATGACCGGCACGAGACTGCGGCCGTCGTATTTGATCCCGGTCTTGAGGCCCAGTAAATCGAGAATGGTCGGCGTCGTATCCTTGGCTTGGGTGATGTCGGCGAACCGTTTCCCCGCCGGCACCTTGCCCGGCCACACAAACGCCAGCGGCAACACCAACGTCGGCTCATACAACCCGTGGTGGTCGAAGTAGCAGTCATGTTCATCGAGCGTCTCGCCGTGGTCGGCGGTGATGACAACCAATGTGTTCTCGGTCAACCCCAACGCCGCGATCTGCGCGAAGAGATTGGCAATCGCCGCGTCCATGTACGCAATCGCGCCGTCATACTGCGCGTTCACATACTCGGCATCCGTACAACCCTCCGGCAACCAGCTCGTGATGTAATCGCAGAACGGTTTGAACGCCTTCATCCCGTCGAGCGAACGATTCGCGGGGTCGCACTCATTGCCGTGATAGAAAGCGCGCTCAAACGGCAACGGCGGCAGATACGGTGAATGCGGATCCATGTGCCGCAGGAACAGAAAGAACGGCTTATCGTCGCCGGCCAGCCGCGTCAATTCCGGGATCGTAACTTTATTCAACTCCTCCGCTTTTGGGCTCCGGCCGCCTTGCGTGCCGGGCCCCCAACCGGGAAACTCGATGTATTTCTGAAATCCCCGCGAGGCCGGGTTGCTGCCGAACCCAACGCATGTCGTCTGATACCCGGCCTCGCCGAGAATTTCGGCGATGGTCTTCACGTGCGGGCCGAGGCCGCCTTGATGCCGGAGCGCCACCACATCCGTCCCAAAACAATCCATGCCGGTAAACATCGAGGAATAGCCGGGCGTCGTCGGGATGTGCGGACTGAAATGACTCTCAAACACGGTCCCGCCCGCCGCGAATTTGTCAATGTGGGGTGTCGTCAGCCGGCGGTACCCGTACAAACTCATGTGGTCCCGCCGCAGGCTATCAATGCCGAACAAAATCAGATTTGGTTTTTTCATAAATTGATCCGTTTCCCTTGCTGGTCAGATTCATAACACGCCAGCACCAGTCGCAACACGTCCCGCCCTTCCGCCGCTGTGGCGATGGGGGGGCGTTTTCCGTGCAAAAACTCCGCGAGCGGCGCCGCCAACCCGGCAATGCGTTCGCCGTGGTTCTTGATTTCCGGCAACTCGCTCGCGTGCCATTTCCCATCGAGAAACCATTTCAACTGCGGCCCCGCCCCGGGCGGTCGCGGACTGTTACAGCTCGGGACGTCACCGTAATTCTGGATGATCACGCCGCGTTCACAAATCACCTCGGTGACATTCTCCCCGGCCACCGCCACGAAGCTGCATGACACTTCCCCAAGCGAGCCATCTGCAAATCGCAATACCGCAATTCCGGTGTCATTGACAATGGCCGGATTGACCAGCGTGCCCAGCTCTGCGCTCACGCTCACCGGCATTCCCCGCAGCCAATAGAGAAAATCAAGCGGATGCGCCGCATCATCCGCAAACACGTCGCGATTCAATTCCGGTTGCACGTGCCAGGTCTTCGCAAAATCCGGCCAAGTCTGTGTCGGTAATCCATGCCGGCGGCGCAGCATGCAAACTTTGCCGAAGGCGCCGGTCGCCAGCAGCGACTTGAGCTGGACATTATGGGGATCAACGCGCATCTGCCATGCGAGCGTGAACGGCACGTTTCTCACTGCCGCCACAATCCGGTCGGCGTCGGCCAGCGTCAGCGCCAGCGGCTTTTGTAAAATGATCGCCTTACCGGCGGCGGCGGCTTGTTCCACCAACTCGGCATGCCGGGATGTCTCGGCGGCGATGACGACCGCCTCCACCTGCCCCAATAACTCCGCAATTGTTTGGCAGACGGGAAGACCGGACTCCGCAGCGCGTTTCACGTCGTGATCCCAACCGGCCGTCAATTCCATCGCGCCGGTTTTCCGCCACTCGGCGATGTACATTCCGACGTGGCTGTGAGCAAAACCAAGGATGCCAAGTTTCATCGAGCGCCACAGGCTTGGAGACAGGCTTGCATGTGGCCGCGGGCTTCGGCGGCAATCGCGACACACCGGGGGATGTCGTATTCCTTTGCGCCGATGACTTCCAAATCCACGGGGCCGGTATAGCCATTTTGGTGGAGCACGCGGATGTAGCCGAGCAGATCAATGTCGCCGCGCCCGTTGGCCTGCATCTCCGGCTTGCCGGGGTTTTGTTGCCGGCCTTTGCAGTCGCGGATGTGGACGTGCCGGATACGGGAGACGACCGCCGCGATCGCGTCGACCGGAATTTCGTTCGCGCGATGAATGTGACTTGGGTCCATGTCGAGACCGATCTTCGGAATCGCCTGCAATGCGCGCAACGTCGTCGGCGTGTTGTAGATCGCCGCGCCGACGTGCGCCTTCACGCACAAGGTCAAACCGTAATGCGCCGCCCGGTCGGTCAGCTTGCCGAGGGATTCGATGGATTGCTGGAACGTCGCTTCGTCGTTGCTCTTGCCGCCGGGGCCGCAGTTGACGAGCGGACAACCCATTTCCACCGCCGCCTGAAACGCGGCTTCCATCGTGGCCGGATCTTGGGATGGTTGTTCCATCGCGAGAATCGGCAGGTTGTACTTCGCGGCCAGCTCTTTCAACGTCGCCGCGCCAATCATGTGATCGCTCATACCGGCGATGGCGGAGATTTCAATGCCGTCGTATCCGCATAACGCCAGGTATTGAAACGCCGTCTCGACGCTGTGGCCGCCAAATAAAACTGAATTCGCTCCGAGTTTCATGGTCATTGATCCTTGAGGTCGCGTTTCAAGGTCGGCAGCGCGTGCGGGCGCACCAAGGCGCCGCCTTGCTCGTATGATTCAATCGCCGCAAACGTGTATTCGAGCGTCGCCAACGCATCGCGACCCGACGCGCGGAGTTTCGACTTCGGCACCTGGTTCGTGACGTCTTCGAGGTACGCGTTAATGCGCGCCGGGAAGGTCGCGCCGAAATCTTTAACGCCGGTATTCGTGACGACGGGCGTCGGTTGCTCACCGAGACCGAGTTTGTCGGTCGGCGCGGGCGCGGGATAATAGGTCAATTTCTCGACACAGTTTTCGATGCAGAACGTGCCCTTACTGCCGCCGAATTCAAAACTCCACCAACCGCCCAAGCCCATCGTCGCGTCGCCGCGCGAACTGAACAGGTACCCAATCGCGCCATTGTGGAATTTCACGTGGACGCTGGCGATGGACATCATCAAATCGCCGGCATGCCGACGCACACTCGGCCGATCCATGAAGGCTTGAACGTGCGTGATGTCGCCGCCGAAATGCCGCATCAAACTGAACGGATGCGCGAGAAACGCCTTGAGATGGGCGTACGGGAAACCGTCGAAATTCGGGCCGCCACCGGGTTTATATATGTCTTCGCCGCCGATGAATCCCATGCGATGCAAACAGTAGACCGGCTCGCCGATCTTGCCGTCGGTCATGAGTTGCCGGGCTTGGCGGGCGGGTTCGGTGAAATAGTGGTTGAGGTTGCAGCCGAGATAAACATCCTTTTCCGCCGCGAACCGCACCATCTCGCGCGCCTCGTGGATGTCGTTGGAGATCGGTTTCTCCACGAGCACATTCTTGCCGGCTGCCAACGCCGCCATCACCGGCTCGAAATGCCAGCCGCCATTTTCATAACCACCGGTGCAGACATCCACGACATCGAGGTCTTCGTTCCGCAACATCTCGGCCGGACTGGCGTAGGCCTTGCCGCCATACTGCGCCGCCGCCTTGTCCGCGCGTTCTTTGACGACGTCGCAGACCGCAACCAATTTTGCCAACGGGTTCTGACTGTGCGCGCGGGCATGAGTTTCGCCGATGCCGCGCAGTCCGATGATGCCGACTTTGAGTGCCATAATGCCGGCGACACTAGGTCATTCCCGCTTTGGCGTCCTTGACAATCCCCCCAAATATCTGGACTATCCCGCCACCTCCATGCCAGCGGTCAGCCACCTCAAAGGCACCCAATTCTTCACCGATCCGCATTTCCGGTTGCGGGTGATGCGCGTTCCACAACACGGCGTGAGCCACCAGCAACACACGCACGACTTTGCGGAACTGGTGGTGATCCTCGGTGGGCACGGCCAACACCAGGTCGGCCGCGAAGTCTATGACATCAGCGCGGGCGATGTATTTGTGTTGTTAGGCAGCACCAGCCACTGCTACCCGGTCACCAAGGACCTCCTGCTCATCAACATCCTGTACGATCCCGCCAACCTCCGCCTCCCCCGCGCCGACCTCGGCACCGTGCCGGGTTATCACGCGCTGTTTGAAGTCGAACCGCGCTTCCGGCAACGCCAGCGCTTCCAAAACCGGCTCAAGCTCGACATGGAACAACTCGGGCAACTCGCCAAACTGATCGCCGAGTTGGAAGGCGAATTGCGGTCCCACCATCCCGGCGCGCGGTTTCTGGCGACCGCGCATTTCATGCGGATCATGGCGTTTGTGGCGCGCGCCTACTCGAAATTGCCGGTCGAGGAACAACGCCCGGTCACCCAACTCAGCAAGGTGCTCGGCTACATTGAACAACATTTCGCCGAACCGTTGACCGTCGCCAATCTGGCCCGCGTGGCGCACTTGTCGGAGACCTCGTTGTTTCGGCTGTTCCGGCAAATCCTCGGTCGCTCACCGGTGGATTATCTCATCCGCCTCCGCGTCCAAAAAGCCGGCCAACTGCTCCGGCGCGAGCCCATACGCATCAAGGAAGTCAGTGAGGCTGTCGGGTTCGCCGACAGCAATTATTTCACGCGGCAGTTCCGCAAGGTGATGGGCGTCAGTCCCCGCGAATATCAGCGCCGGAAATAGCCATCCAGCCACCCGGCAATGAACGCCGCTTGTTTCTCGCGAATCGGCTCCGGGAAGTGAACGTGGTCACAATACAAATCGGGGCCAAGATTGACCGTGAACGTGTACAGATCAATCACCGGCACTCCCGCGGCCGCCATGATCGCATCGGCAGCTGCGTTGTACGCTGCGAGATCGGCGGCATACCGGAAGAATTCCATGCCGGGCCGCGCATTGTGGATGCGCTCATCACAGGGCGTGCTGCGAATCCAAATCAATTTTGCGCCCACGTGCGCGACGATGGCCCGCAGATTGGCCTGGTACTGATCAAGCGGCACCTGCTTCGCCCCAGTAGCCGGCGTGGTCTTGATGTCGTGCAGACCGCAGTTCACCAACACCCGATCAACCGCGAGGTCGCCCTTGGCTTTCAAAAACGCGAGCACCATGGACGAATCCCCGCCGTTCGCGCCTTGCGGCCGGTCAAGATTCAACAACGCCTCCTCCGCCCCCTCCTTCCGCGCATACGCCACCTTCCCGCGCAGGTACCGCTCCAAGAACGGGCCGTAGTGGATGGAAATACTGTCACCGACAACATAGATTTTCTTCATCGTGGTTTCTTTCTCATTACGTCCGGTGAATGTTTTGCGCGCGGTAAACCGTCGGCCCCCGCGTCAACGTCACTTCTGACGGCCCGCAACTCACGACATCCCGGCTTCCATCTGCCAAGGTGATTTCGAGGAGAACTGCCGGCTCCACCGCCTCCAGCCGGCGAATGGACGCAATCGCCGGCGCGGTCGCAAACGGCTCAATCACCGCCACAAACGTCGTCGCCAACGGGGCCGGCCCCCGGCGGCGCGTGACGAGTGCCGGGATCCATTGTTCATCCATCGTGATCAGATTACCGGCGTTCACCCACATCTCGGCGACAGTGGCTTCCGCGTCCCGCGTCAAATCAGTCTGCCGCATCTGCACCACGCGCCCCGCCGGCAAAAGCCGGTAATGATCCCGCACCTGCCATGTCGCCTGCCAGCCCACCGGCGCGCGCGGATCGGTCTGAATGTTCCGCAACAACACCTCCGCGCCAAAACCCGCGCCTGGCCGCAACGTCAATCCAGTGGTTTGCACCGACCCAAATGTGCCGTGAAAAAACCGCACATGTTCCCGGCCACCCACGACCCGAAAAACATCCACGACGTACGCCGCCGTCGGCGACACATCAATCAACGCGACGGTGCGCTCAAACTGTTTTGGCGCTTCGTCGTCGCCGAAAACCAGCCGCGTCGTGAGATTTGTCAGGTGCGGACAATCGAGTGCCAGCATTCCGTCCACCCTCATCTGCAGGTGTTGCGGCGCGCACCGGCAAGAGACTTGGTGCGTCTGTCCCGGCAGGATTCGCCGGTCACTGCGCGCGGCGACCGGGATGTTGGCGCGGACAATCAACTTCGAGCCTTGATTGTTCTCCGAACCGAAACCGAAAAAGATGCCGTTCACGTACGCGCTGAGGTCGCACGGTTGCTCGCTGGCCGCTTGCGCTTCGTAATCCAGCCGGAGCGGCCCACGGAACTGCCGCGTGCAAACAAGTTTGCCTCGTCCCACCGCCCACCCCGATTCCACCCGCCACTCGCCTTCGGCAATCGCCCAATCCGGTCCGAGCGCCTCCCGTTGAAAGTCATCCGCCAACGCGAGTGTCCCGTCGTCCGTCCAAATCCGCACCGCGCGGAATCGCCCGGTCGTATACGCGTACAGCGCCACCGGCTCCTCCCGCACCGCCGGCAACGGTTCCGGCCACGCGCCGAACTCCGCACGCACCGCCTGCAAAACCGGCCCGTCCGCCCACAATGTCGTCCGGCCCCGCGCCGGTGATTGGTAGTAATGCCCCTGATCCCGGCCATCCACGACGACGGTATTGTGCGCGGCGGTAGTGATAAACCAGCGCGTCTTGGCCGGGTCGCTGACCGTGAATTGGTTCTGCGGATAGCCGGCATCCGGCAAGAGATCGAGGCCGTGCGCGAACAACCCGAGATTCATCCCGTCCGCGTGCGAATGACTGCCACCGATGTCGTAATCGAGCCACACCGCGCGGGCGTGCTCGCCTTTCCCACTCTGCAAAATCGCCACGCACCATTCTTTTTTGTCCACGCTCTTGACCGGCAACTCCGTCCCGACTTCCGCCAACCGCTCGGCCAGTTCCCGGCGAAACGCTGCCGGGTCTTCGGCAAAAAGATCGAACGGCAGACCGGCGGACTCCACCGGCAATCGCGCTAACGCTTCAGTGTGTGGCCACGCCGGCACCAGTTTCTCCCGCGCGGCGACATTCAACATCTGCAAGTAAACCGGCTCGCCTGTCACCCGATACAGATCCGCCATGAACGAATACGCCGAGGGCCGCAAGGATGGTTCTTCGCTGAAAAACACCCCGAACGTCGTCACCGGCATCGCAAACCCGCCGGCATCGCCGATGTTCGGGTAATACCGGTTGAGGCACCGCGTCTCCACATGAAACCGGTACGTCTCGCGCAACCGTGGATGTCGTTTCAACAACGCCGGCAACAGGCCCGGATCGCGCCGGCTCAACAGCGCGAGATATTCCGCCAACGCCGCAATGACGTAGAAACAGTAACTCGCCAACCCTTTCTCGCCGGTAACCCCATCCACACGCACGGCGTTCGCCACCATCACATCCAGCATTTCCTCCGCGCCCGGTTCGCCGAGAATCTCGGTGAGTACCGCCCGCAGAATCTCGCCCCGCGGCGCATTGGAGACGAATCGCTCGGGGTGGACGTGCAGCGCCTCGCGAAAAATCCGCGTCTCGATGTTCCGCTGAATGTCGGCCCAGGAAGTTTTCGGATTCGCGAGTTCGTACCGGCGCGCTTGGCGCGACAGAAATTCAACCAACACCGCATCCCCCGGCAACGCCGGCCGAATCCGGTCGTACGCGAACGCCATTCCGAGCACGTCCACGTTCGCTGCGTGCCAGTTATCCACCGCGCCATTGCTGCGCTGGCCGGCCCCGTAGATGACGCCTTGCGTCGCAAAATCAAACAACGGATGCAAGTCCGCCACCCGGTCGAGCAAGACCGCCGCCTGCCGCGCATACGAACCGTCACCGGTCAAAACATAAGCCGTCGACAGCACTTCAATGCCGGCCAGAATTTCCTTTTTCCAGATTCCCTGGAGCAGATAGGTGCCGATGAACCGCCACCGTCGTTCGCCCTCGCAATAGCCTTCCCCATCATCCACGCCAAACCCGGTCCCCAACAAGCTCCGGTCCGCCAACTGCGGATCGAACACCCCCTGCCGGTCCAACCCCGACCGGTAATACGCATGGAAATCGTTCTTCGGGAAAAGATCGCCACAGTGCGGACACGCCACTTTCCACGGCACGCGCTGCGGGTCGGCGATCCAATTCGTGCCCGGCGTCAACCCCCGGCACGTCGGGCAGAAGCCGTTGTTAATAACCATCCACGAGCGGGTGATCGTCGGCCCGAACATCAACTCCCACAACTCCGCGTCACTTCGCGCATGCCATGGCGCGGCCCGCACAATCAACTCCCGCGCCCCCGCCGCGCACCACGGGTCAGTTTGAAGGTTGCGCTGCAGCCGCGTCAGCAGGCTCGCGGTGAGGAAAGTCGATGGCATAAAATTGGGCGGCCATAGTGGTGGCAACCCGTCCCGCTTTCAATATTTCCTTTCGCCCACCGTTGCGGTATCAACGTGGTGGCCTCGCGCCTACCATCAACTTATGAACTATCAACACCTCGGTGTGTACAGTGATCTCGTTGCCGAAGCACACCGGCAACATACCATTTATCCACTCGCCCTTCCCGGCGCGGCGACGCAACGCAAAGTCCGGGAAGTCCTCGGCTGGTGCGACCGCCCCGAACAAGCGCACGATGTTCGCGTCGAACGGACGTGGCAAAAAGACGGCGTGGCCGGCGAGGAAATTACCTGGAGCGTCGGATACGGCCCCCGCACCGCAGCGTGGTTGCTCAAACCGGTCAATGCGACTGGCAAGTTACCGGCGGTGCTGGCGTTGCATGACCACGGCGGATTCAAGTACTACGGCAAAGAAAAAATCGCGGACGGCCCCGCCACACCCGCGCCGGTCATCCGCGAGTGGTGGAAGAAATCCTACGGCGGCCGCGCCTGGGCGAACGCGTTGGCACGCACCGGTTTCGTCGTGCTCGTTCATGACACGTTTCTGTGGGGGAGCCGCAAGTTTCACTTGGAAGACATGCAACAAACCGTCGAATCCGGCGGCGAGCGCCGCGCGGCTTCAGACGCAGTCGCGAACATCCCGGCCGAGGTTGCGCGCTACAACGCGATGGCCGATACCCACGAACATATCGTCTCCAAATACGGCAACATCCTCGGCGCGAGTCTGCCCGGTATCGTGGCGCACGAAGACCGGATCGCGTTGAACTACTTGCGTTCCCGGCCAGAAGTGGACTCGGTTTCCTGCATGGGATTATCCGGTGGCGGGAATCGTGCCGGAATGTTGCGCGCGACGGCGGAAGGATTGAAGGCCGCGGTCGTTGTTGGTTTGATGAGCACGTACCCGGGATTGCTCGGCCGGCATGTGGCGACGCACACGTGGATGTTTTTCCCGTTCAATTGGGCCCGCTATGGCGACTGGCCGGATTTGGTGGCTTGTCAGGCCCCGGCCCCGTTATTGGTGCAGTACGATCTTGAGGATGATTTGTTCACGGTGGAAGGAATGCGCGCGGCGGACGCCCGGCTGAAGCAACTCTACAAGCTCGCCGGCAACGAAAGCGCCTACACTGGTCAATTCTATCCCGGCCCGCACAAGTTTGACTTGGAGATGCAGGCGGCGGCGTTCGAGTGGTTGACGAAAGTCTGACTGACCTTTCCGTCTGGGCTGTTCAGCACCTTACTTGAGCAAGGCAACAAAGCCTGCTTGCTCGAAATGCTTATCGCCGGTCAGCGCATCCGTCACGCTGCGATCGCGCATGATGACAAACGAGACGCAATCCGTCAGCGTCCACCGTTTATCAGTGTGCTGGTGATACAGACCAAGCGCCCGATCCAGCAACTCGCGGGAGGCCGGCACGATTTCGCAGGCGGGTGATTCGCGGAGGTGGAGCATGAAATCACGCACGCGTCCACGACATTCCGACTCCGCCAGTGCATCGGCCACTTCCATGAGCACCCAATCGGTTGTGAGCAGCCGGGCCCGAAAGTCACGGGAGAAATTCAGGACGCGTTCATGGTGCTGGTCGCGCCGGTTCAGCCGCGCCACAAAGTAAAAGGCATCGGCGAAAACAACCTTCATGGCCGGGAATGGCCGTGAACGTAGTGGTCGAGATTGGCCGCGAGATCGGCGGGTAAATCGCCAGCCATCCCGTCAAAGTCCTGAAGTGTTTCCAACAACGTCGGGGCCTGTTCGTCCACCGGCTCAATGCGTACAATCGTCCCCGACGCCCACGGAACACCCTCGGGAAGTTTGATGATTCCCTTTTCGATGACGGCGGTGATGCTCATGCGGGAGAACATAGCAGTTGGCCAATGTTCCTGCCAGCCTGTTTTCGCCGCGGCAATGTCGTTGCGACAAACCCGCATTCAGTCTTCAGCAATCTCCACCACCCGGCGCCATTACACGTGCAATACGATCTCGACGGTGACTTGTTCACGGTCGAAGGAATGCGCGCCGCGGACGCGCGCTTGAAAATACTTTACGGGCTGGCCGGGAATGAGAGTGCGCATACCGGTCAGTTCTACCCGGGGTCGCACAAGTTAGATTTGCCCATGCAGACCGCGGCGATTGCCTGGCTGAAGGCGGTCTGACTGGTTGGCAAAATCTTTGCGATTCTATTGACAGAATCTACACCACGAACTTGAGTATGGTCGGTTTATAGGAACAACGTGCAAACAGTTTGACCTTGGATTATAAACGGTGCGGGACCAATGCCGGGCAGGGCAAAAATCAATTTACAAGCTGAGCTTCTGAACTACGGCGTCAACACGCGTGGCGCGGGAGTGCGTTGGTTCGGCAAGGTGGCCACGCCCGATGCGCTGGATTACCTGGACCTTGTGGAACCTCGCGAGCCACAAGGTCCTGACAAGCTCTTGCCCGACGGCGTTGCGGAAAACCAAGGGCGTCCCCTCCTTTTTTTTATCAATGCCAACCGGTTGGCGCAGCCGGTGCACGAACAAGAGGCACAATTGAAGAAACTCCGACGCGACCTCGCTTGTCGCGGTGACCGCGCTTATCTCGCGGTGGTGCGCGCTGGCAGTTTGGATGTGACTCCAGTGAGCCTCACGGAACGGACATTGGAGTGGTCACAATACCAACCCGGTTCAAATCAGGCCCTAACGTTCTTTTCTCGATTGGCGCTCGGAAGGTGCGAGCCGCTCGATGAAGGTGACCAGCGCGACTTCCTCTTTCAAGAAATGTTCTTGCTGGTAGATCGAACTGCAACGCGTTTGAGCCAGCTCCATTTGAAGCGAGCTGATGTTCTGTCTTTGATCGGTCGCGCCTTGTTCTTTCGTTTTTTACGCGACCGGGCCGTCATTGACGAAGAACATCGTCACAAGATCGTTCCAGGTGCTAAATCGTTGCTGGAATGTTTCGACAATGCCGACAATGCATGGGCCACCTCCCAGTGGTTGGACAAAACTTTCAATGGCGACTTTCTGCCATTGACGGAAGATGGCTCTCGCAAATTCTTCGAAAACATTGGCAGCCGGGTTTTCCACCACCTCGGTGGCATCGCACGTGGCCGGGAGCCTGTTGGTGACGATGGCTTTCAGCTTCGTTTGCCCATCCACTGGGGCGATCTGAATTTTGCGCACATCCCAGTTGGTCTTTTGAGTCAGGTGTACGAGCGGCTATCGTGGAAGTGGGATCCTGCCAACTCTGGAAGCACCAGCGTTCATTACACGCCACGCCATATCGCTGCGACACTGGTGGGCGAGGTTTTCGATAATCTGCCCAATGCGCACAAGGCTCGCGTCCTTGATCCCGCATGCGGCGCTTCCGTGTTTCTTGTTTTGACGCTTCACCGTCTTTACCGCGAACGATGGGAAGCGACTGGTATTCGACCGGACACGAAGGCCATTCGCGAAATCCTAGAGCAGCAACTGGTCGGTTTCGACATCAGTGATGCCGCGCTCAAGTTGTCAGCGTTAAGCCTTTACCTTACCGCCATCGAACTCGATCCGGAGCCGGTACCTCCCGAGAAGCTTGCCTTTAAGAAACTGCTTTCTGGACGGCATGCCATCCTCTTCAACTGGCGCCGCGAGGAGGACAAAGCCGAAGGGCCGGTGATTGGGAGCTTGGGACTGCACACCGGCAACCGCTTTGACGGTTGCTTTGACATCGTGTTGAGCAACCCGCCGTGGACAAGCCTTGAGAAGAAGGACAAAAAACTCGCTAAGGAACTGGAGAATGTCAGCCGCGCCATTGTCGCGAAGAAAGACGCCGCGCTCGGCGAGAAATACGAGAACCCCGATAGCGTTCCCGATTTGCCTTTTCTCTGGAAGGCCACTGAATGGTGCAAGCCGGATGGGCGCATCGCCATGGCACTGCCCGCGCGCACTTTGTTCAAACAACGCGATAACTCGCGCCTTGCACGCAAGGCTATTTTTCGCCTCATCGAAGTTACCGGTATTATAAACTGCTCGAACTTGCGCAAGACGAATGTCTGGCCGGACATGGATCAGCCTTTCATGCTGCTATTCGCGAGAAACCGGAAACCCAAGGCAAATCACCGGATTCACTTCATCTCCCCGCACACTGACCAGCCGTTAAACCGCGGCGGCGAGATGCGTATAGACATCAAGTCCGCGCTGCCGATAGAAGTTGAGGCAACAATAAGCGAGCCGTGGCTGTGGAAGGCGCTAGCGGTTGGTACATCACTGGATACTGATGTGGTTAGAAAAATCAAGGCCTCCGGTGGCCAGCCGCTTCAGGAGTATTGGAAGAGCTTGGGACTCGCGTGCAGCAATGGGTATCAAATCAAGCCGAAGCAAAAGCAAAGAGACGCAAGGCCGCTCAAGGAACTTCCCGACCTCAACTCAACCGACTTGTTCAGATTCCTAGTCGATACGCGGCGGTTAAAAAAATTCCCGCACGACAAGGTATGCTGGCCCCGACTTCGTAACCGGGGGCCAGACAAACTTCGCGTTTATCGTGGTCCACTTGCGTTGGTGAAGGCGTCGCTTGGTAATGAACGTGAAGGTGGTGTAGCGCTGCTGAGTCTGGACGATATTGCCTACAATGAGAGCTTTTATGGCTACTCGGCAGCGGGACATTCAGACGCTGAACTGCTGGCACGGTATCTCCAACTATTCGCGCATTCCGGCTTGATGCTGCACTACACGCTTCTGACCAGCGCCGAAATTGGCGCTGAGAGGCCAAAGTTCCAGAAGCTCGACTTCGATGATTGCCTTGTTATGCCTATTGAGAAGCTGACCGCATCCGACCGGCTGGAAATTCACAAGTTTTCGCACCGGCTAATCAACGAAGATACTAGCGTGTTCAAAGACATCGATGCTTTCTTCGCGAGGCTCTACGGTCTCGACGAACTCGATTTAGAAGTCATTCGCGATACACTCGAAGTTCGCAATCCCAATGACGAGTTGGGCATTCGTGCCAGCAAGGTACCAACAAAGCCAGAGCGTGACCGGTTCTTGCGCCGCGTTGAATTCATCTTGCGCCCCTTTTTCAAAATTCTGGGCAAACAGCCGGAATTGGAGCTTTGGCGACCTTCGGTTGCGATGGACTCTCCGTTCCTCATCATGTTGCTGCGCGATAGGGGAGCAAAAGTCGAAGTGCCGGAGAAGTTGTTCCGCGAAGCCGTGTTGCCGCTCGCCAACGAAACGGGCGCGACTCGCATCATACAGGAGCTTGACGACGCGCTGCTAATCGGCATGCTTAACCAATATCGCTATTGGACTCCCAGTCGCACCCGGCTTCTTGCCTCCGCAATATTGCGGGAACACCTGAAGGTTTTCGAAGGATAAAGAATGGGTTACGGCTTCTTCACCGATGACTCTGACTTACCGTTACCCCATCCGCCGATTGCGTGGCCATTGCTGGTAAAAATTGAGGAGGCCGTCGGTGCTGCTTGGACACTGCTCCGGGATGACCCGCCGTCAGGTTTTGATCTGAAGACAGCAGAAGAAAACGACATAACCCTCAAACTTCAGACCGCTCTTTTTGATCGGGTAATGCGGAACAAAATGGTCGAGGGCTTCAACCGTCAGGTATTTACTGTCGGCACGCGTGGCGCGGAGGTACAGAACTTTGACGGCAGCCGCCGTGACATGAAACCCGATTTGCTGATTGGCTTCGTCGATCGTCCCTTAGTCAGAGTGCCGACACAAGATTGGCTTTTCATTGAGTGCAAACCAGTAGGGTCAAAACACGGCGTGGAAGGACATTATTGTCGTAAGGGTATCGCAAGGTTTATCCGCGGTGAATACGCATGGACAATGACAGAAGCATTGATGATTGGTTACACAACTGCCGACCACGAATTGCTGCGTGAACTCGAGCTAGTGCTGAAGAAAGGTCTCGGAGAGTTCAGTGTTACCGAGGCCCCTACTCCTTGTCGGCGTACTGAGCGAACTTTGTTCGGCAACCCTGTCTGCACCACCGAGCACGCGAGAGAATTTAACTACATCGAAACGGGTAAACCCGCTCCGCAAATCAGATTGAGACATCTCTGGCTACGTCGTGATTAAGGTTAGTTGGCCGCGACGGTCAACGTCGTCAGCGGATCGCAACCGGCAATCTTGGTGTACGTGCCGACGGGATCGTTGCTGGCGGGCTTGGTGCCGATCCACACCGGGACCACGGCGTAGGTGACGTATTGAGTGGCTTCGATGATCAGTCGCCAGGTGCCAGTGACGCTGTCCCACCACAATCGCGGCGCGGCGCCGGTGAGCATTTGGGCGAAATTGTCGTTGTGTAAATGACACCAGCCGCGACCGAAGTTGTACCAATAGCCGTTCTGGTTGCCGGGTGCGCTGCCGGGTTTTAGGTACGGACTCCAAAACAGCGAGCCGCTGAGGTTGTACCGGGACAAGTCCCGGTAAAACGTGCCGTCCCACGGAATGCCGGCGCGGATGCCGCCGCCCCAGAGTGGGTCATCTGGCAGGGGATTCGCCGGGTCGGGCCATTTGAGGCCGGAGTCGTACCGGGGCATGATGGCGAGGCACTCGGGATTGGCGGTGCCGATCAGATCCGGGTGGTAGTTGACGATCCGGTACGCGTCGGCAGTCGGGCCGGCGGGTAACGGCGCGGTGGCCGGTATCCAGGGGATACCGGCCACGGGCTTCTTGCGACGGGTGGAATGACGCCGGGTTTTTCCCAAGCCCGGGCCATTCCCTCAGAGGCTGACGGTGATGGTGACCGGCTTGCTCCAGAGACCGACTTGTTGGTCGCCGACCCGGTAGATCGCCCAGTACGTCCACTTGGCAGGCGTGGCTGGGAATGGGAACGTGTCGTTGTAGCCGGGCGTGGTGTCGATGGCCAAGAGGATGCGGCCCTGGCCGCGGTCGACTTGGATTTCGCACTGGTCGAGCGACGCGCTGAAGCCCTGCCAGCCCCAGCCGATTTCGACGTGGTTGCCGACGATGGTGGCGGTGATGTCGGGTTGAATCGTCGTGAGATCGGGCCCGGTCTGTTCCGCACCTTCGACGCCGAGGGCTTCGCCGATGGCGGTATTCCAGTTCGGGTGGGCTTTGTTCTGTTTGACCAAGGCGCGGAATCGACCTTCGATGCCGGGTTCGACCGCTGGCACCGACGCCGGGAATACCGGCGGGATGGGGGCGCCGGTGGCCGGGATGGGGCCGCCGGTGCGCGTGTAATTCTTCCACGCGGTCCATTGCTGGGCACCCGCTTGCATGATCTGCTGGCATGTCACCACGTACCCCAAGTAGTCGGCGTCCGCCGCCTGACTGGTCATTTGCGGCGCGCCAACCTCCAAGGTACCGGCATAACTTGGGATGTTGAGTTTATACTTCTGCAACTGGGCGACGAACGCTAGATCGTTAGCACTGAGGTAGTTAGACTTGGCCATTTTCGTTGTCTCCTAGGGTTTGGGTTGTGTTTTGGGGTGGAAATCCGGTGCGTCAGAATGATGATTCGGTGCCGCAGAACGATAATTCGGTACGCCGGGATGATTCTGCGGCGTCGCAAAGTCCTCCCGGCGCGTCACGGGACGATTCTGCGGCACGCCGGGACGGTCCCGGTACGCCGGCGAATGAACGGCCGGCACGCCGGGAACGATTTAGTTGTGTCCGTCAAGTTCAGTAATTGAGTTGGTAGTTCTCCCGTTTGCCCCTCCCCGAGGGGAGGGGCAAATTTTTCGTCGGTCAGGCAGCTAGTGCCATTTGTACCTTTCGTTGTTCGCGT
>JAJVHY010000028.1 GCA_022072455.1 Verrucomicrobiia bacterium | reverse complement strand
TGGAACATCGGCTCAGCGGTTGCCGGCCGCGATGCGACCAAGGGGAAGACCCCCGGCAAGCGGCCCGCGTCAAAACTTATCGCGCAGACCCTCGCCGCTGGCATCTCCCATTTTTCGCGGTGGGACAGCGCGTACTTCTTTCACCCCCGGACACCGAGGCAGGGTGCCGTGGCGCGCTTCCCCTTTGCGATCTCGGCGATCTTCCTGTTAACGCCGTTCTCGGCTCAGATTTACCGGAGCGAGGTCCCCCCGTTTGACCGCGCCGGGACCGAGCTTGTGGCGGAGTTCGTCCACGACTTTGGAACGGACGTGCCGAAGCGGTTCTCGGTACAGAGTTCGCGGTTGACCAAGTCACTCTGAAGAATCCCCAGCGGGACCAGACCGGCAACCATGTCTGGTCAAATGTCGCCATTTCGAGCCGTTCCAGCCCTGTTTTTCCCTCTTTTCAGCCAAATCCAGCATTTTGCCGCGCCCGTTGATCATTAAATCCAACCCTTCAGTCATAGAATCCAGCCCCCGGATCATAGAATCCAGCCAATGGACCATAGAATGGCGCCATTCTGTCATTCCTTGACGCCACGGAACCGTCCGGTGGCGGGATTCTGTCATTGCTTGACGCCGTGGAACCGTCCGGTGGCGCCATTTTATGGTTCCGTGACGCCACGGAACCGTCCGGTGGCGCCATTTTGTCATTGCTTGACGCCGTGGAATGGTTCCGTGACGCCATTTAATGACTCCACGGCGTACCGGAATCGTCGGGGGGCGTACTTCTTTCACTCCCGGACACCGAGGCAGGGTGCCGTGGCGCGCTTCCCCTTTGCGACCTCGGCGATCTTCCTGTTAACGCCGTTCTCGGTTCACAGTCCGAAGATTTCGCTGCCCTATTTTCGGGAGCGATCGCAACTCGCGGTCCCCCAGCAAGATTGACTGGCTCGGTCCCGCCTCCTACACTTGCCGGCATGTTTGCCTCCACCTACGCGTGCCCCTTCTGTCGCGCCGAGATTCGCATGGACGACGTCAACGTCGCCACTGACTTGGCGCTGTGTCGCGCCTGTGGGAAAACGAGTTCGTTTGCCGTGGTCGCCGGCGGCGTGTGCATCTCGGCCGCTGTCCTGCGGGCGCCGCCGCGTGGGATTCGGGTGGAGAACGATTTCCGCGGCGGACAGACGATCACCTACCGGCGTGTGTCGTTAATGGTGCTGTTCCTGATTCCGTTCACGGCGGTTTGGTCCGGCATCTCGATGTGGGGAATTTACGGGCAGCAATTGAAGAAGCACCAATTTGACCTAAGCCAATCACTTTTTGGCCTCCCGTTTCTTTTCGGCACAATCGTGTTGTTGAGCGTCATCGTCTTCATGCTATTCGGCAAGTGGGTGATTTCACTGAGCAACGGCGCCGGCACAGTATTCGTCGGAGTCGGCCCGGTCGGCTGGCGCCGCTCGTTCACGTTCAACCGCACGACCGCGGTTTCCATGCGGATGACCAACATTCGCCATAATAACGTGCCGCAGCAGGCAATTCTCCTGCGAACGGGTGACAAGGATTTCGTTTTTGGCACGGGCCTTCGGCAAGACGCAAAGGAGTTTGTCGCCGCCGCGATCATGCAGGCCGCGAGCCGGGCTTGAGCGACGACTACGCTTTCTCCCGCAGTTCCACCCGGCGAATCTTGCCACTGATGGTCTTGGGCAACTCCGTCACAAACTCGATCTCGCGCGGATATTTATACGGTGCGGTGACTTGTTTGCAGTGCTCCTGCAACTCCTGTTTCAACGCCTCGCTGGCCGAGTAGCCCCGCCGCAACACCACGTAAGCTTTCACGATCTGCCCCCGAATCGCGTCGGGCACCCCGACGACACCGGACTCCAATACCGCCGGGTGTTCGAGCAACGCGCTCTCGACCTCGAACGGGCCGATCCGGTACGCCGCACTCTTGATCACGTCGTCTGAACGGCCGACAAACCAAAAGTAGCCATCCGCGTCCCGCGTCGCGACGTCGCCGGTCAGATACCAATCCCCACGAAACCGGCGTTCGTTCTCGTCGGGATTGCGCCAGTATTCGCGGAACAAACCGAGCGGCCGGGTCGGTTTGCAGCGGACCGCAATCTCGCCTTCGGTGCCGATCGGCACTTCATTCAAGTCCGCATCCAACAAAGCGACCGCAAAGCCCGGCGTCGGTTTGCCCATCGAACCGGCCCGCACCTCATCCGACCGACGGTTGACGATCAGCGCCACTGTCTCGGTCTGCCCGTAGCCTTCGTAAATTGTCAACCCGGTCGCCTTCTGCCACGCGGCGATCACTTCAGGGTTCAACGGCTCGCCGGCGCTCGTGCAATGCCGGAGATGTGGAAACCGGTACGCCGACAAATTTTCCCGAACGATCAACCGCAATGCCGTCGGCGGCGCGCACCAACTTTCAATGGGATACCGTGCTAGAATCTGCAACGCCAACCCCGCGTCGAACTTCCCGCGGCCGTCCACCGCGAACACGCACGCGCCGGCCAGCCACGGCCCATAGAAGCACGACCACGCCGCCTTCGCCCACCCGGTATCCGTGATGCACCAATGCACTTCCCCGGGCTTCAAGCCCAGCCAAACCTCGCCGGTCACCCGATGCCCCAAACCGTAGCTGGCTTGCGTGTGCAACACCATCTTCGGCTGTCCCGTGGTTGCGCTCGTGAAGTAGATGATGCCGGGGTCATCGGCGCGCGTCGGTTCACCGGCGAAATCGGACGCGCACTTCGTCCACTCCGCGCCGGCCGGCCTGACCAGAATCCGGATTCCGTGAAACCCGTCCAACTTCGTCGTTCCCTCGCCGTCGGTAATCACCGCGACAATCCCCGCCGCCTCGATGCGATACCGGACATCTTTCACCGTCAACATCGTCGCACCCGGAATCGGCACCGCGCCCAAGCGAATCAACCCCAGCAGACTGATCCACCATTCCGGTATCCGCGGCAAAATCACCAACACACAATCGCCGCGTTTGATCCCGCACTGCTGAAAATAGTTCGCTGCCCGGCGCGTTTCCGTCGCGAGTTCGGCGAACGTGAACTTCCGCTCCTTGCGGCCACTCTCATCAATGCACCACAACGCCTGCCCCTCTGGTTGCCGGCGCGCCCAATCATCCATCACATCCGTGGCGAAATTGAAAAACTCAGGAGGAGTGTTTATGCCTTCGTCTCCCGATGAAAATGCCGCGTTGCCAGGTACGTGTACACCGCCGGGATCACCAAGAGCGTCAACGCCGTGGCCAGCGTCATTCCGCCCACGACAGCGATGCCCATCGACCGGCGACTCTCCGAGCCTTCACCAAACGCCATGGCGATCGGCAAAATCCCCAGAATCGTCGAAAGCGCCGTCATCAAGACTGGCCGGAACCGAATCACCGCGGCTTCCCTCACCGCCTCCAACGGCGCCAAGCCCAGTTCGCGTTGCTGGTTAGCGAACTCGACGATCAGAATCCCGTTCTTCGTCACCAACCCGATCAACATGATCATCCCGATCTGACTGAAGATGTTCAACGTCTGTCCGGTCAGCCATAAACTCCCGGCCGCGCCGACCAACGCCAGCGGCACTGTCAGCAAAATCGCCAGCGGATCGCGGTAACTCTCGAACTGCGCCGCCAACACGAAATACACCAGCGCCAGCGCAAACACGAACGCGAACGTCGTCCCGCCCGCCGTCTCGCGCAAATCGCGCGCCTCACCGGCCAGATCAGTCTTGAACGTCTCATCCAATACCTCACGCGCGATGTCTTCCATCGCCGTCACCCCGCGGCTTAACGAATAACCGGGATTGAGTGATGCCGCCACTGTCGCCGCGCTGTAGCGGTTGAAGCGGTACAATTGCGGCGGACTAACCTGCTCGCGCATGCTGACCACGTTATCGAGGCGGATCGGCGTACCGTTGCGGCTCGGCACCGCGAGACTCCGCAGCTCCAGATTGTCCTCCCGCTGTTCCCGCATCAACGCGCCAATCACGTAATACTGCTTCCCGTCGCGCAGAAAATACCCGAACCGCTGTTCCGCCAGTGCCAGATTCAACGTGTCGCCAATATCCCGCGCCGACACGCCGAGCGACTGCGCGCGTTCCCGGTCAATCTCGACCTGCAACTCCGGTTTGTTGAACTTCAAATCAACATCCACGCGCGAAAACGCCGCATTCGTCTCTGCCCGACGGATGAACTCCGGCAAAACCGCCCGCAGTTTCTCGAAGCTCGGCGCTTCGATCACAAACTGCACCGGCAACCGCGCCCCGCCGCCCACCCCTAGCGAAATCGTTGGATCCTGAATCACCACCACCCGCGCGCCGGGCAGACTCCGTGTGGATTGGAGCAGCGAATCCGTGATTTGTTGCTGCGTCCGGTTCCGCCGGGAGCGATCGGTCAGAAAGATCCGGACGAAACCTGAATTCACCGAACTCGACGCGCCGAAGCCGGGCGCGGTCAGCGAGATGCTTACGTCTGATTCCGGCACCTCCGTCGCGACGTGCTCGGCCAGTTGATCCATGTAACCGAACATGTAATCGAAACTCGCACCTTCCGGCGCGGTTGCCACCACCCGCAACCGCCCGCGGTCTTCCAACGGCGCCAACTCACTGTCGAGTTGCCCGAAACAAAACCACGCCACACCACCGGCCACGACAAGAATCGGAAACGCCAACCACCGCACCTTCAAAAACCGCGTCAACACCCGCCGGTAATGATTGGTCACCATCTGGAAAATCGGTTCCGTCTTCTCGTAGAACCAGCTGTGCTCGTGCGCGTGCAAAATCCGCACACACAACATCGGCGCCAACGTCAATGCCACAAACGATGAAATGATCACCGTCCCGGCCAGCACGATGGCGAATTCGCGGAACAGCTGCCCGACCATCCCGCCCATGAACAGAATCGGCGCAAAGACTGCCGCCAATGAGGCCGTTGTCGCCACCACCGCCAGGAATACCTCCTTCGTCCCCTCCACCCCCGCCTGGCGCGCCGGCAATCCCTGCTCAATTTTCCGGTAAATGTTCTCCAACACCACGATTGCGTCATCCACCACCAACCCAATCGCCAGCACCATGGCCAACAACGTCAACACATTGATGCTGAAGCCCGCCACCTGCATGATGAAAAACGCGCCGATCAGACAGATCGGAATCACAATCGCCGGCACAAACGTCGAACGCACCGTCCGCAAAAATAAAAAGATCACCCCAACCACCAACGCCAACGCCACAAAAATCGTCTCCCGAACTTCTCGGATCGAAGCCCGCACGTATTGCGACGTGTCGAATCCCACCGTCGCCTCGATGTCCGCCGGTAAATCCTTCTTGATCAATTCCAGCCGCTTGTACATCTCATCGGCAATCGCAATCTGATTCGCGCCCGGTTGTGGCCGCAACACCACGCCCACTGCCGGCACCCCGTCGCGCTTCATCAAACTGCGCAGATTGGACGGCCCCAACACGGCCTGCCCCACATCCTTCAATCGCACTGCTCCCGCCGGACTCTCACGAATCACCATCTCATTGAACTGCTCCGCCGTGCTGTACCGGCCCGCCGCCCGCACCGTCAACTCCACCTGCTGCCCCTCGATCCGTCCCGTTGGCAACTCCACGTTTTCCCGCGCCAACGCATCGCGCACGTCCACCGGTGTCAACCCATACGCCGCGAGTTTGTCGCGATCCAACCAGACCCGCATGGCGTAGCGCTTCTCCCCCCAGATGTCCACCTCGGCCACATCGTCAATCGTCTGCAATACCGACTTGAACCGCCGGTCCGCGATCTCGGATATTTCCAACAAATCCCGCGCCGGACTAAACACCGAAATGAACGCCACCGGCTGCCGGTCGGAGTCCGCTTTCGATACGGTCGGCGGGTCCGCATCCGGCGGCAGATTTGCCTGCGCCAGCGCGACCTTGTCGCGCACGTCGTTGGCGGCGCGTTCGAGGTCTTCACCCAACCGGAATTCCACCGTGATCGTGCTTCGCCCTTCCCGGCTGACAGAGGTCAGCGTGCGGATGCCGGCAACGGCGTTGATGCTTTCTTCGAGCGGCTCGGTGATTTCTGATTCCATCACCTCTGGCGGCGCGCCCGGATAACTGGTGGACACCGTGATGATCGGTGGATCCACCGCCGGAAATTCCCGCACCCCCAATTGCTGGTAACTCACCAACCCGAAGATGACGATGACCACCGACATCACCGTCGCCAATACCGGCCGACGGATGCTGAGGTCCGACAATGTCACGGCTGCGCCCTTTTGGCCTGAACCTTCATCCCGGGTCGCAGTTGCAGAATCCCGGTCACGATCACTTCCTCTCCCGGCTCCAGGCCCGCGACAATCTGCAACGCGCGCGATGTTCGCAATCCAACTTGCACTGTGCGCGCCTCCACCGTGCCGGCCTTGTGCAAAAACACCCGCTGCTCCTTCAAACCAGGAATCAAGGCAATCGGCGGAATCAAAATCGCATCCGGAATCTCATCCAATGCCACATGGACTTCCGCAAACGACCCCGGCAACAAAAGCTGGTCATCATTCCGCGCCAGCGCTCGCACCTGCAGTGACCGGGTGGTGACATCAATGGCCGGCTCAATCGCATAAATCGTTGCCGGCTTTGCCGCGGCGTGGCCGGCAACCCGAAACTCGACCTGTTTAGCCGCGCGCAAATACGGCAGGTACCGTTCCGGGACGGCAAAATCCAGTTTCAACTCACTCACATCCTGCAAGCCGGCCACCGGCATTCCCGGCGTCAGAAAAGCGCCCACGCTCACGCGGCGCAACCCCGCCACCCCGGCAAACGGCGCCACAATCTGCGTTTTCTCCAATTGCGCCCGGATGAGATCAAGTTCGGCGCGCGCAACATTGAGACTGGCGCGGCTCTCGTCGTAAACCGCTTCCGTGACGAGAGCCCCGTTGTCGAGCAGCTGCCGGTTGCGCTTCTCAACGGTGGTGGCTAGTTCATACTGTGCCTGCGCACGTTTGTGTTGCGCCTGCAATTCGGAAGCATCCATGATGACGAGCGCATCGCCCGCCTTGACCGGTTGTCCTTCCTCGAACCGCACCTCCTTGACCACCCCCGCCCGCTGCGCCGGCAACTCGACCGATTCCTTGGCGCGCAACGAGCCGGTCGCAAACAACGTCTCGCGGAACGGTTGCCGGGTCACCGTGATGACTTCGACCAGATAGGGTTTGGCCGCCGGTCGGGAAGCATTCGGGGCTGGCTTGCCACACCCCAGCGCCCCCAGCACCACCGCCATGAGCCCGGCCGTGATTTTAATCATTCGCGAATTTGTCCTTCTCCCGTAACCACAAACTTGTAACTCGTCAGTTCCTCCAACCCCATCGGGCCGCGGGCGTGCAGTTTGTCGGTGCTGATTCCGATCTCCGCGCCGAATCCGTACTGTCCGCCATCCGCCAGCCGGGTGCTGGCATTCCAAAAGACGCTGCTACTGTCCACTTCACGCAGAAACTTGGCCGCAGTTGCTTGGTTGGTCGTCACGATGGCGTCGCTGTGTGCGCTGCCGTACCGGGTGATGTGGTCAATCGCTTCCTCCACACCGTTCACGACCCGCAGGCCGATGATGAGGTCGAGATATTCGGTCGTCCAATCAGCCTCGCGGCGTATCTCGACGCCCTGCGCAGCGAGCGCCTTCTCGATGCGCGGCAGAAACGTCCCGGCCAAAGGCGCGTCCACCAACAACGTCTCAATCGCATTGCAGACCCCCGGCCGCTGACACTTCGCGTTGATGACGATCTTCTCCGCCATGTCGAGGTCGGCCTCGCGATCCACGAACACGTGGCACACGCCCTTGTAATGTTTGATGACCGGAATGCGCGATTTTTCGACAACCGCGCGAATCAACCCTTCCCCGCCACGCGGGATGCAGAGGTCAATGAGGCCATTGAGTTTCAGTAATTCATCAATCGCCGCCCGGTCCTTCGTGGGCACGACGGTAATGCTATTCGCCGGTACGCCCGGCACGTTCATCGCCTCCGCAAGGGCCAGATTCGAGTGAATCGCCTCCGCGCCGCCGCGCAGGATGACGGCGTTGCCGGTTTTGAAACACAAACACGCCGCGTCGGCGGTCACATTTGGCCGGGATTCAAAGATGATCAAAATGACACCGATGGGTACGCGTTGTTTTTGAATGCGAATACCGTTCGGACGAGTCCATTCGCTGATGGTTGTGCCGACCGGATCCGGCAATGCCGCCACTTCCCGCACACCGGCTGCGATACCGGCAATGCGTTTGGCGTCGAGTTTGAGCCGGTCGAGCATGGCCGGCGGGAGGTGCTTGCCGGCGGCGAGATCTTTGGCGTTCGCGGTGATGATCTTGGCGGCCGACTGTTCAATGCCGGCGGCCATCGCGAGCAACAGCTTGTTCTTTGAGGTGGTATCCAGCTTCGCCAGCGCCCGCGCCGCGTGCCGTGAATTCTCCGCCAGTTGTTGCATTGCCATCATAAAATCACCAAGTCGTCCCGATGCACCACGACGCCAGTTGAACCTTTGACAAGGCCGCGGGCAAATTCGTTGCCCGCTAAATCAGAAATTGTGACGAGATCACCGGCAGTAAACTTCCCTTCCGTGCGCACGACTCCCTGCGCCAGCAAACTCTTGCCACTGGTGCACAACGCTTGGCGCGCACCGTCGTCAACGACCAGATTTCCGACCGGCTTTTGGAAGAATGCAATCCAGCGCTTCCGGCTTTCGAGCTTGCCGGTCTTCGGGAGAAAAATGGTGCCAATATCGCCTCCGTCCACCACGTCCCCGATCACGGCGCCCCGGTCGCCATCGGCAATAATCATCGGAATTCCAGCCCGGGTACAGATTTTCGCGGCGTCGATTTTCGACTTCATCCCGCCGACACTGGTGACGCGATCGGTGCCGCCGGCTAACGCTTCGATCTCGCGGGTGATCTCCGGAACGACCGGGATGAGCTGTCTGGTCCGGTCGAGCAAGCCTTCGACGTGCGAGAGAATGATGAGCAAATCCGCGTCAATCAGTGTGGCGGTCAACGCGCCGAGCCGGTCGTTGTCGCCGAATTTGATTTCATCCACAGCAACAGTGTCGTTTTCGTTGATGATCGGGATGATGCCGCGCGCCAGCAACGTCTCGAGGGTGCTGCGTGCGCTCAGATGCCGGCCACGGGATTTGAGGTCGTCGTGTGTCAGCAGAATTTGTGCAACGTGGAGATTTAGTTGGCCAAAGACTTCGCCGTACAACGCCATGAGTTTCCCCTGACCAATCGCCGCCGCCGCTTGAAGTTCCGGCAAGTGTTTCGGGCGGCGCGCAAACCCGAGTGCGCCCATCCCGGCCGCAATCGCACCGCTGCTGACGAGCACAACTTGCCGGCCCCCGCTGTGCAGCGTGGCCACTTGCCGGGCCAGACGTTCGATGGCCGGGACGGCGAGTCGGTTCTGGTCGTCCGTCAGCAAACCAGTACCGAACTTGACCACTACGCGCCGGGTGCGGGCGAGGATTTCGCGACGAAGTTTCATGGGTGAAAGTTGCATAGCAAAATCACCGGACAGTGTCGAGTGCCCGGCGCAACGAGTTTAGACTTCACAAGTGCCCGGCGGCTGTGCTATGGAAACCTCGCATTCGGTGATGGTAGCACATCCACAAAACATCTGGAGCCATAATGATTAAGAACTGCTTATGTATCCTCGGACTTTCACTCACCCTTGGCTGTGCGACTGCCATCGTGCGCCCCTACGTCGGCGAACAGCAAATCTGGCCGACTTCCAACGGTTCGATCGTCAATGTCCGCTATGATTTGCCGGTCTTCACCAGCTTGCCGCCATCCGCTTACGAAGTCATCGCGGAGTTGCGGATTAACAGCCCATTGTTTGCCCAGCCTGTCGAAGGTCATATGTCCACCTTGGCCAAAAAGGGCGTGGAACTTGGCGCTGATGCATTGGTCTTTGTGGATGGTCAGATGTTTTTCAGCACGCAATACGGCGTTCGCGGAGGCGACGCAACCCCCGGCGGAGCGGCCCCCGCCAAGAAAGCTTCGGTAACTCAGGTTAATCGTTTCAACCCCGATTCCATTAGACCCAACGTCAATGTTGTCGCCATTCGCTGGATTGACGAACCACCGGTAGGATTGCCACCACGGTATGCGAAGTACTCCGAAAAAATGCTCCTCCAAGACGCGCCGACCATTACCGAAGAACCAGCCACGCCAGCAACCCCGACTCCAGAACCCACCCCGGCAGTCCCTGCCGCACCCCCTCAGCCGCCGGCAGCTCCGACACCCGCGCCTGAAACGCCGAAGGCGGAAACCGCTCCGCCGCCAGCCGCGCCGGCCACCCCAGAACCGCCGAAAGCCGAAGCCGAAGCGCCGGTCGTAACCGCCCCGAATTTGTATATGCCAGCCACGCCGGCAAAACCCGCCGAAGAAGCGCCGGCTCCGGCAAAGGAAGAACCGGCCATCAATCTCTACGTGCCCGCCACTCCGAAGACCACACCGTAAGTTTTCTTAGGCTTCGAGATCGAGCTTGATGTGCAAGTCGCGCAGTTGTTTCGGCTCAACTTCCGCCGGCGAGTTCGTCATCAAGTCCACCGCTTTCGCCGTCTTCGGAAACGCGATGACATCGCGAATGTTGGCCGAACCGCACAGAATCGCACAGAGCCGATCGAGCCCCAACGCTATTCCCCCGTGCGGCGGCGCGCCATACCGGAACGCTTGGAGCATGTAACCAAACCGGTTTTCCGCCACGTCCGCCGGGATCCTTAAGACTTCCTCGAAGATTTTCTTCTGCACATCCGGCTGATGGATCCGAATCGAGCCGCCGCCAAGTTCGACGCCGTTCAACACGACGTCGTAATGTTGCCCGCGCACCTTCGTCGGATCGGTCGCGAGCAACGGGATGTCTTCCGCGACCGGCGCGGTGAACGGATGGTGCGTCGAGTAGTATTGGTTCCGGTCTTTGTCGAAACTGATGAGCGGGAAGTCGACAACCCAGAGGAAGTTCCAACCTGTGCGCTCGATCTTGAGTTGTTCCGCCACGACCAACCGCATCCGGCCGAGCACGTCCCACGCGACCTCGCGTTTATCGGCGGCGAACAGAATCAGATCGCCTTCTTCAATCTTGAGCTTGGACGTGAGTGCGGCCTTCTCTGAGTCAGAGAAGAATTTCACGATCGGCGACTTCCACTCACCGGCTTCGACTTTGATGTAGGCCAGCCCCTTTGCGCCGAAACTCTTCGCGGTCTCGGTCAGTTGCTCGATCTGCCCCTGCGTCGCGCACGCGAGACCTTTGGCATTGATGGCTTTCACCACGCCGCCGGTATCCACCGCCGACCGGAAGACTTTGAATGAACTGGTCGCGAAATCTTTCGTGAGATCGACCAGTTCGATGCCAAAGCGGGTGTCGGGCTTGTCGACGCCGTACCGTTCCATCGCTTCGATGTACGGCATCCGCGGGAACGGCGTGGGGATCTTCTCGCCGCGCGCCGCCTGCCAGACGGCGACGAGCAGGCCTTCGATCATCGCGTACATATCTTCGCGGTCGATGAAACTCATCTCCAAGTCGATCTGCGTGAACTCCGGCTGCCGGTCGGCGCGCAAATCTTCGTCGCGAAAACATTTCGCGATCTGGAAATACCGGTCGACGCCTGAGACCATCAGCATCTGCTTGAACTGCTGCGGCGACTGCGGCAACGCGAAAAACTTGCCGGGATTCACCCGCGCCGGCACGAGATACTCCCGCGCGCCTTCGGGGGTACTCTTGAACAAGATCGGCGTCTCCACTTCAAGAAACCGGTTCGCATCGAAATAATCACGCGTGACCTTGGCGACCTTGTGTCGCAAAATGAGGTTCTTCGCCATCGCTGGCCGGCGCAGATCGAGATACCGGTATTGCAAGCGGAGGTCTTCGTTGGCGAGTTCGTCCATCTGAAACGGCGGCGTTTCGCTGGCGTTCAGGATGGCGAGTTGATGCACAAGCAATTCGACTTCGCCGGTCGGCAACTTCGGATTGACCGTGCCTTCCGGCCGTTGCCGAACCACCCCCTCGACCGCGACGACGTATTCACTGCGGAGCGACTGTGCGAGTTCCCACGAGGACTTGTTGTGTTGCGGGTCGAACACGACCTGCGTGTTCCCCTCCCGGTCGCGCAGTTCGATGAACACGATGCCGCCGAGGTCACGGCGCGCATGCACCCAACCGGCCAAACTGGCTTTCTGTCCGACATGCTGTGCACGCAATTCGTTGCAGTGATGTGTCCGTTTCATGAAATTTTTCCCTTTAGCTCGGCAATTCTCACGCGCTCTTCCTTCCCGGCGGCGAGGTCCTTCAACTTCACCTCGCCGGCAGCCCACTCCTCCGGTCCGATGGTGACCGCATACCTGGCCCCAGAGTGACTGGCGGCCTGAAACTGTTTGCCGACTTTGGTCATTGTCAGTGCATAGTCCACCGCGATTCCGGCATCGCGCAGATCGTGCGCGAGTTTCAACGCCGTCGGCCGCAACCCTTCGTCGGCAATCACCAAATAGCAATCCAAGCCATGGTTTTCCTTGGGCAAGAGTCCGCGCTCTTTTAACAATTCGCCCAGCACCACGTCCCCCATCCCAAACCCCAACGCCGGCAAGTCCACGCCGCTGACGAGTTTCAACAAATTGTCATACCGGCCGCCGCCAGCAATGGCGCGAAGTTCACCTTTGCGATCGTGAATTTCCCACACGATGCCGGTGTAGTACGCGAGACCGCGGACGATTTTGAAGTCCACTTCGCAAAATGCCGCGAGATCGCCAATTTGATCGAGAACGTTTCGGAGATCGTCTTTCGGAAACGCGAGAACTTCGTCCACCTTGGTCGTGAGGGCAGCGAGTTTCTCGCGTGTCTTCTCGAGCGGTTCGCGTTCCATTTTATCAATCGCCTGAAAGGCCGCGTACTGTTTGTCGTCCGTGATCCCGGCGGCGGCAAAGTGCCGCTGCCAGGCGCGCCGATCAGAAACGCGCACGACGAAGTCGTCCTGCTTCAGGCCGAGGGCGCGCAACGAGTCAATCGCCAGCGCGATCAATTCGATATCGGCGGCCACATCACTTTCGCCGATGATGTCGGCATTGAATTGGAAGTGCTCGCGGAGCCGTCCGCGCTGCTGCTTCTCGTACCGGAACAATTGCGGGATCGCGAACCACTTGAGAGGTTTCTTGTAGTCCCGGTGATGCGCGCCAACCATGCGGGCCAGTGTCGGCGTCATTTCGGGGCGAAGCGCAACGGCCCGGTCGCCCTTGTCCACGAAATTGAAAAGTTGCCCAACGATCTCCGCACCGGATTTCTGCGTAAAAAGTTCGAGCGGTTCGAGTGGCGGTCCGTCGTATTCGCGGAAGCCGTACCGACGCGCAACTTCACGCCACCGGCCGAATATGTGCCGGCGGATGGCGAGTTGCTCAGGATAAAAATCGCGAAATCCGGGTAGTGCGTTCATGGAGTTTGGGGAAAATCAGAGGGGCGGGTCACCCCCGCCCCTGCCGAAGTTTGCTGCCAGTTGACCTCAGGCTGCCGGCGGAGTCGCGGGCGGCGGATTATTGATTTTCTGGGTCAATGCCAAAACTTGCTCGCGCATTTCCTTGCCGGGCTTGAATTTCACCACGGCCCGCGCGGGAATTTGGACGTCTTTACCGGGATCGTTCGGGTTGCGACCGACGCGGGGCTTGCGGAGCTTGACCTCGAACACCCCAAAGTTGCGAAGTTCGACGGTTTCACCCTTGATCATGGCTTCCGTGATGTAGTCGAGCGTCTTCTGCACGACCGCCATCACGTCCTGTTGAATCAAGCCGGTATCGTTGCTGATGCGGATTACAAGGTCACGTTTGGTCATTGGTCCATCTCCCTGATTAAATTCAAACGCGCGCACTCTAGTGGTCGCCCGGCAAGCCGTCAAGCCAAATGGCTTGTCCGCCAACGACTTCAGCGCGGGAACAACTCGATCATCGTCCGCCGCACTTCCGGCAAGTCCGTTGGTCCAAACGCGATCACCCGCGCATTCGGCTGCGGCGGCTGCCAGATTGCCGGCGATGCCGGGCCAAACATCGCCACGACCGGCGTGCCCACTGCCGCCGCCAAATGCGTAATCCCGGAGTCGTTCCCGACAAACACTCCGCATTGCGCCAACTCCACCGCCAGTTCCGGCAACTTCAATCCGGCCAACACTCGCACCAGTCGCGGTGACAATTCGGCCAACAATCGTGCCACCGATTTTTCATCGGCCTCGCCCTGCACAACCGCGACCGGCAGATTCAATTCGTCCACAACCCAGCGTCCCAATGACCCAAACTTTTCGACCGGCCAGTTCTTTTTCTCGCTCCCGCTGCCGGGGTGAATCACAACCGTACGCGTGCGCGGCCCCGCCACGACGTTCACGCGTGGCACCGGCGCGTCCACATAAATCGCTAACGCCTCCAACGCCCGGCAATAATGCCGCGCCGCCGGCAAGTCCGTCGGCTTCGGCGCCCCCGGGATGTACTGTTTCACACCGCAGCGCTTCACGTTGTTCGCAAATATCTCGTCTGGATCGAACAAATAGGAAATGACCGCGGCGAACGACGCGAAATAGTCCATCCAGTTCGGGTCCAAAATTCCGTTGGGCACGAAAAACCCGGCCAGCGCCCGGTCGCTCATCGAGCGCGTCCCGTTCACATATCCGGCTGCCAACCCGGCGATATGCGGATACCCGAGCACTTCGAGGTGCGCCGCCGGCCACCGCTCCCGCAACGCCGCCAGCACTGGCAGCGTCATGATAAAATCGCCAATCGCCCCACCGCGAATGACGAGGATGCGCGGGAATTTCACCGTTTCGCTTTGCGCCGCACTTCTTCTTTGAGCCGTTGGATGTGCCCGCGGCCCAACGCTTTCACTTCACAGCCCAACTCGAAATATCGGCGCACCGTGTCGTCGCTGAGGATACCGTAACAATCCACGATCGCGATCTTTCGCCCGGCCCACTTCACCACATCCTCCGGTTGCAACTCCAAGTACTGCCGGTGCGGCACCGCGAAAATGACGGCTTCCACGCTCTTGAGCGCGACCTTCAAGTCGGCCTGCATCTTGATATTCCGCAGCTCGTCCTGACTGCGGAAGAACCGCGACCACGACTGACCGGGCGCGGGATAGTTATCTTGGGCTTCGAGCTCGTACCAATGCTCGACATACGGATCGTGCACGCGCAATTCCGCGCCCATCTCAGTCAACTTACGGACAACGAGTTCGCTGCCGGAATACCGCGTATCGCCCACATCCTGCCGGTAACTCGCCCCACACAGCAACACGTCCGAGCCGGCAATGTATCGCCCCATATTGCGTAACGCGTCGCGCGTGAGTTCGGCGACATGCAGTGCCCGGGTGTCGTTGATATCAATCGCGGTCGGCGTGATTTTGAAGACGTTATCGCCGTCCTCGAAGCCGAGGATGTGCTTATACGCCCAGTAGCCCAACCCGCCATCTTTCGGCAGGCAGTAGCCGCCGATACCGGGGCCGGGGAAAATGATGTTGCTATGCGTCGGCCGCATCTTGATCGCCTTGATTACTTTGATCAGATCAACCCCATTGCGTTCGGCAAACAAACTCCACTCGTGCAGGTACGCGAGAATCGTGGCCCGGTAGGAATTCTCGACGATCTTCGTCGTCTCCGATTCGATGGGCCGATCCATGACCGTCAGGGGAAAATCTTTCGTGTTGAGAACTTCCCGGAGAAACTTTTCGACCCGTTTCCGTGCAGCAGGATTGCAGCCGGAACAGACCCGCCAGAAATCGCGGATGCTCGAAACGTACTCGCGCCCCGGCATCACGCGCTCGAAGCTGTGCGCCAGCAATGGCTCTGTCTTGATGCCACGCGCGGCGAAGGCCCGTTTCAGAATCGGCCACGCCACGAATTCCGTCGTGCCGGGCGCGACGGTGGTTTCAATGAGCACGAGGCACTTGGCGGGAATTTTTTGACCAATCGTCTTCATCGTCGCTTCAAGCGCGGCCATGTCGGCTTCCCCATCGCGCATGTCGCCGAGCGCGTTCTTCTTGTAATCGCACTGGACATCCACCACAACGCAATCGGCGAGCTTGAGGCAATCGCTATTGAACGTCGCTGTGAGCGTTTCTTTTTCCTTCACGGTTCGCGCGATGATCTTGTCAACCTCAGGGTCCTCCGCTTTGACCGGCGCGACGCCGCGATTGATCAATGGAATCTTCCAATAACTCCGCGAACTCGGCCGCTGACAGCCGATGACTAGCTTGCTCGGCTTGCCCTTCCTGTCAGTTGTGTCCGCGACAATTGCCGCCATCACCGCGCCAACAAACCCGACGCCCATGACCACGACCACTTCCTTGCCGGACTTGCGTGCGGCCCCGGCCAGCTTCTCGAGCCGCGCGTGTTCGGCGGCGTATTCTTCCTTCGCCGGCAACGGAAAGCTCTCACCGGCCGGACTGATGGAAACTTCAACAGCGTTACTCATAATTGATTCTCCAGTGTTAGTAAGCCACCACTCCTAGCACGACAAAGGCCAGACCAACTGCAGTTCCGGCCGCACACGCCAGCCGGCAACGTTGGTCATTTGCCATCATGTAGCCGATCAAATCCCGAAAATGATGCGGCGCCGACGCCATCCAGATCGCGCCCACCACCCACAGATAGGCGAACACCGTGACAATCAATCGCAGCGGCGCATCGCTGACATCGGCAGCATCGAGCATTTGTTTCGCGATCAACAGCATCAACGCCGCCACAGCCCGCATGGACAAATAGGGCGTTCCGAATTGGTAAACCAGCCAGTACGCCACCGGAACACCAACGACGATCAAGGGTTGCGCCCATTTCCATTCGTCGGTCGCCGCGTAATACATCGTCCGCCAGACGATGAGCGCGACGATGCCCATCAAGATGCGCCCCAGTAAAACATTCCGGGGAAATTTGATCAGGAACTCCCGGTACTTGGCCGTCGCCACCAAACCCGGCACCCGTGTCGCAATAACGAGCAGCCCGACTGCGATCGAAATTAGTTTCAAACTCATAAATTAAGTATTGCCGGATCGCCGTAAAGGGTCGTGACCGTTGCCCGTTCAATGCGGACTGGCAAGAGGTGACCTTTATGGCGGTCACTGCCATCGAAAACAACGCCTTTGTTCGTGCGCGTGCGGCCAAACATCCGGTACGGTTTCTTGTTACTTGGCCCCTCGACCAGAATCTCCACAGTCGTTCCGACGAGCGCCTCGTTCTTTCGCAACAACCGCGTGTCGAGAATCTCCAACAAGATCTGGTTGCGTTCCTCCTTCACCGCTTCTGGCAATTGCTCCGGCAATGCCGCCGCCGGCGTGTCGCGACGGATGGAATACTTGAAAATATAGGCCTGATCGAACTCGACCGAGCGCATCAAGTCCGCCGTCTGTTCAAAATCTTCCACCGTCTCACCGGGAAAACCAACAATCACATCCGTCGTGATCGCAATTCCCGGTCGCGCCGTGCGGAGCTTCTCGATGATCTTGAGATACGTTTCCCGTGTATAACCGCGGTTCATCGCCTTGAGCAACCGGTTCGAGCCGCACTGCACCGGCAAATGCGCATGCTCACATAATTTCGGCAAATCCCGGTACGCCGCGACCAGATCATCGCCAAACCCTTTCGGATGCGGCGAGGTGAAGCGAATGCGCTCAATCCCATGAACGGAATGGACCGCCGCCAACAGTTTAGCGAACGCCGACTTGCCGGAATCTCTGCGCCCGTAACTGGTGACAATCTGCCCGAGCAACGTGACTTCCCGCACCCCTTGGTCGGCCAACCGGCGCACTTCATCCACAATCTCCGCGATTGGCCGGCTCCGCTCCGTCCCGCGCGTGGACGGCACGATGCAGAACGAGCAGTGCATGTCACACCCCTGCATGATACTGACGAATGCCGTGACTTGCCGGTCCCCGTTGCTTCCGAGGATGTGATCTTTGATCGTGGACTCGCTGCCGGCTTCTGCGGCGATGTCGGCAATCTGGAACGGCGTGCGTAATTCCATCTCATCCAGGTAATCCGCGATTTTGTGAAATTTCTGCGTGCCAACGACAAGATTCACCGCCGGATTTTCCAGCAACTCCGCGCCGCGGCTCTGCGCCATGCATCCCATGTAACCCAGAATCAACGCCGGCTTCTGCTTCTTGGCATGTGCCAGCGAACGCATCTTGCCGAGTGCCTTCTGCTCCGCGAGATCACGGACACTACAGGTGTTGAGCAAAATGATGTCCGCGTCGTCTTCGGCACCGGTTATCCCATACCCCCGGTCACGCAGCATCGCCGCGACAGCCTCGCTATCGCGCTCATTCATCTGGCAACCGTAAGTTTTGATGTAAACCTGTTTCATCGCGTCTCGACGTCAGTGAAGCACACCATACGCTGTTGCGCCTCATCCCACAACGCCAGATCAAACGTCTTCCAGATCTCACCGAGCCGGCATTCGGCCATGCGAATTCCGGCAGCACTGAGCGCGACGTAACACCGCCGCAAGTCGTACATCGGTATGTTCGGCTTCAAGTGATGGATTGAATGATAGTTGATGTAACCGATGAGCCACTCCATCCAGACAAACGGCAAGCGCAACGTCATACTGCCCTTCATCGAACTCTCATAAAAAGACCACTCGCCGTCGCGCGCATAGTACGTCGTCTCAAACTGATGCTGCGTATAGAACAACACAATCCCAATCGTCGCCGCCACAACAAACGCGATTCCATACGAAATCACCCACGGCTGCGCGATCTCCCAATGCGTCCACGCCCACCAGCCAAGCGCGACGTACACGACGTCGAGCGCGAGGATATTCACCCACTCGGAGGCGCTGGGTTTTTGTTTGATCGGCGACAAGGGAAATTGCACGAGCGGAAACCGGTGCAAAAACAAAAACAGATTTGTCGGCATGATCAGGAAAAAATGCACTCGATTCCGCACCAGCCGGTAAAACGCCTGCTGCCACGGCTTCAAGCGCCGGTAATCCGCCACCGACAACGTGTAAATGTCCCCCAACCCATCTTGTTTCTCCAAGTGTCCAGCCGTCCGATGATGATGCCAGTGATGCCGGTGCCAGTGCAGAAACGGCGTGAATTCAAACACCGAACAAACGTGCCCGATAAAGTGATTCAACGGCTTCGACGGCGACAACCCACCGTGTCCAGCATCGTGCTGGACCACGAACAACCGCACCAGCGACACTGACATCATCAGACAACTCGCAAGCCACGCCAGCCACCAAGCTCCGTCCCGTGTCACTACCACTGGGAAAACAACCCAGGCCGCCAGCACCCAACTCGCTACTACCGACGCCAGCGTCACCGCAAACTCACGCCACGCCGCGCCGGCCGATGGACGCACCGCATCCGCCAACAGGCGCACCGCAGTGCGGCGGGCCGCTTCGGAAGTTGCATTACGCTCACACTGTGACATGGGCGCGGACTATAAATGCCCCGCGAACGCTTGGCCATCGGAAATCTGTGACCGTTTTTCCGTCTCCCGCCGAACCGGTTGGGCTGTTCCAATTGACTTGCTCCGCGCGGCGGCTGGCGGTATCCATTGCGGCATGAAACGGTTGATGCTTCCAGTCCTGTTGTTGGCCGTCGCGCTTCCGGGGTGGGTGTTCGCGGCGGACCGGCCCACGGTCTGCGTCATCGCCATCCGCGAAGACATCACCCACAACACACTTTTCCTCGTCCAACGCGGTCTCCGCGAAGCTGCGGCAATTCGCGCCACGGCGCTCGTCCTCGACATGGAAACCAACGGCGGGCGCGTGGACATCACCGAAAAGATCATCAAACTCCTCGAACAGTCGCCTTACAAGACTGCCACCTACGTCAACTCCAAAGCCTATTCTGCCGGCGCCTTCATCGCAGCGGCCACTGACAAGATCTACATGGCCCCGGGCAGCGTCATCGGCGCCGCGACGCCGGTCATGTTGATTCCCGGTCAGGGCGTTCAGGAACTGCCAAAGAGTTACGAGGAAAAGATCGGGTCGGCCATGCGCGCTTTGATCCGGGCGACCGCTCAACAAAATGGCCATGACGCCGAGGTGTTCGAGGCGATGGTGGACGCCGACATCGAGTTGAGCCGCGACGGCACCACGATCAGCCCCAAAGGCAAGCTCTTGACCCTGACCAACGACGAAGCCGCTCGCGCGTTCGGTGAACCACCAAAGCCGTTGCTCTCGGCCGGCACGCTCAAATCACTGGACGAACTGTTCCCCACGTTTGGGTACACGAATGCCGCCGTGACGACAGTTGAGCCACATGGATTTGAAGTTCTCGGTCGCTGGATTTCACTGGCGTCGCCGCTCTTGATTATGATCGGCATGGCGGCCATCTATTTCGAAATGAAAACGCCGGGACTCGGTATTCCCACTGTGGTGGCCGTGATTGCTTTCGCGATCTACTTCCTCGGCTTCTTCGTCGCCGGCTTGGCCGGTCAGGAGGAGATCGTCCTCTTTGCCATCGGCTTGGCCTTGCTGCTCGTCGAAATTTTCGTCTTGCCGGGATTCGGCATTGCCGGCATTTCGGGGATCGCGCTGATCCTCGTCTCGTTGCTGATGGCGATGGTCGAACGCTGGCCGGGCGCACCGATGATCACTTGGCCGGAACTCGAAATCCCCGTGCTGCGCGTGGCCGGCGGATTTGTTGGTTCGGTGATCATAATGCTGTTGCTTGGTAAATATCTGCCGCAAACGTCACTGTTTCAGAAACTGGAATTATCGACCTCCACCAGTGTCGCCGCCGGCTACACGACTTCTGCCGGCACGGCCGCAAGCCTGCTCAACGCCACCGGCACCGCCGAAACCCAACTCCGCCCCTCCGGCAAAGGCCGGTTTGGCAGCCAACTTGTGGACGTGATCACGGAAGGCGATTTGATCGAAAAAGGCGCCGTCATCCGCATCACCGAAGTTCACGGCAGCCGGGTCGTCGTCACACGGGTGGCTTGACCAATTATGGAAACGATCTGGCTCATAACGTTGCTGGTCGCGATGGGCATCGCGATGATCTGCGTGGATTTCTTTCTGCCGGGTTTCGTACTCGGCAGCATCGGCATGGTTTTGTTCCTGGTGGCGCTGGCGATTTGCTACCGGGACTACGGATTGAACTGGGCAGCCGCATTGTTTGTCGCGGAGGCGGTGTTGGGCATCGGCGCGGCCTTTGTCTCCATCCGGTACGGCCCGGAAACACGCACCGGGAAAAAGATGATCCTCAGCCACGAGCAAGTTGCGCAACACGCCAGCGATCACCCCACGCCTGAACTCGTCGGCCAAACGGGCATCGCCCACACGATGCTGCGCCCCAGCGGGACCGCTTTGATTGGCGACAAACGCTACGACGTCGTCGCCGAATCCGGAATGATCGAACGCGCCAGCGCCGTCGAAGTCATCGCCATTGACGGCACCCGCATCATTGTGCGAAAAATCTAACCAAGGAGATCCATCATGGAAAACATCGGCCAATTGTTCTTGCTCGGTATCGCGGTCATTGCGGCAATCGTCGCCTTTATCGTTGTCATCATTGTCATCTCGTTCATCAACGTCTGGATTCAAGCACGCTTCTCCGGCGCGCCGGTCACGTTCCTGAACCTGCTCAGCATGAAACTGCGCCGCGTCCCGATCGGCCTTGTCGTTCAAAGCCGCATCACCGCCGTCAAAGCCGGTATCGCCCTCAACACCGACCAACTCGAAGCCCACTATCTCGCCGGTGGTGACGTCAATCAGGTCGTTCGCGCCCTCATTGCCGCCGACAAAGCGCAACTGAACCTCGACTTCAACCGCGCCGCCGCCATTGACCTCGCCACCCACCAATCCGGCAAGAGCGTTTTCGAGGCCGTCATGACCAGTGTCAACCCCAAGGTCATTGACTGCCCCGGCGCCGCATCCGGCAAGCAAAGCATTGACGCCGTCGCCAAAGACGGCATCCAAGTCAAAGCCAAAGCCCGCGTCACCGTCCGCACTAATCTCGACCGGTTCGTCGGTGGCGCGACCGAAGAAACCATCGTCGCCCGCGTCGGCGAAGGCATCGTCACCACCATCGGCTCTGCCGACACCTACAAAGCCGTCCTCGAAAATCCCGACAGCATCTCGAAGCGCGTCCTCGAACGCGGCCTCGATGCCGGCACTGCTTTCGAAATTCTCTCGATCGACATTGCCGACGTGGACGTTGGCGACAACATCGGTGCCCGCCTCCAAACCGAGCAAGCCGAAGCCAACAAACAGATCGCGCAAGCCGCCGCCGAAACGCGCCGCGCACTCGCCGTTGCGACTGAACAGGAAATGAAAGCTCGCACTCAGGAAATGCGCGCCAAAGTCGTCGAAGCCGAAGCGCAAATCCCGATGGCGATGGCTGAAGCCTTCCGCGCTGGTCGCCTCGGCGTCATGGATTATTACCGGATGCAAAACGTCCAAGCCGATTCCAAGATGCGCCAAGCCATTGCCGGTGAAGATACCGGGAAAGGCGGCGGGACCGTCTAACCATGCCACTCGCCATCAGCATTGACTTCATCATCTGGATCATCATCGCCATCGTGGTGATGGTCGCGAAAGGGCTGGGTAAATTGGCCACGCCTGAGGATGAAGAATCGGCAGCCGAAGAACCACCGGCGCCGCGCCCGCGTCCGCGGCCCCGTGCCAAACCAGCCGCTCCGCCTCCCGTTGCGCCGATTCAGATCCATGAAATGATGGAACGCCTGACCCGCCCCCGGCAACCCGTCGCGCCACCCCCGCCACCGGTGATGCCGGCCCCACGGCCGGCCGCACCACCTCCACCCAAACCAACCCCCGTTGCCGCCGCGGCAGCCCCGGCCACTCCCAACCGTGCCGCGCAGTGGGCCGGTGCTTTGCGTGACCGGAGCAACATCCGCAACATTATCATCGGTGCCGAAATCATCGGCCCACCGAAAAGCCTCTCGAACTGACGCTCCGCGTCAGAGGCGCTTCGCCAACTCAGCCTGACTGCGTTCGAAGACTTCCGTGTGGAGTGAATTGCCGTTGGCATCCATCGTGACGACAGCCGGGAAATTCACGACATCCAATTCCCAGATCGCCTCCGGTGAACCGAATTTTTCGAGGAAATACACATTCCGCACTTTCGTGATGTGTTCCGCCAAAACCTGTGCCGCGCCGCCGATGGCGTGGAGATAAACAGCGCCGGCTTCCCGGCATGCCGCCAATGTTCGGTCCGCCATCCCGCCTTTTCCGATCACCGCGCGCACGCCGAACTTCTTGATGATGTCGCCTTGGTATGGCTCTTCCCGGATCGAAGTCGTCGGCCCTGCCGCCGTCACTTTCCAATTACCGGCGTCGTCTTTGATGACGACCGGCCCGCAGTGGTAAATGATGCCACCGGTCAACGACACCCCCGCCGGCAACTCCCCACCCTTCGCGAGATACTTGTGCACGGCATCGCGTCCAGTAAATACCACACCGGTAATCTCGACCGCGTCACCGACTTTCAGTTTCCGCACTGCAGCTTCATTCAGAGGAGTGGAAATGTTCATGTCAGTAGAGCCAATCCAAAATCTTGCCGGTCGCATCGAACCGCGCGCCTTGCCGTCGATACGCCCAGCACATGTAACTGATGCTCACGAAATACGACGCCGGCACCCGATTCGCCGTCGTGATCTTCACGCCCAGTAACGTCGTCTTCCCGCCGAACCCCATCGGTCCAATGCCGAGTTCGTTGGCGGTATTGAGAATGTCCTGTTCGAGCTTGTCGAGTTCCTGTACCGGATTCCGGTCATCGAGCCTCCGCAACAACTGCGTCTTGGAAAACTCATAGCCCGTCGCTCGGTCACCGCCAATGCACACGCCAAGAACCCCCGGCCCACAGCCCTTCCCCTGCGCCTGCAAGACCGCGTCGAGAATCGCCTTCCGGCAACCCGCCAAATCCCGGTCCGCCTTGATGCCTTCATCCGGCAACGAGTATTGCGCGCCAACGTTCTCGCACCCGCCGCCCTTCAACATCAACCGCACCGTCACGCCGGCATCTTTGTGCTGGTGAAAATGTAATGTCGGCGCGCCCGGCCCGAGGTTTGTCCCATCGTTCTTACCGGTGAGCGAGTCCACTGAGTTTTGCCGGAGATACCCCTTCTGCGTCGCCGCCTTCACGGCCGCGCGCGCGGCTTCGGTGAAGGCGATCTGATCGAAACCCGCCGGGCAATCCACATAAAACAACACGCTGCCGGTATCCTGACAAATCGGCTGCGACTTTTGTTTCGCCAGCGCGATGTTGTGCTCAATGATCTTCATCGCGCTCGCGGCGATCGTGCCCTTTTTTTCCCGTTCCAACGCCGCGAGAATCGCGCGTTGCACGTCATCCGGTATTTCCGCCGAAGTTCGGCGAATCAATTCCACAATTGAGTCCTGCCAAGTATTCATGACACCGCAACATACTCACCCGGCATGGTTCACTTCAAGTCGCACTTTCCGTCGTACGAGTACTTCATCGCCTTGGCGATCTTTGCGGCGCGCTTCACTACCTCCATGGCGACTTTGAGATTCAAGTGTTCGAGTTTTCGGAAGCGGATGCAACTCTTCCCAAGTGACACCCGCCCCAACCTCGTCGTGTATTTTGCCGGCAAGTATCCTTCAGCGTCGCACATGCAGGTGTAGAGACCGATATGCTGTTTCTGGCTCGCCAACCCGACCACCGGCGCGTCCCCTTCCCATCCGCTCGCGTACCGGTAATGATATCGGCCGTAGCCGAGTCCTCCATACGCGATGTGCGGCTTCAGCGCCGGCGCGGCCCTGCAGATCGCCTTGTGCAATACCGTCAACTCACTCCGCCGCGGCTCGGGCAAGCTGGCGAGATACTGGGCGGGTGTTTTGATATGCGCGGCGGCTTTCATGGCACCTATATAACACCCACCTCCGGAACCCGGCAAGAAACAGCGGCCGCTCGCGACGCCGGAACACAGCCTCGAATCAGATTTGCAGCCACGGCTACGGGATGTACTGGACTTTGTAGACCTTCATTGAACCACCGGGGGCGGGGTCGGTGAAAGTGATTGTCACCCCGACTGCCGTGTTCGTGGAACTGATGGCGCCGTAACTGGGTGCGCTCGGATTCGTCGCCGCCAACAGGACGTATTTCTTGTTCACGACACTGGACGCTGTCACGAGGACATCGCCGTTCGGCTGCCGGGCAACACTCAGGATCCGCATGGCGGAGCCGGAGTCCGTCGGGATTGTGCCGGTCTGGAATTCGGCAAGGTTGCTCTGGCCGTCGCCATCGCTGTCGTCGTTGGCGTTACCGGCGATGGGGCTTGCAAAATGAGTATTCTCAAAACCATCGGTCATCCCATCGCCATCGCTGTCGGGATTCATCGGATCGGAAGCAAGCGCCAACTCCTGCGCGTCGGTCAACCCATCGTTGTCGGTATCCGCCGCACCGTAGGTGACGGTGAGGGTGTTGTTACCGGTGGCTGGGTTCAATGGGCCGGCAATGCGGACGCGCCGGGCCGCGTTGTCGTAGGTAAACGCCAAGACCCGAACGCCATTGGTGAGGACGAGTGCCGGGGTTTCACCCGCCGGCAAGCGCAACCAAAGGTCGGCGTTGAGCGCGCCGGTCGTCAGCTTATTGATGGTGGCGGTTGTGGCCGTTGCGCCTTCCTGAATGGTGAAGTTCAGGCGGTGGTTGCGATAGTGGAGGTTGTTAAAAGTCAACGTGCTCCAATCACTCGGGAGTTTTGGCGCGAAAGCGCAGGTGTTGTTAGTCTCGGGCCGGTAGTCGAGGAACATCATCATCTGATCGAGCAACAAGGCATGCGATTCCCAGACATTCGGCCACGCGGTCTGGAGCCAGAAGTCAGGATATTTCTGTTCGCCGACGTTGGCGGCAATCTGTTCGGCACCCAATCCCATAGGGCCGAGTTTATCGATCACGAGATCGATTTTGTCTTTACTGATGTCCACCTGGGACTTACCGGCGGAATAGTCCTGCCAGCGGGTGTAGTACATGCCGTACCAGCAGTTGGCCAAAGTCCACGGGCCGCCGTTCCAGTATATGTCTGCTTCATTGGGGCTGACGGTTTTGAAGTTGTACCGCCGGAGCCAGCCGGCTGAGGTGCCGCTGGGCTCAAGCAGATCGCCATCTGCACCGCTAAAGCCGCCTGCCACTTGCCGGCCATGCAGCCATTCGACCATGTTGGTCATGCGCGGGTCGGTGGGCTCGAAAATTTCGAACGGCACCACCAGGCCCATTTGACTGATATCCGAGGTTTCCGTGCGGGCGTCAATGCGCGGAATGATGCCGTTATCGCGAATGTCGGTGGCGCGGTTGTTGAACTCGGTCGTCCAACTGTTGCTGCCGACGAAGCTGGCGATGGTGGCTGCATCGCGCAGCCCGCGAACGACGCTGGCGTTGGAATAGAGGAATTCATCATTCTGGTCTTCCCAGATGTTCATGCTGCCAACCAGCCGGTTGATGTCGTGGAAATACAACCGGGAGTCGAACGTGCTGTCTTCACTGGAGGCACGGGCGGAAGTGTAGGCGAGATTCCAGTTGTTGGAGAGGAACGCGCCATCGCCGGTCACCAAGTAGTAGTACCACATGCCCCACGGGACGCCGGCGGTTTCGTCCACCTGCGGTGTCCGCCAGACGGGCTTCCCGTCGGTGGTGTATTTCTGGAAGAAGAAACCTTTACCCCACGATTCGTTGGGGCGTTCGACGTTGTTGAGCCACTGGTAAAACGCGGCCGCTTCGGTGGGGTGACCGGTGCGGTTGAACGTGATCGCCGCATAGATGCCGTCGCGCGGCCATACGTAGGGATACGCACCGTTATGCATACCGGCGAGAATGCCGCCGTGCACGGGATCCGCATGGAGTTTGCTGATCAACAACGAGCGTTTGAACAACCGGTTGTAGTCGGGATCCGGGAAGTTCACGGTGACGCCGCCGGCCAGCCAGTTCGTCCACCAGGTCGAGGTGGCATCCTGCACAGTGCTCATGTTGTTATTGTAGAACCACGTGATCATCGGCCGCCCCCAGAAGTTGTGGGTGCCGGTGGTGTTCGGGAAGTTATCCCACGAACCAACAGTCATGACGTCCACCTCGACAGTCTCGCCAGCCGGAATAATAATTTGCCGGCCAATCCAGCCCTCCTGATTGTCGGTGGCGGTATGATCGCGCCAACTGCCTTCCGCCGGCAAGCCGAGGCCGCTGCCGGAGTTGGTGACGACTTTCATCACGGTGGCGAAATAGACGGAGTTGCTCTTGGCCCAGCCGCCTTCGACGCCGGACAGATTGTATTCCTTCCAACTGACGCCGCCGTACCCGTTGGGATCACACCACCCGCCAGTCGCCATGCGCCCGACATTGTCGCGGACGATGAGCGCGTTGTAATTGGTGCCGCCGACCGTGCCTTCCCAGAACATCTCGTCGTAGGCGTTGTCGCCTTTGACGTTGAAGTTGACGTCCCAGTAGAAGTTGATGGTCTTGCTCGAAGCCTCGTTATTGGTGAGCAGGACACGTTTGACGTGAACAGCCTTGTTTGTGCGGGTGCCGTTGGTGATATCCGGCAGGGCATTTTCCGAGGGCACGAAGTCGTATTGGACGACTTTGATATTCGCGCCAGCGACGTTGAGCCGATTGGAAGTGACGACGATGTTGACTTCGTCATTAAGCCAGCGTTGGCCAACGTCAACGTAGTTCGTGAACGTTTCGTTCTTGAGCCAATAGACCGGATTGGTGTCGTCAGTGGGCAACGCGATCCCGGCCATGGCGGCGATAAGGTTCATCTGACCATTGGCCTGGAGGTCGAGACCTTCGCACCCCGGTGGCCAGGCTTGCGGACCACGGTAGCCTTCGTTGGCGGTACCGGTGCCACTCACGCCACCGACAGTCGGAAAATAGAAGTCATACAGAGTGCCGTTCTGATCAAGCATCACTGTCATGTGCCCGTTGCCGACAACGGCTTCTTCTTTCCAGTGATGGATGTTTTGCGCTGGGTCGCTGGGATAACCAAAACCGGGCCACGGGATCGGCGCGGCGGTATAGTTGTAGTTGATGCCGCCATTGGTATCGAGATTCAGCGCGAGCGCGTCGGCGGTGGAATGGTTCAAGCCGCCACCCGTTGTGACGGTGGTGCTGAAGAGGTAGTACCGGACCGTGGTGCCGTTCGGCGCTGCCGGGATGACCGCGGAGTAACTGGTCCCGGAGCCGGTCGCTTCGACAAAGGAACTGGTTGCCCAGTTGTCCGTCGTGTAGCGGACATAGATATGTTCGTCCGCCGATTTCGCTGCGGTGAGGGTGATGTTGACTGTGACCGGGTCATTGCCAGTGGGGAAACCAGGTGAGACACCGGCGAACGTCACACCGACCGGTCGCGACGGTGTGCGCATGACCGCGATGGTCGCACTGGAGTTAAGCGTCGGTTCGAGGACGCGGAACGAGTAGTAGAAATCGTTCTGCAGGGTGATCGAGGCATCTGCGCCACCCCAGCCAAGCGCGGTGGTGCCGTTGATGTTGACGGTCGCACCGCCGCCCCAGTTATTCGCCCAATCCTGGTTAGTGCGGAGTTTGAATTGGTACGTACCGGCGGTGATGTTGCCGCCGGACGCGGCGACGTGGATCGTGTTGGTGTACCACTTGACACCGGCTGGTGTGCCGGGTGGATTAACTTTGCGGAGCGCCCACGGTGGCGTGCTGTCAGCCCAGCCGCTCCATGTGCCGGGGATGCCCAAGGCGGAGCCGGCATCGCCAGGGATGAACTCTTCCCAATCCACTTCGAGCACTTTCTGCAAACCGTCGTCCGGCACTTTGATCCCAAGTTTCCCGCCAGTAATCAGCCAGCCCTGTGGGCCTGCACCGAAGTTCGCCAGTTGCGGCAGCGCCGAGCCATTGAGCTTGACGCCGTAAACCGTGGGCGACGGATTGTTGGCGTAGATGTAGAAGTTGCGCGCAATGGCGTTGGTGTAGCCACCCTGCCGGGAGCCCACGGTGAAGTTCCAGTTGGTCGAACCGCGGGAGCTGGTGAAGGTGATTTCGGAACGGCCGGTGGAGTTCGTGTAATCCCAACCATCGCCGGCATCCTCGTACAGGGTGAACGTAGAGTTGCCTTCCGGCCAGCATTGCACATCGAGGTAATCCACGCTGGTTTGCCCGAGGAACTGCTCAGTCTGCCCCATCGGAATAATCGCGCCGGAGCGGATGAAGATGTTGGTGCCGCCGACCGGTGTATTGACGGTGACCTGTTGACCGCCGTTGTAGCGCGCACCGGTTGGATAATAGTACCAAGCCACATCTTTCGCCCACGGCAGATAAACGGTCCGCGTGGTCGCGCCCTGCTGGTAGACTGGCGGGACGAGAATGAAGTCGCCCGTCATGAATTCGTACTCGTTGAGATTGGTGGTGTTGGCGTCAGAATAATAATCAAACACCGGCGGGACGTTCATTGGTTCGCCGGTCTGGGTGAATTTGTACGCGAGTGAATAGAGATATGGCATCAATCGATACCGGTATTTGATGAGATTGCGTAGCCGGCTTTTTGTTGGCTCGCCAAAGCGCCACGGCTCGCGGTCGGCAGCAGCTTTGTCCGCGTGATTACGGAAGAACGGCGTATACATGTTGAACTCGTAGGAGCGAACGAGCAGTTCATCGCCGGGATTGCCAACGAATCCGCCGACGTCGTTACCGTACCACCCCACCCCGGCCAACATCGCGCCCATGCCGAACCGGATGGTCGCCCGCTGGTAGAACCAATCGGCACCGGTGTCACCACTCCAACTGACGGCATACCGTTGGAGGCCGGCGTTGCCGGAGCGGCTGAGAACAAAGGGCCTTTTACTGGGATTCTTCGCCAGCATCGTTTCATAGCTCTGCGAGGCGCAACGGAGGCCGAAATAGTTCCGTTCGTTCGACCAATGCCGGCGGCTGTCGGTGGTGGAGTTGCCATACCGGCCATCAGCCCACAGCAAACCGTTGTACGGAATGGCATCGCCGCCTTCCGGCTCGGTCAGGTCGTTCCAGATGCCGGCGAAGGAGGGATTGCCGGAGTTGTAGGAGTTGAACCAGTTGACGATCTTGTCGCGCCACCAAGTGCGCATGCTGGTGCTGGTGTAATCAAACCAAGAAACGGGGCCGACATAGATATTGCGCGTGACCGTGGCGCTGCCATTGTCCTTGATGAAATGGAAATTGGCGTTGGCATCGTTGTAGAGGGTGGTGTCATTGGGTTGGAGCCAAGGCTCAATCAACGGCACCACTTTGACACCACGCGCGTTGCAGTAGTTCATCATGCCGGCAGGGTTGGAGAATGTGCTGGGACGAACCGTCAGTTGGCGGATGTTGCCGTCGCCCAACGAGCCATACTGCATGTAGTCAATGTCCATATAGACGGCATCCAAAGGGATGTCTTGGACGGTGGCTTCGTTGGCGATGTATTCAACCCACGACTGGCTGTCATAGCTGAATCGGCTGAGGTGGTGGCCAAACGCCCACTTTGGCAGGAACGTGGCACGGCCGGTCAGTTCTGAAAAGCGGTCAATGACACCGGCCATCGTGTGATTGGCTCCGCCGCCAAAAAAGAAGTAATCCATCTGGCCGTCACCAGCCTCGAATGAGACGCGACTGGCGCCGGACTTGTTCGCTCCGAACGAAAAGAGTGGCCGGCAGGGATTATTGAAGAACACACCATAAACAAAAGCGGGGACGTTGCCCGCCGCGGGTTGCACACCGTAATAGAACGGCACGTTCAGGTAGGTGGGGTTTTGGAATTCGCCCCATTTGTAGGTGCCAGTGTTCCAGCATTCCATTTCCCGCCCCCGCCGATTCATCGGGCCGCCGTTTTCGCCGACCCCGAAATACGCCTGCCCCTCCGGCATAACTTTGGTGGCCTTGAGTTTGAAACCGCCTGATGACCAGCTGCTCTGGCCGGTATAAAAGTAGTCTGGATCGAACTGAATCTTGTCGTCCTGCAACAGCGTGTAGCCGCTCTTGTCTTTAAAATCGATTTTGAAGTTCGGACTCTTGGTGATCACAACGTCAACTTGCGGTGTGGCGATGAGATACGTACTGCCTTGATCGGTGTAAGTCGTGCCGGCGACGGTAGCCCATTGGTTTGTTTGCTTGGCGATCATCGGCTCTTCTTTGGACCATAACGCCGCGAAGTAGTAACGGACACGGATTACATCAGCCGCGAATGGTGTCACCTGGGCGACGCCACTATTGGCGCCGTTGTTGACCCAAAAGTTCACGTTTGTAAGGTTTCCGCTCACCGTAATGGTGATGTTGGTCACCGGTCCAACGGTGCTCACGGCGGCGTTAGAGATTGAGTTCAGTGAAAGGACGATAAGTAGGGATAAGAGGTATCGCATCATGGCAACTCCACAATTAGGTAAACCGCTTTACCTGGTTTCGTCAACTACTATCTTCACTACTTCATTGACAACGCTGTCTGTCGGCCTTGCGCGAGCAGTTGCTTCACCTTCAACCCACTCGCCGCCTCGCTGTAAATACGGATAATTGGCTCGGTTCCTGATGTGCGGAACATTAACCACGAATCGTCCGCTGCGATATACTTCACACCGTCATACGTCTTCACTTCTTTCAGCGGCGAGTTCAACAACTTTGCCGGCGGGGACTTCGCCAAGTGTTCGATGAACGCGTGCCGCTGCTCCAACGGAAAGTGCATGTCAATCCGGTCATACGCACTCGCGCCGAATTCCTTCTGAATCTCACCTGCAATCTTCGTGACCGACTTACCGGTCGCAGCCAGCAGTTCCAACAACATCAAATTCGCCAGCATCCCATCGCGCTCCGGTATGTGGCCACGAAAACCGATGCCTCCACTCTCTTCGCCGCCAATCAACACGTCCTGTTCACGCATCTGCTGGCAAATCCATTTGAAGCCGACCGGTACCTCGACACACTTCAACCCATACGCCGCACAAATCCGGTCAATCAGCACTGTGGAGTTGCCGGACTTCACGACCACCCCACCCCGCTCGTTGCGATTCCGCAGGAGATGCAGCAGCAACATCGCGAACACCAGTTGAATCGACAAGTACCGGCCTTTCTCGTCCACAATCCCCAACCGGTCCGCATCACCATCGGTCGCCAGTCCAACGTGCGCGCGCATTTTCTTTACTGCGGCGCTCAAGGCTTTGAGGTTTTTCCCGATCGGCTCCGGGTTCACGCCGCCGAACAACGGATCCCGCGTCGCCCGCACCGTCGTCCCGCCGACAAGTTTTTCCAGCACGCGCCCGCCACAGCCATGCATCGAATCGATCGCGATCCGCAACTTCGCGCGTTTGATCGTTTTGAGGTCCACCATTTTCTTCACCACCGCCACGTGCGCCGGTCGCGGATCGTATTCCTTGATGGAAGTTCCTGTTTTCACCGACGAGCCATCAATGCGAGCTTCGATGGCCGCGCAGATTTCCGGCGTCGCGGGGCCGGCAAAGTCAGCCTTCAGCTTGTAGCCATTAAACTGCGGCGGATTGTGACTAGCCGTAATCATGACGGCCCCGCACAGTTGCTGGTCGCGCACGGCATAGCTGATGGCCGGCGTCGGGACGGCTTCGGGTGGATAAAGCGCCTCAATCCCATTACCGGTCAGAACTTCGCAAACGAGCTTCGCATATACTTCCGAGAAAAACCGGTTGTCGTAGCCAACGATGGCTTTCTTCGGGAGTGGCTGTGCGTTCCAGTAATCCGCCGTCGCCTGAGCGACGCGTCGAACGTTCTCGAACGTAAAATCGTCCGCAATGATTCCGCGCCAGCCGTCGGTTCCGAATTTGATTTTAGTTTTCGACATGAGTTCGCAATTCCTTGATTGCCTCCGGCAAGCCGAGAGTTTTGTGCCGGAACAGCGAGTTGCCGGCGACGAGGATCGTGGCGCCGGCGGCGACGCATTGCCGAGCCGTCGTTGGGTTGATGCCGCCGTCCACGTTGATGGCAAGTTTGGGGGCCCGGCGGCGGATTTCGCGGATCTTATCCAAACATTCCGGTATGAAGGCTTGCCCGCCAAAGCCGGGATTCACGGTCATCACCAGCAGCAAATCCACCTGGTCAAGGAAAGGGAAGACTTTCTCGACCGGTGTGGGCGGGTTGAGTGATAGCCCGGCCTTTTTTCCGCGCGACCGGATCAGTTGCAGCGTCCACGCCACGTCGTGTTTGGCTTCGGCTTCGACATGGACCGTGATGTGATCGGCACCCGCTTCAATGAAGCGCTCCACAAATCGTTCCGGGCGCTCAATCATGAGGTGCACATCCAATGGCACCCGCGTTGCCTGCCGCAACGCCGCGATCACGTCCGGCCCAAATGTGAGGTTCGGCACAAAATGCCCATCCATCACGTCACAATGCAACCAATCGCCCCCAGCCAACTCCACGCGCCGCGCCTCGCCGGCGAAGTTACCGAAGTCACCAGCTAAAATGGAGGGGGCGATGATCAATGGGAATGTCCGTGATGGTCGTGTCCTTCGTCGCCGCAAAAGAAATGATCCCACCCGCGGCTTTCGCCCCAATACGCCACGCCGGCCAGCAACACCATCCCGGCCACGATCAGCAACAACGGCAGCAGCGCTTTCTTCATCGCGCTCAATCTAGTGAAAACTTCCCTGCAGGACAAGGCTTGTCCTGCAACGCCCTGCTCCCTACACTGCCGGCATGCTGATTGATTATCACATGCACACCCGGCTGACCGACGGCGTCGGCGAGCCGGTCGAGTACGCGCGCGTGGCCATGGAACGCGGGCTGGATGAGATCGGCATCTCCGACCACTGCCCCACCCCGACGTTTCTCGCCGAGTGCAACATGAAGCAGTCCGACTTGCCGGCGTACGTCGCAATGGTGAGTGAGGCGCGCCGGCAGTTCCCGCAACTCAACGTCAAACTCGGCCTCGAAGTGGATTTCGTGCCGGGCTGCGAGCCGTGGGTGCGCGAACTCGCCGGAATGTATCCGTGGGATTATTTTCTCGGTAGCGTCCATTTCATCGGCGACTTCCCTGTAGACCGCTGTACGGAAGACTGGGCGAATACCGACGTCGAGCAACGTTGGCGGCAATACTTTGACCTGTGGGGCCAAGCGGCGCGCGCCGGCGTGTTTGATTCGCTCGCCCACCCGGACTTGCCGAAGAAATTTGGCTTTCGCGCGAAGAACTTCGATTACCGGCCGTATCTCAAAGATGTGACGTGCGCGATTGAAGTCAGCACGGCCGGATTGCGCAAGCCGTGCCGGGAGATCTATCCAGCCGAAGAGTTTCTGACGCTGGCTCGACAATTCGAGATCCCGATCACCCTCGGCAGCGATGCGCATATTCCGCAAGATACCGGCGCGGATTTTGACAAGGCAGTCGCCCTCGCGCGCCGGTGCGGGTACAACCAGATTTGCCGATTCACGCAGCGGAAACGCGAACTCGTTCCACTCGGATGAACTATTTTCGGATTCGGCAGCGGTTCGATACCCGGCAGTTGGCGGATATTGCCGGGACACTGGCCGTGGGCCTGAAAACGCAGGCAATCGAACCGGGCGCGCGCGTGGCGCTGGCCGTTGGCAGTCGCGGGATCGCGAATTTACCGGCGATTGTGCTCGGGGTGGCGGATTGGGTACGGGCGCAAGGTGCCGAGCCGTTCATCGTGCCGGCCATGGGCAGTCATGCCGGGGCGACGGCGGAGGGACAGCGGAAACTCCTCGAAAGTTTCGGGATTACCGGCGCGCCAATCGTTTCCTCGATGGAAGTGGTGGAACTGGCGCCGGGGGTGTTCATGGACAAGGCGGCGGCGGAGGCCGACGGGGTGATCGTGATCAATCGCGTCAAGCCGCACACGTCCTTCCATGGCCGGTATGAGAGTGGGTTGATGAAGATGATCGCGGTCGGCCTCGGGAAGCAAACCGGCGCGGCGGCAATTCACCGGTTGGGAATCCCGGGATTGCGCGATGAGATGCCGGAAGTGGCCCGGCAAGTGTTGGCGACCGGGAAGATTTTGTTCGGCGTGGCCCTGGTCGAGAATGCTTACGACGAGACGTTGGCGATCAAGGTCACGCGGCGGATACCGGAAGACGAACCGGCGTTGTTGGAATTGGCGCGGGCGAATATGCCGAGCTTGCCGGTGGAAGAATTGGATCTGTTGATCGTGGATGAGATTGGGAAAGAGATCAGCGGGACGGGGATGGATACGAATGTGATCGGGCGGCTGCGGATTGCCGGCGAGGCGGAGCCGGTCCGGCCGCGGATCGAAAAGATATTTGTGCGCGATGTGCGCGGGGACAGCGCGTATGGGATTGGGTTGGCGGATGTGACGACACGGCGATTGGTCGCGCGCACGGATTGGAGCGTGACGCGGACGAATGTGGAAACAAGCGGGTTCACGTTGCGCGGCGTGATTCCGCCGGTAGTGGATGCGGATGATGAGGCGGTGTGTGGCCGGCGAATCGCACGGATCAAGAACACGCTCCACCTCGAAACACTGATTGTCTCGGAGGCGGTGCGCCAAGAAATTGAGGGCCGAGACACCATTGAGGTGCTCGGCCCTGCGAATCTGTGGGACGAGTTGTAGCCGCAGGCTTTAGCCTGTGAAAACGCACCCTAACGGGTGAGGCTACTTCGTCGCCGCCAAAACTGCGCTGAACGCTTTGGCGTCGTTCGTCGCCAATTCGGCGAGAATCTTGCGGTCGAGATCGATCTTCGCTTTCTTCAACGCTTCGATGAACCGGCTGTAGGTTGTGCCTTGGGCGCGGCAGGCGGCGTTGATGCGCTGGGTCCACAACGCGCGGTAATCGGCCTTCTTGTCTTTGCGATGCGCAAAGCTGTAGGTCAGGCCGTGCCAGACGGCATTTTTGGCGTACCGAAATTTGGTGCTGCGCCAGCCGCGATAGCCTTTCGCGGCGAGGAGCATTCGTTTGCGACGGGCGATACTGCTGGGGGCGTTTGTGGCGCGAGGCATGGTGTGAGTCTCCTAAAAAATGGGTTAACCGCGATGGCTGAAGGGCATGACGTCGGTGACGTGATGCGCCATCGTTTCGTGAACGGCTCTGGTTTGGCCGAGGCGGCGTTTGTGTTTGGATGATTTGTGGCCGTTCAAATGGCGTTTGCCGGCGCCGAAGCGCATGACTTTGCCGGTGGCGGTGATTTTGAACCGCTTGGCGGCGGCCTTCTTTGTTTTAGCTGACTTCCAACGTGGCATTTGTTTTTTCCTTCCTGAAATTGTTTACTTCTCTGCGCTGGCTTCGGCCGGCTCGGTCGCGTCGTCGTCGTCCCGCTTAAATTCCTGCTCGTACTTCTTGGCGGCGCCGCGTTCGGGGGAGAGCATCATGTTGATGCTTTTGCCCATCTGCCGTGGCGGCACCTCGGCGTGTCCGTAACCTTCCATGTCTTTGATCACCCGCTGGAACAACTGTTGACCCAACTCCGGATGCGCATTCTCGCGACCGCGGAAGAACAGCGAGACCTTCACTTTCATCGCATCTGCCAGGAACTCTTTCATGTGATTGAGTTTGGTCTGGTAGTCGTGGTCGTCAATGTTCAGGCGCAGCTTGATTTCCTTGAGCTTGCCGCCGTGGTGATGTTTGCGTGATTCGCGTTCCTTCTTTTCCTGCTCGTACTTATATTTGCCGTACTCAACGATCTTACAGACCGGCGGCGCGGCGTTCGGAGCGATCTCCACCAAATCCAAGCCCACTTGCTGGGCGGCGCCGAGCGCCTGACTGGTCGGCATGACGCCGAGTTGTTTTCCATCGGAATCGATCACCCGCACTTCGCGGGCGCGAATCTTGTGGTTGACGCGAATGAACTGTTGAATAGGCAAGACCTCCGGTTACACAGCGCGCGACATCAGAATGGCCGGCGCAGGGCGTTGACTTCGACTTGATTTGTGGTGGTGACTACCATCTAGGCGCTGTCCTTTAAGGCTTTCCGCGCAGGTTTGCAACAACCTTTTTAGGCTCTGCGCTCCCGAATTGCCGCCAAGATGTCCGCAATCATTTCCGCCTTCGGTTTCGCCCCGACGTTGCCCTTGCCATGGAGGCGAACCGAGACGTTTCCGGCTTCCATGTCGCGGCCGCCGATGACGAGCATCGTGTGGACTTTGGCTTTCTCCGCGTTGGCGATCTTCGCTTTGATCGGATCGTTGCCGTAATCCCCTTCCGCCCGGACTTGCTGGGCGCGGAGTTGGTTCACGACATCCTTCGCGTAATTCAACAGCGGTTCTTCCTCGCCCAACGTCAGCACCCGCACCTGCTCCGGCGCGAGCCAGAGCGGGAAGTTACCGGCGTAATGCTCGATCAGGAAACCGATGAACCGTTCGTGCGTGCCGAGTGGCGCGCGGTGAATGCACAGCGGCGTCTTCTCGGTGTTGTCGCGGTCCTTGTACACGAGGCCGAACCGTTTCGGCACGGCGAAATCCACTTGGTTCGTCGCGATGGTGAACTCGCGGCCGATAGCGCTCCAGACTTGCACGTCGATCTTCGGGCCGTAAAACGCCGCTTCGTTGGCGACCTCGACGTAGTTGATGCCGCTGGAGACCAGAACGTCGCGCACCATGTCCTCGGTCTGCTTCCACAACGCCGGCTCGTCCACGTACTTCTTGCCTAAACCTTCCGGCGCGCTGGTGCTGAAACGCATCTGATATTTCTCGAAACCGAAAATCTTGAAATACTTCAGGTACATCTCGTTGACCGCGTTGAACTCGGCGGCAAACTGCTCGGGCGTGCAATAGATGTGCGCGTCGTTCATGTTGAGCGAACGCACGCGCATCAAGCCGAAGAGTTCGCCCGACTGCTCGTACCGGTAACAGCACCCATACTCCGCCAACCGCAACGGCAAATCCCTGTAAGAACGCGGCTCGGCCGCAAAAATCCGATGATGATGCGGACAGTTCATCGCTTTGAGGTAATAGCGCTCGCCGAGTCTTCCCATTTCTTCGCCAATGGCTTTGAGCCGATCGGCGATCTCAGACAGTCGCGCTGCGCGTTCTTTCTGACCGAGTCCCAGAATCTCGCCATGCTCTTTTCCTAATCGGGCATATTCATCGTCAAGTTCTCGCTGGCGTTTCTCTTCGTCACCTTCGATCAACTCCATCGGCGGGAACATGCTTTCGGCGTAGTACGGCAAGTGGCCGGAGGTTTTGTACATCTTCTCCTTCGCCAAGTGCGGCGTCTTCACGCGGACGTAGCCGGCGGCGAATTCGGTTTCTTTCGCGAGCTTTTCCAGTTCCTCGACGATCACCGTGCCTTTGGGCAACCAGAGCGGCAGGCCGGGGCCGACGTATTCGGTGTCCATCACGTACAAGCCCATCTCCGCGCCGAGCTTCCGGTGGTCGCGCTTTTTCGCCTCTTCCAGCATGGCGAAGTACTCATCCATCTGGGTCTTGTTCTTGAACGCCGTCCCGTAAATGCGCTGGAGCTGCGGGTTTTTCTCGTCGCCCAAATAATACGCGCTGGCGACGTTCGTGAGCTTGAACGCGCCGACGTTGCCGGTCCGCATCACATGCGGCCCGGCACAGAGGTCAATGAAATCGCCGTTCTTGAAATAAGTAATCTCTTCGCCCGCGGGAATCTTTTCGAGATTACCGAGCTTGAACTTGCTCGGATTACCGGGCCGCTCGCTCAACCCGCCGAGCCGGCCGCTCTCCGCGTCCTTGATCGCCTGCTCGCGCGTGACGACGATCTTCTCGAAGATATTGTTCGCCTTCGTTTCCTTTTTCATCTCCGCTTCAATCGCCGGAAAATCCTCCGGCGTGATCCGGTGTTTCAGATCGACATCGTAGTAAAATCCGTCATCGACCGGCGGTCCGGCGGCGAACTGCGCATCGGGCCAGAGCCGCAAAATGGCGGTGGCCATCACGTGGGCGGCCGAATGTCGGAGCCGTTCGAGGTCGGTCATCTGCGCGCGTTGATCTAAAGATTTGCGTTCCATCGAAAAGATGGTTACGGCGCAAGGAATCCAAAGTCAATCGTGAAGGATTGACTCGCGGGCGACAACTTACGAGAGTACGCGCCATGAAACAAATTCGCGCCTCTGGTCGCACCAATGTTACCCTCCAAGCCGCCGTGGATAAAGCTGCCCGTGCTGGCGGCGGGACCGTCGAGATTCCCGCCGGCACTTACCGGATGGATGACGCGCTGCATTTGCGAACCGGCGTCCATATCGTCGGTGAACCCGGGACGATTTTGCGAAAGGTGCCGAGTGTCAGCAGTGCACTGGTGCCGTGGGTGGGCTACGGGCAGTTCGAATTTCAGGTCAAAGAACCCGGCAAATTCAAGGTCGGCATGGGCGTCACCATCGGCGACAAGAACGCGTTCGGTTTTTACGAAACCGTCGCAACCATTGTCGGCCGGGAGGGCGATACATTCTTCATCGACCGGCCGTTTGCGCATGACTACTCACCGCCGGCTGGCGCGTTGGTGCGGAGCACGTTTTCGCTGATTAGTGGTCATAATGTGACCGATACCTCGATCCGACAACTCACGCTCGATGGCAATCCACAGGAAAAAGTCGGCATAAACGGTTGCCGGGGCGGTGGAATCAACCTCTTGGGCGCGCATCGCGTGGTCATCGAAGGCGTCGAGGTGACAAATTTCAACGGCGATGCGATCAGCTTCCAACGCGGCACGGATATTTTCGTCCGGCATTGCCACGTCCATCATAACAAGGGCTCCGGCCTCCACCCCGGCAGTGGGACAGTGCGCTATGTGATGACCGACAACTGCAGCGAACACAATTCCGGCTGTGGAATATTCTATTGCCTGCGCACCAAGTACTCCAATTGCGAACACAACTTCATCGCCCACAATGGTCGCGCCGGCATTTCCGTCGGCGAACGCGATACCAACCACATGTTGCGTCACAATCACATCACCGACAACGGCGGTCCCGGCATTCACCTCCGCGAACCGTTTCTGGAAACAGGCGACCGGCTCTGGATCGAAGGCAATGAACTCGCCAACAACGGCGGTGCGGCTGAGATCGTTCTCGACCGCGACGTTCACCAACTTTGCATCATTGGCAACGAAATCCGCCCGCGCACCGGCAAAGCCTTGCTGGTCGGCCCCGGCTGTTCCGAAATCTATTTTGCCGAAAACACCTGTGCGGTGATTGCCGGCAAGAAACGCTCCGTGCGTTTGCAGAAGCCGAGAAAATTTCCCGCCGTTGGACCAGAGGCCGCGCCACTCGACGCCGCGCGGCACATCAACATCTCAAAATTGCCACGCTGGAAAAATCGATGAAGGTCCGTTGGGAGGAAATGTTGCCGCATGAATTTGTCGAGGCGCGCGACCGGTTTCCTGTCTGCTATATGGCGTACGGTTTGGCCGAACCGCATGGCGGGTATAACGCCGTCGGGTTGGACTGGCTCAAGGCGCAGGGACTCGTTGAGGCAGTGGCGAAAGCGGCCGGCGGTATCGTGGCCCCGCCCTTCGCCTGGCACATTCAGGACGTGCCGGAGTTTCATGATGACGGCAAGGGGAATGGCTGGCTGGCAGATGTCGGGGTGCGGCAATCGTTGTGTAGTTCATTGCCGGCGGATTTGTTTTATCGGTCGGTTTTCTATCAGATCCGCGCCATGGACGCCCGGGGATTTCGCGGCGGAGTTTTGGTGACGGGCCATTATGGCGGGGTGGAACTGGTGTTGCGGAAGATTTGCGAATACTACCTGCGGCAGACCGGCTCACCGCTGCGCTTATATGCGATTGCGGATTGCGAATGCATTGATGCCAACCTGCCCCATCGCGGCGATCATGCCGGGGTGTGTGAGACTTCGCAACTAATGGCGTTGCACCCGGAGATGGTGGATTTGTCCCGGCAGACTGTCAGCGCTGAATTGGGAACGGGCTTCGCAGCTGGTGTGAACTTTACCAAGGGACCGATTCCGTCGAAGGAAATCGGCGACAAAATTGTCGCGTCGCAAATCCGCAATCTGGCGGGTGCGGCGCAACGGTTGCTGGCGGAGTATCGGCCGCGCACTGACTGGAAGGCCCCGGACTTTAACCAAACGGAGGCAATCTGGCAGAACTTCGACCGGCTAACCCGTAAGTATTGGACGCCCACGTACGCCGATCTCAAACGCGTTTGGACGTACGGGCAGATTCCTGACTGGGAAACGCTCGAGTCATAAGACACTTCCGATTTGTCTTAACCCCGTGATAAGATTCGGTTGCTTGGATTCATATTATACTTTGATGAAGGTGACCCTCGGTCTGGTTTGGCTCATTTTTCTGGCGGCAAGCAGTCACGCCGCTGTCAAACCACACGGACTCTTTTCCAACGGCGGAGTGTTGCAACAAGGCGTCGAGGTCCCGGTCTGGGGCACGGCGAACACCGGCGACAAGGTCACCGTGAAATTTCAAGGCCAAGAAGTATCCACCGTCGCGCAGGAGGGCCGGTGGCTCGTGAAACTGAAGCCGCTCAAACCCGGCGGACCATTCACGATGCACATCAACGACGCCGAGATCACCGACCTTCTCATCGGTGAAGTCTGGGTGTGCAGCGGTCAATCCAACATGCATTTTCCGCTCAAACGCGCGACCACCGGCCCCGCCGCCATCGCTGCGGCCACCGATTCCGAATTGCGTTTATGTACGATTCCCAATGCCGGCGGCCCCGAACCATTGCGCGACGTGGCGGTGCAATGGAAAAGTTCCACGCCCACCAACGTGGCGGACTTTTCGGCCATCGGCTATTTTTTCGGACGCGATTTGCGCCGGGCGCGCCAGGTGCCGGTCGGGCTGATTCATTCGTCGGTCGGTGGCACGGGTGTGCAATTCTGGATGAGTTGGCGCGGTATCGAAGCCAACCCGGCCTATCAAGGTTGGGTGGATGCCGGCAAAGTTGCGGAAGCCCGGTATCAAGCGGCGTTGACGAAGTATCAGCAATCTCCCGGCACGAATCCCCCACCGAAACGCGTCGAGCGCACCATCGGTAAAGTTTACAACGGCATGATTGCGCCATTGCAGCCCTACGCGATTCGCGGCGTGATCTGGTTTCAGGGTGAATCAAACTCGACGGTTGCACAGGCGTACGCCGGGTGGTTTCTCGAAATGCTGCGCGGCTGGCGCGCGGACTGGGGGCAAGGCGATTTTCCGTTTCTCGTCGGCCAACTCGGCCCGTTCGTGACGCCGGAAATCCGCGAAGCGCAAGTGGACGTGTGGCGGCGCGCCACCAACACCGCGTTGGTGGTCAGCGCCGACTGCCTCGAAGGCGCGCGTGAAGTGCACTTCCCGGAGAAGGAACCGGTCGGGCAACGTCTCGCGCTCGCAGCTCGCGCGGTCGCGTACGGCGAGACGGTCGAATACGCCGGCCCGGTCTTCGATTCGATGCGTGTCGAGGGCGACCGGGTGGTGCTTAACTTTCAAAACACCGACGCGGGCTTGACGGTGAAGGGGCAAGAACTTACCGGCTTTACCATTGCCGGCGCGGACAAGGTTTTCACGAATGCGACCGCCAAAATTACCGGCACGCAAGTCATCGTCTCCAGCCCGCTCGTGCCAGAGCCGATCGCCGTGCGCTACGGGTGGGCGGTTGTTCCGAAGCTGACGCTCTACAATCAGGACGGCTTGCCGGCTTCGCCGTTTCGGACGGACAAACCATGAAAATTCTTTTGCTCTGCCTGCTGACCGCCACCACCCACGCCGCCATCCAACCCCACGGGCTTTTTTCCAACGGCGGAGTGTTGCAACAAGGCGTCGAGGTCCCGGTCTGGGGCACGGCGAACACCGGCGACAAGGTCACCGTGAAATTTCAAGGCCAAGAAGTATCCACCGTCGCGCAGGATGGCCGGTGGCTTGTGAAACTGCAGCCGCTTAAGCCCGGCGGCCCATTCACAATGAGCATTGCCGACCGCGAAATCACCGACCTGCACGTCGGCGAAGTTTGGGTGTGCAGCGGCCAGTCAAACATGGAATGGCCGCTCCAAAAGACGACCAATGCCGCCGCCGCCATTGCCGGAGCGAACGACCCCCTCCTGCGAGTACTGACAGTGCCGGCCACATTCATAGCCGAGCCGCAATTGGACATCAACGCGCAATGGCGCATTTGTAGTTCAAATACCGCACCCCATTTTACGGCGGTCGGCTATTACTTCGGGCGTGAGTTGCGGCAGGCATTGAAAGTGCCGGTCGGGCTGGTCAATTCTTCCGTCGGCGGCACCCCGGCGCAGGCTTGGGCGAGCGCCCCATCAATGCGCGGTGATCCGCAGTACAGCGAGTTCTTTACCGGCCACGACAAATCGATCAGCAACTATTTCGCGGCGCTGGCAAAGTACACCGACGAACTCCTCCCGAAATGGCAAGCCGAAGCCGCCGAAGCCAAAGCCGACGCACGACCGGAACCGAAAAAACCAGCCGCGCCGGTCAGTCCTGTTGACCGTGGGCCGGGCTGTCTGTTCAATGGCATGATTGCGCCGCTGCTGCCCTACGCGATTCGCGGCGTCATCTGGTATCAGGGCGAGAGCAACGTCAACAACCCGGCCCAATATCAGACGCTCTTTCCCACTTTGATTCGCGACTGGCGCAACGCATGGCAGCAGGGCGATTTTCCGTTTTTGTTTGTGCAAATCGCTCCGTTCCGCACGATGACGCCAAAATTGCGCGAAGCGCAGTTGCGCGTCTGGCAGCAAACCACCAACACCGCCATGGTCGTGACCACGGATTGCGGCGACGCGCTTGACATCCATCCCCGCTGGAAAGAGCCAGTCGGCCAACGGCTCGCCCGCGCCGCCCGCGCCATCGCGTATGGCGAGAAGATTGAATATTCCGGTCCACTCTACGATTCGCTGAAAGTGGACGGCAACCGGATCGTCCTCAACTTTCAACACACCGGCACCGGCCTCGTCGCCAAGGGTGACAACCTGAAAGGATTCACGATTGCCGGTGCCGATAAGATTTTCACCAACGCCAACGCGCAAATCGCCGGCAATCAAGTGATCGTTTCCAGTCCGGCCATCCCCCAACCTGTTGCCGTCCGGTACGGCTGGAGCAATGTGCCAGATGTGAACCTCTACAATCATGAAGGGTTACCGGCTGTGCCGTTTCGGACTGATCCATGATCTTGCCCATGCTACTGCTCGCCGCGGCACTGCCGGAGATGACACGAATCAACGAGACAAATGTCGCCGGTCGCACTGCCATTCGGTACGAACACACAAGTCTCGCTGAGTGGCAGTATCCGCGCCCGCAACGTGATTATTTCTACGTCGTCCCGCCCAAAAATCCCGGCACTGGCCCCGCCCCGCTCCAGGTTTTTCTCCACAGCGCCGGCGGCGGGGGCGAATCGGAAATGCACCAGTCGCTAAAGATCCCGCACAACCCACTGGAATGCGCGGCCACCAGCTACGGGCTGTATCTCGATTGCCGGCAAAATCAGGCAACCGATTGGTGGTGGGGTTATCACGCGCTGGAGAAAGCCGGCGCCCGCTTCAAGTCCAAACTCGGGCCGACGGAGAAACGGGTGTTGGCGACGGTCGAGTGGGTCTGTCAGAATTTTCCGATCGACCGGAATCGTCTTCAATTGGTCGGCGTTTCGATGGGCGGCAGCGGCAGCTTGGGGATCGGGTTGAATCACGGGGATATTTTTGCTGCGATTGTCGTCCTCGTACCGGCCGGCGTTGGCCATGCGCAATGGCGGTTGAATTCGCCCGGTCAAGCCGACCCGCCGCCGGTGCTCAATTGCTCCTCGCAGACGGATGCGTGGGCTGCCGGCCAGGAGAAATTCATCGCCGAGTCTCGCGCCCGCCGGTATCCATTCATCTTTGCTTGGGGGCCGTATGGCCATGGCGGCCGGTTCGCGGAGTATCACCCGGCAGCGGTGGAGTTCCCATGGCGCAGCATCCGCAAGAACGTCGCCTACCCGGTGTTCACCGGCGCGACGACGGACCAAACCTACCCCGGCCTGCAAAACACCACCGCCCCCGACCAGACCGGCCAGATCAACGCGCTTTTCCGTTGGAAAACCATCACCGACACTCTCGGCCTGTTCGCGATGGAACTGCGGCTCGTGCGCCAAAACGAATTGAGCCGGCCTGTGGAATTGCCGGCGCTTGCGGTGGCGGATGTCACTATTCGCCGGGCCCAACAGTTTCGGATGACGCACGGCCGGACTTACCGGTGGCAGTCGGGCGAACAATCGGGCCGTGTCCAAATCGGCGCGGATGGGTTGCTGACGCTCCCCCGTGTCTCAATCACCGCGACGGGCGCGGTGTTGAAGATTGAAACAGAATGAAAAGGATACCGATGCACTTGCTTGGAATTGCCGGCTTCTGCGCGTTGCTCACGACTGCGGTGGGCCAGCCAATTGAACTCGAACGCACCAATGAGGAAATGGGCCTGGCCGCCGACCCCGCTGCTTCCGGCGGCGTGGCGGTCACCGTGCCAATGGACGGCGCCGATCTCGGCGCGACCAATCAGTGGCCGCTCGTCAATGAACCGCTCGGCCCGGGTCTGTACCGGTGCGCGCTCAAACTCCGGTTGCATCTGCCGAAGGACTTCGACTCCACGCGACTCGTCATGACTGTTACCGTGAACGATGAAAAAAACGTGCTGACGACATTCAATCTGGATTGGGCGGTCTTCGACGGCCGGGCCGGTCAGTTCACGACTTTCACACGCGAATTCACACTACTCCAGCCGGCCAAGCCCGTGTTGCATTTCAAATACGTGTTCACCGCCCTGCCACCCACCGTGAAAAAGCGCGCGGTCCGACCGGCAAAAATCCCGACGCTTGATGATGTCGCCACCACGGGCGAGGATTTTGCCAAGACATTTGCCAAATCGCTTGCCGCCGAAAAACCCAAGCCGCTCACCGCATTTACCGACCCGGTCGTGTTGATTGATACAGTTGAATTGCAGCGGCTCCACGACGGCTTGGTGATCGCGAAAGTCTGGCCGGATAAAATCCACGTCTACCCGGACGGCGAACCGAACCCGGTCACCGTCACCGTCCGCAATTTCCAATCGCAACCGGCCACCGCGACCGTCCGCTTCACGGTGCACACCGGCTTGAACGAAGTCAGCGCGCCCCAGGAACAATCCATCACCGCACCCGCTGCCGGGACGGCGACTTGCCGGTTCGATTGGAAATCCGGCAACCGCGAATACGGTCACGGCGCCACTGCCGAACTTCTCGTCGCCGGCAAGGTCGTCCACTCGCGCACGGAATATTTTTCGGTGTCCACGCCGATTTGGAAAACCCAGATCCAAGGCCCAGGCTTCCTGACCTGGTACAATCGGGAGCATCTTTTTCCCGAGCACGTCCAGCGCAACCGGAATAACTATATCAATGTCGAAGAAGCGTTCAGTTGGCAGCCGTCGAGTTGGACGGACTTGAATCCGACGAACGACCACTGGTTTACCGGCCAAGGTGGCGCGCACAACAGCCGGCGCGGTCTCGATCTCTGGATGAGTCTCAGCCACAGTCAGGGCATCAAACTGATCACGTACAACTGGCCGACCGCCAGTGGCCCGGCCGGGTTTGAATGGTGCCGCCGCAACCCGTGGCTGATGTCCCGCAATCCCATTGGCCTCGGTAGTAATTTTGACATCGACGATTTCCGGCTCGACGAGATCACCACGCAACGCGGCGAACTCTGGCCGTTGCGCCAAGGCAACTGGCATCACATCTGGGTCAACCTCGGCATGCTTCCCGCCATCGAAGTCGGCGTCAGCGAGATCATCAAATCCGCCAAGACGTTCGGTTGGGATGGGGTGCGCTTTGATTATCCACCCGAGGGCTGGGGCGCGTGGGATGCCGCCGACGTCCACCGGCAATTTGCGGAAATGGGTGTGTCTGACCTGATGCAGAAACTGCTGCCGGAATACTATGGCATCAAGACCGGCCAGTGGGATGGCGTCGCCACCTCGACCCGGAATGTCCGCTATATCCGGCACCGGCTGGCGACCGAACTCGGCCCACGGTTTGCCGTCGGCTACAATTTTTCCGAGATGGTGAGTGCCGAAGGCGTCCCGGCGGCGGACACGCGTTTCTTCGCCGAGTGTTGCCGGAACGGTGGGCAGATCATGGACGAACGCATTCGCAATTTTGGGACTTGGGAATCGTACGCACGCGAATCCCGGCAGGAAGCCGGCATCGCCCGCGAGCACGGCGGCTTCCACGAGTGCGTCGCGTTGAACTCCTGCGCGCACCGCTCCTATGCCGCGATTTTCACATTCGCCGCCGGCTCGCATCCGTATCTTGACTACGGTTGGGCGCAACCGATGCAAGGTCGCTACACACCCTTCATGACCCGCTACGGTGAATACTGTTGGGATCTCGACTTCCGCAACGTCGACACCGAGAAAGCCGGCCTCGCCGTCAGCGCGCCTCTCTGGTGGAAGCAGTACACCCGGTTCCGCAAACTTCCGAACGGCACAACGCAAACTGTCATCAACCTCATCTCCCCGCCAGTCAATGACGCGATCCAGCCAGGCGCGGCGGCGCAGGCGACGACGTGGTTGAACAACATCACAGTCCGCAAACGCGGCACCGCGCCGCCCACCGTCTGGCGACTGAGCGCCGAGCCGGACATCCAACGCGAGAAACTCGAACCCCGGCCCGACGGTGATGGCTTTGCCGTCACCATTCCCGAACACCGGCTCTGGACGCTGCTTGTCTGGGAGGACGCGCAATGAAAAAGACCACCCTCGCCATCCTCCTGCTGACCGCCTCCATCGCCACGGCGGCAACCAACACTTGGCAATGGCAGGCCACCATCCTGCCCCACGCCTACGTAATCGAAGGTTTGTGGAGCGACTACTTCCGCATCGTCCCTGCCCTTCACAGCGCCGGCCTGCCCTCGACCCGCATCACCGTCAATGAATTGACTGCCGACGATCCCGGTTTGAATCGTTACTCCGTCATCGTTCTGGGCAATGTGGACATCCTCCAGATGAAACCGCCCCGGCTGGCGCGACTTAAAGAATTCGTCACCAACGGCGGCGGTCTCGTCGTCCTCGGTGGCGAATGCGCCTTCAGCCGCGGCGGCTACACAAATACCCCGCTCGAAGAAATTCTGCCGGTTGCATTTCCCTTCACACACCTCATCCCGCGCTATACCAATGGCCTCGTTCTGACCCGCGCGCCCGGTGCGACGTGGTTGCCGGCATTCGACGGGGGGGCAAAACCGGCGGCGTTCTATGTTCACCACCTGATTCCGAAATCGGGGGCTGCGGTTCAACTTCTGGCCGGCGACAAACCGGCAGTCATTGCCGGCACATTCGGCCAAGGACGCGTCGTCGCCGTCGGACTGACGGCCATGGGCGAACCGCCGCCGGGGCTGACCGCATTTTGGGATTGGCCCGCCTGGCCGAAATTGCTGGGACAAGCGATTGATTGGGCCGCAGGCGCGCGGCCTGCCGGCTTGCCCGCGGCAAATCTTACACCGCCACTTACTACCGACGAGCTGAACGAGTTCGCGCTGGGGTTGAAAATTCCGAGAGACCTACTCCGCCGCGCACTGGCACATCCCAACGCCGAAGTGGCCCAGGCAATTTTCACGCAGATCACGACGCCCGACTCCGAATCCAAACTCAATCTCGCCACCACCTTGCCGGTCCTGCGCCGGTTTGCCAAACCCGAATGGGGTGAGCGCCTCGTCGAGCGCACCGAATCCTTTAACCCAAATCGCGACGACCGCAACGCGGCCCTCGTGTTACTCGGCGCGTCGCGGATGCCGACCGCCTTGCCCCGCCTGCTCGGTGCGCTGAAACAACCCGAATCCGCCAATGCCGCCATTGAAGCGCTCGGACTGGCCGGCGATCCCAAGGCGATTCCGATGCTCACCCAAACTTTCAATCAAGCGTTGCGCACGGCGCAAATCCCCAACCAGCCGGAATGGTTTCGCCCGGAGATTTTCGCCCGTGACCAAGCCGTCCCGGCGACCGAGGCGGCGTTGGCGCTGTACCGTCTGGGCGATCCGGACGGACTGACGCGCGTCCTCGCGATGAATCGCCGGGTCAGTCTCTACCTCCGCATTTATCGCACGGCCGGCCGCCGGCAATTGCGAAATTGGAGTGACCCCACTGGCTTGGCAATCCTGAAGAATTTTTACGAAGCAGTCGATCGACTCACCCCGGCCTGGCAAAGCCTCCACCGGCATCCCGACCCAATCCCGGCTTCGCAAATCCCGGCGTTTGTCAAACTCGCCCAGACCGCGACCGACCCGCTCGATGTGGACTGGCTTGCCGGCGCACTGGAACGTTCGCTCACGGCTTATCCGCCGGCCACGTGGCAACCGCTCACGACCGCCCAAGACGGCATCATCGCGCGCCTGGCCCGGTCAGCAAACCGATAACTAATTTACCTGAATATTTTCACGTTTTTCGGCTATCTCCGCGCGAACAATATCAAATAATACTTTCCTTCCCGGCGCGGTTCGCTAGACTTGCCGCACGATGAAATCTTCCAAGACCTCAGTGCGCCTCGAAACGGGACTGAGTATTGACGCCCAGATCGAGCAACAACTCCGCCAGCAAATTTTGTCCGGCAAACTGGCCCCCGGTGATCGGCTGCCGCCCACACCGGTGCTGGCGCGCCAATTGCACGTCAGTTGCACCGCGCTGCAAAAAGCCATGTCCCGTCTCTCCGCCGCCGGCCTCATCGCTCGCCGTCCCCGGCAAGGCACGTTCGTCAGCAACTCCACCGACCGCGCGGTCATCGGCGTCCTCTTCGGCCCGAATCTTACCGAAGAGAGCGCGCATTTTTATCGCGCCGTGCTCAACGCCCTCCGGCAACAGGTGGATAAATACAACTGGAGTTGCCGAGCGTATGACGGACTGACCGGCTCGCGGGGGTTGCCATTGCCGGCAGAGGCGGAAGTGATCCGGCATCTCACCGCCGATCTCCGCAATCACGCATTCAAGGGGTTGATCGAGTTCGCGCCCGGCGTCCGCGGCCTCGGTGAGTGGGAACGCACCGTGGAGATGCCCCGCGTCGTCTACGAATCGCCCCCCGCGCATACCGACATCGTCCTCGACCTCGCGCAGTTCACGGCCGATTCCGTGGCGCATCTGGCCTTGCGCGGTAGCCGGGAAATTCTGTACTTGCGTGCGTCGTGGCATCTTTCGTCGCGGTCGGCGGACCTCGACGGACTGTTCGACGCGGCGACCAAACTGAATCTCCCCCAACCCCAGGTTGAATCCTTCCTCGTGACCGAACAGGGCGGCAACATGGAGCGCGAAGTGTTTACCAAAGTCCAACAACTCTTCCAGCGCTGGCGCGAAGGCACGTCACCGCGGCCCGACGCGATGATTGTCAGTTCTGACATCGTCATGCGGCCCGTGGCGCTCGCCCTCGCGCATGCCGGCATCAAGGTGCCGCAGGAGTTACCGGTCCTGACTTTGGCCAACGACGGCGTGGATCTTCACTATGGCGTGCCGGTAACGCGTTACGAATTCTCGGTCACGGATATCGCCAAGAATCTGCTCGACCTCTTGTGGAAACGCATGGCCGATGAACCGTTGCCGGATTTGCCGATTGTGATTCGCGGTCACATCAAAGAAGCCGGTGGCCGCTAGCATGAAACTGCGTATCGGTGTGACTGGTTTGGGCCGCATCGGGTGGGAACATTGCCGGGGTTTGGCGGAGCACCCGGACTATTCGCTGGCTGGCGTCGCTGATCCCGTCGCGGAACGCCGGGCCGAAGCGGCGACGAAATTTGGCTGTGCCGTTTTCGCGACGCATGAAGAACTGGTCGCCGCCGGCATTCTGGATGTGATCGTCATCGCCTCGCCGACGCATCTCCACAAAGCGATGGCGGTCGGCGCCTTCAAAGCCGGTCTGCATGTCTTGCTGGAAAAACCCATGGCCGTCACGGTCGCGGACGCGCGGGCCATCGCCCAGGCGGCACACCGGGTGAAACGGATTCTGACTGTCTATCAACCCCACCGGCTGATGCCTTACCACCAGCAGATCCGGCAACTTATCGCCACCGGCAAGATCGGCCAAGTTTACCACGTCAAACGCGGCGCCTTCGGCTGGGGCCGGCGCAACGACTGGCAGACCTTGACGAAGTTCGGCGGCGGCATGTTGAACAATCACGGCGCGCATTTCATTGACCAACTCCTCGATCTGACAGGCCGGGATGTCGAACGCGTCTTCTGCCGGCTGGGCCGGGTTGCCACTTTGGGAGATGCGGAGGATGTGGTGAAACTCGTCTACCACACCAAAGCCGGTATGTTGGGCGAAGTGGAAATCAATCAGGCTTCCCCGCGCCCCGGTTATGAGTTGGAAGTTTACGGCACCCACGGCGTGCTCTGGAAAGAAGTCAATACGCTCAAGCTCCGGTATTTCCGCCCCGAAGAATTGCCGCCCATCGAATTGGAAACCTCCCTCGCCAGCACTGGCCGACGATATCCTCGCGACAGCGCGAAGTTCTACGACGAGGCGATCCCGATTGACCCGCAGCATGCCGTGAATGCTTACACTGATCTGGCGCAGGCCATTCGCACCGGCGGCGAGCCGTATGTGAAACCCGCCGAAACTTTGGCGGTCATGCAATTGATGGCGCGGGCCCGCCGGGATGCGCGCCGCATCGTCGCCACGCCGATTTAAAAACCTATCCCACGAGGAATTTCTCCACCACCCGCCGGTGGTTTTGGGATGGGTTCTTAAGTCACCGGCCGATTGTAAGCCGGTAAACGTTTCAGGCACGGGCGAATGACGTCCAGCGCATTCCGCCAGAGCAATTGCTCTTTCACCTTCAGCGGCAGCCGGGCGTAGACGACCCACCCGAGTTGCTGGCGCGGGTCGCGCATCGGCAAATCGCTGCCGTAGAGAATCCGGTCGGCCCCGGCACCATTCACGAGGTATTCGATGATCCCGCCGGTCACGGGGGTGAGCGTGATTTCGCCGTAAACGTTCGGATGTTTTTTCACGCACTCAATGAGTTGGTCGGCCGTCCGGTAATCCGACCCAACGTGATAGACGACCCAGCGGACGCGCGGGTATTTCTTCGCGAGCGTGTCCACTTCGAGGAAATCCCCGCGGTTGCGATGGATCCCGGCGTAGAAACTTCGTGCGTTCCCATACTTCCACCAGAGATCGTAGGAGTGATGATGGTATTCCACGCCGTATTGAACGTAGGGTTTCATGCCGATGAACCGTTTGTCCGCGTAGACCGCCGGGATGGCTTGCGCCAATTCGGCCTGCGTGTAATGCGTCGGGTCAAAAGTCGCGAGACCGAAATACCCCGGAGGTGCGGCATCGAGCGCAGCGGTCGTGGTGCGGTTGCCGGCGAGCGAATCGCAACTGACCGGTCCATTCCAGCTCATGAACCCGCCGCCGACCACACCCAGCCGTTTCAAGAGCGCGAACGTGCCTTTCGGGCCGCCGTGCGACATCGAATAACCGGCACCGCCCGTGTTCATCCCCTCGTGAAGGATGTGCATGTGCATGTCGATGACCGGCACGGGCAACGGCTCCCCGCGGCGCGCCGCGGCGATGATTTTGTCGTCGTTGTTATTGTCACAGGAGCGCGGCGGTTGCTGACCGTGCAGCAACCGCGTAAGATTCCCACCGGCAATCTTCCGTTTCGCCTCCGCCGGTATCGCCGCGTAATCCACGTAGAACCGGTGCGCGCCGATGGACATGGCCGGTGCGTTCGAGCCGAAGAGCAGTTGGTTTTCCAGCCCCAGCGCCACATAGTCTTCGAGACCGTAGTTGATCTGGTAATGGTCGAATGTGATGTGCAGGTTCCGGTATTTCTGGAGCAACGGGAGGACGTAGTGTTGCTCCGGCCAGCCGGCATGCACGAGCAGAACTTTCAACCGACGATGTTTTTCAAGGAAGCGATCCAATTCCGGGTACGGCCCGAATTCCGACCGGGGTAACACAACCAGAGTCTGGTTGGTTTCGAGCCAGCGCAACAAGACCTGGCTGTGATCGGCGTTCCAATCCCAACCGTTCAAGCGCGGGTTCAGCGCCACCGCGCGGACGTCGTGCTGGCGCATGAGGGTGCCGAGCTGCTTTGGCGCAGGAAAATCGCCGCACTGATGCGGCATTACATTCCAAATCGCAAACAAGTGCGCGTGGGGATTCAGCCAGGCGCTGAGTTCCAGATTGGAATGCATCGCCTCATAGATGGTGGACAGCGTCGAAGCCACCAACGCCCCGGACACGGAACAATACTCCATGTCAGCGAGCAACTGCGATAGTTTCCAAGGGGCCGCGGGATGCTTGCGCGGACGCGGCCCAATCTCTGTGAAGGCATCGAAAAAGATCATAAGATCACCATTTGAATACGAATTCGACCGTCGCCGTGTGCAAAGGCTGCGTGGCTTCATAGCGGACATGGTCAAAAGGTTTGAAGCCGGACCCGCTGGAGTAGCTCCAGACGACCGGCGTTTGTTGGATGCGGGCCTGCAACTCGAAGCCAGCCGGCCGCGCGGTGAGATCAATCGGCGCATCCTTGCCGAAGCGACAAACCGCGCCGACGAGTTCGATTCCCGTCTCGCGGTTGCCTTGGAACAACCACGCCAGTTGGTGCGGATCGTTCAACACCACCTGATCCCGGCAAATCAGCCGGTCAGGGTGGATCAAGAAATCCCGGTAATACACCGCCATCTGCAATTCGTCCCGGTACGCGGGCGCAAGATTCAACCGCACCCAGCCCGTCTGCGTCGCGTCATCCCATTTCGCGAACTGGATTTCCTCGCCGCGGTCGCGCTTCGACGGAATGGACATCGGGTAGCCGACATCGTCGTACTGGCCGCCGCCATCGACCAGCAAACAGGATTTGACTGTTGCGCGGAGTTTGTACCCGGTGTCCGGCGTCGTGAGCAAATAGGTATGGCCGCGCGCAATCGTAAAATGCCCCGGCCCCGGCGCCACTCCCATCCCCATCCGGTCACACGGTCCTTGCGCGTGCCGGTACGCGTGATACCCCAGCCACGGTCCGCACCGAACGGCAAACGTCACGTCCTTTTGGGGATTGCGATGATATGCCAAACCGCTGTCCTGAAAGAATGCCAACGGCTTGGCCGCCGGCAACTCCGCGACCGGCGGCACGCGTGGATCGTAGCTGAGAAATCCCCAGAGCGCGCCGTTGTAGAACGCCTCCTCCTGCACCGGATGTGAAAACTTGATCGGCGGCGACTTCACCGCGACCGCCTGCAAAAATGCGGCGCGCGCGTCACCGTACTTGGTCGCCATTCGATTCAAGAACGCGTTCCCACCGAGAAACGGCAGCGGCCCCATATCAATGATCGTCACAAAATCTTCCGGTCGCAGGGTGGCGTTGATGTAATCAATGACCGGCAAAAACGGCCCTTCGTCGAACAGGTCTTGGCCGGTCAATGCCAGCAACGTGTCGCGGAACCACGTTTGGTGATCGAGATAACTGGGCAGATTGCAGTACGAACTGATCGGAATCACACCGTCGCGCGGCATGGCGTGAACCGCCCGGCGGACACGCGGGATGATGTACTGCACCCATAATGGCGCATCCGGCACGACACCCAATAAATGCAACGCCGCCACGCCAAACAACGGAATCGAAATCCGGCCATGATCTTGCATCACCGACCCACCCCAGTAATCGCGATTCAGCAATGTGAGATGGAAAAACCGGTCTCCCTGTAACGCGAGCTTCGCCTTGAGTTTTGCCCGTCGCTCGTCGCCCAATTCAGCGCTCAACGCGTGCCACGCCCACGCCAGCGCAAAGAGACTCGCCGCCGCTCCCATGTCGCCATTGTGACTGTAACCGTCCTCCTTCGGGTTGCCCCAATGGGGCCGGGCAATCGCCTCATCCAACACAGTAAACAGCTTCTCCCGGTAAGCCGCGTTGTTTTCCATCCGGTAAGCCGCCGTCAGCATCAGCACATGGCTCGGTTGATAGGCACTTTTCAAAATCCACTCGAATGCCCGTTGCAACGGCTCGCGATACATGGCATGCGTCGTCGCCAACTCCTGCCGGCGTTTCTCCCAAAAGCCGGTGTCCGCCCACTGCGCAGCCGGCCCAATCCCGCGAACATCCGGCATCAAATCGAGCCGGTCTTCGGGATCGCGCTCCAGCGTAGCCGCCAGCCACCGGATCTGCACCGGCCGGTACGGCTGGAGTTCCACCACTGTCTCACTGGCATTGGGCACGTAAAACGCCATCCGCCCCCGAAACCGTTTGGCGGCGATATCTTCGATGGACACGCGTTGGAAAAACCAGAGCCCGATTTTTTTGCCGTTGATCGTTACCCAATAACTCGGCACGAGCGGCCGGCTTTGCTCGAAGAGATGGAAATCCCACGGCCCGGTCCGTTCGCCATTGATGCCGTGCCAGTCATTCAAGACGGTGTAGAGTTCGTCCCAGTTGAACTCGCGCGCATCGGCCACGACAGAAAACTGGCACAACCCCGGAAACGCTTTGAACCGGAACCGGATCGTACCGTCGGCAGTGGTTTCCAATGGGAGTGGTTGGGCTTCAGCAATCAGGTTCTGGGCAGTGTTCATTTGATTTTGGCAACCTCAGGGTAATCGGCCAGCGGATCGCTGGCGCAAAATTCTTCGGCTTCCGCCACGGTGACACGGCGCGGCCAGAATTTGATCCGGAAACGGAATTTCAATTCCCCGGCCACATGCACGGGAAAATTCGTCCCCCAGTAATTGTGATACGCCCACGCGATCAAGATTGGCGGACGCAGGCGATTCCGGCGTTTGGGCGGATTTGGACACGGCGCGTCGAACATGACCAGCGGCACATCCCACGAAGTCCACAACAACGACGCCTTCGTGCTCGTCATCAGAACACCGCGATGCACCGTCCACCAGTTGTGGCATGAGCCGGGCACATTTTCCTGCCGCGGATCCGCCCAAGCCCCGCCCACGTCGGCCAGCACATCGCCGGCAAATCGAAACGGAAAGGAAAGATAGAGCGCCCGCGTCTCTTCCGTGGCGGCAAGCTTCACGCGAATCTCAAAACGCGCCACATCGCCGTCGAGCTGCCGGTCGAACTTCGTCGGCTGGAGCGTCGTGCGTTTCCAGCGGGGCTTCTCCGGCCAGTAACCGTGCGCTTCCGGCTTATTGAACTTACCGGTGACATACCACGTGTTGCGGGAGCCGTCGGCCGGTCGTTCCAAAACGATTTTGCCAAAATTTTTCCCCAACCATTTTTTCCAGTCCGGCGCGGCCCCGGGGACGCGCGTTTGGAGCGGATGCGTTGCCGGCTGGTCGCGTGCGGTGTCCGCCAAGGCGCGCCAGAACGGATCGAAATGCTCAAACCGCCGGTCAAACATCGCGTACTGCGGTTGCAAGGATTGCCGGAGCAGTTCATTGGCGGCATAGGCGGCTTCGTAGACGCTATTCTGTTTCGCGGCATCGCCAGCTTGCGCCGCGACTTCGTAGGGCGCAGTGGCTGAACTGCTCGCGCCGGCAGTGTGTTCGGCGGCCAGAAAGAGTTGACGCCTAACGGCGGTACTTACCGCTCCGCGCAGTTCGGCAACCGCGGTCCGCCGCTGTGCTTCCAGTAACGTGGCGGTTTGCCGCGGGCTCGACCCGACGCCGGACGCCCACCAATCTGTCCAGTCACCGGCATAGGTCGGCACGCTCGGTGCGACCGGTTTGAGAAAATCAAACCACTCTCGCAACGTCGCTGTCCGCATCCGTGGCCAGTCGTTCGCGGCGGCGAGTTGGTTGTAACGCGCCAGGTAATCGAGATACCGGGGGTGCGGTCCCATGTTGTCCGGTGGGATATTGGTCACTTGCAGAAGCAGCTTCTCGTAAGGATACCGGCTTAATTGCGCGATGCGCAGCGGCGCAACTTTGGAAATCGGCCAGGCGTCGTGATTGAGCCCCCAGTAAGCGCCTTGATTGTAATGCGTGCCTTGCCAGCAAAACAGCTTGCGCCCCGACACCGCTTGCCAGTGGAAGGCTGTCCAGCGTTTCATCCCGTCACCGCAGACGAAATTCATGGCCATCCCGAGCGCATCAATTTTCGCATCGAGCAACGCGTCGGCCCACGGCCAACTCAGGCCATTGATGTCACACCCAACAGCAACCGACACCGGGATGCCTTCCGCCCGCAACTCATCGAGAATTCCAAGCGCCGCGCGAATCGTCGCCGCATCGGCCAGCGGCGTTGGATGCAATGGCAACCCGGCCACTTCGATGTCGCCACGGGCGATGCAGTCAAGAAACGCGCGCCGCTGTTTAACCGACCGCGCGCGTAGATAACCCTGAACGATCCACGCGCACTCACAAGTCCACCGGTACCGGAACGCAGGATCGCGGTCGGTGTTGGCGCGACACAGGGCGACGGCTTGGTCAATGTACTGGAAGTGTTGTTGTTCGACAATGACGGGGTGCGAAGTATATCCCCAATCGGTATGTGTATGATGGACGACGAGGATTTCGCGGAGGGATCTACTTCGGCTTGAGGTCATTGAATTGCTGCGACTCATATGAAGTTGAAGCGTGATATTCAACGAAATAACGCAGGCTTGCGCCATTGAAGACAATTAACTATATTTTACTAGATTGAGAGTGCGACTAAAAAACGCGTTTACGCTCATTGAGCTGCTGGTGGTGATTGCCATTGTCGCCGTCCTAGCCTCACTGCTGTTGCCGGCGTTGAATTCGGCACGGGAACGGGCGCGGCGTTCAGTGTGCCAATCGCAGCTGCGACAGTTAGGACTCGCATTTTTTTCGTATACAGATGATTGGGGCCAGGGGTTGCCATATAGTTGGAACCTAAGTGACGACCAACACTGGACCACCGCACCAGGCGGTTACTTTCAGAATGGCGACTTCTGGATCACCGGAACCGGTTGGCCAGCTTCTTCAACCTCGGGCTTTCCCTACAACACACGCACCTTTGCCTGGAACTATTATCGGTATCTCAAAAACGCAGCAATTTTTACCTGCCCGACCCAACTTACCCTCCAGTCAAAACTGGCGACCCCTCCCGCCTCCGCCTCATATCGGAAGTTTTCCTCGCTCTATGTCGAGGCTGGACCTCATTCGGCGCTGGTCTACAGCCACTATCGACAGAATCCATTCTTTGGTCACAATGGTCACGGACCGGGTCGCCCCCTGGAGGTTGGTTACCCGACAGGCTTTTACCCCACCCCGATGGCCGGTATCTCCGCCGATACGAGTGCCTACGCACTCAAGACTGCCCGGACCAGTCACATTACTCGACCGGAATCGACCGTGCTAAACTTCGATATCAATCCGTACCGCTTCCAGTTTTCCTATGGGGCCACCCCGGCGACCGCAAATACTCAATACCGCGGAGGTGGTCGCGACCGTACCCTCAACACGAGCTACAATCTCAATTTCATGCCGGCCATGGGTTTTATTCATGGGGGCGTCGCTAACTTTTCGTATGTTGACGGGCATGTAGATTCCCAATCAACCCGACTCCTCACCGACTTCACTGACAACCTGTTCAGATTCTACAAGCAGTAATCGCCAACTCAAAGTCACTGCGCCACGATATGCAAAAACCATCCGCCACATCGGTTGCTATCGGCTGCATTGTGGTTGTTGCCATTTCGCTCTGGTCGCTTTTCTCCACCAAATCAGCAAAGATCAATCCGGGACCATTCCTTGGCCTTGGAGAAGTTTTGGCCCAAGAAACTGCCAAAGTGCTGTCGGGCCGGGGACAAATAGTTCTTTTGGTCGGCACTGCGCGGAACCAATCCGGTACCGAACAATACTATGAGGTGGATGGCTTCCTCCGCGAAGTCAAAAAACATCCCCAGCTTCAGATCACGAAAACGATCACCCATACTTTCATCGAGACCCCTACGACCGATCTTGGACACGACATCAGAACATTCTACGAGCAACTCCTGAATGAGCATCGCGATGCCGATGCGTTGGTGACGTTTATTGAACTCCCAATTCTCACTCCCGAACAACCACTGGATCTACCGGCTGCCCACCCTAAAATTCTCGCCGCGCACATGAACATTACTCAGGGGAAAACTTACTTGCGCGACAAATTAATTGTCGCATTCATTGCCAATCGTGAAAATCCACCGTCTTCACCTCCGACTGGCGCCACCACCTCACGCGAGATGTTTGACAAGTATTATCAACTCTTCACGTCAGCCAATCTCGATGCACTTGATTAGTTACTCGCGCGGCATTGCTTTCAGCCTTGCAGCGAGTTACCAACCAATCCCACAACTATCATGACTTCATCCAAACTTTCCGCCCTCGCCACCATCCGGCAACGCCAGCTTTACCTCCTCACCGCGACCGGCGCGCCACCGTCAGCCAGCCCGATCCTCGCACCGATCATCGCGAACGTGGACGCCGTCGCCGACACCATCCTCGCCCGGCAAATCTGGGATCCGACCAGCCCCGAACACGGCAACGTTCACGGCCAACCGCTCACCCATGCTCAATTCACTTTCGGCACCCACTACTTCGGCGACGTCCGGCGCATCATCACCGCGTGGCGCTGTCCGTTCTCCCGGCATTATCAAAAACCGGCAGTCTTGGAACGCTGTATTGCCGCATTGCGGTTTGGCGAACGTTACGTCCGTCCCGACCAACCGCGCGATGGCAGTTGGTACATGTGGGATCTCGGATTTCCCAGCTCGTTGAGCATCCAACTCCTGCTCCTCGGCGACAGCCTTCCGGCCGATCTGCGCCAACTGATCCTCGAAGACCTCGCGCACATGCCGTCGAAAGTTTTCACGCTTGACCGGGAACGCGGCATTATCCGCCCGCCAGTCCAAAGCGGCTCCAACAATCTCGAAGCCCTCTCCGTCGGTTTCCTCCGCGGCCTCGTACTCGACGACCCTCAATGGCTCGATACGGTGATGACCCAAGTCCCCATCGCCATGGGCCCGGCCACTGGCAGCGAAGGTCTGCAACCCGATTGGAGCTACCACTTCCACGGCTACGGCGTGAATGCCGGCTACGGTCTGCATTGCCTCAGCGCCCAAGCCCAGTGGCTTTACCTCACGCACGGCACCCCGTGGCAATTGCCGGACCAGCTCCGCGAACTCCACGTCAACATGGTCCGTGAATTTTTCGCCCGCGACTTCTGGCGGGGCCGCGTCGCGCCGTACTCCGTTGACCGCGGCATTGCCGGCCCCGGCGGACTTTATTGCCGGTCATTCTTGACGACGATTTTGCTCGGACTCCACACCGACTTGCCGGCGGCGGATAAAGCCGTGTTTGCGGCTGCCGCTGCCGATTATCTTCAAGGCCTCGATCCCGACGGCAAACCGCTGCAGTATTCCGAAAGCGACACCCCCAGCGAAGTCAGCCTCCTGCCGGGCCTGTTGCTGGCCGGCATCCCCCAACCGATCCAAGCCGATCCGGCCATCATCGGCGGGATGCGCTACTACCCACACAGCGAATACCTGCTCGTCCGCCAATCCAACTGGTTCGCCGCCGTTCGCATGAGTTCCGGCATGACTTCCACTTGGAAATCCATGTTGGGATCGCACCTGCACGGTTCGTCAGGCGCGGAATTTTCCATCGCGTTCATGACCGATGGCCGGGAATTCGATCACACCACTATCCCGACGATGAACTGGAAACGGCTCATGGGCGTCACCCGCTGCGACGCCATCGAGCCGCCGCCGGAAGGCTATGGACAAAGCGCGTTCTGTGGCGGCTTGGCCGGCGATGACTTCGCCGTGCTCGGTCTGCAATACCTCCTCGCCCCCGCCGGACAGGATACGTTGCGCGCCAATAAAAGTCTGTTCGCCACACCGGATGCCCTCATTTTGCTCGGCAGTCTCATCCGGTGCGACTCTGACGAACCGGTCGTCACCACGTTATTTCACGCGCCACTTCTGGACGACAACCTCACGAGCCGGGAAGTCAAAGCCGGTGAAACGCTCCGCATCCGCAACGTCAGCATCCAACTGCTCTGCGACGCGCAATTGATTGTCGAAACCCGCCGCGGCTCGTACGGCAACCTCAACCGGAAAGAACGCGCGCCGGATGATCCCGCCAAACGCGCCGCCTGGTACCACGAATACGAACGCCGCTGGGTTTACCTCATCGTCAATCATGGCGTGCAGCCTGCCAATGGCCGGTACGGCGCGATCATCACAGCCGGCCAACCAGCCGAGTACAAAATCCTTCACAACGACAATCACCACCGGGTGGATCTGGGGCAGACCGGCGGCGAAGTGCGCTTCCCCGGTGATTGGCGCAAACCGATTGGCTGCTCGTACTGGGGCGCCGAGCAACATCAATGGGGCAGCATTTCCCGTTGGTCCCCGGCGAGCGACTCCGGCTACGCGAATCTCGAAATCACGCCGCCACGCCGGTTCGTCCGCAGCGAACAAGCCAACACCGAAATTTTCCTGCCGGCAGGATTTTTTCAGGAAAACGTCACCCTCAAAACGTACGCCGGCCAGCCGTTTCCAGCGAACCTCATTTCCACCTCTGCCAAAGGGCAGGTCATCAAGCTGCGCGTCCGCCGCAACTCATGAATCCACTGGAAACGATCCGGGACCGCTGGCTCTTCGTGCAAGCGGGTGTCGGCGCGCCAGCCGCCAGTCAGGCCGTTGTCGCCGATGTTGTCGAGAGAATCGACCGGACCGCGGCCCGAATCATCGACCGCCAAACTGCCGATGGCAATCCGTACGGGCGCCCGCTCAGTCGGGCGGAGTTTACTTTTGGGACGGATGTTTTCGCACAAATCGAAAAGCTCGCCAGCGCCTGGCGCTGCCCGTTTTCCCGGTACTTCCAGCAACCGGCCATCCACGAACGCATCGTGGCCGGCTTGCGATTCGGCGAACCGTTTGTTCGCCCCGATCAGCCGCGCGATGGGAGTTGGCATTCGTGGGACATCGCGTTCCCCACCAAACTCTGCTCGATCCTGCTGTTGTGTGGCGACCAGTTGCCAGCGGAGTTGCGGGAGGCGATTTTGGCCGACCTCGATTTCATGCCGGCGAAGATTTTTGCGCTCGACCGGTTGCGCGGGATAACCAAACCGGCGTTGACCAGCGGCTCCAATCACATGAGCATCCTGAATCTCGCCCTGACGCGTGCTGTAATCCAAGGCGATCCCCAATGGCTCGATTCCGTCCTGCCCCAGATTCCGGTCGTGATGGGCCGCGCCAGCGGGAGTGAAGGCTTGCAGCCAGATTGGAGCTACCAGTTTCACGGCCACGGCGTGAACGCCGGTTACGGTACGAACGATCTCTGGGTGCAGGGCCATTGGATTTATTTGACTCAAGGCACGCCGTGGGAAGTGCCGGCCACCGTTCGCGAACTCTTCGTCGGCATGGTCCGCGAGTTTTTCGCGCGCAACATGTGGCGTGGGCGCATCGCGCCCTACACGATTGATCGCGGCATCGCAACGCCGGGCACGATCTACGGTGGCCACGCCGGCGCCTTGTTCGGCGCAACCTTGTTCGGTCTGCTCGCCGGTCTCCCGCCACAAGACGAGACCGTGTTCGCCGCTGCCGCCGCCGATTTTCTCAGCGGCCTCGATCCGACCGGCCAACCACGCAAGCCCGCCGGTAACTTTTTGCTGACCCGTGTCCCCCAACCCATTCCAGCCAACCTGAACCTCCTCGCCGGCATCCGCTATTATCCTTGCAGCGAGTATCTCCTCGCCCGACAGGCCGATTGGTTCGCGGCAGTGCGCCTGAGTTCCGGTCGGACCAAAATGTGGAACTCGATGCTCGGTTACAACATCCACGCCTCTTCGATGGCCGAATTTTCCATCGCATTCATGACCGATGGCCGGGAATTCGATCACACCACCATCCCGACAATGAACTGGAAACGGCTCATGGGCGTCACGCGCTGCGACGCCATCGAGCCGCCACCGGAAAGCTACGGGCAAAGCGCATTCTGTGGCGGACTGGCCGGCGACGAGTTGGGCCTGCTCGGACTACAATATCTTCTCGCCCCCGCCGGGCAGGATACGTTACGCGCGAACAAAAGCCTCTTCATCACCCCGACCGCCCTCATCCTGCTCGGCAGCCAAATCCGCTGCGACTCCAGCGAACCGGTCGTGACCACATTGTTTCACTCGCCGCTCCGCGACGAAAACCTCAGCAGCCGGACCCTCCAAGCCGGGACGACACTGCGAATCCGCAACGTCAGCATCCAGCTCCTCTGCGACGCGCAGTTGATCGTCGAAACCCGCCGCGGCTCGTATGCCGACTTGAACATGCCGCAAGTCTGGCAAGGCGAAGCCGACAAGCCAGGTTTCCACACCGTCCATGAACACCGCTGGGTTTACCTCGTCGTCAACCACGGCATCCGCCCGAAAAACGCCCGGTACGGTGCGATCATCACCATCGGGCAGCCGACCGAATGCAAAATCCTCCACGAGGACAATCACCACCGGGTGGACGTCGGGCAGATCGGCGGCGAAGTGCGTTTCCCCGGTGATTGGCGCAAACCGATCGGCTGCTCGTACTGGGGTGCCGAGCAACATCAATGGGGCAGCATCGCGCGGTGGACTTCCGCCACCGAACTCGAAATCACCGCCCCGCGCCGGTTCGTCCGCAGCGAACAGGCCAGCACCGAGATCCTCCTGCCGTCCGGATTTGCGCAGGAATCCGTCACGCTGAAAACCTACGAAGGCCGGCCCTTCCCCGCGAATATCCTCTCCACCTCCGCCAACGGCCAAGTCCACAAACTGCGCGTGCGCCGCGCGCCGGTACAATAACGGTTGCCGGCGGTGATGGAGTGTGAGTTAATTTCGGCATGCGTGTCGCTCAACCGCCCGGCAAACCGCTGTTGATTTTCGACGGCGATTGCACTTTCTGCCGGCGGTGGATCGCCCGGTGGCAACGACGCACCGGCGACCGCGTGGACTACCTGGCGGCGCAGGAGTTGGGCGACCGCTTCCCGGAAATCCCGCGCGACGCCTTTACCCAATCCGTCCAACTCATCGAACCGGACGGGACCGTGTATTCAGGCGCGGCGGCTGTTTTCCGGTCGCTGAACCGGCAATGGCTTTATCGCCTACCGGGTGTCGCCCCCGTCAGCGAATGGGCCTACCGCCTCGTCGCGAATAACCGGCGCGTGTTTTCCGCGTTGACTCCCGCGCCGACGAGCCACGTCCTGACGCGCGAGATTTTCGTGCGGGCACTGGGAGTCATCTACTTCATCGCATTCGTGTCGTTGTGGACGCAAATCACCGGTTTGATCGGCAGCGCCGGCATTTTGCCGGTCGAAGAATGGCTGGGCCAGCTCGCACCACCTGCATTCAGCCGGGAATGGTTCGCAACGTTCTGGCGGACCCCGACTGTGTTTTGGTTGGGCTGGAGCGATACCGCGCTGCATGTCGTGTGCGGATTGGGCACGGCGTTGTCACTGTGCGTGATTGCCGGGATTGCCGCGGGACCGGCGTTGCTGGGGTTGTGGGCGTTGTATTTGTCGGTAATGCACGTCGGCAACGTGTTCCTCGGCTTTCAGTGGGACGCGTTGCTGGTGGAGGTCGGGTTTCTCGCGGTTTGGTTTGCGCCGTGGGGATTCTTGCCGCGCAGCTTCCGGCAAACGGAGCCGCCGCGCTTGGTTTTATGGTTGCTGCGCTGGCTTGCGTTCCGGCTGATGTTCGCTTCCGGCGTCGTGAAACTGGCAAGCGGTGATCCGACGTGGAATTCGCTCACCGCGTTACTCGTGCATTACCAGACGCAGCCGTTGCCGCCGTGGACGGCGTGGTACGCACATCAGTTGCCGGTCTGGTGGCAGAAGTTTTCCTGCGGCGCGATGTTTGCGATTGAATTGGTGTTGCCGTTTTTCATTTTCGGGCCGCGCTGGCTGCGGGTGGTGGCCGCAGCCGGGTTTACGCTGTTGATGGTTTTGATTTCCGTGACCGGCAATTATTGTTTCTTCAATCTGCTGACCGTTTTGTTGTGCGTGCCAGTGTTGGACGACTGCGTCTGGCACCGTCATGCGGCTCACCGAGCAGTGGCAACTGCGCCGCGCTGGCGGAATTGGTTGTTTGCGCCGGTGGCGGCGATCATTCTGTGGGTGACCATCCCCAATCTGTTTCGCACCTGCCACGTACGCGTCGCGTGGCCCCGCTGGTTCCTGACGGCACATGCCAACGTGCAAATGGCCATCGGGCCGTTGCAGAGCGTGAACGGCTATGGCTTGTTTGCCATGCTGACCACCTCTCGCCCGGAAATCATCGTCGAAGGCAGTCGTGATGGTGAAACGTGGCAGGCATATGAATTCAACTACAAACCCGGCGACCTTCAGCGCCGACCGGGGTTCGTCTGGCCTCACCAACCCAGGCTCGACTGGCAGATGTGGTTTGCCGCGTTGGGCAACTACCAGAACAACCCGTGGTTCATCACTTTCTGCGCGCGCCTCCTCCAAGACAAACCGGCGGTGACCCGGTTGCTGGCCATCAACCCTTTCCCCACCCAACCACCCCGGTATGTCCGCGCGCTGCTCTACGAATATCGGTTCACGACACCCGCCGAACGCCGGGCCACCGGCCAATGGTGGATGCGGGAGTTGAAAGGGCAATACTGCCCGGTGCTCCAGTTGAGGCAGTAGCGGGAACGCCGGCTCACACCAGCGGCGACAAGTCGGCGTCGCGCAGCCGCAAGCCGCTCCTATACATCAATTCCGCCATGAGTTGCGCCGTGCCATCGAGTGCGGCAAACAACCGGTGGCATTCGTCACCGAACAGCACGACCGGGATGCGCTCGATCTTGCGGGCGCGCGTAAACGTGCTGAAATCCGCCAACGGTTTTGCCAACGCTTCGCGCAGGAGAAATATCCGCACCGCGTCGTCCGTCGGGTGATACGCTACGGTCGAGCCGGCGGCTCGCCCCTACCCCGGAACGCGCCGCCAACCTCGGTACGTCTGTTCCGTGGCCTTTGATGCGGTAGTGTCTGAAAGGTTCAGCAAATAGAAGGGTCATGGTAGTTCTCCCTGCTAGCCAAACAACAAACACAAGGAGAACCAATCCATGACCCGGCAGAAGCATAGCATTGACGTGGCCGAACTGA
>JAJVHY010000027.1:8499-66067 GCA_022072455.1 Verrucomicrobiia bacterium | reverse complement strand
CGTCGGCTTCGATGTAATCCTCGAATCGCAACGGCGCAAGATTGCGCCACTTTTCAGACTGCGCGAGATAGTCGGTGACAACGATTGTCTCGCAGCCACGCCGGTTCAATCCCCAAATCAAGGCGCTGCCGATGAAACCCGCGCCGCCGGTGACCAGAATTCGACTGTCCGTAAACTTCTTCATGCGCGTGTCCTTGCGAGACGTTCGTCGGTTTCGAGGTGACCGGCCCAGCCGAAATGCGGCCGAAACTCGAAACAGTCTTTCATATCTTCCATCCGGCCGGTCCAACCGGATTGATTGGAAACTACCTGGATGTCAGCGGCAGAAAAATCAACGATGGGCAGACGGGTAATCTCAAAGGCATTCCGGAGCAGTTTGGTTTTGCGCCAATCGAACCCCATCAGTGTCGCCGCCACACAATCCACGGCAACCGGGTGCGTCCCGGCCATGATCACGCCACACGGTCGCGGATCACACGCCATTGGGCCGTCGCCTTCGCCGGCAATGATGCCGTCCACCACAACGAGATACCGTAACGGTTGTTGGCGGCGCTCGCCGGTGCCGTCGTAATGGACAAGACACTTCGTGAGATCGAGAATCATGCGCCAGCAGGTGTCGTTGCCGTGCCAGTTGCCAGATCGCACGGTGGTTTCCGTGTCGCCAAAATACAAGCGCCCCAGTTTTTTCAGCGGCACAAACAGCCGCGCGAGCCGGTGGCGATCTTTCAGTATCCGTTTGATTTCGCCCATCACGACGGATTCGATTTTCAGCTTGCCGGTGGAATCGGCAAATTGATCGCCCCCTTGCGCCGGCGTGCCTTCGGTGTGCCGGGGCAGCCAATTCGTGCGGGCGGTCGTGCCGATCATGTTTTTCAGCGCGACCGTCAGGCCGACCTTCTTGTGGGTTTTCAGTTTGGGAAGATTGATGAGCACATCCGCCGCCAGCGGCGTGCGCGAGAACAAATACTCGTGCCGCGGGTCGCAGTGTTGCCGGTTCGTCACCGCGAAGTCATACGCCGCGCCGTAAAGTCGGCCTTGTCCCCGGTATCCGATGAATTCGCTGTTCTCGTCGAGATGAATGTTGACCACCCCGGCCGGATCACCCGGCAGTTGCGTCCGCGCCACCGGGACGCCATCGCGAGCAATCCAGCCCTCCGAACGCAAATCCAACACTTGGAAAGTAATCCCGGGAAATTCCCGCACGCAGCGTTCGCGGAGTTTATCCAACTGGCAGTACGCGCGGATTTTGTCGAATGACGAATCGCTTTGCGGCGCGTCGCAAATAGTGATTGCCCCACGACCTTGCAACCGGCGCGCCGCCCAGCGCGCCACCTCCAGGATCACCGCCGGATGCGTCACGACCGTCAGCCAGCTTTGCTCATCGTCGGGCCGCCGCAAATTGTGCTCCTTGACCCAATTGGGTTTGAGCACGACCCGGTCGCCGGGCCGAATGAAATCCGCCGGCAAGCGAAGCGCATCCACGGCGGAGTTCACCAAGCTCTGGATGGCGGTTGCGTCCTCGTAGGACGGCGCACCCCGAAAGATGGCGACGTGGTTTACCATCCGAGGATTTTGGCGAACATCAGCGGCGCGACGATGGTGGCATCGGACTCGATGATGTACTTCGGCGTCTTCACGCCCAGTTTGCCCCACGTAATTTTCTCGTTTGGCACAGCGCCGGAATACGAACCGTAGCTCGTCGTCGAATCGCTGATCTGACAGAAATAGCCCCAGAGCGGCACTTTCGTGCGGCGCAAATCCTGATGCAACATCGGCACGACGCAGATCGGAAAATCGCCGGCAATGCCGCCGCCGATTTGGAAAAAGCCGATGGACCGCTTGGCACTAGTCCGCGTGTACCATTCCGCCAATGCCATCATGTACTCGATGCCGGTGCGGACCGTGTGGACGTTCTTGACGTGGCCTTCGACACAATGGCCGGCGTACATATTGCCCAAGGTGGCATCTTCCCAACCCGGCACGAACATCGGCAGATTCTTCTCCATCGCCGCCATCAACCAACTGTCGCGCGGATTGATCTGATAATACTTCTTGAGCTTACCGCTGCGGAGAATCTTGAACATGAATTCGTGGGGGAAATAGCGTTCGCCCTTTTTGTCCGCCGCGACCCACTCTTCCAACACGGCTGATTCGATGCGGCGCATCGCTTCGCCTTCCGGGATGCACGTGTCCGTGACACGATTCATGTGCCGCTTGAGCAATTTGTGTTCATCGGCTGGCGTGAGATCGCGGTAGTGCGGCACGCGTTCGTAATGATCGTGCGCGACGAGATTAAACACATCCTCCTCCAGGTTTGCCCCGGTGCAACAAATGGCGTGCACTTTGTCGCGCCGGATCATCTCCGCCAACGAAAGTCCCAACTCCGCTGTGCTCATCGCGCCGGCGATGGTCATAAACATCATCCCACCTTGATCCAAGTGACGCGTGTAGCCTTCCGCCGCGTCCTTGAGCGCCGCCGCATTGAAGTGTCGATAATGATGGTCAATAAACCGGCTCACTGATCCTTGTCGCATTGCATTCTCCCTTTTTGATTTACCCATCCGCATTTGGCCTCCACCAAAAACAAATCCGCCCGGTCCTCGCAGCGCACTAGTTCCAGACCGGCCGTCGCGAGTAACGCCGGCCATTCATGCGGCGCCGGTAACCGGTCCTGATGCACCGGCTCCGCCAAACCGCGATGAAACTCGTTGAGTTGCGCCCGGCCAACCAGATGCACCACCACCAGTCGCCCACCCGGCTTCAACGCCCTCGCCAAGTTCCGCAGCGCCGCTGTTTGATCGCGAAAATGAGGAAACACCTGAAAACAAAACGCCAGATCAAACGCGCCGGCAGCCGGTGCTTCGTGGCAGATGTCGAGGCATCGGAATTCCGCCGCAAGACGTTTGGCTTGCGCTTGCGCGAGCATCGCCGGCGAGAAATCCACGGCCAACACCCGACCGGGCTGCACGCAATTGACCAGCCAGCCGGTCACCAACCCGGTGCCACAGCCGACTTCGACCACGTCGATGCTTGGACGCAATCCAAGCCGCGCCCGCAACTCATCGAGTCGTGACAAATTGTAGGCGTTTTTCGCCGCGTTCCTTTCCCAACCCGGAGCCTGTAGGTCGAAGAAGTTGATTCGCGGATCAGACTGGAGGTGATGATGCGTATGGGTATTCATGAGACTATTTCGCCAGGCAGCCGGTAAGAAGAACGCAAGTTCACAGCGTCCTCCTCCGCCGCAACAGCCACAGAAATACCGGCGCGCCGACGAGTGCGGTGAGGATGCCGACCGGGATTTCTGCCGGCGCGGCGAGCGTCCGCGCCAACGTGTCGGCCATCAGCAACAGCAACGCGCCGCCAAGCGCAGTGGCCGGCACGAGCCGACGATGATCACCGCCGACCGCCAAGCGCAAAAGATGCGGCACGATCAACCCGATGAATCCAATCACGCCGGTCAGGCTCACGGCAGTCGCGGCGGTGACGGTGATGAGCGCCAGTAGCGTGTATTGGAGACGTGGCACGTTGACTCCGAGGTCGCGCGCCGAGGCTTCGCCGACGAGCACGACGTTGAGCGACCGGGCGAGCGCGAGCATCACCCCGAGGGCGGCCAAAGCGACCGGCAACATCACCAGCGCGGCGCGACCGTTGGCCTGCCAGAGTCCGCCCATCAACCAAAAGATCACCGCCGGCAGGCGTTCGCCGGCAAGGTAGAGCGCACCGGTGGTCAGCGCGGAGCAGAGCGCGGCGATGGCGATGCCGGCCAGCAGCAGCGTTTGGCCAAAATATGTTCCGCGCCGGCCCAGCGTGAACACGAGGGCGGCGACCGCCAGCCCGGCAGCGAAACTGCCAAGCGGCGCGGCGATTCCGGCCAGCATTGCGGCGACCGCGCCGAGCGCGGCGCCGTTGGAGACGCCGATGATCGAGGGCGTCGCGAGTGGATTGCGGAAAAGAGTTTGTGAGGCGAGTCCACCGAGCGCCAACGCCGCGCCGACGGCGATGGCGAGCGCCACGCGCGGCAACCGGACTTGCAGCAGGATTTGGTCGGCGGTGTCGCCGGTGCCTTGGCCGGTCGCGGCGCGCGCAAGTCGACCGGCAATTTCGGTGGCCGGGATGTGGACGCTGCCGGTGGCGAGCGCAAGGAGCGCCACGACGAGCAGCGCAACGACGAGACCGGTCTTCATGCGATTTCGCGAACGTCGAAGCGGTCGTCGCGCGGGATGAGATTCAACGCTTCCTCGACGGTGAGATGCGAAGCGCCAACGTTGTCAAGGTGGCGATGGCAGACGGCGACGGCTTGATCCATTTGGTCGGCGGTTGGGCGCGGGAACGGTTGGCCGGGCACGGGGATGTAGCCCATGACATGAAATGGAATCGCCCGGTCAATGGACGCGACCCATGCGGCAACGGCTTCGACTTGGTCGAGGTCCACGAACGTGGGGATGAAGACGATGTTGGCGCGCATTTCCAAGCCCGCGCGGTAAGCGGCGGCGAAGTTGTCGAAGAACGGTTTGCGTTCGCGGCCAGTGTAGCGGCGATGGGTGGCGTCGTCCCAGGCTTTGAGGCCGACATTCGCGCCGTCGAGATTCGGCAACGGGAGATGGAGACCGATGGTGTGACCGAGAAAGGTGCGGACGCCGAGTTCCTGTTTGCAGAACGCGAGTGCCTCCGGCAACTCGACGGCGACGGTCGGTTCGCCGCCCATGAAATTGACTCTTTCGACCGGCACACTGCGCAAGGCGCGACGGACTTCATCCATCGAGAGAAAGGTCGTCGGGCGCGGCGTGATTTGGCCGGGGATGCCATTCGCGCCGCTGCGGAGTTTGTAACTGCACGTCGGGCATCGCAGTGTACAGCCGAAGTTGTGGACGGTGGCGAACCGGTGTTTCTCGTTGTAGGTGATGCGATGAAAAGCCATTTCAGTTTTCCTTGTGAATGAGCGCGCGGAGATGAGCGACTGCTTCCGCCAGGCGACTTCCCGCGACGAGCCAATGCCGGTCAATGCCGACGATGTGGGCGTGCGGAATGGCGGGTTTTGTGAAGCCGTTGACGAAGAGCACCACGTCTGGCTTGGCGGCGATGAGTTGTTCGGTCGAGAACACAACGCTGCTGCGCTGGATGTCGGCGGCGACGTTGGTGCCGCCGGCAAGGGTGATGAGGTCGTTGAGGTAGCTGTCGCCCCCGACGGTTATGTTCGCGCCGTAGAGTTCGAGATAGACACGCGGCGGTTTCGCCGGCTGGTTGGTTTGCGATTTTAGAAACGCGCTGAGTTCGTCGGCGAGTTCGGCGGCGGCCGTTTCGTGGCCGGTCTGCTGGCCGATAAGACGGACGGTGGCCGGTAATTCGGCGGCGCGACCGGCGCGCAGCCGAACGACCGGAACGCCGACATCCTGCAGGAGTTTTGCCGCGTCGTCCTGATACCACCAGAGGAACGCGAGATCGAACCGGCGGGCGATGACTTCTTCGCGGGAGAGCGCGCTGCCCTTGGCGATGACCGGCACGTTGGTCGTCCCCGGCACGACGCGACCATATTCGTCAATGCCGGCCAGCTGGTTCGTCGCGCCAATGGCGCAAAGCACATCGGTGGCGGTGGTGCATAGGCTGAGGACGCGTTGCGGCGGTTCGGCGTTGGCCACGACCGCCAACAACAGAATGGACAGCCACTGAATCATGATTTGCGCCGCCGCAGCAACAGCGCGCCGAGACCGAGGCCGACCAGCAGGAATGTCGACGGCTCCGGTATCGTCGTGATCCCTAGCGCAACCATTGAGGGTCGCAGTGTTCCTTCGCGCGTGCCCGAGACATCAGCAAGAGCGACGGTAAAACGGGCGGTATTGGTTTCATTAAGGTGGCCCTTCACGTCGAAGCTGACGAGGTTTGGGCCTTGGTTTGTGCCGGTGAGGGTATTGCTCCAGTTGGCGACATCGTTGCTGCCACTACCGCCAAGAGCGGTGTCATTGAAGCGCAGTTGGTCGTTCTCACCGGCGGTGCCGTAGGTGTACAGGGCGGTGAGTGTCGCAGCGCTGACATTCGCGGGGTTGCCGAGGCCGAGCGCAACTTCGCGGAAATCAGTGCGGCCGGGGCCGCTCGCGGGATTACCGTAGATGTCGCCACTGCCTTCCGCGATGCTGTAGCTGAATTGGTTATTGAGCGTGAGCGCATCCTGATAGACGGAGAGGAAGGTAACCTGCAACAGCCGGCCATCAACAGTCGGCAGTGACTCGGCGATGGTCACCGTGTTGGGCGTGCCATCAGTATGCACGAGTGAAGCCGTTACGGGAACCGAGACCAGCCAAGGCCCGAGTCCGCTGCCATAGACGTTTGGTTGGGTGGCGCTGTACATCGGGTTGGTGTCGGTGGTGGTGCCGAAGGTCAGCGAGGCCAGGCTGGTGCCGTTGAATGAAACGTTGGCGGCATTGGTGTAATTGGGTGTGGCACCCCAGAACGTGAACAGGATCCGTCCCAGTACGATGTCGGTGGCCGCCGGTAGCACGAACGAGGTGGTATTGGTGTACGGTTGCAGCCCCCCCGGGGCGGGCGTTGCGTTGAGCCAAGTCGGGACGCTTTGGATGTACATCGCACCGTTGTCCACTGTACCGGTCAGCACCGTTTGGATGTTGGTGCCGGGCGTATTGTAGCCCGCTTGGCTGGTGTGGACGGCGAAACACATCGCCACCGCGGTCAGTAGGTTACAAGTGGATTTCATGAGGAGCCTTTCGGATTATTGTGACGCGTCCCAATCGGAACGCTGGGTTTTTGTTTTGCGTTCAGCATGGCCGTCGCAGTAGACGGCATTGAAACTCTGGTTCGGGTGCCGGTAATGCACGTCCACTACCGGGTCGGTGAACGTGCTCCCACCGCCGGCGTAATACTTGCCGGGCGTGCAGTCAGCGTACAGGATTGTGCCCGCCGGGCGAACGACATCGCGCAGTTTGACGCCGTACCAAAAGCACCACCGGTTACCGGCGAAGTTGAACGTGTTGATCCCAAAACTCATGGTGATCGTCGGATCCCATGGGAGGGGAATTTTCTGGGTGTCACTGAGGCAGACATAAGCGCCAGATTTCTTCGGCACATAGGGCTTGAGCAGATCCATCCAGCGGGCGGTGCTGTTGATCCAAGCGGGCGGATAGCTACCGCATTCGTCAGCGTACATCGTCGCCGCCAAGCTGAGTTGGCGGAGGTTGCTGAGACACGCACTTTCGTGGGATTTCCGCCGCGCATTCGCCAACGCCGGCAAGAGTAATCCCGCCAGAAGTCCGATGATGGCCACGACGACCAACAATTCCAGTAACGTGAACGCATCCGGCACGCGACATCCACCAGGCGAAGTTGGGAATCTCGTTTTAATAGTGTTACGATTTACAAATATGGTAACACCGTAAAAGACGCAAGAAAAAACACCGCGCCAACGGCGCCATGTTTTGGCTGGTGTCAGAGGGGCGAATGTGCGATAACGCGCGCGTGGGGAAGAACGCACCAAGGAGGGCGGGCTTCACCCTGGTGGAAATTCTGGCGGTGGCGGCCATCGTGGGGACGCTGGCTGCGTTGCTCATGCCGAGCCTCGGTGCCGCCCGAGAAAAATCCAGGGCGGCGGCTTGCGTCAACAACCTGCGCCAACTCGGGCAGGCCGCCACGATTTACAACGATGACTTCGACCGCTTGCCCGTGCGCGATCAGAGTGGCTACGTCATTTGGCAGGAGTCCGAGTATCTCTTGTACGGCCAACTATTGCCGGGCGCTGGGAAGCAACTCGGCCGGGTGTTCTTCTGTCCCGCCGCGCGCGGCTTTACGCTGAACGCGCCTGATACCGGCGTGCAGAATCTTGGGGTTGCGGGTCGACTGACGGCCAGCAGTTATTATATGCGTGGTTTCGCGGCCGGTGCGCCGGTGCGGCTCGACGGGCAGGGCGGGAAGGCGTTACTGGCGGATATTTTCTTTGGGGCGGGCGCGGCGCGCAATCATGCCGGTGGGGCGAATGTTTTAGCGGCGGATGGAAGCGTGCGGTTCGTCGGGTTGCCGGGGAGTTGGGATATTGAGACGCCGGGAGCGTGGAGCGATTTGGACCGGTAAGTGGTCGCGGCTCAAAAATACGAGTGGATGGGGACGGTGGGGTTTTCGGTGGCGAGCAGGTAAGTGTAGGCGCCACTCGTCCAACTTGCGGTCGTGATGTTGCCGGTTTGCGTAACCTGTGGATCTGCGGTCGTCGGCGCGTCGGGGGTGACCTGGCGGTCAACGACAAACAGCCAGACGTCGCCATTGGTTTTGGTCTCGAAACAAAGGAGCGCGACTTTTTTCCCGCGCCATTCGCGGAGGCAGCCGCCTTCGATGTGGAGTTTTCTCAGTGCCGGCGGAACGACGTAACTGGCCGGCCAGCCTTTGGCGGAAAAAATTTGTTGGAGGGCGGCGAGGTTATTGGTGTGGGTGTCGAGGGGGAATTCAGTAGCAACTAATTGTGCCATTTCGGTCCGGAATTCCAGGAAGGCATCTTGCCGGGTGGCACGGAGCCAGAGGATGGCGAGGCCAAGCAGGATGACGGCGGCGACGGCTTGGAGCCAGCGTGGTTGCCGGGTGAGGTTGAAGGGGAATGCGCTGACTTTTTGTTCCGAAAGCAGCCGGGCTTTCAGGTCGGCGGGCGGGGCGACGGCACGGAGTTTGTTGCGAACCGCCAAATCGCGGGCGACGCGTTCGTCGAGTTGCCGTTGCAAGGTGGGGTCGTTCCGAAGGGCGGCGATCAGTTCGGCGAATTGTTCGTCCTGATCGTCAAGACCGGGGCGATAGACTTCGATGAGTTCGCGGATTTTCTGATTATCCACGGCCGGCCTCCTTGGTCTGGAGCAGGGCGGCCAGTTGCGCTTTGCCGCGGGCGATCCGGGATTGGACGGTGCCGACTGGGACGCCGAGGATTTCCGCGATCTCTTTGTACGGCAGGTCTTCGAGATAAAAGAGCGCGAGCGGCGCTTGGCACAAATCATCTACTTGACGGAGTTTGGCCAGCACGGTGGCACCGTCCAGTTCGTTGACGAGGGCCGGGGGGAGTGGCGGGATTTCGTTGGCAACTGATTCGATCTCGACGTGCGGGAATCGGCTTTGCCGGCGCCGGGACTGGAGGAATTCCCGGTGAAGCGTCGTGAAGAGCCAAGATTTGACCTTGCTGATTTCCCGGAGTTGGTTGCCTTTCTTGGCCCAGATGAAAAAAGCCTGTTGCGTGAGGTCGCCGGCTTCCGCCTCTGCGCCGGTCAGGCTCAGGGCGAATTGATACAAGCCGCGATAGTGTGATTCCACGATCTCCTCAAAACTGGGTTGCTTGCCGCTGTCCATGAGATGCACGAGGTGCTGACTTGTTCCCGAAGATTGCGCAGATTAGCGCTATTTCGCAACGGAATAAAATTCGTGGGAACAAAAGGCGAGTCTGACTCACTCACTCTCGAACCAAAGGGAGACTTCAGAATATAAAATGGAAGTTGGCGCGGAATTGTCTTTTGCCTGGGGGATGATGCGGCTAGTACTTGGCCGCGTGTTACCCTTGATTCTCGCGGAAGACGCCGATGTGCTGGTGGTTCACAAACCCTCCGGCATCAATACCCACAAGCCAGACCGGTTTGCGCCGGATGGGTTGCATGAGTGGTTGCTGAAACGCGGGTGGAAACTTTCCATCTTGCACCGGCTGGACAAAGAGACTTCGGGAGTGCTTGTTTTCGGAAAGTCCATGCAGGCGAATCAAGCGCTGACCCGGCAATTCACGCAGCACAAAATCAAAAAGGAATACCTGTTCCTCTCGACCAGCCGGCCGAAACGGCACCGGTTCTGTGAAGAGGGACCGAATGAGCAGACGTGGTTCGAATACGTCGCGCCGGTCGGTGAGAATCATCTGATCAAAGCCGAGCCGGTCACCGGCAAGACGCATCAGATTCGCCGGCATGCGGCGACGTGCCGGTTTCCGGTGTTGGGCGATTCCAAGTACGGCGATACGCCGGCACCGCGGTTGATGTTGCACGCGCATCGGATCACATTTGTGCATCCGGCCACGAACGAGCCGGTCACGTACACGGCCAGCATTCCGGCGGTGTTTGAGGATTTGGAGCCGCTGACGGCGGCGCGAGAGTTCCGCGAGTTGTTGTTCGATCCGGTGGAGACGAACGCTTTTCGGTTGGTCAGCGGGGTGGCGGACGGTTTGCCGGGGGTGATTGTGGATGACTATGCGGGATGTTTGTTCGCGCAACGGCTGACGGAGACCAGCGTGTTGCCGCCACTGAACGGCGCCGCCGTTTATGAGCAACTCGCGACGAAACAGTCGCGGAGTGCGCCAGTCTGCACTGCGGGTGAGCCGGTGAGCGGACGGTTTCCGGTTCGGGAGAACGGGTTGACGTTTTTGATTGGATTCGGCGAGGGGTTGTCGACCGGGATCTTCCTTGATCAACGGGAGAATCGGCGCCGGCTTCTGCAGATGCCGCTGGTTGGGAAGCGGGTGTTGAATTGTTTCGCGTACACGTGTGCGTTCTCAGTCGCGGCAGCGAAGGCGGGCGCGGTGACGACGAGTGTGGATTTGTCGCGGAATTATTTGGAGTGGGGGAAGGAGAATTTCCGGGCGAATGAGCTCGACCCGGAAAAACACGATTTTGTTTTTGGGGATGTGTTTGAGTGGCTCAAGAAATTTGCGAAACGGGGTGACCGGTGGGACGTGGTGTTACTCGATCCGCCGACGTTTGCGACGACGAAGAAGGGACGGTCTTTCCGGGCGGAGCGGGATTACGCGGAGTTGGCTGTCTTGGCGGCGCCGTTGGTGGCGCCGGGCGGGACGCTGTTCTGTTCGTCGAATCAGCGGACGTTGACGCCGGAGAATTTTGAGCGGGCGATTCGGGCGGCGGGCCGGGCGATCACGGCGTTGGAGTTCGCGACGGTGCCGTTTGATTACCGGCTGGCGGAGGGGGAGCGGCCCTACCTGAAGACATGGTGGGCAACCCTGGAATAGCGTCGAGCGGAAGTTGCGCGAGGAGTGGCTGCGCGGCGGCAATGCCGCCCGCCAAGGCAACGAGTAAGGTGACCGGTTTGCCCAGCGGTGAGTAGCTGGTGGTGGTAGCGGCGCGGGCGTTTTCAACAGTGGTGGATACGTAGGGGCCGAGATGCCGGGCGATGGTGGTCGGTTGGGGGAGTTTGTTCCAAGCAATAAGTGCGGTGGCGTCGGTATTGGTGGCTTGGGTATGGGCAAAGGTGTAGAGGCCGCCAATGACCTGGCGAAGGTCGCAGTAGGTGAATGAGGAGCCGCCGGTGGGCACTTGCCGGCTGGCTTGTTGGAAGTCGGTATTGCCGGCGAGGGCGGGGGTGCCGGATTTGAGTTGGGTGATGATTTCCTTTGCATAGTCCGGCGTCAGCGCGAGGACAAAAAACTGGTCGGTGAGGCAGTAGGTCGGGACCGCGTAGCTGCTTTCGGTGTGAATGACGTGCAGGGTTTCGCCAGCGTGGGTAAGGGTGTCGGTGCGGCCGGTGGTCTGGTTGAGGATGTCAACGATGGTGGCGTATTTGGTGCCGATGGCGGCGCGGTTTTTGACTTCGATGACAATTGCAAAATCCGGCGCGCGGGCGCCGGTGCGCCAATTGCCGATGTAGGCGACTTCCGGGCCGAGGTGGGCGAGAAAATCGTCGGCGAGCCGCACGCCGGCATCGGCGAGAAACTTGTCGAAGTCGCCGCCCATTTTTGTGGCGGTGGGGTTGCCGGAGCGGGCGAGGGCTTCCATGAGGTTTTTGAACACGCTGGCGAGGTCGGTGGTTTGGACGGAGTAGAGCGCGGAGTCGGCCGGAGCGGCGGTGAGGGTGCGGCGGGCGATGGGTGGTTCAGCAGGCCGGTCTTTGAGGTAGGTGATCAGAGTGGAGTCGGTAAGGCCGGTAGGGGTGAGTTTGACGGCGGCGGCGGTGGCTTCGATGTTGCCGATGTTTTGGAGGGCGGGAGTGGCTTGGGCGGCCATGAGGAGGGCCATGCCGAATTGGCGGACGAGTTCTTCGACATTGACGAAGGCGCGGGCGGCGGTGCCGGGCGGGAGTTGCCGGAGGGCGGTGGTGTAGCGCGGGCTGCCGGCCAATGTGGGTGTGTCGGAGTCGGCATGGCCGGTATGGCGGGCAATCACGTCGCGGAGCTGGTCTTCGTCGGAGGCGACGACCCAGAGGGCACCGAGAAAGGCGTGGCAGAGTTGGGGTTGGGAGTTGAGGCGGACGATGGTGTAGTCCACGCCGTAGTAGGTTTTCTTGTCGAGGGTGGCGGTGGGGTTGTACTTGGTCAATTTGTGTTCGTAGATTTTGAGGTAGGCGAGGGCTTGGGTTTTGCGGAGTTTGAGGTCCACGCCGATAATGCCGGTGACGCGGGGTTTGGGGGTGGCGGCGAATTGGGTGAGGGCGGCAAAGACTTCGCCTTGGGGGAGGGCAAGGAGTTGGTCGAGGCCGCGTTGCTCGTCTGTGGTGGAAGTGGCACCGGTGGCGGCGCGCCAGGCGGCAAGAGGTTGTTCGAGGAAGGCTTGCACTTCCGGTTCGCGCCAAAAGGCGGCCGTGGGCGTATCGAGAAATTGGTTCCGGCTGGCTTGGAAGTCCGGGATGTCGAGGAAGAGCAGTGTGCTTTCCGGTACGAGGGCGGCGCCGACAGGCGCGCGGCCACCGCGATTGTAGAAGAGAATGGCCGCGGCGACGAACAACGTCAGCGCGATAAAGATAAGCACGATTTTTTTCATGGGCGGGCGGATGCTAAGTGGCCGGGGGGGAGGCGTCAAGTCCGCGGGGGACGGTTCCGCCAGTAATATTCGAGGCCGACGCTCATGCCGTTGCGGTGGGGCAGGCTGTAGAGCAATCCTCCAATCAGCGCGGCGACGAAAATATAAAACCAAACCGAGTAGGGGTTGTAGATCCGGAAGTAAATTACCACGATCAGCGGAAAGATGAAGACGGCCCGGTCAATCAACAGCAGGTAGCCCCAGAGATCGCCTTGATTTTGGAGGTATTGCAAGTCGCAGACGGGACACCGGTCGTGCAGCGTGATCCATCTCTTGAACAAGTCACCTTCGCCACACCGGGGGCATTTCCGGCGGAAGCCGCGCGCGAGAACCGTGCGGAGTTGAGGCGGTTGGTCGGACATAGGTGACGCAAGATACGAAGGCAGGATGGCGGCGGCAATCAGCAATTGGCCCGAGTATTGGCAAGCATCCTGCTGAATTATCCGGGTTGTGTTGTCCGTCAACCGTAATGAAAGTTTCAGGAGATCGGCGATATGATTATTGAGGTTGTGCAGAAAAAATTTGCGGAGATTGACGAGTTGAACCGTCGGCTCCGCTGGTGGAAGATCGGCGCGACCGTAAGTTGTGGCGTCATAATTCTGACCGGCTTGTTCGTGTTGCGCAGTGCGGCGCTCGACTTGATCAACAAGGGGCCGCAGCAGGAGGAGTTTGTTGCGGAACTGGCTGGCGGTTTCCGCCGGGAGGTGGTGCCGGAGGTGACCACGTTGACGATGGGTACGCTCGACAAACTCATGCCGGTGGTCAAAACCGAATTGGGACAGTTGCAGGCACGGACGCCGGAGTTGACGGCGAAAGCCGCCCAAGAACTCGAAACACTCCGCCAGGAAATGCCGGCGCGGATTCATGAGACATTGCAGGAATCGCTAGGCAAGGTCATTGCTGAACGCGAAGCCAAAATCCGCCAGATGTTTCCGGAGATGACCGACGCGGCTGTGGCCAGGCTGGTGGCCAACTTGACGCGGGAAACCGAGGCGCGGTTGCTCAACATCGGTTCCAGCATCATGAATCCCTATGTCGCTTCCATGCAGGGAATTTTCAATGATATTCACCTGATCCGCGAACTGGAAGCCGAGACGGTGAAGAACCGGCCCGTCACGTGGGAAGTGGCGGTGTTGTGCGCGAACTTGTTGCAGGAAAACCTGCGCGAGATGGCGCCGGTGGAATACGCCCGATTTATGCAGGAAACTTCGCTTGGCAAGGAGAACCAATAATGAGCCAGACCCCGCTTTCCGTTGAGGTTGCCGTTGTCGAATGTGTTGACGCTCAACTCGTCAAAGCCCAGCAGACCTACCGGCGCACGCGCGGGTTTTTTGTCGGGGGCGTGATTTTCGTCGGCGTCTACATGGGCTGCCTGACGTACTTCCTTCATCAGAATCTGCTGCAGCCGAAACCGGCGGCAGCCTTGGCGAACCACTACGCCGCCGGTTTTGTGCGTGACAATGGCCGCGAACTCGCTGACAGGCTGGTGACAGAAGTGCCGGCAGCCATCCGGCAATTGCCGGATTTGGCCATCGAACAGATGCCGGCAGCGCGGCGGCAATTCGAGACCCGGACTCTCGCGATGGTCCGGCAACAACTCCAGGAATTGGCCCCGCATGTGGCGACGATGGTGGATGATTTCCTCGTCAGCCGGCAGGACCAGATCAAGGAACTGCTTCGCGTCGGCCAGGATCCGGCACTGGTGGCACAATTGGGCGCGCAGTTAGAGGCGGATTTTCACCAACTGTTGCGTACGAAAGACAGTCGCGGAATTTCGGCGCTGGATTGCCTGAATGACTCGCTGGCGGCCGTGCAATTGGTGCAAGCGCGCCTCCACCGGCTGGCGACAGCCGCGGATTTGACGCCGCAGGAAAGAGAATTGCGGCGTGCCATCGCGGTGTTGCTGGCCGCGCTGGAAGAACGCGACCGCGTCTAAATTTGTTGCGGTGCGGGTTGCGTTTTTCTTGCCGGGGAGCAGGGATTGGCATAAGAACCCCAGTCATGAAGGTGGCCTTGGTCTGTTTCCTTTTTGTGCTGGTATGCACTGGTTCCGTGACCGCACAACTCGGGCCCTGCGCCACGCCGGCGGGGCCGCTCTTGCCGGACTTGATCGTGGCCAAGCAACCGTTGAAAAAAGACCGGTCCATCACGCAGGAATTCATCGCGACCAACAGTTGCCAGTACATCGAAGGCTGCATCGCGACACCGGGATTACGGCGGTTACTCCGCTTTACCACCACGACGCCGAACATCGGTGAGACAGCGCTTTTCATCGGCGCACCGGCCGAGTGTTCGCTGTTGTTTCATTTCAGCGAGTGCCACGGCCATTACCACCTCGAACAATTCACTGAATACAGGCTCTGGACAAAAGCCGGTTACAAAGCGTGGCGCAAGAGCCGCGACTGGTCGCTGCCGGTCTCCGACCCGGCCAATCAGGCGCTGCTCGGTACACTCGCGGAGAGTGGCGAGTTTATTACCGGCCGGAAACAGGGGTTTTGCATGCTCGACTCGCTGCCCTACAAATCGAAAATCGGCGCGGTCTTCCATGATTGCATCGCGAACCAAGGCATCAGTGCCGGGTGGGCGGACGTCTATGATCAGGCGCTGGATTGCCAGTATATCGACATCACCGGCCTCGCGCCTGGTAAGTACACACTGGAAGTCGAGGTCAATCCTGACCGCATCTTGCCGGAGCACGATTATCAGAACAATAGCACCGCCGTCCCGGTGCGCGTCCGCAACTAGCGCTTCTCAACCAGCTTGATTTCTTCCCACCCGCCGCCGAGCGCTTTGTAGAGTGCGATGAGGTTGGTGGTCACGGTGCGCTCGCATTGCGCGAGATCGTCTTCGGCCCGGTAAAGCGAACGCTTCGCATCCAGCACGGTGAGGAAATCGCTGTTGCCTTTGCTGTAAAGCTCGTTGGCCAGCTCGACGGCTTGCCGGTTGGCGGCGACTTGCGCGTGCAGTGACCGGTGGCGCTCCTGCTCCTGCGCGTAGTTCACCAACGCGTTCTCGACATCCTCCAATGCCAGCAACACGGATTGCTCGTAGAACGCGAGCGCTTCTTCCTCCCGCGCCGTTGCGGCCTTGATCTGACTGCGGATTTTACCGAGTTCAAACAACCGCCACGTCACCGTCGGTCCTGCGGTCCAATACCGGCTGCCGCCGCTGAACCAATCGCTCGTGCTCAAGCTCTGTAGTCCACCGGTGCCGATCAGCGAGAACTTCGGGAACAACTCCGCCGTCTCGACGCCAATGCGGGCAGTGGTCGCGGCGAGTCGGCGTTCGGCGCGGCGAATGTCGGCTCGGCGGCGCAATAGCTCAGAGGGCAAGCCGACCGGCACTTCCGGCGGGATGCCGGGAATTGGGCCGGCTGGCACGAGCTCCGCCAGCAATTTGTCCGGCGTTTGGCCGATCAATACCGCCAACCGGTGGAGCGTCTGTTTGGTGGCGGCTTCGAGCACCGGCAACTGTGATTGTGTGCCGGCCAGCAAGGCGGCGGCTTGCGCGACGTCGAGCTGGCTGCTGATGCCGCCCTTGAATCGCGCGCGGGTAAGGTCGAGGGCGACTTGTTGCGCCGCAATGTTGTCGCGGGTGATGGCGCTCCGGCGTTGAAAGCCGCGGAGTTCGACGTAATTGCGTGCCACTTCCGCCAGCACGCTCACCAGAACGTCGCGTTGATCTTCCTGCGTTGCGGCGAAGTTGGCTTTGACGGCTTCGAGGCCGCGGCGTTTGCGTCCGAAGACGTCAATCTCCCAGACGGCATCGAAATGCGCGTCGTAGGTTTCGGTATTGATCTTGTCGATCGGGAAGACTTGGGCGTTTTTGCTGGTGCGGGCGTTGATGTACGCCGCCTGGCCTTCGATGGTGGGGAGCATGTCCCAGTACCGGCCGGCTCGCAGCGCGCGCGCCTCACGCAACCGACTGGCAGCCATCCGCAGATCGTGGTTGGCAAGCAAGGCGCGTTCGATCAGCGAATCAAGCTCGGGATCCTGGAACGTCTTCCACCACTGCGCAAGTTGGGCAGTGCGGTTGGTGATCCCACCGGCGTGCGACTCCGACCAGTTGGCCGGTAACTCGGTTTTCGGTGACCGGTAATCCGGGCCGACGGCGCAGCCGGTCAGAATGACAAGGGTGAGTACCGCGACGTGTTTCATGCCACCACCTCTTCCAATTCGGCGGCGGGTGTGGGCGCTTGCGCGCGATCGCGGGCAATGGCCATATAGATGGAAGGCAGGATGAAGAGCGTGAATACCGTCCCAATTGCCATGCCGGTGACGAGGACAATGCCGATGCTGTTGCGCGAGCCCGCCCCGGGGCCAGTGGCGAGAACCAGTGGGAAGTGGCCGGCAATCGTCGCAAATGAGGTCATCAGGACCGGTCGCAACCGCGTGCCGGCGGCTTCGACGACGGCTTCGAGCTTGGACTTGCCGGCGGCTTGGAGGGTGTTGGCGAATTCGACGATGAGAATGCCGTTCTTTGAGACGAGCCCCACGAGCGTGATCAGTCCGATCTGGCTGTAAATGTTCAACGTCGTGAACCCGAGGAACGTAAACAGGAGCGAACCGGACATCGCCAGCGGCACCGAGCCGAGCAGGATGATGAGCGGGTCGCGAAAACTTTCAAACTGCGCGGCGAGCACGAGGAAGATCAGGATCAGCGCGAGGATTAACGTCGTGTTGAGGTTGCTGCCTTCGGTGCGGAGTTGCCGGGCTTCGCCGGCGTAGTCCACCCGGTAGCCGCGGGGGAGAATCTTTGCGGCTTCGTCTTCGAGCATTTTCAGAGCTTGATCAAGCGTCACGCCGGGCGCGATGGCGCCTTGGATTTTCACGGAGTTGAGTTGCTGGAACCGGAAAATCTGGCGCGGTTCGGTCGTCTGTTTCAGTGTCGCGAATGTCGCGAGTTGGACGAGTTTGCCGCCAGGGCCGCTGACGTACATTTCCTGGAGTTGTTCGGGGGTGAGCCGCTGGGCGCGCGTTACTTGGGGGATGACCTTGTAGCTGCGGCCTTGGATGCTGAACCGGTTCACGTAGTTGCCGCCGAGCATCGTGCCGAGGTCGGCACCGACTTGCTGGAGATTCACGCCGAGCGAGGCCACCTTGTCGCGGTCGAAGACGATTTCAGTCTGGGGCTGGTCGAATTTCAGATTGGTGTCGGCATACATGAAGAGGCCGCTCGCGAACGCTTTCAGGACGAGTTGGTTGGCGAATTCGAGAAGTTCGCGCGGTTCGGCGGTAGAGGCGATCACGAATTCCACCGGGAAGTCGCCGCCGCCCGGCAAGGGCGAGGGGGTGAACGCGATGGCTTGGATGCCGGGAATGGCGGAGAGTTTGCCGAACACTTCGCCGACAATGACTTCGGTGTTGCGATTGCGTTCGCTCCACGGTTTGACGGTCATGCCGCCAAAGCCGAACGACGGACTGGTGATTTGAAACGTGTTTTCGGTTTCGGGGACTGACTTGAAAGCCTCGTGGACTTTCTCGGTGTAGAGCAAGGTCTGGTCAAGTGTCGAGTTGGGCGCAGCTTGGATGACAGCCATGATAAAGCCTTGGTCTTCCTTCGGCGCGAGTTCGCTGCCGGAGAACATGAAGAATGGCACCATCAACAAGATGACAAGGCCGGCAAGGGTGAGGGTGACCGGTCGCCAGCGCAGGGTGCCGCCGAGGAGTTGGATGTACTTTCGGCGCAGCACATCGAAATGTCGGCTGATCATGCCGGCGAAACCGGCGTCCGCGTCTTTGGCGCGCAGGAGTTTTGACGCCATCATTGGCGAGAGCGTGATGGCGACGATGCCGGAAACGGTGACGGCGCCGGCCAGTGTCAGCGCGAATTCGCGGAAGAGCGCGCCGGTCAGGCCGCCTTGGAAACCGATCGGCGCGTACACGGTCGCAAGCGTGATGGTCATCGCGATGATCGGACTGAATAGTTCCCGGCCACTGCGGATTGCCGCCTCGAAAGGCGACGCGCCTTCGTGGAGGTGCCGCTCGACGTTTTCGACGACAACAATCGCGTCGTCAACGACCAACCCGACCGACAACACGATTGCCAACAAGGTGAGCAAGTTTAACGTGAACCCGAACACGAGCATCAAGAACACCGCGCCGATGAGCGAGATGGGAATCGCGACGACGGGGATCAAGACGGACCGGAGTGAACCGAGGAACAGGAAGATAACAACCACAACGATGATCAGCGTTTCCACGAGCGTCCGGATCACTTCGTGAATCGCGTCGCGGATGTATTTCGTGGAGTCGTAGGGAATGCCCAGCTTCATCCCCACCGGCAATTCTTTTTCGATCATCGGCAGTTCCGCACGCACGGCTTTGATCACGTCAAGCGAATTGGCGGTCGGCAATACCCAGACGCCCATAAACGTGGCTTTCTGGCCGGAGAACCGCACTTCATCGTCGTAGTTTTCCGCGCCGAGTTGCACGTCGGCGACATCTTGGAGGCGGACGATGGTGCCGTTGGTTTCGCGGATGACGAGCTGCCGGAATTCCTCGGGGGTGCGAAGGTCGGTATTGGCGGTCAGGTTCATCGAGACCATCGCGCCTTTGGTGGCGCCGACGGCGGAAAGATAGTTGTTGGCGCCGAGTGCGGCGCGAACTTCGGACGGGGAGATGTTCAAGGCCGCGAGCCGGTCCGCTTTCAGCCAGACGCGCATCGCGAAGGTTCGCGCGCCGAGGATGTCGGCTTTCTGGACGCCGGCCACGGCAGTCAGTTTGGGCTGCACAACGCGCGTCAGGTAATCAGTGATCTGATTTTGGTCGAGATCGTCGGAGTAGAAACTCAAGTACATCGCGGCGAACCGGTTGTCGCTGGTTTCGATATCAATGACCGGCGCTTCAGCCTCAGGCGGCAGGTCGTTGCGGACTTGCGCAACCTTTGACTGGATCTGGGTCAGCGCGTCGTTGTTGTCGTAGTTGAGCCGGAGATGCACGGAAATGGTGCTGAGGCTCTGCGCGGACTGGGACTCGATGTAATCAATACCGTCGGCGCTGGCGATGGCACGTTCGAGCGGGGTTGTGACGAATCCGCGAACGAGGTCAGCATTGGCGCCGACGTAGGCGGTTTTGATGGTGATGACGGCAATGTCGCTGCGCGGGTATTGCCGGACATTGAGCGAGCGAATTGCCTGAAAGCCCGCGAGCAGGATCACGAGGTTGACGACGGTCGCCACGACCGGCCGGCGGATGAAAAGGTCGGTGAATTTCATGTGTTCGGCGGATTCGGGTTCGTGTTGTTGCCGGGCTGGACGCTGTTATTGACCTGCACGGGGACGCCATTGCGGAGCTTGAAGACACCCGAGGAGACGACTTCGTCACCGGCCTTCAAGCCGGTCAGAACGGTGATCTTGTCGCCGCGCATGGCCCCGAGTTTGACAAACTGTTGCTCGACGGTCTTGCCATCTTTCACGACGAAAACTGAATCGCCATAGGGCGCGTAGCTGATCGCCGAAGCCGGGACGGTCACAACTTCTTGCTCCGGCAAGAAAACTTCGACTTCCACGAACATGCCGGGCCGCAGCTTGCCGGCGTTGTTGGCGGCGGTGCCTTGAATCATGACGTTGCGCGTGGCGGCATCGAGACGCGATTCGACGGCGGTAACTTCGCCGGTAAATTCCTCGCCATTCAGGCCGGCCGCTTTCAGTCGCAATTTCTTGCCGACGCTGACTTGCGCGAGGTTTTGTTGTGGGACGGCGAATTCGACGTGAATCGGGTCAATGGATTCCAACTGCACGATTGGCGCGCCGACATTCAGGTACTGGCCGAGGTCAACTTGTCGGATGCCCAACCGGCCCGCGAACGGGGCGGTGATGTTCTTGCGGGCAATGAGGACCCGGGCTTCATCCACAGCCGCCACCGCCTGCCGGTAGAGGCTGTCGGCGGAATCGAGATTCGACTGCGATACAGCGCCGCTGGCAACGAGTTCTTTCTGGCGGTCGAGGTTTTGTTTGGCCAGATCGCGGCGGGCCTCGGCTGAACGGAGTTGCGCCTGCTCTTGTTGGCTGTCGAGCTTCAGGAGGAGATCGCCTTTGTTGACTTCCGCGCCGGATTGAAACGCGATTTCCGCAACGATGCCGGGCAGGTCCGTGCTCACGGCGACTCCGTTGACTGCCTTGAGGGAGCCGACGGCGCGCGCAGTAGGTTGCCAAACTTCCTGTTGCACGACGACAGTGGTGACCGCGGCCGGTGGCGGTTGCATGGCCTGCATCATGGCCATGCCTTTGCGGAATTGGGTGATTTTAACAAAGGCCAAGGCCGCGGCGACCAACAAAACGGCCCCCAACATGATGAACATTCGTCTTTTCATTATTTGACTGACCAGTCTATTTTACGTGTTGGCTAATGCCGAGAAACCGGAACACGGCCGGCTTGAGGCGTTTGATGATTTCCAAATCATTTTGGACTTTTGCTTCCAGTAAAATTCCTTCCACCAACGCCAGTACATCACGGGCGGCAGCGGCGGAGTCAGTCTTGCCAATCAAGTCTTCCCGGGCGGCATCGCGCAAGGTCGTCTCCAGATACTTGTCCATGCGGTTAAAGATCTCTTTCCCTTTCTGGCGAATCGGCTCGTCCAACGTGCTCTGTTCCGATCCGAGCGATGCAAACGGGCACCCGCACACCTTGCCGATCTTCTTGGCTTTCTCTTTCTGATGTTCGTAAACCGCGGCGCAGTACTGCTCAATCCGTTCCAACGGCGGGTTCTGAGTCGAGAAAATCTTGTCCAACCACTCGCGGCTCTGCTGCCAGCATTCTTCGATGGCGGCAACGGCGAGGTCAGACTTGGACGGGAAGAAATGATAGAAACTGCCCTTGCGCACATCGGCTTTCGCGCAGATGTCATCCACGCTCACGGAGCCGTAGCTCTGCGTCCAGATGAGTTCGTTGGCCGCTTCCAGCAAGCGGTGTTTTGTATCGAGGGCCGGTTTCACGCGCGGGCGGACAGTAGTTGACCGATCGGTCAACCGCAAGTGAATTCTTCCGATCAACATTTGCCTTGCGTGTGCCGGTGGGTGATTTCATCATGCGCAGGCTATGTCCAATCGTGCTTGGTTTCAGTGTATCAACGAACAGTGCCGGGCGACTTACCGGCTGAACGACATCATTTATCGGTGCCGAACCTGTCAGTCACTGTTGGAGGTGAAGCATGATATGACAGCGTTGGCGCGCCGGGATGCGGCGGCGTGGATGAAGTTATTCGAAGACCGGTACAAGTCCAACGCATGGCCGTATGGCTCCGGCGTGTGGGGCAAGAAGGAATGGATTTTGCCGGACATCAAAGACGACAACATCGTGTCGATGTACGAGGGCAGCACGAATCTTTTTTGGGCGGAACGGTTCGGCAAACTGATCGGTGTGGACGATCTCTGGGTAAAGCTCTGCGGCAACACCCACAGCGGGTCCTTCAAAGATCTCGGCATGACGGTGCTTGTTTCACAAGTCAAACAGATGATCAGCGAAGGCGCACCGATCAAAGCAGTCGCATGTGCGTCCACCGGTGACACCTCGGCGGCGTTGGCGGTGTATTGCGCGGGCGCGGGAATACCGGCGATTGTATTGTTGCCGAAGGGGAAGATTTCCATCGCGCAACTCGTCCAGCCGATTGCGAACGGGGCGCTCGTCTTGTCGCTGGATACGGATTTCGACGGGTGCATGAAAGTTGTGCGCGAGATCACAAAAGACGAGACGATTTATTTGGCGAACTCGATGAACTCGTTGCGCATCGAAGGCCAGAAGACGGTCGGCATCGAAATCGTGCAGCAGTTCGATTGGGAAGTGCCGGATGTGATCGTGATCCCAGGCGGGAATCTTGGGAACGTGTCGGCATTGGGGAGTGGGTTGTTGATGATGAAGGAGCTGGGGTTGATCGCGAAGTTGCCGCGCATAGTCGTCGCGCAGGCCGAGCGCGCGAATCCGTTGTACCGGTCGTATGTGAAAAACTTTAAGGACTTCGAGCCGGTCAAGGCGCAGAAGACGTTGGCGAGCGCAATTCAGATCGGCGACCCGGTCAGCTACGAGAAAGCGGTGCGCACGCTCCGGCAGTTCGACGGCATTGTCGAACAAGCGACAGAACAGGAACTGGCGGATGCGTCAGCCTTGGGCGACAAGACCGGCATGTTCAACTGTCCGCATACCGGTGTGGCATTGGCGGCGTTGATCAAATTGTTGAAGGCCGGCAAGATTGATAAATCAGAGCGCGTGATTGTGGTCTCGACGGCGCACGGGTTGAAGTTCGCCGATTTCAAAGTGAAGTACCATGAGGGTACGATGGATTTTCCGTCGCAGTACGCGAACAAGCCAATCGAGTTGCCGGCGAGTGTGGCGGCAGTCAAAGATGCGCTCGCACAGGCATTGGAAAAGGGAATCTAAGCGATGGCCAAAAAAACTTCCAAATCCTACAAGCCGGCAACACTCGCGATTCATGGTCACGAGCGGGAAGCGAAGGCGCATTTCTCGGTCTCGACGCCGATCATGCAGACGTCGAACTATTACTTCGACTCGACTGATGCCGTGTTGGAGTTCATGCAGGCCAAGAGCGAGGGCCGCATCATCCGGGAACACGAGTACGGCCGGTATGGCAATCCGACGCAGCAGGAATGCGAACGCAAGCTTGCCGCCATCGAAGGCGCGGAGCGGGCGTTGCTCTTTTCCACCGGCATGAGCGCGGTCGTCATGGCGTTGCAGACGTATATGCGCCGCAACGGGCACATCATTTTTACGAAAGATTGCTACCGGCAGACGCGCGATTTTGCGACGAACATTCTCGCGGAATTCGGGATGCAGGTTTCGATTGTGGATCCGAACGCGGACGCGATCGCGAAAGCCATCCGGCCGAACACGAATATCATTTTTACTGAATCACCGACCAACCCATACCTCCGGGTGCTCGACATCCCGGCCGTGGTCAAGATTGCCCGGCAACACAAGGTGTTGACGATGATCGACGCGACGTTGGCGACGCCGTACAACATCAAGCCGCTCGCGCTGGGTGTGGACGTTGTGATTCATTCTGCGACGAAATACCTTGGTGGCCATAATGATCTCTTGGCCGGTGTTGCACTCGGTAAGAACGAGTTGCTTGTCGACCTTTACCGGATGCAGCGGATGATGGGGGCGACGCCGGGGCCGTTTACGTGTTTTCTGTTGGAACGCGGTTTGAAGACTTTCGCGCTGCGCATGAAACATCACAACGAAGCCGGTCTCACCGTCGCGAAGATGTTGGAAGCGCATCCGAAGATTGAGAAGGTCTGGTATCCCGGTCTGCCGTCGCATCCCGACCACAAAATTGCGAAGGAGCAGATGACCGGCTTTGGTAGCGTCATTACGTTCCTTGTCAAAGGCGGCGACAAGGAAGCGCGCAAGTTCATCGATGCACTCGAATTATTCTTGATTACGCCGAGCCTCGGCGGCAGCGAAAGTCTCGTCACGCAGATGGCGATGATGTCGTTCTTCGATTACCCCGAGGAATACCTCAAGTCCATCGGCATGGTGGATAACCTCGTCCGCATCGCCCTCGGTCTCGAAGACGTGGACGATCTTATCGCCGACCTGAAACAGGCACTCGATCAGATCTAGCGCCACTCGTGCTTCGGATACTTGCGCTGCAACTCGACTTTTAACTTCGGGTATTGTTCGCGCCAGAAGCCGACGAGATTTTCAGTGGTTTGGATGGGGCGATTGTTTGGCGCGAGGACTTCAATCCGGAGCGGCACGCGACCGCTGGCGATCGATAGTGAGTTTGTGCCGTACAAGTCCTGGATGCGGGCGGCGAGCGTCGGCGGTCCGTCGGCAGAGTAGGTGACTTTCGCACGCCGGCCGGATTTCAGTTCGATGCGTTCCGGGGTGTATTCGTCAATCCACGCTTGCTGCTGGCCGGAGAGCCATGATTTCACCACGGGCCAAACCGGCTTGTCTTTGATTTCCTTGTAACTCAACGACCCAAGGCAGAGTTGCTGGATGAGTGTTGTGCGGTCCTCGTCGGTGATTCCGGGGAGTTCCAATTCCGGCATCCATTCCTTCAACCAGTTCACGCGCAGAATCCACTGCTCGACGGCGTCGTTCCACTCGTTAAGCTTGAGACGACCGGCCACGACTTCTTCGGCCAGAATCCGCGCCGCTTCATCGCGTGGGACGTCGTTGGTCGGCTTCGAGTCCAACACCAAGTCACGAAAGCGTCGCTGAATCCGGCAGACCACGCGCCGGCTTTCATCCAGTGCAACGGCTCGTGTCTCCTGAAAATCCTCTGGGAAAAGTTGTTTCAACCAGTCTTCCTTCACCTCGGTACAGAGGTTCAAAAGCACATTCACTTCCTTGCCTTCGATCTCGGCAATCTCAGTCGCGACAAACAGCGGTGCCGTCACGACCGACTCGCGTGCGAGTAGGCCGCGCCGGTTATGCACGATCTCGCAACGCAGCGTGCCGGCATCAAGCCGGTGGGCAAGATGGTCGGAGAAGCCGACAAGGATGCAGCGTTGAATCGCCTCGTTCGTCGTGGGCTTCTCGCTCACGTCGAGTTTCTCGCGTCTCGCGATGTCGATGAACTGTTCGTACAACGGGCCGACTTGCCGGGCGGACTGGGCGTGGATGCCGAGCGCTTTGCAGCGGCGGAGATCGTAGCCATTCCGGTCGGCATAGCGCCACGCACGCATCAGGACGAACATGTCGGACGCGGTTTCGCCGCCGAAAAGTTCATCGCGCGAATCGCGGACTTGCCGGCCATCGCCACGGGTGAGGAGTGACCGGCCTTGAGTGAGTGCCGCGATGAGCGCGATTTGCCGGACACAGCCGATTTCATGCGCGGCCAACAGCATTCGGGAATACCGGGGATGCAACGGGAACGCGAGCATGCGGCGCCCGAGGTCGGTAATGCGTTGGTGATGGTCAAGCGCGCCGAGGTCTTCGAGCAATACTTCCGCACGTTCGAGCGAACGCGGGTCGGGTGGTTCGAGCCAACGGAATGCTTTCACATCGTCAACGCCGCTGGCTTTCAGCGTGAGGACGACTTCCGCGAGGTCGAGACGTTTGATCTCCGGCAGTTCTTGCGCGGGACGGGATTCATGTTCGCGTTGTGTCCAGAGACGGAGACTGATGCCTGGCGCGGTGCGGCCGGCGCGACCGGTACGTTGATCGGAACTGGCGCGGCTGACTTTTTCGATGAGAAGGGTGTTGATGCCGCGATGCGGATCGTACCGGGGGATGCGGGCGAGGCCGCTGTCGATGACCAGACGGACGCCGTCGATGGTGAGCGAAGTTTCGGCGACGTTGGTGGCGACGACGACTTTGCGGAGATCGTACCGGGCGACGGCGGCGTCTTGTTCGTGGGGCGGGAGTTCGCCGTGCAGCGGTAAGACCATGAATTTGCTGCCGAGCATGTCTTTGACGGCTTGGACGGTGCGGCTGATTTCGTAACCGCCGGGCATGAAGATGAGGACGTCGCCTTCGCGGTGCAAACGGACGAGGCGTTCGCATTCTTCGGCGGCCACGTCCCAGACCGGCATGTCGCCGACTGGGTGCGAGATATACTGAGTCTCGACCGGGAACGTGCGGCCTTTGGATTCGAGGACGAGACAGGGCTGGAGGTATTTCTCGACCGCGTTCACGTCCAGTGTGGCGGACATCACGATGATGAGAAGATCGGGGCGCGTCGTCTCTTGAATCTGCAACGCGCGGGCGAGGGTGATGTCGCCGTAGAGATGACGTTCGTGGAATTCGTCGAAGAGAATCGCGCTGATGCCGGTGAGTTTGGGGTCGTTGAGCATTTGCCGGAGCAGGATGCCTTCCGTGACATACCGGATGCGGGTCTTGTCGCTCGTGACATTATCGAGCCGGATTTGGTACCCGACTTCGTCGCCGACTTTGCCGCCACGGGATTGCGCAACCCAGCCGGCTAGGAGTCGGGCCGGGAGGCGGCGGGGTTGGAGGATGACGACTTGGCCGGTGAATCCTGAATCCACAAGGAACTGTGGGACTTGGGTGGACTTACCGGAGCCGGTAGGGGCGGTGAGAATGAGCCGCCGGTATTTCGCCGTCGCGGCGATCAGTCCGTCTTTGATCTCAATAATGGGCAAGTCTTGCGGTCGCATTGTCGGTTGGATTTATAGCACACGCAGGTAGCGGTTCGTCAAAATGTCGCGCTTTGCAGGTTCTGACACACACTGTTTTGGTCAACTTGTCCCAGTTGTCGGACCTTGTTTGTGTAAGTGACGATAAATGCGTGTCCTGTGGATGCGGGGAGAATCCGGCACGCACTATGCAACGTGGCACCTGAGACGGCATTGGTGTTAAGGATGCAATTGGGCATGAGGAGGAAATGCGGTGAAACAGAATTTCTACGTTATCCTCGGAATTAGTGCTGACGCGAGCGTCGAGGAAATTAAGGCGGCGTTTCGACGCCGGGCGTTGGAACTGCATCCGGATAAGTCCGGGCTCACTACCGGCCCGTTCATTGAGGCCCAAGAGGCGTACGCGACGTTGAGCGACCCAGCGCGACGTCGCGATTACGACCGGCAGATCCGTCGTCGCCCTGTCGAACCAGTGACCGGTTTCCGTGACATGGCGCTGAATGAATTTGCGACTGTTCAGCCGTCGTTCGACGAGTTGTTTGACCGGCTGTGGAGTAATTTTAGCGGGTTCGATCAACCGAAAGCCGAACATCTGGAGAGTCTGACACTCGAAGTGATCCTCGACCCGGTCGAAGCCCGCACTGGTGGCCGGGTGCGGGTGGAAATACCGGCGCGCGCGGAATGCTCGACGTGTGGCGGTCACGGTCATCTTGCCGGGTATGAATGTTGGCGCTGTGCCGGCCATGGGACGCTGACGACGGAGTGCCCGGTCGATATCAACTACCCTGCCGGCATTCGTAACGGGTACGTGCTGCGTTTGCCGCTGACGCAGTTCGGCATCCACAATTTCTTTCTGACTGTGGTTTTTCGCGTCAGCGGAAAGGAAGTTTTGTGAAATCAGGAATTAACAACACCGTCAATACGGTCGTCTCGCCTGATGATTTCAGCGGCAGGCGCGGCGAACAAAAATCCCGCTGAATAAGAAAGGGAAAACACAACATGAACGGAATCACTCGATGGGATCCGTTTAAGGATCTCGAAGACCTACACACGCGCCTCGACAGTCTCTTTGGGCGCGCGCCGACACGCCGCCGGGAGGGGGAAGAGGAAGCCATGACGGTTGCCCAATGGGCGCCGCTGGTGGACATTATTGAGGATGAGAAAGAGTACCTCATCAAGGCTGATCTGCCGGAGGTGAAAAAGGAAGACGTGAAAGTCACCGTCCAAGAGGGTGTCTTGATGATTACCGGCGAACGCAAGGTCGAGAAGGAGGAGAAGAACAAACGGTATCATCGGGTCGAGCGTTCGTACGGCAGCTTTGTGCGTAGTTTCACGCTGCCGGATGACGCCGATGCCGGCAAGGTCAACGCGGAGTTCAAAGACGGCCTGCTGAAGGTGCACTTGGCCAAGAGCGAGAAGTCCAGGCCGAAACAAATCGAAGTGAAAGTGGCGTAAGCAACGAAGCTCCGATGTGGCGGCGGCGGCTCAACCGGCCGTCGCCGCCAGAAGGCGGGAACGATGCCGGTCGAGTTCAGAGATTATTATGCGACGCTGGGCGTGGCGAAGGACGCGTCGCCGGAGGAAATCAAACGCGCGTTCCGAAAACTCGCCATCCAGTATCATCCCGATAAAGCCAAAGGCGACAAACGGCAGGCCGAGGAGAAGTTCAAGACCATCAACGAAGCGTACGAAGTCCTCGGCGACCCCGAGAAACGCCGCAAGTACGATCAACTCGGCGCCGGTTGGCAACAACACGGCGGCGTGCCGCCCGGCTGGCACGAGCCAGCCGACGCATTCCACGGTGCGACGGGCGGACGGGACGTTGAATTTCATTTCGGTGGTACCGGCTTCAGCGATTTCTTCGAGCAATTTTTTGGTGGCGGACGCGGTCGAGGTGGATTCTCTGGTTTCGAGCAATTCGACTTCGGAACGCCGGCACAAGATACCGCGGCACAACGCGGCGCGGACATCGAAGGCGACATCCTCGTCACGTTGGAGGAAGCCCTGCGCGGTTCGCGCCGTGAGGTCAGTGTGCGCCGCACCGACGCACAGACCGGGCACGCCGAAACGCAGACCTACCGCGTGCGCATTCCGGCGGGGGTGAGTGAGGGGCAACTGATTCGTCTGGCCGGTCGCGGTCACGAAGGCACGGGCGGTGGGAGCGCCGGTGATCTCTATTTGCGTGTGAAATTTGCGAAGCACCCCGATTTCAGCGTGCGCGGCGCCGACCTTTACTACGATTTGCCGGTCGCGCCGTGGGAAGTGGTGTTCGGTGCGAAAGTGAACGTGCCGACGCTGGACAAGGCGGTGGCGTTGGCGATTCCGCCTGGCACGGCGAGTGGACAGCAATTGCGCTTGCGCGGACACGGGTTGCCGGGCGTGAATGGGACGCGGGGCGATTTGTACGTCGTTGTGAAGATCGAAGCACCCACGCGAGTGACCGGCGAAGAGCAAGCGCTCTGGGAGCGTCTGCGCGAGAAATCGAATTTCAATCCACGTCGACCGGTATGATCAACGAAATGCAACTGTTCGAGCCGCACCCCCGCCGATTGCACACCTTGGAGATGACGGCGGAATTGGCCGGCGTGACCGGTAATTCAGCCGCCGAATGGGGTGCTCGCGTTCGACGATGTCGCCATCCACTGCGTTGCAGACAGCGCCGGCAGCGAGCGTTGCGGCGTCCAGCTTTCGTGCGAGACAATGGTGTCGCCGGGGGAGAGTTTGGAACGTCCCGGTGCGATTTCACTCCGGGCCGTTGTGATGTAATCCGCGTCGTGGACGAGTTGCAGGTTTGCGCGGGATGCCGTCTTGGGGACTGGATGCGCGAGTTTATTCCAAAGTCTTTTTTGATTCAGCGTCTTCGCGATGGCCACACGAGCGACAATGGGCGTTCCGGATGCGCTGCGCTGGTTTGGTGCTTCAGTAACGTAATAGCCATGGCCGGCGGCAACGATTGTTCTGCCGCAAACAATGCGGCAAAGCCAAAACCGCATATGCAATTTGAAATCCGGCTATAATCCCAATCGTTGCACCAGCCAATACAGGCCGGGTACGGTGAGGATACTGAACAGCGTCGTATAGAACACGCCCTGCGCCGCCAATTCGGTGTCGCCACCAAAGCGTTCGACCATCACAGCGCAACTGAGGCCGACCGGCATCATGGCGATCAGGTAGCCCACCATGCGCGGCGTGTCACCCAGTCGCGCGCCGGTCAAGCTCAACAATCCCACCGCGGCGAACGTCGCCAGCGGCGCAACCAGCAGCCGCCCGATCACCACGCTCCACAGCGGGCGTGACAGCTTGTGCCACGGCGTCGTCAAACCGCCGAGTTGCGCGCCAATGGCCAACAACGACAGGGGGATGGTCAGGTTGCCGACAATTGCCAGCGCCTGGATCAGCGCCCCGCCCGCCAAGCCGGCCAGCGACGCTTGCCGGGGGTCGAGGTTTTCCAATCCGCGCAACGGTGGAAACGCGATGGCCAGCACGATGCCGGCAATCGTGGCCCACAACCCGGCATTCCCGGCCAGTTGCCGGAGAGCGCCACCGAGAGCCTTGCGGCCGGTCAAAACCCAAACCCCGATTGTCCAAAAACCCAGGGCCGCACCAATGCTGTAGAGCAACAGCACCCGAACGCCGTCGTTGCCATACAAACCCTCCACGATGGGCAAGGGGAGAAAAATGTAGTTCGGCATGCCAGTCAGAAACAGACACGTGTGCCGTTCCTCCGCGGTCCGGCAAGAGGCCGACAGCAGCGCCGTCACCAAGTACGCGAACGCGATCAACCCCAATCCGAGCAGTGGGCAGAACCAGTTCGCACGCAGCGCGACAGGATCAATGGTGCGCAACATCGACGTCAGCCCCAGGGCCGGGAAGGCGACGTCCACTACAAGCCGGCTCAACACTCCGGTAGTCTCATTGGCGAGGAACCCGCGGCGCCGACCAATCCAGCCAACGCAAATGACCAAAAACATGGCGCCAATGCGCAGGAGTACTACCGCCCAATCATTCATGGCGCGAACCGGTAGCGGAAACTACCGGGAATGTCCACAACCACAAGCAAGCATGACTGGACTTGATCTGCCGGCGATCAGCTGCGCGCGCCGTTTACTCTTCGTCCGCTTTGAGTTGAACCAGCACGGAGAGGTCTTCCAGGGTGGTGGTGTCGCCTTTGACGTCGCCGCCGCCGGCGATTTCCTTGAGGAGCCGCCGCATGATTTTACCGGAGCGCGTTTTGGGAAGCGCGGCGGTGAACCGGATGTCATCGGGTTTTGCGATGGGTCCGATCTGGACGCCGACGTGGGCGCGGAGTTCTTCTTTCAGCTCCGGCGTGGCGGTAATGCCGGACTTCAGCGTGACGAACGCGACAAGGGCTTGGCCCTTGAGCGAATCGGGGCGGCCAACGCAGGCGGCTTCGGCGACTTTCTGGTTGCTGACGAGCGCGCTTTCCACTTCGGCGGTGCCGATCCGGTGGCCGGCAACGTTCAGCACGTCATCAATCCGGCCGACGATCCAGAAGTAACCGTCTTTGTCGCGCCGGCACCCGTCGCCGGTGAAATAGACGTTCGGGATTTCGCCGAAGTATTGGCGTTTGAAACGTTCGGGGTCGCCGTGAATCGTGCGCATGATCGACGGCCACGGTTTGCGGACGACAAGGAAACCGCCGACATTCGCCGGTAACTCGCTGCCCTCTTTGTTGACAACCGCCGGGTCAATGCCAAAGAAGGGCAGTCCGGCACTGCCGGGTTTGGTGAAGCAGGCCCCCGGCAAGGTGGTGATCATGATGCTGCCGGTCTCGGTTTGCCACCAAGTGTCCACGATGGGGCAACGTTTCTGGCCGATGTGTTCGTGGTACCAGAGCCAGGCTTCAGGGTTGATCGGTTCGCCGACGGTGCCGAGGAGGCGGAGTGAGGCGAGATCGTGTTTCTTGGGCCACTGGTCGCCCCAGCGCATGAATGCGCGGATGGCGGTCGGGGCGGTGTAGAGAATGGTGACTTTGTATTTGGCAATGATCCGCCAGAACCGGTCAGGCTCGGGCCAGTTGGGCGCGCCTTCGTACATGACGGTCGTGGCGCCGTTGGCGAGCGCCCCGTAAACGGTGTAACTATGGCCGGTCACCCAGCCGACGTCCGCCGTGCACCAGAAGGTGTCTTCATCCTTGATGTCGAAGACGTATTTCGTGGTCAGATAGGTGCCGGCCAGGTAGCCGGCCGTTGTGTGGAGGACGCCCTTGGGTTTGCCGGTGCTGCCGCTGGTATAGAGAATGAACAATGGATGTTCGCTGTCGAGTTTGGCCGCGGGGCAAACGGCGCTGACTTTGGCGGTTTCCTCGTGCCACCAGTGGTCGCGGCCTTCTTGCATGGCGACTTCCGTGCCGGTGCGCTTGAGGACGATGACGTGTTCGACGCCGGTCGCTTGTTTGAGGGCGTCGTCCACGTTGCGCTTCAACGCGACGACCGCGCCGCGGCGGTAACCGCCGTCGGCCGTGATGACCATCTTGGCTTGGGAGTCCTGCAACCGGTCAATGATGGATTGGGCGCTGAAGCCGCCGAAGACGACGGTATGTGTCGCACCGATGCGGGCACAGGCGAGCATTGCGATGGCGGCTTCGGGGACCATGGGCATGTAGATCATGATCCGGTCGCCGGCTTTGATCCCATGGGCTTTGAGGACGTTGGCGAATCGGCAGACTTCACGGTGCAGGTCGGTGTAGGTCAGGACGCGTTCGTCGCCGGGTTCGCCCTCGAAAATGATGGCGGCTTTGTTGCGGCGCCAGGAGGTTAAGTGCCGGTCGAGGCAGTTGTAGGCGACGTTGGTCTGACCGCCGATGAACCATTTCGCGAATGGCTCGCGCCACTCATGGAGTTTTGTCCACGGTTTGAACCAATGCAATTCCTTGGAGACGCGGGTCCAGAATTTCTGCGGTTGTTTGATCGATTCAGTATGGAGCTTTTTGTAGGCGGCGGCGGACTTGAGGTGGGCGTGTTTGATAAAGGCCGCAGAGGGTTTGAACTTCTTGCCCTCTTTTTGCAAAGAAACAATATCAGTCTGTGACATGTTGAGGTCTCCCGAGGTTGCTTGCGGCGGATTGTAGCGACAGACGGGCCGGCGGTCAATTTTTCTGTTCATGCAACGCCGTGCGGTGCGCTATGGTGACCCCATGACCCGGCATGACACCGTTAATGACGAAACCATGATCTCCCGAAAGCGGGGAGCTTGGGAGGTTTTCACGCGCGTTTTTGCGTACCTGCGCCGCTATCCGTGGTTTGGGCTGGGGATGATGGTCTGTGCGGTGTTGACCACGCTGGCCGGGCTGGCGTTTCCGAAGCTCATTCAGATGATGATTGATGAGTTTCTACATCAACGCCGACTCGCCGAAGTGTACTGGTTGTCGGGGGCACTGCTGGCGGCTTGTTTGCTCCAGAATATCTTCAACTTCCTGCGAATCCAGCTCAACAATCGCTTTGAACAACGCGTCATCTTCGACATGCGCTGCGACCTCTACGACAAGCTCCAACGTCTCTCGGTTCAGTATTTTGATCAGCGCGCTTCCGGTGATCTGATGACCCGCGTGATTGACGATGTGAACGCCGTGGAACGCATTCTCATTGACGGGATTGAACAGGGGACGACGGCATTGCTCGCGTTGTTCGGGGTCGGCTACATGATGTTTGTGTTCAGTCCCACGCTGACGTTGTGGTCGTTCATTCCGTTTCCGTTGCTGCTGGCCGGGGCGTTGATTTACACGATGACGGCGCACAACCGGTATCGCGCCCAACGCGTGGCCGCGTCAGGACTCAACGCGCTCCTGCTCGACAACCTCCAAGGCATCCGCCAAATCAAAGGTTACGGCCGCGAGCCGCATGAGTCGGGGCGTTTCGGGACGAAGGCGAATGACCTCCGCCGCGCGACAATGCGCGTCATGAACGCGTGGTCAATCTACTCACCGGCGATGGAGTTTAGTGCGTGGATTGGTTACGTCGTCGTATTCTGGATTGGTGGCGCGGCGGTCTTGCGCGGTGAACTCACGGTTGGCGCGTTTGCCGGATTCCTTGCGTACATCGGCATGTTTTACTCACCCGTCCGGCAACTGCACGGATTGAATCAGATGTTCCAAGCCGCGCGTGCGGCCGGCGAACGCGTCTTCGACATTCTTGACGCGCCGGTCGAAATCGGCGAACGGCCGGACGCCACGGTGTTACCGGCGCGCGTGGCAGGGGCCGTGGAATACCGGGGAGTGGGTTTTGAATACCGAAGCGATTTGCCGGTCTTGCGGGATGTCAATATTCACGCGCGGCCCGGTGAGACCATTGCGCTGGTCGGACCGACCGGAGCCGGCAAGACGACGGTGGTAAATCTGTTGCCGCGATTTTATGAGGCGACACGGGGCGCGGTGTTGATTGACGGTCACGATATTCGTGACTTGACGCTCGAGTCATTGCGGCAGCAGATCGGGATCGTCTCGCAGGAGGCGTTTTTGTTTAACGGGACGATACGCGAAAACATTTTGTATGGCCGGTTGGATGCGACGGAAACCGAGATGATGGAGGCCGCCAAGGCGGCGAATTGTCATGAGTTCATCATGCGGTTGCCGGAGAAGTATGATGCCCGGGTGGGCGAACGGGGCGTGAAACTCAGCGTTGGTGAGAAACAACGGGTGAGCATTGCGCGGGCGTTGCTGAAAGACCCGCCAATTCTCATTTTGGACGAGGCCACCGCCAGTGTGGACACGGCGACCGAAAAGCTGATACAAGAAGCCTTGGATCGCTTGATGGCACACCGGACGAGTTTTGTGATCGCCCACCGGTTATCCACGGTGCGGAAGGCGGACCAGATTTTGGTGTTGAAGAACGGGCAAATCAGCGAGCGTGGGTCGCACGCGGAGTTGATGCGATTGAACGGATTGTATGCGCAGTTGTGCCGGGTGCAGTCCACAGCGGCAACAATTGAGGAGTGCATGGAGGAGATGGAAACGGCTTGAGTCACAGTCAGCAAGTGGAAGAGCTGGTTGTCAAACCGAAGCGCCCCGAACGCTTGGCGGCATTGCTTTGCCTCTTGGTTTTTTTGATTGTTGGGTGGGATCCGGCCGCCCCGTTATCGCTCCGGTCGCTCGGTGGTTTTCTCATCTACTCCGTGGGGTTTGTTTTTGCCGTGCGGACTTTCCTGGTCCGTCCCACGCGGACCTTTGGCGGAATCTTGTTGTGTTTGTACCTGCTGGTTTGCGGCGTGGTGCTGATGGAGCGCTGGCTTGTGACGCGGGGCGGGGAGTTTTGAACCGGTAAACTTGCGGGGGAAAACCCGCAGTCACAACCGGTCACGCCGATCGGCCCACGCGTCTTCCCCCGACGAATGTGAGAGACAGTCAGTGGGTCGCGGCGTGGTGTTCGAATTCTTCCTGGAGGCTCAAGACGCCGTCGAACATCTCCGAGAACCCGCCGATCGCCGCCGAGATCTGGGGCGATTTTTCCAGACAGAGCTGGGCCAGCTTCGCGCACTGCGCGGGATTGCGCTGGGTCAACTCGGCCATGGCCATGAGCACGGCGACATTGTTATTGATGCCGTGCCGCACGGTGCGGAGGTGCTGGTGCAGTGTTTCGAGCTGCTGGCGCATTTGCTCCAACTGTTGGTCGGTATGTTTCACGAGATCGGCCTCAAACTCTGAGCTGGTTGTATCCATAGTTTATTATCCCTGATTTCCCTGCTGCAGGTACTTTTAGCAGCCGCTATGCCACGATTTCGGCTGCGAAAACCCCGTCGGCCTGCTAAACTGCGGGATTCGAGATTGAACAGAAATGGCCAGAGATACCATCGTTATCAGCGGCGCGCGGCAGCATAACCTCAAAAACCTGAGTCTCTCTCTCCCCCGTGAGAAGCTCATCGTGGTCACCGGCCTGAGCGGTTCCGGCAAATCCAGCCTTGCCTTTGATACCATTTATGCCGAAGGCCAGCGCAAATACGTCGAAAGTCTCTCCGTTTACGCCCGGCAATTCCTCGAACAACTCCAGAAACCTGAGGTTGACCACATTGAAGGTCTCTCTCCGGCCATTGCCATCGAGCAACGCAGTGCCGGCTCGAACCCACGTTCCACTATCGCCACCACGACGGAAATCTTCGAATACCTCCGCCTCCTCTACGCCAATGTCGGCAAACCGCACTGTTACAAATGCGGCCGGCCAATCACGACGCAGACCATCAGTCAGATCGTTGACCAAGTCCTAGCCTTGGGCGAAGGCACGCCGACCGTGCTCCTCGCGCCACTGGTTCGTGGTCGTAAAGGCGAATTCCGGGATGTTCTCGCAAGAATGCGAACCGATGGCTTTGTCCGCGCCCGCATTGACGGCGCCATCATCGATCTGGCCGAACCGCCGAAACTCGATAAGAAACGCAACCACGACATCGAACTGGTCGTTGACCGGATCACTCTCAGCCCGAAGATTCGCCCGCGCCTTGCCGACAGCGTGGAGACGGCTCTCAAATGGGGGGGGGGAACGATGCTGGTCACGACGCCCGACCAAGAACGCCTTTACAGTTCCCTCAACGCTTGCGCCGAATGCGGCATCAGCTACGGCGAATTCACCCCCCGGCATTTTTCCTTCAACTCCCCCTACGGCGCCTGCAAAACCTGCTCCGGCCTCGGCACAAAACTCTTCCTCGACCCCGACCTCGTTGTCCCCGACAAAACCAAATCCATCAACGACGGCGCGATTACCGCCTGGCGCCGCGGTGGCCGGCGGCTCATCATCTATTACAAGATGCTCCTGCGCGGACTGGCCAAGCATTACAGAATTGACCTCGACACACCGTGGAAAGACTTACCGGCAAACGTCACCCAGGAACTCCTCCACGGTGCGCCGGCCGACATCGAATTCACCTACTGGCGCAAGGGCGCATGGCGCAAGATGGACAAGAAGTTCGAGGGCGTCATTCCGAACCTCGAACGTCTCTACGAGGAAACCGACAGCGAATTCACCAAATCGCGCCTCCAAAACTACATGGTCGGCATGCCGTGCCCTGATTGCAAAGGCGCGCGCCTCCGCAAAGAGAGCCTCGGCGTCACCATTGGCGACAAATCGATCATCGACGTCACCCGTCTGAGTATTACCGGCGCGATTGCTTTCTTCGATTCGCTCCAACTCACCGAAGCCGAGCAGCGCATCGCCGACCAAATTCTCCGGGAAGTCCGTGCTCGGCTCCGCTTCCTCCAAAACGTCGGCCTTGGTTATCTCACGCTCGACCGGCAAAGCGACACCCTCAGCGGCGGTGAAGCCCAACGCATCCGGCTCGCGACCCAAATCGGCGCGGGCCTTGTCGGCGTCCTCTACGTCCTCGACGAACCCAGCATCGGCCTCCACCAACGCGACAACGCCCGGCTCCTCGACACTCTCAAAAGCCTCCGCGACCTCGGCAACACCGTCCTCGTTGTCGAACACGACGAAGACACAATCCGGGAAGCTGACTACATCGTTGATCTCGGTCCCGGTGCCGGTACGCATGGCGGTTACATCGTCGCCGCCGGTCCGCTGCAAACGATTCTCGATACGCCCAAGTCTCTTACCGGCGCTTATCTCCGCGGTGAAATCCAGATCACCGTCCCGAAAAATCGCCGGCCAGCCAAAAAGGGTTGGCTCACGATCAAGAACGCCCGGGAGAACAACCTCAAGAACCTCGACGTCCGTTTGCCGCTCGGCGTATTGACATGCATCACCGGCGTCAGCGGCTCCGGCAAATCCACGCTCGTTGACGACATCCTTCGTAAGGCGCTCTTTCGAAAGTTTTACCGGGCGAAAGATCGGCCGGGCGCGCACGATGGGATTACCGGCGTGGAAGAACTCGACAAAGTCATCGTCATCGACCAATCGCCCATCGGTCGCACGCCGCGCTCGAACCCGGCCACTTACACGAAAGCCTTCGATCAAATCCGCACGCTCTTCGCCCAGTTGCCGAACGCGAAAATTCGCGGTTACGGCCCGAGTCGGTTCAGTTTCAACGTCAAAGGCGGCCGGTGCGAAGCCTGTGCCGGCGACGGCGTCATCAAAGTCGAAATGCACTTCTTGCCGGATGTTTATGTGACTTGTGAACAATGTGCCGGCCGCCGGTACAGCCGCGAAACGTTGGAGATCGCGTATAAAGGCCGCAACATCGCCGATGTGCTCGACATGACTGTGGACGAGGCCGAAGAATTCTTCCGCGCCGTCCCGAAGTTGCGCGACATCATGCAGACGTTGCAGGATGTCGGCCTTGGTTACGTCAAACTCGGCCAGCAAGCCACCACGCTTTCGGGCGGCGAAGCGCAGCGCATCAAGCTGTCCGGTGAGTTGGCCAAAAAAGCGACCGGTCGCACGCTCTACATCCTCGACGAACCCACGACCGGCCTGCATTTCGCTGACGTGCAAAAGCTGCTCGACGTTCTCACCAAACTCCGCGACTCCGGCAACACAGTGTTGGTCATCGAGCACAACCTCGACATCATCAAATCGGCCGATTGGATCATTGACCTCGGCCCCGAAGGCGGCGATGCCGGCGGCCAGATCGTCGCGGAAGGAACGCCGGAGTCAATTTGTGTAGTGCCCGAGTCCTACACCGGTCAGTTTCTGCGTTTGGTCTTGCACCGGTAACCGGACTCGGTATCCTGCTGTCACCCGTTTGTGACGACTTTCTCTCGGCTTGGGTGGCGAGGGGAAACGTCTGTTGCACTTGCCCACAGGGAATGACGATGACTGACATGCGGGGTCGGGCATGAACACCAAGCGCGTGGTGGGACTTCTTCTGTGCGTGTTCACGGCGGCTGCCTTGGCGGACGGTAAGCCCATCCGCCTCCAATCACAGGAACTCCTACCGGCCGGCGAAATCGTGGCGAACCTCGACCGGCTCCGCGCCGCCAAACCCAACCACGCCGCGCTCCACGTGATCGTGCAGTTCGATGCCGTGCCCACGCCCGCCCAACGGCAGCAATTGGAAGCGCAGGGGGTGCGCCTGCTGCACTACCTGCCGGACAACGCCTTCTTCGCCAGCGTTGACGGTCGTACGCCGGCGGCGCAACTCCACGGCAAATTCCGGTGGCTCGGCGGTGTGGAGATTGCGGACAAGATGCCGCGGCGCGTCCGCCAAACCGGCCTCGGCCAATGGGCCAAACGCGCGGGCGATACCGTCGAGCTGCGCGTCAAACTGTTTGCCGGCATCGCCCCCGCGACCGGGACCGCGGCCATCGAAGCGTTGGGCGGGCACGTACTGAAAACCGAAGCCGAGCTTTGCCGGCTCACGGTCAACTTGCCGGCCGCGAAACTGGACGCGTTGGCCGACCTTGACGCCGTGCGCTGGGTCGAGGAAGCGCCGCCGCCGCCGAGCACGAACAACGACGGTGCGCGCGTCAACGTTCAGGCCACGCTCCTCGAATCCGCGCCCTACAATCTGACCGGCGCGGGCGTGGCGTTGGGTGAATGGGACGAGGCCCACGTCGATCCAGCGCACGCCGATTTTGCGGGACGCCTGATCACTGGCGACACGGCCGGCACGAGCAGTCACAGCACGCATGTCGCCGGCACGATGGCCGGCAATGGCACGTTGAGCGCCAGCGCCGGGGGCACGGCGTTGCAATGGCGCGGGATGGCGACCAACGCCACCATCGTCACGCACGATTGGAACAGCAACATCACCGAGCACAACGCCGCCATCAACACCTACAGCATCGTCTTGTCGCAAAACTCCTGGATGTACACCGTCAGCAGCGGCTACGGCAACTGCGCGCTCTACGGCAATTACGGCGCCGACGCGCCGGAGTACGACGAGATCGTTACCGGCCTGTACGGGCGCGGCATCAACATCATCTTCGCCGCCGGCAACGAACGCGACGACGGCGACTGCCATCTCACCAACGGCGCTCCCAATTATCTGAATTACCGTTGCGTCGGGCCGCCGGCCACCGCCAAGAACATGCTCAGCATCGGTGCGATCAACTCCGACGACAACTCGATTGCGTACTTCAGCAGTTGGGGGCCGGTCGATGATGGCCGGCTCAAACCGGAACTCGTCGCGCCCGGCGACCAAGCCGGTGGCGACGGTGGCATAAAATCGACGTTGCCCGGCAACACATACGGCGTCTACATCGGCACCTCGATGGCGGCGCCGGCGATGTCCGGCTGCATCGGGTTGCTGGTCGAGGATTACCGGGCGCTCTTCGGCGGCACTAATCCGGTGCCGGCCTTGGTGCGCGCGCTGTTCATCCACACCGCGCTCGATCTCGACGACGACACGAGCTGGTTCAACAAAGGACCGGACTACGCGTCCGGCTACGGTCGCGTCCAAGTCAAAGCGGCGGTCGAGCAAGTTCGCTCCAATGGTTTCCTCGTCGCCACCATCGGCCACTCGCAGACCAATCTGCACACTTTCGCCGTCCCTGCCGGCACGACCAACGTCAAATTCACGCTCGTCTGGGACGACCCGGCCGCCGTCGAAAACGCCGCGCTCGCGCTCGTCAACGACCTCGACCTCGTGGTGACCGATCCCAATAACGTCCGCCGGTATCCGTGGACGCTCGACCCGGCCAATCCTCCTGCCACCGCCGTCCAGACCGGCGAGGATCACACCAACGTCATCGAACAGGTCAGCGTGGAGACCGGCGTCGTGGCCGGGCTGTGGTCGGTGCGCGTGGTGGGGCGTAACGTGCCGGTCAACGCGCCGCAGACCTATGCGCTCGTGTTCAGCCCACCCGCGCCGGCGTCGCAACTGGCCTTGGTGTTGCCGGCCAGCGCCAGCGAGAGTGTCGGCACAGTGACCGGCGTGGTCAGCATCCCCACGGCGCAGACGAATGACGTACCGGTCACGCTGGCGTCCAGTGACACGACGGAAGCGACGGTGCCGGCGACAATCACGATCCTGGCCGGCCAGACGAATGCCAGTTTCGATGTGACGATCGTGAACGACGCGGATTTGGACGCCACCCAAACCGCGACGATCACCGCGACGGCCGCGAATTATTTGGCCGGTGCCGCCGCGATCAATGTGCTCGACGATGAGACGGCGATGTTGACGGTGAGCTTGCCGGCGAACGTGACGGAAGGCGCCGGGGCGGTGACCGGGACGGTGTTTGTGAGCACGCCGGTCACGGTGGATTTTGCCGTGGCGCTGACGTCGAGCGATCCGACGGAGTTGACGGTGCCAGTTGGTGTCACGGTCGTGGCCGGGCAGACGCAGGCGGTGTTTGTGGCGACGGTCGTGAACGACGCGTTGATTGATGGGATGCAGGCGGTGACGGTCACGGCGCACGTGGCCGGTTGGACGGACGGGCTGGCGAGCGTGGATGTGTTGGACAACGAGCCGGTAAATCTGGTGGTGACGTTGACCGGTGTGGCGCGGGAGGGGGCGGGCCTGTTGACCAATGCCGGGGTGGTGCGGATCAGCGGCGTGTTACCGGCGGATTTGCCGGTGAATCTGGTGTCGAGCGATCTGACGGAGTTGACGGTGCCGGCGAGTGTGACGATTGGCGCGGGACAGACCTCGGCGGTCTTCGCGGTAACGGTGGTGGACGATAGTGAGAGCGATGGCGCGCAGTCGGTCACGGTCACGGCCAGTGCGGGCGGGTTCACGGACGGCGCGGCGACGTGGACGGTGTGGGACAACGAGGTGGATCATTTTACCTGGGCGACGATTTCTGGGACCCGGACGGGTGGGGTGCCGTTCAGCGTGAACGTGTCAGCGCGGGACGTGGGGAATTTGGCGATCTCGAATTATCCGGGGCCGGTGATGTTGAGCGCGGCCGGTGATGGCGGCCCGAACCCGATGTTGCCGCTGACGAGTGGCGCGTTCGCGAATGGCGCGTGGGCCGGCAGTGTGACGATCAGCAACCTTGACTCGAACGTGCGGTTGTTCGCCAGCGATGGCAGCGGCCATTCCGGTACGAGTACGGCGTTCGACGTGGTGCAGGCGGTGGTGCATCACTTCACGTGGAGTGCGCTGGGCGCGACGCAATATGTCGAGGCGCCGTTTGGTGTCACGCTGACGGCGCGGGATGTGGCCAACAACGTCGCGACGAATTTCGGTGGGACGGCAAACCTGAGCGTGATTCGCAGCGGCAGCGTGCAGATCACGAACGTCCTTCTCGGCAGCGCGCTACCGGCGTTTACGAACACGACGGCGGTGCGAACCGTGGGCTATTCGTTCACGCCGACGAACGAGTGGACGGTGACGCATTGGCGACATTATGCCGGCACGAAGGTCGGTTTGTGGACTGATACCGGTACCGTGCTGGCGACGGACAGCGTGGCGAGCATCGTCGGCACGTGGACGGAGACGGCGTTGACAACCGGGATCGTGTTGCATGCCGGGATCCGGTACCGGGTCGGGGTTTTTACCGGCAGTGAGCCGTCCTTCTGGCGCACCAATCTCGCGGCGAATTTCGTCAGCGGCACGATTCATCAGAGTTACCGGGACGATGGGGACGTCTTCCCGAACACGCCGGATCCGGCGCGGTGGTTTTTGGTCGATCTGCGCTTTCAAGGTGGCGTCGTCCCATTGACGCCGCCGGTGACGGGCGAGTTCACCAACGGAGTGTGGAGTGGCGCGCTGACGGTGCTCGGGGCGTCCACCAACCTGCAATTGCTCGCCGCGTTGCCGACGCGCCAGTTCGGCACGAGCACGGTGTTCCGCACGATCTACCGGGGGGCGGTCGCGTTGAACTTGCCGGCGACGGTGCGCGAAGGCGACGGGGTGTTGAGTAGTACCGGCCGCGTCAGTGTGGCGGTGGCGCCGGCGGCGGACTTGCTGGTGCAGTTGGTGTCGAGCAACACGACCGAGTTGATCGTGCCGGCGTCGGTGACGATTCTGGCTGGGCAGACCAACGTGAGTTTTAACGTGACGGTTGGCGACGACGCGGTGCTCGATGGTTCGCAGGCGGTGAGCGTGTGGGCCGGGGCGACCAGTTATCAGGCGACGAACCGGACGGTCACAGTCACCGATAACGAGACGGCGACGTTGACGTTGAACGTGCCGGCGACAGCCATCGAAGGAGGCGCGTCCGTGACGGGCATGGTGTCGATCAGCAGCGCGCCGGCGGCGAACGTGGCGATCACGTTGTTGTCCAGCGACACGACGGAGGCGACGGTGCCGGCCACGGTGACGGTCGCGGCCGGGCAGACCAGCACGAATTTTCTCATCAACCTGCCGAACGATACGCTCCTCGACGGCCCGCAGCCGGTGACGTTGACTGCGCGGGTGACCGGTTGGACCGACGGCACCGCGGTGCTCAGCGTGCTCGACAACGAGTCAACCAATCTCACGATCATGGTGCCGGCGTTGTTGACGGAGGGCGTCAACAATACCGGCAGTGTGAGCATCAGTGGGACGTTGCCGTCGGCTTTGATGGTGAATTTGAGTTCGAGCGATCTGACGGAGTTGACCGTGCCGGCGACGGTGACGATTGCGGCGGGGCAGGTAACGACATCGTTCCCGGTCACCGTGGTGGATGACACGGAGACTGATGGCGATCAGCCGGTCACAATCACGGCTGGCGCGAGCGGGTTTGTTCCCGGTACCGCGGCGACGACGGTACGCGACAACGATCTGCACCATTTCACATGGGCGGTAATCAGTGGGACGCCGACGGCTGGCGCGCCGTTCAGTGTGAGCGTGTCGGGGCGCGACGTGGTGGATCGTGTCACCTCGAACTTCACCGGCACGGCCGGCTTGAGCGCGGTGGGGGACGGTGGAACGATGGCGTTGGCGCCGCTCAGCACGACGGCGTTTGTGAGCGGAACGTGGACCGGCGCCGTGGTGATCGCCGTTTCGGGGACAAACGTCCGGCTAACGGCCAATGATGGCGCGGGACATACCGGGCAGAGCGCGCCGTTCACGGTGGCGGCGGGGCCGCTCGATCATTTTGCGATCAGCTCGGTCGCGACGACGCAACGGGTCGAGGTGCCGTTTGCGGTGACGGTGACGGCGCAGGACGCAGCGAGCAACACGGTGAACAGTTTCACCGGCACGGTGGGGATGAGCGCGACGACCGGCATCAGCACCAACGTGGGCACCGGCACGGGCGCGTGGAGTTTTCCACTGTACACGTTCTACCACGACGCGCGGACCCAGGTGATTTACCTGCGCGACGAACTCGGTGGGCCGAAACGGATCAGCGCGTTGGCGTTGGATGTGACGACGCTGCCGGCGCAGACGATGAATAACTGGACGATCCGCCTCAAGCACAGCCCGCTGACCAACTACGCGACGGCGACGTGGGACGCGAGCGGGTGGACGGTCGTGTATCAGACGAACCAGAGCATCACGACGACCGGCTGGGTCAATTTTGTGTTCAGCCAGCCGTTCGACTACAACGGCACCGACAGCTTGATGGTGGACTTTAGTTTCAACAACAGTTCGTACACCAGCTCCGGCGCGAGCCGGTACACCGCGACGAGCCAGTCGCGCAGTCTGTATTTTTACACGGACAGCGGTTACGGCGATCCGTTGACGTGGAGCGGGAGTTCGCCGAGCGGCAGCCTCATTGCCCAGATTCCGAATGTCCGGCTCATCGCCGCCGCCAGCGGCACGTCGTTGACGCCGACGAATACCGGCAACTTCGTCGCCGGCGTCTGGACGGGATCGGTCAGCGTTTTGGCGCCGGCCACGAACGTATTTCTGCGTGCCGAGGACAGCATGGGGCACGGTGGCTACGGCAACGCGTTCAACGTGATTTATACCGGCGCGCTTGCGTTGACGGTGCCGGGCAGCGCGACGGAAGGTGATGGCGTGCTCAGCGGGCAAGGTCAGGTCGCAGTTACGCCGGCCCCGGTGGCGGATCTGGTCGTCAGCCTGCAATCCGGTGACGCGAGTGAGTTGACGGTGCCGGCCACGGTGACGATTCCCGCCGGCCAGACGAACGTGAGCTTCGACGTGACGATTGGGGACGACGCGGACCTCGATGGCTCGCAACCGACGACAGTGCATGCCAGTTCGGCCGGCTATCCAGCCGCGTTCCAGATACTCGTCGTGCATGACAACGACACCGCGACGTTGACTCTCGACGTGCCAGTCAGTGCCGTCGAAGGTGGTGCTTCACTCGCGGGTGCCGTCGTGGTGAGCGCGCCAGTCGCGACGAACGTGACCGTCACGCTGACTTCGAGCGATGTCACGGAAGCGACCGTGCCGGCCAGTGTCGTCATTTTGCCGGGGCAAACGTCGGTGGTGTTCAACGCCAGTTTCCCAGACGACACGCTGATCGATGGGACGCAGTCGGCGACGATCACGGCACACGTGACTGGGTGGACGGACGCAACGGCCAACATCAGCATCTTGGACAACGAGGCGACGAACTTGGTGCTGACCTTGCCGTCGTCGGCGTACGAGAACGCGGGGACGTTGACCAATGCCGGGCGCGTCCGCATCAGCGGGACGTTGCCGGGTGACTTGGTGGTGGGGTTGGTTTCGGGGGATACGAGCGAGTTGGTGGTGCCGGCGAGTGTGACGATCGCGGCGGGGCAGACGTCGGTGGTGTTCAACGTGGTGATTGTCGATGATGCCGAACTGGACGGTACGCAGCCGGCCCCGGTCACGGCTAGTGCAGCCGGGTTCACCGACGGTAACGCGACGGTCAACGTGCTCGACAGCGACGCGCATCATTTCACGTGGTTGGGCATTGCCAGTCCGCAGACGTCCGGGGTGCCGTTCACCGTCAGTGTGACGGCGCGAGATGTGGCCGACCTGATCATGTCGAACTTCCCCGGCCCGGTCAGCCTGACCGCAACGGGCGATCACGGCGTGGTGGTGTTGTCGAACGCCGTGAGCGGCGCGTTCGTGAACGGGACGTGGACGGGGTCGGTGCGCGTGGTGACGGCCGATACCGGGGTGCAATTGGTGGCCGACGACGGGAGCGGACATACCGGCGCGAGTGGGGCGTTTGATGTGGTGCCGGGCGCGGTGCATCATTTTGTCTGGAGCAGTCTTGGCGCAACGCAGAACGTGAGCACACCGATCCCGGTCACGGTGATCGCACAGGATTCGGGCGGCAACACGGTGTCGTTCTTCACAAATAGCGTGTACTTGTCGGCGTTGACCGGGACCCTGACCGGCCAGGTCTGCGGCACCGTGAGCGGGACGAGTTCCGCAGGTGTAGTGTTTGGCAATGTTGTGGCGGGTGAGCGGTACACGTTTAGTTCGTCAGGTTCGATTGCGTTCAATTACAGCGGGTGTCGAACGGATGCGGACGGCGCCATCGCGGCTGGGGCATGCGCTGCGACGAGTAATGCGCCCAGTGGTTTTATTTGCACCGGTTTGCGAGCCTGGTCTTTGGTCGGCAAGGTTGGTGGCAACTGTGTGCAGCTCGGGACTGTTGGCGCGTTTGTCGCACCGGCAACAGGTGTACTGACGCTGTACTACAACGATGATGGTTTTGGCGATAACAACGGAAGTTTCAGCGTCTGCATCGGCGCGGGCAGCGCGGTCAGTCTCACGCCGACTATCACCGGTCCATTCACCGCAGGAATTTGGAGCGGCACCGTCACGATTCTGGAGCCGGTGACGAACGTCTTCATTCGCGCCGACGATGGCAGCGGGCAGCGGGGGGACAGCAACCCATTCCGCGCGGTATCCACCGGCAATCTGGCGTTAGAGTTACCGGCGAATGTGACGGAGGGAGTTGGCCTGCTCGCGGCGACCGGGCAAGTCAATCTGACGACGGCACCCGCCACTGATGTGCCGGTCACGTTCACAGTGAGCGAATTGGGTGAGGTTGTGTTGCCGGCGAGCGTGGTCGTGCCGGCGGGCCAGACCAACGTCGTGTTCGACTTGGGTGTTGTGGATGACGCCATTGTTGATGGCTCGCGGGCAATAACGGTGCGGGCGTTGGCGTCCGGGTACGTCAGCACGAATCTGGTCATGTGGGTGCATGATAACGAGGCGGTGACGCTCACGTTGACGCTACCGGCCAGCGTGACGGAGGAGGAGGGGGTGGTGACCGGGCAGGTCTTTGCCAGCGTGATTATGGCGACCAACGTGCCGGTGGGTCTGGCTTCGAGCGATCTGACCGAACTCACCGTGCCGGCTATGGTCACGATTCCGGTCGGCCAGACCAGCGCGGTGTTCACGGCGACGGTTATCAATGACATTGAGATTGACGGGACGCAGCCGGTAACGGTGACAGCTTCAGTCCAGAATTGGATTCCCGGAGTGGCCAGTATCACGGTGTTTGACAATGAGCCGACGAACCTGGTGGTGACGTTGCCGGCATCGGCCTACGAAGGGCGCGGGACGATCACGAATGGTGGGACGGTTCGCATCGGGGGGACATTGCCGGCGCCATTGACGGTCAGTCTGCTGTCGAGCGACACGACCGAATTAGCGGTGCCGCCGAGCGTGAGTATCGCGGCCGGGCAGACGTCGGTCGTGTTCAACGTTGCCATCGTCGATGACAGCGAGTTGGACGGCACGCAGCCGGCCACCGTCACGGCGAGCGCGGCTGGGTTCAGTCCCGGTAGTGCGATGTTGAACGTGTTCGATAATGACCTGCATCATTTCGCGTGGGGTGCGGTTTCGAGTCCGAAGACAGCGGCGGTGCCGTTCAGCGTGTCGGTGACGGCGTATGACTTGAACAATCTGATCATCTCGAATTATGCCGGGCCGGCGTTGATTACCGGCGCGGGCGACGGCGGGCCGGTTGGGGTCGCGCCGGCGGTGAGCGGAGCGTTCAGCAACGGCGTTTGGTCCAGCAGTCTCGTCGTGAGTAATAATGATACGAACGTGCGGCTGACGGCCAGCGACGGGGCGGGGCAGACCGGGTTGAGCGCGGCGTTCGACGTGTTGGTGGGTGCGTTGCATCATTTGGCCATCAGTCCGGTTGCGTCGCCGCAGTACGTTGGCTTGGCCACGCCGGTCACTGTGACGGCGCAGGATGCCGGGAACAACACGGTGACGACGTTCACGAATTCTGCCACGTTGGCCGCGTGGTCGCACGGTGAGTTTGATCAGGTGTGTGTGAGCGTGCTGGGTAACAGTTCGGGCGGCACGGCGGTCGTGGCCGTGGTGGCGGGGCACGTGTATTCGTATCAGGCGTCGGGGTGCATCGCGAACGCGACCGGCGGGAGCAGTTACACAAACCCCGATGGGCTGCATTCCACGAACAGTTGCTCCGCCTATTATCTCGGGACGGTGCCGGCCACGAGCGCGTTTGTTTGTCCCGGCCTGAACGAGTTGTCGCTTGTGGGCAAGGTCGGCGGGAATTGCATTCAACTGGGCAGCAGCGGCGTCTTCACTTCCCCGGCGTCGGGAACGCTGACGCTGCATTACAACGACCAGAACTTTGTCGACAACAGCGGGTCCTTCAGCGTGTGCATCGGCGCCGGCACCCCGGTGAGTCTCACGCCGACCAATACCGGGCTGTTCGTCGCGGGGACGTGGAGCGGGAACTTCACGATCTGGCAGCCGGCGTGGGACGTGACGTTGATTGCGACGGAGGCAGGCGGCAAGAGCGGCACCGGCAATGTCTTTCAGGCGGAGTACATCAGTCCGTTGCTGGTGACGGTGCCGAGCCGCGTGGGGGAGAACGCGGGTGTGGTGGCGGCGACGGTCAGCGTTACCTCCGCCCCGCCCGCCAACCTGACCGTCGCGCTGAGTTCCAGCGAACTGTCGGCGGCCACATTGCCGGCCAGTGTGGTGATTCTCGCCGGCCAGACTAACGCCGGGTTCAACATCAGTATCGTTGACGACGGGCTGCTCGACGGCACTTGGCCGGCCACGGTGACCGCGCTGGCACCGGGGTATCAAAACGGTACCGCCACGATCCTAGTTGATGACGATGAAACGGCGGCGTTGGCGCTGGAGTTGCCGGCGAGCGCGACGGAGGGGATGCTGGTGACCGGGCGCGTGTTCTGTTCGGCGGCGGCCGGTACGAACGTGACAGTGAATCTGAGTTCGAGCGACACGAGCGAGGTGGCGGTGCCGGCCACGGTCGGGATTGCGAAGGGGGCCACGCAAGCGGTGTTTGCCGCGACGATTGTGGATGAGACGTTGATTGACGGCACGCAGTCGGCCACGGTCACGGCGCACGTGGAGAATTGGGGCGAGGCCGCCGCGACGATCACGGTGTTCGACAACGAGGCAACGGTGTTGACCTTGAGCGTGCCGGCTTGGGTGCGCGAGGGGCAGGGGACGTTGAGCGGCACCGGCAAGGTGTTCATCAGTGGGACGTTGTTGACGAATCTGACTGTGAATCTGTCGAGCAGTGACACGTCCGAGTTGACCGTGACCGACTTGGTGACGATTGCCGTGGGGCAGACGTCGGCGGTGTTCAACGTGACGGTGATCGATGACACGGAACTCGACGGCGTGCAGTCGGTCACGGTGGATGCCACGGCGGCCGGTTTCCCGGCGGCGAACGCGCTGGTGCTGGTTCTCGACAACGACGTGCAGCACTACGCGTGGGCGGCGGTCGGCAGTGTCCAGACGGCCGGCGTGCCATTCGCAGTGACGGTGACGGCGTTGGATGTGAACGGACTGGTGATCTCGAATCATGCCGGGCCCGCTATTCTGACCGGCACAGGCACCAGCGGGGCGGCGAATGTTTGGCCGTTGATGACCGGGTTGTTTGCGAACGGCGTCTGGACCGGCGCGGTGAGGGTCAACAACATTGATACCGGCATCCAGTTGACAGCGAGCGATGGGTCCGGGCATGCCGGGCAGTCGGCGCCTTTCACGGTGGTGGGTGGCGGGCTGGATCATTTTGCTTGGAGTGCGGTGGCCGCGTCGCAGACGGTGGGCGTGGCGTTTCCGGTAACGGTGATTGCGCAGGATGCCGGCAACAATCCGGTTGCGAGTTTCACCGGCCCGGCGACATTGCACGGGCAGCGGGCGGCACCGGTTTCGGTGAGTGGCAGTGGCTCGGGTTTATTGAGTTACCCGGTGGGCAGTACCTCTCCGCAAGTCCGCACGCAGTCACTGTACTTGACCAATCAGGTCGGGACGGCGCGGCAGTTGACGGCGTTATGGCTGGAGGTATACATGCCGCTCTCGTCGCCGGTCACATACCAGAACTGGACGGTCCGCCTGAAACACACGGCACTGACCACGGGAACCGGCATGCAATGGCAGACCAACGAGTGGACGACCGTGTGCCAAACCAACATGCCAGTGTCGAGTGCGTCGTCGATCAGATTCCCATTTGTCATCCCATTTGAGTACAACGGCACGAGCAACCTCCTCGTAGACCTCAGCTACAACGGCATGTCGGGATCTTTGTACATCGCCTACACGCGTGGCACCCTCGCCAGCGGATCGAGGACGTACTATGCAACTCTGAGTGGGTATCCCGACCCGTTGACCTGGTCGCCGGGAAATCCGAACGGCGCCTTGTCGAGCTACACGCCGAACATCCGTTTCGAAGGCGTCGAAACCGTGCCCATCAATCCGACCAACGCCGCCGAATTCGTCAACGGCATGTGGACAGGAAATCTGTCGGTTCTCACGACCGCGGCGAGCATGTGGCTGCATGCAGATGACGGCGTCGGACATACCGGCATCGGTAATGTCTTCAGCACTTACGGCCCGGTGCAGACCAACAGTTGGCTCCAGGCCACCGGCGGCAACTGGCAGGATGCGCCGGCATGGTCACTGGGCATCGCGCCAGCCGCCGATCAAGTCATCTTTATCACCAACGCCACAACCAAGACCGTGTTGGCCGACGCGCAGACCCTCGCGCAAGCCGCGACCACGCTCGTTGTGAACACTCTCCGCGTTGACGGGCCCAACACGCTTCAACTTGCCGCGTTGCCGACGGCGACGCCATTGCGCGTTCAGACCGATTGCCGCATCGGCGCGGCCGGCAACCTCGATCTCACCAACGCGGCGCTGGTCGTCAACGGCGGCGCTGTGGGCGGGACTTCTGGCCGCATGTTTGCGTTCGCGCGACCGTTGACCGGTAACCCTTCACTGAGCGAACTGGCGTGGACGAATTCGCCGTTCAGCCGCACGCTGCCACTGCCGGTCGCGCCGCTTTCGTCAGCGAACACGATTGGTCTGGCGGCCGGGCCGAACAGCCTCTTCTACATTGACGGCTACGGCAGCGGCCCGCACATCTTGTGGGAACTTGATCCTGAGACCGGCGCCGTGCTTGATGCCGATATCGTTGATGCCGGGTTCTCCAGTCCGATTGACGGCGCGGCGTACCTGAATGGCCGCGTCTACCTCCAGCGCGCCCAGACCAACGAGATTCTGGTCTGGGATCCGGCCCTCGATCAAGTCGTGGCGCAGTTTTCAATTTCCGGAGACATCAGCGGCGGCCTGACCGGCTCAACCAGTGACGGCTGGCTGTACGCCACCGGCGGAGGCCGAGTTTATCGTCTCGACCCGAGCACCGGGCAAGTGGTCGGCCCTGTTTTGACAGCCCCGAACACGTTGATATCCGGTCTGGCTCTGTTGAACGGTGACCTCTATTCAGGTAGTTCGTTGCCGACTTATTGGTACCGGAGTTCCCCCATCACGGGCACGATCTGGAGCAGTCTCTACCTCGGGAGCGCGAACCTCTTCGCGCTCGGCGGGGAGGGCGCGCCGAATTCTGCGCCCGCGCTGGTGGTGGACGGTACAGCCGTGATGCGCGGCGGCTCGATTCTCGTCACCAATGGCACCACCGTGGTCGGCGCGGCCGGTACTGGTGCGTTCATCGCGCTGGACGGCACCTTCCGTACGGCTGGCCTGATCGTCGGGATGCAAGCCGGTGCCCACGGCGCGCTCACGATGGCCGGGACCACCAACACCATCGCGCAGCAATTCAGCATCGGCCACGCTCTCGGCGCCACCGGCGAAGTCTGGTTCAACAGCGGCACTCTCTCGGTCCTCAACGGCGCGACCGTCGTCGGGCAGGCTGGCGTCGGCAGTCTCACCGTGGCCGGCGGCTCGTTCCTGTACCGCGACCTCATCCTCGGTAACCAATCCAACGCCTGCGGCACCGTCCAACTGACCGGCGGCCTGCTCCGTGGCACCGAACTTGTCATCGGCCACCTCGCCACCAACACCAACGCCGTGTGGGTGACCGCCGGTGACCTCCAAACCACGGCCGGCCTCTACGTCGGCTATGCCGGGCCGGGCCGACTCACGCTTTCCAACGGCACCGCCAGTGCCGCCAACCAGAGTGTTGGGGTGAAAGCGGGCGCCACCGGCATGCTGGCGATCTCCGGCGGCACGAACCTCGTGACCGGGGGACTCACACTGGGTACCGATGCGGGTGCCACCGGCACCGTCGCGGTTGCTGCTGGTCTGCTTCAGGCAACCAATGCCATCTTTGGTGCGCAAGGTACCGGCCACCTCATCATTAGCGGCGGCTCCGCCCAGTTCAATGCCGTCACCCTTGGCGATTGCGCGGGCACCGGCAGCGGCAATCTGACTGTGACCGGCGGTCTGGTCACGGTAACCGGCACCCTTGACCTCCGCAACGGCACCTTCACCCTCGCCGGTGGAACGGCCGTCGTTAATACCCTGGTCATCACGAACTCTTGTGCCCGATTCGTTCGCACCGGCGGCACCCTGTCGGTCGGCGTGCGGATTCTCGCGGTGGGCATGGACGCGGATGGCGACGGTTTGCCGAACGAATGGGAACAAGCCACCGGCCTCGATCCATTGTCCCCGGCTGATCCGCCGGATCCCGATGGCGACGGGTTTACGAATCTGCAGGAATACAGTGCCGGCACGTTGCCGTTGAGTGCGCAGTCGGTGCCGGCCATTGTGGCGATCACGATCGAAGATGGCACCGTCCATGTCTGGCTCCCATCTGTCGCCGGAAAAACCTACCAACTCCAGCGTGGCGTCGCCCTGAACGCAGCGAATTGGAGCGACCTCGGTCCGGCAACGCCGGGCACAGGCGCGTTATTGGAATTACCGGACCCGGCTCCGCCGACGCCGGCGTTCTACCGCGTCAAGATCACGCCCTGATGGTCTCGGCCAAAAAATCTGCGAGATGAACCACCCGCACATCGAGCGCCCCGGCTTTTTTTAATCCAGCACGGATTTGGAGGATGCAACCGGGATTGGTCGTGACGACTGTCAACGCTTCGGTTTTGAGGATGTTTTCCACCTTGCGCCGCTGGAGTTGTCCAGCCATGCCGGGTTCGGTGAGATTGTAGCTGCCGGCGCTCCCACAACAAATCGCCGCTTCCGGCAATTCAACGTACTGATCGCCGGCAATCGCTTTCACCAACGCGCGCGGTTGGGCTGTGATGCGTTGAGCATGGGCGAGATGACAAGCATCGTGAAACGTCACACGCGTGGCGCATTTACCTTGGCGGGGCAGCAGCACCTCGGACAAGTCCTTCACCTTGGCGGCAAACTTCACGCCAGCATCCGTGCCGACCAGATGCCCGTATTCCTTGAGCGTCGAACCGCAACCGGCGGCGTTGATAACAATCAGATCAACCTCGGCCCGCTCGAAGACTTTGATGTTTTGCCGGGCAACTTCCCGGGCGCTGGCGAGATTGCCGGAATGCGCGTAGAGCGCGCCGCAACAGACTTGCTCCCGCGGCGTCACGACATCGTAGCCGGCGCGATTCAGTAGTTTCACCGTCGCGGCATTCGTCTCGCCAAACATCACACTCTGAACGCAGCCGGTAATCAATCCGACGCGCCCGCGCTTCGGCGCGGTTGCCGGCGAGACTTCCGGCAACTTGACCGAGCGGGCTTCCTGCGGAACAAACGCGGCGATCTCCGGCAGGAGCGCGCCCAAGCCGAGTGCCCGCAACAGTTTGACCGGCGCGATGGCCATCGTTGTGCGCCATGGATACGGGAAAACCTGTTCGATGAATATCTTCCGCAGAAAAGTCTGAAAGACAGATCGCCGATAATTCTTCTCGATGTGTTCGCGCGTCGTTTCCAGCAGTTTGCCGTAATGCACGCCGCTGGGGCAAACCGCTTCGCAGGCCCGGCAACCGAGACACAAATCAAGGTGCTTCACCGTTGTCGCGTCGAGTTTCAGCCGGTCATTCTGAATCGCGCGCATCGTGTAAATGCGCCCGCGCGGCGAATCGTTCTCGTTGCCAGTCTCTAGGTAAGTCGGGCAATGCGCGAGGCAGAGCCCGCAGTGAATGCACGTCAGCGCCTTGTCGTAGTCGAGGAATTGTTCAGCCACGGAACGCCTCCCGGACTCGCTGCTGCAATAGTGGGACAGGCGTCTCGCCTGTCTCCTTCGGCCCATCGTGATACACAACCCCATTGCCCGCCCGCGCCACAAACGTCGTCAACCCGCGCACCGTCTCGATCAGTTTCGATGGCAACACCGAAACGCACGTCGGCAGCACCCGGTTGTAGTCGAGATTTCCCGGCTCACTGAACGGCAATTGCTGCAACTGCCACTCGACTTCCTCCTGTGTCCCGGCCAGTCCGACAACGACCGTTGCCGGGGAAACCAAATCGAGTACGACCGGGATCACTGGCGAACGTAAGACCAGCTCAATCAACTGACCGGCTTCGTCCAGTGAGTCGCATTGCTTCTGCACGAACTTCTCCACTTCCGGCACGGGCCGGAGTTTGAACGTTGCTTCCAGAATTTCACCGAGAGTCCCATGTGCCCCGACCATGAGCCGGCAGAGATCGTAGCCGGCGACGTTCTTCATGACTCGGCCGCCGGCATTGATGACCTGCTCTCCCATCCGGACCCGGACCCCGAGCAGATGCTCGCGAATCGTGCCGAAACCATACCGGCGCGGGCCGCTGGCGTTGGTGTCGAGGAGTTGCCGGACTGTGAGACTGCCCGGTGGATCGACCGGCAGCCATTGACTGTTCTTCACGAGTTCCGCCTGCAGGGTTGATATCGGAACGCCGCCGGCAACGGTCACTGTCATGTCTGCCGGACTGTGGACGATGTTCATGCGGCCGCCTGTTTTTTGATGATCAGCCCGGGGCAGCGCTTCGAGCCGGGAAAAATCTTATGGGGATTGCAGCGGTGCTCGGGATCGAACACGCGCCGGAGTTTCTGCATCGCTGCGAGGTCAGCCGGCGCGTGCTGCTTTTCCATGAAATCAATTTTCTCAACGCCGATGCCATGTTCGCCGGTCACACTGCCGCCGAGGTCGAGGCAGCGTTGGAGAATCTCGTTGCCAGCGGCGATGGCGCGGTGGATTTGATCAGGGTCGCGTTCGTCGTAGAGGACGAGTGGGTGGATGTTGCCGTCGCCGGCATGGAAGACGTTCGGGATGCGGAGGCCGTATTTCTCGCTGGTCGCGCGGATGAAGCGCATCAGCTCCGGCAATTTTGAGCGCGGCACGGTGCCGTCCTGGGTGATGAAATTCGGGCTGAGCCGGCCAATCGCGCCGAAGGCTTGCTTCCGGCATTTCCAGAGCGCCAAGCGTTCGGTGTCATCTTTGGCGATGCGGATTTCGCGGCTGTGATTTTGCTGGCAGAGGTCAATGACGCGTTGGGTTTGGCGTTCCAGGCCGGCGGCGAGGCCGTCGAGTTCAATGATGAGCACCGCGCCGGCGTCGAGGGGGAGGCCGACTTTGTACGCGGCTTCGACGGCTTGGGTGATGGGTTGGTCCATCATTTCCAGCGCGCCGGGAACGATGCCGGCAGCGATGATGTCGCTGACGGCTTGGCTCGCTTCGTCGATGGTCTCGAAGACGCAGAGCAGAGTTTTGTAGGCTTGTGGCGCGCGGGTGAGGCGGACGAGGATGCGAGTGACGATGCCGAACATGCCTTCACAGCCGATGACCGCGCCGCGCAGATCATATCCATCGACATCTTCGCCGCCATCGGGTGTCGCGCCGAGCCAGACGAGCGAGCCGTCCGGCAAGACCATCTCGAAACCGAGGATGTGGTTCGTCGTGACGCCGTACTTGAGCGTGTGCGGCCCGCCGGCATTGGTGGCGACGTTGCCGCCGATGGTGCAGGCCGGTTGGCTCGACGGGTCGGGCGCATAATATAGCCCGTGCGGTTTGGCGGCGTTGGTAATCCAGGCGTTGACGCAACCGGCTTCGACGAGGGCTCGGCGATTGCGGACATCCACGTGGAGGATCTTGTTCATCCGCGCCAGCCCGATCATCACGCCTCCGTCAACAGCCAACACGGTACCGCTCAGGCTGGTGCCGGCGCCGCGGGGGATGATGGTCAACTTGTTCTCGGCGCAGTATTTGACGGTGGCGACGACTTGTTCGGTCGTGCGTGGGAGAACGACAATGTTCGGGAGAAACTTTTCCAGCGTGTAGGCATCGCACTCGTAGACGAGGAGTTCGGTCGGTGTGCTGATGACGGCGTCGGCACCGAGGAGGGCGCGCAACTCGCGAGCATTAGTCTCGATATCCATCAGCCTGATGCTACGCGAATCGGGCGTGGCTGTCGAGTGGTGGGTCCGCAAGCCCACGCTAGGGCACCAGACGGATCCGGTAGAAATGCGATGGGTGGTTGGTCGCACCGCCCAAATGGAGGTGGTTGGTCAATACCGGGACACCGGGGGGAATGATGTAGAGCGAACTGATGTCCGTGAAATTAGTGGTCAGCTTTTCCGTGGACTGGACGACGTTGGTGCGTCCGCCCCCGGCCAGCCAATTCACGCGAAGGTCTGGTCCTTCGGCATTCAGGCCGGTGATCTGGAAGAATGACGCGCTGTTGGTGGGGGCGAACCCCGCGAGGAATTCGGCCCAGTTATCCTGACCGTCGCCATCAGGGTCCGCGGTGGTTGCCGCTTCGGGACAATTGGTGCATTTGAAGTTGTCGAGTTGCCATTGCACAAAGGGCGGCAATTCAGCTGCGGCCTGCTCAACAACATGGCTCACGCCAGCGACGGTGATTGTCGCGGTGCGCGGGAGTGTGGTGGTGTTGGTCTGGACGCTATAGCTGACAACCGTCAAGCCGGCTCCATTGGTTGGTGAGTCAATCGTGATCCAGTCCGCCGGTGCAGTGATTGTCCAGACACACGCGGTGCCATTGGGGTTCACCGAGAATCCGCCGAGTCCTCCCGTCGCGGTGAACGAGGAATTGGTTGGCGACATAGTTAATTCACAACCAATTTGGATGACCAAGTGCTCAATGTCGGCTGCCATGACGACACCGGTGCGCGTCTCGCCTGCATTGGGGAGGATGCTGAAGGCGACCGGAGTGGAGCCGGTGCCGCTGGCGGTGAAGAGATTGGTCAACCACGGGACATTGGCGCTGGCTGTCCAGGTGCAGGCGGTGCCGGTGGCGGAGACAAAGAGGTTGGTGAAGCTGACGCCATCCACGGCGACGGTGGTGAGGTTGGTGTTGAGACTGAACTCGCAGCCGGACTGGATGACGGTATGGACGATCCCGGCGGCGGTGACTTCACCGGTCCGACTGGGGCCGGCATTGGGCAGAACGCTGAAGACGACCGGCGCGGTGCCGGTGCCACTCGCGGGAAAGTGGTTGGTCAGCCACAGGACATCGGCGCTGGCTGTCCAGGTGCAGGCGGTGCCGGTGGCGGAGACAAAGAGGTTGGTGAAGCTGACGCCATCCACGGCGACGGTGGTGAGGTTGGTGTTGAGACTGAACTCGCAGCCGGTTTGGATGACGGTGTGGATGATCCCGGCTGCGGTGACTTCACCGGTCCGACTGGGCCCGGCATTCGGGAGGATGCTGAAGACGACCGGCGCGGTGCCGGTGCCACTCGCGGGAAAGAGATTGGTCAGCCACGGGACATTGGCGCTGGCTGTCCAAGTGCAGGCGGTGCCGGTGGCGGAGACAAAGAGGTTGGTGAAGCTGACGCCATCCACGGCGACGGTGGTGAGGTTGGTGTTGAGACTGAACTCGCAGCCGGTTTGGATGACGGTGTGGATGATCCCGG
>JAJVHY010000027.1:0-8489 GCA_022072455.1 Verrucomicrobiia bacterium | reverse complement strand
GTGCAGGCGGTGCCGGTGGCGGAGACAAAGAGGTTGGTGAAGCTGACGCCATCCACGGCGACGGTGGTGAGGTTGGTGTTGAGACTGAACTCGCAGCCGGTTTGGATGACGGTGTGGATGATCCCGGCTGCGGTGACTTCACCGGTCCGACTGGGCCCGGCATTCGGGAGGATGCTGAAGACGACCGGCGCGGTGCCGGTGCCACTCGCGGGAAAGAGGTTGGTCAGCCACGGGACACTGGCGCTGGCTGTCCAAGTACAGGCGGTGCCGGTGGCGGAGACAAAGAGGTTGGTGAAGCTGACGCCATCCACGGCGACGGTGGTGAGGTTGGTGTTGAGACTGAACTCGCAGCCGGTTTGGATGACGGTGTGGACGATCCCGGCGGCGGTGACTTCACCGGTCCGACTGGGGCCGGCATTGGGCAGAACGCTGAAGACGACCGGCGCAGTGCCGGTGCCGCTGGTGGGAAAGAGATTGGTCAGCCACGGGACAGTCGCGCTGGCCGTCCAAGTGCAGGCGGTGCCGGTGGCGGAGACAAAGAGGTTCGTGAAGCTGACGCCATTCACGGCGACGGTGGTGAGGTTGGTGTTGAGAGCGAAATCGCAGCCGGTTTGGATGACGGTATGCAGAATACCCGCCACCGTGACTTCGCCGGAGCGAGCGCTGGCCGGGTTGGCAGCAACTGCGTAACTGATGAAGTGTGAGCCATTGCCACTTGAGGGCGTAAGATTTGTAATCCATGGGGCGGCGGTGGTGGCATTCCATCCGCAGGCCGGTGCGGAAGCAATCAGGAGCGTGCCGGTGAAAGTGCTGCCGTTAGCACTGACGATCAAGTTGGTTGGCGCGAGTGTAAAATCGCAGATGTCGAGGCCGCTACCCGCCAAGGCGCTCAGCGTGTTGCCGGCGTCGGTAACGAAAGTGACGGCGTCGGAATAGACACCACTTGTGCTCGGCGTGAAATTGACGACGACGGTGTTGGTGGCTCCGCCAGGAACTGTGAACGGACTACCGCTGGTCACGGTGAATGGCGCCGCCGTGGTCGCCGTCCCGCTCAAGGGCAGGTCGCCGGCATTGTGGACTTGGAATGTCGTGGCTGTAGCTTGGCCAACGGTGAGTGCGCCATAGTCGAAACTGGCCGGTGTGACCACCAATTGCGCGGGCGCACCTATCAGCATCGGAGTGTTGAAGAAGAAATCATACTTTCCATCGGGGCCGGCAAACCGATTGAAGACGGCCAAGCTGTCAATTGTCGCGCCACTCGCACCCTGCAACGTGCCGGTGTTCTGGACGGTCGCACCGCTGGCCAATGTCGTGATCGCCAACGTGTAGGTATCGGCCCCGGTCAGTGTAAATAGGATTTCGAGGCCATCGGAGGCATAGGGGACACCCGCGTCGCGCTGACCGGCTTGGTCAATGATCGTGTAGTTCGTGTTGCCACCAATGAATACCAGTTCGAAGCGGCTGTTGGTATTGTAATCCGTCGTGCTGGAGTTGGCATTGCCGGTCCGTAAGTTGATGCCGACGGAGCCGCCGGTTTCGATCCACCCAGTGTCCATCCGCCAACGCAAGGCGCTGCCGACTTTCAACGGACAATTGTTCCAGGCACGGAAGGCCACCGCGGACTGGCCGGAGTTGGCATACAAACCGAACGCGCTGTCGCAGGTGTCAATGTCCCGGCCCCCAAGTCCGCCATTCCATGCGGACCCGCCGCGGAAGAACCCGTTGAGGTTGATATTGCCGGAAGTGGTGCGCAACTCCCACGGTGCAAAACCGGCGCCAGCGTTATCGCCGGTCTGCCAACCATCGTCGTACGCAGCGGCAGCGGCGGTATCGAACGCGATCAGATTGGCCGGCAGGGCGGGGGCGTTGGTGGCGGCGATATTGGACGGCAGGGAATCACCGGCCCCATTGACGGCCAACACCCGGTAGAAATAATTCGAGCCGGCCGTGACACAGTCATCCACGAACGCGGTGACATTGGTGGTAACGGTGCCGATGGTTGTCCAGCTCCCGCTGCCGGTCGGGCTGCGTTCGACACGGAAGCCGGTCTCGGTGGTGGCGGCATCGGCCCAACTCAGGCTGACGTCAAGATCCGTCGCAGCTGTCACGACGAGATTGGTGGGACTGGCGGGTGGCGGTGTGCCTTCGCAACACACGCGGGCTTGGGAAGCGATATCGAGTCGGACGCAGTACACAGTGCCGGTATCCGCGCCAAAACCGTCCGTGACCCGGAGTTTCCACTGACCGGCCAGAGGCTTGCCATTGAGAACGGACAGTCCGGCTTCGGGCCGGTACGTTGCGGCGAAGGGCGCGCTGCCGGCGCTGATGGCGGTCGGTGCGGCGTCATCAAAAATCGTAAATGTCCCGGCGCAATTGGCGGCGCCGCTGCCGAAGTTGTCGTCGGAGCTGCCGCGTTGGCTTGCCAGGGCAACGGTCGTGCCGTCGGGGTGAACGAGTTCCAACGTCAGATCAGCATCATACGTGTGGTTGAGGCGGACAGCGACGTTCACGTCCGCAACGACGCCGGTGGTGATGATCGAAACGGGCACTTCGGCCGTGGAGTTATCAAAGATCGCGACCGCAACCCCGCCACTGCTATAGCTGTTGGTGGCGACCGATCCGAGCGCGCCGAGTGGCATACTGTAGGTGATTAACCCGAAATTGGTGGCACCATCCTGAAGTTGGAGCGTGGGGTTGATGGTTGCGCTGCATGCGCCAGCGATGGTGAAACTGAACGACTGGGTGACCACGCCACCGGCAGCCAGGATGATCCCGTAGCTTTGCGGAGCGCTGGGAGCGGTGACGCCGTTGGTGACAAGCAGCGTGGCAATGAGATTGGCAGTCGGCGCGCCGCCGGTATTGGCAATCGCCAGATTGACCGTGACAGTTTCGCCCGGGTCTGCCGCGTCATTTTCCGGTACGCACGACTCGCCGGTCAGGTTGATACTTGCCGCGTCGAGGAGCGGCCCGCTGATGGCGGCAATGGCATTGCCGAGATTTACGCGCGGTTTGGTGATGGCGACTTTGGTGTCGGTGGTGGCGACGCCGGTCGCACTCAGATTGGAGCGAACTTGGGCGGGCGTCAGGTAGTTGCCGGTCAGGACTTTGGCGGCGTGTTGGAGCGCGGCCACGGCACCCGCAGCGTACGGACAAGCGGCCGAGGTGCCACCGAACGAGGAGGAGTAATCGCCACTGCTGTAACCCGACGAGCCAACGATATCGGCTGTATAGCATTGATTGGCCGGCGCGAAGATGTCGAGGAAGTTGGCGCTGTTCGAGTACGCCGTGACTTTGTTGGAGGCTGTGGTGTCGTTGACGTAGTAGCCGGATGTGCAACCACTGGTCGCGATCTTGTTCGCGCAGGAGGCGGCATTTACACACGGCGAGTAGTTCCCGAAATTGGCATCGTACATCGCGCCGACGGAGATGACGCTGGAGATGCAGGCCGGCCAGCCCATTGAATCGCAATAGCCATCGTTGCCGGCAGAGGCGAGGACGGTGATGCCGGCGGCGACGGCGTTGTTGGCGGCGGCGGTCATGCCGGGGGAAGTGCCGTCGCACGTGCTGAAATACCGGCCGCCACCGAAGCTGGTGCTGATGACGAGAATTGGGTTGTTGGGATCATCGTTCTTGTGCGTCACACACCAATCCCAAGCCGCAATCATCGCGTCACTGGACGCGGAGCCGCTGTTGTCCGGGGAGATCTTCAGCGCGTACAACTTCGCGCCCGGCGCCACACCGCCGATGTAATCGCCCACGGTGCCGAGGTCGCCGGCGGCGATACCGGCGCAACAGGTGCCGTGGGCTTGGCCGACCGGCATAGGATTCGCGTCATTGTTGCCGTAGTCGTAGCCGCCGATGACTTTACCATTGGGGAATCCGCCCCCACCGAGCCGGGGATGCGTATAATCAATGCCGGTGTCGCAGATGGCGATGGCCAGATTGGTGCCGGTATAGGTCGAGCGGGTGGCAAGGGCGTTCATCAAGGGGATGCCTTGGTTGAGATGCATCTCCAATTCCACTACCGGCTCGATGGCGGCGACGCGCGGATCGTTGGCGAGACGTTCGAGAGCTTCCGCCGTCAATTCGCAGGAGAAGCCGGCATGGTTGTCGAACTCATGGCGGACGCGGTGTTCATGGGCGGCGAGGCGTTGGCGGACGGCGGCGGAATCCGCGCGGTTCGCGGTGCGCAAGGTTTGGACGGATTGCGCGGCGTTCCAATCGGTCTTTTGCTTGGCGCGGGCGTTGGGCGCAAGCGTGACGATGACCGCCACGCGCTCCTGGCCTTGTTGATATCGGTCGAGGATTTTTGCCGGCAGGGTCAACTTCTGGTGCCAGGCAGGTGCATTGGTTTGGGCGTGGACCGGGATGAGGGCACTGACAATCGACGCAAGTATCACAAGCCAAGACAGGCAGTTATGGTTCATGGTTCGTCACTCGCGCTGAGCGGGCATATACATTCACTTGCTCGGTTTATCAAGGCTAAGAAAGGAAGCTTGGTGGTGTTTCGTCACTTGCCGCGCCGCCGCGATTCTGCCAATAATGCGCGGCACATGAAATGCCTCTGGCCGATCTTGACGTTGTTGCTCATCGCCGCGGCGCCGCCGGACGAAACCCGGCAGTTCCGCATGGCGCAAGCGGCACTCGATGACAAACTCTACGATGTCGCCGAACGCCAGCTTCAGGAATTTATCCGGCAATTCCCTGCCTCCGAACGCGCGGACAACGCCGCCTACCTCCTCGGTCGCGCCCAGGTCGGCCTCGGTAAATGGCCGCTCGCCGTGAAAACTTTGCAGGACGCGCTTGCCCGCTGGCCCGATAAACGCACGGACGCCATTCATTTCTGGTTGGGCGAAGCGCACAGCGGTGCCAGCGATTACGCCGCCGCCGTTGCTCAATATAGCGAAGTCGTCGAGAAACACCGGACCAGCCCCCATTTCACCGCGGCACTTTTTGGCCTCGCGTACGCCCAACTCAAACAAGGTCAATTCGCCGCCGCCAGTGACGCCCTCGATCAACTCGCCAAGACCCAACCCAAGGGGGAGGCGGCATTCGACGCCGATTTGCTTCGCGCCCAACTGCATCTCGCGCGGCAGGAAGCAGCGAAAGCAGAAGCGGTGTTGGACGGCATCACCCAACGCGCCGGCACCACCCGCTCGTTCTACCGGGCCAACTACTGGCTGGGCGAATCCCTCCAGCGCCGCAAGGATTTCACCAACGCACTCACCCGGTACGCCGTGGTAACGACGGCCTTCAAAGACAAGCCCAACAAGCCGGTGGACAGCCAGTTGGCCGCGGAAGCTTGGTACGGGGCAGGGTGGACACAGTGGCAAATGGGGCAGTTCACCAATGCCGCCGACGCCTTCAACGCCGCGCTGACCAACGCCGTGACCGCGCCGTTGAAACGCGACGCACTCCTGAAACTCGCCGAGTCCCAAATCCGCGCCGGCAAGATCACGGAAGGCGTTACTCGCCTGGAAGAATTTCTCACCGCCCGTCCCAATGATCCCTTGGCGGACGAAGTTCAACTCGCCATCGGCGATCTGCTCTTTGGGCGGGACGACCCGGCGCGCGCGCTGGAAGAATACCTGCAATTGATCAAAAACTTTCCCCAAAGCCCCGTCGTCGGCCGCGCCTACGCCCAAGCCGGTTGGTGCGCCTGGCAGTTGAAGCAAATCGCCGATGCCCTCAACTTCTTCGAACAATCCGCCACCCACACCCCCAGTGCGCCGGTCATCTTCAAAATCGCCGACTGTCAGGCAGCCCTCGGCCAATACACCAACGCCGCCGCCAGTTACCGGCGGGTGCTCGCTGAATTCCCTGCAACTCCCGACCTCGACCGCGCGCTCTTCCAACTCGGTGAAACCTACCGCCGTCTCGATGATCCACTCAACGCCATGGCCGCCTTCCAGCGTCTCGTCAGCGAAAAACCCCGCAGCGACTTGGCCCCGCAAGCGCAGTACAGCATCGGTCAACTCCTCGCCGGCCAGGGCCAAGCCCCGGCAGCCCGTAACGCCTTCACCGCCGTCACCACCCGCTTTCCCACCAGCGTCTGGGCCAGCAACGCTGCGCTCGCGGTCGGCGAATCATACGTGGACGAAAACAAATACGACCGCGCCATCGCCGAGTTCGACAAACTCACCGGCGGCGGCTTTGACACGGAACTCGCACAGCAAGCCTTCTACAGTCGTGGCCGGTGTTACGCCCTGACCGGCAAACGCGACAAAACCCTCACCGAATTTCTCGACTTCCTCAAAACCCACCCCCAAGCCACGCTCGCCCCGCGCATCCAATACTGGGTCGCCGACGAATTCCTCCGGCAACGCGACTACCTCAAAGCCCAGGCCCAATTCCAATCCCTCGCTGAAACGTACCCCCATTTCGTGGATGCCGACGCCGCGCTCTACTTTGCCGGCCGCGCCGCCTACGCCCGGCAAGACTACAAAACCGCCGTCGAACTCTACGAAGCTCTCCTCAAAAAATTCCCCCAATCCAACTGGCGCTGTGAAGCCCGGTTTGGCCAAGGCGACGCCTTGAGCGAACTCGGCCAGTTCGATGACGCCTTGCTGGTGCTCCAATCATTGACCAAAGATTTTCCCGATTGCCGGTTCGTCAGCGAAGCGTTCGGGCGCAAAGGCGACTGCCAATTCACCCTGACCCGGTACGATGACGCACTGGCGAGCTACCAAAAAGCGTTGGCTGCCGCCAAGACGCCTGACATGCGCCTCCAAGCCTTCGAGAAAATCGGCAAAACCTACGAAGCCCTGAAAAAATTCGACGACGCCGTCCAAGCTTACGCGGCCGCCGTCTACGAAGCCACTGCCGGTGGTGCCACCAATGAACCTCCCGAGCGCTTCTGGTCCTGCCGGGCCGCCCGCGCCGCCGCGAATCTCAAGGAACAGCAAAACCAATGGCGCGACGCCATCACCTTCTACGAAAAAATGGCCAGCCATTGCCCCGACCTCAAAGCACTCGCGGAAGACCGGATCCGCAAAATCCGCGTCCAACACCCCGAAACCCTGTTCCAGCGATGACCGACCGCGAATTTTGGAGCACGACCCTCACGCGCATTGCGCAACCCGTCCTCGAAGCCGCCGCCACCGGCACGCTCGCCGCCCGGTTGCCCAATGAAACCTTGCCGGGCCATCCGTCGCCCGAGGACCGGCGCCGTTACAACGGCCTCGAAGCCGTGGGCCGCACGCTGGCCGGCTTGGCCCCATGGTTGGAAACCGGCGAGGCACCGATGTTGACCGCGCTCGCCCAGCGGGCCCTCGTCCAAGCGCCGGCTACCTTGAATTTCACCAGTGGCGGTCAACCACTGGTGGATGCGGCCTTTCTTGCGCAAGCCTTGCTCCGCGCCCCCCGGCAACTCTGGAAGCCACTCGATGCCGGCGCGCAGGGGCGTTTGATCGAATCGTTCCAAGCCACCCGGCGCATTCGTCCCGCGCCCAACAACTGGCTGCTCTTCGCCGCGCTCATCGAAGCGTTCCTCTATCGCGTCACTGGTGCCTGCGACGAGATGCGCATCGACTACGCTGTCCGGCAACACGAGCACTGGTACAAAGGTGACGGCGCGTACGGCGACGGCGCGGAGTTTCATTGGGACTACTACAACAGCTTCGTCATCCAACCCATGCTGCTCGACGTCCTCGACACCGCCCCGCTTTTCGATGCCCAGTGGCGCGACCGGGTTCTGCGCCGTGCCCAACGCTACGCCATGGTTCTGGAACGGCTGATCTCCCCGACCGGCACATTCCCGCCACTCGGACGCTCCCTGGCTTATCGCACCGGCGCGTTTCAACTTTTGGCGCAACTGGCCTTGCAGAACCGCTTGCCGGCTGAACTGGCGGCGGGGCAGGTGCGGGCAGCGTTGACGGCGGTCATCCGCGCCTGCTTTTCACCGGCGGCGACGTTTGACGCGGCGGGCTGGTTGCGGATCGGCTTGGCCGGTCACCAACCGCATCTTGCCGAAGTTTACATCTCCACCGGTAGTCTCTACCTGTGCACGACGGGTTTCCTCCCGCTTGGTTTGCCGGCCACGCACGAGTTTTGGACAGCGACCGCCGAGCCGTTGACTTCGCAGCAGGTTTGGGGTGGGGCGGATGTACCCGTCGATCACGCCCTAAAAACGTGACCGTGATCGAGCGTGACAATCTGAGGTGACAGGGGTTTAGTGGCCAAGTCTTAGCATTTAACAAATCAGCCTGAACCTTCGTCAGTCGCTCACGTAACTCTGGATCTTCCGCCACCCGCCGGTGGTTATGGGATGGGTTCTAAATCCGCCAATTCGCCCCAACCACAACACCGCATCCCGCCCCAATACCCATGTTCATCCCGGAACTCTGCCCAATTCCGCATCAAAAGTTGTGTCCGTCAAGTTCAGTAATTGAGTTGGTAGTTCTCCCGTTTGCCCCTCCCCGAGGGGAGGGGCAAATTTTTCGTCGGTCAGGCAGCTAGTGCCATTTGTACCTTTCGTTGTTCGCGTAACG
>JAJVHY010000022.1 GCA_022072455.1 Verrucomicrobiia bacterium | reverse complement strand
CCTCGCTTTCTTGGTGCTCAGACACCGTTGCTTGTTTAGGTTTGAGAGCGAGGAGCACTTCGTTTATGCTCCCCGCCATGCGCCGCTCAGTTTACTCCAACAACCGAGGGCTTAGATGAGTATCAAGGCAGCTACGAAGACCGCCGCGTCTACAAGCTCGAACTCTTCGAACGCCCTCCGGCCGAGGCCGCCGACATCCTGCGCCGCTATCTCGCCTATGAACGCATCGTCTCCGGCGAAGCCCTCGACACCGCCCGCAAAGAATACCGCAGCCGCAACCGCCGCTCCCAAGCCCGCGCCGCCATCCCCGAAGCCTGGCGCGAACTCGTCGAAAAAGGCGACGAACTTCTCGTCGAACTCCTCGCCAGCGCCGTCGAATCCAAAGCCGGCGTCCGCGCCGACATTGACGACGTGGCGGAATTCCTCGCCGCCCTCGGCAAACCCATCATCGTCGAAACCGCCGCATCCAAACCACCGGCCGAACCAGCCCCGCGCACTGGAGGGTCACGCTCAGCCGTGACCACTTCCCCCGCGACCGCCGCCGCCTCCGCTCGTGCCGGCAAACTCATCCTCCGCGGCAAAGCCTATCCCTATCAAAACGCTGTGGAGGCGATGGTTATCATCCTCCGCGAACTCGCCAAAGGCGACCCCACATTCCTCGAACGCTGCTCCCAGCACCCCAATGCCCAAGGCCGCAAACGGCATTACATCGCCCGTACACCCGAAGAACTCTATCCCGACCGCGAAGATCTTCGTGTATGTCGCGAAGCCTTACCGGGCGGCTGGTTCGTCGCGACAAACATCAACAACATTTTGAAACGGACGATCATCAAACTCGCCGCCGAAGTTGCCGGGCTGTCCTTCGGCAAGGATGTGATCGTGGAGTTTTGATGGGGACTAATTTGGAGCGAACATGAACGGCTTAGAACTCGACGAACGAACTGAATCATTTGCCCTAACGATTGACTACGCCAAAGACTCGCCGCGCCCTTCGCGCGTATTCCGTGCTATGTCTGAGTTGATCGAGGGGTTTCAGGCGCTTGACAACGACCTAGTGCGAGCTTTCCCCGTACGTGTCGAATCAGAGCTTATTCTTGAAGATATTCAGGTCGGTTCGCTTCGGACAGTTATTAAGAACACACTCAAGGGCATAGATGACGAAGCGTTGAAGAACCTTGAGTGGAAAAAGATGGTTGGTGGGTTCTTGCTCCAAGGAAAGCATGCTGTTCTGAAATGGATTGAGGCAAGAGAACAAATCGAAAGCAGAAAGGCTCTTCAGGAGCTCTCGGAAGAAGTCAGGCGTCTCGCAGAGGGTACGAGGATTCTACACCTGCCCATTTATACCCCGCCCCCTCTGCCGTTACTCGTTAAAGACATTGCGGTGATCAGCATAGCAGTTGCGAATTTGGCACCGGAAGACTTTGCCTCGTATGAAGCGGCCGGGGCGATTTCAGGTTTCAACAAGGCCTTTCATGTTGATCAGGAGTTCGCCGAAGAGCTTCTGACTGAGGAAACTATTACGAACAAGTCCGAGGTACTACTTCGCGTTAAGAAACCCGACTACCTCGGGGAATCGATGTGGGAATTCGAGCATGTCGGTCACATCATTCGCGCAAGGATCGAAGACCATGACTGGCTTGTTGGGTTTCAGTTTCAGAAAGTCGAAGTTCGCCCCGGCGACTCGTTACGGGTCGTCCTCGAAACTACGACCCATCACGGCGCGGAAGGCGAAGAGTTGGTGACTTACTACCGCATCCTCAAGGTTATTAACGTACGGAGAGCGTCGCCCGGAACGCAGTTGGAATTGCCCCCAGGAAACATTTCCTGATCTAACCGGTGAAATATGTATACAACGTTGATGGAAGCGTTCTGGTACGTCGTAGACTTACTCCGTAAGCACCCACGACAGCGAAAGCTCGTTTTGATTCTGGCCATCTCTGCAATTAGTGTTGCGCTGTTTGCCGGCGTTGCAAGTGCATGGCAATTGATCCCCCAGATCGCTCACGACAATCTCGACGCGGTTACCGGAGTGTTTGCCTTCCTTGGTATTGTCGCGCTGTTGGCGAGTCTTTCGGCGTACCTACCCGAAGAAGCGATTCCACCATTCATATACAGCAAGCAGATAAAGGAACTGCGTAAGGAGAGGGAGGAAATCAAAGAACGAACTGCCGGCAAGCCCGAAGCTGATCTCTTTGATACTGTGCAGTTGAGCCTAAACGAAATACGGGAATACTGCGTACTCAACAAGCGCCAAGCGTGGAGTAGTTTTGGATTCGGCGTGTTTGCGATTCTGTTGGGACTTGGCACGCTGCTGTTTGGTGTGTGGAAGTTCTACACGAGCCCTTCCGGAAATCTAACCGTTGCAAGTTTAGTGTCGATTTCTGGACTGCTGGTGCAGTTCATTGGCGGCTCATCGATGTACATGTATCAAACGACGCAAAAGCAGGGGAACTTCTATTTCGCAAGTCTGGTTCAGATGCAAGACATCATGTTGTCCATAAGACTTTGCACAGAAACCGCGGATCAAGGGAAGCGGGCTATGTTACAGGAGAAGGTTATCGAAACGCTCTTACGACGCGCAACCGTGCCTCTTCCACAACCAATGCAGAAAGAGAAGTAGGAAACTGTTTGGTTGCTAAAGGACAATTGCGGTCGCACTGATTTCAAATGCCAAATGCGATCATACTTGGCGCAGGTGCTTCTCGGGCATACACACAGTCTCCGACTGGAGTTCTAATGCCATTGGCGAAAGACCTGTTTGACACCTTCCAACATCTCGACATCAGTGAAAACCCTTGGGTGTTGATCGGGAACATCATCAACTACGCTCGAGACACGATGGGTGCGAATGTGATGAATGTGTTTGCGAGCGGTTATGACATAGAGGAGTTTCATTCTGACGTTGAGCAGAAGCTCCTCACCGCAATTGAAGAGCACAAACGCGGCGTGGATCGTCAAGTTGAGATAATCCACTTGCTTGGCGTTTACACGCAGTTGATTTACTTCTTTGCATGCATCGTAAATCGGATTCAAAATGGCCCGATCTCGCCAGCACACATTCGCATTGGCAGTGCTCTGACTCCCGATGATACGGTTATCACTTTCAATTGGGACTGTCTCATGGATAGGGCGCTCGCGACTACAGGGACTTGGGCTACGGACTATGGATATGGGCTGAAACCGAAGATGGTCTTTCGAGATGGATGGGTACAGCCTTCAAGCGCTGCCACGCGAAGCGGCCCACTACTGTTGAAGCTACACGGTTCATCCAACTGGATAACCAGTTGCATGATGATGGATTGGGATAAACATCAGTTCGATTTGATACAAAATGCGGGCCCGGATGTCTTTTATGCCTTCGATTTTGCGCGGCAACCATATCCGGCCTATGCAGGGCGCTTCATGCCCGGATACGAAGAGTTCTCATATGGTTACTACCCGCCGAACATCTTGGACGACCCAGGCAAGTCAGCTCGTCCTGACCATGTCTTGATGCAGATGCGGCCGAAATGGCCTTGGATGCCGGAGTCGAAGACCAGCGATAAGGGCCTCATAACAATGCCGCTGATTATTCCTCCTGTTAAGCAAAAGAGCTATGAGCTGTTTGGTGAACTTTTCTCGACGCTTTGGCGCAAAGCAGAGGACTCATTGGTAGCAGCGGATCACATTATCATCATTGGGTATTCGTTTCCAAGAACGGACCACAAAAGTGTTTCACTATTCAAGAATGCGTTTTGTCGGCGACGGACTATGCCAAAAGTAACGATTGTTGATCCGTACCCTCAACGTGCGGCTGAACTGTTTCATTCAACGTTAGGAATTACGGAAGCTCGGTTGAATATCCGTGCAGAAGGATTTTCGGAAACATCCGATATCGATGGATTGCTTAGGCCAACGAAATGAACATCGGATTCCTAATAATTCTAGCCGTGGTGGTGGTTGTCGTCGCGGCATTCCTACCGCTTGTCCTGAAGCAGATCGCCGGCAGCAAACCGGCCACTGCTGCAAACCTGCCATACCGGAAGAAAGACTACCTACTCACCGCCGCCGAACGTTCCTTTTACGAAGTCCTCTGCAGCGTATTGGATGGCCAACTGCTCGTGTTCCCCAAAGTCCGACTCGCCGACCTCGTTTACATGCCGAAGGGAACAGCCAACCGGCAGGCCCACTTCAACCGCATCCAATCCAAGCACGTCGATTTTGTCCTCTGCACCCGCGACAAACTCAGCCCGGTCTTGGTCATCGAACTCGACGATGCGTCCCACGAAGAAGAATCCCGGCGTGACCGCGACACCTTTGTTGACGCCGCCCTGACCGCCGCCGGACTGCCCATCCTTCACATACCCGCCCAGCGTTCCTACGTCCCCGCCGACCTCGCCGCCGCCATCCAGCAAAAACTCGGGTAACCAAACCGCCATGATTAATTTCCAATGTCCCGCTTGTCAGCAATCGTTGGAGGTTGAAGATAACGGTGCGGGGATGACGCTGGGTTGTCCGGCGTGTGCGGCCGAGATTGTCGTGCCGGGGCAAGTCGTGCAGGATACGCCGGAGTCGGTGCTCCGATTCGTCCGCTATCAAGCCGAACGCAAAGCCGCATTGAAAATGTACTACGCAGCCGCGGACGTGGCGCGCGACTACATGGGCCCACTGGCAGAGGCGACGAAGGCCGAACGCGAATTACTCGCGCTTGAGTATGAGCAGCAAGGCCGCGCTGCCGAAGGCCACCGCCGGCCGGCGGCGGAACCATCTCGCGCGGTCGAACCGGCGGTCACTCCTCCTGCTGTTCAGGCGCAGCCAATCGTTCCCACGCGGGTCGAGCCGGCAAGAAAACGGCTGGGGGGACCAAGATTTGCCAACGATCAAGATCGCCCCTCGCGAGTGGTTTCCAAGATCGCTCCGGCCCAGTCGGACGCAAGTTCCCCGGCGCCGGCGTCTGGTGCGGTCGGGGACTTGCCGCCGATTCTCAAGGCCGGCTGGCGGTTGTTGTGCGGGTCGGCAGTCATCGGTTTGGTCGTACTGTTACGGCTCGATAGTGAGCTGCGCACGCTGGTTGAGCGAAATCAACCGCTCCTGTCGTGGCCGCCGCCGGCGTATGTTTCACTCCAACTCCAACTCCAGAATCCGTTTTCGATGCGCAGCGCGCTGTTCGACGTAATCGGAGGTGCCGCCGGTGCGCTCCTGACCGCCAGCCTAATTTGCGGAATCATCGCCCTCGCCAAAGACCACGTCAATCGCGGGCTTGCCTTGCTCGCCGCGGCAGCCCTCAGCTTCGGAGTGTTCTATCTCGGGGCCAATTTGATCGCGCGCAATCGTCTTCAACCCGCGATTGACCAGACCAACCAACAACTGCAGCAAATGCAGCAGTCGATGGATGGCGTGATTCAACAGATGCAGCGACAGATTCAGCAATTCCGTCGCCCACACCGATAGTAGCATTCGTGCCGATATGCGTGGGGATCAACTCCAACCACCACGCCGTCCCAGTGGCGCGCCCCCGCGCTTCAGCGCGGGGCGCCCACTGGGGGGCGGGGCGGAGAGGGGAACGACGCAAAAAGAAAGCCGGGAGTTTCCTCCCGGCTTCCTAGTCAAGCGGCGGCGCGGATCGTAATCCCGTACTCCTTCATCCGCCGGTCGTGCTCCAGCGCGACGAACCTTTCCCACTCTAGCGGGTGATTGTGCAGATAGTCGTGGTGACCTCGGCACAGCGTCACGCCGTTGGGTACGAATAACGCCATTTCCGGGCGGCGTCCCACTGGCAGCAAGTGGGCGGCGTCGAGGTGTGTATTCGCCTCGCACCCCGGATAGCGACAGGTGTAATCGTCGCGTTGCAAAACTTGCCACATCCAGACTTGCAGTTTCGAGCGGGAGATTTTCACAGCGCCCCGCCTTTCGTCACCACGATTTCAACTCCGCAGTCGGTTTCGGCGTAAACCTTTTGACAGTGGATTTCCACGACTTCGCAGTCGTCGTGATAAATCTTCGCGTCGCCAACGCCGTCCTCGGCAGCGCGGAACAATTTCGACAAGTCGGGTTTCACCGCCGGCACGTCAAAGGTCGAGCGCGCCGGTTTCGGCAGCAGAAAGGTCATTTCGACCGTGATTGGTTCACGGGTCTGACTCCAGCCCGCTTCCGTGGCCGCGGCGAGCGCGGCTTCTTCAACCCGTCTCCGCCACGCGTCGAGCCGGCCCTTCTCGCCTTTGGCGTTGGTGAAGTTGGCCGAATCGACCACAAACGGTTTGCCGGTGTGTCGATTCATGCAGGCGATTTTGGAGCCTTGGGCGACGGGAATCCCGTAGACCATAAAGCGCAACCGTGTCGGGGTTGCGGTGCTCGTTGTTGGTTGTTCGAGTGTCGTTGTCATTTTGCGGATCTCCTGAGCCGCAAGAGTTGTTGATTTGGGTGAGCCGTGTTCGGCTCTCTCCTGCGGACAACCCTGTCCGCATGGGCGGTGCTGTGAAGTCCGACGGAACAGCATGGCAAGAGCCGTGAAACAATCGCAGTATGCGGTCGGGCGCATACGATGACGGTGGCCGTTGCACCGTCTCTACAATTCACGAGCGGAGGAACGGACGGGGTTTCAAGTTTGGGTCGTCGCCCACCCAAATTGAAAGCCCCGCCCGTAGCATCCTTGCCAAGGCCCATATAATGGGGTGTCCAGCAGAGAGAGCAGAGAGGCAAGCCTTCCGTCGATGGAACGTTTTCTGAATGGAAAACGGGAGACGGTAGGCTGGTCAAGGTTGCACCGTGCGCCAAGCTTGTCGCTTGCGTGCCATATATAATGTCGTTCACTCCGTCGCGGAGTGCTCAGCAAGCCCGATTGTCAGTCCTCTGACAAAAAAGGGTTGCCAGAGTCGGCACGACGAGCCGTTACGCTGCGCCGAAAAGCTTGTTTGGATCGCCCGTGGAAAAAGTGGGTCTTATTTTTGTCAAGCTTGCCATTGGCCGTCGTGGGAAATCTGGCCCGCATCACAACCGTTGCCCTCGTCGCCCAAGGATTTGGCAATGACTCGGCGATGAAGATTTATCATGCATTTTCCGGTTTTATTGTATTCAGCTTGGCAATAATTTGCATGCTTGGCTTGGGCGCCTTGCTCAACCTCCACTGGCGCGAAATCCTCGCCCACTGGCTGGCTGAGGAAGAATTGTCTGTGCCCCCGGTGAAATCACCGGTTAAGCCCCCCGCTCGGCGGGAGCAAAAAGCTTGACCCTGTTGTAGATTTTGGGCATAAGCCTCAACGTTATGCGATTCAGTTCTCTCTTAGGGGTGTGGTTTCGTGTCTGGTTTGCTGGAACGCTTTTGCTGGTCGCGGCGGCAGAAAGCACCCAAGCCAGCAATACAAATGTCTTCTTGGTCAAGAGTAACTTGCAAGGTGCCGGGCTGTCGGCTAATGGGACGCAAGTGGCGACATTCAAAGGAGATATCGCGTTACTACTTGGTACAAACACTACCGGAACTACTTTGGCGGTAGCCGTTCATAATGTTGACTGTCTCGGTCAAGATCTTCGTCCAACAATAAGGTTGGTGGCATACAACCGCACCCTGAATCAGATCGTCGCGCCGTTGATTGAGTTTGTTGAATTGGCGCGAATTTTGGCCGCGGAAAACAAGATTGTGATCCAGGCAAAAGGGGTTGGGTTGAGTGGGGTCGAAGGTGCGGACTTAAATGCTTTAATTACTTTTACCCATGTTCCTTGCACATCGAGCAATGCGCCCACGACTCCACTCAGTGTGACTATTCAGCCGCTTGGAAATGTCAAGCCAACTGGCGCGCCGTCATTTCAAGCGCCTATCACGGCCGACGATGGCGCAATTCTCTTTTTGACTTCCGACCCGAACCATCCAGTTCTGGAAGTTGATGTTGCCGGTATCGCCACGCACCCGAGTCCGGTATGCAACATTGACCTCAATACCGCTGTTCTGAATTTCGGCACTTTGGTGGTTGGTAGTAATAGTGTGAAGAATGTAATCATTCGGAACAACGGTACGCTTCCTTGCACTGTTACATCACTGACCCGGAACGGTAGCTCGGCTTTTGCCATCGGCGGACCGGCTGTGCCATTTGCGGTGCCGGCCAATTCTTCGGTTTCCATTCCGGTAACTTTCACTCCAACCAACGGGTTAGATAGCGCAGTACTTCGCGTGTCCAGCACTGACCCGGTTGATCCGCAACAATTTGTCACACTATCCGGGGAGGGGACAACAACCACCCCGTGCAATATCAACGCCAGTCCGTTGGTGTTAAATTTTGGTTCGGTTGAAGTTGGAACTAACAAATCTCTCAGTGTGACCGTCACGAATACTGGTGGGTTGGAATGCGAAGTTGACTTGTTAACACTCGTCACGCTCAGCAGTAATTTTACTGTCAATTCACCCAGTGTTCCATTTTCAGTCGCGCCGGGGGTGTCTGAGGAAATTACTGTAACCTACACTCCGACAGCTGCCGGGGCCGAAAACGGGACGCTTCAAATTGACAACAACGATTCCGATAATCGCTTGATCTTAGTTGGTTTGAATGCCACCGGTGTTGCTCCAGCATGCCGGCTGGTGGTTGACCAGAACAGTTTGGATTTTGGCGCAGTGATTATCGGGACGAATCGCACTCTTACAGTTGGCATTACCAATACAAGCCTGATTACCTGTAGCATTACGACAAATGCATTTGCCGGCAGCGCTGAATTTACTTTGGATCCGCCGATTGCTACACCGTTCGATATACTGCCCGGCGATAGCGCGACTTTTGTTTTTTCCTATACCCCGACAACCAATGGAGCAGCCACGGGTTCAGTGACAATCAACTCCACTGGACCAGCTTCTGTGATCAACTTCACTGGAGTTGGAGTCGCGGTTTCACCGGATTGCTCTTTTGCATTTAGTCGGAGCGCAATTGATTTTGGTGATATTGCAGTCGGCACAGCAGAGGTTCAAAAATTTCAGATTAGTAACACCAGTTTGAGTAACTGCACCATTCAGTCCATCACTCGGTTTGGGAGTGCAGATTTCACAACCATCAGCCCAACTCTCCCGATCCAGCTTGGTGGCGGGCAAACTGTTGAAATTGGAGTGCGGTACTTACCTGCATCTGCTGGTGGTGATAATGGATTTTTACAGGTTATCACCGATGACCTTCTGCAGCCGATCTTTGATATCCCACTCGATGGAAACGGTGCGCAATGTTTTCTCCAGGTCAGCACCAATTCCTTGGATTTTGGTGCGCTGCCGGTGGGCGAACTGACAACCTTGAACGTCTTGGTGACAAACACCAATACGGTCAACTGCATAATCAACACAATCACCAAATCTGGCAGTGGCGATTTCGCTCTCGATCCCATTGTGCCAACCACTCGGTTTGTGTTGCAGCCTGCGGAATCGGTTGAAGTGGCCGTGAGCTATATCCCCTCCAACCAAGGAAACGATAGCGGGACAGTTGCTATCAATGGCAGCCAATTCGGCTCGCCAACCGAGATTCAACTTACCGGTGTTGGTCTCCTTGCCAATCTGGCGCTGTCACCGAACACACTTGCTTTTGGTGCCATTCAGCTTGATACCACCAACACTTTAACCGTTACCGTCAATAATACCGGCAATACAAACTCCACAGTCACGGCTGTCGAACTTCTCGGCAGCAGCCGGTATTTTGTAACGGACCCACTTGTCCCATTTGATGTTGGACCTAACCAGCCGGTGACTGTTACGATTGACTATTTGCCAGTCAACATTCAGACCATCCTGCTGCTGGGGGGGACTGTGAAATCCTCCGGCAACCCAACCATTGTGACGCCATGACCATGCACACGATAATTCAGAGTAGAGCTACTAGGTTGAAACGGTTAATTGTCATTGGCATTACTTTCGCTGGGACTGTCGGAGCGGCACGGGCCAGCGTAACGAATGCCATTTGGGAGGCTAGGTTTTTTGGGGATTTGGCCATTCAAAGTTTTCTGCCCGACGTGACGCCGCGCGCCAGTGTGTCCAAAATAAAGAAAGGGACTTTTTTGAGTATAGTTCTCAATACAAGTCCTAGTGGTTCACAAAAATTGGCTTTCAATGTCGATATGATCTCCGGGAAAACTAATTTTTACCTGACAGTTTTTGACCAAAGCTCCCGACAGAACACATTACGTGTATCTACAGCCGAACGGACGACTATCATATCGGATGGTGAGAAGTTCATTTTCTCGTTAGATGCTGATTTGCGGCCGAATCCTCCTCAATGGGGAGGGGGTTTTATTCGGATAGTGGGGCGTGGGCGTATGGTCAATGGCGTCCCGGCACGGTTGAAGGGAGCAGCTACTGGAGTGTTTGTCGATAATCGCCCGGGCGACTTAAATGGAACCACTGGCTTGGTGATGCGCGCCAAAATTTCTACTGGCGGGGCGCCGCTACGCATTCAACCTGCAAATTAAGGAGGTCTGGGTGGTCTTTGAGCACTCGGATACTGATAATTGGTGACGGTTGATTCAACAACTTCCTCCTTGTTACATGTTCGACCTCGGATACTCCGGTGGTTATTTTCTGTGGTTCTTTTGGAATTGTTGCCTCTAGCCTGTTTGGCTGACACAATCAACTTCGGATTGCTCAGAGGAACACTCGGTGTTCAGGCTGGCTTGGAGTTCACTGACAACCTTAATAACAGCGAATCCGACCGGATTTCGAATGTTGACTGGATTTTGGGCCCAACATTCAACGGTGGACTGACATTACCTATTCATATCGCAGGCACGGGTGGTGAGCAGATGACCATCAGAACCGGTTTCGCATACAATGAGAAATATTCATTGAATGGAAATGGCCATACTCGCAGTTTTAGCTCTCCGGTGACAGCGGAACTCTTTGTTCCCTTGACAGTCGGTCTTTGGCGTCTCTCACTGTCTGACTCCTTTTCCTTCAAAAATGATGAATTGGAATTGGCGGTTGGACTGAATGAAGCTACCACAGAGCAGTATCGCAACCTTGTCGCTGTGAATGCATCCAGAAACTTTGGGAAAGCTACGATCAGTCTGCGGGGCGATCGCACGGACACAATCTCGCCAACCGATCCCGACCAAGAGACAACAGTTTATCAGTTTTCCTTCACTCCGTCGCTGCTGATTCGCGATAGGTACTCGCTGTTTTGGGCGAATACTTACGCATTAACCTATCAAGCAGACCCAGACTTACAAGATTCGGAAGGCTGGAGCAGCTCGATTGGCGTTTCGGGTCTACTAACACCACGATTGAGCGGGGTTATTTCCATTGGTTTTTCACATTCACGGATTAAGTCACAAGTACTTGGACCAGGGGACGGCATCTTTGGTGGGATTTTTGACAAGGAAGTTTTGCGGGCTGATAACGTTGATGGGATTACGTCATCAATTGGACTATCATACGCCAATGAACTCAATCCCAATACAACTTACTCGATCTCAATGTTCAACAGTCCCGGAGTCACGGCTGTTTTGAAGAGCTCAAGTGTCACCGAGGTCTATGGGGCCACGCTCCGTATTAACCATTTACTCACCCCGACTGTCACCCTGAGTCCAGCGTTTACTTGGACGCATGCTGAAAGTCTTGGCCGTGACAGCAGTGGAGAGGTTACGGATCTGTTTGCTATACAGTTGGGGTTAAGACGGAGATTTACAGCGAATCTAACTGGTAATTTTAATTATCAATATGTGCTCAGGAGTTCTAATCAACCTGACTCAAACTATGATGTTAATCGACTCTCCATTCGGATAAACTACACCTTCTGATGATTGAGAGTGGTTTCACTCGGCTCCGGTGCCAATATATCAAGCTCGACTTTGAGTATCCAAAAAAGCGGTTTACTTTCTGCGACGCTTTTGCCTATGGTAACCGCACTTGGAGAAGTGGGGCGGAGATCGGATATGAGTAAGACTGACTTAAAGACAAAAACGAAAGCGGAGCTCCTGAAATTGGCCGACCGGCTTGGCTTACGCGGTATTTCCACCATGAACAAGCCGGAACTCGTCGAAACCATCAGCCGCGCTAAACAACGGCGGTCTATTCCCCTGAAGAAGCAAGCCGTCGCCCTCGCACAAAAAGCTGCCAACGCCATTAAGCGGCGCGCTGTTCGAAAGCGCAACACTCTTCCACCACTATCCAAGACGAAGCGGAAAGCGTCACCCAGAAAAGCAATTCCAACTCCGCCACCGGTGGTTGCCGATTTGGCCGCTCACAAATTCGATGTCGCGCCCGCCAAACGGCAGCCCAAGCAGGTTTTCTTGGAAGAAAACCTCGGTGAATTGCCGGACAGCTATGGAACGGGACGACTCTTTCTCTCCGCTCGTGACCTGCATTGGCTGTTTGCGTATTGGGATTTTCATTGGCAGCAACTCGCCGAATTTCGGAAACAAGCCTCCGATGGCCGGGTCGTCCTGCGTGTGTTTGAGAAAAATCACGCTTACCCAGCGCAAGAAATCACCCTCGGTCATGATTCGCGCAACTGGTATATCCCGGCCCACAAGGCCGCCACCACCTATCATGCCGAACTTGGCTACTGGCGGCCCGACGGCGCCTTCAATGTTATCAGCCGCTCACGCGAAGCGACCACACCGTCCGCGGGCGTATCAGCCGACACTACGGCCCGGTTTGCCACACTTCCTGTTGACGTTCGCTTTAATGAATTGCTCGGCCTGATCCGTCAACATGTGACTGGCGGAGAAAAGTTGGCAGAAACCCTCCACCGGTTGCAATCCACTGGCTATCAGTTCCCCTTCCGCGTTGAGGTCGAACTCGGTCCGTGGACCCGGGAACAGACGGCACAACTCCAGCACATCATCAACGGTGATATCCTGCGCAAGACGCAAGTTGGTTCGCTGGAAATGACCGAATGGCTCCGCCGCCGGCTCCTCGAGGAAACCAGTTCCGGCATGTTCAGTGGCTTCAGCCCTGCCGGCGCGAGTTGGTCCGGCCAGCCCCAGCAAGGCTTCTGGTTTGCCGTCAACGCCGAACTGGTCATCTACGGCGCGACCGAACCCGACGCGAAAGTCACCATTGACGGTCAGCCGATCAAACTCCGCAGTGACGGGACATTCTCGTTCCATTACGCCTTCCCGGATGGCCAGTACCGGCTGCCCGTCGTGGCTGTCTCCGGAAAACACGGGGAAAAACGGAGCGCTGACCTGCGCTTCGAACGCAAAACCAAAACCTCTGGCGACGTCGGTCAAGTCCGCGCGCCCGCGCATCTCAAGGCGCCGACGGCGTAAGTCGAAAGGATTACCGGTGGCTCAAGGATACGTAGCGCTCGTCTTGCACGCGCACTTGCCGTTTGTGCGCCATCCCGAGTATGACCAATTTCTCGAAGAAGACTGGCTCTTCGAGGCCATCACTGAGACCTACATTCCCCTCATCAAAGTGATGGAAGGCCTCGTCCGCGACAACGTGGACTTCCGGCTCACGATGTCCATGACCCCGCCGCTCTGCTCGATGCTGCTCGACCCGCTCCTCCAAGACCGCTACCTCCGGCACCTCAACAAACTCATCGAGTTGACCGAAAAAGAAATCGAACGCACCAAGTGGGACCGCCCCTTTCACGAGCTCGCTTGGTTCTACCACAACCGCTTCCAGGAAGCCCGGACCACCTTCTGCGACCGCTATGGCCGCAACCTCGTCGGCGCCTTCCGCAAATTTCAGGAACTCGGCAAACTCGAAATCATCACCTGCGGCGCCACCCACGGCTTCCTCCCGCTGATGGTTGAACACCCGGAATCCATCCGCGCCCAAATCCTGATTGCCCGCGATCATTACCGGGCCTGCTTCGGATGCGACCCGCGTGGCATCTGGTTGCCGGAGTGTGCCTATGTTCCCGGTATCGAAAACTTCCTCGCGGAAGCCAATATCCGCTGGTTCATCACCGACACCCATGGAGTCGCCTTCGCCCACCCGCGGCCCCGCTATGGCAATTTCGCCCCGATCTTCGCTCCGAATGGTGTCGCCGCCTTTGGGCGCGACGTTGAATCCTCCAAACAAGTCTGGAGCTCCGAAGAAGGCTATCCCGGCGACGTCGATTACCGGGATTTCTACCGGGATGTCGGCTTCGACCTCGAATTCGACTACATCAAACCCTACATCCATCCCGACGGCATTCGCTGTTTTACCGGCGTGAAGTACCATCGCATCACCGGTAAATCACCTTACAAAGAATTCTACGTCCGACAATGGGCGATGGACAAAGCCGCCAGTCACGCCGGCAACTTCATGTTCAACCGCGAGAAGCAGGTGCAACATCTCTACGGCGTCATGAAACGCGAGCCGCTCATCCTCTCCCCGTACGACGCCGAACTTTACGGCCACTGGTGGTTTGAAGGACCGGAGTTCCTGAATTTCTTCATGCGCAAAGCCGCATTCGACCAGTCCGTCTTCAAGCTAACCACCCCGACCGAATACCTGCGGCACCACCCCACCCAGCAGGTCGCCCAACCCAGCGCATCGAGTTGGGGGCATAAAGGCTATTGGGAAGTTTGGCTCGAAGGCTCCAACGCGTGGATTTACCAGCACCTCCACGTTGCCGCTGACCGGATGACCGAACTCGCCCGGCATTACCAACACGGCGACGCCCTGATGCAACGCGCACTCAAACAAGCCGCCCGCGAACTGCTCCTCGCGCAATCCAGCGATTGGGCGTTCATCATGAAGACCGGCACGACCGTCCAGTACGCCGTCAAACGCACCAAAGATCACATCCTCCGTTTCACCCGCCTCTACGAGCAGATCAAAGCCGGCCGCATTGACGAACCGTGGCTCGCGTCCCTCGAATGGCGCGACAACATCTTCCCCGACGTCAACTATCACTACTACGCCTGAGTCTCGGCGAGTTCCTCCTGCGGCACGTCGGGGTTGAGTCGCCGGTACAACGTTGTCGGACTCACGCCCAACATGCGCGCAGCTTTTTCCCGGCTGTCGGTGACGCTGAGCGCGCGTTTGATGTACGCAACGGCTTGCAGGTGCAGATAATCCTTTAAGGGGATCAACCCGCCATCTTCCCGTACCGCCGCCGCCGCGTCTCGTGGCGAGTTGTCGCTGCTCGGCGTCGGCTCGGGCAAATCGTGCGGCGCGATCACACCGTCGTCGCACAACACGGCGGCGCGTTCGATGGCGTTCTGAAGTTCGCGGACGTTGCCGGGCCAGTGGTACGCGGCCAACGTCTGGGCCGCGGCGGGGGAAAGACGCACCGGTGGCCCGCCGGCGCGTTTCGCAATTTCCTGAATAAAATGCGCCGCCAGGAGGGGAATGTCATCGGGCCGTTGCCGCAACGCCGGCACCTGGATCGCAATCACATTGAGCCGGTAGTAGAGGTCTTCCCGGAATGATTTGTCGCGCAGCTTGGCTTCGAGCGGTTCGTTGGTCGCGGCCAACACCCGCACGTCCACCTTGACCGTTTCGGTATCGCCGACGTGCCGGACTTCTTTTTCTTGGAGAAACCGGAGCAGTTTACCTTGCAGATTGGCCGGCATGGAACCGATTTCGTCGAGGAAAATTGTCCCGCCTTCCGCCGCCTGAAACAGGCCGGGTTTGTCGAACGTCGCGCCGGTAAACGCGCCTTTGCGGTGGCCGAACAATTCTGATTCGAGCAAATGTTCCGGCATGGCGGCGCAGTTGACGGCAATGAACGGGCGGGCCGCGCGCCGGCTGGTGTGATGCAGCGCCTTCGCGACGAGTTCCTTGCCGGTGCCGCTCTCGCCGAGGATCAACACGGTCACATCGGTGTCTGCGACCCGCCGGATCAGCCGGTAAACATTCTGCATCGGCTGGCTGTTGCCCACGATGTTATCGATCTGAAACTTGTCGGTGAGTTGTTTCTTCAACGCCACGTTTTCCTCCAACGCCCGCATCCCCAGCCGTTGGAGCAGGGCGTTCTCGATGCGTTTGCCCAGTTCATCCAGGTGAAACGGTTTTTCGATGAAGTCTTGCGCGCCGGCCCGTAAGGCGGTGACAGCACGTTCCTTCGTGCCCTGACCGGTCACCACGATTACCGGGATCGTGCGGTCGTGGTCTTTGATTTCGCTGAGCAGTTTCAGCCCGGCGGGTTTGCCATCTGGCATCTCGATATCAGTGATCACCAGGTCCGGCGCCTTGGTCTTCACCAGCTCCAGCGCCCGCGCCGGGGCCGGTGCCGCCAGCACCGTGTGCTGCCAGGTGCGCAACAATTCCGTCAACACCACCAACATGCAGGGGTCATCATCGACGATCAGGATCTTGGCCATGGTTGTCACTCCGGTTGTTTCCGCTGCTGCCCAGGACTTCCCGAATCTTGCGCGCCAGGGCTGTGCCTGTGTACGGCTTCTCCAGGAAGCCCACGCCCTGCTGCAGAATGTTTTGAATCACTGTATTGTCATTCGTGTAGCCGGACGTGAACAACACCCGCGCGCCGGGATATGTTTTCTGAAAGAGCTTCGCCAATTCTGGCCCGCTGACCTGGGGCATGACGACATCGGTCAATAACAAATCAAATGGCTGGCGCGGTGTCGTCTGCGCGAGCACCAACGCCTCCTCGCCGTTGCCGGCTTCGAGGACGGTGTAGCCGTACCCGCGTAGCGTTTCCGCGGCAAGCAACCGCACGGTGGTTTCATCTTCCACCAGCAGAATCGTCTCGGTGCCGCGCAATTCCGCATCCTCCGGCAACGCATGGACCACGATTGGGGTGGCGGCTTCCGTCACGCGGGGAAGGTAAATCCGAAACTTTGTGCCCTGGCCGGGGGTGCTCTCGACGATGATGTGACCGCCGCTTTGTTTCACGATGCCGTAACAAGTCGCCAGTCCCAAGCCGGTTCCCTTGCCGGCGGGTTTTGTCGTGAAGAATGGTTCAAAAATCCGGCCAATGATTGCCGGCGGCATTCCGCAGCCGGTATCCGTTACGCTCAACACCACATACCGGCCGGCCGGCAGATTCCCGATGCGCCAGGCGGCCGCCGCGGTCAATTCCACGTCGGCGGTGCCGATGACCAGCGACCCGCCGTCCGGCATCGCGTCGCGCGCGTTGACCGCCAGATTCATCAAAACTTGCTCAAGTTGTGACGGGTCGGCTTTGATGTGTCCCAGGCCGGCTTGGAGATACGTGACCAGCTCAATGTTCTCGCCAATGAGCCGCCGCAACATCTTCTCAATGTCGGCCACCACGGTGTTCAGGTCGAGCACGTGCGGTTGCAACACCTGTTTGCGGCTGAACGCGAGGAGTTGGCGGGTGAGATTCGCGCCGCGGAACCCGGCTTGTTCGATTTCCCGCAACCTGTGCCGAACGCCCGCCGGCAATTCCGCGCGCATCAACAACAACTCGCTGTACCCGGTAATGACGGTGAGGATGTTGTTGAAGTCATGCGCCACGCCACCCGCCAGTTGGCCGATGGCTTCCGTGCGTTGGGCTTGGAGAAACTGCTGTTGAAGTTGTTTCCGGTCGCTGACACTCCGGACGTGTAACAACAACGCCGGTTGCCCGGCATACTCGACGCGGTTGGCGCGGATCTCGACCGGGACGATCCGGCCGGTTTGTGTCAAACTTTCGCCTTCGACATAATCGAGTTCGAGCCGCGCGAGCCGGGCGAAGTCTTTCCGCACGGCTTCGCGGTGGGCCGGCGGGACCAGGTCGAGGACGTTCTTGCCGATGAGCCAATCGCGCGTTGTTTCGTGCAGCGCACAGGCCGCCGGATTGACGTCGAGGACGTTCCCGTTGCCGTCTTCAACAAAGATCGCGTCCGGCGAACTTTCAAACAGGTCGCGGAGGCGGCGTTCGCTTTCGCGCATCACGTGGTTGGTCCGGTCGCGGCCGATGACCTGACCGAATTGGAGTCCCACGTAGTTGAGCACCGCCCCCAGGTCTTCATGCGCGGCGGCGGGGAATTCACTGAAGAACTCCAGAATGCCCACGGTCGCCCCGCCATATTTCAATGGAATAAAATGGCCGTACCGCAAGCCCGCCTCGCGCGCGATGTCGGCCCGGCGAAACTGCTCCTCGGTGCCGAGATTCTCGACGCACAAGGCCGCGCCGGTTCGCAACACCTCGCCCGATATGCCACACCCGGCGGCGTAGCGCAGCGCTTCGGTGACACGGCGAAAGTTGGCAAACCGCTCCGGGTCGCGCAGGTGCCAGGCCCCGAGGGTGACGAGTTCACTGCGGCGCTGATAATCGATGACATAGCAGTGCCCGACTGGCCAGCCGGTGTGGGCGCAGACCAGTTCCAACCCGGTTTGCAGCGCCGTGACCGCGGAGGTCGCTTCATTGGCGGCAACGGCGATTTGCTGTTGCAGCTGAAGCAGCCGGTGCTGGTGGCGCAACCGGCTCTCGGCGAGGACGCAAGTCTGTTCCGCGCGATGCACTTCATTCATCCGCCGCGCCAATTCAAGCTGGGTGACGACTTGCCGGGCGAGGATCCGGAGCACGTCCTGTTGGTCATCGGTCAGACTGCCGGCCTGCGTGTCACCGACGAACAGACTGCCAATGGGATGCACATGGCCATTTTGCAGTGGGATCCCGGCAAAGGCGCGCAAGTGCGGGTACGTCTGCACCCCGGCCGAGGTGGCGAATTCAGGCCACCGCGTGGCGTCCGCCACGTGGAGCGGCGCGCGTTGACCGACGACCGTGCGGCAAAGCTCGATACCGGCAGAGACCAATTGCGCGTCGAACCCACACGCGGCCTTGAACCAGAGCCGGGTCGGTTCACCGAGCGTGATGGCGGCGAAGGGCATGCCGGTGGTCCGGGCCGCGAGCTGCGCCAACTCCTGCAAAGCGGCTTCGCATTTGGCATCCAAAAACGCATAGCTGCGCAGGTCCGTGTTGAGTTCACTCGCTGGCGTCGCGTGGTTGGTCGACCGTCTTGAGTCCATGGTGATTCTCCAAGCGCAGGCGTTGGGTTGCTCGTCGCCTCCCTTGTAGCGAAAGGGCTGCCGGGATGCAGCCGTCCGGTGGCTGAAAAGCGTGTCAGTGTTTGTCCTACACGACCGGTCAGTCCAGCAACCCGTGTTGCACGGCGTACCGCATGAGATCGGCGTTGTTGTGGCGGTTGAGCTTGGTCAGAATCCGCGTCCGGTAGGTGCTGATGGTTTTGACACTGAGGACAAGCTCGAAGGCGATTTCCTTGACCGTCTTGCCGGCGGCGAGGAGCCGAAAGACTTCGTATTCGCGATCGGACAACTGGGTGTGGGGCGCGCCATCCGATTGGTTCAACAAATCCGCGGCGAGAGTTTCGGCCAGGGTGCCGCTGATATATTTATGGCCGGCCATGACTTTTTTTACGGCGCCGACGAGTTCGTCCGGGGCGCTATCCTTGTTGAGGTAGCCGGCCGCGCCGGCCTTGATCACGCGAATCGCAAACTGGTCTTCCGCATGGACGCTCAAGACCAGAACCGGCAACCGCGGGCGCACGACCTTGATGGTCTTGAGCAAATCCAGTCCACTGCGGCCCGGCATGGTGATGTCGGTGATCACAACATCCCACGGCGCACTGCTCAACAGATCCACGGCCTGGCTGACGGTGCCGGCTTCCCCGAAGGTTGCCGCCGGGTACGCCGCGGCCAGAATGAGCCGGACACCGGCCCGCACCACGGCATGGTCATCCACGAGGAGAAATCTCATAACGCAAATTCCCTGTGGTGCGGTGACTCCTTTGTCGGCAAGCTGACGCACACGACGGTGCCATGGATCGGGCCGGGACTGACGGTGACATCGCCTTGCAGGCTGCGCGCCCGTTCCCGCATGCCGAGCAACCCCAACGAATGCGCATCCTGCCACGGATCCGTCCGCAACCCGATGCCGTTGTCGGCGACTTCGAGAATCACATGATTGTTGGCCTGCACGAGCGCGACGCCGACTTCGCTGGCTTGCGAATGGCGGGCGACGTTGGTGAGGGCTTCCTGAAAAATGCGAAACACCGCCGTCGCGCGCGCCGGTTCGAGATTGAGGGGCGCTTCGGGAAGGTTGGTGTGACAGGCGATGCCGGTGCGGCGCTGGAAATCCTGGGCTTGCCATTCGATGGCCGCCACCAACCCCAGATTGTCCAAAACCCCGGGCCGCAACTCCGCCGCAATGCGGCGCACCGTTTGCAGCGTGGCGTCCACCGTGCGCGTCATCGTGATCAGTTTGTCGGTGACGGCTGGGGCGGTGACCTGCTGGCGGCACCACGCGAGGTCGAATTTCAGGGCCGTCATCGCCTGGCCGAGATCATCATGCACCGCCCGCGCGATCCGGGTGCTTTCCTCTTCGCGCACGGCGCGCAACCGGCGCGTCAGCGCCCGCAACGTCTCCTCGGCCCGCCGGTGATCCGTCGTGTCAATGCTCACACCCAACACCCCGGTCGGCCGCCCGTCCATGAGGACGGGGGCGATGATGTTGTGGTAATGCCGGCCCGCCTCTTCATCGCGGACTTCGCGGGTGACGATCTCACCGGCCAACGCGCGCCGGTAGTTGCGCTGCCATGTCCGCACCACATCCACCGACAAGCCGCTCTCCGCCGGTCGTTTCCCGATCAGGTTCCCCCACCGGCGCAACGACGTGGCGTTCTGCGTGACAATCCGGGCCTCCAAATCGGCCAGCCAAAATTCAAACGGCAGACTTTCAATCGCCGCGGTCAAGCGCGCTTCGGCGGCGCGCAACATCTGCTCGACATGATCGCGTTCGCGGGTGCGTTGTTCCAGCGAGGCCGCCATGGCATCAAATTCCTTGGCCAGTTCCCGCCATTCACTCGGCGCGTCCTGTAGCCGCGCGCGGGTCGTCAGGTTGCCGGCGGAGAGCCGGCGCGTTGCCGCCGTCAACTCCCGCAGATGCCGGAAGATGGACAGCTCGGCCATCCCCGACGCCGCCCCGATGGCGGCGCAGGCCACCAGAAGGATGCTGAACAGATTGCGGATCAGTTCCCGGGAGGAGTCCATCGTGACCAACGTTGACGGCAAGCCGACGATGATCCAGTCCTTGCCGGTCGGGAGGCCGGCTTGGATGCGTTTGCGCCATCAATGTCCGGCCCTTCCCGCACGACGCTGGCCCGCCCGGTCAATTCCGCTGCGAGTGGGGTGAGGCGGCCGACCCATTGGGCGGCGTCGGCGGTCCGCCCGGTAATCCGCCCGGACCGATTCACCACTGTCACCACAGCCCCGTCCGGGAGGTGTGATTCGCCGGCAAATTGCGCCAGCCACTGGCGGTCGACCTGCGCGAACACAACCGCCTTGAGTTCCTGGGCGGCATCGTAGACCGGTTGGGCGCAGACCAACTCCTGGCCATGAAATACCGTAAAATCGCGTTGCGCCAGGACCTGCTGAAACCAGGGGCGGGTGGCGAAATTCTCGTAGTCGACCACGGCCGGGGCCGCGGCGAAGAGAGTGCCCGCCGGGGTGGTCGCGCCGATCCGGGCCGGCCGGCCGGACAAGGGCAGGAGTTCCGTGAAGAGCTGGTTGCACGCGGCGGCATCGATCTGGTGGACAGCCGGCAGTTTGGTGAGGGTGAACAACATTTCGCGGATCGAATCCAAGACCCGCTCTTGGCGGAGGACTGCTTGCCGGGCCAGCCGCAGAACCTGCTCGCGAGCTTGGGCGCGATCGTTGCGTTGTTGTTCCAACCCATTGTAGACCGTCAGGACGACCAAGGGAACCGTCGTCAACACGACCAACGCGACCACCCGGCCCCGCAGGCTGCCGCGGAACGGGCGGGGTGGGGTGGCAGGCTCTGGTTCAGACTGTTCGCTGCGACGCAACGTGAAGTACAACAGCGCGGCCGTCACGCCCACGAAGAACCATCCTTTGACGGTTTGCAGCAGGGTCAGCCAGACAGTGTCGTGAACCAGAAAAACCAGAAACTGGTCGCTAAAGACAATCCACACCAGTGCCAGTACGGCATACACACTGGCCACCACGACGGCACGCTGCGACAGGGCAGTTCTCATCTGGTCGGGACGCGAACCAAGGTGGCTAAGATACGCACCACCCGCGGCCGGTGCAAGCTCAGCCTCGCCCGCTCCGGTTAACCACGGCTTGCCCGCCAAAGGCCAGGCGACGGCGGGAATGCACGAAATGACACGAAAGGCAGAAGGTGGGAGCGTCCTCTGCGCCGCGACCGGGCTGGGGATAGGGAAGGGGTAACTGGGGGCTGTAACCTGCCAACCGGTTGACCGCGGCTTACGCGGATGTCACGGATGGAAAGGCCGATGGCCGACCAACTCATTTCTTCTAAGCTTGCCACGTCAGTTCCGACTTGGCATTGATTCAGAAATGAAACCACTCTTCCTCGTCGTCCTTGTGGGATTGATTGCCGGTCGGTGTTGGAGTGCCGATTCGAAAGTACCGGACTTGGCCGAACTCAAGCTTGCTGCCGAGCGAGGCGATCCCAAGGCGCAATACGCGTACGGGAAAACTTGCCGAAGTCACGTCCAGTTTGGTGAAGCTGAAAACTGGTTTCGTCTCGCCGCCACGCAGGGATTGCCGGAAGCTGAGCACGCCTACGGCGAGATTCTGATGCTGCAGACTTCGAAGACTGTTAACGGGAAGACGGTCTATCGGAAGCCCGACCCTGCCCAAGCAGTTTCATGGTATGTGAAAGCGGTCAATCATGGTTACAAACCGGCTCTCCTGAGTCTCGCGCACTGCTACAAAGATGGCAAAGGCGTAAAACAAAACAACGTTGAGGCGTACAAGTACTACACCGCCGCGGACAAACTCGGCGACTTGACGGCCAAGATTTATCGCGATTCCCTCATCCTCAAAATGAGTTCTGCCGAGGTGCAACAGGGCCAAAACGCCGCTGAGGTAGTTCTGGCCTCATTCCCCAAGAAGTAGACCGATCCGCCTCCGCCTCCCGGTTGTCATTCCGAGCTTATCGAGGAATCTCTGTCGTTGCCGGGTTTGTTCGCCAGAAAAAATGATCCGAATGATTTGCCGCACACGACGGCGGCGTCTCATCCGATTCGGCTTGATCATTTCCGCCGAAAAGTGATCGATCCGCCTCGTGGCGAAAAAGACCAAGACCGCACCCGCGAAGCCGACCCGGTACCCGGAATCACCGGAACGCATCTATTCTGGCAACCCCCTCGATACCGTCGTGCTGGAGGATCGTCTTAGTGGAACGGGCGTCCCGCCCGTTCATTCCCCTGCAAAACCGACAAGCCAACGACCGGTCGCAGCCCCGGCAAGTTGTGGTCCGGGCCAGCTTGGCAGAAAGCACAAAACCAATTCCGTCACGCGTGCTGAGTTGACCTCCAGCAAAGTGTCACACTTCAATCTTACCGTCACACGAAGGAAACCGGGTACATCCCCAGAATGGTTTCCGCTTCCAAACCTTTCCATGCGGGGGCGCTTTCCAATTCATTACGGAATCACACTTCGGACAATTCACCGTTGGATCGTCCAGCATCGCGTGTATCCGGTGCTGATCGATGGAATCGAGTTGCGCGATCATCCGTTCAAGGTCAGCGGCTGTCACAAAGTCAATCGTATGCTGAATAGCATACGCTTTCGCTTCCGACGTGAATTTGTCGAGGACAACAATCATACCGCGTGAGAAATGTTCGTCCGTCATCGAGGCGAATAGCTCTTTTACCACCCGCAATCGCACTTTATATGTCTTCCAGTGCTTGCATTGAACCGCAACCTTGTCCCCGTCCTTTTGAACCTCTAAATCAATGCCGCCATCCGCCTTGGCTCCACCCCGTAGCTTGACCCGATAGCCCTGTGATTGATAAATCAGACCAACGACCTTCTCGAATTTGTACCAATCAATACGTCTGAGCTTCTCGATAACACTGCGCGGCTCACACATGTCAGGATTCGAAGGTTCCTGCTGCCGGACTTCTTCAAAACGCCACGACTCGCCAGTCAGTGGCGGCGGAGATGCAGAACGGGGCGAGACGTTAGCTCTCTTTGGCGTGGGGATGTAAGGAGGAATTGCGCCCCGCGCCGGGCTTAGTTGACCGGAACTGATCATCACTAAGGCGACGGCCCCGCCCACCAACAATACGACTACGACCAGTCCCCAATATGGCCACCCCGGTCCGCGTGCGGTATTTTGTTTCTGCTGGAGGAGTTGCCGGGCTTGCGTCTCACGGACGCGATTCATTTCTGCCTGAATCCGCGCCTCGTGAAGCTGGCGCTGGCGCTCGGCATTGGTAGGATGCGGGACAACTGCGGCCGGCTTCGGAGCCGGGGCCGGCTGCACTACCGGCGGCGGTGCGGGCTGTACTACCGGTAGCGGTGCCGGAACTGCCGCTTTCGCCGCCAGCACCGCCTTTTGGGCTAATGCCGTCTTTTGTGCCTGAACTGCACTGGCTACGATCTGGTCACGCTTTGCCTTGGCATTGTCATAGTCGCGTTGGACTCGCGCCAAATCTGACTTCGCGCGGCTGATCTTGTCGGGCGACGCCCGTTGTCTTCCCAGATAAGCCACACTGCGCTCCATCTGCTCCAGTTTGTCAAAATTAGTCCGCAACTCTCGCTCCGCTGCTTTTTGACTGGCGCTCATCCACCGGTTGTCAAACTTCACCAAACCCTTCTCAACCTGCTCCTTCTCCTTCTGACACTGCTCGTTTTTCTGCCGCACTGCTGCAGCATGCTCTCCATCGGGGTATAGGCCAAGGAATTGCTGACAAACGGCAAGGGCGGCATTGTATTGCGCGACCGTCCACTCTTGATCAGGGTTCAGCCGGTACTTCTGCAATGCTTCATAGGCAAGGCGTTCCTGTTTAGCCTCGGCTGTCTCGCGCTGGACTGTCTTGATCTCGGACTTTGAGATTGTTCTAGGCGTGAAAATCGTTCGGCTCGCGTTGGGTACATCAATCACAACTTGGGCACCAGTTTCCGAGGTAATGTGGCCGGTAATTGCCTCGCCTGAATTCAATGTGACAACGTCATCGGCGAGAACGCTTCGGAGCAGGCTCAAGCCAAGCAACGCGGCAAACAGTATCCGTCCCGGTGTCATGCTGAGCGTGTCGAAGCATCTCTTTCGGAAATCATCACCGGCAACGCTCGGCCGAGCGCGTATTCCCATGGGAGCCGACGAAACAATGGTGAACGCTCGCGCTTGAGCCAACTCGCCGTCCAATGCCGCATGTAGACGTAGAGATTGTGTCGTCCGCGATTGCCGGGACGGTTCAAGACTTCGTGGAAATGCCGGTGGCGCGGGTAGAGGTAATACGCTTTGGCCGCCAGCCGTGCCGGGTAGTCCGCCGGCAAGGCCGCGCCAAGATACCGGCTCGCTTCGAGAACGACGCTTTCTGCAATCGCTTCCGGCCAGAGCAACGTGTCTTGCTCCAGTTGAGTGGGCTGCGAGCCGCGCCATGCGCGATACGCAGTGCGAGCCGTTGGTAAGGATGCACCACCGGTGCGTTGGCTGCGGTTACGCTTTTGAAGCGGATGGTTTGTTGTCTGGTCGCGCATCAATCAAGATTATACCGGTTGCCTCAGTTGCCTGAAGACGTTTCAATATCCCCTGAACTCTAACCTGCTCAATTTGTGAAAAGAATAGAATGACTTTGAAGGATTGCGTGGACTTGTTGGCTTTTTCATAAATCGCCACTTGATTCTCAAGATTGCGTTCAAGCTGGTTGTTACTAGCCAACTTAAATTCTACCAACGTTTTGTCGGCAGAGCCCCGCGAGACTTTGAAGTCAACAGGGCCACGACCGTTATTTACTTCCGCATCAACAGAGCTTGGAGAGCCCTCCCAAACTAGCTTGAAAAGGATTTGTAAATCCTTTTCCCGCTCAACTGGCTTACCCTTCACGTAAAAGATTCGATACCCATCCTGATCTTCGATTACGTGTTTCAAATACTCAATCTTACGCTTCGTTTCGGACAATGTGTTGCCAGGTAGTCCGTAGAACTGGCTTTTCGCCGCAATTAGTTCAATGAGGTGGCAAATGTTATGGACGAAAAGATTGTCTACTTCTTGGACTTTTTGAGCGCTCTTTCGGACCGCTTCAGCGCCATTGTCTTCTTTGTTGCGAATGTAATAATCAATGAGCTCGTGAAATTGTCGGAGAGTTTTTTCAGTCGCTTCCTTTTTCTCGCCTTCTGTGGGCTTCTTCGGGAGTACGCTCCTAAAGTACTCATCAATCTGCGCCCGTAGAGCTTCGTCCGGTATTGAGTCCCTAATCTTCGGGAAGTCCTTACGAAGATCTTCTTTGTTAATCCATGTATCGTCTTTTGTTAGGATATCTTCAGGGGTCAGCAGGACGTAATCCCCGAATAGCCAAGGAAGATTGAACGTGGCGCTCTCCCAAGAACCAGCAGTGTAATTGAAACGAGTATTGGACACTGCTACTTCTTGAAGCTTGGTGGGATCAATATGCTTTTGAGCAAAGCGCTGTGTGTATTCGAGCAAGAAGCCCTTGATAAGATTTGTGGTGAAATCGCTGATATTATCTCGGCCAACTCGGTTTCGAATGAGCACGAGTTTCTCTAAGTGCGAGCCCTTCGTTACCTTTTCCTTCCCAAAATCGCTAAATAACTTGTGCAAGTTATCATTCAAGGCCCGAGCGAAATCCATTCCTAACCCTCTGCCTCTGTTTCCTGAAAGGCAGAATCCAAGTTGGTTTTGATGAACTTCCGGGAAGCAATACCAAGCGGTCAGCAATCCGTTGCTAATTCCACCTTTAACTGATTTGTCTCGGAGAAAACTAAGATAACAAATTATTTCCTCATGCAGAACTTGGTACTCGGGCTTTCTGCTTGTAAAGAGGAGGAAGGGGTCAACGAAGAGCGGAAGATCTACTATGCACGCCACATTGAATGCACCATACTTAGCAAGTGATTCTGGCGAAACGTCGAAGAAATCAGAGAAGTAGACTTTGGTTGGACGTTTGCTTGGTATAGCACTCATAATCCTTTCAACGTGTGTCTAGCTTAAGCCGTTTCCTCTACAAGTTGAATTTCCTCGTCGGTCAATCCGTACAGTTCGTAAACGAGCCGGTCAATCTGCCGGTCGGTGGCGGTGACGGCGTTTTGCAACGTCGCGCGCTCCGCGTCCGATTTTGCCGCGCGCAGCTTCGGCGTCAATACCAACATCTTGTCCACCAGCCCCACTAGCTTGTCGTGCTGGCCTTTGCCGGTGGTTGTCTTAAGATCAACGAGTTGAATTGGAAGTCGCTCAATGTATTGGCGATTCAAAGCAATATAGCCGCCGCGAAATGGAGTCGAGGTTTTCTTAATTAGGAAGCTGAGAAGGCGGGAGTTCAGCAATCCAAGAAGGAAGCGGATGTCTCCTATGTCACTGTTCGTTGGTACTATGCCATAACCACCGCCACCGCCTGCACCACTCCCTACAAAATAGTGCTGACCGGTACTGTCCAATGCGAAGCAACTTCCTGTGCCCAACGACGGAACAACTATTTTGGGGCTCCCAAGCCGGGTGTGATTCTTTTTGTACACATAGCCATGCCAGCCGTCAGGCTGCTTTCCCTTGTTCCGTTTCGACAACCGGCCGCGATTCTCTTCCAAGTAGCGCCAGGTCTTTGGGAAGCGCTTCTTGTAGTCTCTTTCTGAAATCACGACCGAGGAGTTATCGATAATTTCATACGGGAAAATCAGTCGCTTTGTAACTGAATCCAACTCGTACCGGCGCACGTTTAGTGAGCCCTTCAGGAGAAGTTTCAAGTGTTCCCGCTCAAACTTATGTTCCTTTTCGGTCGCCCTAGAGAAACAAACGAGTTCGTTTGATGACTGCCTGACCAATTCGAGTATGAATACGTCGTCAGCATCGGTTTGAAGTCCGACAAACAAGTGAGCGACATCAGAAAGCTTAACTGGCAGCTTGAAAAGCCGCTCGATAAGTCCGGCGTCCGGACCAGAATTAAAGTTCCATTCAGAAGCCTGTGTGTCTGAGTGTGGAAATTTTCGCTCTTGGCTTACTCCCTTTTCAGACCAAGTAGCTAAGTTACTGACAGATGCAAATGTGAAGCTTTCTTGAGGTGATTTGTCGAGGAACAATAGACAGGTATAGGTCGTCGCACCCTCGAAAACCTGCTGATGCCCGAAATGCACAACTCGACGGAGATGCTTCCCATTCGAAATCACTTCGCGAAGCCCTTCTCCATATTGAGCGTTGAAGAACTTATGCGGAAGAATGAATCCCATCGTTCCATGTTTATTCACAAGTGAAAGTACCCGTTCGACAAAGCAAACGTAGATATCGTAGTTTCCCTTCTTTGCCGCTGTATAGTGTTGATTCAGGTACGCTACTGATTCCGGATCGCTTTCCTGCATTGTCTGAATGCGGATGTATGGGGGATTTCCAACCACGGCATCAAACCCGCCGCTCTTCATAATTGATGCGAATTGAACATCCCAGTCCTTGGCATTCACCCGTACCAAATCTTCGGGAATTATGGAAAAGTCATGGCCAATCAGCGAATTGAAATTCTTGATGTTCTCCTGCAACGACGGAAGAATCGGCTCGTCGGCGCCGAATAGATCTTGTTCGCGTTGGAGTGTTTCACTTGTCTCGCCTTCCAACATTTTTAGGTAGAGCGAAAGCTGAGTCACTTCTACCGCCTGCCGATCAATATCCACGCCGTAAATTGTCTCGCGCAGTATTCGGCGTTTGGTCCGGACGGTCAAATGGAGTGTATTGGTCTTGGCGTCAAACCAGCACACATCTTTCTTTCGTTTGTGGCGTACGATAACATGCCACAGTGATCCCTTTGGAGCTTTCAAGCCGGCACCACCCCAATGGGCCGGCGGTTCGCGCACGGAATTCGCCTGTTCATTCCGCCGCTGCCAAGTCTCCAACAACGACTCGAGCTTCGTACCCATGTCAATGCCGCGCGCTTCCGAAATGCGGATGAACAGGAGGCGGTCGAGAATACATTGGACGGCATCGTTGAGCCGGGTGCCTTCCAGCAGATCGGCACGGTCGTTCTGACGGATCAAGTCGGAGGCAAGCGAGCGACGGGCATCATCGAGAAAGCCAAGGAACTTGGCGTCGAAGCTCTGTGTCGGGTCGGGTCGGATAACAAATTGGCCCTTGCCCAGTCGGAGAGGTTTTTTCGGTAGCGACTCAATTGCCCGGTCAATACTGCCACAGGCCACGTTGTCGCGGGCCAGTAAATCCCAAAGTTCGCGCGCCTTGGCTAGATACTCGCGGAACTGGTAGGTCTTCCAAAGCCCAACCAACGGCTCGTCCTCTTCCGGCTCGCTGCCGACGATGTAAATCCTTAGTTCTTCAAAATCTGTCAGTACAGCGAACGGCACTCCGATTGTCCAAGCATAACCTTTGGCTTGCTGGGCATGCGGGTGAAGTTCTTCGGCAGGTTTTTTCGCCTCACAGACGAAACGACGTTTGCGGTCGGTCTGAAAAAGATAATCAGCTCGGCCCGTATCTGTCCGACTTTCGGCGATCACCTCACGATGGGCGAGTATCAACCCGGCCTTGTTTTCCATATCCCAACCAAGAGCGCGGAAAAATGGATTGAGAAACTCCTGCCGGAGACTGGCTTCGTCATACCCAGCACTTTTAAGCGCCGGTAAGTTACGCTCGAAGATGATAATCAGCCGATTCAGTTCCTTCTCGAATGAGACGAACGTCGCAGGATTCCCCATGGGCGCGCAGTGTAAGGAGCCAATGCATATTCGGCAAGAATCATAGCGACACGATATAGATGTGGGGGGAGAGCAGTCAGCGGTTAGCGATCAGAGGTCAGCGGTGAGAGGTGAGCGGGCAGGCCGTGAGGGAATGACAAGCTTTGGCGGACAAGGCAGTCGGCGGTGAGCAGTCAGCCAGACCGTAAAGCCGGGAGCCGTTGGCTCTACCGTCGTTCACGAGGACGAAGTGCCGGTGCGCGAAAACGCGCGGACAGGTACGCCTGTTTAAGTTGCCAGGTTCGGTCGACCGCGGATCTTCCCAAGTCGCAAGATTGCGACGAATTCTCACCGGCGATGCGCACCGGTGAGAGAAACACCTGCGTCTGCACCCGCGACAACTATTATTGTTTCCATGCTTGGTCGACCAAGCGTCCACGCTGGGTGGTCTTGTTTCAAAGCTTAGTCGACCAAGCGTCCACGCGTGGTGGTCTCGTTTCCAAGCTTAGTTGACCAAGCGCCCACGCTTGGTGGTCTTGTTTCCAAGCTTAGTTGACCAAGCGCCCACGCGTGGTGGTCTTGTTTCAAAGCTTAGTCGACCAAGCGTCCACGCGTGGTGGTCTCGTTTCCAAGCTTGGTCGACCAGGCGCCCACGCGTGGTGGTCTCGTTTCCAAGCTTGGTCGACCATGTGACCACGCTTGATGGTCTCGTTTCCATGCTTACCGCGCCGTTTTTCATGTGTGGTGGGGTTGTTTCCACGCTCGGTGGTGCTGCTGGCTCGCGAACTCCATCGGGTAGAGTGACGGGCGAGCCGGTTCGGCGGCTGGACCGCCTGCGCTGGTGGTGTGGGAACGAGCCATGGCACGCCATTTGCTCTGGAATGCGGAGCAGCCGATGCGCTACCGACGAACATTCTTCAACGGCAGACTGGCCGGACGGCGAGGATAATCCTCATGCGCTGGGACACGCCATCGTACACTTGGGACTCGGGACTCACCTGGGACCAACCGCCCAACCCCATCGGCCCACAGGAAAGGATCCATATGCAAAAACTCATCATCGCGTTCGACCGGCTGAACCTGCCGAAGTTCCTCACGCAGACGCAACGCATCGAAAACTCCCTGACCTCGGAGCCGGCCCTGACCTTGTTCCCGGAGCCGTGGCCGGTCACGTTCCCGTCGCGCGCCAACCTGGCGGCGGCCTTCACGGCGTTCGAGACCGCCTATGACGCCGAGAACGGCGACAAACACGCCATCGCCGTCCGCAATGAGCGCCGGGCGGAGTTGACGCTCATCCTGAAACGGCTCGCGCCATATTTGGAGTCGGTCGCCGAAGCCGCCGGCGATCCGGCCATGCTCGAAACCACCGGCTATGACTTGCGGCAGCCGGTCGTCCAAGGCGTGACGACGGAGAGCGACACGTTGCCGGCCCCGCTGCTGACGGTGCGCCGCGGCACCCTCAGCGGCATCGTGGTCGGCCGGGTGAAACGGCTGACCGGCGCGACCGCCTGGATCGGCGAGTACGCCAGTGGCGATCCCAACGTCCCGGCCAACTGGAAGAACGGCATCCTCTCCACCAAGGCCTCGGAAATCATCTTTCCGGGGTTGACGCCGGGCACCATGTATTACTTCCGGGTCCGGGCCATCGGCAAGGATGGCTACGGCGCCTGGTCGGATGTCGCCAACCTGATGGCCGTGTGAAAGCCGCGCGCGCGCCCCGGTCACTGGGCGGCAGTGACCGGGGCGCCGCGAGCCCGGTCGGGTACTCGCGCCGCGCACCGCCACAGGGTAGGGGCGAGCCGCCGGCTCGCCCGAATCCAAAACGCAAAGCGGACGACCCGGCGGGTCGTCCCTACCGAGATCATCCGAAAGGAAAATCCAGATGCCCTTGAACGCCACTCTCCCCGCCAGTGATTCCACGCCAGCAAGCCCACCGCGCGCGGACGCGGACGACACGAGCAGCGCGACCGGCGGCTCCTGCCCGCAGTGCGGGGCCGGCGAGTTCTACAACGCGCGCTATGACGCCAGCTTCTGTCCCGCCTGCAACTGTTGGCTCGAATCGGTGTGCAGTGACCGGGGTTGTCGGTACTGCCACCAGCGTCCCGCCCGCCCAACAGCCACTTTCATAATTGCCGCCAACAACTGCGGCGTGTCGTCAGACTCCGCTCCCTAACTCTGCATTCATCATTGGAGAACCCCATGCCCTTTGACCCACTCTTACCGGTCGATCACTCCGAACTCAGTTCCGCCGAGATGCGCAACCAATTCACCGGGCTCAAAGACTTGATTGATAACCTGCCGGGGCCGACCCCGGAAACCGACCCGGTGTTCGCGGCGTCGGAAGCGGCGCAGTTCGTGCCCGGCGACAAGGCGCGGCTCGACGCGGCGTTGACGAGTCCCTTGACCGGGGCGGTGCTGTGCGATGAACACGACATCGTGAATGCCGGGCACGTCGGAGTAAAAAACTCGGTGAACAGTGCCGCGACCAACACGCCGGTCCTCAACACCGCGCAACATGCCCTCTGCAATGCGGCCGGCCAGCCGATTGTCGGGTTCCGCGGTTACATTCCCGGCGTGGACGATCCCGCGGCGCAACTCAACGACGGGGCGGGGCAGGGGTTTCTGAATCCGCAGTTGCGGACGTTGATCGGCAACGACGGATTGACGGTGGCGGCGACGTGGGCGGATGGGACATTGAAGGACGGGGCCGGGAATGCGTTCAGTACCGGCGCGTATTCACCCGGCAATCCCGGTCACTGGGCCGGTAGTCCACCGGCGACGATGGCGGAGGCGATTGACCGGTTGGCAGCGGCGGTGAGTAACAACGGCGTGACGCCGATTGCGTGAGGGGGCAGTTTTGTAGCCGCGAGCCTGCTCGCGGTTCGCGGGTACAGGGGAGGCCGCGAGCCGGCTCGCGGCTACAAGCCGGCTCGCGTCGCATTCGGAGGGCCACGCTCCCGCCTGCGCGTCCCTCGGTGGCGGGGCCGCCGCGCGTCAGCCGACCGGCTACGCGGTCACTTGGGCGAGGGCGATGCGGAGTTGCTGGATGGTGACCGGCTTCGACACGACCAAATCCACGCCAGCCGGTTGTTCGTCGACCGCTTGCATCATGGCGCCGAATCCCGTCAACATGATGACCGGCACGTCGGGCGCGTCGGCTTTCAAGGCAACGGCGAGCTGGTCGCCATTCATCCCCGGCATGGCACGGTCAATCACGACGACGTCGAACGCGTCGGCCCGAAATTCGGCGAGGGCGGTCTGGCCGTCCGCCACCACCCGGACGGTGTGACCGTCGCCGGCCAAAAACTCGGCGAGGATGTCGCGGACGGCCGGTTCGTCGTCCACCACCAGAACCCGGAGGGGGCGGAGCGCCCCGGGCGGGGTGGTCTTGCTGAGGGCGGTGAGTTTGGCTTCGGTCGGAACGGGCAGTTGCAGACTGAAAGTCGTGCCGCGCCCCGGTTCGCTCTGGATGTCGAGCCGGCCGGCATGCCGTTGGAGGATGCCGTAGACCATCGACAAGCCCAGGCCGGTTCCGCCTTCGCCCTTTGTCGAGAAAAACGGTTCGAGACAGCGCCGGCGGACATCCGCGGACATGCCGATGCCGGTATCGGCGACTTCGATGACGATGTGGCCGTCACAGCGGCGGCTGCGCACCGTGATCTTCCCGCCGGCCGGCAGCGCATCCACGGCGTTGAAGATCAAATTGGTCAGCGCTTCGCGCAAGTCGGCGCCGCTCCCGATAATCAAGGGCAGGGGCGCCAACTCCGTGTGCATCGTGATGGTGCGCCCCAGGGATTGCGATTCGGCTTCCCATTTGGGCCGGGTGAGGGCGATGGCTTCGGTAATCAGTTGGTTGAAATCCACCGGGAGAAACACTTCATCATCCTCGCGGTGCCGGTAAAACGTGCGGAGGCGGCTGACGATGGTGCCGGCATCGCGGGCGGCGATGTTCATCAACTCCAGATACCGGCGGGTTTTGGCCCGGTCATCCAAATTGGCGGGGCGCTGGAGGAGCAGTTCGCTGAAGCCGAGGATCGAGGCCAGTGAGTTGTTGAAATCATGCGCGATGCCGCTGGCCATCGTGCCCAGGGCGCGGAGGCGTTCCTGCTGGATGACTTGCTGCTCGGCGGTTTTGAGTTCGGCCAAGGCGGCGGTCAACCGGCGATTGCTTTCACGCAAGGCGTTGGCATCGCGTTGGCGGTCGGTGACGTCTTGTTTGATGGCGATGAAATGCGTGATGGTGCCCTGCGCATCGCGGACCGGGGTAATGGTCATGTCTTCCGTGTAAGCGGTGCCGTCTTTCCGGCGGTTGGTGACTTCGCCGCGCCAGACCTGCCCGCTGTGGATCGTCCGCCACATGGTGGCGTAGAATTCCGGGGGTTGGGTGCCGGATTTGAGCAGGCGCGGGTTTTGGCCGATCACTTCCGCGCTGGTGTAGCCGGTCAGGGTGGTGAAAGCCGGGTTGACCCACAGAATTGTTCCGTCCACGCCGGTGATGACGATGCCGTTGGCGGCGGCGCTGAGGGCGGAGCTTTGCAGGTGTAATTGGTCTTCGGCCAGTTTGCGGTCGGTGATATCGCGCGAGTTCACGACGATGCCGGCAATGGTCGGATCGTCGAGCAGGTTGCGGCCGATCCCATCGTGCGTCCGCCAGGACCCGTCCTTGTGCCGGTAGCGATATTCCGCCATGCGGATGCAGCCGGGCTGACTCAGGCCTTCAGCAAAAGTCTGCCGGAGCCGGGCGAGATCGTCCGGGTGGACGAGCGTAAACGCATTGGTGCCCACCAATTCGTCAGGCTTGTACCCGAGCAACCGTTCGGTGGCCGGGCTTTGATAGCGGATCGTTCCATCCGCTGCCAAAATCGTGATGATGTCCGAAGCGTTCTCGATCAACGCGCGAAACGTGGCTTCACTCCGCTGCCGGGCCGTCGCCGCCCGGTCGCGTTCGATGACGCGGCCCAATTGCGTGCCGACGTAATTGAGCACTGCCAGCAACTGGTGGTTCGCCGGTACGGGCCGGTCCGCGAAGAACTCCAGCACGGCGACGATTTCAGTGCCGATCCAGACCGGGAACGCAAACCCGGCCCGCAAGCCGGCCGCTTGGGCGCTGCTGGCGCGGGTGATGCCGGCGAGCCAATCGACATCCTCCATCCAAACCGCCTTGCGCTGCGTGAACACCAAGCCCGGCAGTCCGGTGCCGGGAGTGAACCGGCTGGCACGCGTCTGTTCCTGAAAGGCAGCGTAGCGGGTCGGGTCGTTGAGATGCCAGATATCCGCCGGGGTGAGGGTCACGGGCGGACCTGGGTTCACGAAAAAAACATGGCCCACCTGCCAGCCGGTATAGGCGCAGACACTGTCCAATGCATCTTGTAAGGCCGCGGTGGGACTGGTGGCTTCGTTGGCGGTGGTGGCCAGGACTTGTTGGAGTTCGAGGTAGGCGGTCCGGTCGTGCAATTTTGCTTCCGTCACTTGCTGGAGCCGGAGCGTCCGGCGCAATTCCTGCCAGCGGCGCCACGCGAACACCGCCACGGCCAGCCCGGCAATCGCCACGAACAACTCCAAGGCATTCAACTGCCACCGGTCAATCCCCAGACTCAAGACCCACACCTCCAACCGAGCATGCACTTCGAAATAGTAGGCCATTGTAAAGACAAAGACGGCCAGAAGACTGATGCTGAATAAATCCCGCCGGCTCCGTGACGGAGACCAGGCCGGCTTGGTCGCATCATTCTTGGTCTGCATGGTATGTCCCCCTTTTGCAGGACGCATGCCGCGGATAATCTCACTTGCGAACCCGTCAAAACCGGTCGTTCTGCCTGCCAACTTGTCAAAATCGTGCCAACCTGTCGGCCATAGCCATTTCCGCTTAAGTGCGCTAAACTTATCCCCGTATGCGAATCCAAGTGAAGGTCACGCCGCGCGCGAAACGACCCCACATCGAACTAACCGCGGCTGGAGCGCTGGCCGTCAAGGTCCGCGAGCCCGCCACCGACGGCCGCGCAAATGCCGCCGTGATTGAAGCTGTGGCCGGACATTTTGGTGTCGCGAAACGCGCGGTGACAATCGTTCACGGTCAAACGAGTCGCCATAAACTGGTGGAGATCCAATCATGAAATACCTCAGCATCATCCTCTTGGTCGCCCTCAACTGCCACGCCGGCTTGATCGAATACAAGGCCGGCGACACCACGTGCGAAGGCTACCTCGCCGGCGCAACTGTCCCCGGCAAACATCCCGCCGTCCTCATCGTCCACGACTGGATGGGCAACGGCCCGTTCTCGATGGCCAAGGCCGATGAACTGGCGAAACTCGGCTACGTCGCGTTTGCCGTGGACATCTACGGCAAAGGCGTCCGCCCGGCAAACGCGCAGGAAGCCGGCGCCCAAGCCGGCAAGTTCAAGGCTGACCGCGCACTCTTGCGCGCCCGGATCCGCGCGGCGCATGACTATTTGCGAAATAATGCCGCCGTCGACCCCAAACGCATGGCCGCCATCGGTTATTGTTTCGGCGGCACCACCGTACTCGAACTCGCCCGCAGCGGCGCCGAGGTTGCCGGCGTCGTCAGTTTTCACGGCGGACTCGACTCGCCGACACCGGCGGACGCGAAACAGATCAAAGGCAAAGTGCTCGTTCTCCACGGTGCCGACGACCCGTATGTTCCGCCGGCGGAAGTGGCCGGATTCGAGAAGGAAATGACCGATGCCGGCGTGGACTGGCAACTGATCAAGTACAGCGGCGCCGTCCATTCCTTCACCAATCCCCAGGCGAATTCCAAAGGTGCCGCCTACAACGAACGCGCCGACAAACGGTCGTGGGAAGCAATGAAGTTGTTTTTTGCGGAAATCTTCCGTTAAAGTCGCCGCGGCATGCGGTTGCTTTATACTATCTTGTATACGCTGGGATTCGTCCTGCTCAGCCCCGGTTTCCTCTACAAGATGTGGAAACGCGGCAAGTACCGGGAAAATTTCACGCAACGGTTCGGGTGCTATTCGCCCGAACTCCGCCAACGTCTCGCTGCCAAGCCCGGCCGGCGCGCCTGGCTGCAAGCCGTCAGCGTCGGCGAAGTCAACATTGCGCTGCTCATCATCGCCGCGCTCCGCGAACGCGGCCTCCAAGTCGTCCTCACCACCACGACCTCGACCGGCTACGCGCTCGCTCGCGAACGACTGCCGGCTGACGTCACGTTATTGTACTTCCCACAAGACTTCCCGGCGCCCGTGCGCCGCGCCTACGATCTCATCGCGCCGGACTTGGTCGTGCTGATGGAATCAGAAATCTGGCCGAACCACGTCTGGGAAGCCGCGCGCCGTCGGGTGCCGGTCTTTCTCATTAACGCCCGCATGTCGCCGCGGTCCGCCCGCCGGCATGCGAAGCTCGGCTGGCTCTTCCGGTCCGTCTTCGCCAACCTCACCCTCGTCTGCGCACAGAGCGCTGAAGATGCCGCGAACTTCCGGCGGTTTGGCGCCCCGCGCGTGGAACTCACCGGCAACCTCAAATACGACGCTTCGCTGCCCCAGCCCGGCCACCAGACCATTGATCCCCGGCAAATCCTGCGCGACCTCGGTGTTGCCGAATCGCGCCCCGTGCTGGTCGCCGGCAGCACGCATCCGGGCGAGGAGGACATTCTGTTCGATCTCCTGAAACAAATGCCGGAAGTTTTTCTCGTGCTCGTCCCCCGGCACGTCGAGCGCACCCCGGAAATCATCGAATTGGCCAAGCGCAAGGGGGTCGTCATGACCTTGCGAAAAAACGGCGGGCCGGTTCATTCGCCGGCCTGCCTCCTCGTCAACACCACCGGCGAATTGAAATCGTTCTACCGTGTCGCGACGGTGATTTTCGTCGGGAAGAGTCTCGTCGGGATTGGCGGCCAGAACATCGTCGAAGCTGCCGCCAGTGGACACCCGGTCATCTGTGGTCCGAACATGCAAAACTTCAAAGCGATCACCGCCGAATTTCTGACTGCCGGCGCCGTCGTCCAGGTGCAAGACCCGTACGAACTCCAACACGCCGTGCGCGACCTTGGCCGAGATGAGCAACTCCGCGCGAAAATCGTGACCGCCGCGCAAGCGGTCATCGCCCGCAACGTCGGCGCCACGCAACGCACCATCGAATTGATGATCGCGGCCCAGGCGGCTCACCAGGTGCCGAGAAAGAAATTGTAAATGGTGGTGCGGCGCCTAAGATGCCGCGAAATTATCACCACAGGGAGATTTCCTCATGCCCATCAAAGTAGCTTTCATCGGCGCCGGTAGCGTTGGCTTCACGCGGCGTTTGTTTCGCGACATGCTCAGCGTGCCGGAGTTGCAGGACACGAAGTTCGCGTTCACCGACATTTCAAAAGACAATCTCAGCCGGGTCGCGCAACTCTGCGAGAAGGATCTGCGCGAAAATAAAATCCCGGCCACCATCACCAGCACGACTGACCGGCGCCGCGCGCTCGAAGGCGCGGACTACATCATCAACTGCACCCGCATCGGCGGTCTCGAAGCGTTCGCGACGGACATTGATATTCCCTTGAAGTACGGCGTGGACCAATGCGTCGGCGACACGCTTTGCATCGGCGGCATCATGTACGGGCAGCGGAATATCGTGCAAGTGCTCGACTTTTGTCGCGACATCCGGGAAGTCGCGAAGCCGGGCGCGTTGTTTCTCAATTACGCCAACCCGATGGCGATGAACACTTGGGCGGCGATTGATTACGGCGGCGTGAACGTCGTCGGTCTCTGTCATGGCGTCGAAGGCGGTTGGGCGCAGATTGACATGGTGCTGGCGCGGCTGCATGGCGACCCCGATTTCGGCTGGCACGATCGCGCGCGCCGCCGGCAACGCACGGAGATCATCTGCGCCGGCATCAATCACCAGACGTGGTACACGTCCATCCTCTACAACGGGCGGCCGGTGACTGGCGCGGAATTGTTGGAAGCGTTCGAGAAACATCCGCACCTGCGCCAGACGGAGAAGGTGCGGATTGATGTGCTGCGCCGGTTTGGCTACTACAGCACCGAGTCCAACGGTCATCTCAGCGAATACGTTCCGTGGTATCGCAAAGACCCGAAGAAGATCCACCACTGGATTGATCTCTCATCGTGGATCAATGGTGAGACCGGCGGTTACCTGCGCGTCTGCACGGAAGGGCAGGGTTGGTTCAAGACCGATTTCCCGAAGTGGCTCGCCGAAGCCGGCAAGCCCATCACCCAGGATGAACGCAGCAGCGAACACGGCAGCTATATCATCGAGGCGCAGGAAACCGGCCGTGTGTACCGCGGTCATTTCAACCTCCGCAATCACGGGTGCATCTCGAACTTGCCGGCGGATTCGATCATTGAAGCGCCGGGTTATGTGGACAAGTTCGGCATCCATCTCACGCCCGTCGGCGATTTGCCGCTGGCGTGCGCCGCGACTTGCACCGCCAGCATCAACGTTCAGCGCATGAGCGTCCGCGCGGCGGTGACCGGCGACGCGCTGCTGCTCAAACAGGCGGTGTTGCACGATCCGTTGACCGCGGCCATTTGCGACCCGGAACAAATCTGGCAGATGGTGGACGAAATGCTCGTCGCGCAAGCGCAGTGGCTGCCGCAATATCGCGCCAACGGTTCTGTGGCCGCGGCGAAAAAGCGGCTGGCGAAATGCAAACGCGTGAAACTGTTGAAGTGGCGCGGCGCCGCGCGGCTCAAGGTCAAATCGGTGACCGAGTTGCGCAAGACGAAGGAAGCAAGTGTTCTCGCGGCCGACAAAGCCGCCGCGCAGCGGGCGAAGGATGCGGCGAAGGGGAAGTAATTACGCCGGCACTAGCTGCGGACTGACCGGCTGGGGCAGCACTTCGTGATGCACCCGGTCAATCAGTGTCTCGCTGCGGAATGGTTTCGCGAGATGCCCGCTTGGTGAATTTCGGCGCGCGGATCGTTTTCGGGAATGCGTTTCGGTGCCGGTCGCGCCGCGGCGAGACAGAAGACCACCCCCATCCACAAAAACATTGCCAGCATCATGCCGGGTTCAATAGCAGGCGGCATCCCCCACTGCTTGCGCCGTAGGACGTTGGGCGTTTTGTCCGCTTGGCCAGTCGGTAGTGCCTGATTCGGAGGGCCACGCTTCTGCATGGCCTCTTTTCGTGAATGGACACGCGCAGAAGCGCGTCCCTCCGATGCGCATAAATTCGGACACTACCGGCCAATCCGGGAGATTGCCGGTGGCCGAATTCGTTGTTATAGAACCCGCATGCCCATTGATCTGACCGGTTTGCACTACTACGACCCCACTTGGATTCACCGCACAAACGAAACGGTTCGCGCCGAAATTTGTGTGTACGGGGGGAACGCATCGGGCGTCATCGCCGCGGTTAAAGCGGCACGACTTGGCAAATCGGTCATCCTGCTGCAACCCGGCAAACACCTCGGCGGATTGACGACTGGTGGTCTTGGTTGGACGGATTACGGCAAGAAGCACGTCATCGGCGGCATGGCCCGGCAGTTTTACCGTGATCTCGGACGCGAAACGGGCAAGGAGGAGGAATGGGCATTCTGGCCGAGCACCGCCGAACGCGTCATCAACCGGTATGTCGCGGAAGCGAAAGTGCCGGTCCGGTTTTGTCAGTATCTCGACAAGGTCGAAATGTCCGGAAAACGCATCACGGCGATCACACTGCTCGGCGGGTTGCGTGTCGAGGCGGCGATGTTCATTGATGCGTCGTATGAAGGCGATTTAATGGCGAAAACCGGGGTGACCTACACTGTCGGCCGCGAAGGCAACGCCAAGTACGGCGAGACGATCAACGGCATCCAAATCCACTCCAAGCACCAGTTCAGTCATCCGGTGGATCCGTACTTGGATGGCAAACTCTTGCCGGGCATCGTGGCCGAAGATCTCTCCCGCCGGCAAGGCGAAGGCGACCAACGCGTCCAGGCCTACAATTTCCGCATGTGCATGACCGACGATCCGGCCTTGAAGATCGCGTGGCCGAAGCCGGTGGACTTCGATCCGCTGCACTATGTGCTGGCGACGCGCTGGTTCAATGGCGCGAAGGACGATTATAACGAGCAGATTCGCGCCGGACGGGAAACCGTGCCGGAGAAGTTCGATATTTTAGAGACAAAAACTCCCGGCGGATTTTTCAAGACGGACACGAACAACCACGGTCCGGTCTCCAGCGATTTCATTGGCGCGAACCACGACTGGCCTCAGGCCGACTACGCGACACGCGAGATAATCTTCCAGCGGCACGTCAACTATCAGATGGGGTACTACTGGCACATGGCCAACGCGCCGGAGATTCCCGAGCGGTACCGCCAGGCGTATCGGCGGTGGGGATTGCCGAAGGACGAATTCACGGACACCGGCCACTGGCCGCATCAGCTCTACATCCGTGAAGCGCGGCGCATGGTCAGCGACTACGTGTTGACGGAGGCGGATTGCCTGTTGAAGCGGATCGTTGACGATTCGGTTGGCATGGGGAGTTATCAGATGGATTCGCACAACTGTGCCCGGTTTGTGAAAATTGAAAACGGGAAAGCGCGCGTGGTCAACGAGGGCGATGTCCAGCAACTGCCGGCCGGGCCGTACCCCGTCTCGTACCGGAGCATCACTCCGAAACGCGGCGAATGCGAGAATCTGCTCGTGCCGGTTTGCCTCTCGGCCAGCCACATTTGCTATGGCTCGGTGCGGATGGAGCCGGTGTTCATGGTGTTGGGTGAATCCACCGCCGAAGCGGCCGTCCTCGCGTTGAGCGCGCAGTGTGCGGTGCAGGAGGTGGATTACCGGTCATTGCGGGAGCGGTTGGTCGCGGCTGGGCAGGTGTTGACGATCACCGGGCCGTGATTTTCAGGGGGCCGACGGCGCGGGCTGCCGGGCTTTGAGCCAGTACGCGTAATCAAGGCCGGTCGCGATTGTCGCGCTGATGAAAAGTGCGAAGATCACTTCCGCCCACGGCCATTTCAGCAGACTCCAGCCAAGCCCGAGGAACACCAAACACGCCGTCAAGCGGATGCTCTGGCGGTGCGGGGCATACAGATAGAACCGGCCGGTCTTGCGGGTGATGCACGCGCCGACGATCATTTCACCGGGAATCCAGAGACACGCCGCGCAATGGATGAACGGGGTCAGTTTTCCAGAAATCCCCAAGCCGACGATCACCAGCAGAAAGAATATCCGATCCGCCACCGCGTCGAGCAGGCTGCCGCGCGCGCTGGCACAGCGCCACCGCCGCGCCACCGCGCCATCCAGCGCATCGGTGACGGCGCCGGCCACGTAAAGGCCCAGCGCCAGCCGGTCTTGCCGCGCGAGCAACGCCAGGAGGACGCCGATGCCGCAGCCGATGCGCGACAGGGTGAGCGCGGCCGGTAGGTTTTGGAGCACGGGTGACATGGTGGCACGGGAGCCGGGGAGGCGCGTCTCCCCGGCTCGTGCGCCTCGTTATTCGACGAGGAAGTCGGTCAGGTTGCCGGTCCCGCTTTGCCCGAGGAATTGGTACGTGAGCGTTCCGCCGGTCGGCGTGTAGCTGGTGCCGCCGCTGGGGGTGAGCATCATCCCGGTGATGGTGATGGTGGACCGTTTGTCGAGGGCGGTAGGGATGACGGAGATGTTCTGGCCTTTCTTAAACGAGAGTTTGTAGCCGGCCGTGCTGGAGTATTTGGTTTTCTTGAGGGGATAGACGATGACATTGCCGTTGGGCAGAGTGAGTTGGGCTGTGGCCATGATCACCGCTTTGCCGGTGCTGGTGGGGATGTTGGTGATGGTGAGGCTCAGGCTCCAGTTTTTATGGAGGTTGGCGCGTTCGGCGGGAGTGACCGGCATGGCGATGGGGACGTTGCTCTCGGACGCGGGGACGCCGGCGACTTTGGCTTTGTAACTGGCCGTGCCCGTCACGCCACTGGTGCCGGTGCCGACGTTGGAGATTTCCAACGGGCCCGTGGCGGTCCCGCTGCCGGTGGTGGCGACGCCATCGCGCGTGCCGGCAAACGAACCTTGGAGTTGGGCGGTTGGCTTGCCGTTGACGGTTGTGACGGCGCCGACGCCGCCGGCCAGTTCGCCGCCTCCGGTGGGGGTGAAACCGTCAATGGTGCCGATGTAAGCGAGTTTGCCGCTTTCATCCTGGGCCACATCAATGTTGTAATTGCGCGGGATGGTGAAGTTGGCGGCCCCGGAATAATTGCCGGTGACATCGGCGATGGCGGTGAGGCTGGCGTTGTTCGTGGGGAACGCAAAACCGAAAGTGCCGGTGGGAGCACTCGGGGCGGCTCCGCCCGCGAAGGTGACGCTGATCAGATGTGGACTGCCGACCGGCCCGAACTGGATGTGGTTGGACGGGTCGAGCCAGAGAGTGACGTCATCGGCGTTCTTCATGACCTTCACGATTGAGCCGCCGGCGTTGGGGTGAAACGTCAGATCCACGAATGAGTATTGATCAAAGGTAATCTTGCCGGATTGGGTCAGCACGCCGTTCGCCACCGGCGCGGTGGTGCTCCAGGCAACGGTCCCGCTGTTTTTGGGATTGATACTGACCGTCCAGTTCACGCTCGCGGCTTGCGTCGTGGCGCTGACTGCCAGCATGGCCGGGCCGACCAAACTAAGCAGCCAGCGACAACTGCGGAGGGGGTTGTTCAGGTGGATTTTCATGGGGTTTCTGTCCTTGGTTGGTTGGTTTTACAAGCCGCGGCTGGCGGCCACGGCAATTTGTGGGGTTGAGTTTTGGGCGATGACAACCAGCGCCTCCCGGGCGCCGGGGGTGCCGGCACGCCGTAAGGCAAAGACGGCGCGCATGCGGATATTTAGCGTGTTCTCGCTGCTGGCGATCTGCTGCAACTCCGGGACAATGGCCTGATCAAATTGGGCACGGAGCGGGGACGCCGGTTGGCTGGCCACGGCGCGGCCGAGGGCGTTGAAGCCGGCCACCCGCGCCGCCACGTCGGCTTCCGCCAGCACGACCGGCAAGAGTTCATCCGCCGGTAACGCGGACTGGGGCAGCATGGCTTCATAGAGTCGCCGGCGAACGTCGGGGTCTTGCTCCCGTTGCGCCAGTTGCGCCAGCTCGGGACCGAGATGCCGGACCTCGCCATGTGCGCTGATGGCCCACGCTGCCGCTGCCCGGACAGTTTCATCGGCATCGTGCGCGGCGGTGCCCATGAGGAACGGGACCGCAGCAGTCGAGGATTGCGCCAGCGCCTCAACGGCCACCTCGCGCAGACCCGCCGGTATATCCGGGGCGGCCAGAAACTCAGTGAAGACTTCCTCGATGGCCGGAAAATCGAAGCGCCCCAGACTGCGCAGAAGCGTGGTGGCCATCGTCTCACTCGGAGTTTCTCGCAGCGCCGCGACCAACGCCGCGCGGGCCGGTGGCGTGCCGAGGGTGCCCAACCCCAGCGCCGCCTCAACACGCACAGACTCCGGTCGCTGCGCGTCGCCGAGGATGGCTGTGACCAATTCGGTGACATCGGCGCCACCAATCACGCACAAGCCGCGTAACGCCGCCTGCGCCAGTTGTGGATTCGGATCGTTGAGCAGAGGGAGCAGCCATGGTTTCACGGCCGGGTTGCCGGTGCTGCCGATGAGCTGTGCCATGAACGCTTGGTGTTCGGGGGGGGCGGTCTGGAAGACCTTGAGCAAAGCGGCCAGCGCCGGCGGGGTGCCGACCCGCGCGAGGCGGTACGCATACACGCGCCGGTCCGCGAGGGGGACGGTTTCATCGAGAAACCGGGCGATGGTTTCTTCCAGGGTCAGGCCGGTGCTCAGATAGAGCGTTTCGAGCCGGTGGCGAACATACCGGGAGACTTGGCGGCTGAGTGCGTTGACGACCGGTTTGGTCACCCACCGTTGCGCAACCGGAGCCATGGTTGGTTGGTTTTCATCCGCCGGAAACCGGTTCTCGATCCAGACGCAGAGCGCGACGAAGCTCAGGACTGCCATCAGCGCCAGACACGCCCACCCGATAATCATCACCAGCCGGCGAGTTGCGGAGTTGATCATGACGTGCCTCTCCCAGTGGGGGAACGGGCCGGGAAAAAGGGGAGATCGGCGGCAACCAAGACGGTTGCCACTGCGATGGCCACACGACTATCTTTCAAGCGCGTACGTAACTCTCCTGGCCACCACAAACTTCTTGATCAGGTAATACGCATTGCCAAACGGTGACGCAATAACAATTTGTTTCAGGTCACGGAGCGGCCGGTGTTGCGCTGCGCTTGGTTAGCGGATTGCGACCGGTTGCGGCCAGATCTCGTCGTTGACGCGGACGAGGAGGTCTTCAAAGCGGAACGGTTTGGGGAGGTAGCCGCAGGGGGCTTCGCGAAGGAGGCCGGTTGTGACGCGGTCGCTTGCACCGGTCACGAGCAGGACGGGTACGTGTGGGTCAACCTCGCGGAGTTGTGCGAATACCTGGTCGCCGTTCATCTGAGGCATGAAATAATCCAAGAGCACAAGCCCGATGCTTTGCCGGTGGCGCTCGTAATAGTGGATGCCGTCCGTCGGATTGGTGACGGCGTGGACGTGATACCCTTGGTGTTCGAGCGCGAGTTTGGTGATGTTCAGGAACTCGGGGTCATCGTCAATCGCGAGGATCGTGTCGGGCTGGGGGTCGAAATCGGGTACGCGTTTTGAGGTCGACCGGACGGCTGCGAGAGTGAAAAGCATCGCAACGATCATCGTCAACCCCATCCAGAGAAACATGGCCATCATCATGCCCAAGCTAAACAGCAGCCCGCGTGCCCTTTGCGTTAGCTGAATAATTCCACTTGAGCGGGAGATTTGGGCGTCACTTTTGTACGACTAACAGGCTGCGTGACAGAAATGTCACCATTTTTGTCACGGTCAATCCCAGGCGCGGATTTTTTCCCACCGGCCCGACTTGGCGGAGCGTTCGCAGGCGTCGAGGTAGGCTTGGACTTGCGCGCCGCGGACGATGTCTGGTTGGTCGGGTTGGCCGGTGCGAATTGCCGTGATGAAACGTTCGTAGTTGCTTGGTGTCGGCGTGAGAGTCTCGGTTGTCCACGCCGCCTTGTGCCGGGCGTCACCAAGGCAGTGGTCGAGTTTATGGAAGTCGCGGTCGAGGTCGAACATGAGCGCGCCTTCGGTCCCGTGAGCTTCGAGGCGCAGCGAATTGTTGTGGCCGGTCGCCCAGCGAGTGGTGTGGACAATCCCGATTGCGCCGTCGGTAAATTCCAATTCGATGATCGCGGTGTCATTGGCGTCGAGCGCCGTGCCTTGCCATTCGGTGACGAAGTCGCCGGTGGGGGCGCGTTTGGGGAAGGTGCGGAGTTCGCAGCGGATGCGGGCGACTTCACCGGCCACACCGGTGGTAAGATCAAGGATGTGACAGCCGACATCGCCGAGAACACCACCGGAGCCGGCGGTGGTCTGGAGCCGCCAGAGGAATCCTTCTTTCGACCAATTGCCCCAGCCATCGCCGCTGAGCCACGATTGGAGGTAGTAACTGTGGACATGCCGGAGTGCGCCGAGTTTTCCGTCGCGCACCATCCGAATCGCCTGTTGAAACGCGGCCGAATACCGGTAGCTGAAATTGATCATGTGAATCGCGCCTTTGCGCGCCGCTTTCTCGGCGGCTTGCGCGACTTTTTTTGCTTCCGCCAACGTGGGGCAGAGCGGTTTTTCGCAGAGCAAATGCTTGCCGGCTTTCAGGACGGCGAGCGCCGGCTCGGCGTGAAAGCGGTCGGGCGTGACGACGGCGACGGCGTCCACTTGGTCGAGCAGTTGCGCGATGTCTTTGGCAGAGTGTTTGACGTTGTGTTTCTTGGCAAATTCGTCCGCGCGACCCGGGACGACGTCGAGGCAACTGGTGAGTTCAACGCCGGCCATTTTTTGAAAGGATTGGGCGTGGTGATTGGCCATGCCGCCGGTGCCGACTATGCCGAGTTTGATGGTTTTCATCGGAGGCCTGCTTCGCCTGCTTTGTGTAGGGTCGGGCCGCGGGCGGTGATTTTTTCCGGAGCTTTGTCCGCCGGCACATTCGGACAGCTATCAATCCATTTTCCCTCGGGGGCGGCCCAGCGGACGGCGTTTTGGATGACGCGTTGCACCTGGGGGTGATGATACGTCGGATAAACTTCATGGCCGGGGCGGAAGTAAAAAATCTTGCCGTTGCCGCGCTTGAACGTCGCGCCGCTGCGGAAGACTTCGCCGCCTTGAAACCACGAGAGGAACACGATCTCGTCAGGATTCGGAATCGCGAACGGCTCGCCGTACATTTCTTCCTGCTCGATCTCAAAATACTTATCAATCCCCGCCGCGATCGGGTGACCGGGATTGCAGACCCAGATGCGTTCCTTCTCACCGGCTTCGCGCCAGGTCAGGCTGCACGTCGTGCCGAGGAGACGCTTGAAGATTTTCGAGTAGTGACCGGAATGGAGAACGATCAAGCCCATCCCTTCGAGGACGCGTTTTTGGACGCGATCCACGACAGCGTCCTGGACTTGGCCGTGGGCGCAGTGCCCCCACCACGTCAGCACATCAGTCTTTTCGAGGACTGCTTCGGTGAGACCGTGTTCCGGTTGGTCGAGCGTGGCAGTGCGGGCGACGATGCTGGCGTCTTTGTTGAGCGCATCGGCAATGCAGGTGTGCATACCTTTCGGGTACGCTTGGGCGACGAGTTTGTTTTTATGTTCGTGGACGTTTTCGCCCCAAACGGTGACGCGGAGTTTGGAATTCATGGCGGAGTGATACCGGGTGGGAGTGCGCTTGGCAACACTGAAGCGGCGTGATAAAAACGACGCACCGCATGTTCCGCCGACTCTTCAATTCGCAGCAGACCGGCTTGGTCCTGGTCATTCTCCTGCTTGGCGCGGTGCTGACAATCTTTGCCGGGTCGCATCCCGACCGGCTCACGGGGAAGCCAATCAACAATTTTTTGAACTCGTACACGCTGATGCAGACCGCGACGGATGCGAGTTTCTTCGCAATCATGGCGGTCGGGGCGACGTTGGTGATCATTTCGGGCGGGATTGATTTGTCGGTTGGCTCGATCTACGCGCTGGCGGGGGTGACGATGGCGTTGGTGTTGCGGAGGTTTGCGGTGGACTCGGTCTGGTTGGCGGCGGGGATTTGTGTGGGGATCGGTTTGGCGAGCGGGTTGGTGAACGGGTTGATGGTGACCGGGTTGAAGGTGCATCCGTTTATCATCACGCTGGGGACGATGTGGGTGTTGCGCGGAGTCGCGTTCGTGACGAGTCAGGCGGAAAGCATTCTGGTGCCGGATGCGTTGACGGAGGTGGCGAAGGCGAACCTCGGCCTCGGCGCGGCGTTGTATCCGGTGCCGATGCTGTTGATGCTGGTGGTGACAGCAGTCGGGGCGGTGTACCTGAGCCGGTCGGTGCCGGGCCGGTACGTCTACGCGGTCGGCTGCAATGTGAACGCCGCCCGGTATTCGGGGTTGAACGTGAATCGAATTTTGATCGGGGTCTATGTTTTATCCGGCTTGACGGCCGGTATCGCGGCGTTCATCGGGACGAGCTACTACGGGTCTGCGTCGTGCGCCGATGCGACAGGGTATGAGCTTTACGTGATTGCGTCGGCAGTGGTGGGCGGCGCGAGTCTGAGCGGCGGCAAGGGGAGCGCGATCAACGCGATGTTGGGCGCGGTGCTCATTGTCCTCATCCGGGTCGCCATCCGCCAATTGCGATTTGACCAGAACTACGAATGGATCATCATCGGCTGCGCGATCATCATCGCGGTCGTGCTCGACCAAGCGAGCGCGCGGCTGGCAACCCGGCGGTTAACCTCAGGAGGCAAGTCATGAAGAAATGGATCGCAGTCATGTGCTGTCTGGCAACAGTGGCGTTTGGTGCGGAGAAGAAGTCGTACAAGATCGCGATGATCGCGAAGAGTTCGACCAACCCGGTCTTTCTCTCGGCGCGCACCGGCGCGGAAGCCGCCGCGAAAGATCTTTCCCAGAAACTCGGCGTGGAAATCGTGATTGATTGGCGCACCCCGCCGACGGAAGACGGCCAAGTGCAGGCGCAGCGCCTCGCGCAAGCTGTCAACGAGGGAGTGGATGCGGTTTTGGTGTCGTGTTCCGATGCCGGCAAGATTACCGGCGCGATCAACGACGCGGTGGCGCGCGGTGTGCCGGTGATGACGTTCGACAGCGATGCACCGCAGTCGAAGCGGTTTGCGTTTTATGGTGTGGACGACATGGCGACCGGCGAGCAGACGATGGCCGAGTTGGCAAAACAACTCGATGGGAAAGGCAACGTCGCGATTCTGGCCGGCAATCAGAATGCGCCGAATCTTCGCAAGCGCGTGGACGGCGTGAAGAAGGAAGCCGCGAAACATCCCGGCATCAAGATCGTCGGCGTGTTTAATCATATCGAGACGCCGCAAGATGCCGCCGCGGAAGTGTTGCGCGTGATGCGGGCGTACCCCGAAGTCAACGCGTGGGCAATGATCGGCGGCTGGCCGTTGTTCACGAAGACGTTGCTCACGGATCTCGACCCGAACAAGGTGAAGATCGTGTCGGTGGACGCGTTGCCGGCGGAGTTGCCGTACATCGCGAAGGGCATCGCGCCGGTGTTGCTCGCACAGTCCACGTATTTGTGGGGTTACGTGTCGGTGGAGCGAATTGTGGACAAGATCGTGCTCAAGAAGGAAGTGCCGGTGGTCAACAAGATGGAGTTGGTGCGCGTGAGCAAAGAGAATCTTGGCGCGTGGGCCCGGCAGTTGAAGGCGTGGGGTTTTACGGATGTGCCGGAAGAATATCTGAAGTTGCCGTAAATGGCCCAAGTCACACTACATAAAGCGCGCCGTGTTCTGCGTGTCTGTCTTGTGTTTGCCGTGCTGTATATTGGGTATCGACTCACGCTGCGCTGGATGATCGAGGCGAAGTTAAGCGAGATTCGCAAGCAAGGCTGCCCAGTTACGCTTGCAGAACTCAACAGTTGGTACTCGACTGCTCCGCTGACAGCGAACGTTGCGAGTGAGTACATGCGAGCGTTTGCTCGGTGCAATCGCTCTTGGGGTACAAATACACTTAGCCAGTCCGCGCTGGCCGTGACAAACTCGTGGCCGTACTGGATCGGCCAAGTGTGGATGCAGCGGCAGTTGCTTCCGGTGATTGGAATGCTAACGCTACCGGCCAGTGGGCCACCATTGCCGCGCGCGTTGAGGCAACCTCTGGCTGAGTATATCTCTGATTACCAAGAGACATTGGGAATGTTACACAGTGTGCCGCCCACTGCTGGCTGCCGCTACCCAATCGATTTTCGACGGTGGTTCGAAGATGAGAATGACCACCTGACCAGCCTGCGCTGCTGTGCCGATCTCCTGCGACTTGAGATCGTCAATGGCGTAGAAAACGGTGACGTGCAATCGACTGTGGATTCGTTCGCCGCTCTTGGGACTTTGGCGCGCTCATTGAAGGACGAGCCACGGGACTTGAGTGTACATGTGCGTGCGCACGTAGAGGAGGATGCTGTTTACACGCTTCAGCGAGCGCTAAACCGACTTGTATTCCGCGATACCCAGTTATCTGAACTGGATGCGGTTCTAAAACAATTGGAAGCCGATGAGCAAATTCGGCCTGCCATCGTCGGTCAGCGTTGCATGGCGAATGAAGCATATCGAACCGATCCGTGGCTTATGAAGACCGTCATCACTAACCTCAGTAGTCCTCCGCGTCGTACGCGCAGTTCAGAACTTCCGTTTTGGGGGCGAGCGTTCAATACGGCACTACGAGTGTCCGGATTGGTGGACATGGATTGGCTGATGTACCTGCGCGTGACGGAGATGAATCTGACTGCCGCTGAGTTACCGTTCCCGCAACGTCTTGAGCAGATTGAGGACTCGAAGCCGGGAATCGTGTATGGCCTAACTCATTATTTCTCTCGAATACTTTTTAATGAGCAACATTGGATGGTCCAGCGTGAAGCAAGGACGGCGTCTTGGATTCGATGCGCCAGAGCAGCGCTGGCGATTGAACGACGCCGCATAGCGACTGGCGAGTTGCCGAGCTTATCGGCGGAGATTCCTAGTCAACTATTTGCCGAGTCAGATCCATTTACTGGCCGGCCACTGAGGTTTAAGAAATTGGCGACAGGATATACTGTTTATAGCATTGGCCGCGATGCAGTGGACGATGGCGGTGACGGAAAGAAGGACATCACTTTCACGGTGGAGCGGTGAGTGTTTCGATCGTCTGGTTCCGTCTTGACCTCCGGCTTCGCGACAATCCGGCTCTCGAAGCTGCCGCGAAACTTGGTGAAGTCGTTCCGGTATTCATTTGGGCGCCCGAAGAAGAGGGCGCATGGCCGCCCGGCGCCGCGAGCCGGTGGTGGTTGCATCATTCGCTGCAGGCGTTGGCGAAGGATTTAGGCGGGTTGGTGATCCGGCGCGGCCCATCGCTCGCCGCGCTCCGGCAACTCGTGAAGGAAACCGGCGCGACGGCCGTGTTCTGGAATCGCCGGTACGAACCCGCGCTCATCGCCCGTGACACGAAGGTAAAGCAGGCGCTGATTGCTGACGGACTGAAAGTTGAAAGCTTCAATTCGGCATTGTTGTTCGAGCCGTGGGAGATCAAGTCCGGGAGCGGTGGGCCGTACAAGGTGTTCACGCCGTTTTACCGGGCGTGTTTATCCAAAGTCGGAGAGCCACGCTTCCGCGTGGCCGATGTCGTGAAGCCGCGGACGCGCGGAAGCGCGTCCCTCCGATTGGATCAACTGAATTTGCTCCCGAAACTCGACTGGGCGAAGGGCTTCGATTGGGAGCCTGGCGAAGCGGGCGCTCACAAACTACTCAGTGCGTTTTCGCCGGCAGGCTACTTGGAGAAACGTGATTTACCGGCGGTGGGAGGGACTTCGCGGTTGTCGCCGTATTTGCATTTTGGGGAGATTTCGCCCCGGCACGTTTGGGAGACTGGGAACGAGGATTACCGGCGGCAGTTGATCTGGCGCGAGTTTGCGCATCACTTGCTCTATCACTTTCCGCACACGCCAGAGCAACCGCTGCGTCGGGAGTTCGAGAAGTTTCCGTGGCGTAAGGATGCGAAGAGCTTGCGGGCGTGGCAGCGGGGGGCGACCGGGTTTCCGCTCGTCGATGCCGGGATGCAGGAGCTGTGGACAACCGGCTGGATGCATAACCGGGTGCGGATGGTGGTGGCGTCGTTTCTCGTGAAAGATTTGCTGATCTCGTGGCAAGCGGGCGCGCGCTGGTTTTGGGATACGCTTGTGGATGCGGATCTCGCGAACAACACGCTCGGCTGGCAATGGGTGGCCGGCTGCGGCGCGGATGCGGCCCCGTTTTTCCGGATCTTCAATCCGGCATCACAGGCGGAGAAGTTCGACCCGACCGGGGAGTATGTGCGCCGGTGGGCGACGGCGCCGGTCACGCCGATGCTGGATCATGCGATGGCGCGGGACCGGGCACTGGCAGCGTTGCAACAGATCAAAAGCTGAAAACCACTCCGGCAACTACTTTGGTGGCGTTTCGCGCGGGGCGGGGGTGTGCAACTGGAACGAGACGTAGTGGGTGATGTAGCCGTTATCGTCGCAGATGGGGCTGATGTTCCACGACGCTTGGTACGCCGTGCCGTCCTTGCGGTAGTTGATTGTCTGGCCGGTAAACGGTTCACCATTTTTCAAGCGTTCGGCGAGGCGCTTCAATAATTCCCGATCCGTCAGCGGGCCTTGGAGAATCCGGGGCGTCTGGCCAATCAGTTCCTTCTCGCTATAGCGGGTACTGGCACAGAAGGCCCGGTTGGCAAAGACGATGCGCGGCCCGGGACGCTTGAGTCCGGCTTCGGTGATGATGATGGGGATGTTCGCGCCCTGCAACGCGCGCTCCATGGCGGCTAGCAAGTTCATGTAACCGGCGACTTCTTCGATGCGTTTCATGGCGCAGACTATAGCAGGCTTTTTTCCGTGAGCCAAGACGAGCGGTACTGGGCGATCATTGCCGCATCCGGCGGCGTGAGGCGACCCGCCTGAGCCGGAGGCGATTATAGCGTTGGGCCAGGATGCAGGGCAGATTCGCCGCGAGAGCATAGGCGACAATGATTACGTCACCCCACCACGGATTCCAGAGGAAGAACACCGGCGCGCAGGCTAGCGCACACCAATGACACAACTCGCCGCGCCACGTCTCGCGGCTGAACCGCTCCCAGTAGTCCGCGCCCTTGCCGGTGATTTCGCCCTTGGCAAAGCCACCGGCAAACCAGCGCGCCGCGTCGGGCAGAAAATCTTTCCACCGCTTGATCGCGAAGACCTGCTCATAGAACCGGCCACCCCGCTCCCATGTGCCCGGTGGCCCCGGCTTAAACCACGCGACCGGCATCTGCGTGAACGCCCACGCCAAGCCAAGCTGAATGACCAGCCAGCCGCCAACGTTAAGTGCGATGACCCAGCCGATGGGCAGTTCAATCAGCACGAATCGACCGGCCTTTCCACGTCACTTGTTTGCCCGACCGCATGGCCGAGCGGGCGAACACCGCGAAGAAGAAAATCAACGGCACCGGATACAATGCCGCCGCATACCACCGAAACGCCCCGACCTGCCGGCTCGCCCAAGCCACTTGGGCCGCGCACACCGCATACACCGGCCACGCCCAAACCGTGAACGGCAAGAACACCACCGGCAGCATCAACCCGATCATCCAACACACCAAGCCGACCAACTTCCCGCGCGGCGTCTGACCGGCTCCCGACGCAAACCCTTTCGTCCAGCCCTCCACCAACTCGCGCACCCCCCCCGGATACATCCGCAACGAAATCATCCCGCGCCCGGTCATGCTTCGCACCGGCACCCCGGCCGCGCGAAATTGCCCGGCCAACCAAAAATTCTCCAAGATGCGTCCCTTCACCGCCTCGTGTCCGCCCACTTGCCGGTAACTCGCCCGGTCCACCAGCAATACCTGTCCGAACAACCCACGCGGCACCGTGCCCGCGGTCATGTTGAGGTTGAAGAACAGCGACAACTGTTCATGCGGCTCGCGCACCGCATGATACGGCCCAACCGAAAACGCCCCGCCGTGATGCGCCGCAAGGATTTTCGCCAACCCGCCCGGCTCGAACCAAGTATCCGCATCCAAGAACAGCAACAGTTCCCCGCGCGCCGCCTGCGCGCCTTGATGACACGCCCAAGTCTTCCCGCGCCAGCCATCCGGCAACGGCTGCGACGCAATCACCGTCGCGCCGAGTTCGCGTGCCACGGCAGCGGTGCGATCAGTCGAGCCATCGTCCACGACGAGGACTTCGAGCGGATGGGATGCCTGCGCGTTGATGGAGCACAGTAAGGCCGGGAGATTGTGTTCTTCATTCCGTGCCGGGATGATGATGGTCAGCGACGATCCCACGCCACGACTTTCTTGGCGACGTTTTGGCCGCACAACACCACCATCGGCATACCGCCGCCGGGGTTGACGCTGCCACCGACGAAGAAAAGGTTTTCGTATTTCGTGCTTTGCTTCGGGGCTTTGAAGGCGAGGTTTTTCCACCGGTCGCTGACGACGCCGTAAATTGAGCCTTTGTTCGAATAGTAGTTGGCGCGGATGTCGAGCGGCGTCCAGACGTGTTCGTACACGGTGTGTTTGCGGAGATCTTTGAGGCCCATGCGTTCGAGCTTGTCCACGATGCGTTCCTTGAACGCGAGGTAGTCGTCGCGCGTCAGCGGGTGCTCGTCGTTGATGTACGGAATGTGCGGTAGAATCTTGAGGCAGTCGCAGCCGGGCGGAGCGACGGTCGGGTCGGTCTTCGACGCGGCGACGAGGTAGATTGTCGGATCCGGCGGGAGTTGGTGTTTCTGGAACACGGTCCGGAAATGTTCGCGCTGGTGGCCGGAGAAAAAGAAGTTGTGGTGTGCGAGTTGGGGATACTTACAGTCGAGGCCGAGATCGAGCACAAGACCGGAACAGGCGGGCTCGTATTTTTTTTCCAGCTTACCGACGAACGTGGCGTCTTCCTTGAGCAGTTCCCGGTAGGCGGGGATAACTTCCATGTTGGAGACGACGATGTCGGCCGCATGAAACGCGCCGTCCTTGGTGGTGATGCCGGTCACCTTGCCGTTTTCGTTCCGGATGCCGGTGGTTTCGCTGTTGAGGTGAACCGTGACGCCGATCTCTTCCATCAACCGCCGCAACCCGAGCCCGATGCCGTAGAGCCCGCCGTCCACGTACCAGAGGTCGTACCGGAACTGAATCGTCGGCAGGCAGTTCATGAACGCCGGGGCGCGGTACGCCGATGAGCCGACGTACTTGATGAAGTAATCGAAGATGTCCTGCATCTTCTGGGTCTTCAGAAACCGTTTCGTCCCGCCGTGCATCGAGCGGAAGAGGTCGAACTGCGGGAATTTTGCCAAGCCGTAAAAGTTGCGGAAGTCCTCCGAAGTGTCGAGTCCTTGCTCGAAGTAACCGGCATTGCACAGGTCGTAAAGCCGGGCGGAGTAGTCGAGGAAACGTTGCACATTGACCGGGTCTTCGCCGGCCTTGCGCGCCTCAGCGGCCATCACGGCTGGATCGGGATCGAGGTCCACGATTGTGCCGTCCTCGAAAAAGTTGCGCCAGTGTGGCCGGAGCGTGCGGATCGGGATGTAATCGCTCAGCTTCTTGCCGGAGCGCTCAAACAAACGCTCGAAGATGTGCGGCAAGGTCAAGATGGACGGCCCAAGGTCGAACGTGTAGCCACGCTCCTTGAGCACGTTGAGCTTGCCGCCGATCTGCGGGTTCTTCTCGTGGATGGTGACATCGTAGCCTTCCTGCCGCAGCGAGATCGCCGTGGAAATTCCGCCCAGTCCGGCTCCGATGACGATGACGTTCTTTATCATTTCAAACCTCCTGCACCCGCCGAACATATACCAAACTCAACGCTTGACGCACGCCGATCCGGCTTTTCCTTTTGCCGCTGGAATGACGCCGGCCACGACCTGTCCGATGGTCATGCAAAGGGATTGACGACTTTCACACCGGCCTTCTTGAAGTCAGCCTCATTGCGGGTCACAACCGTGAAGCCATGAACGAGCGCTGTCGCCGCAATCAGGCTGTCTTTAATCGGCATCGCTTGGCCTTGCCGGCGCAAATCGGCCAGCAGTTGTGCCCAGCGCAACCCGCAGGCGGCATCCCACGGCACACAGGCAATTCGGGTGACACCCTCCCGGAACCAGCGATCCAATTGCTGCCGGCGTTTCCCTGAGGGTAGTAGATGAATGCCAAACCGAATTTCGCCAAGAATGATGGGGTCAATCGCAATCTCGCGTTCATGACGGCGCAACCACTCGACCACAGTCGGCTCCGGGACGGGTTTGGTCGGCTCGCTCAGTACATTGGCGTCAACGAGGTAAGTCACAGGCTATCCGTGGATTCGGATTCAATCGGGACGAAGAATCCCTTTTGCGGACAGGCCAACAACCAATCCACCAGCCCTTCGTTGGGACGCGGCTGCCGGCGGACGAGCCGGTATTCGCCCCGGTCAATGCGCTCGACCTCGAATTCCTGCCCTGGTTCGATCCCGTCCTGCTGCCGAATCTTGGCGGGCAGAATGATCTGCCCCTTGGTGGAAACCATCGTTGTCATGCGGGGTAAGATAGCGTCTTACCCGGCAAGCGTCAATCTCGCTGCGCCCGACAAACTGTTGACCGTTGGCAAGGCGTGCCGGCTGAACGCGGCGCTGACCTCTATTTCTTGCGTTTCTCCAACTCCGCCTTCGCGAGTTTGTCGTGCGGATTCACGGCGAGCGCCTTGCGAAAATACTGTTCCGCTTCGTCCGTCTTGCCGAGGGCGTCATAGGTTTTGCCGATGAAAGCGAGGCAATTACTTCGTCCCCAGCGCGGTTCAATCGGCCCCGCCGGTTGCTCGGCCTCGGCGGCAAAGAGTTTTTCCGCCTTCAGCAAGCAGGCCAGCGCCTCGGTCTTGCCACCCCACATGGCCGGCGCGTGATAGTGGCTCATGCCGAGCAGGTATTGAACTCGCGGGTTGGCCGGTCCGAACTCCACCGCCAGCGCCTGTTCACTCATCACCCGCCGACCCAGCCAAACAGCCCGCACGGGACTTTCCGCAATGCTCATTCCATACACGGTGCCGAGCAACGCGTGACTCTCCGCGTTGCGCCCGTCCAACTTCACCGCCTTCGTCAAGGTGGCGACCGCTGTATTCAACGCCTTGGTCGCCGCGGTCTGATTTGTCGCCGTCCCGAGCAAGTGCAACAGTCGGTGAAATTCCGCCACGCCTTTCCAGTACAAGTTTGTCCCCGAGTCCGGTTGTTTCGCGTAGGCCCGCCCAAACGTCTCGGCTGCGCGGGCAAACCCATCCGCATCCCACGCTTGATACGCTGCCGTGAATTCAACGATACCGGTGGCCACCAGACTGAGCGTCGGGTCCGCGGCCGGCGCCAGCGGTGGGAGTAGCAGCACCAAGATCAGCAGTCGCCAAATCATCGCTTGACGATGATACACAATGCCGCCGACAATTCAGCTGTTAAAAATGGATTACGCTCCGCTCATCGGCCGGCAACGTCAATACTTCCAAACCGGAGGCACGCGCGCGCCGGCTTACCGGCAGGAACAGCTCCGCCGGCTCCAAGCGGCCATCGAAGCCCGTGAATCGGCGTTGCTCGCTGCCCTTCACGCCGACCTCCACAAACCGGCCAGCGAAGCCTACACCTCCGAAATCGGCTTCGTTCTCAGCGATATCCGGCACGCCCTCAAAAACCTGCCGGCCTGGATGACGCCGCAACGCCGCAGCGTGCCGCTCATGGCGTGGCCGGGCCGCGCGGCGATCCATCCGGAACCATTCGGCGTCGCGCTCATCATCGGCCCGTGGAACTATCCGTTTCAACTCCTCGTCTCGCCACTGGTAGGGGCAATCGCCGCCGGTAACTGTGCCGTCCTCAAACCATCCGAGTTTGCCCCGCAGACTTCCGCTGTCATCAGCAAACTCATCGCCGATACGTTCCCGGCTGAATACATCACTGTCGTCGAAGGCGAACGCGAAGTCGCGGAGTCACTGCTGCGCGAAAAGTTCGACACCATTTTCTTTACCGGTAGCACCGCTGTGGGGCGCGCCGTGATGTCTGCCGCCGCCAAACATCTCACGCCGGTCACGCTTGAACTCGGCGGCAAATGCCCGGCCATTGTCTGCGCCGACGCCCCGCTCGACGTCACTGCTCGGCGCATCGCGTGGGGCAAGTTCATGAACGCCGGTCAGACTTGCGTGGCGCCGGACTTCGTCCTCGTCGACCGCCGCATCCGGCAACCGCTGACAGACGCGCTCCGGCAAGCCGTCCGCGAGTTCTACGGCGACGATCCGCAGCGCAACCCCGATTACGGACGCATCGTGAATCGCCGGCATTTCGACCGCCTCAGCGCATTTGCGACCGGCGATGCCGGCGATTTGTATATTCCGCCGACGATTCTGCCGGAGGTTTCTTGGGATTCGCCGGTGATGCAGGAGGAAATATTCGGGCCGATCCTGCCGGTCGTGGAATTTGAGAATCTCGATGCGGCGCTGACGCAATTAAGGCAGCGACCGATTCCGTTGGCGTTGTATCTGTTCACCCACGACCGGGCCACGCAGGAGCACGTGCTGGCTGGTACCCGCAGTGGCGGCGTCTGCATCAACGACACCGTGGTTCACATCGCCGGCAAAGAATTGCCGTTTGGTGGGTTGGGTGAGTCCGGTATGGGCGCGTATCATGGGAAGGCGAGCTTCGATTGTTTCAGTCACCGGCGCGTGGTGGTGCGGCGTTTGACAGCGTTAGATTCTCGTTTCCGTTATCCGCCACCGAAGTTGTCCTTGGAGAAATTGAAGAAGGTCTACCGGTTTCTCATTGGGGGCTGAGCCGGCGCGCCCGCGGATTGGCAGAAAATGCCGGTGGCAAACCGGGGCGGTCTGACTATAGTTGCCGAAATTTTTCCGATGGCTCACAAACTTCCATACCCACAACTGCTCGCGGGGGCGGAGATTCCGGCGGGGTGGTTGATATGATCGCGGTGGCAAAGCGAATAACCGGCGCCAGGCTGTTTCGGCTGTTCATCATTCTAGTGATCCTGCTGGCAGGTGTTTTGGCCGGGCTGGAAACGAACGCGGGACTGGTCGCGCGCTGGGGTGAGTTCTTCCGGTTGCTGGATGCGGCGGTGCTCGTGGTGTTCATCGTTGAAATCGCCCTGAAAATCACCGCGCATGGACGACGGCCCTTCGACTACTTCCGGGACGGCTGGAACGTGTTTGATTTTTTGATTGTGGCGTTGTTGCTCATACCCGGAGCCGGTTCGTTCGGCGCGGTGTTGCGGCTGGCGCGCGTGCTGCGGTTGCTGCGGTTGGTGACGGCGTTGCCGAAGCTGCAGTTGCTCGTCGGCGCGCTGCTGAAAAGCCTCTCCGCGATGGGCTACGTCAGTTTGCTGTTGTCGCTGTTGTTCTACATCTACGCGGTGGCTGGCGTGCACTTGTTCGGCGGGTCAGACGCGGATTTCGGCTCGCTGGGGGCGGCGTTGTTGACGCTGTTCCAGATCGTGACGCTGGACAACTGGGGCGACATCTACCGCCGCGCCGCCGAGGTCGCGCCGGTGCTGAAGGTGGTCGTCTATTTCGTGTCGTTCATCGTCTTCGGCACGATGATCATCCTGAACCTGTTCATCGGCATCATTCTCAACAGCATGTCCGAGACGCACGCCGAGATCGAAAAAGCGCGCACCGCCGCAAGCAACCCGGAACTGGCCGAAGTCGAAGCCAAGCTGGCGGCGCTGCAAGAAAGCGTGCGCCGTCTCCGTCGGGCCGGCATGGAAGACAAATCCGGAAAACAGTAATCCATGCAAGATCTCCTCAGTCATCATTGGCATCACCTGCCGGTCCGCGAAGTGCGCGACCTGCTGGAAACCGACCCGGACAAGGGCCTCGACCTCTTCGCGATCAAGCACCGGCAGGAGCACTTTGGGCCGAATGAATTGACCCGACGCAAGGCGCGCAGCGAATGGATGCGTTTCCTCCTGCAATTCCACAACCCGCTCGTGTACATCCTGCTGGCCGCGACAGTGATCAAGTTTCTCATGGGCGGCTTCGTGGATGCCGGCGTCATTTTCGCGGTGGTCCTCATCAACGCATGGATCGGTTACCTCCAGGAAGCCAAAGCCGAACGCGCCATTGAGGCGCTCGCCAAGAGCCTCGTCACCGAAACCACCGTCGTTCGCGCCGGCCAGACCCAGCGCGTGCCCTCGACCGCGCTCGTGCCGGGCGATGTCGTGCTGTTGAGTTCGGGCGACAAGGTGCCGGCGGATTTGCGGCTCGTCGCCACACGCAACCTGCAAGTGGCCGAGGCGGCGTTGACCGGCGAATCCACGGCTGTGGAAAAGGATGCCGAACTGCAGGTAGAGCCGGGCACGCCGCTGGCCGACCGCGTCAACATGGCCTACGCCTCGACGCTCGTGACCTACGGCCAGGGCCGCGGCGTGGTCACCGGCACGGGCGACCACACCGAGATTGGTCGGATTTCGCAGATGATCTCCGCCGTGCCGGATCTGCAGACGCCGCTGACGAAAAAAATGGCGGCGTTCAGCCACAAACTGCTCATCGCGATTCTCGTGCTCGCGGGGATTGTGGCTGGCATTGGCCTCGCGCGGGACGAAACGCTCGATGAAGTGCTGTCCGCCGCCATCGCGCTCGCCGTGGGCGCAATCCCGGAAGGCCTGCCGGCCGCGGTGACGGTGACGCTGGCGATTGGCGTGGCGCGCATGGCGCGGCGGCGTGCGATCATCCGCAAGCTGCCGGCGGTGGAAACGCTCGGCAGCACGACGGTGATTTGTTCCGACAAGACCGGAACGCTAACGCAAAACCAGATGACGGTCCGGCATGTCGTCGTGGGCGACCAGGTGTTCGACGTTGCCGGCAATGGCTACGAGCCGGTGGGCGAGCTCGCCGCCAACGGCCAGCCGGGCGTGCGCGAATGCCTGCGCGCCGGGTTGTTGTGCAACGACAGCAAGCTCGTGCAGAAGGACGGCCGGTGGGACGCACAGGGCGACCCGACCGAAGTCGCGTTGATTGTCGCGGCGCACAAGGCCGGGCTGGAGGCGGACGCCGTGCAGCGGGAGTTGCCCCGGCGCGACTCGATTCCGTTCGAGTCGCAGCACCAATTCATGGCGACGTTGCACGATGGTGGCGTGGTGTGCCTGAAGGGCGCGGTCGAGGTGGTGTTGCAACGCTGCGGGAACGCGTTGAATGCCGGCGGGCAGACCGTCGCGCTCGACCGCGAGGCGGTGGCGCGCCGGGTGGAAGCGTTGGCGGCGGCCGGGCTGCGGGTGCTGGCGTTCGCGCGGGCGGAGCTGCCAGCGGCGACGACACGCATCCAGACGCAGAGCCTGCCGGCAACGTTCACGTTCCTCGGTTTGCAGGGCATGATTGATCCGCCGCGCCCGGAAGCGATCCAGGCGGTGGCGGCGTGTCATCAGGCCGGTATTCAGGTGAAGATGATTACCGGCGATCATGCCGGCACGGCGGTGGCCATCGGCCGGCAACTCGGCCTGGTGCGCGGGGCAGACGGCCCGCCGTCCTTGACGGGCCGCGAACTGGCGGCGTTGTCGGATAGCGAGTTGATCGATGCGGCGGAGAAGGTGTCGGTGTTTGCGCGCGTGTCGCCGGAGCAGAAGCTGCGGTTGGTGGAGGCGTTGCAGTCGCGCGGGCACGTGGTGGCCATGACCGGCGACGGCGTCAACGACGGCCCGGCATTGAAGCAGGCCAACATCGGCGTGGCGATGGGCATTACCGGCACGGAAGTCGCCAAGGAAGCGGCGGCGATGGTGTTGACCGATGACAATTTTGCGTCCATCGAGGCGGCGGTCGAGGAAGGGCGCAACGTGTTCGACAACCTGACGAAGATCATCGTCTGGGCGTTGCCGAGCAACCTCGGGCAGGGCTTGGTGATTTTGGCGGCGGCGATGGTCGGGGCGGCGTTGCCGATGCTGCCGATCCAGGTGTTGTGGATCAACATGACGACGGGCGGGGTGCTGGGCTTGTTCCTCGCGCTCGAACCAAAGGAGCGCGACCTGATGCAGCACGCGCCGCGGTCACCGGGCGCGCCGCTTTTGAACGCGGCGTTGCTGGGACGGGTGGTTCTGGTGGGCGCGCTGATCCTAGTGGCGGCGTTCAGCTTGTTCAAATGGGAACTGGCGCGGGGCGCGAGCGTGGACGCGGCGCGGACAGTGGCGGTGAACACAGTGGCGGTAATCCAGGCGTTTTATCTGGCAAACTGCCGGTCGCTGCGGCACAGCGTGCTGTCCATCGGCCTGTTCCGCAACGGCTGGCTGTGGGCGGGAATTGCCGGCGTGTTGGGATTGCAACTGGCGTTGACCTACCTCCCGGTGCTGAACAGAATTTTTCGCACCGCGCCAATTGGCCTCGACGAATGGCTGCGGATCATCGGCGCGGGCGCGGCTGCCTTCCTCCTGGTTGAGGTCCAAAAACGCCTGACGCGGTCTGCCGCGTCCGCGCAGAAACCGGCGGGGCACGGATGAGCCAAGCCGCGCCGCTGCTGGATCGCCGCGCGAACCGCGCGCTGGCCCGTCGGATTCAATTGATCCGCCACCGGTGTTGGACGCTCGAACAGCGTTGCGCCGACCTCGTCGCGCAGGTGCATCCGTCGTTGCGGCCCAGCGCACGCAACCTGTTGCATTACGTCGGACTCCGCCAAGAGGATTTGCGGGACTTGCAACACGATCTCTCCGCGCGCGGGTTGTCGTCGCTCGGCCGCTGCGATTCGCACGTGATGGCGGCGCTCGAAGCGCTGCTGGCGGTGCTGGCCCGATTGCCGGGCGCAAGCGGCGGACACCGCGAACCGTCGCTGGCGCCGGTGGATTTGGCGGCCGGTACTGGCCGGCTGCGGCGTCATGTCGGGCGATTGTTTGGTCGCGCGCCGGCGGGCCGGAGCGTGCGGATCATGGTGACGCTGCCGTCCGCGGCGGCGGCGGATTACCGGCTGGTGCGGGATTTGATCGCCGCCGGCATGAATGTGGCGCGCATCAACTGCGCCCACGACGACCCGGCTCTTTGGCAACGCATGATCGCCCACATCCGCCGGGCCGAGACCGAACTGGGCGTCTCCTGCCGGGCCATGCTGGACCTGGCCGGGCCGAAGTTGCGCACCGGTGCGGTGGAATTGGGCGCGCCCATCGTGAGTTTCCAGCCGGAACGCGACGAGCGCCGTTGGCCGATCGCGCCCGCGCTGGTGCTGCTGCATCGGCCGGGAGCGGCGGTGGCGCTGCGAGAACAATTGGACGCGGTGTTGCCGATCACGGGCGACCTGGTGGGGCGGGCGCGGGTGGACGACGAGTTCCGGTTCAAGGATTCGCGGCGGCGGCGCCGGTCGTTGCGGGTGGCGGCGCTGGAGGCGGACGGGGTGGTGCGCGGCGAGTGTTGGGATTCCACCTGGGTCGAGGCGCACACGCCGGTCGAGTTATGGCGCGATGGCCGGTTGCTGGCCCGAGCGCGGATTGGGGCGGTGCCGGCCCAGCCACGCGCCATCGTGTTGCGCGTCGGCGACGCGTTGTGGGTGACCACCGAGGCCGAGACGGGGCGCAACGCGCGGCCCGCCACCAAGGGCCGCCCCGCCGAGCCAGCCCGGATTCCGTGCACGCTGGACGCGGTGTTCCGCGATGCGCGGGTCGGGCAGCGGATCTTGTTTGACGACGGCAAGATCGAGGGGGTCATTCGCGCGGTGGAGCCGGCTCGCTTACGGGTTGAGATCGTCCGCGCCGCCGCCCAAGGCGCGAAGCTGCGCCCCGAGAAAGGCATCAACCTGCCCGATACGCAGCTTTCCGTGCCGGCCCTCAGCACGCAGGACATTGCCGATCTCCAATTTGCGGTGCAGCACGCCGACATTGTGAGCTTGTCGTTTGTGCAGCGCCCCGAGGACGTCTTACTGCTCCGTCGGCATCTGGCGGAGTTGGGGCGGCCGGACATGGCGGTCGTGTTGAAGATGGAAACCCGGACCGCCGTCCGCGATCTGCCCCGGATTCTGCTGGCCGGCATGCAGCGCGTGCCGCTGGGCGTGATGGTGGCCCGGGGCGATCTCGCGGTCGAGGCCGGTTGGGAACAACTTCCCGAATTGCAGGAAGATCTCCTGTGGATTTGCGAGGCCGCCCATGTGCCGGTGATCTGGGCGACGCAGGTGCTCGAAGGATTGGCCAAGAAAGGTTTGCCGTCGCGCGCCGAAATCACCGACGCTGCCATGAGCGCGCGCGCCGATTGCGTCATGCTCAACAAAGGTCCGCACATCTTGTCCGCGGTGCGTTTCTTGAACGGCGTCCTGCTGCGCATGCAAGCCCACCAATACAAGAAGCGCGACCTGCTGCGCCGGCTGGCGGTCAGCGTCCGGTGACCCGGTCGGCGGGCCGCTGGGCCACTGGGTTGATCACATTTTCTCCGCATGATAGAAATCTAACGAGGTGCATTCATGAAATGGCAATGGAAACTCGGACGGTTTTTCGGCATCGATGTTTACATTCACGCGACGTTCCTGCTGATCATTGCGTTCGTGGCATGGAGTCACTGGTCGCAAGGCGCGGCCCGGGTTGTGGACGGGGTCGTGTTCGTGCTGGCGATTTTCGCCTGCGTGGTCGCGCACGAGTACGGTCACGCGCTGACCGCGCGCAAGTTCGGCATCAAGACGCGTGACATCACGCTCTACCCGATCGGCGGCGTGGCGCGGCTGGAACGGATGCCGGACAAACCGATTCAGGAACTCTGGGTCGCGCTGGCTGGGCCGGCGGTGAACGTGGTGATTGCCGGCGTGTTGTACTTCTGGCTGGTGGCGGCTCACGCGTTCCGGCCGTTTGGTGAATTGACGGTGACCGGCGGGCCATTTCTCGAACGGTTGCTGGTGACGAATCTGTTGTTGGTCGGGTTCAACCTGATTCCGGCGTTTCCGATGGACGGCGGCCGGGTCTTGCGGGCGTTGCTGGCGATGAAGTTGGAATACACCCGCGCCACCGGGATCGCGGCCGGCATCGGACAGGGGACGGCATTGCTGTTTGGCTTGTGGGGATTGGTTGGCAACCCGATGCTGCTGTTCATCGCGTTGTTTGTCTGGATCGGTGCGGCTCAGGAAGCCAGCATGGTCCAGATGAAATCCGCCTTGGCTGGGATCCCTGTCAGCCGCGCCATGCTCACCGATTTCAAGACACTCGCGCCCACCGACCCGCTGGCGCGAGGCATGGAACTGCTCGTGCAAGGTTCGCAACAGGATTTTCCGGTGGTGGACAACGGTGCAGTGGCCGGCATTTTGACGCGGGCCGATTTACTCAAGGCGCTGGCCCAACAGTCGCCGACCACGCCGGTCAGCGCGGTGATGCGCCGTGACTTTCCCCAAGTCGAAGCGGGCGAGATGTTGGAGGGCTTGTTTGCTCGCTTGCAGGAATGCCAGTGCCACACCGTGCCCGTGACGCGCAACGGCACACTGGCCGGTCTGGTGACCTCCGAGAACATCGGCGAGTTTCTGATGATCCAAGCGGCGCTGAAAGGCCGCGGGACGGCTCTTGTGCCACCCGTGGTGGCGCAGAACGGCATCTGAACTCGCGGGCCGCCAGATTCAAGCGGGGTGAGTCGCGCTATGGCGGACGCGTTTCATCTGGTGGAGAAGCCGGGCCTTGCGATGGCGCCATTTCTGCAGCTTGAGCGCCGCCACGTCGGCATCGAGCCGGGCGAATAGCCAGTAGGCCAGCCGTTGCTTCAACCTCAGCCACCGGGAGCCTCTCGCTTGCAATGCGTCGCGCGTGATCGGAATGGCGCGCTGCGCCAAATCGGCTTCAAACTGTTGCCGGGCGGCAGCCGCCAAGTCCGAGTTCTGGATGCGCAACATGATCTCGAAGTTGATCCGCAGACTGCGCGGGTCGAGGTTCGACGAGCCGACATACACGATGTCGTCCATGATGATCAATTTCGCATGCAACACTTGCGGCAGATATTCCCAGATCTCGAGGCCCTTATGCACCAGGTGCCGGTAGAGTGAACGGGAAGTGAGTTGCATCAGGTAAACGTCGCTTTTGCCCGCCAGCAACACGCGCACCCGCGCGCCGCGGGCCACGGCTTGCGCGAGTCGTTGGCGCAGTCGGTGCGAGGGCAGAAAATACGCGGCGGTGATCGCCACGTCGCGCGCGGTCGCCAAATCCCGCCGCAGGGCGTCGCGCAATGGATTGCGGCCAAAGCCGGGTTTGATGAACAACGCTTCCACTTCGCTTGTGGCAGGTTGGCGCAAGCCGCCGGGCGGAAATGTCCAGCGACGAGCTGTGGCGCGTTCCCATTGCTGGTCGAACTCGGCTGCCAGCACCGCGGCCACCGGGCCGAGGACGCTGACACCGCCATCGCGCCAGCCCGTCGTGATCCCGTCGCCGTCATATTCCCGGGCAATGTTGCACCCACCGACAAATGCTAACTCGCTGTCCACGACCAGCAACTTGCGGTGGTCCCGGAACGAGAACGACGCCAGACGCAGTTCATTGAACCAGCGCATCGCTCCACCGGTCGCCACCAGTTCATCGAAATAATCCCGCCGCAATCCGAACGAACCGAAAGCGTCCACGATCACACGGACGTTCACACCCCGCCGTGCCGCCGCCGTCAGTGCATCCCGAAAGCGCCTGCCGATGTCCGAATCTTGGAAGGTGAACGTCTCCAAGCACACCGACAACCGGGCCGTTGCGATGGCGCGGAGTTTCGCATTCAGCCAATTTTGCCCCGTATCGTGCCAAGTGAAACTGTGGGTTTCAGTCATGGCGACCGACTGGTTGTCTTCATGCGCATGGGTCGCTCTAAGTATATGACGATCAGGTCGAGCGACAACGCGGAAATCCACGAGCTCGCGGTGGGGCTCATCAACAACCGAACTGAGCTTGTCGGCATTGAACAGTTAGGCTACAAGAGCAGCATGTCTAAGCAAGTACTCATCATCGGCGCGGGACCGGGCGGGCTGGCTTCGGCAATGTTGTTGGCCAAGGCGGGGCTGGACGTCACCATCATTGAGAAGCAACCGCACGTTGGGGGACGCACCTCGGCGCTCGAAGGCGCGGGCTACCGGTTTGATCTCGGACCGACCTTTTTCCTGTACCCGCAAATCTTGGAAGAAATATTCGCTGCCGTCGGCCGCGACCTGCATCGCGAAGTGCCGATGAAGAAGCTCGATCCGCAATACCGGCTGATCTTCGGCGCGGGCGGCGAACTGAACTGCACGCCTGACGTCGAGCGGATGGTGGCGGAGATCGCGAAGATTGCGCCGGATGATGCGGCGCAGTTTCGGCGGTTCATGGACTACAACCGGGTGAAATTGGAGAAGTTCGCGCCCTGTCTCCAGTCGCCGTTCCTAGGTTGGTCGAGCCTGCTGCAAGCGCGCCTGCTCGCGGTGTTGCCGTACCTGAAACCGTGGCGGTCGCTGCATGCGGAGCTGGCTGGCTACTTCAAAGATCCGCGGCTGCAACTGGCATTCACGTTCCAGTCGAAATACCTCGGCATGTCACCGTTCCAATGCCCGAGCCTCTTCTCGATCCTGTCGTTCCTCGAATACGAGCACGGTGTGTTTCACCCGCTGGGCGGCTGTAACGCGCTCTCGGTCGGCATGGCGCGCGTGGCCACCGAACTCGGCGCGAAGATCCGTTTGAACGAGCCGGTCGAGGAAGTTTTGTTTGAAGGCCGCCGGGCGGTCGGCGTCCGCACGGCGACCGGCGAACACCGCGCCGACGCGGTCGTGATCAACGCCGATTTCGGTCACGCGATGAAAACGCTCGTGCCCAACCGGCTGCGTCGGCGGTGGAACGATCTGACGCTGGCGAAGAAGAGATTTTCTTGTTCGACTTTCATGTTGTATCTCGGCATCGAAGGCCGGTACGACGAACTCGCGCACCACAACATTTACGTCACCAAAAACTATCGGCAGAACCTCGACGAGATCGAGAACCGGCACGTCCTCACGGAAGATCCGTCGTTCTACGTCCAGAACGCCAGCGTCACCGACCCGTCGCTTGCGCCGGCCGGGCACAGCACACTCTACGTCCTGCTGCCGGTCAGCCATCAACATCCGAACATTGATTGGAAGAAAGAGCGCGACCGGTACCGGCAGGTGGCGCTGCGGCAGATGGCCAAGGTGGGCATTCACGACATCGAGAAACGCATCCGGTTCGAGCGCGTGATCACGCCGTTTGACTGGGAAAACAAAGTCGGCATCTACAAAGGCGCGACGTTCAACTTGGCGCATAATCTCGGCCAGATGCTCCATTTCCGGCCACAGAATCGGTTCGAGGAATTTGAACGGATGTACTTGGTCGGTGGCGGCACGCATCCCGGCAGCGGGCTGCCGGTCATCTTCGAGTCCGCCAAGATCAGCAGCCGGTTGCTGTTAGAAGAATTTGGACTCGCCCCCGCGCTGTAGTCTGATTCAGCTGTTGCCGCGCTGCAATTGCCGGCGAAGGCCGGTCAGGTCTTCGATCAAGATGCCGCCGGCGGCAGTCACCGCTTGCCGGTAGCCACCCGCCGCCCGACCACCCACCAGCAGTAAGGTCTGTTCGGGCAGGAACCGGCGGAGCTTGAGGAGTTCCTGCTCCACGCGTGGGTCGTCGGCCGGGTAAACAACACTCAGCGCCACGGCGCGGGCTTGGTGTTGAGCGGTCGCGGCGGCAATCTCTTCTGCGGGCAGATTCGGTCCGAGATAAATGACCTGCCAACCTTCCGCAGCGGCACTGGCCGTGACCAGCAACGCGCCGATTTCGTGAAGCTGCCCGACCGGCGTGGTCACGATGAGTCGGGGTGCCGCTTCGTGCGGTGCGTAGGCCCCGCCGACGGAGGTCAGGAAGTTCCGCACCACGACCGAGGCGAGGTGCTCGTGAACCGGGCGGAGAGAACCATCCCGCCAGCGGTCGCCGATGATGGTCATCAGCGGCACAAGAATTTTTTCGAGCAAGACCGGCTGGCTGTGGGTGATGGCCGCCTGATGCAAGAGCGCGTCCAATTCAGTTGCGTCGAGTTGTTCAACGGCGCTCAGGCACGCGTGAATGGCGTCGAGCGGTTTGGCGACGGTGGTGGCGGAAACCGGGCGGGCGGCGAGGGGGGCGGCGCTGATCACGCGAGATTTGCTGTCCGTCGCCAACAATTTTTCCAGATCCACTCCCGGTAGGGCAGCGATTTGACTGATCGCATGACCGCTTTCAGTCAGGCGCCGCAATAACCCGAGGCGTTCGATTTCTTCGTCGGAATATAAACGCCGGTTGGTGCCGGACCGCTCAGGGTTAACCGCGCGATACCGGCGCTCCCAAACGCGGATGACGTGGGGTGAGAGACCGGTGCGTCGGGTCACGACCTTTATTGGATGCTTACCTAGGGACATGGTCTAAGTAATATTGAGTGTGTCTAATTAAAGTCAAAGAAAAAATTTAAAAATAAGTAAACAAATAGTTGACAATAGTTAGACATCTGGTAATTGTCTAGGTGTCATGAAGAGAGCATCAATCAAGCGCTCGAATGAAGTAATCCAATCGGCTGAGTCATTGGTGGTCGCCTACCGAGACCAAATTGAGGAGCACCGACGTGCTGTCAGTTTGGAGGTGGGTGGCGACGTTGGCTACGATTGGGCGGTAGCGGAATGGCTGGAGAAGAATGTGCCCGCGTGGCGTGAGTTGCAGTGGGAGCGGTTGGCCCGGCAATCCATGCGTGATCATTTTCGCAGTCTGGCTGACCGCGCAGTGAAGTAGAGGAGCGCGAGGGAGTTGCACTTGTGACGTCGTTGCCCAGTGAAAGTTTGGTGGCCACTGCGGCAACGATAACAAAATAAAACCAGCCACCTCAAAGGATCAGAAACATGAAAAAGCTGCAGATTATTATGTCAGGACTGGCGGTCATGGTGGCGCTCGCAGGGGTGCCGAAATTGGAGGCTCAAGGTGCGCCGGCCAAGGTGACGGTCATTCACGGGATCTCGGGTTTGCCCGAGGCGGTGGGGGTGTATGCGAACGGGAATTTCCTGTTTGCGTTTGACTTCGAAGACGTGCAAGGGCCGCTGGAGTTGCCGGCGGGCAGCTACGATCTCGAAGTGAAACTCGGGACAAACGTGGTGTTGAGCGGCACGGCGAACGTGGAAGACGGGAAAGATTACACCGTGGTCGCGCATTTCACGTACACGGGTGGCGCCCCCGGCATCAAACTGTCGGTGTTCGAGAATCCCACGACACCGCTCTGCGAGAAACAGTCGCGGTTGGTTGTCCGCCATCTCGCGAACGCGCCGGCAGTTGACGCGGTGGTTTCGCGTGGGGCCACGACCACGCGGAACTTTGTAAGTACACCAAACCTCGCCAGCGCTGACGGTGGCAACAACCAGGGCGGAGCGGTGGACTTCAAGTCGGGGACGTATCGCGCCCAGTTGTATGTGGCCGGCACGACCACGTCGGCGTTCGACAGTGGGAAGCTCAAACTCGATGGCGGCGTGTCATACATTGCCTACGCAATCGGTTCCCTGCCGGATGATACGTTCACCGTCTACATCCAAACAATCGAGTTGCCGACGTTTAGCTGCAAATAGCGGCCGAGCGTTCGCGATTGCGGGGGGAGGGTTGCCTCCCCCCGCCGGCGACCTCATGAATGCATTGTCCATCACAGTTGGTTCGGAAAACCAGTTTTCCTTGACCGTGGAGCAATGGGTGCCGCGGCCAGTTGCCGAGGTGTTTTCATTTTTCGCGGATGCCGGGAATCTCGACCGGCTGACCCCGGCATGGTTGCGGTTTGAGATTTTGACGCCGCGCCCGATTGAAATGAAAGCCGGGGCGTTGATTGATTACCGGCTGCGGCTGCGGGGGTGGCCGATCCGGTGGCGGACGCGAATCAATGAGTGGCTGCCGCCGGTCAGATTCGTGGATGAACAAGTGCGCGGGCCGTACCGGCTGTGGCATCACACGCACACATTCGTCGAGCGCGATGGCGGGACATTGGTGGGTGACCGGGTGCGGTATGCAGTGCCGGGTGGGGCGGTGGTAAACGCGTTGTTTGTGCGGCGGGATGTGGCGAAGATTTTTGCTTACCGGCAACAGAAGCTGGCGGAGTTGTTTCCATGAACTGGCAGGTGGGTTATCACAACTGGTGGTTGGTGACGTTTTATGTGGTGGTGGTTGGGGTTTTCATTTTTGGGATCCTGCGGCCGCGGCGGCGGACCGAATGGCGGTCGGCGGGAATGGCGCAGGGGTGGGTGATTGCGTTGTACGCGGAGATGTATGGGTTGCCGTTGACGATGTATCTGGTGGCGTGGCTGACCGGACAGTCCGAGTATGCGACCGATCATTTTCGGGGACACGCTTGGGCGTATTTGTTTGGCTGGGGCGAGACCGGCGCGATCATGTGTGATGTCCTGGGCCAGTTGTGCATCGTCATGGGCGCGGCGTTGGGGTTGGCCGGTTGGCGGCAGGTGTACCGGGGTGGTGGCGGGTTGGTGAGGACCGGTTTGTATCGGCGAATCCGGCATCCGCAGTATACCGGGTTCATTTTGTTTTTGATTGGCAGCGTCATCAACTGGCCGACGTTGATCACGCTGGTGATGTTGCCGGTGTTGGTGGTGGTTTATTACCGGCTCGCGAAGCAGGAGGAGGCGGACGCGCTGGCGCAGTTTGGGGATGAGTATCGCCGGTATCAGGCGACATCGGGTATGTTCTGGCCAAGACTCCGCGACTGAAATGCAATTTTTCAATCATTATTCCGTGGTGATCGTCGGCGTGTTGCTGCTGATTTTCAGTCGGCGATTGGGGTGGCGGGTTCTGACGGGGATCGCGATTGTTTACGTGGTGGGGTGGTTGATTTTTCGGCCGGTGGCAACGCCAGTCACGGCGGTGGCCGGTCAGCCGCTGTTGCTGGAGGTGCAGTCGCCGTTCTGTTTCGGTTGCGTTGCGGTGAAGCCGGTTGTGGATCGGTTGGAGAATGAGTTGCGGGACAAACTTGCCGTGCGCCGGGTGGACATTCAAAGCGCTGAGGGCCGGCAACTCCTGAAGCAGTACGCGATCGAGGTGACGCCGACGTTCATCTTGTTCGACGCGACCGCGAAGGAGCAGTGGCGCGGGACGGGCACGCTCGACGCCGAAGTGGTGCGAAGGCTTGTCGATGCGAAAAAATGAATGGCGCGGGATTCGCCTCGGGTTGTGCTGCCAGTTTGCGCGCGAGCCGATCAAGTTTCGCACGACGACGGCAACGGCGATGTTGCGGCTATCGCGGCGCGACCGGCTGGCGCGTTTGGGCGAACTGTGTCGGAGCAACGCCGCCGCGCTGCTGGCAGCGGTGCGCTACTGCGCGGGGCACGGCTTCGGCGCGTTTCGCGTCAACAGTCAGATTCTGCCCGTGAAGACGCATCCGCAAGCCGGCTACGATATGCGCGAGTTGCCGGCGGGGGGCGACATCATTGCCCGATTTCGGGAATGTGGCGAGTTGGCGCGGGCACATGACATCCGGTTGTCCTTTCATCCCGACCAGTTTGTGGTCTTGAACTCGCCGAACGTGACGACGCTCGCGCACTCGCTGGCGGAATTGGATTATCAGGCGGAGGTGGCCAGTTGGATTGGCGCGGACACAATCAACATCCACGGCGGTGGTGCGTATGGCGATAAGCCTGCGGCCCTGCGGACGCTGCGCAAGAACATCAACCGCCTGCCGGCGGTGGTGCGTTCGCGGCTGACGTTGGAAAACGACGACAAGATCTACACGCCTGCGGATTTGTTGCCAGTCTGCGAGGACACCGCCGTGCCGCTGGTGTATGACGTGCACCATCATCGCTGTTTGCCCGACGGCTTGAGCATTGAGGCAGCGACGGCGCGGGCGCGGGCGACGTGGAATTGCGAGCCGGTGGTTCACCTGTCCAGTCCGCTCGACGGCTGGCGCGGTCCGCGACCCGAACGACATCACGACTACATCGAGCCGCGTGATTTTCCGTCGGCATGGAAACGCCTCAAGTTGACAGTGGAAGTGGAAGCGAAAGCCAAGGAATTGGCAGTGACGAGATTGTTGGAGTGGCTCAGGAGCGGTGCATGCTGATTCGTCTGATCGGCGGGTGCAGAGCCCGCGCGTGAAGGCGGATTACAGCCTGTGCAATCTGGTCTGGAAGGATGCGCGGGCATGAAACGCCGGTGCGTCAACTTGGTGGCGGAGGTGGGCTACGCGTTGGAGACGGCGACCAACGGCCTGGCCGGGGGCTGGGTGCCGGTCACCAATGGGGTGGCCCCGGGCGCGACGTTGACGCTGACCGGCACGGTGCACAACACCCAGCAGCAGTTCTGGCGCGTGCGCGGGCCGTTGTGAGGTGGGGTCGGACCGCCGGGCCGATCGCGAATCACTCACGGCACGGCGCACCCGGACAGCCGAAGCGGAGCGAAATCGAGTCAGACGAGAAGCGGGCACGCAAACGCCGCCGTCGTGTGCGGCAATCGCGCCCTACCCGCGGCTTGCCGGACCCGCGCCGGCCGTGCTAGGTTCCACCGCATGAGCACCTTGACGGAAATCGAAGAGGCCACGGAGAAATTGCCGGTGACGCAGAAACAGGAGTTGATGCTGTTTCTGGCGGCACGGTTGCGGGCGGCGGGGGCGCAGTTGCCGGAGCCGCGCCAGTTCTCGCGCGAGCAAATGGCGGCGTGGATCGCCGAGGATGAAGCCGACCTCCAGCAGTTCCGCAAGAGCGTGTGAAGCTGTTCCTCGACACCAGCGTTCTGCTCGCCGCCTGCGCCTCGGATCGGGGCGCGTCCCATGAAATCTTCCGGCTCGCCCCCGGCAACCGCTGGTAGTTGCTGGCCACTCCCTACGTCGTGGACGAAGTGCTGCGCAACCTCCCGACCTTTCCCGCCGCGGCCAGTGCCGCGTGGGCGCGATTGAGGCAGAGGTTGGTGCTGATGGACGACGTGGTGACGCTGGATCGCCCCGCGGTATTCCCAGCGGGCAAAGACCGCCCGATCCTGTTCGGTGCGTTGGCGTGGGCGGACGTGCTGCTGACGCTGGACCGGGGGGATTTTGGGAGCGTATTGGGGAGCGAGTTCTACGGGTTGCCCGTGCTCAAGCCCGGGATGTTCCTCGAACGCGAGCGCGCGGCGGGCCGGTTGAAGTTGGCATGAAACGATGGTGCGTCAACTTGGCGGTGGGCGCGGCCCTGCTGGCCGCCGCTCTTGCCGGAACGCAAACGCCAATCATCGACATCTACAACGACAACGATCCGCACACGCTCACCAATGCCGGCAATTACGTCGTTGTGGGCGACTTGGCGCGTCTGACTCTTGGCCTTGGCGCGATGAACAACGCCAATCTCGTGACCAACTGGAATGAGATGTGTACGCAGGTGAAAATCTACGACATCTACTCGGTCACTAATCCGGTCGTGCTATGGGTGTCGGACGATGCATGGCAAACGACTATTGTTCCCGGTAGTGCCACGAACCTTTGGGACATCACGTTCAACTGCAACGATTGGATTCGCTACATTCGGCCGGACGGCGACAATGCTAACTTCTCCATTGCGACGTACGTGCCGACGAATGCGGTGGGGCGGTTAGTGATCGCGACGCGGCGGGGGCAGGGGAAGTTGGAGACATTGGATTGGCAGCCCGGTTCTCGATTGGATCGCGTTGGTGGAGACGGGTATCTGGGGCCGGTGGGGTTGGCGGAGGCGGTGCGGCCGGTGGGGCTGGGGCTGGTGGTGGCGGGTGCGAGCGCGGTGGTGGGGGTGAGCAATACGGTGGCGGGGGCGGGCTACGCGAGTTGTGTCCGTCAAGTTCAGTAATTGAGTTGGTAGTTCTCCCGTTTGCCCCTCCCCGAGGGGAGGGGCAAATTTTTCGTCGGTCAGGCAGCTAGTGCCATTTGTACCTTTCGTTGTTCGCGTAA
>JAJVHY010000018.1 GCA_022072455.1 Verrucomicrobiia bacterium | reverse complement strand
TCGTGGTCGGCCGGGTGAAACGGCTGACCGGCGCGACCGCCTGGATCGGCGAGTACGCCAGTGGCGATCCCAACGTCCCGGCCAACTGGAAGAACGGCATCCTCTCCACCAAGGCCTCGGAAATCATTTTTCCGGGATTGACGCCGGGCACGATGTATTACTTCCGGGTGCGGGCCATCGGCAAGAATGGCTACGGCGCCTGGTCGGATGTCGCCAACCTGATGGCCGTGTGAAAGCCGCGCGCGCGCCCCGGTCACTGGGCGGCAGTGGCCGGGGCGCCGCGAGCCCGGTCGGGCGCTCGCGCCGCGCGCCGCCACAGGTAGGGGCGAGCCGCCGGCTGGCCGCGGCGGTAAGCAACGGCGGGGTCGCGCCGATTCCCTAGGGTCATTCCGACCGGTCGGGCGACTCGCGCTGCGGTTACTGTTGCCGGTCGCGCCCTTGGAACTTCAACGCGGCAGCCTCGTACCCATCAAACGCCCGCAAGAGAATCTGCGCCCGGTCTTTCTGCTTTTTTGTCTGCGCCTTGCGCACCACGTTTTCCAGGAGTGTCCGGCTTTCGGCCAGCTCGGCGGGGGTCACGTCGCGGAGATAGGTGTCGCGCTTGAACGGCAAGTATTCGCCACGCTTGGTAAACCAATCGGAATCCAAAATGCGACGCGTCCAGAAATCCGTCCAGTGTTCGTAATAGGCCGCAAGATCGACGGCGGCTTCCTTGCCGACTGCGCGGATGTACCAGTCGGTAAGCAACGCGTTCACGTCCTGCCGGGGATCCCATTGGAGTTTCAGCGCGATATAGAACTTCGGGCCTTCACCCCAGTTGGGATAAGCTTCGGCGTACATGGCCTTGACGCCATTGGCGTGGGCAAACCGGTAGTAGTCGGCCATCTGTGAGAAATACACGCGCGGGAGTTTGTAAAAGGAGCCGTAGATGTAGTCGTACCAACCAAGGATCGGGCTGGTGCGGTGCCAGTCGCGTGTCAGTTGTTCGCCGTGGGCGCGCAGGTCGGGAGCGATCCACTTCATGCGGTCATAGGTCAGGAACGGGATGATCCGGGGATTTAGTTTCACCTGGGCTGGTGGCGTGGCGACTTCATGGTAGGCAAGGACGCCAAAATATTTGTCGGGATACTTTTTCAACACTTGCGCCACGACGGCATTGCACCATTCGTAGTAGGAATTGGAGCAATCGCGCCGCCCGAGGTAGTTCGTTCCCGGATCCTTGGCCCGGCAGGCGGCGCAGAGACAATGGCCGCCGCTGTCGGTGACGCCAAGAGAATACGAAGTCGCGGCCGGATGTTCGTCGAAATACCGGAGAATGGTGGCGCTGGCCACCGCGACGCTGCCCGTGGCGGTAAAGCAAGGTTGCCAGCCGTGGGTTTGGTCGGTGGGCGGTATGTAACGCCCCCCATACCACCGCACGGGGTAGAACTCGGGATTGGTCTTGCCATACTGGCTGGGCGGGAAAATCCGCAGGAGATTGTGGTGGAACTCGACTCGCCCATGCATCCGATTCCGGCGGGCCCACACCTGCGCCTCGGCATCCAAACCGCTGAAGAGCCGGGAGAAAAAGACCGGCTCGGACCGGACGCTTTCGAGGGGAACTTCAATCGTCGCGTGAGCCGGTATATCCTCGCCGACCGCACCCGGCATCAACCAGCGCACGCCGAGGTACCGTTCGAGAAACTCGGTGACGCCGAACTCGGTGCCGAACGCGGTGTTGCCGGCGATGACGATGTTCGTGGCGTCCACGCCGCGGATCACGAAGCCGTCGGCGTCGAGCGACTCCAGATCGAGTTTTTCCAGGCTCTGCACGTACACGCCCCGACCGACATGGATGAACACGGTGTCAACAGCACCGGTGCTCGCCACTTCGTCCCGGATCGGCAGCGTCGCGCCCGAGGATTCCTTGATGCAACGGGCCAGCAGTTCGGCCGCCTGCCGGGTTTGCGCGTCGGCTTTGACCGGGACGACGATCTGCGCCCGCGCCATGCCCCGCTCAACAAGGCGCACTGATTCCACAGCGGGGCAGGTACCGGCACAGAACCAGAAAGCGACAACCACCACAATGCGCGCCACACCGGCGCCTGAGGCGCTTATTGGCGCCCAAGTCATAGTTTCAGTTTCTTGCCGGTGTCGGCGGCGTGTTGGATACAAAGCGTGATGCGACTCGCTTGCAGGACTTCCCCGGTCGTCAACGACTGGCGTCGCTGCCGGCCCGTCAGCATGTTGAGGTATCCAAATGGCTCCGCCGCCGCCACGGGTAGGAGTTGCGGCTTGGACTCACCCGCCAGTGCCAGAAAGATGTTGGGCAGATTCACGCCGGCCTCGATGACGCCTTTTCGTCCATAAAAAGAAAATCGCCAATACTGCGGCAACGCATACCCATGCGAATCCGGCATGAAGTACGACACGTCACCAAAAACGCCGCAGCCGTTGTTCAGCCGCACCATGAATTGCGCGGCATCGCGAAAATGCGGATACGTTTTGGCAAAGGCATTCCAAGTCCGCGCCGCCACAATCTCCGAAAAATCCAACCCTGTCACCCACGGCAACAACGCGATGGCATGAATCGCGATGTCATTGATCGTACCGCCGTGGCGGCCTTTCTCGAAATACCAACCGGGCCGTGTCCCCAGCAGCAGCGGATGCTGACCGGTAAAATGGATCGCGTGGACTTCACCAATCGTCCCGGCCTGAAGAATTTCCCGCACCTTGCGAAACACCCCAGACCCGCGCATGTCGAGTTGACAACTGACCTGTAACCTTTTCGCGCGGGCCAGCCGGGCGATCTCCTTGAGTTCGGTCAGACTCGTGCAGATCGGCTTGTCCGCCACGACATGCTTGCCGCAGCGCAATGCTTCGATGATGCGCCGCCCCCGAATGCTGTAGTAATCGCCGACCGCCACAACATCGCAGTCCACCTCAGCAAGCATCGTGGCATACCGGCGATGTGTGATGGCGACACGACCTTCCTGCGTCAGCTTTTCCCGTGTCGGCGCGTGCTCTTCGCAGGTCGCGACAATGGCGAACTCGGGCTGATTCTTCAGGTGATCATACAAGCTAAATATGTGACCGTGACGGAAACCAATGAAAGCAACTCGGAGCATGATGGATTTGTCCTATCTCACACGCGTGAAGGAGTGTCAATTCGGAAGCCCTGCAAGCTTGACCCTCCCGGCAAAACTTGCTTACTTCGCTGACAGATGAAACACGACATCCAGATTGGCGTGGTCGGACTCGACGGCTATGCCAGCGTCGTGACCAAGTATCTGGCCGAGCACGGCAGCCGCATCCAGCCGACCATCCGGTATGTGGCCGTCCTGCCGCCACCCGCGCAGCAGAACGACCCGCGCCTGCCCGGCCTCCGCGCCCAAGGCATCTTCGTCGCAAAATCACTCCCCGAATTGCTCGCCCACCCCGAACTCGAAGCCGTCTGGCTGCCCGTCCCGATTCACCTCCACCGCCCTTTCACCGAACAAGCCCTCGCCGCCGGCAAAGCTGTCCTCTGCGAAAAACCCATCACCGGCTCCTTGCAGGACGTGGACGCCCTCATCCGCGCCCGCGACGCCGCCGGCATCCCCGCCGTCGTCGCGTATCAACACACCTACGACCCGCTGATCGCGAAGTTGAAACGCCAACTCCTCGACGGCGTGATTGGCAAAATCGAACACGCCACGCTGATTGGTTGCTGGCCACGTTCGACTCAATACTTTCGGCGCTCCGACTGGCCCGGCAAGATCCGCATCGGCAACACGTGGGTGCTCGACAGCCCGCCCCACAATGCGCTGTCACACTTTGTGCATTTGGGTTTGCTCCTGTTGGGCGGCTCCCTCGAATCCAGCGCCCTCCCCCGGCAAGTTCAAGCCGAACTCTACCGGGTCAACCTGATCGAGAACTACGACACCGTCACAGTGCGCGCCCAATTGCAGACCGGCTCTGAATTCATCGTCGCCATGACGCACGCGTGCCGGGACGCCGTCGGCCCGATTCTCAAAATTCACGGCACCCGCGGCACGTTGACGTGGACATATCAAGGCGTCCAACTCAACTCGACTGCTTTGCAGCCGGCGCTGCACACCCCCCGCGAGATGCTCGAACGCTTCGCCCGGCTCGTCCGCGGCCTCCCCGACGAGACCCGCCTCTGCGCGACCTTGGAAACTGCCCGCGCCGAAGTCTTCCTCATCAACGCCTGCTCCGAAGCGGCTGCGATCGTCCCCATCCCGCGCGAACTGACCGGCGATCACGAAGTGAAAGGCGAACATTTCCGCACCATCCCCGGCATCGAAGCCGCGCTCCAACGCTGTGTCACCGACCGTAAACTGCTCCACGAAACCGGCGCATTCAAATTCACCCAACCCGCCGGCCAGCTTGACACGACCACCTACCGGGAGTTCCACGGTCCGCGCGCTTGACAGCAACTACTTGGTTGGGTAAAAACCAACCAGTTAGTTGCCCCATGACATCACGCTCTGAAGATACTCGCAAAAAGATTCTCGACGCCGCCCGCGCCGAATTTTCCGATAAAGGTTTGCACGGTGCGCGTGTGGATGTCATCGCCGAACGTTCCGGCGCGAACAAGGAACGGATCTACGCCTACTTTGGCGGCAAGGAACAACTCTTCCGCGAAACCCTGAAGGCTTCCATCGCGGAGATCATCAACGAGGAACAGTTCCTCCTCGAACAACTGGCGAAAGATCCCACGCGCATGACCGAGGCGACGCTCGATCATTACATCAGCTTCCTCGAACGCCATCCCCACTTCTGGCGCTTGCTCGCGTGGGAAAATCTCAGCGGCGGCGCCGAAGCGGAAGTGATGGGCGGCATCCGCGAAGAGACGTTCAAAGAGATGCGCCAACTCTACAAGCAGCGCCAGAAGCTCGGCCTCTTCCGCAAAGACATTTCCTTCGAGGCGTTCATCTACACGCTGTCGGCCGTCTCCTTCTTCCTCTTCTCCAACCGGCACACTCTCGAACGCACCCTGCAACTCGACCTCGGCACCCCCGCCACCCGCAAGAAGCTGATGGCGGAGGTATTGGAACTCATCAATCATGGACAAATTCCGCACCGTTGACCAACTCGAAGACAGCCTGAGCCAACCCACCCCCGGCTTGCTGGCTGACCTCCAGCGACTGCCCGGCGACATCATCGTCCTCGGCGTCGGCGGCAAGATGGGGCCGACCCTCGCCCGCATGGCCAAACGCGCCGCCCCCGACCGGCGCGTCTTCGGTGTCGCCCGGTTTTCCTCGAAAGCGTTACCGGCGGAGTTGGAAAAGTTCGGAATCGAGCCGGTCGCCTGCGATCTCCTCGACCGGCACGCGGTGAGTAAATTGCCGGATGCGCCAAACGTCATTTTCATGGCCGGCCAGAAGTTCGGCACCTCGGCCGGTCCCGAACTCACTTGGGCGATGAACACCCTCGTCCCGGAACACACCTGCGAGCGGTACCCGAAGTCGCGCATCGTCGCCTTCTCGACCGGCTGCGTTTATCCGCTCGTGCCGGTCACCAGCGGCGGCTCGCGCGAAGGCGATCCGCTCGGCCCGCCGGGCGATTACGCCAACTCCTGCGTCGGCCGGGAACGCATCTTCGAATATTTCTCCAAAAAGAACGGCACTCCCGTCGCGATTTACCGGCTCAACTACGCCATTGATCTCCGGTACGGCGTCCTCCTCGACCTCGCCAGCAAAATCTGGGCGGGCGAAGAAGTCGATGTCGCGATGGGTTACGTGAACATCCTCTGGCAACGCGACGCCAATGCCCGTGCGATTCAATGCCTCGGCCTCGCTGCCAGCCCGGCCGTCCCGATCAACATCACCGGCCCCGAGACTCTGAAAGTCCGCGACCTCGCGACGCAACTCGGCCAGCAGCTCGGCAAACCTGCCAAAATCGTCGGCACCGAAGCCCCGACCGCCTGGCTCAACAACGCCGGCAAATCCATCGAACTGTTTGGCCCGCCGTCCGCCACCGTCGAACAAATGCTCGCGTGGGTCGCCGACTGGGTGAAACGCGGCGGCGAAACCTTGAATAAACCAACCCACTTCGAGGCGCGCGATGGCAAGTTCTAAGACAATCCGCATCGGCATCATCGGCACCGGTTTTGCCGGCAAGTTCCACGTCGAATGCCTCCACCGCATCTACGGCGTGACCGTGGAAATCGCCGGGATCACGTCGCGGCGTCTCGAAAGCCGGCAAGCCTTCGGCCACGCGCACCAGATCCCGGTCTTCGACAGCATCGAAGCGATGTTGCCGCACGTGGATTTGATTGATGTCTGTTCCCCGCCCTACGCCCACGAAGCCGGCATCCTCGCCGCCGCCGCAGCCGAGAAGGCGATCATCTGCGAAAAACCGCTGACCGGCTATTTCGGCCCGACCGGCGCAGATGAGAAGTACCGGGGCGACAAAGACTCAAAGTCCAAGATGCTCGACGAATCCGTTCAGCGGATGCAGAAGATCGCCGCCGCCGTCCGCAAGCACAACGTCTTTTTCGGCTACGCCGAGAACTTCGTTTACGCCCCCAGCCTCCAGAAGGAACGCGAGATCATCGAGAAGACCGGCGCGCAGATTCTCCGGATGACCGGCGAAGAATCCCACAATGGTTCTGCTTCTCCGGTCTACGGCATCTGGCGGTTTGCCGGCGGCGGTTCGCTGATCGGCAAAGGCTGCCACCCGCTCGGCGGGATGCTTTACCTGAAACGCGTTGAAGGTCTCGCGCGCACCGGCAAACCGATCCGGCCCGTCAGCGTCAGCGCGCGGACGCATCAGATCACGCGCACCCCGGGCTATCGCGATGTGAAGTTGATCCGCACCGATTACCACGACATCGAGGACTACGGCTTCATGCACGTGACGTTCGAGGACGGCACAGTTTGCGATACGTTGACGAGCGAGGTCGTGTTGGGCGGCATCTACGATTACGTCGAGGTGTTCGCCAACAATCACCGGACCCGCTGCTACATCAGTCCGACCGGCTTGATGGACGCGTACAATCCGCGCGGCGAGCAGTTCAAGGACGTTTATCTCATCGAGAAAGCCAGTACGAAGGAAGGCTGGTCGCCAGCGGCGCCCGACGAGAACTTCACCATCGGTTATCAAGCCGAGATTCAGGATTTCATCACCTGCGCGGTGACGGGGACGCGACCGCAGTCGGATTTGGAACTGGCATTGGACACGACGGCGACGATTTATGCCGCGTATCTGTCGGACGAACGCAAGGGCGCGGAAGTTGAGATTCCACAATTATGAACACATCGTGGCAGCTTTCAGCGCCGGCAGTTAGTGGAACGGGCGTGACGCCCGTTCCAGTATAATTATGAAGATTGGCATCATTGGTTTGGGACATTTGCATCCGCGGTCGTACATGCCGCACTTTCAAGCACTCGCCGCGGAAGTCGTCGCGGTGGCGGAGAAGGATGCCGGGTTGCGCGCGGCGTTCTGCACGGATTTCAAGTTGCAGGGTTTTGCCGACGTGGACGAAATGCTGAAGTCGGTGAAGTTCGACGTGGCGGCGATTTTTCTGCCACACGTGGATTGCCCGGCGGCGGCGGCGAAGTGCGCGGCGCGCGGGATCCATTTGATGGTCGAGAAACCAATGGCGGCGAGCGCTGCCGGCGCGGCAGAGATTTTGAAGTCGGCGCAGCAGGCCGGCGTGAAGTTGACGACCGGGTACGCGTGGCGGTTGCATCCGGTGGCCGGTGAGTTCAAGCGACTGATCCAGACCGGCGTGATCGGCGACGTGGTCGGCGGTGAGGGACGGTGTGCGGCCGGCCGGTTGACCCGGTATATCGAGGGGCATTCACCGTGGATTTTGCAGAAGGCGTTGTCCGGCGGCGGCCCGATGTACAACCTCGGCGTGCACTGGATCGATCTGTTCCGCTGGATGTTGGAGGACGAAGTCGCCGAGGTCTCGGGACGGAATGTGAAGGTGAACACGCAGTATGATGTCGAAGACAATTCGTTCGCGCATCTGAAATTCACCAAAGGCACGGTCGTGGCGCTCGACATCAGTTATACGGTGCCGGACTCGTTTCCGTACGGACGCGATTTGTATTTGTCGGTACGTGGCACAAAAGGCGTGATCTCGTGGGCGCCGGCATTCGAGGGGCAACGCGACACGTTGTTCGTCTGCATCGATAAGCCCGAGCAAAAAGAATACGAGTTGCCGCCGACGCCCGGCTACTGCGGCATCATGGGGCGGACGTATATCAAGGCGTTCCTCGACGCGGTCACGCAGAACACGCCGTTGCCGATTACCGGCGAGGACGGCGTGGCGGCGCTACAGGTCGTCGAGGCGATTTACAAAGCGGATAAGGAAAAACGTTGGGTGACATTATGAAATTCGTCGTGACCGATTACATCGAAGACAATCTCGACTGGGAAGCCGCCGAGATGAAAAAAGCCGGCATTGAATTCGCCGCGCACCAACTCAAGTTCAAACCCGAGGATGAAGTGGCGGCCGCGCTCAAAGACGCCGACGTCGTGCTCGTCAACATGGTGAAGTTCCCGGAATCGCTGACGGCGAAGTTGCCGAAGATGAAACTGCTCATCCGGCACGGCATTGGTTACGACAACGTGGACGTGGCCGGCTGCACGAAACACGGCGTGCAGTTCGCGTATCAACCCGATTACTGCGTCGAGGACGTGGCCGAGCACGCGATTGCGTTGATCATGGCGTGCGGCCGCAAGGTGACCTGGAGTCGCAAGACCCTCGACGAATCGAGCGCGAAGAACCAATGGGATTTCTCCGGCCTGTTCCCCCTCCGCCGCATGGCCGGCAAGACGCTCGGCGTGGTCGGTTGCGGACGAATTGGCGGACGGGTCGTGGAGAAAATGGCAGCGTTCGGATTCAAGATTGTTGGCTGTGATCCATACCTCAGCGCCGAGCGAAAGAAGAAACTCGGCATCGAGTTCGTGGACAAAGCGACCTTGTTCCGCACGGCGGATTACATTTCGTTGCACACACCGCTCGGCACCGAGACGAAGCATCTCGTCAACGCCCAAACACTCGCGCTCATGAAACCGACCGCGTATCTCATCAACACGTCGCGCGGGCCGATGGTGGATGAAGACGCGCTCGCGACGGCGTTGCGGCAGAAACAGATTGCCGGCGCGGCCATTGATGTGTTCGCAGTCGAGCCGCCGCCAACCGCGCATCCGTTTTTCGGTTTGGACAATATCATTCTCACTCCACACATCGGCTGGGCTTCCGACGAAGCCGGCCAGGAAATCCGCCAGAGCATCGTCAATGACGTGCTCGCATTCGCCGCCGGCAAACCGGCCCGTTGCGTCGTCAACAAGGAGGTTTTGAAAAAATGAAATCCACTCACGTCAACAGCCCGTTACCGGGTCCGAAGGGCAAGGCATTACTCGACAAGTGGCACCAATTCGAAGCTGATGTCGTCGGCTTCCAGGCGCCGGTCGTCTGGGATACCGCGAAAGGCTGCGTCGTCACCGATGTTGACGGCAACCAATATCTCGACTGGACCTGCGGCGTGCTCGTCACGAACGTCGGCCATTGCCATCCGCATCTGGTCAACGCGATCAAGAAGGCCGCCGACCGGCTGCTCAACAATTACGAATGCGCCAACGTCGAACGCATTGAGGCCGCCGAGCGGTTGGTGAAAGCGTTGCCGAAACATTTGAATCGGTGCTTCTTTCTTTCGACCGGCAGCGAGACGACCGAAGGCGCGCACCGGTTGATGAAACGCAAGACCGGCAAGTACGAGGTCATCAGTTTTCACGGCGGGTTTCACGGACGCACCTCTGCCGCTGCGTCGATGGGCGGGATGCCGAGTCCGAAGAAAGGCTACGGCCCGACCATTCCCGGTGTCATTCGCGTGCCCTACCCCAATCCGTATCGGGACCCGAACGGCTGGTGCGAGAACTTCGACAAGTACTTCGATTTTCTCGAGGAGATGGTCGCCGCCAACTCGACCGGCAGTCTGGCCGGCTGCATCGTTGAGCCGTATGAAGGGGCGGCGGGATTCATCTTCCCGCCGAAAGGTTGGTTGAAGCGCTTGGAGGAATGGGTGCACGCGAAAGGTTTGTTGCTCACCGTTGATGAGGTCCAAGCATCGTACGGTCGCACCGGCAAGATGTGGGCGATTGAACACGAGGACATCAAGGCCGACATCCTCACCATCGGCAAAGCCATCGGCTGCGGCATGCCAGTCTCAGCGGTCGCGGCGACGGCGGATGTGTTCGCCTGCCTGAACAAGGGCGAAATGTCCAGCACGCTCGGCGGCAACCCGCTGGCCAGCGCGGCGGTCTCGGCGGTTCTCGACATTTACGAGAAAGAACCACTCGTCGAAAACTCGGCGAAGATGGGCGCGTACATGAAAGGCCGGTTGCAGGAAGCGGCACAGCGTTGCCCGTATCTCGGCGATGTCCGCGGCATGGGACTGGTCATGGGCTTGGAGTTCGTGAAAGACAAGAAGACGAAAGTGCCCGCGCCGGAGTTGATCAAGCCGCTCATTACTGACTGCGCGAATCACGGCCTGCTCATCGGTTCGGTCGGCATGTACGGCAACGTCATCCGCGTCGCGCCACCGCTGTGCATCACCAAAGCCGAAGCCGACGAGAGTCTCGCCATCATGGAAGGCGCGTTGCAGCGTCTCAAGCTCTGATTGCACGACATCGCCACATACACGGATATCGTCTACTCGCGCCCCCCGCAGCGGGCATTGCGCCTTGACCTGCGCGTGCCGCAGGCAGAGCGCCGGCCACCGCTGATCATGCACATACCGGTGGGCGGCTTGCGGTGCTGCGACCGGGCCTGGACGCCGTGGTGGTTGACCGACGAAGGTTTTGCCATGGCTTCCATCGAGACCCGCGTGAGCCCAGAAGTCACGGCACCAGCTATTGTCCACGACTGTAAAGCAGCGGTCCGCTGGCTGCGCGCCAACGCGGAACGCTACGGCTACGCGCCCGACGCCATTGGCGTCTGGGGGCACTCGGCCGGTGGCCTGCTGGCTTCATTCCTGGCCACCTCCGGCGATATTGCAGAAGTGGAAGGCGACGGCGGGCACCCCGGTGTTTCGAGTCGTGTGCAAGCCGCCTGCGATCAGTGCGGCGCACCGCACGACTTTTCATGGTTCGCACGTCCCGAAATCAAATCACGGTTTCCCGGTGTAGTGGGAAACTTGCGCGCCTATTTGGGTGGGTTGGTCGAGGAGAAACCAGAACTGGCCCGCCAGATGAGCCCGCAGACTTATGTTTCCCGCAATTGTCCGCCCGTGCTCTTAATTCACGGCGAAAACGACGACGTCGTACCGGTCGAGGAGACAATCAACTTCCATCAAGCACTCACCGCCGTTGGCGTCGACTCGACGCTGAAAATTCTGCCCGGCATCGGCCACGGTTGGGATGGAGCTTTAACCCATGCCGACATCGCGGCCTTCTTCCAACGCACACTCCGACCATGACCAACCTACAAAACACCGAAAAGTTTCTTTGCAACCTGATCCGGTACGAGTCCACCCCCGGTAACGAGCACGAGGTGATGCTGTTTTGCGAGCAGGAATTCAAAAAGCTCGGCCTCACCGTCGAGCGCGTGCCGATGTCCGACGCGATCAAGAACGACCCCGATTACTCCACGCCGGTTCCCGATATTAAATACGACGGCCGTTTCAACCTGCGCGTCGTCCGTAAAGGCACCGGCCGCGGCAAGAAGTTGCTCTTCAACGCCCACACCGACGTCGTGCCGGCCTCCGAAGGCCAAGTGAACGCGTTCGCGCCACGCGTCGAGAACGGCATCGTCTACGGTCGCGGCGCGTGTGACGACAAGGGGCAAGTCGCTGTTCTGCACGCGCTGTTTCAACAACTCGCCAACGTCCATGTTGCCGGCGATGTCGTCGCGCACATCGTCAATGAGGAAGAAAACGGCGGCAACGGTTCGCTCGCGATGGTGCGCACTGGCGAGAAAGCCGACGGCTGCATCGTGCTCGAAGCGTCGGAAGGAAAACTTTTCACGTCGATCCGCGGCGCGGTTTGGTTCCGGATCGTGTTTCACGGCAAGGCCGGTCACAGCGGCCAAGCCGGTCAGACGAAGAGCGCGTTGCTGATCGCTCGCGACGCGATTGCATTGCTGGAGAAATATCACGCGGACTTGCTCGCGGCGTCGCGCGGCCTGCCGTTGTTCGATCCGTTCCCGAATCCGATGCCGATCACGTTCGGCAAGCTCAATGCCGGCAACTGGCCCGCCGCCGCACCGAGCCGCGCGGTGTTGGAAGGTGTGCTTGGGTTGTTGCCAAACAAGACGAAGGAGCAAGTCATGGCCGGCATGCAGAAGGCGCTCGAACCGTTGGGGCCGGTCTTCGAGTTGAGTTTCATGTACCGGCACGACAGCAGCGTCGTCGATCCGCAGCACGAGCTGCCGCAGCGCATTCTGGCGGCGGCGCAAAAGGCCGGTCGTCCGCTCGCAGTCAGCGCGATGACGGCATCGTGCGACGCGTGGTTCTACAACAATCAACTCGGCATCCCGACCGTCGTCTTCGGGGCCGGCACGTTGAAGGTGGCGCACTCGAAAGACGAACAAATTCCCATGCAGGAGATCGCCCACACGGCGGAAATTCTCGCAACCCTCGTTCAGGATTATTGCCAATGAAAGCACTCGTCAAAACGCAAAAAGGAAAAGGCTTCCTTGAACTCCGCGACGTACCGGAGCCGCAACCGAAAGCCGGTGAGGTGAAAATCGAAGTCGCCGCGTGCGGCATCTGCGGCACGGACATCCACGTCCGCCACGACGAATTCCCCTACTGGCCGCCGGTCATTCTTGGACATGAGTTTACCGGTACAGTGATCGAGCTGGGGCCGGATTGTTCGGTCGCCAAAGTCGGTCACCGGGTCGTCGCCGAACCGCATACGAAAGCCTGCGGCCATTGTTACCTCTGCCGCACCGGCAACATCCAGATTTGCCCGCACAAGCGCTCGCCCGGTTGGGGCATTGATGGCGCAATGACGAAGTACATTTGTTATCCCGAGCGATTACTGCACCGAATACCGGACACGATGACGTTTGATCAGGCGGCCATGGTCGAGCCGACCGGCAACGCGGTGTTCGATATCATCGAACGCGCGAAGATCACGGCGGGCGATTTTGCAGTGGTGATCGGCCCCGGTCCGATTGGCTTGCTCGCGGCCATGGTCGCCCGGGCGGCGGGCGCACGGGAGGTTGTGGTCATCGGAACGCCGGGCGATGTGAACTTGCGTTTGAAGAAAGCCAAGGAACTCGGTTTCAAAACCATTAACATCGGTGAAGCGAACCCTGTCGAGGTCATCAGCCAAATGACCGGCGGTATCGGTGCGGACATCATCATCGAATGCAGCGGTTCGCCACGCGCCATCCCGAGCACGGTGGACCTCGTGCGGAAGATGGGCAAACTCTGCGTGATCGGGCTGACCGGCAACAAGAACGTCGAAATCCCGTGGGACAAATTCTGTTTCAAGGTGATGGACGTGTACTTCTGTCTCTCCACCAGCTACACGTGTTGGGATCGCAGCATCAGTCTCATCGACAAGGGACTGGTGACACCGGAGAAGTTGATCACCCATCGCGAGCCGCTCGCCAACTGGGAACGCGTTTTCGACGACCTCGAACAACTCAAAGGTTTGAAAGGACTCCTCATTCCATGAGCAAGACCCTTGGCTTCGGTATCCTCGGCGCGGGATTGGTCGCGCCATTTCACGCAAAATCCGTAATCCACTCGAAGGGCGGCAAGCTCGTGGCGTTCTGCGACATGAGCAAGGAACGCGCGGACAAACTCGCCGGCGAGTACAAGGTGAAGGTGTACTACGCATTGGCCGACATGCTGAAGGACCCGGAGATTGACGTCGTCAACGTCTGCCTGCCGAATCACCTGCATCACGACGCCGTCATTCAATGCGCCGCCGCCGGCAAGCATGTGCTCACCGAGAAGCCGCCGGCAATGACATTGCGCGAGACCGACGCGATGATCGCGGCGTGCCGGAAGGCGAACGTGAAGTTCGGTTGCACCGTGCAATGCCGGGTGCGCAAGTCCATCCAAGCCATGAAACAGGCCATCGCGTCCGGCCGATTCGGCAAACTGCTGCATGCCGACGCGTACATGAAATGGTTTCGCAGTACCGAGTACTATCACAGCGACGCGTGGCGCAGTTCGCGCAAGTCGGGCGCCGGCGTGACGGTGCAGCATGCGTTCCACTACATTGATCTGCTCCAATATCTGATGGGGCCCGGGCAAACCGTGGAAGCCCGCATGACCAACCTAGCCCACCCAAGCGTGAATCTTGAAGACACGTTGCTGGCGTTCGTGAAGTTCGCCAACGGCGCCCAAGGCGTCGTTGAAGCTTCGACTGCACTCTGGCCGGGCACAGACATTCGCATCGAGATCAACGGCACCGACGGCACCGCCATCATGGCCGGGGAGAAGATGGTCATGTGGAAATTCCGTGATGAACGCCCCGAAGACGCTGAAATCCGCCAATACGGTAGCGCCTCACAAGCCACCGCAGCCGGTGGCGCCGCCGACTTTGGTTTCCTCGACCATCAAGTCGTCATTCAAGACATGATCGACGCCGTAAACCAAAACCGGGAAGTCGTCATCCCGGTCTCATCAGTGCGTCCCACGCTCGAGATTGTTCTGGGGATGTACCAATCCGCCGCCCGCAACAAGCCGGTAAACTTGCCGGTCCAAGACGACGACACCATCTGGCAATAAACACCATCTCACGCGCATGAGGTTGACATTTGAATCATACTCATGGCATCGTGCGCAACGATGGTAACGCAAAAGGATATCGCCCGGCGGTTGGGCATTTCGGCCTCGCTGGTTTCGCGCGCTTTAAGCGGCACCGCCGTCAACATCGGCGCCTCAGCCGAAACCGTCGAACGTATTCGCGCGGAAGCCGCCCGCCTAAACTACCGGCCCAGTGCCGCAGCGCTGACCCTGCGCGGCACTTCGACTCAAACGCTCGCGGTGGTCATCAAGAATTTCGACGACGCTTTTTTCGGGCGGATGATTGCGGAGTTCGAAGCACTGGCCGCTGCGAAACAGTACACCCTCCTGCTGACCGGCTGCCCCCCCGGGGCGGAACCGCAAGTGGATATTCATTCACTGGCAAAATATCAGCTTGATGGCGTGGCGATTGTCGGGAGCGATTTCACCCCGGTCGGTTTGACTGATTTCATCGCACGCGGAGTGCGCGTCGTCCGCATCGGCAGCGGCCCCCGGATGGTCGGCGTGACCAATATCGTCGGGGACATCGAGCACGGGCTAGCCGAGCTGGTGAAGTATCTCGCGGAGCTTGGACACCGGGACATCGGCTACATCGGCGACGAAACCGAGCCAAACCGACGGCGTGAACAACAACTCGTCACCACGCTCAAGCGCGCCGACTTGTTGCCCCGTCCCACCTGTTTTGTGCGGTCACGGTTGACCGGCGCGGAGGCAGGCTACGACGCCATGCACACGTTGCTGAAGCGCTGCGGTGATCTGCGGCCAACGGCGATCATCGCCGCGGAGGACGCACTGGCACAAACGGCTCTACGCGCCCTGTTTGAACGCAATCTCCGCGTCCCGGCGGATTTGTCGCTGGCCAGCGTGGACGATATTCCGGGGGCGCGCATGACGATCCCTGCGTTGACGACCCTGCGGCAGCCAATTTCCGAGATGGTGCAGCGCGCGTTTGAAATCCTGGTCGGCAACGACACGTCCAAAGAACAAATCGTGGTGCGGCCGGAATTGGTCGTTCGCGAATCTTGCGCCCGAATCCCAAAACTATGAATACAGCCCAGCTTGACGTCACCATTGTCGGCGGCGGGATGATCACCAACGATCTGATCCTGCCGTCGGTGTATCACCTCCAGCGCCTTGGCGTGGTCGGCCAGATCACCATTACCGCGCTCAATACGCCGCCACTGCAGGCCCTGAAAGACAACGCCGAAATCCGCGACGCATTTCCCGGTCAGGACTTCGACGCGCAGCCTGCCTTGACGACCCCGGCAGACAAGACTTTTCCCGATGGCTACAAGGCCGTGCTCGCCAAGATGAAACCCCGGCAAGCCGTGATCGTCGCGGTGCCGGATTGGTTTCATTACCCCGTGGTGATGGCCGCCTTGCACGCCAACCAACACGTCCTCTGCGTCAAACCGCTCGTGCTCGAATACAAGCAAAGCATCGAAATCGAAAAACTCGCGCTGGAAAAAGGGCTGTTCGTCGGCGTCGAGTACCACAAACGCTTCGACCGGCGCGCGCTGCTCGCCAAACGCCTCTACATGCAAGGGCAATTCGGCGACTTCATCATGGGCGAGGCAAAACTGCACGAGCCGTATTACTACCGGCACTCGAACTTCCAGAACTGGTTCACCTGCGACAAAGCCGACCCGTTCACCTACGTCGGCTGCCACTACGTGGACCTCGTGTATTTTATTACGGGACTGAAACCGGTCGCCGTCTCGCTTGACGGCGTCAAAGGCAAGTTTCCAAACGGCAACGAAGGCTTCCTCTGGTCGAGCGGTCGCGTCCGCTATGAAAACGGGGCCTTGCTCACCGTTACCGACGCACTCGGTTACCCCGATGACGCCGCCGGCAGCAACGATCAGGGCTTGATTATGTATTGCGAAGGCAACAATCGGACCGGCATGCTCAACCACGACGACCACGAACGCGGCGTCCGGCATTGCTACCTTGAAAAAGGCTACCGGTACATCAACCCCGATTTCTACCGGCTCGTGCCGTGGGAAGGTGCGGGTTTCAAGCCAGTCGGCTACGGCTACGAATCTATCGCGGACAGTTTACAAACCATGCAACGCATCGAATCGACTTGTGACAGTCTCGCCGCCCGGCAGAAGGTCATTCACGAGATCGATGCCGCCGGCATCATCGCGACACCGGCCAATAGCGCATTCAACGAACTCGTTGTCGAAGCCGCGCGTGCCTCGATCCTCGATGGCGGACGGCAAGTCAAAATTGTTTACGGCAACAACCCTCACGTGGAGAAATAACATGGCTGAATACTCATTGACCCCGGTCAAAGTCCCGCGGGTCAAAACCAAGTTCCGCACCATCAAAACCGCCCTACCGGTGCCGCAGTCGGTGCCGGTCTTCGCCGAGTTGCGCCGCAGCGAACCGCGCTCAATGTCCGGCCAGCCGCCGATCCTCTGGCACAAAGCCGATGACTTCATCGTGTCCGACAAATGGGGCAATCGCTGGATTGACTGGTCGAGTGGCGTCCTCATCACCAATGCCGGCCACGGCAACAAGCAGATTACGGCCGCCATTCGCAAGCTGGTCGATCGACCGTTGCTTGCGACCTACGTTTTCCCGCACGAAGACCGCGCCACGTTCACCCGGATGCTCCGCGAGATTTCGCCCGACCCGAAGTCGTACCAGGTTTTCCTCTTGAGCACCGGCAGTGAAGCGACCGAAAACTGCATCAAGCTCTCGAAGACCTATGCACTCCAGAAACATGGCCCGCATAAGAAGTACTTCGTCAGCTTCAAAAACGGCTTTCACGGGCGCACGATGGGCGCGCAGCTTGCCGGCGGCAACGAGAAGCTCAAGACCTGGATGGTGGATCGTGACCGCACGTTCATCCAGGTGCCCTTCCCGGACGGCTACAAGAACAAGGACACCTCGTTCGATTTGTTCCTGAATTCGCTGGGAGTTGCCCCGACGGACATTGCCGGCGTGATGGTTGAAAGCTATCAGGGCTGCGGCCCGGACTTCCTGCCGGTCGACTACGCGCAGAAGCTCGAAAAGTTCTGCCGGCAGCATGACATCATCCTGACGATGGACGAAGTCCAAGCCGGCTTCGGCCGCACCGGCAAGATGTTCTGCTTCGAGCACTACGGCATCAAACCCGACCTCATCGCCTGCGGCAAAGGCATCACGTCATCGCTGCCACTCTCGGCGGTAATTGGTCGCGCTGACATCATGGGCCTCTACGCCCCCGGCTCCATGACTTCAACGCACTCGGCATCCCCGCTCGCCACCGCCGCCGGTATCGCAAACCTGCGAGTAATCCAATCGAAGCAACTCGTCCAACGCGCGGCCAAACTCGGCGCGTGGTTCAATCCTGAACTGGAACGCATCCAGCGCAAATATCCGTTGCAGCTCGGTTGCTTCTGGGGCAAAGGCCTCGTTGCCGGCATCCAGGTTGTGAAACCCGGCACACGCGAACCCGATTCCGAAACCGCCACAAAAATCAATGTCGCCTGTTTCCACAAAGGCTTGCTCATGTTCGCGCCGGTCGGCGTCGGCGGTGAATGCCTCAAAATCGCGCCGCCGCTCACGATCTCCACAGCGGCCCTGCGCGAATCGCTCACTGTGTTTGAACAAGCCATCGACGAGGTTCTCGGATGACTGGCTACTTCGACATCCAAGTCAACGGGTACGGTGGGCTCGACTTTCACAAAGACGACATGACGGGCGAGGAGTTGCACGCCTGTTGCCAGCGACTGGAAAAAGACGGCGTGACCGGCATTCTGGCCACCACCACGACCGACCACATTCCAGTCATGAAACGCCGGCTCGAACGGCTCGTCGCCCTGCGCGCGCAAGACCCATTGGCGCAACGGCTGATCGTCGGCCTGCATATCGAGGGCCCGTTTCTCAACGAGAACCCCGGTTTCAAAGGGGCACATCCTGCCGAGGCGATGCATCCGGCCAACGTCGAGGAGATGCACCAACTCCTCGAGGCCGGCGGCGGCCTTGTCCGACTTGTCACGCTCGCTCCCGAACGCGACCCTGGCATGAAAACCACCCGGTTTCTCGCAAAGCAAGGCGTAGTCATCAGCGCCGGCCACACCGATGCGTCGCTGGACGACCTGCAAGCCGGGATTGATGCCGGTCTCTCCATGTTTACCCATCTGGGCAACGGTTGCCCGATGCTGACACACCGGCACGACAACATCGTCCAGCGCGCCCTCAACTTCGCCGGTCAGCTCTGGCTCTGTTTCATCGCCGATGGCGTCCACGTGCCGTTCTTCGCTCTGAAGAATTACCTGAAGATCGCCGGCCTCGACCGCGCCATCGTCACCACCGACGCCGTCGCGCCGGCCGGCCTTGGGCCCGGCACCTACACATTTGCTCGTTGGACAGTCGTTGTGGGTGAGGACATGGCGTTGTGGGCGCCGGATCGCAGCCACCTCGTCGGGTCTGGTATCTTCATGCCCAAAGTTGAAGCCAATCTCCGTCGCCACCTCGGCCTGAGCGACGACTCCATTCGCAAATTGATCTGCACGAATCCCCGCCGCGCCTTCGGACTCGCCACTTGACAGGCCAGCCTAAATACCACACAAGTGTGTGGTATGACACCGCGCCATCAACGCATCCTCCATGTGGACGGCGATGCGTTTTTTGCCTCGTGCGAGGTCGCGCTGGATCCGGCCTTGAAAGACAAACCGGTTTTCGTTGGCGGTGGCCGGCGCGGCGATGGGATTGTCATCGCGGCCAACTATCGCGCCAAAAAATACGGCATCACCACCGGCATGGCCTGCTTCGAGGCGAAACGCCAATGTCCGACCGGCGTGCTCGTCAAACCGCATTACGACGAATACCGGCGACTCTCCATCGAACTCTTCCGGCATGTCCGCCAGTACACGCCCCTGCTGGTGCCGACGTCGATTGACGAAGGTTTTCTCGACTTCACCGATTCGCCCAAGGTGTTCCGGTGTCAGACTCCGCACGAACTGGTCGCCCGCATGAAACGCGAGATTGCCGGCGCGGTGGGCATTCCGGTGACGATGGGACTGGCCTCGTCCCGGTGGCTGGCGAAACTGGCGACAGAGCAATGCAAGCCCGACGGTTTTCTGGAAATCCCGGCGGAACAGGAGCGCGAATTTCTCCGCGACATCCCGGTGCAAAAACTGGCCGGCATCGCCAACCGCCGCGCCCGCTCCCTGCGCGCGCTTGGGGTGTGGACATTTGGCGATGTGGCACAGTTGCCATTGGGTTTGCTGGAAAAACGATACGGCTTTCTCGGCCTCGAACTCTGGTTGTTGGCCACCGGTCAACTCCGTGAAAAACTCGCGCTGGCCAACAAACCGCGCACCTGCATCGGCAGTTCCACCACCCTGCCCTATAACGAACCGGATTACGAAAGTGCCCTGTTGTTTTTGCAGGAGCAAGCCGAGCGGTTGATCGCGACATTCTTCCGCGAAAACCTCAAAGCCCGCGAGTTGAGCGTGTACGTCAGTTTCAAGGACCTGCACGGCACCGGCGCGAGTGTCCGGTTTCCGGCCGCCCAGTACCGGCCGCCGGTGATACTGCCGGCCGTGGAAAACCTATTCTGGCAAACCGTCCACGGCGAAACCCAGCCCATCCGGCAAGTCTGCGTCAACTTTTGGAATCTGGAGCCGCTGGACTTGGAGCCGGACTTGTTTGGTCTCAACCAAGACGGCAAATACCGGCGCCTCCATGAAGCGCTGGAAACCATCGAAGCGCGCTTCGGCAAGCGGCGCGTCAAAACCGGCACACGCGTCTTGCTGGAACAAGCGGCCAAACATCTCGTCGGCGACAAGCCGAAATGCCCGTTCATCCCGCAGCGCGAGATGGAAGGCAAACTGAACCGCGTACCGGAGGAAGTCTTCGAGCTGTCTTACGAAGACGAGTGGCAACCGTTGGAGGACGCGTCTCCCGATGAGCCGCTGCCGTTACCAAGGGTCTGGGGACGTTCGACGGGGCGCGAGCAGAAATTTAGTTAGCTGAGCAGCGCGAAGCGCAACCGCAGAACCGCCGCCCACCAGTGAAGGCAATTTCATCGTATTCAGTCAGTTGCTTCCGAGAGCCAGCGCGATTAGGATGCGGCACAATGAAATTACGTCATGTTTTGGAAGCGAAGCTTCACGGTGGAACGATCACGGAGTGCGACTTGCACTACGAAGGCAGTTGCGGACTGGGCATTGATCTCCTCAAAGCCTCCGGCATCGTTCCGTTCGAGAAAGTCGCCGTCCTGAATGTCGCAACCGGGGCGCGACTCGAAACATACGCCATTCTCTCCAAGAAAAAGGGCGCAATCTCCCTCAACGGTGCCGCGGCGCGTGGCGCGGCCGTCGGCGACAAAGTCATCATCTTGACCTATGCCACCATCGCAGAAAAAGACTTAACCAAACACAAAGCCCAGATTGTGATCCTCGACGAACGCAACCGCATCAAATCCTCACACACCGGAAGTCCGACTCTCTAAAGTCGGCTGCAAACTGCTCTCCCAACGTTCCGCTCGCGTGCTGCTCGGGTTAGCGTCGGCAACGGGTGTCGCGGTGACATCCCTCCAATCCCGGCATCTCGACGGCCGCGAAAACGCAAGCCCGCCGCAACAGCATTACCGCTCAGTTCAGTCAGTTACAGCTTGCCCTTCGTACTCGGTAAACCTTTCACCCGCGGATCGCGCTGGCAGGCATGGTCCAATGCTTTCGCCAGCGACTTGAAGATCGCTTCGACGACGTGATGCGGCTCATCGCCACGCAACACATCCACGTGTAGATTGCAGCGCGCTTCATTGGTGAAGCCCTGAAGGAACTCGCGTACCAGTCCGACGCGAAAACCGCCGAGCTCAACGTTTGCGATTTGTTTCCAACCGGGACAGGTGAAAACCATAATGGGCCGGTTGCTGAAATCGAGCGCCACCCGGCACTGCGCCAATGTCTCGTCCATCGGCACCACCGCCCAGCCGTACCGGCGGATGCCGCGCTTGTCGCCAAGCGCTTGCACGAACGCGTGCCCGAGCGCGATGCCGACATCCTCCACGGTATGATGCGCGTCGACATCAAGATCACCGGCCGCCTTGATCGAGAGATCGCAAACCGAGTGCTTCGCGAGCAGCGTCAGCATGTGATTGAAGAACGGAATCCCGGTCTGCACGCTCGCCTTCCCGGCACCGTCGATGGTGAGCTTGAGGTCGATCTGAGTTTCGGCGGTATGCCGGTGTATGCTAGCGGAGCGTTTCATAAGTGGCCTCCAGAAAACTGTTCATCTCTTCGTCGGTCCCAATACTCACGCGCGCGAAATCGCGGATGCGGGCGGCATCCCACCACCGCACCAACACCTTGCGCTCGCGTAACCCATCGAACCATCGTTTCGCAGTTACCGGCGCGGGCGGCTTTGCGAAAATGAAATTCGTCTGCGACGGCAGGACGACAAAACCGCGCTTGACCAATGCCGCCGTCACCCGGTCCCGCGTTCCACAAACTTGGCGGACGTTGGCTTCGTAGTAAGCCCAATTATCGAGTGCTGCTTCCGCGCCGACCTGACTCAGACGATTGACGTTGTAGCTGTCGCGGACTTTGTGGAGAGCCGCGATCAGCGCGATTGGCCCAACCGCCCAGCCAACTCGCATTCCGGCAAAGGAAACTGCCTTCGAGAGCGTCCGGGCGACGATGACGTTGTCGTACTCGCGCACGAAATCGAGACAGTTCTCACCGGCAAAATCCACGTAGGCTTCGTCAATCACAACCACGCCGTTCACGGCTTCGATGAGGCGCTGGACATCCGGCTTCCGCAAGAACACACCGCTCGGCGCGTTCGGTTGCGTAATCAAAGCGAGCCGAACATCGCCAAGCTTCGGCAATTTCCCAATCTGGAAATCCTCATCGAGCGGAATCGCAACCGTTTTCGCGCCCTGGATTTCCGCCAAGACCGGGTAAAGCGAATAACTTGGCTGACAATACGCCAGCCGGTCGCCTTCCCCACAGAAGGCCCGCACACACAGATTTAAAATGTCGTCACATCCGTTACCGGCGATGAACTGGTCCGCGGCGAAGCCGTACCGGGCCGCGAGCTTTTGCCGGAGACCGCTGGCGGTCGGATCAGGGTACAACCGCAGCCGGCCATCCACTGCGCTGCGAATGGCGGCAAGAACCGCCGGCGCCGGTGGGTAGGGATTCTCGTTGGTATTAAGTTTGATCAGCCCCGGCACCTGCGGTTGCTCGCCGGGGACGTACCCGTGCATCTGGTCGATATTGGGCCGGATGTAACTCATGGCCGGCGGATGCGCGCGGATTTGGCGTGCGCGTCGAGTCCCTCGACCGCGCCAAACGTCTCGATTGCCGGCAGCGTTCTCGCCAATGCCTTCGCAGAATATTCCACAACGCTCGTCCGCCGCTGAAACTGATCCACCGTCAAACCGGCAAACGCCTTCCCTGCCCCCCCGGTCGGCAACGTGTGACTCGGCCCCGCGACGTAATCGCCGGTCACCGTCGGCGAATAGTTGCCGAGGAAGATCGCGCCGGCAGTCTTGATCTGAATGGCCAGCGTTGGATTGTTCTTGGTCATCAGCTCGCAGTGTTCCGGCGCGAAGTCATTCGCAATTGCGACCGCCTGTTTCAAATCTTTCACCAACACCGCCACGCCGGCGTGATCGAGCGCCTTTTCGATGAACTCCCTCCGCGCGCACGCCGGCAACTGCCGGTCAATCTCCGCCTGAGTCTCCAGCAAAATTTGCTCGGAAGTCGTCACGAGCCACACGCGTTCATCGCCACTGCCATGCTCGGCCTGGGCGAGCATATCGGCAGCAATGAAGGACGGGTTCGCGGAGTCGTCGGCAACGATCAACACCTCGCTCGGCCCCGGCAAGAGATCAATCGCCACATTGCCAAACAGCAGCCGTTTCGCGGCCACAACGTAGGCGTTACCGGGGCCGAAAATTTTCTGCACTTGCTTGACCGCGCCGGTCCCCAGCGCCAAAGCGGCGATGGCTTGGGCACCGCCGAGTTGATAAATCTCGGTCGCGCCCGCCTTCCGGCAGGCATATAAGATTTGCGGATTAATCGGCGGCGGCGTGCAAACGACAATCTCCTTGCACCCGGCCACCTTCGCCAATGTTACCGTCATCAACACCGTCGAGACCAACGGCGCCTTGCCGCCGGGAATGTAAATACCCACGCGGGCAAAACCCTCGAATTTTTCACCGACGGACGCGCCCTGGGCGTTCTTCATCGCCCAATTGCGCCGCCTGGATTTCTTGGCGAAGTCCGCGACGTTTTTGTGCGCCACGGCAATCGCCCGTTTCAAATCCGCCGACACGTCGGGTGTTGGATCGGTGACGCGGAATTGCGTGGGGCGCACCTTGTCGAAGCGTTCGGTCAATTCAACAAGCGCCGTGTCGCCACGGGCGCGCACGTCCGCAATGATGGCGCGCACTCGTTCATCAATCGCTGCATCAAACAAACTGGACGCGGCGCTTGCCTGTGCCACGGCGACTACAAAATCTTTCTGATCGTACCGGAAAACTCTCATTGCCGACATCCTACCGAACCCGCTTCGGTCTGTGCAAGCCCGGCGCGACCTGTTACGTTGCGTTCCGGTATGAAACTCCTGGTCATTGGTGGCAGCGGATTTGTCAGCGGCACCTTGGCCCGGGTTGCCCGCGGGGCTGGCCATCAAGTGTGGACGCTCACCCGCGGCCAACGCCCTGCGCTGCCGGGTGTCACAGCGCTGGTCGCCGACCGGCAGGATCCCGCGGCAGTTGAACGGGTGCTCGCTTCAACCCAGACCGACTGGGATTTAGCCGTGGATTGCATCGGGTTCAAGCCGGCCGATGCCCGGCAAGACATTGCCGTTTTCGCGCCGCGCGCCCGACAATTGGTTTTTATCTCGACGGACTTCGTTTACGACCCGACGCGGCGTCAGCTCCCACAACCGGAAGAACCAGCCCATTACGTGACCGCTGATTACGGCGGCGACAAACGCCAGTGCGAATTGGAGTTCCTGAACTCGGACAATTCATGGACGATTTTGCGGCCCTGTCACATCTACGGCCCCGGTTCGCTGCTTGGCTGCCTGCCGGAGCATGGGCGCGATCCCCAACTGCTCGACACACTGCGCTCCGGTCAGCCCCTGCGCCTCGTCGGCGGCGGTCTTTTCCGGCAACAACCAATTCACGTCCGCGACCTCGCCATGCTCATCCTTAGCATCGCCGGCAAGGCGACCACCCACCGGCAAATCTTCAACTGCGCGGGTCCGGACATCATCGAATCCCGCGAGTATTACCGGATCGTTGCGGAAGTTTTGGGGGTTGAACTGCGAGTTACCGCCGTCTCAATGCAGGAAGTCTCGCCATTCCTGTGCCACCGGATTTACGATCTGGGCAAACTGCGGCAAGCTGGTTTGACGATGCCGGCCACCCCCATCACGGCTGGGTTGCAGGAACACACCCGGAGTCTGCTCACGCAATCAGGATAGAGCCGATCTCCCGCTTGCGGAGCGGCATTTAGAGATGCGCGGCCCAGTGTTCTTCAGTGATGATTTTGGCATGGCCGCCATGCCGTTTCACCAAATCGATTTGTTTGACGATCCGCGGGTGGATATCGAGGGTGCCGACAACGTAGTAGTGCGTGTTCCAGACCGGTTGGTCATGGAAGATGCCGCGGCGTTCCATGACGGCAAGCTGACAACGCGCTGGTGTGCCATAGAGAAAGCGCCCGGCAAAACAGAAACTGCGACCAGGAAACTCGACAACCGGCGGAGGAACATCCACCGGCAGGTGAATCGCCGTCGCCGCGGCTTTGGCCGGATCTGGTTTGGCGCGGAGGATGTCTTTGAGGAGCGTGCTGAGTTCGTGGCGCTCGCTGGCGGTGACGAGGCCGTCCAGGAAAATGCTGCGCAAGCGGTGGGCGAGCACGTTACCGGGCCAATGGCCGGCAATATTGCTATGCCGCATGATCCACGCGTTCAATTCCCGCGCTTCATCCTCGAGCACCAGGCCGTCGGCCAAGATGTGCGTGCAAAGGGTGAGCATTTCGTGGATCAACGCTGGATTGAGCGCCGCGCCGGCCGGGCTGAAGCCCGGTAACTGGCTGGCCAAGGTCCAATCCTTGAGGCCGGTATGCCAGACTAGGACATCACCGTGACGGAGAATTTGCTCCAGCTCCGCGTGGGTGAACGGGCCCTGGGTCTGGTTGAAGGCGTCCAGGTGGTAGTATTCAACTGGCGCCATGGCGCTACTCCCACTCGATGGTGCTGGGCGGTTTGCTGGAGATGTCGAGGCAGACGCGGTTGACCCCTTTGACTTCGTTGATGATGCGCGTCGATAGTTTTGCCAGTAAATCATACGGCAGGCGGACCCAGTCGGCCGTCATGCCGTCGACGCTTTCGACGGCGCGGATCGCGATGACGTTGTCGTAGGTGCGTTCGTCGCCCATGACGCCGACCGTTTTGACTGGGAGGAGCACGGCGAAGGTCTGCCAGACTTTGTAGTAGATGCCGGCCTTCTTCATTTCATCGATGACGATCCAGTCGGCTTCGCGGGTGATCGCGAGGCGTTCGGGAGTGATCGCGCCGAGGATGCGAACGGCGAGACCGGGGCCGGGGAACGGTTGCCGCCAGACCATTTCTTTCGGCAACCCGAGTTGGGTGCCGACTTCGCGGACTTCATCTTTGAAGAGCGCGCGCATCGGTTCCAGCAGTTGGAACTTCATCCGCTTCGGCAAGCCGCCGACGTTGTGATGGCTCTTGATCAAGGCCGCCGGATTGCCGGCGATCGGAATGCTTTCGATGACGTCGGGGTACGTTGTGCCCTGCCCGAGGAACTTGAACTTGCCGGCGCGTTTGGCGGCTTTGTCGAAGACTTCAACGAAGGTGCGGCCGATGATCTTGCGTTTGCGCTCAGGGTTGGTGACGCCCTTTAATCGGTTGAGAAAGACCTTGCTGGCGTCTTCGGTTTGGAGCCGGATGCCGAGGCCGCCGGCAAAGAGTTTCTCGACTCCTTCACGTTCGCCTTTGCGGATGAGGCCGTTGTCCACGAAGACGCAGAGGAGTTGGTCGCCGATGGCTTTATGAATGAGCGCGGCGGCAACGCTGGAGTCCACTCCCCCGGACAAGCCGAGCAACACGCGTTCTTTGCCGACGGTCGCGCGAATCTCGGCAATGCTGTGTTCAATGAACGATTTCATCGTCCAGTTCCGGCCGCAACCGCAGATGCCGTGGACGAAGTTGGAGATGATCTGCTTGCCGTTGGGCGTGTGGTGAACTTCGGGATGGAACTGAATGCCGAAGAACTGGTCGCGCGCAATCGCCGCGTACGGCGAGTTACCGGATTTCGCGACGGTTTGAAAACCTTTGGGCAACTTGGTGACTTTGTCGCCGTGACTCATCCAGACTTTTTGCTCGTACAACATCTCGCGGAAGAGAGTGGAGTCAGTGGTGATGTTGATCTCGGCGTGGCCGAACTCGCGTTTGTCGCCCGGCTCGACCTTGCCGCCGAGTTGGTGGGCCATCAACTGCATGCCGTAACAGATACCGAGCACCGGCACGCCGAGTTGCCAGATGCCGGGATCACACTGCGGCGCGCCCTTGGCGTAAACGCTGGCCGGGCCACCGCTGAGGATGATGCCCCTGAGGGGCAGCTTGGCGAGTTCTTTGGCTGGCGTGTCGCAGCGTAGAATCGCGGAGAACACCTGACATTCCCGGATGCGCCGGGCAATGACCTGCGTGTATTGCGAGCCGAAGTCGAGAATGACAATTTGTTCCACTTGAGAGGCCTTAACGGGATTAACAGGTTGGGAATCTGACTTAAGGATTGATCCGCTGAGTCGCGATCACTGTCACTTCATCCCCATCCCGACACCTTGGGCGGTCTGGAAGACTTTGCCTTCGGTCTTGATGGCGGGAGCAATGATGATCTCGGTCTCTTGGAATTCGCGGATGTTTTTCTTACCGACGCAACCCATGCAGGTGGCCAATGCGCCCATCAGATTTTGGGAGCCGTCATCAAGCTCGGCCGGGCCGTAGAGGATCTGTTTGAGCGAACCCGTTACGCCGACTTTGATGCGGGTACCGCGCGGCAGGTTGGCATGCGGCGTGGCCATGCCCCAGTGGAAACCACGACCGGGTGCTTCCTTCGTGCGGGCAAATGCGCTGCCAATCATGACGGCATCGGCGCCGCAGGCGAACGCCTTGCAAATATCGCCGCCCTTGCTCATCCCGCCATCGGTAATGATCGGAACATACCGGCCGGTCTGTTTGAAATAGTAATCGCGGGCCGCGGCGCAATCAGTTGTTGCCGTGACTTGCGGGACGCCCAAACCAAGAACACCTCGCGAAGTGCAGGCAGCCCCGGGGCCAACACCAACAAGTACCGCTGACGGACCAGCCTGCATCAACTCCAACGTCGCCGAATACGTCACGGTATTGCCGACGACCACCGGAATCTTCATTCGTTTACAGAACCCGGCGATGTCGAGTGTCTTGTACTCCGTCGAAAGATGGCGAACGGTGGAAACGGTGGATTGCACCACGAAGATGTCGCAGCCGGCCGCTTGCGCAATCGCGCCGTATTTCTCGGCCTTTTGCGGGATCGAACTGACGGCGCAGACCACGCCGGCTTTTTTAATTTCCCGCACGCGCTGTGCAATCAGTTTTTCCTGAATCGGCTCCGTGTAAAGTTGCTGGACAAGATGGGTCGCTTCTTCCTTCGAGGCGCTGGCGATTTTATCGAGGACTTCAGCGGGATCTTTATAGCGCGTCTGCACCCCTTCGAGGTTCAGCACCGCGACGCCGCCAAGTTTGCCCATCTCGACGGCAAACTTCACATCCACCACGCCATCCATGGCGCTGGCCAGAATCGGCACCATGATTCTGTGTTTGCCGAGTTGGAAACTCGTGTCCACTTCATTCGGGTTGAGTGTCACGTCACCGGGAACCAACGCGATATCATCAAACCCATAGGTGACTCGCGCTTTTCGATTTCGTCCAATCCACATGCCCATAGATAGAATTTCTCCTGAGTTACCGACTGAAATTATTCAACTCGCCTGCGACTACTTTTAGCGACTCGCTTTCCCGGTGACAATAACCATTTCAATTCCCGGCCGCATACGCCCAACTGAACCGCGCCGTCCCCCACGTCAATGCCAACGCATCCGCGCTGGCCTCTGGCTCAAACCGCAGTTGCCGGGTCAACTCGACCGCTGCGGTATCGAGCGCTTCGCTGCCACAGCCGCGCTCCAAGATCGCGTGTTGCACCCGCCCAGCCGGATCAACGGCCAGCATCACTAACGACCGGCGCACAGCCAACGTGGCCGGCGCCAACGGAATCGCCGGCAAGTGAAGCAGACGCCTGCCGGCCAATTCCCCACCCAATTGAATCACCGAGTTGGTGATGACCGGACCGTTGACTTGCACCGCCGCTTCGGTCAGATCTGGCAGCGCGGGGCGCTCCAAACCAGCCAGAACGACTGTCGCCAACACCGGCGGCGGCAACAACGCCGGGACAAGGCCGGGGCCAGGGTTACCCAGAAACGCGGCCGGGATGACTGGCTGATAGCGGCTGGCTACCGGCGGGGCCAAGTGTTCCCACGGCCCACGCGAGAAACCGAACGGACTGGGTAACGACATCAAGCTTGGATCAAAATATTCCGCCAAGACTTGCCGGATGCCTTCGGGGTCGCGGCCCCAGCGGATGTTGGCGCTGGTGACCGGTTCGAGTTTCTGACCGCTGCCGGTAAAGAATCCACTGCCCAAAATCGCGCTGGCAACGGCGAGCACGGTCGCCCCCATCAAGGCCATCAACACCTGCCGCTCAGTCACGCGAAAGCGGGGCAACGCCATGACGTCACTTCTCGGGGACGACCGGGACGGCGGGCCGAGTCGCCAAATTGACGGTCGCGATGCCGGCGTCGAATGCGATCGCAAAGATTTTGTTAATGGTCTCGTAGGAGACTTGCCGGTCGATCTTGACGACGAGGCTGGCGTTACGGGCTTCGCGCGCGGCCCGGCGCAGGTGGTCCGGCAATTTGTCGAGCGTCACGAGTTGGGCATTGAAGTGGATCACATTGTCGCGGGAGACGCTCAGCACCAATTCCTGCAACGTCGCAACATCGCCTTTGCCAGTCGGCAACTCGACGAGGCCGTAGCCGGGTTGCAGGACGAACGGGGAACTCAACACGAGAAAAATCAGCAGCAGGAACACGATGTCCACCATCGGCGCGGGGTCGATGCGGCCGTTGGCGATGGACACATGGGTTTTGAACGTCATTTCACCGGCTCGCCGTTGCCGTTGTCTTTGCGGGAGAGGAAACTGATCATCTCGTTGGCGGCGCGTTCCATATCGAGGACAATGTTCTGCACGCGGCTCGTGAGGTAGTTATACGCGACGTACGCCGGCACGGCGACAACCAGACCGCCAGCCGTTGTCAAAAGCGCTTCCCAAACGCCGCCGGCCAGTTGGCCGGGACTGGGGAGTTGCTGGAGCTGGATGACTTTGAACATGCTGATCATCCCGAAGACGGTCCCAAGAAAACCGAGCAACGGCGTGATTTGCGCGATGGTGGCGAGGACTACCAACCGACGTTCGAGCCGGGCGATTTCCACGCGCGCGGCGTCATCCATCGCCTCACGGATTTCTTCGCGCGGCCGATCGCGATTGGTGATGCCAGCCTTGACGACTTCGGCGACGGGGCCGGGCGTTTCATCACAGAGCGCGATGGATTCGATGACGTTGCCACGTTTGAGGGCATTGCGGATGCCGTTGAGAAAATCCGAGGTGTTGATGTGGGCGCGATGAAAGTGAAACCACTTTTCCAGATAGATCAGGGCGGCAATGATCCCGTTGAGCAGGATCAACCACATCAACGGCCCTCCTTGGCGCATGATGGTCAACATGTTGGCTTTTGCTTAATCAAACTGAGCCTGATTTTCAAGACATGGTTTGCCGGCGTCACACATCCAGCGGGTTTCTGACCGCCAGTTCCAGGGAGATCCAGCACGTGCGTGCAGATCTGCGTCGTGGCGACTTCCGTGTAGCGCAGAAGTTCCTGCATCCTCCGACTGTCCGCGCCATTTGAGTGGCAAGGAATGTCGGAAGATGTGACAGGAAGCAGCCTTACGGAAGACAGCGGAGGGCGCCGATCTGGGTCGCACTCGATTGGCAGAACACCAAGAACACGCCGCCGAACTGCGCAAACTCATCGAGCAGGCCGAAGTTGATTTACGAAAGACTTGGATCCGACCGCGCGGTTCGATTCGCACACCGAACTATCAAGCTGCTGGTTCTACCTCAGTTCCAAAAACTCCAGCGCTTTCTGATAACTGCGTCGCGACAAGAAATGCCGGAGGCGCTCCGGCGCATCTGCCGGTAGTTGCCGCTCGAGTTCCATGATTCGTTTGAGAGTTGCTCCGATCTGTCCGGCATCACGGGTGGCGCTGGCAGCAATGAACGCGGTTAACGCGTCGCGAAGTTCATTTACGGATGGATTCGACATGCTTGCCGCCGATTTTTTGCGTATGGAAATCCCAGAGCAGCCAGTCGTCATCGGGGACAAATTTCCCGAGCTTGCCGTCCCATTTCTTCGGGAGCTGGTGGTTCAACATTTCCAGGAAAGGCAGGAGCGGGCGTTTGGGTTTGTATCGGTTCTCGTGGGCGTCGAGCGGGATGTCCACGTCCCAGCCGAACTTCTTCCGGTAGGCTGCAAAGCCAAAGCCGTCGAAGAAGTTTTCGCCACCAACGAGCGGCAAATACCACAGACTGGGAATGCCGCGTGGGTTTTCCTTGATCGGGATCTCGCGTTCCAATCGCGCCAGCAATTCCGTGCCACGCGGATCATTTGCCAGATGTTTCCGTAACGCGTGCAAAGTCGGAAACTCGACCGGCGGACTGACAAACAAGACCGGCTTGTGTTGCATGGTCGCCATGATGATTTCGTGCGGGGTACCGACGCTGTAGATGTTCGTCGGGCAATACGAGATGGTGAAATCGCTCGTGTCCACCATCCGCAGATCAATGTGAAGCGTCTCCCAGAATTGCCGGGCACACCAGGCGCGGGCTTTCGCCCCGGCTGCGCCGTTGGCATACGTCCAAGTCTGTTTGATCTTGTCGCCGCTCTTGATGTCTTCGCGGCCGTACTCGTGGAGGCCACGCACGTCGGGCTTGAACCACGGGTCGAACACCGTGACACCGGTCTTCTGTAAGAACTGGCTAACTCGGTTGCGCCAGCCGAGTTTCTTTTCGTCTGTGCGCGAGGCCACGAAATCCATCGGGCCGGACAAGTAGACGCGCGCGCCCTGCAACAATCCCGTTTTCCTCTTGGTGCGAGCCATGGGCGTCATGTTAGCCGGTGCGGCCACAGGCGACAAGCAGCTTTTGCCGGTACTCCGCCTCGCTCACCTCCTGCGGGATGGCCCGGCAGTGCTGCTCCCAGCCAGGAAAGTTCCAGAGATTCGGGAAATCCCGGCACTGCTGCGGTTTGACGGATTGCACCCGGCAATCCATGCCAGTGAGAAAGATACACTCGCCATTCGGCTTGTCGGCGAGCGCCAACCCGCGCCGGTCCGATCGCAAGCGCATGTATTGCTGAATGAAATCATCCGGACTGACACCGAGATACTCCGCGAGCCGGCCGATCTCAGATTCGCTGAGGCGCACTTCCCCGGGCCATCGGCAACAGGCCGTGCAACGCTGACACTCGTGAAAGATGGGCATCTACCGCAACCGCTGTTGCCGGTAGCGCCGAATCAAAGCATTCGTCGAACTGTCGTGCCTCAGGTCTGCATCGGCCTGCAATTCGGGAACAATCTGCTTCGCCAACACCTTCCCCAGTTCGACGCCCCATTGGTCGAAGGAATCGAGATTCCAAATCACGCCTTGCGTGAACACGATGTGTTCGTACAACGCCACCAGCATCCCCAACATGGCAGGCGTGAGCTGCTCCGCCAACAGTGTGTTCGATGGCCGGTTCCCCTCGAAAACCCGGTGCGCCGCGGGCGCATCTTTGCCAAACGCCAACGCCTCCGTCTGGGCGAAGAAATTCGACATCAACAAATCATGGTGCGCCCCGGTCGGATTCAGTGACCGGCTGAACCCGAGGAAGTCACACGGGATCAGTTTCGTGCCTTGATGGATCAGTTGATAGAACGAGTGCTGGCCGTTCGTGCCCGGTTCGCCCCAGAAAATCGCACCGGTCTGATAATCCACCCGCTGGCCGGCAAGCGTGACATATTTCCCATTGCTCTCCATCGTCAACTGCTGCAGATACGCCGGGAAGCGTTTCAGGTACTGGTCGTAGGGCAACACCGCCACCGTCTCCGCGCCGAAGAAGTTCACGTACCAAATACCCAGCAACCCCATCAACACCGGCAAATTCTTCTCGTACGGTGCCGTGCGGAAATGTTCGTCCATCGCATGAAAGCCGGCCAACAACGCCCGGAAGTTTTCGGGACCAATCGCGATCATCGTTGAAAGCCCAATCGCCGACGTCATCGAATACCGGCCGCCGACCCAATCCCAAAAGCCGAACATGTTCTTCGGATCAATCCCGAACTTCTTCACTTCCGCCTCGTTGGTCGAAATCGCCACGAAATGTTCGTGCACCGGCAAGTTCCCGAGCCAATGCCGGGCGGTGATTGCGTTGGTCATTGTCTCCTGCGTCGTGAACGTCTTCGACGCCACGATGAAGAGCGTTTCCGCTGGCAGCAAATCCCGCGTCGCCTCGACAAAATCGGTGCCGTCCACATTCGAGACGAATCGGAACGTCAAATCCCGCCGCGAGTAATGCCGGAGTGCTTCATACGCCATCACCGGGCCGAGGTCCGAGCCGCCGATGCCGATGTTGACGATGTTCTTGATGCGCGGATCGAGCCGGCTCACAAAGGCCGTCATCCGGTCGAGCACCGCGTGGACATCCGGGACGACATTCTTACCGTCCACGAGGATCGACGCCCCGCGCGGCGCGCGCAACGCCGTGTGCAAAACGGCGCGATTTTCGGTCACATTGATCTTTTCGCCGGCGAACATCGCCGCCGTCCGCTCGCGCAGCCGGCAATCCTCCGCCAGCTTCACCAGCAACCGGATCGTCTCATCCGTCACGCGGTTTTTGGAGTAATCCAAATACAGGCCAGCAAATTCCGCCGTCAGTCGTTCGCCGCGAGTCGGATCGGCGGCGAACAGTTGCCGGAGGTGTTGGCCTTTGATTTGTTGGAAATGATTGGCCAGCGCAGTCCACGCGGGCCGGGCAGTCAATGAATTCATGGTGGGTTACCGGCTGGGACGGGTGTAGCCGCGCGGGGGCGGCGGTTCGGGGGTCGTGCTGTCCCGGCGCATTTGTTCGGCGAGAATGATGGCGCGGGCGACTTCGATGAGTTTCCGGTTTTCGTTGCGCGCGGTTTTTTGGAGGCGCAAGTACGCGGCTTCCTCGTCGAGCCCGGTCTGGCGCATCAAAATGCCTTTGGCGCGTTCGACGACTTTGCGGCTTTCGAGTGCTTCGTTGGCTTGCTGAAGTTTTTCCGTCAACTCCTGCGACTTCTCAAACGTGGTGAGCGCGAGTTCGATTGCCGGCTTGAGCTGATTTTCCGCGAATGGTTTGACAAGGTACGCGTGCGCGCCGGCCGCGGCGGCTTCACTGCCCAGCCCGGTCTCGGTGTGCGCGCTGACGATAATCACCGGCGTGGGCCGATGCGCCTGAATGTGTTTGGCGGCTTCGATCCCTTCCATCTTCGGCATCCGAATGTCGAGAATGCAGAGGTCGGGGTGCAGGTCGTTGGCGAGGGCGACGGCTTGTTCGCCATCCCCAGCTTCCCCGACGACAGAATGGCCCATGACGGTCAGAATTTTCTTCAACACCATCAACGTCACGCCATCGTCATCGGCAATCACGACTCGTAATTGTTTCATAAATGTCTCCTGCCGCGTGCATCATACCGCGCCGGTCAAGCCGGTCACTCCCGAAAACTTCAAGGTCCCGCACAGCCCGCCGTCCCGGTTTTCCAGCGTCAACTGCCCGCGCAGGTTGATCTGCGCCAGTTGCCGGACAATCGTCATCCCCTGCCGGGTCGAAGTCCGCCAATCATAACTCGCCGGCAACCCACCCCCATTGTCGCACACCCGCACCTGAATCTCACTGCCCGCCTGCCGGCAGCACACTCCCAACCGCAACGGCAGGCCCGCCGGCGGTTGACCGTGAATGACCGAATTCGACGCCAGCTCGTTCACGATCAGCGCCAGCGCAACGGCTTGGTCGGGCGTCAACCAGATGTGCTCCAAGTCCAACTGCAACTCCGGCCGCCGCGCCGAGGATGCCGCCAAGGTTTCCATGATTGTCGACAGCAATGGCACCGCATCGACGTTATCCGGCATTTCGCGACTGAGCAGATTATGCACTTTCGCGATGGCCTGGATTCGTGAGATGGCCGTCGTCATCGCCGGTGACTCGACGGACTCAAGTTGCAGCAGCCCGGAAATCATCTGGAGGTTGTTCTTGATCCGGTGATGCGCCTCCTCGATGAGCAGTTCGAGCAGATCATTTTTCTTCGAGAGATCCTTGAGCAACTGCGCGTTGTCAATCGCCACCGCCGCGCGACTGGCAAACGCCCCGATCAATTCCAGATCCGCACCGGTAAAATCCTGTGCCGCGCCGACTTCCCTTAGCAGGGCAATCGCCCCAATCACGTCGCCGCGCGCGATCAACGGCATCATCAACACCGACCGCACATTGGCCTCCCGGAGAATTGGGCTGTAGCCTTGCCGCGCGACCTCCTCGCGGGAAAAAATGCGGCCTTGGCGGGCTTGGCTGACTTGCCCAGCGAGTCCCGCGACAATTGGAAAATCGACTCCGATCAATCCGCGCAGTCCCGGCGTGGCGGCGACCACTTCCGCCTGCGTGCCGGCATGGCGGACGATGTAGGCACCATCGGCACGCAACAGGGTTGCGGACTTCTGGAGGATTCGCTCCAACAACAATTCCAACTCCAACGTCTGCGAGCCGCCGCCGGTCACATCGAGTAACGTTGTCAGTTTTTCATTTTCGCGGAGTTGGGCTTCATAGAGTTGGGCATTGGCGATGGCGATGCCGAGTTGATTGCCCATGGCGGTCATCATCTCGACGCCTTCGGGGCCGAGCGGCACTTCCCGGCGACTCAACAGACCGAGCGTTCCATGCACCACCCCGCGTGTCTTGACCGGCACGACGATAAAAGATTTGAATCCACCCTGCCCCGCTGCCGCGTCAGTGGAAACTTTCACTTCGCCCGTCGCCGCCACCATCCCGGTAATCCCTTCGCCCCAGGCGCTCTCGCGCCATTGCGTCACCAACTCCTCCGGTAACCCGACTTGGACGAACAACCGCAGTACCGTGTTGCCGGCCTCTGCCAAGTGGACGACCCCGGCTTCCATGCCGGTCGTTTCGAGCGCGACGAGCAGGGTGTTCCGCGCAATCTCCTCGAGTTTGAGCGACGAATTGGCGACGGCGGCCAAAGTGGTGAGCGCCGCCAGCTGCGTATTGCGGCGCACGAGCTGTTGTTGCCGCCGGCGGTTCTCGGTGATTTCGCGGACGACAAATTGAAATTCTTCGACCTGTTCACCGTCGCGCGCGAAGATGCTCGCGTTGCATTGGAGGACAATCCACTCGCCATCTTTCCGGCAGAACCGATATTCCAGATTGTGCACCGACTGGCCGTCCATCAGTTTTTTGACGGCGGCGCGAACAGCGGCATGATCGTCAGGGTGGATGCGTTCGTAGGGGTCGAGCGCGGCGAGTTGCTCAGGTTTGAAGCCGAGGATCCGTTCAAAGGCGGAGTTGCCATACCGGGGGCGGGCGTCGGGGCCGGCAATGTAAATGGCGTCATCCGAATTTTCGACCAACGACCGGTACTGCTCTTCGCTGGCGCGGAGATCGGATTCGAGTTGGGCGTGAACCATCGCGTTGCCGAGTTGGTTGGCGATGACTTCGATCAACTCAACATCCTCCGCCTCGAACCGGTAGGGCTTGTACGTGCCGAGCGCGAGCATGCCGACGACAAAGCCCTGGGTGCGGACCGGCGAGAGGATGGCGGCGCGGAAGCCGGCGCGGACTTCGTCGCGAAACAAGCCGGTACCGAAGGCGAGGTCTTCGACGACGCGGGTTTGGCCTTCGAGCACGGTGTCAATCTCGCGGTCATTGCCTTTGCGGAGCCGGTTGACTTGCCGGGCAAACGCCTCGGAGATGCCGCGGAAGGCGTAGAGTTTCAACACCTTCTCGTCGTCGTCCCAGATGTAAATCGCGCCAGCATCGAGCTTGGTGACGGCGGTCATCGCGTGGAGGGCGTTGTCGGCGATCTCGCGGAGATCGAGCGTGCGATTGATGGCATCGCCAACGAAATTGATGGCGGTCAAGCGCGCGTCGCGCGCCAGCCGTGGCGAAGGGGAACTGGAGTCGAACAATCGCATCGCGTCTCGAGGCGGTACGTTAACAAAATGCGCGTGATTTTTCACCTTCTTTCGCGGACACTGCGCGCCATGACCAAACCGGACAAGCTCGAAGAAATTTTCCGCCTCCAGGAACAACTCAACAAACGCATCGGCGTGGACACCACCACGATGACCGACGAGGAGCGCGTGAAATGGGTGCTCAACTATTGCCGGGCAATGACGCAGGAGATCGCGGAATTGACCGACAGCGTCCCGTGGAAGTGGTGGGCGAAGTATCAGAAGTTCGACAAACAGAATGCGAAAGTCGAGGTCATTGACTTGATGCATTTTCTCATCTCGATCGGGCAGGTTTTGGAAATGACCCCCGATGATTTCTACGACGCGTACACCAAGAAGCACAAAGTCAACCTCGCCCGGCAAGACAGCGGCTACTCGACCAAAGACGAACACGACAGCCGGCATATCTGACACGGCCTTCCGCGCTATTGCCTCCGCGCGTGGCTTGAGCGTAGATTACCGGCGTGACCGCAACGAAACGCCGCCAACTTCAGCTCTGGATCCTCAGTGTGGCGTTGTGGTATGTGCTGTTCGGTTTTTTCGGCGCGCCGCGGTTGCTCAAGTTCGTGGTTCTCTGGCAACTCCCGAAACAAATCGGCCGGCCGGTCACCCTCCAAAATGTGCGCGTGAACCCCTTCACGATGTCGGTCGCGCTGCAGGGTTTTGGGATTACCGAGAAAAATGCCGACGGCAAGCCGTTCGTCAGTTGGGACGAAGTCTTTGTGAACGTGGATCCGACCGGCTTGCTCGGAAAGGAAATCGTCTTCTCCACCATCAACATCAGCAACGCGACCGCCCGTGTCCAAGTCAACCCGGACGGCTCATTCAATTTCTCTGACATCCTCACGCGCTTCCCCGCCGATCCGAACAAGCCGAAGGAATCCAGGCAACCGCCGGTCGTCCGGGTTGGCCAGTTGCGGATCACCGGCACCAAGGCGATCTATGACGATCATTCCCGCGCGACTCCGTTCCACACCACGATCGGGCCGATTGATGTTACCCTTCGCGACTTCAGCACCGCGCCCCGGCGACACGCCCCGTACGCTTTCACCGCCACCACCGAAGTTGGCGAGACATTTTCCTGGCGTGGCCGGGTTCACCTCAGCCCCGTCCGTTCCGAAGGTGAATTCGCGGTCGAAAACATCGCTCTAAAAAAATACGCGCCGTTCTACGATGAGTTTCTCAATCTCACCCTCCGCTCCGGCACCATCAGCATCGCCGGCAACTATCGTGTGGAATTTTCCGATCAGCTCACCCTCGCTCAACTCTCGAACGCCACCATCCGGCTCAATGCACTGGACATCACCGAACCCGGCCAGACCAACACCGTGATGGCGCTCGGCGACTTGACCATCGCCGGGATTGACCTCGATTTGCTCGCACAGACCGTAGCCGTCGCGGCGCTCCGCACGACCGGCGACCGAGTCGCGATCTACAAACTTGCCGATGGTTTGCCGAATGTGGCCAAAATGCTCAAGCCGTTGCCGGCCGCGACAAATTCAGCCCCGACCAAACCCTGGCGCGTGACCGTCGGCGAAGTTCGCTCGGACGATCATCGCGCCACCGTAACCGGCTACTTCGGCAATGAAACCAGCCGGTACGAACGCGTGCAACTCACAAACCTCCGCATCGTCACCGAACCGTTGTCGCTCACGGTGGATGAAATTCTCGTCGTCGCCCCCCGGCTCGATGTGCATTTGCCGGCGGATGCGACGAACTTGTTCGCGAAAGCTGGTGCGCCGCCCACCACCACCAACGCCGCGCCGGACAAACCCCTGCCCTTTGCCAGCGTCGGGGCCTTCGTGGTCAGCAACGCGACCGCCACTTTCACTGATGAAACAGTTCAGCCGACGGCCGGGCTGACAGTTACCGGCGTCGCGGTGCGCGTGACCGGCTTCACCACCGCCACGAACGGCCTGACTGAGTTTGCCGTCGCCGGGCGGATTGACAACACTGCGCCGTTCTCCCTGACCGGCCATTTCAATCCGTTCAGCATTGACGCCACCACTGAGCTGCGCGTCGCGTTCAAGAACATCAACCTCGTTCCCGCCGGCCCCTACTCCGGCAAGTTCGCCGGTTACCTGATCCGTCGGGGCACCGTCAGCATTGATCTGAATTACGACATTCACCAACGCGCCCTGAAAGCCGCCAACACGTTGCTGCTCGATCAATTCACTTTCGGTGAAGCGGTGGACAGCCCCAGCGCGACGAAATTGCCGGTCAAACTGGCGGTGGCGATCCTCAAAGACCGGCACGGCCAGATCAAACTCGACGTGCCCATCGAAGGTCGCGTTGATGACCCGCAATTCCGATATTGGCCGGCTGTGTGGGGCGTGCTCGGCAATATGTTCACGAAGATTTTCACCGCGCCATTCAGCATGCTCGGCTCGATGTTCGGCGGCGGCGGCGAGGAATTGAGCTACCAAGAATTCGCGCCCGGCAGTGCCGTTCTGCAATCCAACGAGATCAAGAAACTCGACGTCCTCATCAAAGCGCTGACAGAACGCCCGGCCTTGAATCTCGAAATCACCGGCTCGATTGACCCGGTCAAAGATCGCGAGCCGCTCAAACGCGAGAAGCTCAAAGTCCTTGCCGGCGCCGATTACGCAACGGGACTCCGTGCCCTCTACGTCGAAGCGTTACCGCGCCTGACTCCACCGGCCCCGCCGAAGTTGACCTCCAACGTCAGCAACCTCGGCACAAAATCAACCGCGCCGGTTGCCGGAACAAAGGCCAAACGGGTTGCCGGCGACCTGCCCCTCGAAGAACTGGAACGCCAGTACCTGCCGCTGGTCGAGTTGCAGGCGGAGGATTACCGGCGGTTGACGGCGGCGCGGGTCGCGAGTGTGGTCGAATTCTTGAAGACGACCGGGCAACTAGCGGACGATCGGCTGTTCATCTCCACCAACCCCAACGCGCCTGTCGCCAAGGACGGGGCGCGGGTGATTTTCAGTTTGCAGTGACCGGGTTTACTGGGCGCGCTGGTACGCGATGGCATAGGCGCATTTGTGTTGGCCACTCCGGTTGGGCTCGGCCCGGTGCCAGGTGAAATTCGTAAAGAACGCGGCATCACCGGGCTGCATGGGGAGGAGGATTTCTTTGGAAAAATCAATCTGGTCGAGTGGAATCCGAAAGCGTTTGAACGCGACGCTGTTGGTGGCGGAGTGGTAGGACGGCTCATCGAAGTATTCTTCGTGCGGTGTGAGCGTCCAGGTTTTGTGCGTGCCCGGCAGCATGCCAAGGGCGATGGCATCTTTGCCCACGGTGTCGAGGGCAATCCAACTGTTGCAGCCGAGTTCGGGATTGAGATGCCAGTAGTAGGAGTCTTGGTGGTAGAACGTCTGTCCGTTGATCTCCTTGTACTTGAGCAAAGCCTGATCAGTGAACCTTTTGACCGGGCCACCGAGCAACTGCGCCATCACCCCCTGCAAATTTGGATGGTCGGCGACTTTGCGGAAAGTTTCGTCCTGTTGCGCCGGCACCTGGATGCCCAGCGGCACGAAGCCGCCCTTGGGGTTTCGGTACTTGCTGGGGTCCGGCACTTGGAAATGGCTTAACGGCCACCCCTCATAGTTGCCGGCGAGCAGATCCAGCATCTTGGCGCGGACGGCGGCGCAATCGGCCTGTGGAATCAAGCCGCGCACGACCGTATATCCTTCATCCCGGTATTGGGCGAGTTGTTGTGGGGAAAGCTTCAGGGTTGGTTCGGTTCCGGCGACGCTCATGAATGGGCTCCGTTGGTTGAATTCATTTTGGCTGCGACCAGGCTGAGATTAGCGAATCCACGCGGAAAGTGAATGGACAACTCGCGAGAATAACCTGCATTTTTTCAAGGTGCGAAAACTGCGCGGCACCTCGCATTCCGTTTCGCTAGGGCATGAGATAGACTGGGTTGGACAAGCGCGTGGTGTAATTGTCCGGCGTGACGATCTCGTAATCGCGCGCGAACCATTCCGCCGGGGTTTTCGGATTGGTCGGTACAGAATCATCCAGCGTCTGGCGCGCCGTGATCAGCGTCAGCAAGCGGCCCTGCTGGAAATAGCCGCCGTGATGCGACAGCGCTGCACGATGAGTCAGCGCGATCAGCTTGGGGCCAGCCTCTGCTGTGAAACAGTGCTGCGCCAAGTTCCACGCCGGCAATTCTAGAAAAAATACGATAACGGCGGCGATTGGATATTGTTGCAGCACTTCGCGGAGCATGACCGGCGGACAAACCGCGGCGTCCTTTGGGTCCGGTGTCAGAAAATGCGGCGTCAATAGAATCTGGGGATGTCGCTTCAGGGTTTTCTGAAAACCGGCCAATCGCAGATCCTCTTTACCAAAGGTAACGACAACGATCTGACCACCGCCGGTTACGACGCGAAGGGCTGCCTCGGCGCAGCCCATACCACTGCCTTCCGCCAAGGCGATATTATTGCGAGCCGGTGACGATCGCCTGATCCACCAGGTCGAGATGCTGGCGACCACAAGTGCCACGCCAAACAGAGCGCCAACGGTTCGGCGGGAGATCACGGATAGGCAACTCGTTGCGGGAGGGCGTACGGTGGACTCGGCCACTGGCCGGTGTACCAACCATAGGCGCCGCTCCAAGCGGTTTTGCCATCCATCCAAAAAATGCCCCCGGGCGTGGGATTGGGACCGCCAGAAGAGCCGCTCACTCCAACGTTCCAGAGATTGCTTTGCGCTTGCAGGCTGTAGTCCATTAACGTGGTCTTTGATACCCGTTCGACATGCCCATCCACGAACAAAGTGTTCATCCCTTGATTGTGCCAGGTGGCGATGAAGGCGTTGCAGTCCGGCCGCCGCCATTCCTTGTGCGTCGGAAACCAATTGCTGCCATCGCACAGAACGGAGCCGGGACTCGGCGTCGCAGCACACATCCAGATTGTGCGACCGATGTAGCCACCGGGGAGTCCGCCGGTTCCCCACGGATTCGCGACGCCCGATGGGCAGATTGGAATTTCACCCACCAACGCCACGCTACCGGGGCGATTGATGTCGGTCAGGTGAACCGCCTTGTTCCAGCCGGAGGGCGTGGCGGGGGTGGCGCGTTCGACGGGATAGGTCGGTGCCAGCAACGCGCATTCGAAGAGCGTTGACATGCTCGAACAGCGATAGTTCATCGGGAACATGCTGCCATTCATGCCGTACGATGTTGTGGATGCATTGGGGAACGGCCAGGGGTTGGAAGGACACCGCATCATCTGACTATAGTAACTCGCCTTCGTAGAAAAATACGGTGCCAAAAACGCCTGCCAATCCGTGGCACAAGCGGAACTCCGCATAAATGAACTGCGAAACGGCTGTCCGTACTGCGGCCAGTCAGCGGTGTTGTCCGGTCGGTCCTCCCATTGCGTGCCGGTCCAGTAGCCCAACCAGATCAGCATGCATTCGGGACTGCTATACGGGAAATAGCCGTTGTGATCCGTGGTGTAGGCCGTGAAACCCACGCCAAGCTGCCGTTGATTGTGAGCACACTGCACCGTCTTGGCGCGCTTCCGCGCCGCCATGAGCGCCGGCATCAGTAACGCCGCCAGCAAGACAATAATGAGTATGACCGTCAATAACTCGATCAAGGTAAAGGCGCGCCGACAACCTGGATTCTTCTTTCTCATCGCGCCCCCGGCTTCATTTCCAGTTGGTAATGTCGTCGCTGACCGACGCCACGTTGGTAAAGACCTCGAGCCACGACCCGTTGTTACCGGTCGCACCCCAGTAAAACGAACCGGGCACATACGTCGTCTGATCCGGTCCGTACGAAAACAAATCGAAACTCGCCAGATTGATTTGCCCCCCGTGGGCAACGCCGGGATTGTAGCACAGACAGAATGCCGGCGGGTTATTGGTCGCGACGCTCCGCGGCGAGCAATAGTAGTTGAACGGCGTGCCCCACACATCACAGAGATTGGTTTGGACAACACCCGTCGCGCCCCACGCCGTTTTCACCCGGATCTGTTTCTCCGGAAAGTTATGCAAATACACTTTGCCTTGTTGGAAGAGTGCCTTGTACAACGTGTTCCCGTTGGCACTTTCGACGATGGCATGTTTCGAGATGCGACCGGACTGCGTCTGCGGATAATACCCGAAGTCGCTCTTGTAACTTTCCAGTGCCGCTTCAATGGCCGCCATTTGCGCCTTCGTCGTGGCAATCGCCGCTTTTCGTTGCACGTAACCGGTTACTCTGAAAACAATGGCGACCAAGACCAAGATAATTAAGACGACCGCCATCAACTCGATCAGAGTGAAAGCGCGACAACGATTGCAATGCCGCCCAATCATGTCCGCCTCCGCCGCCCCAACGCCCACCAAATCACCAAACCGCCGAGAACCAACACAACTGCCGACGGCTCCGGTATCGCCGCAATCATCAACAACGCGGCCGTGTCCAATTGCGTCGTGTCCCATTCCAAGTACGCCGACATCAAGTCCGGCAGGTTTAGGGTGTCAAACGTTCCGTTCTGACTCCCGAACTCGAACAACTGAAAACTCTGCCCGGCAGCAAACGCAAACCCGGTGGCATTGGTCACGACCAATTCTCCGCCAAACGTCAACTGCCCGCTCACACTGATCACGTCGTTGCTCCCACCGGCAAACAACTCCATCCACGTCACGGCTGAACTCCCGAACGCCACGTTGCCGGTGATCGAGAGCGTCCCCACCGAGAAGCCGGGACTGTTTGTCCCGAAACTCGTCACATCCCCCACGACCAAGCCGTCGCCGCGCAAGGTCCCGTTATTGGTAACAGTGCCGGTCAGAGTCGCAGTTTCCAGCGAAAGAATACCGCTGTTGACGATCCCGCGCTCCAAGTTCGCCGTCGCCCCGACGAGTCGCGTGAGGCCGTGGTTGGTGAACACGCCGGTCAGACTTGCGCTCGTATTGGAGATCAACAACGCCCCCGCCGCACCGATGGTGACTCCGTGACCGGTGACGGCGGTCGTCCCATTCACCATTTCCAACCGGTAATAGTTGGTCGCGCCAAGACCGGTATTGAACGTGTACCCGCCCGCCAGCGTGTTGGTGACGCTGGAGTTGTCGAGGCGCAAGGTGTTGTGACCGGCAAAGGCGATATTCGTCAGGGCGGTGCCGCGCCAGTTATTGGTCAGGTTCAGACCAGTACTGATGTTGCGGAAGGCAATCGTGCCGTCGGTCAACGCGATGTCGCCGTGATTGAGGGAGGTGATCGCCACCAGTGCATTCGTAAACTGGAAGGTACCGTTGCGATTGCTGATCGTGTTGCCGGTGCCGCCGCCGATGGTCAAGCCGGTAGCCTGCAATAACCCGCCGTTGACAATGAACAACGAGTTACCGGACGCACCCGCGGCACCAACGGTCACACCGGCGGCCGAGACCAGTTGGCCGCCAGCCGCGATCCAGATTGAGTTGTTGGTGGAGTTGGCCGCTCCCACCGTGATTGCACTGCCAGCGAAGACGGAGCCGCCGTTGGTGATCGTCAAGCGGTTGGCAGTGTCGCCGGCGTTGAAGCCGACCGTCAGTCCGTTGCGTATGAATATCTGGCCGTTGTCGGTGACGAGGGCGCGATTGCTGAAGGAGTTGCCACCGGCACCGATGCTGAGTGTGAAGAAGTTGGTCATGATGGCACCCTGGACGACCAGGACGTTGTTCGTGCCGCGACCAACGGACAAGGAATTGACGCCGTTCCACAGCGTGTGATCCAGCAGCACCAAGGTGTTCTCCGAGGAGGACCAGCCGAGGAAGTGTTCGTGACCGGCGACGCCAGAGAGAAAGCTGTTGGACAGGATCACGGTGTTGAAGCTACCGCCCGCGCCGCCGCTACCGGGCGCGGCCGCCGACGAACCGATTTTGAGGCCACCGGTAGAGGCCAGCAGCAGGCGCCCGCCATTGGTGGCGACCACCGTGTTGTAGTCAGCGCCGGGCGCGCCGCCAACCGTGAGGCCGCCGACGTTGCTGACCACGCCGCCGACGATCCTCAACGCGTTGCTGCGCCCGTTGATGGTCAGCGCGTTCGCGGAATTATAGGTCCAGTGTCCCCCGCCCATCTCCAACGTATTCTCGGCCGGACCGAAGTTGATCACACCGGAGCCGGACAACTGGCCGCCACCGGTGACGCGGATGGTGTTCCCAGTGTTGCCCCCCGTCCCGAGGCTGATTCCGCCGGCAACAAACAATTGCCCGCCGTTGCTGACGACCAAGCTGTTGAAGTTGTCACCCGCGCTGAAGCCAATGACCGCGAAGGAATTGAAGAAAACCTTCGCCTCGTCGCGGATGACGATCCGATTGCTGATTGAGTTGCCGTTGGCGCCAAGTCGCAAGGTGCTAAAGTTCGTCAACACCGCCCCGCTGACGGTCAGGAGGTTGTTCGTCGCCGCCGTTGCTCCCACGATCAGAAACTGATTGCCGCCAGTCCAGAGAGTCTGTTCCAGCACCGTCATCGAGTTGTCGGAGGTGCCGAATCCGATGTAGGGAGTATCGGTCGCGGTGATCAGCAAGCTGTTCGAGAGAATCACGGTGTTGCCACTGCCGCCGGCAGCAACGGCTCCCCCGATGCCGGCGGTCGCACCGATTCGGAGCAGGCCGCCCCCCAGCGACACCAAACGTCCGCCGTTCGTCACGATCAGGCTGTTGAAGTTCGCGCCTGCTGCGCCGCCCACTATGAGACCGGTGGCGTTGCTGAGGGTGCCCCCGACCAGGTTGAGCGCATTGCTCGTGCCGTTGATCGTCAATGCCGCTGTACTATGCGTCCAGAATCCACTGCCCAGCGTGAAGGTATTGCCGGATGCGCCAAAGGTAATCGCTCCGGAACCAACTAACTGGCCGCCGTCCGTGACGAGCAGACTATTCCGGTTGCCGGATAAATTGAGCGCCCCGCTGTTGGTAACCACCGCGCCCCCGGTAATCCGCAGGATATTGTCGTCGGTTGAACTGCCGATGTTCAAAGCTTGGGCGTTGCGATTCCACACGCCACCATTACCGGCGCCGCTCGCACTGGAAACCAAGCCCGTCGTACCGCCACTCATTGTCAGAGCCCCGGCGGTGAAAAGCAGACCGCCGTTGTTGAGGTAAATCGCGCCATTGGTGCCCGCCCAGGCGAACGCACTGCTGGCACGGAGTGTGCCCCCGTTGTCCACCTGCAACCGGCCACCATGATTCAGCGTTACAGAGGTCGCATTAGTCAGCGCGGTATTGGTGATGATCAACCACGCTTCGCCAAGTGTATTGGAAACGGCGAGGGTGCGGATGCTGTTGTTGATCCGGGCGTTGACAATATTCGTGTACGCCAGCGCGACGTTGTTGGTCAGAAACGCGTCTTCATTCGCATTAGTCCCAGGATGCCCGGTAACAGTCGGACTCCAACTGGCGTTGTTCGTCCAGTAGCCGGTCAGCGTGCCGCCGGCTAGATAATTTGTCCATGTCCCAGTTGCCGCCTGACCCAGTGGTGCAGTCAGCCAGCCGACGCCAAGGATCACGCTCCAACAAAGGTGAGGCAACCATAACTCCCGCCAGGATCTGCGCATCTTTTTCATGCATTTTCACCTTAGCTGACACGCGAAAAAGAAATCTTCTGGAGACAAGACAAAAAGCTACGTTATAGTGACATTGATGAAAGCCGCGCGAATGACTGAGGCGTACTTTTTCAAGAATGGCCAAGTGTTCAACTTCGACCATGTCTCGTTCAGCAGCCGGTCGCCGGTGCGAACGTACACGCAGGAATTTGGGACGGTGTTCTGGGTTCACCCCGGCGGAACCGGGGTTTACCGCGCCAATGGTCACCGACTGCTGTTGCGTCCCGGCATGCTGGTGATGCAGCGCCCCAAAGACCGCGTGCAGATTCAGGCGAACCCCGGGCCGGTGGAGCTAATAATCTCCCGCGGATTGGTCCCCCGCGCCGCATTGGAAAGCCTGCGGCAGCGATATTTTCCGAGCACCCCGACTTTCTTTTGGAAGACCACCCCACTGCCCTACAACGTCAAGCTAAATGCCGCGCAGCGCGAATGGCTCGCCTCGTGGAACAAAGCCCTTTACAACTTCCAGACCAACCAGATGATGGTCGATTTGTTTCTGCTGGGATTGTTCGCGCAACTCGAACCACCGCCGAAAGTCGATCTGCCCGCGTGTCCCTCTTGGTTGCACCACGCGCTCGAAGCCGTGAGCGACCCCGCGCATTTTCGCGGCGGTGCCCCCGCATTTGTCCGGCTCGCCGGCCGCAGCCGCAAACACGTCAACCGCGTTCTCCGGCAATGCTACGGTCTGACCGCCACCGCTGTCGTCAATCGCGCCCGGATGGAACACGCCGCCCATGAACTGCTGGCCACCGAGAAAAAGATTTTGGATATTTGCGCTGAGTGCGGCTTTCAGAATCTCGGGCATTTCTACCGGGTCTTCGAGAACTACCACAAGGCCACCCCGCGCCAGTACCGGCAGTCACAGCACTTCGCAACACCGGAGCGGGCCGTCGCACTCGTCCAACCCAGCCCCAAGACCGTCGGCCGGCAGCGCAAACCCCGCTAGTCGCCGCTGGCCCAGCACAGCAAACCCCTCATCCCGGCCTGCGCCGGTCGGAATGAGGGGCGCTGATTTAACCACCGTGGCGTGGCTAGCTACTCGGCCAATTTTACCAAGTCGGACTCGTTGCGCTTTTGCCACTCATTGAGGTGCGCGGTGATCTGATCGTTCAGTTCATCCACGCGCTTGGTCAACTCCGTCAACACGGAAACAAACACTGCCGGATCGCACCCCGCCCGCAACCACGCCTGGTCATTAGCGGTCTGGGCTGTCACCAGACTGGCCAGGTTGAGGCGAATCGTATTCATGTCATTGAATTTTTGAACCCAGGCTTGCACGGCGGCGCTGGCGCTCCGGTCGGCGAGGATCACGGCCAGGCGCTGCTGCTTGGCCACCACCGCGTTGATGGCCATCTGGTCACGCGCCTCGCCGGTCTTCGCGTTTTCGGTTTCGAGCTTTTCCCGCAAACTGGCGGCCACCGCCTGATACTTCTTATTGAAATCCAACGAGGCCGTATTGATGCCATTGTAGTCATAGCTGAACTGATCCCCCAATACCGGCATCTTTGCCAACAACCCCGACCGCAAAGTTTTGATTTTTTCGACCTGCGGGTCTTTGGCATCCTGCGCCATCAACCCACCGCCCGTAACCCACACCGCGCACAGCATTGCGACGATAACCTTACGCATCACGATCTCCTTACGTTTTGTGGTTTCATTTGTGTGACTGTTTTCTCTACTGATCTTCTATGCGGCGGCTGCCCGCATTTCGTACAAGAATTTTCCCACACCCCCACCGGTACTGCTTGGCCGCCGGCCATTCTCCGTGACCGGCAAACTGGCAGACGTTAATTGAGCGGATGAATGCATCGGTCAGAATTTGAGGATCACCCGCGCCGAGTTCTTGAATCCGGCCACCCGCACCGTCTCACGAGCCGGGTTATAGGTACCGCCCTCGACATGCCGGGCTTTCGCCCCGCGCCAGTGCGGGAGGCGGATTTCGATCACGGCGGGTTGCCGGTTGGTGCGGCATTCGATGGCGGCCGTGATGACCTCGTCGTTGGATTCGACACGGAAGCTCACTGGCCCGAAATAACTCGCGACATTTTCCACGGCAATGGATTGACCAGACTCCAGCCACGCCCGCGGGATGCCGGCGAGCAGTCGCAACGTGTTGCCGTCCTCCAGCCAAAGCATCCAGCGCGTCTGCATGAGAAACCAACCTTCCTCGTGCGTCTTGTGAGGCCCCCCAAAATAATGCTCCCAGAACGTGTACGTCTGCCGATCAGCCATTGCCGCGAATTGATTGTAATAGGCCTTCAGAAATGCCGGCACTTCCCCGCGCCGCAAGTGCGCATAATCATGCCGGCAATAATAGGGCTGACTGAACCCGGCATTGCGCAACGTAAACAACTCGTGATTGGCCTTCACCAGAAAATCAGCAAGCGACTCAGTCGCCTCCACAATCTCCTGGAAGATCAGATACAACGGCCCCACCAGGGAATCGCGCGCGCTCACCGTGCCATGCGTATTACAGGGCGTCCCATCCACGTGCAACGCCCCCGCACCCCGACCCTCCGCCCACGGCGCACAAGTCGGGACCCACGTGCCATCCCCCAACGGGATGACCGGCGATTCGGCGACCACGATGTCCACGGCGGCCCGGATATCCGCCCGCCACGCGGCGGCTGCGGTCGCCAACCGTTTCGACTGAGCCGGGTTGATCTGCGCCAGCATCTCGCTGACGCGCTGCAAACCAAGGTACGCATACCCGTTTAACATGAATGACCGGTATGGATCCTCCGGATCACCACACTTGCCCTCGATCAACCCATAGCCCTTCCCCTTCAACTCCGGCCGCTGATTGCGCTCCCGCCACGCCAACAAAAACTCACACGCCTTAAGCAGCTTCGGCTGCACCCGCCGCACCCACCGTGCATCCCGCGTATACCGGTAATGCTCGCCCAGCGTCCACAACGCGCCGCCGGTCTCCAACATGTAGCCACCGAAATTTTGCATGAAGCCGTTCGCGTGTTGTTTGGCCAAAAAATAATCCAGCGAACGTTCCGCCAATTTGTGCCAGCCCACCGAATCATAGAATTGAATGATCGGCGCGCTCTCCGAGCCAATCGGACTGTAAAGCCCAATCGTCGCTGCGACCGGCTCATCCGGTTCGCGCCCGAACGAAACCAAATCCAAATGCAACAGCCCCGCCCGGATCATCTCATCAATCCGCTTCTCCGGGACGCGGATGGATGCCGCCGTTGCGAGTTTCGCCCGCCAGAATCGCTGGCACTCGATTCGCCGCTGCTCGAAATCGAAGCGCGCCAACGCGCGCGCCCGCTCCGCCGGCAAGTATTGGTGCGGCAGCGCCGCCTCGAGTGTGACCTTCTCGCCCGGCGCCACGAGCACAGCAACTTCAAGTTGCCGCAGCGGTTTCCCGTTCAAGCGCGAGATGCTGCCGACTTTCCCGTCGTCATACACCCCCCAACCGCGTGCGCCGTCAAACCGCCACTGGCGCTTGTCCCGTGGCGCCAACGCCGACAGAAACGCGTAGTGCGGTGCGGTGCCGGTATTGATTGCCTCGACTCGCGCCAGCAACACCGTCTGCTCCTTGCCGGCGAATTCTTCGGCCTCGTGTGCTTTGACGAATTCCTGTTCGTGCGGCTGGTGCATGTGTCCGACACACCGGCGATCCGCCACGAGAAAATGCGACCCGCGCAAATTCTGCGCCGTCAATGCCGACCGCTCTAGCGTCACAAACGTCGTCAGCCGGTACAGCATCTCGCCGTCGCGTTGTTCGGCGTTCAAAATCGGCAGCGCGCCGTCCTCCAGCCACCGGCGAATATCCACCCGGCAGGCCGCGCCGCGGCCGACAAAAATCTCACATTCCGGTCCGCAAATCTCGCGTGTGCCCCACATCGCGCCACCGTAACCGGCGTATTGGGCCTGAAACTCGCCGAGGTACCCCCACCGGTCAGTCACGCGAAACATCCGCAAATCACGACTCAACCCCAACCACGTCTCGCAGGGCTGATCACGCGTCGCGGCGGCCGCATTCGCAAACGTCTCCTCCGGCGCACCGGCGATCCGGTCGAGTTCGTTTTGCAACCCGCGACCGCGAATCGCGTCCGTAATCTGCCGGTAATCCCGCCGATCATCCGCCGGCACGACGACGACTTCGAATTGGGGAATCCAAATCGGCCACTGCGCCGTCACGTCCCGCAGAAAAAAAGTGAAGGCGGACTTCGCCGTTCGCACGGTGATGCGCGTTGCGGGCGCGCCCGGCTCAAGAGTTGACTCCACCACCTCCACCACCCAGCGCAGTTTACCTCCGGTGACTTTGCCCAACCGGCCAGTGACGACGGTGAATTTCGGAGTTTGTGGTTTCGCAAAAAGCACGGATATCTTCATATGATTCGGTGACGGCTTGGCCACACCAGATACTGCATCCTTCCAGAAAAATCTTCTGGCTCGTAGACAAAAAGTTACTTTATAGTGACGCGCGCAAAACCACTTCCGCCGGTGGTGGACGCCATTCAGCCCTGAAATGACGAAACCTTTTCCCCACGCGCGCCGTTCGCTTTTCGAGACACGACTCGGACTGCGCCTGCTGTACTGTGGCCGGTTCGTCTGCCAGCCGGACTGGTTTGTCGCGCCGGAGCGGTTGCCCCGCGAATTCATCAGTTTCTTTTTTTTGGAGAAGAACAATTGCTGGTACATCGTCAACGGCCGGCGCGGCAACTTGACCCAAGGCGAACTGTTGACCGTCCGCGGTGGCGACCTCATCAGCCTGGGGCATGATCCGCGCCACCCCATCACCGCGTTGAGCCTGAGCATTGCCATCGAACAAGGCCCGGTACCGAATCTCCTGCTCCAACGCCGTTTTGCCCGGCGGTATCGACTCAACGACCCGCTCCAGTACACCGCAAAATTCAACGCCATTCTCGACGGCCTGCAAAGTCCGCTCGCGGTCCGGGACTGGGCGGTGGCCAGCCCGCTTCTCGCTTGGTGTATTCATCTCTTGGCCGAGACCGGCGCGCCGCTGTCTGCCGCCAGCAAACCCGGTCAGGCCGATGTTGATCGCATCCTGACCGCCCTAACCTGGGCCAATGCGCGGCTCGAAACCGTCATCACCTTGGCCCAATGGGCGAAAGTGACCGGCTGGCATCCGGTCCACTTTGGACACGTCTTCAAACAGGAAACCGGTCTCCCCCCCATGCGGTGGCTGGAAGAACGCCGCTTGGGTGCCGCCCGCCAATACCTCGCCGGCACCAGCAAATCTGTCGCCGAAATTGCCGCCGCGGTTGGCTACCCTGATCCGTTCTACTTCTCGCGAGTCTTTCGCCGGCATTTTGGCCATCCTCCGCTTCGCTACCGGCGGCTCGCGCTCGGTGCCCCGGGCCACTATTGATGCTGCTGTCAACCAATTGGCAATCAACAGAAAGGATTGCAAACACAACTCACCTCCGCTATACGGTGACACCTACCGAGGCTGAGATATTATGAATAAATACATGATCCTGCTGTTGTCGTTCATTCTTGCCGTTAGTGTTGCCCGCGCAGTTGAAGACCCTGGCCAAGCGTACGCAGATGCCTTCATCGCGATTCAAGAAGGCCAACAGGCCGAGCAAAATTCGGATTGGGCCGTCGCCGTCAAGAAATACTCCCAAGCCGTCGGAATCCTTCAAGACATTCGGAAAACCTCGGCCGACTGGAATCCCCAAGTCGTCGAATACCGGCTCAAGGACGTTACGGAAAAACTCGCCGTCGTCCGCCCCAAAGCCCCGGCTGAACCAGAGCCCACCCCCGCCCCCCCCGCCCCCCCCGCCGAACCCCCAACTCCCGCCGTGACCGCACCCGCTCCCGAACCCCCGGCCGCCCCCCTCACCGTTGAATTAGCCACCCCCCAAGCGACCACGCGCCTCCGCGCCGAACTTGACCGCCTCAAAGCCGACAATGCCCGCCTCCTTGCTGATCTGGACGCCGCGAAAAAAACGCCCACAGCCCCGGTGGCGGACCCCAAAGTGGTCAAACAACTCAAAGCGGAAAACCAGCAACTCAGCCAAAAAATCCAAGCCAGCGAAAAAGACATCGCCGACCTCAAACGCCAACTCGCCGCCAAACCGACCGAATCGCCGGAACTGAAAAAACTCCGCACCGAACTGGCCGCGACTCAAGCCGCCCTCGACAATGCCCGCAAGGTCAATGAATCCGAACTCGCCAAGCTCCAACGCCAAAACAAAGACCTCGCCGCCGAACTTGCCGACGCCAAAAAGGCCGCCGCCGCCAAAGCAGCTCCGAGCGAATCTGCCGAATTGAAAAAACTTCGCGCCGAACTCGCCAAAGCAAAAGCGGAAGCCGCCGAAGCCAAAAAGATCGCCGCCACCCCGGCCCCTGCTGACAACGCCGAAATCAAACAACTCCGCGCCGCCTTCGCCAAAACCAAAGCGGAACTCGATGCGGAAAAAAAGAAATCGGCCCGCATCGAAGTTGAACGCGCCGAACGCGCCGCCATGGGCCGGCAACTCGCCGAGTTGGAGAAAATGAATGCGCTCCTGAAGAAGGAAGTGGCGGTCGCCGAGAAGAAAGCCGCCAGCAAAACCCCGGCTGACACCAAAGCCATTCAAGCCGAACTGGCCAAAGCCAAAGCCGAGTTGGAAGACACCCGCAAAACCAACCAAGCCCAATTGGCCGAACTCCAGCGCCAGAACAAAACTTTGAGCGTCGACCTGGCCGCCGCCAAGAAACAGGCCGGCAAGCCCGTCGCCGAATCCGAAGAACTCGCGAAACTCCGCAAAGAACTCGCCGCCGCCCAAGCCGAAACTGAGAAAGCCCGGCAAGCGGCCGCCAAGAACAAGGAACTCGAAACCAAAAACAAGGAACTCGCCGCCCGGTTGGCCAGCGCCGAAAAATCGCCGGCCACCACCAGCGACGCCGAAGTCAAGAAACTCCGCGCCGAACTCAGCGACGCCCAAGCCGCCGCCGATAAGGCCCGCCAATCCGGCAATCGCGTCGCGGACCTCGAACGCGAAAATCAACGTCTGGCCGCCCAACTCGCCGATGCCCGCCGTCGTGCCAGTACCGATCAGGGTCTGACCGGCGGCGCAATCACCGGCCAAAACTTCCGCCCCGCCAATCCGGCCCTCGCCACCAAAGAAGAACTGACCGCACTACAAAAACAAAATGCCGAGTTAAAATCACTGCTCGCCCAGGCGGAGCGCCAAGGCCGCGCCGAAGAATCTGCCGCCGTCAAGAAAGCCCGGCAGGAAGCCAGTCTCGCCAAAGCCCAAGCAGAATCGGCGAAGCGCACCGCTGCCGAAGCCGAACAAATTGCCGCAGCCAACAAAGATCTCCAAGCCAAGTTGGCCACCGCCGATCAGCGCGTCAAAGATCTGGAACGTCAAGTCTCAGCCAAAGCGGCAGCCATACCGGCTGACACTGCCGAATTGAAAAATCTGCGGACCCAGCTCACCGAAGCCCGTCGTGCCGCCGACCAAGCCAAAGCCGACACAGAAACTGCGAAACAAGCGGCAGCCAAAGCCGAGCAACTCGCCAAGGAAAACAAAGCGCTCCTCGCCAATCTTAAGACCGCCGATCAGCGCGTGAAAGAATTAGAAAAACAAGCGGCCAGCAAAGCCGGGTCGGCGGACGAATCCGCCGACTTGAAGAAAGCCCGCGCCGAACTTGCCGCTGCTCAATCCCAGATTGAGACCGCGCAAAAATCCGCCGCTGCCAAAGCGGATGAACTCGCGCAGCAAAACCGCGAACTCGCCGGCAAACTCGCGGCCGCCAACAACCGCGTTGCCGACTTGGAAACCAAAGTCGCCGCGAAGAGCGCGGCCATCCCGGCCAACACCAAGGAACTCGACGAGCTTCGCAAACAACTGGCGAACGCCCAAACTGAACTTGCGACCGCCCGCCAGACCGGCACGCAAGCCGAGATCCTCACCAAGCAGAACCAACAACTGGCCGCGGAATTGACCGCCCAACGCGACCAACTCGCTACCCTCGCGCAAACCCGCGCCGAACTCGCCGATGCCCGCGCCACTGCTGAACAAGCCAAAGCCGGCGCCGACATGGCGGCCAAACTCGAGGTCGAAAACAAACTCTTGGCCAACAAACTGGAAGAAGCTCAAAAGGGGCCCTACGTTCGCCCCCTCACGACCGGTGAAGCGGCGGAAATCAACCAATTGAAAGCCCAACTGGAGGATGTCAAACTTGACATTTTGCGCGCCGAACAAAGCAAAGTCCGGTTGGATGAACTGACCAGACAGAATGAAACGCTGCAGCAACAACTCGCCCAAGCCCGGGCTGCACAGCCGCGCATTGAGATGATCGACATGAATCGCGGCGCTGCCCAAAACACCGCGGCGGCCATCAACGCTCAAAACGCCGCCCTGCTCAAAAACCTCCGCGAAGAAAATTCCTACATGCGAAATCTCCTTGAAACCTACGCGGAGAAAAACCCAGAATTGAAACCCCGGTTGCGGCGTCTCGAAACCGCACCGACATCCGGCAACTAGCCCAAGGAACGATATGCGAATCATGCATCATGTCGTGTTGTTGCTGACCCTTGTTGTCCTCGCACCGCTCACTCCGGCTGCCGAGCCGGTAAAAAACATCGCCGACTTGGAAAACGCCCGCAAAGCCGATCAGGCGTTAATCGCCGAACTCCAGCGACAAAACAAAACCCTCACCGACAAATTGGCGATTGCCCAACGCAATGCCCCCAGCGGGCAAGCCGAACTGACCGCCCTCCAAAAGCAATCCGCGGAGCTCAAAGCCCAACTCGCGGAAGCTGATAAGAAATCCCGGCTCGAATCCGACAAAGCCAAAACCGAATCGGCCGCTGCGAAAAAGGCCACCGCGCAGGCGGAACAATCCGCCAAACAAGCCAAGGAACTTGAAGCCAAGGTGGCCAGCTCCAACGTGCGGATCAGAGAATTGGAAAAACAACTCGCCGCCAAACCAGCCGCGCCGACCGCCGATACCGGCGAATTGAAAAAGCTCCAAACCGAGCTCGCCGCAGTCAAAGCTCAAGCCGAGGCCGGCCAAAAAGCCATTGCCAAGGAAAACGCCCGGGTCAAAGAATTGGAGAGCCAAGCCGCCGCCAGCGCCTCCGCCGCCAAGCAAGCCAACGCCAAAATCGATCAACTGACCAAAGATAATTCTGACCTTAAAGCCCGGCTGGCGACGGCGAACGACCAGACCAAGAACCTGGAAAAACAACTTGCCGCCAAACCGGCCAGTAACCCAGCCGACCAAGCAGAACTGAAGAAACTCCGGGCCGAGTTGGCCGAGGCCAAAGCCGGTACTGCCGCAGCCAAGCAGACAAATGCCAAGCTCGAACAAGTCACCAAGGAAAACGCCGACCTCCAAGCCCGACTCACGGCACTGAACGACCAGACCAAAAACTTGGAAAAACAACTTGCTGCCAAACCGGCCAGCAACCCGGCTGATCAAGCAGAACTGAAGAAACTCCGCGCCGAACTGACCGAGGCCAAAGCAGCAACAGCGAAGACTCAGAATGAGTCCGAGTCCGCGCAAAAAGCGTCCACTCGCGAAATACAAAACCTGCAAGGCAAACTTGCCAACTCCGAACAACGCGTCAAAGAGTTGGAAAAACAGGCCGATGCCAGCAAACAAACGGCCGCCAAAACCGAGGACCTGACGAAGCAGAATCGGGAACTGAACAGCAAACTAGCCGCCGCGAATGACCGGGTTGCCGATCTCGAAAAGAGAGTCGCGCAGACGCCGAATCCCAAAGAAATTGACGACCTCCGCAAACAACTGGCCGCCGCCCAAGCTGACCTGGCGGCTTCCCGGCAATCGGTCGCACAACTTGAAGCTGCCGAAAAACGGGCGGCACAGTTGTCGGCTGAATTGACCGCAGAAAAAGATCAAGTTGCCATCCTCACCCGCTCCCTGGCCGACTTGGCGGAAAAGAACAAACTCTTATCCAAGCAGGTCGACGAGACGAAACGCAGCGCCTTTGTCCGCCCGCAAAGCATCGGCGAAGCCACGGAGATCGCCCAACTGAAAGCCCAACTGGAGGAAGCGCGCGTCAACAATCTCCGCGCGGAGCAAGCCACGCTTCGTGTTGAAGAACTCACCCGACAGAACACTGTCCTCCAGCAACAACTCGACGCCGCCCGACGCGCCGCCAGCAAATAAGGAAGTCACCCCATGAAAGCAATCCGTCATTCGCTCCTCGCTTTGACCGCGTTCGCGCTCAGCCTCCCGCTTCAGGCGGCGGACGTCTTCAAGCTCGACGGCGCGCACACCACCGTCTCGTTCACCATCACCCACCTCTTGATCTCCGAAGTGGGCGGCCGCTTCAACGACGTGGCCGGTGAAATCACTTTTGCCGACGGCGCGGTTACCGGCGCCAAAGCGACAATTCAAGCCGCGAGCGTGGACACCGGCAACGAAGGCCGCGACAAACACCTTCGCAATCCGGACTTCTTCGAAGTCGAAAAATACCCGACCATTACCTTCGAAAGCACCAAGGTCGAGAAAGACGGCGACAAGTTCGCGATGACCGGCAAGTTCACCATGCACGGCGTCACGAAAGAAATCCGCCTCCCCGTCACGGTCAAAGGCCCGATCCAAGACCCGTGGGGCAAAACGCGGCTTGCCGTCAGCACTGAACTGACGTTGAGCCGAAAAGACTACGGCATGGACAAGATGACCCCGGCCGTCGGCGATGAAGTGCGAATCAAAATCAGCGCGCAGGGCGTCAAGCAATAAGCTCGAGGCGGTGTTTCTTCACCGCGCCAGCATAGCCGGCGCGTTTCATGGTTGCCCGTAGCGCGCCATTTTTCCACTCAAACTGCGTGAGTGAATACTCCCCGCGTTCGTAGGCATTCGACGCGCCATCGTCCTCGTACAAAAACCCGGTCGTCTTCGGCCCCGGATAGACCGCGAGGATGATCTCCGCAACTTTCGCGCCGGTATGCTGGACAGCTTTCGTCATCGGCACAATGGTTCCCGCCCGCACGAACAACGGCAGTTTATCGAGCGGCGCGTCCACCGTGACGTGTTGCCCGCCGGCATGTTTCGCCTTTGTCCAAAAGTCATACCACTCCGCCCCCGCCGGCAAATAGACGGTCCGTTGCCGTTTCCCGGGCTGCAATACCGGGGCAACCAGCAAGCCCGGCCCGAGCAAAAACTGGTCGTCAATCCCGTACCCGTGCGGGTCGTCCGGGAATTCCCAGAAGAGCGTCCGCATGATCGGGGCTCCGTCCCGGGTCGCTTCATGGAACAGATTGTAGAGATACGGCAGCAACGTGTAGCGCAACGTGATGTACTTCTTCGCGATGGCTTCGACTTCCGGCCCAAACGTCCACGGCTCCTGTCGCCGCGTGCCGGCCGCCGTATGATTGCGGAAAAACGGGAAGAACGCCCCGGTCTGCACCCAGCGCGCAAACAGCTCCGCATGACAGTTCAGCGTGAACCCCCCCACGTCCGGACCGCAAAACGCCACGCCCGAAAGCGACAGGTTCAAGCATTGCCGGAGGCTGAGTGCAAAATCCTCCCACGTGCTGTGATTGTCCCCCGTCCAAATCATCGAATACCGCTGCACCCCGGCATAAGCCGCCCGGGTGATGATGAACGGCCGCACATCGGGGGCCGCCGCCCGCGCCGCCTCGTGCGACGCCCGCGCCATGTTGAAGCCGTACACATTATGAGCGCGCGCGTGCGTCGTCCATTGGCCCTCGTACGCGAACGGAATATCGTTTGGCATCGTGCCGCCGGGATAATTCCAGACAGCCGGCTCATTCATGTCATTCCAAAAGCCGGCCACACCGGTCTCCGTCAACGTCTTCTGCCACTTCGCCCACCACTGTCGGACCCGCGCGCTGGTGAAATCCGGGAAGACGCATTCCCCCGGCCACACATTGCCCGTGAACCATGTTCCATCCGGTTTCCGCACGAACATCCCCTGCTCTTTCCCCTCCCGGCAGACCGCGGACCGGTCGTCATTTTTCACGCCGGGATCGATGATGGTGACGAGTTGGAAATTGAGCTTGTTGAGTTTGGCGATCAGCTCGGCCGGTTTCGGAAATGTCGCGGGATTCCAGGTAAAAACCCGGAAGCCGTCCATGTAATCAATATCACAGTACATCACATCCGCCGGTATCTCCCGCTGGCGGAGCTCTTTGGCGACTGTCAAAATCTCGTCAGCCGTCATATAACTCCACCGGCATTGCTGATACCCGAGCGCCCAGCGCGGCGGCAGGGACATGCGGCCCGTAAGTTCAGTGTAACCGCGCACAATGTCGTTCACCGAATTGCCGGCGAAGAAGTAGTAATCAATCTCCCCGGCATCTGCTTCGAGCCAGTAATGCTTCTCGTCTTCGGTCTGGCCGAGGTTGAAAGTCGTGCGGTGCGAATTATCGAAAAAGATGCCGTAGTGGCACGGGCGTCCCGCCCGTGGCTTCCCATCGACACCGGTGGGCGAGACGCCGGGCCCACGACGGGTTGACACCAGAAACGGAATCGACACATAAAGTTCGCCATTGAGAAATGTGTGATTCGGGTTGTCCGTGTTCCAATTGGAAAACTGTTCGCTCCGTTTGTTGAACTGTCCGCTCTTCTCACCGCAGCCGAAGAACATTTCGTCGGGGGCGAGTTCCCGGCGGGTCCGCCCTTTCGCGCCGTTCCACTCGATGCCGAGGTCGCGATTGAGCACCGTCCCGTCCGGCAACGCAAACTCGATGGCAAACGGCGCACGCGCCACCCGCACGGTCAATTTCTTCGTTGCGAGTGAATTCTTGGTGACGCGGACCGGCAGTTTGGGCCACTTGGTTTTCGCGATGGCGTAGGAAAAGTCCGGCCCGAACTCGTTCGCCTGCGTCGCGCGCACGCGCACCAACCCTTCGGCCAGCACAGTAATCCGCACCCGTCCCCGCTCGCCGGTAACGTCGAGTGACCGGTCGCCGCGCGTGATGGATTGGATGGAGCCGAGGCCTGAATAAGAATGTGCCGACATGGCCGGCTTTTAGCGTCAATTCCCGCCCCGCAGCAACAGGAAACTTGACGTCCCCAACCTCAGGCCACTGGTTCAGCAATCCGCTGGGCGGCGCGTTTCCGTTGCGTGGCGTCGAGGATCTTTTTGCGGAGCCGGAGATTTTTCGGTGTCGCTTCGACGTACTCGTCGCCGGCAATGTACTCCAACGCGCGCTCCAGACTCATCTTGAGCGGCGGTTCAAGTTGGATGCCTTTGCCTTCACCCTGCGAACGCATGTTCGTGAGGTGTTTGGTCTTGGTCGGATTGACCGGCATGTCTTCGTTGCGCGGGTTTTCGCCGATGACCATGCCGGTGTAGACTTCCTCCTGCGGGCCGACGAAGAGCCGGCCGCGTTCCTGGATGTTGTTTAGCGCCCAAGCGGTGGCGATGCCGGTTTCCATCGAGACCAGCGTGCCGGTAACCCGTGTCAGGATTTCGCCGACAAACGGGCCGTACTCTTTGAACATGTGACTCATGACGCCCCGGCCGCTGGTGAGGTTCACCATGTCGGTCTCGAAGCCAATGAGGCCGCGCGTCGGGATTGTTGCTTCGACGCCGACGCCGTGCGGGTGATGCGTCATGTTGGTGATTTGCGCTTTGCGGTTGGCGAGTGACTGCAGGATGTCACCGAGGCATTCGTTTGGCACTTCGAGCCAGAGGGATTCGTACGGCTCGAGTTTCTTGCCGGCTTCCTCTTTGATAATCACTTCGGGACGCGAGACGAGCACTTCGTAACCTTCCCGGCGCATTTGTTCGACGAGGACGGCAATTTGCATTTCGCCGCGAGCGCTGACGAGGAAGATGTTGGCGGCTTCGGTGTCTTCGACCGTCAGGCTGATGTTGGTGCGCGTCTCTTTATGGAGGCGTTCGCCGATGTGCCGGGCGGTGACGAATTTGCCTTCCTTGCCGGCGAGCGGACCGTCGTTGACGGCAAATTGCATTTGAATTGTCGGCGGGTCGAGTTCAACCCACGGCACCGGCTCGCGGTCTTCGGAGTCGCAGAGGGTTTCGCCGATCTGCAGCTCTTCGACGCCGGAGATGCCGACGATGTTGCCGGCTTCGGCGGCAACAACTTCGCCGGATTTGAGCCCGCTGAATTCAAAAATCTTGGTGACGATGGCGCGTTCGCGTTTGCCGTTTTTGTGAATGCAGACGATGGAATCGCCGATCTTGCAGGAGCCGCCGGTCACTTTGCCGATGGCGATGCGGCCGACGTAGTCGCTCCAGTCGAGGTTGCTGACCAGCATTTGGAACGGCGCTGTGACGTCAGCTTGGGGAGCCGGAATGCGTTCGATGATCGTTTCGAAGAGCGGGGTCATCCCGTTCTTCGCGTCGCCCATTTGCCGCAGCGCAAAACCGTCGCGGGCGCTGGCGTAGACGAAGGGGGCATTGAACTGGTCTTCGGTGGCGTTGAGTTCGAGAAAGAGTTCGAGGACTTTATCGTGAACAGCGTGCGGATCGGCTTTGTCGCGATCAACTTTGTTGATGACGACAATGGGTTTGAGGCCGTGGGCGAGCGCTTTTTTCAAGACGAACCGGGTCTGCGCTTGCGGGCCGTCGAAGGCGTCCACCAGCAAGAGGACGCCGTCCACCATGCCGAGGATGCGTTCAACTTCGCCGCCGAAGTCGGCGTGACCGGGCGTGTCCACGATGTTGATGAGATAATCCTTCCAGTGGACGGAGGCGTTTTTGGCGCGGATGGTGATGCCCTTCTCTTTTTCGAGGTCCATGGAGTCCATGGCGCGTTCCTCCATCGCTTGGCCGGCGCGGTAAACGCCGCCTTCGCGGAGAAGTTTGTCCACCAAGGTGGTTTTCCCGTGGTCAACGTGGGCAATAATGGCGATGTTGCGGATTTTTTGGGTCATAAAAAAACGTCGCCCTGTGACTTTCGGCTCAGGGAGACGCAGAAGCTAGTGGATTCTACCGGAAACGCAAGCCTATTACGGACGGCGGGCTTTACCGGCGGCGATGCCGGCAACGCCGGGCTTGCCTTTGCCATCCGTGGCCGCAGCCACAGTGGATTCGGCCAGCGCATCGCTGACTTGAGCGTAACGGTTGGTGGAGCGGTGGCCGATGCCGGCCACAATGCTGACCGCGACGACGGTCACCAACGCCAACAGGACGACGTATTCGACCAGACTTTGGCCGGACTTTTGTTGAAGCTGCATAATCCCTTACCCTTCTCGACACAACACGGTGTCGCAACAACTAGTCAACTACACGTTATACTGGTAACCTGCTTCAACGAATTCGCAAGTCCCAGTCCCCTGTATCGGACTTTGTGGACCCCCTTGGGTTTGGTGGAGACGAAGGGAGTTGAACCCTCGACCTCCGCAATGCCATTGCGGCGCTCTAGCCAACTGAGCTACGTCCCCCTCCACTAAACCGCACCGATGCCTGCAGACTAGCGACCGCGCCAAAGTTTGTCAAATGTCCGTTATTGCTCCGGCGGATTGTTCTTCACAGGCGCCATCTCTGTTTGCTCTTTAAGCCAGGTCCTGAAAAACTCCCGGCTGCCCTCGTCCGTCAAAATCTGGTCGCGCGCTTCCGCCGGCAATTCGCCCAAGACCGCCTCCATTTCATTGGTTTTGCCGCCTTGCAAGACGCGCAATTTGACCGTTGTGCCCGGGCGTTTGGATTGGACGTACCGGGTGAATTCCGCCGTATTGACGGTTTTCCGGTCGTCCACGGCCAAGATGAAATCGTTGGGCTTGAGCCCGATTTTTTCGGCCGCGGAGTTCTCGACGGTGCCGGTCACCCAGACCGCGTCGGCTGGAACCGTCACACCATTGATGATGAGCCGGCCGCCGCCTCCGATGATGATATTCCCACCTTGAAGACGAATTCCTAAAAAACCGCGGGGAGCCCGGTAGATGTACTGATCCACGACCCGTTGCAGTACCGTCCGCAACCGGGTTTTCACCTCTGGATCAGAGCTTTGCCGGTAGGCGTTGACACATTCCTGCAAGACCGTGGGCACATCGGTTTCCGCCAGTTTCACCAAGCGCGCAATGCCGGCCTCGCGGGCGGCAAACGTTCCGGCCCCCAATGCGCCGATGGCATCCTGAACTTCCGCCGCCACCAGACAGGTGCAACACCACAGAATAATGATGACCGCGCGCACACTGCAACCTATAGGCACCGCCCCGCACGGCGTCAATTCTTCATCCAGCACAACATGGATATTACGGAGTCACAACGCGTGAGTCCCTATTCCGGCAGCTGACGGCTGGAACCCTCAGCCTGTCTCTTGTGCCGCTCCGTCTCACCAACCAACAGGAAGCGACGACGAACAAGCGCGGTAAGCGGCGGAGGTGTTGCCGGGCGCGGTGACGATGGAAGTGGATCACCAAGGGCAGGCCGTCGAAAAGTGATTTTGGCAAAACGAAAACCCAATTCGACCCGTTCCAAGCTAATCCGGGACGGGTCGAAAAACCTCTTTACAGTTCCGGGAATCCTCTCTAAACTCCGCGCCGTTCCCAGAAAGGCAAACGAAACGACCCATGATCGCTGTAGCTAAAAAGACCGAAGTCACCAAACAATTTCAGCTCCACCCGAAGGACACCGGCTCCGCCGACGTCCAAATCGCGTTGCTCACCGCTCGCATCAACGAGCTCACCGAGCACCTGCAGTCACACGTCAAAGACCACAGTTCCCGCCGGGGGCTGCTGAAAATGGTCGGCCAACGGCGCCGGTTGCTCGATTACTTGAGCGCGACTGACACCGGCCGCTACCACGAACTCATCAAGAAGTTAAACCTCAGAAAGTAGACCGGTCAGGGGTTTGGTGGATTGATGGATTGAAACCGCCCGCTCGCTCCCGCGGGCCGGCGTTTTCATTCCATCCATTAGTCCGACCCCGCCGCCGGTCCAGATAAGGAAGCAAAATGCATCATCGTATCAATGTCGCCGTCGGCGACGCGCAACTCGCCATCGAAACCGGTAAACTCGCCAAACAAGCCGACGGCGCGGTTCTGATTCAACTCGGCGAAACGGTCGTCCTGGTCACCGCCGTCTCCTCCGATCCGCGCGAGGGGCTCGATTTCTTTCCGTTGACCGTGGATTACCGGGAGAAAGCAGCGGCTGTTGGCAAATTCCCGGGCGGCTATTTCAAGCGCGAAGGCCGGCCGACCGAAAAGGAAATTCTCACCTGCCGGATGATTGACCGCCCCTGCCGGCCGCTGTTTCCCGAAGGTTTTTACAACGACACCCAGATCATGGCTGTCCTCTTGTCCGCGGACACCGAAAACGACCCGGACATCCTCGCCATCAACGGCGCGTCCGCCGCGTTGTCCGTCTCGGACATTCCGTGGGGCGGGCCTTTCGGCGCGGTGCGCGTCAGCCGCGTGGACGGCAAGCTCATCGTCAACCCGACCCATTCGCAGCGCAAAGACAGCGACCTCGACCTCATCTACGTTGGCAGCGAAAACGACCTCGTGATGATCGAAGGCGAAGCCCACGAAATTTCCGAAGCCGACATGATGGCGGCGATTGAATTTGCCCATGCCGAAGTGAAGAAGATCGTCGCCGGCATCCGCGACTTGACCAAGCTCGCCGGCAAACCGAAGCGGCAAGTCGCCTTGAAGACCGTGCGCCCGGAAGTCCTCGCGCTCGCCAAGCAGACCATCGGCAACGACATCTTGGCGGCTTTGTTGACCGAAAAGAAGTTGGCTCGACAAGCCGCGCTCGGCGCCCTCAAGACGAAAATGAAGGAGACGCTCAAAGCGCAATTTGCGGATTTGACGGACTTTGAAGTTTCCGAGTCATTCTATAAAATCGAGAGTGAGGCATTGCGCACTTCAATTTTGAAGAACAACAAGCGCCCCGATGGTCGCGGCGTGAATGATGTGCGCCCCTTGTATTGCGAAGTCGGAGTCCTGCCGCGCACGCACGGGTCCGCGATTTTCCAACGCGGCGAGACCCAGGCACTGGTCATCACCACACTCGGCTCGACCTCGGACACACAGGAAATGGACGGCTGGACCGGTGGCCCGACGGAAAAGGCGTTCTACCTGCATTACAACTTCCCGCCCTTCAGCGTCGGCGAAACCGGGCGGACTGGTTCACCCGGCCGTCGGGAAATCGGGCACGGCGCATTGGCGGAACGCTCCATCGCGCCCATGATCCCCGATGCAGCTGACTTCCCCTACTCCATCCGCGTCACCTCGGAAATCATGGAGTCCAACGGCTCGACTTCGATGGCCAGCGTTTGTGGCGCGACCTTGTCGCTGCTGGATGCCGGCGTGCCGATGAAGGCGCCAGTGGCCGGGATTTCGGTTGGTTTGTTCACCGATGAGAAGACCGGTCAAACCCTGACGGTGACCGATATCCTCGGCTCGGAAGACCATTTCGGCGACATGGATTTCAAAGTTGCCGGCACGGCCAAGGGGATTACCGGGTTTCAGACGGATTTGAAAGTGGCCGGCTTGAGCCATGCGCTCACGAAGCAGGCATTCGCGCAGGCATTGGAAGCGCGCTTGAAGATTCTCGACGTGATGAACAAAGCCATCAGTGCACCGCGCGCGGAGATGTCGAAGTATGCGCCGCGGATCACGTCGCTGAAGATCAACCCGGACAAGATTGGCGCTGTCATTGGTTCGCAAGGCAAGGTGATCAAAGGCATTGTCGAAGCGACCGGCTGTCAGATTGATATCGAGGATGATGGCACAATTCGGATCTTCTCGTCATCCTCCGCCGGCGCCGAGATGGCGATTGCGCAGATCAACGCGATCACGGCGGAAGCCGAAGTGGGCAAGATTTACCGAGGCCGCGTTGTCGGCATCAAGGAGTTCGGTGCGTTTGTTGAAATCCTGCCGGAAAAAGATGGCCTGTTGCACATCAGCGAAATTGCGGATCGTCGCATCAACAAAGTCGAAGATGTCTTGAAACTTGGCGATGAAGTTGATGTTAAAGTTCTCGGGATTGATGATCGCGGTAAAATCAAACTCAGTCGCCGGGCGGCGATGGCTGAGAAGGACGCCGCGGCAAAACAGTAGGGAATGGAAAGTTTGGTTGCCATGTTCGCAGCCAACCAGTATAAGCAAGCCCGTCGTCGATGCTGATGATGGGGATTTCAATTATGGAGAATAGTATGCATCTGATATCACGTCGTATCCGTCGCATTGTCTTGGCTCTGTGCTTCGCCGTTTTGGCGGCGGGGGTGTCGGTCTCCGCTCAGGAGGCCGGCGGCGAGGCGCCGGCGGCGGCGGCGGAAGCGCATGGCGGCAAGACAGCCTTGGAAATGGTTTGGGAGGTGGCGATTACTCCGCCGTACGTGTTCTTCTTCCTGGTGGCGGCCTCGATCTTCACCTTCACGATCATCCCTGAACGCTTCTTCTATTACCGGAAATGCCAAGGCAATACCCAGGGCATCATTGATAAAGTCAAAGCCAGTAGTTCCTTTTCCGATGCCTTGACAGCCATCGAAACTGAACCGGGGATGGCCGGGCGTGTTTTCCGGGTGGCCTTGTCGGCCGCCCGCGATGGGTACCACCCCGAACACGTCGAGCAGCTTGTGCAAGGTGAAGTCACGCGGGAATTGATCGGCTTGGAAAAATTGCTACCGATGTTGGATTCGATGGTCACGATGTGTCCACTGGCGGGTTTGTTGGGAACGACAATCGGCATGATTCGTTCCTTTGCCATCGTCTCGCAAAAAGGCATGAGCGATCCGGCCGCGCTGGCTGGCGGTATTTCCGAGGCGCTGATTAATACGGCAGCCGGCCTTGGCGTTGCGTTGCCCTCCCTTCTCGCGTATAATTACTTGACAGCTCAGAAAGAGCAGATCCTGATGGACTTGGAAAAAGGCCTCAGCGAGATCATGGTGCTCATCAAACAATCGCACGAGGGATAAAGCGTCAGCCATGAAGCTGAAGCGGCGCAAGATTAAACGCGGACGCGTGGAGATCATTCCGATGATCGACACGATTGTGATCTTGTTGATTTTCTACATGACGTTTTCGCGGTTCGCCGAAGCCTCCAAAGAAGCCAGTCTCCGACTCCCGAAATCGAAAGCCGGTCTTGATGACAAGGAAGGTGGTCCGGCCAAAGTCGTGCTCAACATGTTCAGCAAGGACAAGATCATTCTGAACAAGCGGACAATCCCCATCGAGGAATTGCCCGGCGAGCTGAATGCCATCCGGATGAGCGACCCCCGGTATGCTGACATGCTGGTCGTGCTCCGCGGCGACCGCAATATGACTTACGCCGATTTGAGCGCCTTCATGAAAGCCTGCGCGAAAGCCCGCCTGGCCAACATTACCTTCACCACTGAGGAAGTGAAGTGAAACTCGCCCGCCGGAACGTGAAACGCGGGCGCGTCGAGATCATCCCGATGATCGACACAATTTTGATTCTGCTCATTTTCTACATGTCATTCTCCTCGTTCAGCGCCGTTGAAAAGCGTTTGGACTCTCGGCTGCCGCTCGTTGCCAAAGCCAGCGCAGTGGCACCGACGAAAGTTCCGCTTGATCTCAACATCCACGTCCGCAGTACGAATGATATCTCGGTCAATGGCGCCCCCGGGTATGACAGCTTCACCTTGACCGATGCCATGCGACAGCTCGCTTCGATCGGCCAGGAAGCGACGATCGTCATCGAGGCTGACCCCGAGACTTCCTATCAGGCGGTGATTTCGGCACTCGACGCTTGTGCCCAAGCAAATCTGACCAACGTGGCCTTCCGTCCATTGGCGGATGTGGCGGCTGCGGCACCAGCGGCGGCCAACCCATGATCAACACACTGCGCCTGCTTATCGCCGGGATGTTCTTGGCGAGTTTGACTTCTTATGGGCAAGCTCCCAAGGCTCCACCAACAATCCGAACCGCACAAGTCGGTTTTCAGGAAGCTCAGACTGCGTATAGTGAAGGCGATTGGCCCAAAGCACTTGCGGCGTTTCAGAAGTTCGAAAAAGAGTTTCCGTTTAGTTTGGCCGTCCCGGATTCGATTTACTACCAGGGGTGGTGCTGGGCCAATCAGACCCGATATCAGGAAGCGATCAACGTCTTCCAGCGGCTGATGACTAGTTTTCCCGGGAATGTTTTGGTTGCGGAAGCCCTCTTGAAACAGGCGGAGTGCTACCGGGAAATGCAGGATGCGGCCAAAGCGGTGGAACTCTATCGGAAATTCCAACAGCAATTCCCCGCCCACGAAATGCTCCCCCAAGCCATGCTCGGCGAAGCGTGGGCGACCTACAAAGCCGGCAACACCAACGGCGCCAAGACCATCATTCGCATTGTCCAGCAGAAATATCTCGAAAATGCCGGTGTCCAACTCGATGCGCTGTTCCTGCTCGGACAAGTCTACACTGAGGAAAAAGATTTCCAGAGCGCCAATAAAGTGTACCGGGAAATCACCAAACAGCGCTCCAATCCCCGCGCCACCGAGGCGCTCTATCTGGCGGCCGAAGCGATGTTCAATCGGGGTGAAGCCTTAAGTCGAGAGGGCAAGACGGAAGAGGCGAACAAGGCATTCCGGGATGCCATCGGCTATTTCAAGGGAGTGCGCTCGAAGGCCGCGTTACTCGAAGTCCTCCAGCGGGATATTGACCAGTTGAACGCGGTCCGGGGGCAGCTCGGTTTGGAAGTCTGGCAACGCCGGACCGATGCGGTGCGCCGGCTGATGACACAAATCAAAGACCGCCCTGACTTACGGGTCCTGGCACTGTTCCGGGTTGCCAACTGTTATCAGGCGCTGGAAATGCCGGAAGAATCCAGCGTTGTTTACCAATATCTGCTGGACCGGTATCCGAATGACCGGGCAGCCGAGCAGATCTGGTTTGGCTTGATTCAAACACTTACGCAACGGGGCCAAAGCAAGAAAGCCGGCGAGCTCTCCGAAGAATTCAAAAAGAAGTATCCGAATGCCGGGGGGACGGAAAGCGTTCAGATGATGCAGGCCGAGTCGCAATTCCAGCAGTTACGCTACAAGGAAGCCTTGGCCGGCTATGTGACGGCCTTGGAGAGCACCAAAAACCAAGCCACCATCGAACTCATTGAGTTCCGGATTGCCACCTGCCACTTCAACTTGGAAGACTTTCCCAAAGCACTGGAGGCGTTCACCGGTTTCACTACCAAACGGACTGACTCAAAAATCCGTCCCGATGCATTGTTCTTTTTGGGCCTAACCCACTATGAGATCGCCAATCGTTCCGGTGACACCAATGTCGCCCGCCCCAATCTTGAGGCTGGTATCAAAGCCTATGAGGAAATCCGGGCGAAATATCCGGAGTACGACAAGATCCCAACCGTGACGTTCCGGATGGGCTATCTCTACAGCTATCTCGGCGCGTACGACGCCGCGAACTACGACAAGGCCATCGCCATGTTCGAGGAGTTCATCAAGAAGTGGCCCAGCCAGCCAGAGTTGCCGGAGGCATGGTACCAAATCGCCCGCAATAATATTTCGGCCGAACGCCTGGATGCCGCCATTGCCGCCTACAAAACTTTGGTCGAAAAATATCCCGACCACGACCTTGCCCCATTTGCAGCATGGGAGATAGCGACCTCGTACGCCTCCATGAAACCACCCAAAATGGCGGAAGTGGTCGAAGCCCTGCGGCACTTCGTACAGAAGTATCCCAATCACCCCCGTGTCGGTGATGCGCTCTACGCCATCGCCACCGAACTCGAAAACACCAAACGCTACGACGAGGCCATCCCAGCGTATCAGGACATCGTCAATCGCGCCCTCGCTGCAGAAACCCTGTCCGACGACGCCCGTAACGCGGCGGTCGCCGCCGTTCTCCGTATCGCCGCGATTCTTGAACTCCGCAATGATCCAAAGACCGTGGCCGCAGATCTCGAACAATTCCTTGGCAAGTTTTCGAATGACCCGCTTGCCGCCCGGACGTTAGTCGGACAAATCGCCCGGGTCTACACCAAGAACCGGCAGTCAGCCGAAGCCAACACCAAACTCGAAGCACTCGCGCAACAATACGCCGCCAATACCGCCATTCGCCACGCCTGTGTCATCGGCATGACGGAAATCGCCCTGACCGAGAAAAACATCAGCCGGGCCAATGCGTTGGTCGTCCGCCTGTTGGCTGATCCGAACAAATCCGAGTTACCGGCTTCGGGCTTTCTGACGATTGGGAATGTGTCGTTACGAACGGACAAGTTCGCCCAAGCCAAGGAAAGCTATGACGCCGCGCTCGCCACCGCCGGCAATGACCAGAAAGTGCAGACCCTGGCGGAAGTCGGCCTTGGGCAAGCCTTGCTCGGCTTGAAACAGTACGATGCGGCCCAAGAAGCGTTGGAAAAGGCACTGAAAGATACTCAACATGTACCGCGGTCGGATGCAGAATTGGCTCTCGCGAAAGTGTACGAAGCAAAAAATCGAATCGAGGCCGCCGTGCCGCTTTACAGCAACGTGCTGCGTGATTCCAAGGGCGATCCGGCGTTCGAAGCCGCCCATCGACTCGGGAACATTTTCTTCAACATGGTGTCCCCAGATCCAGTGAAAACAAAAGACAACAAGAAGACGGCGCTGGCATATTATGCGCGGCTGTTGTTTGCCCCAGTGGGACCGATGTCGGACGAAGCGGCTTATCGGACCGGCGAATGCCATGAAGCACTGGGCAATGCCGCCCAAGCCTGTTCCGTCTTCCAGAGCTACCTGAAACGCTATTCCGCTGGCGCTTTCGTGGATCAGGCCAAAGAAAAAATCCGCAAACTTTGCGCCCCCTGATGAAAGTCATCTCCAAAAAGTTTCTGACGTGGTTGATGAGTTTGACGACGCTGATGCGTTATTTCGTCATTGCCGTCATGTTCCACGTGCTGATTTTGTTCATTCTCGGGACCATTGAGATTGCCGGGGCAATTCCCAAGATCATTGCCACCTTTTCCGGCGCAATGCCTCCCCCCCCCGTCCAAGACGACATGGACCCGTTCGCCGCGTTGCGGGACTTCGAATACAGCGGCCCCACCCTCGGCGGCGGGGGCGGCACCCCTGGCAAAGGTCCCGGGGGGATTCCCACGGCAGCCGGCACAACGCCCACCGAATACAAGGCGAGTATTAGCGCGGTGGATCGGACGGCGGTGGACAGCCAAGTCCAGGAAGTGATTGGGGTTGTCAGTGATTCGGCGACGGCCGTGGCCCGCCTCCAAGGCAGTGGGTTGGGTGGAGTCGCGGCCCCAACGATGGGTTTTGGCGAAGGCAAGATTGGCACAGCCGGTGTGCGTGGCCCGGGCGGCGGAGGTTTCGGCCACCGGGTCGGCCCAATGCGCGCGCAGATGATTTCAAAAAACAAGGGCAGCCAAGATACTGAACGTGCCGTTCTTGCGGCGTTGCGCTGGCTGAAAGAACAACAAAGTCCCAATGGTTCATGGAAAGGTCATGAGGCATTCTCAGCATTGGCGACATTGTGTTTTCTCGGGCACGGTGAAACACCGGACTCCGACGAGTTTGGTCCGACGGTCTCGAAAGCCCTCAGTCATCTCGTGACAGTTGTGGGACCGCAAGGGATCGTCAAAAGCCGGAACATGTATTCACAAGGAGCCGTGACCCTTGCTCTCTCAGAAGCCTACGGGATGACGCAATCCCCGCAAGTCCGTGAGCCATTGGAACGCGCAGTGGCCGCAATTCTCCTCTCACAAAAGGTTAAAAAAGCCTCCAGTGCTGACGAGGGTGGCTGGCGGTACACTCCCACTTCCAACGATGCCGATGTTTCCGTCTCCGGTTGGCTGGTGATGGGGATCAAATCCGCCAAATTGGCTGGCCTCTCAGTGCCGGAGGATGCATTTGAAATGGCCAGCAAATATTTGTGGAATATGTATGCGGAAAGCGGTGGGTTTGGCTACGCCGGCCCCGGTCGGGGAATGGCCACCACGGCGGTGGGGATTCTCTGCCAACAATTTCTCGGGCATGGTAGTGACAAACGCCTCAAGAAAGCGCTCGATTTCTACAAAGAGCATAAAGTGGATTGGAAAGAGCCAACAGCCAAAGGTCATACACTTTACGGCTGGTACTACGCCACCCAAGCCATGTTTCAAGGCGGCGGCTCCTACTGGGAACACTGGAACAAGCAAATGCGCGAGACCCTGGTGAAGAACCAAAACTCCGACGGTAGTTGGGGATTGCCAGCCGGCAGTAATGAGAGTGGCCACGGGCTCGTTTACTCGACTACCCTCTGCTGTTTGATGTTGGAAGTTTACTATCGCTACCTCCCCATTTATCAAGAGATGGAGCGGAAAAGCCTCCCGGCCATGCCCGTTTCAAATCCTGGTCAGTCACCGAGCCGCTCCTGACTTTTCCGCCAAACCGGTAATCTGCAAGCGTAACCAACAAGAAAAGTTGGAACAAATTCTTCGGAACAGTGTCTCTAGCACTAGTGATGAACAACGCTAACAAGGATCACCCGCCCAAATGAAGGTCGCATCCAAAAAGTTTCTGACGTGGTTGATGAGTTTGACGACGCTGATGCGTTATTTCGTCATTGCCGTCATGTTTCACGTGCTGATTTTGTTCATTCTCGGGACCATTGAGATTGCCGGGGCAATCCCCAAGATCATTGCCACCTTTTCCGGCGCAATGCCTCCCCCCCCCGTCCAAGACGACATGGACCCGTTCGCTGCGTTGCGGGACTTCGAATACAGTGGCCCCACCCTCGGCGGCGGGGGCGGCACCCCTGGCAAAGGTCCCGGGGGGATTCCCACGGCAGCCGGCACAACGCCCACCGAATACAAGGCGAGTATTAGCGCGGTGGATCGGACGGCGGTGGACAGCCAAGTCCAGGAAGTGATTGGGGTTGTCAGTGATTCGGCGACGGCCGTGGCCCGCCTCCAAGGCAGTGGGTTGGGTGGAGTCGCGGCCCCAACGATGGGTTTTGGCGAAGGCAAGATTGGCACAGCCGGTGTGCGTGGCCCGGGCGGCGGGGGTTTCGGCCACCGGGTCGGCCCAATGCGCGCGCAGAAAATCAAACAAGGTGGTGGTAGCGGCGACACGGAGCGCGCCGTTCTTGCCGCCCTGCGCTGGCTGAAAGAACAACAAACGAAAGACGGTTCGTGGGCCGGCTACTCCAAGGAAGCCAGTTCGGCACTCGCGACATTATGCTTTCTCGGGCATGGAGAAACACCGGATTCCGAGGAGTTTGGCCCGACCGTCTCCCGTGCCCTCAGCTACCTCGTGACAGTTGTCGGCTCCGACGGAATTGTCAAAAGCAAAAGCATGTACGCCCAAGGTGCTGTGCTCCTCGCTCTGGCCGAAGCCTACGGTATGACCCAATCGCCCTTGGTGCGCGAGCCCCTCGACCGCGCGGTGAACGCCGTTGTCCAATCTCAAAAAGTCAAAAAGACCAAGCCCGCTGACCAAGGCGGCTGGCGCTACAGTCCGCTTTCGGCTGATGCGGATACATCGGTTACCGGGTGGTTGGTCATGGGCTTGAAATCAGCAAAATTAGCCAATATTTCCGTTCCTGACGAAGCCTTTGAAAAGGCCTCCGAGTATCTCTGGAACATGCACGCTGAGAATGGTGGCTTTGGCTATTCGAATCCTGGACATGGCTACGCGACGACGGCAATCGGAATTCTTTGCCAGCAGTTTCTCGGACACCACGCCGACCGGCGACTTAAGAAATCACTCGACTTATACAAGGACAAAAAGGTGGACTGGGACAAGCCACCCGGCAACCACGGCACTCCATTTTACCCGTGGTATTACATCACCCAGGCAATGTTCCAGGCCGGCGGAAGCTACTGGACTCAATGGAATACAGAAATGCGCAAAGTTCTGGTCGCCAAACAAGCGTCCGACGGTCACTGGGATCCGCCCGGTGAAAAGAATCCCTACGGCCCAGTCTACAGCACCGCATTAGCTTGTCTGATGCTCGAGGTTTACTACCGGTATTTGCCGATCTATCAGGAGATGGAAAAGAAAAATCTCCCCGCCATGCCAGTCGCAACTCCTGGCCGGCCCACCGGTAGTTCGTAGCTTTGCCCATCGAAAGCTAAGGCAGACTGGTTCTCGGCTCGCTTTTTTCGGCAGGTTGTTGCTGTGCGCGGTGAAAATACTCAACTTGATGCGATTGACGAAAAAAGCGGACTGATAATCAGTCCGCTTTTCCGTGACTGCCAATAATCGGGGCTACTTCTTACCGATGCCTTTACACTCGGGCTTGTCTTTGCCGAGCGCTTCCTTCTTCGCCGTAATATTCGTGGCACTCGCACATCCATCGCGATTTTCCGCGACGAAACTGGTCCACTTCTCCGGCAAATCACCTTCGGCAAAAATCGCTTCGACGGGACAAACCGGCACACACGCCGTGCAATCAATGCACTCATCAGGATGGATGTAAAGCCGGTCACCCACCTCATAAAAACAGTTCACCGGACAAACCTCAACACAGTCAGTGAACTTACAGCCAACACAAGGTTCGGCGACAATATGAGCCATAGTCTATGATTTCCTCTGGTTAAAATTGGGGTGACACCTTGTGATATACTGTGCCGCATGAATGCTGCCAAGCGGAAACTTACCGGCAAAATAATTTCTCGGCTCCGGGCCACCTACCCCGACGTGCGCTGCGAACTCAACCACCAAACCCCACTCCAGCTACTCGTCGCCACCATCCTCAGCGCGCAGTGCACTGACGTCCGCGTCAACCAAGTCACCCCCGCCCTCTTCGCCAAATACCAGTCAGCCGCCGACTTCGCTGCCGCACCTCCGGGCGAATTGGAGGAGCTGATCAAATCCACCGGCTTCTACAAAAATAAGGGCAAATCCATTCGCAACTGCTGCCGGACTATTGCCGAGAAACATGCCGGCCGCGTTCCGGAAACAATGGCGGAACTCACCCAACTGGCCGGCTGCGGTCGCAAAACTGCCAGCGTCGTCCTCGGCGTCGCCTTTGGAAAAGCCGAAGGGATTGTCGTCGACACCCATGTCGCGCGCCTCTCCCAACGTCTCGGTCTCACCCGGCAAACCACTCCTGAAAAGATTGAACGCGATCTCATGGATCTCGTTCCGCACGATGATTGGATTGACCTCTCGCATCTCCTCATCTGGCATGGCCGGCGCCGGTGTGCTGCGCGCAAACCCGATTGCACCCACTGCGAGCTTCTGGCACTCTGCCCGCAACACGGAGTCAAATCATGATCAACGAAGGCACCAAAGCCCCGGCATTCCCCCAACTCACAGCCCACGCAGGCAAAACAGTTGTGCTCTACTTCTACCCGAAAGATGACACGACCGGCTGCACGGTCGAAGCCTGTGAGCTTCGCGACGCCTACCCGGCGCTCAAGAAAAGGAAAGCCGTCGTCCTCGGTGTCAGTCCCGATTCGCAGAAATCTCACGACAAATTCGCCACGAAATTTTCGCTGCCATTTAAACTCATTCCCGACGAAGACCACAAGATTGCCTTGGCCTACGGTGTCTGGCAGGAAAAATCCATGTACGGTCGCAAATACATGGGTATCGTCCGGACCACATTCATTATCAACCCCGCCGGTGTCGTCACCAAGATTTTCACCAAGGTAAAACCCAAAGGCCATGCGGCCGAAGTGTTGGCCGCCCTCTAATCGGGCTTCGTTTCGAGTGCGGCGTAATCGGCAAAGGCTTTCTCGAACGCCACCAAATCGCGAAACTTATCGCCGTACACCTTCTGCAAGGCCGTGACGAACGCCAGCCCCTGCGCCTGTAATTTCACGAACTCCAGAAACTTTTCCCGGCTGCCACTTTGGAGCACGAGATAGCGCACCAACAATTCCGCTTCCGCATAAAAGATCCGCACCCGACTCTCGTCCGCTGGATAATCAGCCATGGTAGTTAATTCCGCCAAGGGGATGAACTGTTGCCGGCTCACGCTGCGATTCGGTACAACGAATCGCGCGTTGGCTTTCCCATGCCGGCGCAAAAAGAACGCCCGCTGCCGGCGCCCTTCGTATTCCGCGATCCCCTCGTTCAGCCACAACGGCACATCGCCGATGAAGCGGTTCACAATCAAATGCGTGATCTCGTGCGGGAAACTGGCCGTCAATTCAAAATTCTGATTGGCCCGGCCACTCACAAACAACTCATTTCCGTTCTGAAAAGCCCCGGTCCATTTTTCGAGTTTGGCTGAGCAGGCGAACTCGTTCCAGGAGTTCGTTCCGAGAAAAACATAAATCCGGGCTTTGCCCTCTTGAGAATCCTCACCGATACCCAAGTCCGCCTTGATGTTCCGGTAAAATAGCTCCGCCGTCATGGCAAACTGGGGACAGAGAAAACCTTGCTCGAAATGATAGATAAAGTGCGTGGACTCTCCATGCACCCACACCACCCCCGGCATCTTCAACGCCAAAGCCCCATGCCGGCTCAGGTTTCGATTGCTGAGCCGGTCAAACTCCAGCGTCCGGAATGTCCCGAATTCCCCGAGCGACTCTTCCCCTGCCCATCCGTGACAGACCACAGCCAACAGGAGAATGAAGGCTCTCATGGCAGCCGGTGTGCTTCCTTGATCAACCGCGAAAACATCTGCGTCTTGTGGAGGAGGTGCGCCTCCCGATCAAGTTCCGCGACTGTCTTCCCGAGCCGGTAACTCCAGTTTCCTTCACTAACGGCACCCGGCACATTGAAGCGGTCTTCGGTACCAAACACGTCGGTAATCATCAAGACCGCGAGCCACGAATTCGAATGGAGTACGCCCCGCAGGATTAATTCGTGAGCATGGTCATTGAATTCCCGGGGCGGTTCAGCCTGCGCATGTCCGCAGTATTTCATCCAGCATTTCAGGTCATACCGGGCAGCGTCATCGCCGCGGGCTGCACGCTCGCAGAGCTCCCGCCACATCTTGGCGATGGGATCATGGTCGTGAGTGGCCGGCGTGGCGAGTGAAAGGCGCGGGTAGGTCTTCCCGTCGACAAAACTGTGATCTTTCTCGCGCAGGAAATGCGGAATCTTGTAACCGGGAATTTTCAGGCGTTCGAGCGATTCCGGCACGTAGGCCGGGACGACCCCGAGGTCTTCTGCCACGACCGCCGTGTCACCGGCGGCCTCGACAACCATCGCCAGTAACTCTTCGCCTTGTTTCTGGTTGAAAGCTGCACCTTCTTTGGTGTCATCGGCATAGGGCTGGAAATGCGGCAGTCTCCCGCCGGTATGCTGGGCCGCTTCCGCTTCGGTCATGGGCAGGAACTTCGCGTTGTGCTTCGGCTGCCACGGGAAGGAGTAGATCCGGTAGAACCCAAGCACGTGGTCAATGCGGAAAAAGTGAAAAACCTTGTGAATGTTGCCACAGCGGATGCGCCACCAATCGTGGTTGCGCTGCCGGGAGACTACCCAGTTGTAGAGCGGGATGCCCCAGTTCTGCCCCCACTTCTCGGTGAACGGGTCAACCTTGAAGACTTTTTCGGGTGGACAACCCCCACTCCAATCCAAATCAAAAATCGGCCGGTTACCCCACACGTCGGAGCTGTACCGGTTCACGCCGAACGGGATGTCGCCCATCAGGTAAACCTTTTTGCGCGTGGCGTGTGCTTTGACTTTCATCCACTGGTCAAAGGCGACCCATTGGATGTAGGCGTTAAACAGAATCCGGTCGGCATACTCCTCCCGTTGCTTGGCCGGTAACGATAAAATCCATGTCCAAGCTTTCTTTGGGTTTTGCCGGTCGAGCGGCCATTCGTCCCAAGTCGGCCAGTTGTTGTAATCCTCCATCAGTACCCGGAACAGCGCATAATCCGAAATCCAGTCACCGTTTTCATCCAAGAATTGCCGGAACGCATCGCCGCGTTCCGACTTTTTGTTCCAGTGTTTGGTGAGAAACGAATCAAACGCCGCGCGCAGCAGTTTCCGTTTGAGGTCTTTGACCTTGGTGTACTTCACGGCTCCCGACCGCAGGTCATTGAGGATGGTTTCGGGGGCGATCTTCTTGAAATCGGTCTCCGTCAACTCCGGCAGGTGTTCCGTCGTTATCGCAATCGTTGTCGGATCCAATGCGAGCGAACTGATGGCATTGTACGGCGAGTTATCGTCACTGGTTTCGTTGATCGGCAGCACCTGCAACATCGAAATGCCGTGCTTATGACACCAATCAATCATCTGGCGAACGCCATCGGTATCACCAATGCCGAGATCGTTTTCGGTGCGAATCGAAAATACCGGGCACAAAATGCCGGCCAGCTTTTGGTCAGGAGAAAGTTTCATGCTTGCCGGGATTTTTACTCGAAGCAGTCGCCCGGCAAAAGCCCAAATCCATCATGGATACGTGATCTTGAGCCGGTAGAACTTTTTACTCCCAGTTGCACTCAAGTCGGTAATGGTACGCCACGTCCCGTTGTCGTTGGTTGAGCAGTTCGTCAAAGGCGCGTAGCCGCCATCCACCAAGTCCAAACTGTACTCCGGCACGTAACTTCGATCCGGCCAGCGCGGAGCGAAAGTCAACTGCATCTGGTCCGGCTGCCCCGGTACGCTGGCAAGTTGCTGGTGGAAGACAGCCGTGGTGTTCGTCGGGTCAATCCCGGCCACATATTTGAACCGGTTATCCTGGCCGGTATGACTGGCGTCACAGGTCGCGCAGGACCGGTGGTTGGTGGTCGCGCCGCTTGGATCGACATCAGCGAAGTACTGGGCCCGCCACACGTCAGGGATTCCATCACCAACACTGTCCGGCCACGTCACGGTCAACCGCGCCACGGCGCTGGTCGTTGCGCCAAGCACATTGGTGATAACCAAATCGTAATTGCCGGCGTCGGCCGTTTGCACATTGCTCAGTGTCAGGGCGGACGTCGTTGCGCCAGCAATATTGGTTCCGTTGTGCCGCCACTGGAAAGCCAGCGGCGCATACCCGGCCACACCCGCATGGAAAGTGACATTGGAGCCGACGTAGACTGTCTGGTTGGGTGGCTGATTTGTGACCAGCGGTAACATCTCGACCAGCGCGAAGAATTGCCCACGCACAAGGGCAGTATAGTTCGTACCGGGACCGTCCACGTGACGGAGCGTGCCGGTGGAACTCCCTTGTTCGCCAGGGAGCAACCACCAATCGCCAACCATGAAAAGCCGGCCCTGCCGGTCGGCGGCCAATGCGTGGCTGCGCCAAACACGCCGCCCATTCTGATCGGCAATCAAACCGTGATCAATAATTGCCGGAAAAACGTTGGTGTTCAGAGCGGCGCTCAACAAGTGGAAGTCTTGATACTCCTGCCATCCAACCTGCCGGTTGGCTCGCTGTATGTAATAAACCCGGTCACCGCCCACCACATGACCGGCGCCAGTCGGACCGATGTTCTGCAGTGCGGTTATGGCATTCGATGGATTGGCCCCAGCCGCGGCGGCGTTGAAGGTGTGGAGGTACTGGCCACCGGCGAGCTTGAACACACACCGGTCACCGTCCAAAGCCTCGGCCCATTCCCAGAACCGGCCACTCCCCAGTCCACTTTCCGGCAGGACATTTGTCCACCGGTCAACCTGGCCGGTCGCCGAGCGCACACACATGAGCGACGCACTATCAGTGGCCTGACTGATCCAACAATCGCCGCGTTGGTCCACAAACGGGTAAAAGGCGCCGCCGCCATACGGGATGCCGGCGAGGGCTGTTCGCGCACCAGTGGTCAGGTTTATCGAGTCGAGATAACTCCCGACCGGCGATCCCCACCAACGAAGTGTGTACACGATCGCCTTGTTCCGCACCCGGTCGATCCCAACGGCACCGTAAATGGTGTGATTGGAGCGGATGACACCAAAGTCGCGCCACTGACCGGTGGCCATTTCGTAGCCGAGCATGTGGCCGCCGGTAAACGCCGTGTAGGCTTCATCCCAGTAGTTACCCAAGTGCATACCAAAATAGAGCCAGCCGTTATGCTCGGTGATGTCGCTATGCAGTTTGCCTTGCGGCGGCAAGATACTCGGATCTTCACCACAGATCGTCGATAGATCGGGTGCCAATAGTGTCAGGGTGCGTGTCGTCGGTTCGTACCGGAAAAATGCTGCCCCCTGCCGGTTATCGTGAGTCGAACTTCCGAAATAACAACTGCCATCCGAGGCGACGCGGATACCCTCCCATTGCCCATCGAGCACCGCAACATACGGATTCAGCGGAAAGGATTGGACGCGGAGAATGTTTGGATTGAACTCCTGCGCCACCACCGCCGGCAAGAGTCCACCAAGAAGGCATAGGCAAAACTGGCAGAACCGCCACAATTGCCGGTTGACGCCGCGATATGGCAGCCGCGTCACACTCATTGCAACACAAGACACCACAATGCGAGCACAGCGTCAATAGCCCTGGGAACCAATAAACTACTGCCTTCTGTCACCCTTGAGAGATGGCACTGATGCTGCTCATTTGAGTAACTGTAAATTGTTATATGCTAGCCAGTAATACCAATAATCGCGAGTGGCTGACGGCTGGTGATTTCGCATTTGTCGCGAAATCACTGATGGAAACACCGACGGTTTATCTCGCCCAGCTCCTCACCGAAGTAACCGGACTGGCGGAAGTTTTCCGCACCAGGGCCGACAGGCTTTTGTGCCTGAAGAAGCAACCATGACACTGCTGCACGAAATCCAATCGCTCTTGGAACACACGTATGGCGTGACCGGTGTGAACTTCGAGGAGTTTCTTTTGGACACACGCCGGCACGATGAGTTGGCGGAAATGAGCGGCACCGCGGCTGGTCAGATTTCCAATCTCGGGCGGACCTTTCTTCGCGTCGCGAATGGTAAACTCCGGCTCGGCATCTATTACCAGCCGAGCGTGATTGAAGCCTTGGAAGTCGAGAACCCGCAGTGCGGGTTGACGGACAACAATATCCTGCCGTTCATGGTCTTTCTGGAGGAACTGGATCATGCCGTGCATGCGTCGCTGAAATATCTCGAAGGGCACCGCGATATCTACTCGGAAGCGTTCGTCCGCGGTCTCGAACTGCAGGCGAAAGTGGACTCTTATCTGATCCTGCAGATGTACTGTGCGTTCTTCAACACAGACAAGAAAGTCCACGCGGCTGACAAACGCTGGTTAAAGGCATGCCTGTTTGATTCCGAACGCTTCAACTACGACGAACCGGAGTTGGTGGAGCGATACCGGGAGAGCAACCGGCTCGGGCGCCGGTATGTGAAGCATCTCGACAGCCTGACGCCCAAACGCCGCACCAGCGAAATTCGCAAGTTCCGAAAGCTGGATTACCGGGAAAAAGTCCGCCGAATTGCGGCCCTGTAGAAAATTCTGCTTTCCTTCCCCTCACGCTTTCTGTAACACAACTCGCAGATGAGTCCCCTATTGCGGCTGGCTAAGTCGTCGCTCGGCAAGAAATACCTGATGGCCTTTACCGGCTTCGGCCTGTTTGGCTTTGTCGTCATGCATATGCTCGGCAACCTCCAGGTCTTCCTCGGCCCTGACGCGATCAACAAATACGCTCACTTCCTGAAGTCCACCCCGGAACTACTCTGGGGCGCGCGCTTGGGATTGTTGGCCATGGTCACCGTCCACTTCTGCGTCGGAATTGCGTTGGCTATCGAAAACATGCAAGCCCGCGATCAGGAATACGCCGTCAAACGCGCCGTCAAAGCCACCCTCGCTTCGCGAACGATGGTAGTCAGCGGGTTGATCGTTCTGAGTTTCATCATCTATCACCTCGCTCATTACACATTGCTGACGATTCATCCCGAATACCGGAACTTGCACGATGATCTCGGTCGCCACGATGTTTACCGGATGATAGTGCTTGGATTCTCGAGTCCGTCCGTGGTCAGCTTCTACGTCATCAGCGTCGGGCTGCTCTGTTTCCACCTGAGCCACGGCATCGGCGCGATGTTCCAATCCCTCGGCTTGAAAAATGAGGCCTACGTGGAACGGATTGATTGCCTGGCCAAGATCGTGGCGGTCGGGTTGTTCATCGGCTACATCTCAATCCCGCTCGCCGTGCAGATCGGCATGGTGAAATAACATGAATCTCGACGCGAAAATTCCCAGCGGCCCACTCGCCCAGAAATGGGATAACTACAAACGCGACGCCAAACTCGTCAACCCGGCCAACAAGCGCAAATACGACATCATTGTCGTCGGCACCGGTTTGGCTGGCGGTGCCGCGGCCGCGACGCTCGGCGAGCTCGGCTACAACGTGAAGTCATTCTGCATTCAAGACAGCCCACGCCGGGCACACAGCGTCGCCGCACAAGGTGGTATCAATGCCGCCAAGAATTATCAGAACGACGGTGACAGCGTTTACCGGCTGTTCTACGACACGATCAAAGGCGGCGACTTCCGCGCGCGCGAAGCGAACGTTTACCGGCTCGCACAAGTCAGCGCCAACATCATTGACCAATGCGTCGCCCAAGGCGTGCCGTTCGCGCGCGAATATTCCGGTTATCTGACCAACCGGAGCTTCGGCGGCGCACAGGTGTCGCGCACGTTCTACGCTCGCGGTCAGACCGGCCAGCAGCTTTTGCTCGGTGCATATCAGTCGCTGATGCGGCAAGTCAGCCTCGGCACGGTGAAAGTTTTCCCGCGCACGGAAATGCTCGACCTCGTGATTGTGAACGGCCATGCCAAAGGCATCGTCACCCGCAATCTGATTACCGGCGCGATTGAGAGTCATGCCGGCGATGCGGTGGTGTTGGCAACCGGCGGTTACGGCAACACGTGGTATCTCTCGACATACGGCCGGGGCTCGAATGCGACGGCGATCTGGCGCGCCCACAAGAAGGGCGCTTGTTTTGCCAATCCGTGTTACGCCCAGATTCATCCGACGTGCATCCCGGTCTCCGGCGATTATCAGAGCAAACTGACGTTGATGAGCGAGTCACTCCGGAACGATGGTCGCGTTTGGGTGCCGAAGAAAGTTGGGGACAAACGCGCCCCCGGTGACATACCGGAAGACGAACGCGATTATTATCTCGAACGTAAATACCCGAGCTACGGCAATCTCGCGCCGCGCGACATATCTTCGCGCGCGGCGAAGCAAGTTTGCGATGAAGGTCGCGGTGTCGGGGAAAGCGGTCTGGGAGTTTATTTGGATTTCTCGGCGGCCATTCAACGCCTTGGGGAAGCCAAAATCGCGGAGCGGTACGGCAACCTCTTCGACATGTATCACGAGATTACCGGCGAGAGTGCGTACAAGGTGCCGATGCGCATCTATCCGGCCATCCATTACACGATGGGCGGGTTGTGGGTGGACTACAATTTGATGAGCAACGTGCCGGGGTTGTTTGTGGCCGGCGAAGCGAACTTCTCCGACCACGGTGCCAACCGGCTCGGTGCGAGCGCGCTGATGCAAGGCTTGGCGGATGGCTATTTCGTTCTGCCCAACACGATCAGCGGGTATCTGGCCGGTCAGTTGGGTAAACGCCCGAAGGCTGACGCCGCCGAGTTCAAACAAGCGGAGAAAGAAGTTGGCGACCGGCTGCAAAAGTTGCTGACGATTCGGGGCAAGCGCACGATCACAGATTTCCACAAACAACTTGGCAAGATCATGTGGGACTACTGCGGTATGGCGCGCAATGAGGCCGGGTTGAAGAAGGCGCTAGAATTGATTCCGAAACTCCGGGAAGAATTTTGGAAGGATGTGAATGTTCCCGGCGAAGGCGGCGATCTTAATCAATCGCTCGAACGCGCGGGCCGGGTGGCGGACTATTTCGAGTTGGCAGAGTTGATCGTGCTCGACGCGTTGATGCGCGACGAATCCTGCGGCGGTCATTTCCGGGAAGAACACCAAGAAGAAGGCGAGTGCAAACGCAACGACGAGCAGTTCGCGTATGTCGCGGCGTGGGAACACAAAGGCGTCAGTCAACCGCCGGTCTTGCACAAAGAGCCGCTCAAGTACGAGGAAATCCATCTCGCCACGAGGAGCTACAAGTAATGAACGTCAAACTGCGCGTCTGGCGTCAGGCCGGCCCTGACACGCCCGGCAAGTTCGTCGAGTATGAAGCCACCGGCTTGAACCCGAACATGTCGTTTCTCGAAATGCTCGACGAGGTCAACGAAGACATCACGAAGCGCGGTGAAGAACCGATCTCGTTCGACCACGATTGCCGGGAAGGCATCTGCGGGATGTGCTCGTGCGTGATCAATGGCGAAGCCCACGGCCCCGAGTACAAAGTCGCAACCTGCCAGACATACATGCGCAGTTTTCAGGATGGCGAAACGATTACCGTCGAACCATTCCGCGCGAAAGCCTTCCCGCTCATCAAGGATTTGATCGTCAACCGCAGCGCGTTCGACCGGGTGATTCAAGCCGGTGGTTTCATCTCCACCAGCGCCGGTAGCGCGCCAGATGGCAACGCGATCCCGGTACCAAAACAAGATGCCGATGCCGCGATGGATGCCGCAGCGTGCATTGGTTGCGGCGCATGCGTGGCCGCCTGTAAAAACGCCAGCGCGATGCTGTTCGTTTCCGCGAAAGTTTCGCATCTCAATCTTCTCCCCCAAGGCAAACCGGAGAAGGACAAGCGTGTGCTCGCAATGGTTCAACAGATGGATGCCGAAGGTTTCGGTGCTTGTACCGTTACCGGCTCCTGCGAAGCGGTCTGTCCGAAGGGGATCAGCCTGAATTTCATCGCGAAGATGAACCGCGATTATTTCGGCGCCCTGTTGCGCGCTCCGTCAAAAGCCAAAGCCGCGCACGCGGACTGACGAGGTTTTGTCTACCGGTCGGATTCGCATACACCGTAGGGAAAATGCCCTGCACTTGAACCGTGACCGCACAGTCCGACCAGTCGCCTAGATCAGCGTACGATCTATGACATCCTCGCCTCCGGCGAGTTCACATAAGAGGCGCTCCAAGGCGACTCGCTGTTCATTCACATCTTTCTTGAACTTACCGGAGGCGTTAAGCGTGTATTTGCCGCTGTCGAGTGCTAGGTCGACATCAATCTCTCCAATGGTCTTGTCCTTAAGTTGGAACCCAGAAATCAGAAATTGGTCGTTTTCGGCGATAGCCTGCTCAATGTTATCCAATCCATACCGCGCAACGGCGGCGACCCGCACGGTGAGTGGATGAAAGGTCGATTGGTTCAAGATTTCACGTGTCTTTGAATATTCGCCCGGTTTGCAGCTCACCGACACCTCGGCGCGATGAATCACAGCAGCACCATAGTGCGCGATCAGCTTCGGCACCACGGCAATCAGTTCGCTATGATCGAAGGTATTTAATCGCAGCTCTCTAAAATCTCTACCGACCGAGTTGGTGCAGCCTTTCGCCACGAACCGAGCGCCTTGCCGATACTCAACAGCAATTCGATCGCGCTTAATCTTTTCAAGATCCAGTATTTTTCTGTCTCGTATCTCCAACTCCAATTCATTACCTACAGTAACGATCGCAATCCGATTCACCATTCCGACTATTCGCAGGAATGTATCGAAAAGTTGCTTCCGGTATGCGTGGTTGGCTTCGCCGGGTGATATTGGACCAACTTGGAGATCGATCTTGGGGCCTATAAAATTCTTTCCAAAGTTGAGGCTCAAATCAGTCTGTTGTTTGGGATCATACGCCTTACCGGATTCGCCAATGCTCAACTGTGCACAGCAAATCGCCCCGGTGTCCGTGAATTCGTCGAGAAGCAAAAAGAATTGCTCAAGCCAAGCGTGTGAGTATTCCGAAGAGACGTGAGTGATCTGGAACCCCGGGAAAGGAAGGATTTGGTAACCCGTAAAATCTGGCAGCGGGAAGGCGGTCATCTGTAGGATGTTGCCCTTCCCCCCAACGCGCCGAAACTCAGGCCGCTCTTTCGCAGTAGCCAGCATCCGTAGGAACAAGGACTTCTCCATCGCCCGGGTGCTGACTTCTAGCATAACGTAAACACGTATCGCTTTGGCGACTACCCTGCCGCCGATTTCGCTGTGACCGCAGCCATCTTTTTCTGCTTCCGCATCACCATGTACATGGAGAGGCCGCCGAGCAGGCCGAAGCCGGTCATGATGACGTACCAGAACAGCCAGCCATGCTGCGCTTTCGTCGCGTCGAGAACGCGGCCGGTCACGAACAACGAAATCGCTCCGCCGTAGTACTGAAACGAGTCAATCACTCCAGCGGCAAACCCAGCCATCTTTTTTCCGCCAATGTCCATCGGCGCCGCAGCGCCGACGATCGAGTGCGTTGAATTGGCCGTGAACGCGATCATAATCAGGATCCCGCAGCCGGTCATGATGCCGGCCGGCGTCGGGCCGACCAACCCTTTCAAGAGCAAAATCGCTGAACAACCAATGACCGTGGCCTCCAACAGATACAACACCATCGCCACCGGCGAGCGATGGCCTTTGAAGAACCGGTCCGAAACCCACCCCGACAAGAATGAGCCAACGACCGCCGCCATCGGCATGAGCGCCAATGTCCAAATCACGACGCGGGGGATGTTGGCCTTCATGTTCATTCCGAGCTGTTCCTGGAAGTAGAGAATGGCAAGTTGGTCGGACGTCGAACGCACCGCCCCCGTACAGCCGTACGCCGCCGCATAAAACCACACCAAGGGATGGGTGAAAATCGTCTTGAACGATTCCTTCAGGCTGACTGTGACACCGGCGGAATTGTCAATTTCGTCTTCGATCACACCGGAAAAACCAGCTTCATCGGGCGTGTTCTTCGCGGCAAACGTCATGAAGAGCGCGGCGATCAGCGTGACGGCGGGAGGGATGATGAACAGCCAGCGCCATTGGCCGGGGGCGACGACGAGTATGCCAAGCGAAATGCCGTTGAGAATCACCGGCGAGAGCTTCGAGCTGGCGACCTGGCCGAGTTGGATCATGAAACCGAAAATGCCGGCAAACGTCCCCCGCTCCGTCCGGCGAAACCACGCCGCATTGACCTTGACCATGCCCGGCGCGCCAAACGACTGAAACCAGCCGTTGACCAACCACACCACCGAGATTGCCAGAAATGCCGGATCAATCGCGGAGAAACCGAGCACCTTCGCCCCTGCCGCCAACGCCCCGCCAATGACCAGCAACGGCACCAGGCCCATCAGAAGATTCACGACGATGGTGCCGAATGCGCCGATCTGCATGCAGCGTTTGCCCCCGATCTTGTCGCAGAGCAATCCATTCACCAACTGCCCGGTACCGTACGTCAACGACCAGATCGCCAGCATGTCGGCGATTTGCGTGGTGGTAAACCCAAACTCCGTCTGCATGCCCGGCGTGGCGAACCGGAAGTTGTACCGGCACATGTAGTACGCGGCATACATCAACCCCAGTGATGACCAGTTCAACCCGCGCCGGCGCCGAAACCCGGCGGGATATGGTGTTGGCTGTCCTGTCGTCATAATCCTTACTCCGTTCCCAACCGCCGGCCAGCGGCCGGAACGTAGCCGTGGCGTTCCAGCACCGCCTGTCCACGCCGCGATTGCACAAAGCGGAGAAACTGGCGCGTCGGCGGTGTGACTTTCGCTTGGTTCACGTACAGAAGAATCAACCGCGCATACGGGTAGAAACCCTCATTGACCGCCAACGTCGTGGGTGGCACGCCGTTGACCGAGACCGGGTGTACGCCCAACTCCTTCAGCAGGTGCATTCCGACATACCCGATACCGTTGGGATTGGTGGCGACCGCCTTGGCGATGTCGGCATCATTATCAAACGCCCGCGCGCTGGCCGCGTATGGTTTAACCGCCATCGCCAGCTCCTGAAATCCCAGGTGAGTCCCCGAACTCTTGTCGCGGATGTAGAGTTGCACCGTCCCGCCGGTTTCCCAGTGCGTAGTCGCGCCGGTAAACAGGTCGCGAATCTGTTTGTCAGTCAGCGACCGGACCGGATTGGCTACATTGACGATGACCGCCACGCCGTAATAGCCGATGGTGAAAGAATTCAACCGCAACCCGCGCGACCGTGCCAATCGCCATTCATCCTGTGAGATCGTGCGCGATGCCGCTCCGAGGTCGCACTCACCGGCAATCAACGCGGCAATGCCACTCGCCGTGCCTTTGGTTTCCACCTCAAATTCAACGCCCGGATTCTCACGCCGGAACTCCGCGATCAACTGCGGCCCGAGAAATTCGCCGAACGTATTTGACCCTTTGATGACGACCTTTTCACCAGCGTGAACCGCCCCCGTCCACGCCATGCCCAACGCCAACGCCAGTCCCACGCACCATTTCATTGGAATAACCTCCCGTTCGCTGGGGCAAGCCTAGACTCCCCGCCGGCAAATGCAACTCTAAACCCTTGATGACGACGGGAGGAGACGGGACGACAGAACTCTGAACTGCCAACTGTGAACCGTAAACGTCGAACTGGTTAGCCACGAATTGCACGACGTGTCGCGCCGTAGTCGGACGAAGGCGAAAGATCACGAATTCCGGTAACGGCAAACTGTGAACTGCGAATCGGCCTACGGTACGAGGATGCTGGCCGGGCCGGATTAATCGCCGGGGCCTTGGCGGCCAGCCCTCCCCACTTTCGTAGGAGCGGTTTTCAACCGCGACCGGGATCACCTCTTGCCACCAATAGAGCGGGCGGCTCGCCCGTTTGCCGTCTGATGCCCCTTAAACGCTCGTTTAGCCCTATAAAACCAGATTTCCGTGGTTTTTGCCATCCCGATGCCAAGTTTCGCCCGTTTTGTGACCGGAGTGCCCTCACATTCGGCAAATGTGCCCTCACTCCGGGCCGGACCGACCTCACTTTCGACCGGACTGAGACTTAGTTAAAAGCTTGAAATACCTTGATTCAGCTTGGGTTTGCTGGAAGTGCCTACAAGACAGCGTATTGCGTTAGCCTGATAAAACCCAAATTTCAAACTAAGCAAGTCGCCAGCGAGAC
>JAJVHY010000011.1 GCA_022072455.1 Verrucomicrobiia bacterium | reverse complement strand
AATCGTAGGGTTTGTACCGCGCCATCGGCAATTCCTCCTTTGGAACGCCGGGCAGTCTAGGTCAGGGACGGAACCCAATTCAATCGCAAACCACCCACGAAAAGGACTTTTTCGACAATCTCAACGCTCAAGCTGAGGCACGCGGCGCAGCCGCGTTGCCTCCAGCGGATGGTTCGACTCTCCTCTCTCTAAAACACCACACTCCAGCAAAGCCTAACATCATCACCGTGCTGGCAATCAAAACCCGGTCACGGTAGCCAAACATGAAATCCGTGACGGGATCTAACGAGTCAAGAATCTGCGCATGCGTCAGTGCCCTATCCTCCGGCAAACTCCAGATACCGGTCACAACCGGCTGACGGATGAGAGTCGGGGCGCCACAAGCGAAACCGCACAGGTAAATCCACGCTCCTAGCGTCACCACACCGCTCAGAATGCATAGTTTGCGTCTCATCTGTCAGTCGAACATTAGGAATGGGACAAACTCGACCGGCAAAAGACAAAGTCGATTTTGGCTTTCATTTCGCTGAAATCGTAGTCCTTGACCGATTGCGCGTCAACCTGATTTCCAACAACTTCGCAACCGGTTTTGGATACGCCAGACCTCCTGAGGGGACTGTTTTTTCGCTTGCGGGACATGCCGGCAAAGGACAAAGTGGGCTTGTCGTTCGTCGGCGCGGTTTCGCCATGGAAAAAGACAAACCGGCTCCACCAATTTGGTTTCCGCAATGGGCGGAGAGGCTCCCGCAGTTACGCCTCCCCGCACTCCGCCAACAGCAATACCGCTTCGCCCTCATTCAGTATCTCCGCTTCTGCAAACAGACCGGCCAAAAGGCAACGGTGAACTCGGCTCGCGCGTTCATGCAGGAGGTTACCGACCACCGGCGTTTGGCCGTCTCACAATTGGCGACGTGGCGGGAGGCGCTCAACTGGTTCTTCCGCGAAGGCGGAAAACAACCCATCCAACCGGCCCCCGTTCGAGCGGCTCAACCACGCCGCTTCATCCCCAAGCCGGACACGCTGGCGGATGTTCCCTCGCTGGGCGCTGCGGATACCGGCACGGAGGAATGGGAACGCCGGGTCATTCAGCATCTGCGCACCGGTCATTACCGGTGGCGGACGGAACAAGCGTACCGGCATTGGGCCGGGCGCTTCGTGCGGTGGTTGGAGAAGGGCCACAGAGCACAGGCGCCGACCGGCACTCTCGATCTCCACGCCGTCACGGAAGCGGACGTGAAGGGGTTCCTTTCGGAGATGGCGACTCTGCATCGCACGTCGGCTTCCAGTCAGAAGCAGGCACTCAATGCCATCGTGTTCCTCTTGCGGGAAGTCTACCAGCACGACGTGGGCGACTTCAGTGACTTCACGCGCGCCGCCCACAATCCGCGCATTCCGGTGGTGCTTTCCCGCGAGGAATGCCGGCAACTGTTTGCCGCTCTGGACGGCACCACGCGGCTCATGGCCGAACTCATGTATGGGAGCGGCCTCCGCTTGATGGAATTGTTGCGGTTGCGGATTCCCCCGTTGTCACCCTGAGCTTGTCGAAGGGTCTCTCCGGAGCGAGACCGGCCCTGCTCGCACAACGAAAGAGATTCCTCGACAAGCTCGGAATGACAACGTAGGAGCGTGACCGTGCGCGAATACTTTACTTACATTCTCGCGAGTAAATCTGGCGTACTCTACATCGGCGTCACGAATGATCTGACGCGGCGACTGTTTGAGCACCAACAAAAGTTGATCGCTGGCTTTACGGCGAAATACAACGTCAACCGGCTGGTGTATTTTGAGTCCTTTGGCGATGTGCGCGAGGCCATTGCCCGCGAGAAGCAACTCAAGGGCTGGCGGCGCGAGAAGAAGATCGCACTGATTGAGCATGAGAATCCGACATGGCAGGATTTGAGCGCCGCTTGGTAGAACGACTGAGATCCCTCGACAAGCTCGGGATGACACTAGGGAGACGCCGGCCTGAGCGAAGTCGAAGGCTGCTTCGACAAGCTCAGCATGACAGTACCCCCGCTGAACGTGGGAATGGCAGTGGTTCTTTCCCTCCCGGCAATTCATGACCGACCCGCGGTCCGGTATCAAACGCCGCCACCACATTTTGGATGCGACCTTTCAGCAGACAATCCGGCAAGCCGCCCGCAAAGCGCAACTTAACAAGCGCGTGACGCCGCACGTCCTCCGGCATTCCTTCGCGACCCATTTATTGGAATCCGGCACTGACATCCGCACGCTCCAAGACCTCCTTGGCCATAAGGACGTGGCGACAACGCAGATCTACACACATGTGATGAAGAAACCGGGTCTTGGTGTTCGTAGCCCATTAGACGCATAACTGCGCAAGCCGAATACAGCCCTGGTGCTCTGGCAAACTTGAGTGCAAGGGTGTTTCGGAGGGCCGCGCTTCCGCGTGGCCTCTGGTCAGCGGCGGTCGCGCAGAAGCGCAACCCTCCGAATTAACTTTGGCAGAGCAGTCGGACACTACCGCTAATGAGAGGAACAGGTTTTTCAAAATTGCAAATGGCGGCGGCGGTTTTTCAGGTCTGACATTGCATCCGTGCGAATGGGACGACCTGCCGGGCATTATTTTATTGGGAGCCAGGACTCCGATTTGGGAAATCGGTGCTCCGATTTGCCAATTCGGAGCACCGATCCGGCAATTCGGAGCACCAAACCGGCATAGCAGTGCACCAATTCTCCGCGCCAGAACACTGGGTCGGTGATTTGAAGATGCTTTGTCCCGCACCAGAACTCCCGGCCGGGAATTCGGTGCTCCGATTTGTCAAAAGGGTGCTCCACTCCGGCACCCGGTGGTCTGCCTCATCTGAAAAGAGAAGCGTTTTGCCGGCCGGGTGCTCCGATTTGCAAAAGTGGTGGTGTCGCGCGTCAAATCGGAGCACTGCCGCGCCGGGGCAGTGCGTCCGACCGGCGCCCGGGAATTCCGAGCGGCGGAATCGGTGCGCCGATTTAGCCGGTCGGAGCGGTCTGGCACAGAAGTTGCCTACTGGCTTTTTGAACTGAAACCAATGGCAAGCTCATCCATGTTCCGCCCCATTGAAAGCCCGCCCCGCGCCGTCGCAGAGGAGGCCCCTCCGTATGGCACTCTATGACAGCGGCGCGCGGTTTGATGCCGGTGCGAGCTATGATGCGCTGGCCCCAGCCATAAGGAGCCGTAGTATGAAAAGTAAAGTCGCCCTCGGGTTGTTTGAGTTAAACGCCGGCCAAACGGTCCAACTCGGTCAGGACATCCACACCGCGATGACCGGCAACGCGAACTTTCCGACGCCCACGCCGGATTTGGCGCAGTTGCAGACGCGGCTGACTGCCACCGTGGCGAAAATCAACCAACTCAGTGCCGCGCAGGATACGTTGGCCTTGTATCAGACCGAGCGGGACAATGCGTTGCGCGACCTGCGCGAGACGTTGACCAATCTCGGATTGTACGTCGAGAACGCGGCCAACGGCGATGAGGAAATCATCCGCAGTGCCGCGATGAACGTGCGCGCCAACCCGAATCCCCGGCTGGTCGGCCAAGTTCAAAATGTCCGCCTCTCGCCCAGTGATCACGAAGGCGAATTGATCATGGATTACGCCGGGGAAGAGGGCACCCGCATGTATCAGGTGCAGGTCTGTGTGGATGCCACGACCATGCCGGTCAACTGGCAGGATAAACTCACCACAACGAAGACCCGCTGCCGGCTCAACGATACGCTGGTCTCCGGCCAACGCGTCTGGGCCCGCGTCCGCGCCCTCGGTGCCAATAACACCGGCGCGTGGAGCGAACCGGCCGTCAAAACCGTGCCGTAAATAAATAGGTGTTCCCGGTTCTGGTTCTCGGTTCGGGGTTAAGCGCCCTGAACCGGGAACCGGAACCAGCCGGTCGGGACGCCCCCCCGGTAGGGCGGTCGCGCCGCGACCGCCGCAGTTAATGAATGACACGGACGGCGCGGCGCGCAGTCCCGACCAAAAACCGCAGGAGAACTTATGCCCTTCAATCCACTCTTACCGGCCCCCAATTCCGTCATCACCTCCTCCGAACTCCGCAACCAATTCACCGGCCTCAAAGACTTGATTGATGCCGTAGCGGCCCCCACGCAACTCCGGGACGCCGAAAACATCGTGAGCCTCGATGCAATCGCGCGCACCTTGACCGGGCCCGCGTCGCTCACCGCGACCGGGTTCGGCGGCGTCGTGTATTACGATGCCGGCAACCAGAACTATGACGGGACGTTGTTCAATGGCGATTATACGGTGACCGGCACCCACAACGGTCAGCCGTATTGGACGAATGCCACCGGGTTGGTGATTTATTATCTGGCCGGCATGTGGCTGGCCGGGAAGGATTTCAGCACGTTCACCTTTCGCGGGTTCGGCGCGACGCCGGTGAGCGCGACGTGGGATTATCCGTTGGGCGCGACGGGCATTGCCGGCCGTTGCGCGTGGGCGGACCCGCCGGTGGTGGTGGCGACGTGGGCGACCGGGGTGTTACAGGATGCCGGTGGACAACCGTTCGTGACCGCCGCGTTTTCACCGGCCAATCCCGGTCACTGGGCGGGCGCACCGCCGGCGACGGTGGCGGAGGCGATTGACCGGCTGGCGGCGGCGGTAAGCAACGGCGGTATGTCACCGATTCCGTAAGCCGGTAGGGGCGAGTCTACTTACGTTTGTCATGGAATCACAGTCTGTGGCCGCGCCGCCGATTCTGTCAGCCCGAATTCAGCAGTTAGCACATTTCGTTTGCCTCGCGCTGCGTCTGTTTATAGTGTCAACGGCATGGCTGAAACCGTCACTGTCGACGAAGTTGTCGTTGAAAAGACCTATCGCGGGAAGGTGAAATTTCCGGTCCGGGTGCCCGAGGGCATTGCCGGCTATTTGAACATGCCGGATGACTTGGTGAGCGCCGCGCATGAGTTGGGGTTGTCCAGCCACGATTTGAAGTTCCTGCTCGGCGCGACCCGCGGCCGCTGTGCGATGACGGTGGATCTCGATTTGCCGGACCTCGCGCCGAAACTCGGGATGAGCTTTGCCGAGATTGACAAGATCGTCTGCGGGCTGGTGGAAAAGAACTACGCCGAGATGACGAACCGGCTAGTGTTGTACAAACTCTGGGTCGTCTTGCTGCACCATAACGGAATCGTTTTTGACGTGGATTGATGAACAAGTCTTTTGACACTGTGGAAGCCTGTCTCGAAGATCTCCGGCAAGGCCGGCTGATTGTCGTGACCGATGACGCTGATCGCGAAAACGAAGGCGATCTCGTCATCGCGGCGGAGAAAGTCACGCCCGATGCCATCAATTTCATGGCGAAGAACGGTCGCGGCCTGATCTGCGCGCCGACCACGGAAGCCCGGCTCAAGTCACTCGGGATCGGCCGGATGGTTGTCGAGAATCGCGAGAGCCATAAAACCGATTTCATGGTCAGCATTGATGCGCGAACGGGAATCACGACCGGCATCAGCGCCTACGACCGGGCGCGGACGATTCGCATTCTGGCTGACAGTGCGGCGAAGCCGGACGATCTGGTGCAACCGGGGCACATCTTCCCCCTTCAAGCCCGCGAAGGCGGCGTATTGCGGCGCGCCGGGCACACGGAGGCGTCGGTGGACATGGTCAAGATGGCCGGGCTGCTGCCGGTGGCGGTGATTTGCGAAATCCTGCACGAAGACGGCACGATGGCGCGGTTGCCGGAGTTGCTGAAGTTTCGCGAAAAGCACGGATTGAAGATTTGCACGATCCGCGACCTGATCGAATACCGGCGGTCGCGGGAAAAGCTGGTCTCGAAAGAACAGGAGGTCGCCATGCCGACACAGTATGGCGAGTTCAAACTCCACCTCTACCGGTCACTCGTGGATGGGCAGCATCACGCGGCGTTGACCCTGGGCGATGTCCGCGACAAGGCCGGGGTGCTGGTCCGTGTGCACAGCGAGTGTCTGACCGGTGATGTTTTTGGGTCGTTGCGGTGCGATTGCGGGTCGCAGTTGCAGGCGGCACTGCAGCGGATTGCACAAGAAGGCGAGGGGGTGCTGGTGTACATGCGCCAAGAGGGACGGGGCATCGGTTTCGCCAACAAGATTCACGCCTACGCGCTCCAAGAAGAAGGTCTTGATACCGTCGAGGCAAATGAGAAACTCGGCTTCAAACCCGACCTTCGCGAGTACGGCCTCGGCGCGCAGATTTTGGTGGACCTCGGACTCCGCAGCATCCGGTTGCTCACGAACAATCCCCGAAAAGTCGTCGGTCTCGATGGGTTCGGGTTGGCGATCGTCGAGCAACTGCCCATTCGCAGCGAGCCGACTGTCCATAACAAGAAATATCTCGAAACCAAAAAAACCAAATTGGGACACAAATTGTAACTCATGCTCCGCGCCGAAAAACAACCGCCACTTTCCGCCGCGGGCCTCCGCTTTGGAATTGCCGCCGCGCGCTATAACACCAAACTTGCCGACGCGCTCGTGGCCAACTGTCTGGAAACGCTGGCCGGCGCAAAATGCCGGGTGATTCGCGTCCCCGGCAGTTTTGAAGTCACAGCCGCCGCCGCCCACTTGGCGAAAACCGGCCAATGCGACTGCGTCATTGCGTTGGGCGTGCTCCTCCAAGGCCAGACCAGCCATGCCGAGCACATTGCCGGCGCCGTGGCGCACGGGCTGACGCACATCGCGATTCGCACCGGCGTGCCGACCGTTTTCGGCATCGTCACTGCCAACAATCTCCGGCAAGCCCAAGTGCGCTGCCTTGGCAAAACTTACAACCGCGGCCGCGAAGCGGCCCGCACTGCCATCGAAATGGCTCGTGTATGGAAAAACCTGTAAAACCCGTCGGCAAACGCCGCCAAGCGCGCGAGTGCGCGGTGCAATTCCTGTATCAGTTCGACCTCAGCGGCGGCGAATTCGACGAATCGCTCGCGACGTTCTGGGACGCCTTGCCGGAACCGTGCAGCGCCGAGGCCAAGCAATTCGCGGACGACTTGATTCGCGGCGCCGTGGCGAACCAGGCCGCCATCGACGAAAAGATTCGGAAGTACACCGAACACTGGGAACTACCGCGTATTGCCGCCGTGGATCGGAACATTCTCCGCCTGGCGATTTTCGAGATGTTGTTCCGCGACGACATCCCGCCGGTCGTGAGCATCAATGAAGCGGTGGATATCGCCAAAAAGTTTTCCACCCAAGAATCCGGTTCGTTTGTGAACGGCATCCTCGACCGGCTGCGGAGCGATCTGCCGCGCCCCGCCCGAACCGCCGCTGGGAAGTGATGCGATTCGTTGACCTGCATCTGCACACCCGGTATTCCGACGGCAGTTGGACGCCGGAAGACTTGTGCAAGGAAGCGATGCACCGGCAACTGTCGGCGATTGCCATCACCGACCACGATACGCTCGACGGGGTGCCGCCCATCCTCGCCGTGAGTGACCGGCTGGGGATCGAAGTCATTCCCGGCGTCGAGATCACCTGCCGGATCGAGACCACCGAAGTTCATCTGCTCGCGTACCTGCCCGGCGCGACCTGGCAGGACCCGGCCTTGACCGCCGTGCTCAATCACTCGAAACAAATTCGCGAAAAACGTATCGGTGAAATGGTCACGCGCATCAACGACCTCGGCATCCCGGTCACCGAAGCGGAGGTGTTGGCCTGTTCCGACTGCGGGACGCTGGGCCGGCCGCACATGGCGATGGCGTTGGTGAAACGCGGGGTGGTCAAGACGAGCGATGAGGCGTTCGAACGTTTCCTAAAACGCGGCAAACCGGGGTTTGTGGATCGGTACCGCATGACGACGGCGGAAGCGATCGGGCACGTCAAACGCGCCGGCGGGGTGGCGGTGCTGGCGCATCCGGCCTTGAACAAAGTGGATGAACATCTCGCGGAGCTGGCGCAGCAAGGGTTGGGCGGCTTGGAGATCTGGCATACCCGGCACAGCCCCGGCCAGACGGAGCATTACCGGCGGTTGGCGGCGCGGCTGGGGTTGATCGTGACCGGCGGCAGCGATTGCCACGGAACAGTGCGCGGCCGCGCCTTGATCGGGACCGTGCAAGTGCCTTACGAATGTGTGGATGCTATCAAAGCCGCAGCCCAATGAGCCTCTTCCAGAAATTTCGCGCCGGCCTCAAAAAGACCTCGACCAAACTGGCCGGGGAAATCAAACGCATCGTCACCCGCGCCCCGCGCCTCGATGCCGACGCACTCGATGAACTCGAAGCCGCCTTGATCGCGACCGACATCGGCATCGGCACGACCGGCGCGATCATCGACCAGACAAAAGCCGCAGCAAAGAAAACCGGGCAAGTCGACGTGTTCGCCATCGCCCGCGCCGAGATCGCCCGGGAACTCGGCGTCGCGACCCACCACTTGAACAAGGCGCCGCAAGCGCCGACGGTCGTCCTCCTCGCCGGCGTCAACGGCGCCGGCAAGACGACCACGACAGCCAAGCTCGCGCATCTGCTCAAGGGGCAGGGGAACTCGGTGCTGCTGGCGGCCTGCGATACGTTCCGGGCGGCCGCCATCGAACAGCTCAAGATTTGGGGCGGCCGGGTCGGCTGCGAGGTGATTGCCGGTGAGTATGGCTCGGACAGCGCGGCGCTGGCGTTTGACGCGCTGGGGGCCGCGCTCGCGCGGAAGAGTGACTATTTGTTGGTGGACACGGCCGGGCGGTTGCACACGAAGCAAAATCTGATGGAGGAAATGAAAAAGATGCACCGCGTCCTCCAAAAACGGCTGCCCGGCACCCCGCACGAAACGCTGCTGGTGCTCGATGCGACGACCGGCTCGAATGCGTTGAACCAAGCCCGGGAGTTTCATCAACTGCTCGGGGTGACCGGCTTGGTGGTGACGAAGCTGGACGGCACGGCGAAAGGCGGCATCGTCGTGGCGATCGCGCGCGAGTTGAAGCTGCCGGTGAAATTCATCGGGTTGGGGGAGCAACTTGATGACTTGCAGCCGTTCGACCCGCAACAATTCGCCGCCGCGTTATTTAGCGAGCCGGTGGCCTAGACTATGCAAATCATCACAGCGTCAGATTCGCGATTGCAATGGCCGGGGGCAGTCTCGTTGCAGACCGCGGCCGACGGCGTCAGCCCGTGGCGGATCCCGTTTGGCGACCGGACGCTGTTTAACCCGACTCTGCAAGAACGAGCCGCGATGCCGGCGGGAGTGCGGTTGACCTTCCGGACGAACAGCCCAGTCGTGGCGGGCCGAATTACCCCAGTGGCTGACGCCAGTGACATCGATCTCGTTTGCGATGGCGGTTGGCTTGGCTCGCAACCGCTGGCGGGCCGCGACCGGTTCGAGTTTGCGAATCTGCCGGCAGGGGAACACGTGGTCGAGTTGTGGCTGCCGCAGTACGGCACCTTCCGGTTGCAGGCGCTGGAACTGGCCGCGGGGGCCACGTGCGGGCCGGCTCCCGACAACCGCCCGCGCTGGATCACCTATGGGAGTTCCATCACCCAATGCCGGACCGCGGCCTCGCCCACGCGGACGTGGCCGGCCATTGTGGCCCGCACCCGCGGTTTGAATCTGACGTGCCTCGGTTACGGCGGCCAATGTCATCTCGACTCCCAAGTGGCGCGGCTGATGCGGGACTTGCCGGCGGATTACCTCTCCCTGTGCGTTGGGATCAACATCTACGGCGGCGCCACGCTGAGCGCGCGGACGTTTGGAGCGTCGCTGATCGGGTTTGTGAAAATTCTCCGCGAGAAACATCCCACCACCCCGGTGCTGGTCTGTTCGCCGATCTACGCCTGCGAACGGGAGACGACCAAAAATGCGGTCGGGTTCACGTTGCCGGAGATGCGGAGCGAGGTGGCGCAGGCCGTCGAAATCCTGCGCGCCGCCGGCGACCCGGCGCTCCGGTATCAAGATGGGCTGGAGTTGTTCGGCCCCGACCTTGTCGGCCGGTTGCCGGATCGCTTGCACCCGGACGCCGAGGGTTACCAACGGCTGGCCGAAAACTTTTTGACAGTGGCCGCACCGAAGCTCTTCAAAGGATTAAACCCATGATTGACTACCTCATTACCGGCGGGGCCGGCTTCATTGGCTCGAACATCACCGAACATCTGCTCAAAGCCGGCAAAAGTGTCCGGGTCTTCGACAATTTCTCATCCGGCAAACGCGCCAACCTGATCGGTCAACCCGAAGTCGTGGAAGGCGACCTCGCCGATCCCGCCGCTGTCAAACGAGCGGTGGCCGGCGTGCGCTACGTCATTCACATGGGCGCCATGCCCAGCGTGCCCCGGTCAGTCGAGGAACCGGCCGCGACCCATGCCGCCAACATCACCGGGACGCTGAATGTCCTGATTGCTGCCCGCGATGCCGGCGTGCAACGCGTGGTCTTCAGTTCGTCGTCGAGCGTCTATGGCGAGTCGCCGACGTTGCCCAAACGCGAGGACATGATTCCGTCGCCATTGTCGCCGTACGCGGTCCACAAGATTACCGGTGAATACTATTGCCGGTGCTTCTACCAGCTCTACGGCCTGGAAACGGTGTCGCTCCGGTACTTCAACGTGTTCGGCCCCCGCCAAAACCCGGCGTCGGCCTACGCGGCGGTAATTCCGCGTTTCATCACGGCGATCCTGAAAGGGGAGCCGCCGACGATTTTTGGCGACGGTCAACAGACCCGGGATTTCTCGCACGTGGAAAACGTGATCGCCGGCAATCTCGCCGCCTGCACCGCCGGCAAGGCGGCGTGTGGGGAGTCGTTCAACGTGGCGTGTGGGGGCCGGATTTCGCTGCTCGATCTGGTGGACGTCATCAACCAGATTACCGGCCAGAAGATCAAACCGAAGTTCGAACCGCCGCGGGCCGGCGACATCAAGGACAGCCAAGCCGACATCGCAAAAGCCGCCAAGCTGTTGAACTGGACGCCGACGGTGGATTTCCAGGCCGGGATCGAAAAAGCCGTCGCGTGGTACCGGCACCAGTTGACGTAGCGGCGGAAAACGAAAAGGCCGCGCGACGTGGCGCGGCCTTCGGGACTGGGTGACGATACCGGTTTACGCGGCCATGCTGAGCGCGGGGTCGCTCCACGGGCCTTGACCGGGGGCGCTGCCTTTGGCGGCCACCCGGAACCAATACTTCTTGCCGCTGACCAACCCGGTCACGGTGATCTTGCTCGCGGTGCACAGATCGAATTGCGTCCACGCCCCGCCCAGCGGGTCTTCGCAATGTTGGACGATGTAGGTCTTGGAACCCTTGGCGGGGTTCCATGCCAAATCCACCTCGCCGGTCAGATCACCGATCGTGGCGACCAGGTTCAGCACCTGGGGCATCTCGCCAATCGGCGTTGGGGTGCCGGCGACGTCCAGTCCGCAGGCGTTGATCTTCGCCGCCACGCCGCCGGACTTGGTGCCGACCAAGCGGCCGTAGTCGGCCAGCGCGGTATTCCACGCGCGCTCGGCTGCGCTGAGTTCCTGCGTGGCGAGTTTGGCCGCGTTATCCGCGGCGGCTTTTTTGTCGCGGGCGAATTCGAGGGCGTCGGTCTTGGTGGTCACTTCCGCGGCTTCGGGTGGGAGCGGGGCGCCGAGCACGGCGGTGCCCTCGATGGTGCCGGCGGCTGTCGTGACCGCGCGGCCTTTGGTGATCTTGTCGTTGACCGACAAGTTTCTGAGGTTCAACGCAACTTCTGCCATACGTTTCCTGCCTCCTGTGTCGCTGCTGGCGCTGGTATAGCGGGCGACGCCGTAGATGGCGGTTCCGTAGCGGGCGAGCGGGGTACTCAAGGCTGACCGGCTCCTAGACCAGTAACCAGCGCGCGTTGGTGGTTCATTTGTTTCTCCCCGGCTGTCCTTGCCGGTGCCTGTCGCGCTTCTAGCAATCCGCGGCCGGCCTCGCAAGAAATTTTTCAGCCGCCCGGCGGTGCTGCCGGCGGAAGACCCGGCAGCGAATGCTGCGGCTGCCAGTGCCAATGCTCTCGGCCGGGACGCAGATGCAGTTGTGCCAACAGCAAATGCTCGTGCGGTTGGCGCAATGGTTTTTAGCGCGGGAGCGACTGCACGCGCGCCCACTGCAAACGCTTTCGGCGCGGGAGCGAATGCTTTTATTCCAACGGCAAACGCGATTGGTGCGGGAGCCGATGCGTCAGTTCCAAGTGCAAACGCAATTGGCGCTGTAGCAAATGCTATTGCTCCAATAGCAAACGCAATTATCGCTGGTGCAAACGGGTTTTGACTACCGGCAACCGATCTAACAATTGTCAATGCAGCTACTTACGAGGATTTGCTCGATTTGGCCTGCGCTGCGGCTTTGGTGCGAGCCAGGGAATGCTTGGCAAACAACTGCGGGACAGGGAGGACTTCCAGCCCGACGACGTGTGCGGACTACTTCCCGTATTTCTTGCCGGGCTTCTCGCGGACAGCGAGCGGAGCAGCCGAAGACGCCAGTCCTTCGAGCACGACTGCGGGAACTTTACCGGAGCCGAGCACTTCTTTGGCATCCAAGACCTCAATGCCCACCAGCGTCTCGCCGGCGCCGATGTTGAGGGCGACCTCCTCGTTCAAGCGAATGGTGCGACACGCCTGCTGACCTTCGACAAAGCGAATGTAGAGCGCGTCAATTTCTGAGTCGTAGCTGATTTTCATGGCTCGGCCTCCTAAAAGTAGAACGTGTACACGGTAATGACAACAATTTCGTTGGCCTCTTCCTTGATGACCGGGGCGACCTGTTTAATCGCATATGGCTGACCCTGCCACGTTTTGCCGAACGTGAAATTGTACCGGCAGAGTTCCCGGCTGCGCTTCGCCGGCTCCCGCGATCCTTCGGCGACGGCTTCCCGGACCTCGGCTTCCGTCGCGCCGCGCTCGCTTGCTTGTTCCTTGGCGTGTTTCGTCAATCGTACCGGCTTCATTTCATTCCGAGGTGCTCTTTGAGCGTATCGGTCAGCATTTGTTGAAGCACTGGCAAGCCGACCTCGACGCCAGCTTTTGCCACCTTGCCGGCAACTTTCTTCCAGATCGTTTCGTTACGCGCTGCATCCAGAAACTCGTGTCCCTGCCAAGTCAGTTCTGTTGCGACGGCCCCGACTGCCATCCCATTATTGTCCCTTGAGACATCACCAAGTACCAGATTGGCCTCAATCAACTTGGCCATGTGATAAGCTTGTTGCTCTTGCGTGTATCCGCTCAAGTCCGGCTTAGGCTCTTCGCCTTCTACCAGTAGCAACAGCAGGCGAATCAAGTTCATGTCACGCTTCATTTACGACCTCCTATGGTTGGATGCAGTCAACCGTCACCAACTCCTTCGACTTCGCATAGTCTTTCGGCACGCCGGGCGCGGTCACTGACTCGCCGTCCTCAATCCGTTTGGCAACTTCGAGGTTGAGCGCGAGCAATTGCGCGAGCAAATCTTTCTTCGCGTTGAAACCGTAGGCGGTGAGCACGGCGGCATCAAGTGCGGCGTGGGCATCTTTCAACGGATTCGCGCCCGGTAACTCCAGCGTGCGGTAGAGGGCGCGGAGGCCGCCTTTGAGGTTCTTCAACGCTTCGGCGCGGACGCGGCGCACTTCGCGACCGGCGGCGGCGACCGCTTCGATCTGCTTTGCCGTCGGCGACTGCGGCCACGGGAATGTGTCGAAGACGGATTCCGGCGTGTAGCGAAAACGTTCCGTCAATTTGCTGCACTTCGTAACGAACCACAGCCAGTGCGTACTCGATTGCATAATGCCGAAGCTGTAGTCGTCGGGAAGCGTGAACATATAGGTCGCATGGTCTGGGCGGATGCTAGCGTGAACGAACGCGAAGATCGGTCGCTTCGTGACACCGGAGCAAACGATGTATCGCGGCAACCCGGTGAGCGCGCGAAGCATTACCGGGCGAGGTCGCCACATCTCCCACCATTTTTCGAGATGGCCTTTGCGGCCGTCATCGTGGCTTGCGCCGGGTGTTTCGGCTTTCGCTTTGACGTATGGCAGTACATGTTCCCTGACATGGCCAAACGCGGCGGAGAACCGTTGTGCTGTGAGCATATCCATCTGGCTCAGATCGATCACGAAGCGTGAGGGCTGGCCTGTGCCGGTCACCAAGTCACGCCCGGTTAAGAACGGATGGATTACTTTGGCGCTTGCAGAATCTTTCCGGACGAGTGTCGTCGCTTCCTCTGGCTTCAGGACGAAGCCTTCGTAACCGGGAATCACGCCTTGAAAACAAACCGGCGGGACTTGGTTGCACGTCAACACCTTCGCGCCGGCAACGTCGGTTTGGTCTGAGAGCGTGGAGTTGATGAAGTCGCAATCCCGGTAGTTAAGATCGTAGTCGCGGACGGCTCGGCGAGCCGTCCCTACCGGGGGATTGACTTTGAACCAGAGGCGGCGCGTCTTCGGGAGCACGCCGGCATCCTGCGACTTGACCCAATTTGCAATTGAGACGGCAACGTTGGCTTCGCCTGACCATGGTTGATTGTCCACGGCTTCGATGATCGTGCCGGTCTTGATGATGTATTCGAGCCCGCCGACGCGGGATTTGTTGTTGCGGATGTTCTGGGTGCCGACGAGGCCGGCACGGCCCGCGACCGGGTCGGCAGCGGTGCAGGCCGGTAAGTGGTCGTGCGCTTTGCGCAGCCAGTAAACGCAGTAGTCGGCCATGCCGGGCACGTCGGGGTAAGCCTTGCGGACGGCGTTGACGTAGTCGGGGCCGCGTTGGGGTTTGAGGAATTTTGCGCCGGTAAAGGGCGGGTTGCCGATAATCACGTCGGCTTTCGGCCAGTCGGTGAAAAGCGCGTCGGTGGTCACGAAATTCTTGTCGAGGTTGTCGAGCGGCAGGGCCGGCTCAGTGATGTGGAGTTCGTCAATCGCGAGCTTGCGGGCAATCATCATCGAGACTTTGGCGATCTCGACGGCCAGCGAGTTGATGTCCATGCCGTAGAAGTTTTGCGCGCTGAGGAAGCTGAGTTGGCGTTGCGCCGGTTCGGCGCGGCTGGGGAATTCGTTGTTGATGCGCTCGATGAGGCGGGCTTCGAGGCGTTTGAGTTCCCGGTAGGCGATGTAGAGGAAGTTGCCGGAGCCGCAGGCGGGGTCGAGGACGCGGAAGTTGTGGAGCCGGTCGCGGAGCTTGCCCAAGTCCTTGAGGGTTCTCGCGCCTTCGATCTGGTCGCGCCACGGGTCCACAATCGTGGGGCGGACGATCTTCATGATGTCGGTGGGGCTGGTGTAATGGGCGCCGAAGGCGCGGCGTTCGCCGGCATCAAGCGAGTCTTGAAAGAGCGCGCCGAAGATTTCGGGTTGGACGTTCGACCAGTTGAACGTGGCGGTTTGCCGGAGGAGGACGAGTTCGGAACTGTTGAGTTCGATCCGGGCGGGGTCGGCGAAGAGGCCACCGTTGAAGTACGCGACGCCCTTGAAACGGCCCCCGCCGGCGGTCTGGCGCGTGTTCATGGCCGCGAAGAGTCCCCCGATCAGGTCGTAGGTGTCGGCGGGCGTGGTGCATTCGTCCAGCAACTGCGCGACGAAATATTTTGGAAGGAGGTCAATATCTTCCGCGAACAACGCGACGAGCATTTGCAAGACGAACCGTTGGGCGAGGGGCCGGTCGATGCCGCGTTTGGTGAGTTTGTTGAACAGCGCGGCGAGTTTGTCGGCGGCCTCGCGGGTGACGGCGAGTCGGTCCACGCCAAAGGCCGGCTTGGGCGTGCCCGGTTCGAGGAAGCGGAGCGGGCCGTAGCGCTCCGGGAGTTCCTTGGTCGTGACGGTATCGACCGGAGAATCAATCTGCTGGTCGAAATCGTAGATGCGAAACTCGTCAAAGTTGCAGAGCACGACATAGCGGGGCCGGTCGGGGCAGAGGCGTTCCCAGTATTTGAAAGCTTGCGGTAAGTGGGTGGCGAGATTGACGCCGCGTTTCTTCATTTCGATGAGCACGACTGGTTTCCAAACAAAGTCGGCAAAGGAAGTGCCGCCGCCGTCTTCGCTGGATTTACGGATACGAAACTCCGGGGTGCCGCCGACATCAAGCGAGCCGGTTTGCCCGAACGCTTGAAAGAGCCGGTCGAGGAAGATTTGGGCCTGTCCCTTTTCGTCGCCGGTGATGTGCTTGTCAGCCCAAGCGACGAACTTGGCAAGCTCCTGCTCACGAGTCATGGGCGCGGAGTGTAGCGATGGCGCGCGGCACCGGCAAGCCTGCGGCTGACAAATTCCCGCGGATTTGGTAGAAGCGGACGCGAACGCAAACCGGTAGCCTTAACCAGCAGGAGGAACCCCATGCACTTCGATCCCAGCAATCCCCAAAACGGCCAGATCGTGGACGCCGATTTCTTGCGCAGTCAGTTGAACGGTCTCAAAGACCTGATTGATGCCGGGGCGGCCCCGCAACAACTCCGCGATGCCGAAAATGTCGTGAGTCTCGATGTCGGCGCGCGGACGTTGACTGCGCCCAGCGTCCTCACCGCGACCGGCTTCGGCGGGTTGGTGTACTACGATGCCGGCAACCAGAACTACGACGGCACCTTGTTCAATGGCGCCTACACCGTGACCGGCACGCACAACGGTCAACCCTACTGGACGAATCCGACCGGCTTGGTGCTCTACTATCTGGCCGGCATGTGGCTGGCCGGGAAGGATTTCAGCACGTTCACGTTTCGCGGGTTCGGCAGTTCGCCGGCCAGCGCGGCGTGGAGTTATCCGCTGGGCGGCGCGGGCATTGCCGGCAGTTTCGCCTGGACCGACCCGCCGGCCGTGGTGGCGACGTGGGCCGACGGCATCCTCAAGGACGGCAGCGGGACGTCGTTCAGTACCGGCGCGTATTCACCGGCCAATCCCGGGCACTGGGCCGGCAGTCCCCCGGCGACGGTGGCGGAGGCGCTGGACCGGTTGGCGGCGGTGGTGAGCAATGCCGGCGCGAATCCGATTCCGTAATCGTTCCGCCGTTCCGCGGGCATGTCACCGGTAGTGCGGGCCGGCAAGTTTCGCCGTGCAAACTTCCGCCGGCACGTGTAGGAAGTGCCCCGGTAATTCCACCCCATGATCGCCGACGTCATTCAGAGCGAAATTCAGGAGTTGATCGAGCAACGCAAGTTGGCGGAGCTGAAGGGCGTGCTCGCGGAATGGCATCCGGCTGATCTCGCGGAAGCGATTGTCGGGTTTCCGATCGAGCAGCAGGGGGTGATTTTTCGGATCCTGCCGCAACCGGTCGCGGCGGATGTGTTCGAGTATCTCGACCGGGCGACGCAGAAGCAGTTGTTGAAGGCGTTGGGGCAGGAGGACACGGTCAGGATCCTCAATGAGATGACGCCGGATGATCGGACGGCGTTGTTGGAGGAGTTGCCGAGCGTGGCGGTGACGCAGTTGTTGGGGTTGTTGTCGCCGGCGGAACGGGCGACGGCGCAGCATCTGCTCGGGTACCCCGAAGGCAGCATTGGCCGGTTGATGACGCCGGATTTCATCGCGGTGCGCGATGAGTGGACGGTGCAGCAGGTTCTCGATCATGTCCGGCAAGTGGGCCGGGACAGCGAGACGCTCAATGTGTTGTATGTGGTGGATGAAGGCGGGACGCTGATTGATGATGTGCGGATCCGCGAGTTTTTGTTGCGGCCGCTGGCGCAGCCGGTGCGGGAGATCCGGAACTCGGAATTTTTTGCGTTGAAGGTGACGGACTCCGGGGAGACAGCCGTCGAGGCGTTTCGGAAGTATGACCGGACGACGTTGCCGGTCGTGGATTCGGCCGGCAAGCTGGTGGGGATCGTGACGGTGGATGACGTGCTCGACATCGCGGAAGCGGCCGCGACCGAGGACATTCAGAAGATGGGCGGCAGCGAGGCGCTCGATGAGCCGTACCGGCAGATTGCGTTGCGGAAGATGATCCGCAAACGGGCGGGGTGGTTGGTCGTGCTGTTTCTGGGCGAACTGTTGACCGCGACCGCGATGGGGTATTTTGAGGAGGAGATCGCGAAGGCGGTGGTGCTGGCGTTGTTTGTGCCGTTGATCATTTCGAGCGGGGGGAATTCGGGATCGCAGGCGGCGACGTTGATCATTCGGGCGATGGCGCTGGGGGAGGTCACGCTGCGGGATTGGTGGCAGGTCATGCGCCGGGAGGTGTTGGCGGGGTTGGCGCTGGGCGGGATTCTGGGAGTGATCGGGTTTGTGCGGATTACGGCTTGGTCGTTGTTTTCCAACATCTATGGTCCGCATTGGTTTTTGGTGGCCATCACGGTGGGGCTCTCGTTGGTGGGAGTGGTTTTGTGGGGTACGTTGGCAGGTTCGATGCTGCCGTTTCTGCTGCGGCGGATGGGGTTTGATCCCGCGGCCTCGTCGGCGCCGTTTGTCGCGACGTTGGTGGATGTGACCGGCCTGGTCATTTATTTCGGCGTGGCGGCGCTGATTCTGAGCGGAACGCTGCTGTAAAAAGCTGAGAGGCCGAGCTTTGGGGTCTCGGCCTCTCTTCGTGTCTGTCAGCGTTGGAGAAACGCTGACGACGGGGTTGGTGAGGTATAGGGTGAGAACTTGTTAAGCAGGCCCGGTGCCACCCCGTGCGGCGTGCGGGATCCGCCCGGCCGAGCCGCCCGGTCGTTCAGAATTGCAAAACCCAGCGCCCGCGAGCGCTCATTCTTGTGAATCCAAAATCGCCGAGACGGCGCTTGACGGAGGGGGAGGCATCTCTTACGGTGAGCGGCTCAACTCCCGGAGAACCATTGCTTTATGCCAGTCACAATTGAAAATGTCGCGCCCTGCCGTCACAAATTGCGAATTGAAGTCGATGCCGTGAAGGTGGCCGGTGTGCGCGCCGAACTGTTGCAGGAATTTCGCAAACAAGCCGCCATTCCCGGCTTCCGCCCCGGCAAAGCGCCGGAGCCGATGGTCGAAAAACGGTACGCCAAACAACTCGACGACGAAGTCCGGCAACGCGTCATCCCCGATGGGTACCGGGACGCGGTGAAGGCGCAGAAGCTGCGCGTTGTCGGCCAGCCACAGATCGAGTCCGTGAACTATGTGCCCGGCCAGCCGCTCGTCTTCACGGCCGCGGTGGACACGGCCCCCGAATTTACGCTGCCGGAGTACAAGGGCATCCCGGTCACCAAGAAGGAACAGCCGGTGACTGACGAGGATATCGCCAAGACGGTTGAGAGTTTGCGCGAGCAGCAAGCCGATTTCTCCGACGTGACCGGTCGCGGAGTGCAGACGGGCGATTTTGCGGTTGTCAATTATACCGCGGTTTGCGACGGCAAACCGGTCACGGAGCTCGCGCCCGATGCCAAGACGCTTGGCGAACACAAGGATTTCTGGCTGCTGATTGCGGCGGACTCGTTCCTGCCGGGATTTGGCGAGCAATTGGTCGGGACGCAGCCGGGCGAGAAGAAGCAGGTGCTGATTGATTTTGCCGCCGATTTTGCCGTGAAACCGTTGGCCGGCAAGAAGGCGACATATTTCGTGGACGTGACGGCCATCAAGGAGAAGAAGTTGCCGGAGTTGACGGACGAATTTGCCAAGAAGATTGGGGCCGAGACGGTGGAGAAGTTGCAGGCCGAGATTCGCAAGGGGCTCGAAGCGGAACGCGACAACGCCGTCAAAGGCGAGCTTCGCAAACAGATCGTGGATCACTTGCTGGGCAAAATTGAGTTTGAGCTGCCGAAGTCGCTGGTGGAGCAAGAGACGCGCAGCATCGTGTACGATCTTGTGCAGGAGAACAGCCGGCGCGGGGTGCCGAAGGAATCCTTGGAGCAGAAGAAAGATGAGATCATGGGCTTCGCCTCGCAGAACGCGCGGGAGCGGATTCGCACCTCGTTCATTCTGGATGCCATCGCCCAGGCCGAGAAGATCACCGTCGCGGAAAACGAAATGGAAGAACGCATCGTTTCACTGGCCGCCCGGTACCGGGTCACGCCGGAGAAACTGAAAGCACAGTTGGACGAACGCGGCGGGCTGGGGGAAATCGAAGAGCAAATCCTCGTCGGCAAGACCCTTGATTTCCTCATCGCCAATGCTAAGGTCACCATGGCTCAAGCCTGAGAATTTTATGGATAACGCGCAAGTTCTGATCCCGTACGTCGTTGAACAAACCGGTCGCGGTGAACGCGGCTACGACATTTATTCGCGGCTGTTGAAAGACCGCATCATCTTCATCGGTACGCCGATTGACGATAATGTGGCCAACGTCATCATCGCGCAATTGCTGCATCTGCAATCGGAAGACGCCAGCAAGGACATCAACATCTACATCAACTCGCCCGGCGGCTCTGTCACCGCCGGCATGGCGATTTACGACACGATGCAATTCGTGAAATGCGACGTGACGACCTATTGCCTCGGGCAGGCGGCGAGCATGGGCGCGGTATTGCTCGCGGCCGGCACGAAGGGGAAACGGTTCGGCTTGCCCAATGCGCGCATCATGATTCACCAACCGTGGGGCGGCGTCCAAGGCCAGGCCAGCGACATCAGCATCCAAGCCAAGGAAATCCTCCGGACCCGCGACCGGCTCAATGAAATCCTCGCGCTCCACACCGGCAAGCCCGTGGATGTGATCGCCAAAGACACCGACCGCGACTTCTTCATGTCGTCAGCCGAAGCCCGCGACTACGGGTTGGTGGACGAAGTGGTGAAATCCCGGCGCGACCCGGAGAAAAAGGCCACCTGATGGCACGCGCGAGCAATCTGACGATGTGCAGTTTCTGTGGGAAGACCCACGGGGAAGTGCGCAAGTTGATTGCCGGGCCGGGTGTTTACATCTGCGACAACTGCATCACCGTCTGCAAAAGCATTCTCGACAAGGAACTCGCGCCGCCGGCCGCCAAGAAATCCGGGCCGCGCTTGAACGTTCCGAAGCCGGCCGAGATCAAGCGCCAGCTCGACCAATACGTCATCGGCCAGGAACGCGCCAAGAAATCCATCGCGGTCGCGGTTCACAACCATTACAAGCGGATCCATCAGGACATCGCGCACCCGAAGATTGAGGAACACCGCGACGTCGAGATCGAAAAGAGCAACATCCTGATGATCGGCCCGACCGGCTCCGGCAAGACGTTGCTGGCGCGAACGTTGGCCCGGGAACTCAACGTCCCGTTCTGCATTGCCGATGCGACCACGTTGACGGAGGCCGGCTACGTCGGCGAAGACGTCGAAAACATCGTACTCCGGTTACTTCAAGCCGCGGACTACGATGTGAAACGCGCGGAACTCGGCATCGTTTACATTGACGAGATTGACAAGATCGGCCGGAAAACCGATTCGCCGAGCATCACCCGCGATGTTTCCGGTGAAGGCGTCCAGCAGGCGCTCCTGAAAATCCTCGAAGGCACGACGTGCAACGTGCCGCCGCAAGGTGGCCGGAAACACCCGCATCAGGAATACATTCAGGTCAACACCGAACACATCCTCTTCATCTGCGGCGGCGCGTTCATCGGTCTCGACAAGATCGTGGCACGGCGGATCGGCGAACACACGCTCGGTTTCCAACCGGCCGGCCAATCAGGCGCGACCAAGCCCGAGTCGGTCCTCGAACATTGCGAGCCGGAAGACTTGCTGCAATTCGGCATGATCCCGGAGTTCATTGGGCGGTTGCCGGTGGTCTCGGTTTTGAGTGAACTCAGCGAAGCAGAGCTGGTCGAGATTTTGACGGACACCAAAAACGCGATGCTCAAGCAGTACAGCAAACTGCTCGCGATGGAGGGCGTCGGCCTCAGTTTTACGAAGGACGCGCAACAAGCCCTTGCCCAAGCCGCGCTCAAGAAAGGGACCGGCGCCCGCGCGCTCCGGTCGTTGCTGGAAAAGCTGATGCTGGAGCTGATGTACGAGATTCCCAGCCGGGACGACATCGCCGAAGTCACGATCAACCGCGCCGTCGTCGAAGGCACGCGCGAACCGCTCATCCGCAAGAAGCAGGCGAAAGACGCTGCGTAGTTCAGCAGCTTGCTCAGGCGTTACGGTGCGACAACCTTGATGCGGTAGAACCGGGCCGGAGAATTGGTCGCGCCACCGGGATCGGAAAACGTGAGCATACTGTTGCTCCCGGCCTGCGAAGCCCCAACATCATTCCAGTTGGTGGCTGACAATGAGGCGGTGAATTGCAGGGTGTAGGTGTGCCCGGCGAGTGCCATGAGGTGGAGGAGAAAATCCTGGCCGGCGACGGCGGCCCCGCCAACCATCACGCTGTCCGCTGTTAGGATTGTGCCGTTATTGACGAATGCTCCGCTGAAGTTCGTGACTCCGCCGCTGATCAGGTCGATAACACTGTTGTTGACCAGAGTGCCGCTGCTGGCCAGAACGCTGCCGTTGATGGCGCGGAGAGTTCCGTTGTTCGTGACGATGCCGGTGAATGTTAATCGCCCACCACAGTCAGCCAGGAGAGTACCGCCGGCTTCGATGGTGACCGGGCCGGTGATTGTGCCGCAACCGGTCACGACGGCTGCATTACGCACCCGGAGCCCATCCGCAAATGAATGCACGCCTCCGAGTAAGATGAAAGTCGCGGCGCTGATTCCGTCCCCAACGGTAAACGCCGTCCCATTGGTGACGGTTGTACGTTCGGTCGCCAATGTTCCACCGTTGAACACGAGCCAACCTCCAGTCTGAGTCACTCGCAACACGTCCGCCCGGACGGCAGTGCCGCTCGACAATATCAATTGTGCCTTCCGGATGTCGATCACGCCGGTATCGAAGTGATTCGTGACAACCAAGTCGCTGCCGAATTGAAGCCACACTTCCAACAACCCGGTGTCTTTCGTATCCAACAACAGCGAACGCATTGCGACCGGCCCAGTTGGTCCGGTCACGAGCAACCCGTTGGCGGGGCGGATTACAACGGCCTCGCTGGCTGAGGGTAGTTGCCCGCCGAACCAGTTCGACCTTGTTACCCACGCGCCATCGGTCAGTCCTTCCCAGAACCGCGGTAGCTCCACTCGCCAAGCTTGGAGCAGGCCGGGGGGATTCCAACCCCGGCCGACAATCACCAAACCGTTCGACGAAACTCCGGAGGCGATAGTCAACGCGCCGGTCGCGACATTCACGCCGAACTCCTCTTGCAGCAGCCGACCGAGATGGCGCATGCCGCCGGTGGCGTCCCAGACAAACGCCTCGGTGCCATTGCTCGACGTACCGCTGCCGACCACCACAGCGCCATCGGCAGTCACACAATAGGCCACGCTGGTCACCGCACCGCCCGGCAAATCTCCCAGGCTGATCATCCCGGTTTCTGCCGTCCAGCGAAACGCCTCTTGCCCCGTCGCCGTCGCACCATAGCCCACTGCCACGGCCCCGTCCGCCGAGACCGAATTCGCCGCGCTCCGAAACACACCGCCAGCCAAATCACCAAGCCCCACCATCCCGTCCGCGGCGGTCCAGTGGAATGCTTCGGCGCCGTTGCTGGAATTACTCATTCCCACGACGACCGCCCCATCGCTCGAAGCCGCATGCGCCTCACTGACCGAATTGCTACCCGACAGGTCACCCAAGCCAACCATGCCGTCGCTTTCTGTCCAACGGAATGCTTGTGCGTTCTCCAACGAGTTCGCCGCGCCCACAACCACTGACCCATCGGCTGAGATCCCCCATCCGAAACTTCGGACGTAACCCGGCAGCGTTCCCAGTCCGACCATTCCTTGGCTAGCTGTCCACCGGTAAGCGTACCCACCGGGACCCGCCACCACGGCACCATCGGCCGAGACGCCCAAGGCGTCACACTCGCTCTCGCCGGGCAAATTCCCCAATCCGACCATCCCTTCGACCTCCGTCCACCGGTAGCCTTGCGCCCAAGGTGGAAACCCGCCTTGTTGACAGGCGCCCACGATGACGGCCCCATCGGCAGAGATCGCTTGCGCCACGCTCGTCGTGAAGTTGCCCGGTAAGAACCCAAGCCAGCGACAACTGGCCACATCCGGTCCCCGCGTAATCCGCACGGACAACGCCGTCGTATCCTTCGCGTTGTCAAAGTCCGCGCCGGGCCCGACTACAAAGTCAATGCGGTCACCGGTCGCGACCGTCAACGTGTTGGTGAAAAACGGCCCGGCGCCGGTCGAATTCACGCCGCCATCGAGAAGGCGGGTCAGATTGTGCACCACGTGGACATCCGTCGTTGAATGGCTCGTCGCGATCCCGGTAAATGATGCCTCGACGCGATACACACCACTGGTCGGCGCCGTCCAGCGCACGACGCTGTACGACATGAACATTCCCGGCAGCAACGCTAACTGCCCCACCTGCCACGTGGTGCCCGCAATCGTGACGGGGAGATTGGTGCCATTATGCGAGACGCTCGGGAAGCTGCCGTTCCGCCAGAACTGAATCCCACTTTGGGCATCATGCGCGGTGTAAGCGGTGATCAGATTGCCAGCGATTCCGGATCTCGTCCCATAGCGCCAGACGTTATTGATGGAGTTATTTGTCGGATTGAACTGAATTGCAGCATCGTAAACCTGCCCGACTGCATCGCGGCTCAGGACGCTGAGAAGCAGAAACAGAAGTTTGCCGAGCCTAGTCACAAAACGTTAACCCGGACCACCTGCCGCATCGTGTGCGATTTCCCAGGTGCAAGATTCACCGCATTCGCCCGTGCATTGACCGTCTCGATGCAGACCATCGCCGGCCACTCTTCATCGCCGAAGTCTGGCATGGCCTTTGCCTTCGCGATCCAGGGATTCCAAACCACCGTACAATCTGAGCCGGACTTCTCCACCATGATGCGCCGCTGCCAACCGGGATCATGGAGGACGCAGGTCGATTGAGTATTAAGGTAAAGCCGGTCCGTCTCGCGGGTGAAGCGGATTGGCTCACTCCCGTCCGTTTCACCGACCTTGCTTTCATATGGTGTCTGTTCCAAGCCGGTCACCGTGCACTGCCGGCAATCGCTCACGGCGAAATAAGTATGCAATGCCTCCTCGAATTGCGTCGGCGCAGTGCCAACGTTGCGAACTTCCAACTCCAGCGCTAACGTCATGCCGATGCTGACACGATACGTGAGCCGGCAACCCGCCGCCGTCGTCCCGAACACGAGCCGGCTTTCGTCAACGCTTTCCAACTCCCAATCGACGAGTCGGACGAGTCCGTGGGCTGGGGCAGTGGCCTCGGCCGGATTCGGGCCGAACCACGGGAAGATAACCGGTACGCCACCGCGAATCGGCTTGCCGGCTTCGTAAGAACTCTTCGCACTCATGAACAAGACCGGGCGTTGTCCACGTGGTTGAAACGTGGCGACGTGCGCGCCGTGCTGATAGACGGTCGCGGTGGAGTCAGGGCTGGTGAGGAGCAGGGGTTGGGCAAGCATGGGGCGATGATACTGCCGGTTTCGGCAAACGCAAGCTGGCGAGTAGTGCTTGCCCTCTTGGACTGAATTGCTAAACATCCCCCCTTCATGACTGCCACGGAAACAACGGAAAAGATGCCGGTGGGGATCGGGAATGCGTATGTGTTCCAAGTCTTCAATACCATTTCGTTCACGATTGTGCTGGGGCTGCCGATGATTTTGTTTTTCAAGCATCTGGGGGTGACGGCCGCGGTGCTGGGGATTGTGATGGCGTTGCCGGCGTTGTTGAACACGCTGCAAATCCCGGCGGCGCCGCTGGTGGAGAAGGTGGGGTACCGCGCCTTTGTCTTGCGCGGATGGACGGCGCGGACCTTTATGATTCTGGGGATGGCCGGGGTGGCATTTTTACCGGCGCGGATGGACCGGGTGACGCTGATCGCGCTGATGTTGTTCTTATTGTTCATTTACAACGCGTCGCGGGGATTTTCGGTATGCGGATTTTTGCCGTGGATGACGCAATTGGTGCCGGAGTCGTTACGCGGCCGGTATTTGTCTCGCGATCAGATGGCGACGGCGTTGGCGATGTTAGGGACGATGCTGGTGACGACTGCCGTGACGCACGGCGCGACGGGGACGGCGGTATTTGGGTGGATGTTTCTGGTCGCCTTTGCGGCCGGGATGATCAGTTTGTTGTTTTTGCGGAAGATTCCCGACGTGCCGGTGCCGGCAACGAGCAAATCCAGCGGGGAAGTGCCGTGGAAGGCGATGTTGTTGCATCCGCCGTTTTTCCGGTTGGTGGTGTATAACGTGGTTGTGCTGGTGGCTTTGAGCGGCAGCAGTGTCTGTTGGGTGCCGTTGTTGCGCGATGTTTATCGGTTCGAAGACTGGCAGTTTTTGGGGATGTTGTCGCTTTTCAGTGCGTGGTCGGTGGTGGCCCTGTGGGGAGTTGGGGCGGTGGCTGACCGGGTGGGAAGCAAGCCGTTATTGGGATTATCGGGAATTGTTTTGATGGCGCACTGGCTGTTGTGGGCGGCTGTGGCGGCGCGGGTGGTGGCGCCGACGTTGTGGTTGGTCGTCTTGATGCAGATGTCGGCGGCGTTGTCAGTGGCGTTGTATACGTTGCCCAACACCCGGTTGGCGATGGCGGTGGTACCGGAAATGGGGCGGAGTCATTTCTTCGCGTTGTTCAGTGTGACGACGAGTGTGACGGCTGGAATTTTTCCCATCGTGTGGGGAATGGGCATGGATGCGGTCGGCGACTGGACAGCCCGATGGGCAACTTGGGAATGGAATCAGTACAGTTTGGTTTTCACCGGGGCGGTACTGATCATGGGGGTGTCGTTGTTTTTTCGGGCACGGTTGCTGGAGCCGAAGGCGATGCCGACGGATGTGTTTTTACACGAGTTGTTGGTGAAGACACCGAGCCGGGCGTTGACGCGGTTGATCACGCGGCGGCCGTTAGCGTAGGGATTGTCAATGGCAGGCGGGGGTGTATGATGGCCGCATGAAACTGTTGCACGCGGTATGCGTCGGTGTGGTTGTCGGGAGCGCGGCCTGGGCGGCGCCGCTGGATGGAACGAAATGGAAGGTGACGCTGACTCCGGACGCGGAATCGGTCGAGATCGGGGCGAAGGGTTGGGAGGACGAATTGGTTTTTGCGGCCGACCAGATGACGGCGACGACCAGCGCGAAACGCGGCTTCAAAACCTCGGTCTATCTGGTGACGGAGGATGACGAGGTGTTGAAGTGGCAGACGATTCAACACAGCGAGGCGGCCGGCGTGGCGAATTGGTCCTGCCAAGTCAGCAACGCGGAGATGACCGGTCGGTTGGTTTTGTCGCAGCGGGATGGGACGCGCTGGGTGTTTGCGGTGACCGGCGGACGCACGAGCGCCAAGCCCGGTGAAGGTTCAAAGAAAGAATGATTGCACTGATTGATTATGGAAGCGGCAACCTGCGCAGCGCCGAGAAGGCGCTGACAAAGGCCGGCGCGCGTGTCGCCATCGTGAATCGACGGGAAGATGTCCTCGCGGCTGCCGCGGTCGTTTTGCCGGGGGTGGGGGCGTTTGGGGATTGCGTGAAGAATCTCACGGCAGGCGGTTTGGCCGAAGCCATCCGGGAGTTTATCGCAAGTGGGCGGCCATTTTTGGGGATTTGTGTGGGGTTGCAAATGCTGTTCGAGTCCGGGGCGGAGAGTCCTGGAGTGGCCGGGTTGGGAGTGTTGCCGGGGACGGTGCCGCGGTTTGCCGCGAATGGGTTGAAGGTGCCGCACATGGGCTGGAACCGGTTGCGGATCCGGCAACCTAATTGTCCGTTGCTGGCCGGGGTGGCGGACGGGAGTTTTGTCTACTTCGTACACAGTTATTACGGCGCTCCCCGGCAAGAGTCGGTCATTGCGGCGACCACTGAGTATGGGGTGGAATTTAGTTCGGTGATTTGGCGGGAGAATGTCTTCGCAACGCAGTTTCATCCCGAGAAATCGCAGGCGATTGGGTTGAAGATGCTGGAGAACTTTGTGGGACTGACATGAGTTTTTTGATTTACCCGGCCATTGATTTGCGCGGCGGCAAGGTGGTGCGGCTCCGGCAAGGAGCGGCGGAGGCGCAGACGACGTATAGCGACGATCCGGTCGCAATGGCGCGCCGGTGGGAGGACGAGGGTGCGCGCTTTTTGCACGTGGTGGATTTGGATGGCGCGTTTGAGGGGACGCCGCGGAATTGGGAGTGTGTCCAGGCGATCTTGAAGGCGATTCAGATTCCGGTGCAACTCGGCGGCGGAATGCGGACGCGCGGACAGGTGGAAGAGGCGTTGGCGATGGGTGTCACCCGGTGCGTGGTCGGCACGAAGGCGTGTGAGTCGCCGGAGTTTGTCGCGGATCTGGCCAGGGCGTTTGGTGTGCATGTGGCGGTTGGAATTGATGCGCGGGACGGATTTGTCGCGGTGAAAGGTTGGACGGAGAAGACCGGGTTGACGGCGCTTGAGTTCGGCCGGCAGATCGACCGGCTGGGAGTGAAACACATAATTTTCACTGACGTTTCGACGGACGGAATGTTGACGGGCCCGAACTACGCCGCCACGACCGGGTTGTGCGATGCGGTAAGCTGTTTTGTCATCGCGAGCGGTGGTGTCGGCAATGCCGGGCACATCCAGACATTGCAGCGGCTCGCCGAGAAACACCGGAATCTGACGGGCGTCATTGTCGGTAAGGCGTTGTATGACGGGCGAGTGGATTTGCGCCAGGTGACGTAGACCGAAAACAACAAGGCCGACCGGGTGACCGGTCGGCCCTGTTGCTTTTGAGTGATTTATGGGATGACGACGGACAGGTGGATGTTGCCGAAGTTGTCCCGGATATCCAGCCGGCGACCGGAGAGGTCGGTGATGTTGCGGACTTGTTGCGGTAAGGGGTCACCGTAGGCCGTATCACGGACATAAGTCATCTGCGAGCCGGATTTGTTCGGCGTCATTTCGCCTGCCGGAATCAAGAGGGCCGGAGGTTGGTTGGTGGAATCGCCAATGAGCACGTTGTAGGTTTGACCACGCAGCAAACCACTGGCGCGAATTTCAATGATGGATTGGCCGGTGACGGCATTAAACTTGGACTTGAGAGTGCCTTTGGCTTTGGGACTGGCTGCGGGCGGTGCCGGCAAGACCATCTTGGCTTTGGCGGAGGATGACAGCACGGACGGGGCGACCACCAAGTCGGGAATCGGCGCCCAGAGAACGGCCCCGACCGTGTTGGTTTCGGTCAGGAACAATGGGATGCCCACGATGATATTGGTCACGCCATTGACGATGTTTGTGACGCCTTCGAGCAGGAGTTGGTCATCAGCCCGGCCAATCAGAATGATGCCGCCGCTTAGGTCGCTCAGGCTATCAACGGGGAATTCGAGTGGCGCGCTGCCGTTGCTGGAGGCAAATTTGCGGGCCCAGGTGCCGGTTTTTTCATTGGTGCGATCGAGGGGGGAAACGATTTCAATCAGGGATTCGTCGTCCGGCTGCGGGGTGTCGCCGACGAAGACAGCAAAATCGGTTTCGCCCAAGCCCTTGATTTCGACAGTGGCCGTTTGCTTGGCGCCGTTGATGCGAAAGGTGGCGCTGCCGGAGGCGGACCGATCGGAGGGATCAACCGTGCGGCGGAATTGCGTGGCGGCAATGCCGGTGGTGGGTGGTGGTAATTGAGACCAAGTGACGGTGGTGTTGAAAAACGCGGCAGCGGCGAGGGTGATTATTAAACTATTTCTCATGGCGGCTCCTTGGTTACGCGACAGCAAGCTTTATAGGGCTGAATTCGTTGGGATTCAAGCATGGAAACAAGGAATTCGATCACGCCGACGGTAACTGGACAATAGCCGGCCGTTTCGGGTAGGGTACGGCCATGCAAAATGAAGCAGCAGTGGCGATCGTCTATGGGTTGTTGGTGTTGGCGGGGGGCTTGCTCGGGTACCGCAAAGCGCGCAGTGCGCCGTCGTTGGTCGCGGGATTGGTTTTCGGCCTGGCGTTGATCGCCTGTGGTTTTTACATGTGGCACGGTGACCGAATTGGCCTGAAGGTGGCCTTTGGGCTGGCGGTCGCCTTGTTGGTCGTGATGGGAATTCGTTTTGCGAAGGGACGGAAGTTCATGCCGGCGGGTTTGGTGACGGTCTTGAGTTTGGTGGCCGCGGTCGTGTTTGGACTCGCCCTAGGGAAGTAATGCCGGAGTACATCCTGCATCCGGCGCACGCGCCGCGTGATCTGCACATTGATTACCGGAAGGAACTCAACGAGCAGCAACACGCCGTCGTCACTGCCGGCAATGGCCCGCTGTTGGTGATTGCCGGCGCGGGGTCCGGTAAGACCCGGACCTTGACCTACCGGGTGGCGTGGTTGGTGGAGCACGGCATTCCGCCTGACCGGATTCTCCTGCTGACTTTCACGAACAAGGCCGCGAAGGAAATGTTGCGGCGGGTGGCGAAATTGTTGCCCATGGACATTTCCGCCATCTGGGGTGGGACGTTCCATCACGTTGGCAACCGGTTGTTGCGCCGGCATGCCAAGCTGATCGGGTACGAACCGGACTTTACGATTCTCGACCGCGATGATCAGAAGGATCTGCTCGATGCTTGTCTGGCCGACGCGAATATTGACACGAAGGGCGAGCGGTTTCCGAAGGGCGAGGTGCTGGCGGAGATTTATTCGTTGGCGACCAACACGGAGCGTTCCATTGAGAGGGTGCTCGCTGAACAGTACGATTACTTTTCGCATTTGGCCGGCGAGATCACGAAGTTGCAGCGCCAGTACGAGACGCGGAAGCGCGCGGGCAACGTGATGGATTACGACGACTTGTTGGTCAAGTCGCTCGACCTGTTGAAGACGCAGCCAGAGGTGAGCGAGCGGTACCAGCAGCAGTTCGTACATGTGTTGGTGGATGAGTACCAGGATACGAACAAGATCCAAGCCGACCTCATTGACGCCCTCGCGGCGCGACACCAAAATTTGATGGTGGTTGGCGATGATGCCCAGAGCATCTACTCGTGGCGCGGGGCGAATTACCGGAACATCCTGAGTTTCCCGGAGCGATATCCGAAAACTGAGACGTTCAAGATCGAGGTGAATTACCGGAGTGTGCCGGCGGTGTTGACGCTGGCGAATGATGCTATCAAGGGGAACGTGAATCAGTTCGCCAAGTCGCTCCAGCCCGTCCGGCAGGGGGGCGGCAAGCCGTGGTTGGTGGCGTGTGCGGATTCGAATCAGCAGGCGCAATTCGTCGCGCAGCGGATTTTGGAGTTGCGCGAGGAAGGGGTGCCGTTGACGGATGTGGCGGTGCTGTACCGGGCGCACTTTCACGCGATGGAATTGCAGATGGAATTTACGCGACGCAATATCCCGTTTGTGATCACGAGCGGGTTGCGGTTTTTCGAGCAGGCGCACGTCAAGGACGTGAGTTCTTTCCTGAAACTGGCGACGAATCCGAACGATGAATTGTCGTTTAAACGCATTTTGCGGTTAATGCCGGGAGTTGGCGGCGCGACGGCGGAGAAGTTGTGGCGCGAATTTCAGCCGTTGCTGCGGGCGGATCTCGGTGCGCCGGGCGGACGGGAGTTGCCGGAGAAATCGCCGGTCGTGCCGAAGAAAGCAGCGGGCGACTGGGTGCAGATGGCGGCGGTCATCAATCAACTGCGCGCGCTCCAACCGCCGTTGCTGGCCGACGAGATGATCGAGATCGTGGTGGAGGGGTATTACGCGACTTACCTGAAGGCGAAGTATCCGAACGCCCGAGCGCGCCAGGAGGATTTGAATCAACTGGCGGCATTCGGGACGCAGTTCAAATTGGTCGAGGAGTTTTTGAGTCAGCTCGCGTTGTTGACGAATCTCGAAGCCGACGATGCGGCGTTGCTGGCAACTGAAGAGCAAGAATATCTACGGATGAGCACGGTGCACCAGGCGAAGGGACAGGAGTGGAAAGTGGTGTTCGTGATCGGGTTGTGCGACGGGATGTTTCCCTTGTCGCGGTCACTCGACAACCTCGAAGGCGAAGAGGAAGAACGCCGGCTGTTCTACGTGGCAGTGACGCGTGCGAAGGACGAGTTGTTCATGACGTTCCCACTCTACCGGGCAAGCGGCGGGGAGACCGGCGGGTTTCAGCGCCCATCACGTTTCGTGGCGGAGTTGCCTAAGGAGCATTACCAAGAACTGGCGCTCCGGCATGCGGGCGGGAATTGGTAGCGCTACGCGGGTTCGGGCGGTGCGCGCAATCCTAGTGACCGGAGTTTTTCACGCATCGTGGGCCGGGAGATGCCGAGCCATTTGGCGGCTTTGGCTTGATTGCCGTGCGCCATGTCCAACGCTTGCCGGTAGAGTTCGCGCTCGACAGCTTCCATGACGACGGCTTCCACATCGTTCAGGTCGCCATGTTCGGCCGTCAAGAGCAGGCCGTGGATAAAATCGGCGAGTGGTTGGTTGGCGCTGGGTTTGGGGCGGAGGGTGGTGGCGAGGGCGGAGCGGACGTTGTCGAGGTTGATGGCGAAGCCGTGGGCAGCCAGCAGGGCTTTGCGGATGACGTTTTCCAGTTCGCGGACATTACCGTGCCAGAGTTGGTGGTTGAGAAAATCGCTGGCTTCGGGGGTGATGGTGGCGTGGGGGTGGCCGAGTTCCGCGCCATGCCGGCGGAGGAAGTAGTCCACGAGCAGGGGAATGTCTTGAGGCCGGTCACGGAGCGGGGGGAGGAAGATGGTCGAGTCGTTGAGCCGGTAGTAGAGGTCTTGCCGGAATTGTTTTTCGTGGATGGCTTGTTCGAGGTCGCGATGGGTCGCGGCAAGGACGCGGACGTCCACGCGGATGGTTTCTTTGCCGCCGAGGCGTTGGATGGTTTTGTCCTGCAGCACGCGGAGGAGTTTGGCCTGGGTGCCGGGGCTGATGTCGCCGATTTCGTCGAGGAAGATGGTGCCGTTGTTGGCTTGTTCGAAGCGGCCGATGCGGCGCATGGTGGCACCGGTAAAGGCGCCTTGTTCGTGACCAAAGAGTTCGCTTTCAAGGAGGGTTTCGGGGATGGCGGCGCAGTTGACGATGATGAAGGGTTGGTCGGCCCGGTTGCTGTGCTGGTAGATGGCGCGGGCAATGAGTTCCTTGCCGGTGCCGGTTTCGCCGCGGATGAGGACGGAGACCGGCTTGTTGGCGACGCGGCCGACTTCTTTGTAGACGCTTTGCATGGACCGGCTGTTGCCGATGATGGCCTCGCCGGTCGGGGCGGCGGGGCCAAGTTCGACGGGGGCGGACATGCGGCGCTTGCCGTCAATGGCTTTGACAATGAGGGTGATGAGGTCGGGTGTGGTGAAAGGTTTGAGGATGTATTCGTAGGCGCCGAATTTGGTGGCTTCGATGGCGGTTTGGGTCGTGTGATGCGCGGTCATGAGGATGACCGGGAGGCGCGGTTGGGTGACATGAAGTTCGCGAATCAGGGCCAGACCGGCTTGGGAGTCGGTGCCGGTAGGGCCGGTGAATTGGAGGTCGGTGAGGATGACGTCGAATTCGTGTTGCCGGGCGGCGGCGAGGCCGGCGGTGGTGTTGCCGGCAGTCTGGACGGTGTAGCCGTCGAGTTCGAGCGCCCGTTTGAGGGAACTGGCGAGACTGGTGTTGTCGTCAATGATGAGGATGTTACCGGGCATCGGGGTCGCCTTGTAGCGGTAAGATTATACTGAATTTCGCGCCTTGGCCAAGCCGGCTGTGGAGTTCAAGTATGCCGGCGTGTTTGGCGACGATTCGCGCTGAGATGGGGAGGCCGAGGCCGGTGCCGTGTTCTTTGGTGCTGAAGAAGGGGTCGAAGAGCCGGTCCTGCACTTCGGCGGGGATGCCGGGGCCGGTGTCGGTGACTTCGAGGATGATGACGGGTTGGCGTTGGCCATTGAGGTGGTGGTCGGCGCATCGGGCGGAAAGGGTGATGGTGCCGGTCTGGCCAATCGCGTCGGCGGCGTTTTGGACGAGGTTGATGAGGACTTGTTTGAGTTGTTGCCGGTCGGCGGGGAAGGTGTCGGGGGCGGTGGTGCCAATCGTCAGGGTAATCGCGTGGTTGGCCAGTTCACCGGCAAGCAGGTCGCGAACTTCTTGAAAGAGGGTCTGCGCGGTCAGCGGCGCGAAGAGAGGATCAGTCGGACGGGCGAGTTTGAGGAAGTCTTTGACAGTGCGGTCAAGGCGGGTGATTTCGCTATTGATGACAGCGGCGTCTTCGGCTTCGGGGGAACGGGGGGGGATGCTGCGTTGGAGAGTGTAAAGGCGGGCGTTGATGGCGGTGAGCGGGTTGCGGATTTCGTGGGCGAGACCGGCGGCGAGTTCGCCGAAGTGGGCGAGTTTCTTTTGTTGTTCGATGGTGACGGTGCTTTCGACGAGTTTTTGGCGGAGCGGTGCGATGCCGAGCCGGTAGGTGAGGAATCCCAGCCAGATGACGAACATGATCAGGACGCCGATGGTGACGAAGATGGCCGTCCGGTATGCTGGCGACCAGTTGCGGGCGAATGAGAGGAAGACTTCAATGGCCTCGGCGCGGCCTTGGGCTTGGCCGGCGATTTCGAGCAGGCGCAGGGCGAGGGTGTTGGCGCGGGAGGCCTGCGGGGCCCGGTTGGTCCGGGTCATGGCCGCGACGGCGTCAGTGTAGCTGTCGAAAACCATGATGAGGTCGTCGAGCATCGAGCCGACATCAATGGTGAGGTTGATGTTGGCCGGTTGCCGGAAAATCAGCGTGCTGCGAGGCCAGTTGGCGCGGCGGGTCTCCAGCCATTGTTTCAACTCGGCACAACGCTGGGTGTGACGTTCGAGTTCGGAGCGGCTGCCGTTGTCAACGTGGACGCGAAGCAGGACGTTGAGTTGGTGGACGGCAATCGGGATGTGTTCGGCGATCTCTCGATAGGCTTGCCGGGCGCGGGTGAGGTTTTCAGTGGGCGGGAGGGTCAGGTCTTCGACGGAACGAAAGGCCTGTGCCGCGACGTAAATGCAGGCCGTGATGACGAGGAGCGTCAACAGCCAGAGCAGGGTTAACCGTCGTGGAGTGAGAGCTTTCATAACGCCGAGGCGACTGGCGGAGAACATAGCAAAAAGGTGGCGGAGAGGGGAAAATGTTTTACCTGTGCCGGTAGATTATTTGCCGAACCGTTCCACCAGCCGGCAGTGAAATCCGCAAGAATTCGCGATTTTCGCGATTCCGGGGAGTTGGCACGAGACTAGCGAGGGGCGGTGACAGGGTATGAGGTAGGTTGAAGGCAAAACTTAAATCCGCAGTCGTCAGGAAGCGGCTGTTGGTTGTTGACGACGAGCCAACCGTGCGTGAGGCGCTGGAGCGCGTTTTGCGCCTTGAAGGCTACGAAGTCGCGGCGGTTGCCAACAGTGCCGATGCCTTCGCCCAGCTCCACCGCCAGCCGATTGATCTGGTGTTGCTCGACATTAACCTCGGCGACGAAAACGGACTGGCGATTTGCCAGCGCATCCACGAAACGCAACCAGACTTGGCGGTTGTCGGAATCACCGCCCGCCCCGACCAGACCAACAGTGCCGCCACAGCCGGAGTCCGCGCCCTGATGGAAAAGCCGCTCGATATGCCGGTCTTGTTGGGAACGCTGCGAAATTTGTTGGCGTAGGTTGTCGAGGGCGGGTGCGACCAGAAGTGGCGGGCAGATATTTATCGGTGTAAGTAATTTAGCCCTGGCTCCTTGGAAGGGTTTTGTATATGTGGAGTGGTTCATGAATGATGAACTACCGAAATCAACGCAGCCCGCCACTCACCACCGTCCCTTGGAACAGCGTCTGGCGCATCGTCCCGAAGTGCTCGCGCGACTCCATCAACTGGCCGACACGCTCGATGAATCCGTGGGCGACGCTTGTACCGCCGACCAAGCCGAGGAGCGGGTGTGCCAGCAAGTGCGGCAACTGGCCCAGGAAGTCTTGACGCAATGGGCGCAGGAAGCCAACGCCCACACCCAGTCCCAAGTGCCGACGCGCCACCCGACGGCCATTCGCCACGGTAAAAAAAACGCCTGACGTGGCAGACGATCTTTGGCTGGGTGAGCGTGACGGAAACCCACTGGCGGCTGGGGCGGCGTGGGGCGCTGCTGCGGCCTTTCTGCGAACGCGCGGGGGTGCGCCCGCGCGGCCGGTCGCGCCGATTGCAACGGGCGTTGGTGGACTTCGGGGCCGAGGAAAGTTTCACCCGCGCCGCCGCGCGCGTGCAGGAACACTACGGGCTGGACGTGGCCGCCGAAGTGGTCCGCCAACATACGCTCACCCACGGCGCGCAGCTCAGCGCCTTGAGACTCCCGGCGCGCCAACCCGCGCCCCCGACGCTGGTCACGCAACTGGACGGGAGCATGATCCCCATCGTCGTGCCAGCCGCGACAGGAGCGGATCGTCGGCGCGGCAAACAACTGCTCTGGCGCGAGGCACGCCTGTGCCTGGCCCGCCCCAAAGATTCCGCCACGCCCTGTTACGGGGCCACCCTGGGCAGCGTCACCAGCAGCGGAGCAATGTGGCGTGACACCGCGCAAGCGGCGGGCTTTGATGCCGTCACCCAAGTGCATGGCGTGGGCGACGGGGCCGAGTGGATTCTCACCCAGTTTCAGGAACAGTTCGGCACCCAAGGCAAGTATCTGGTGGACTTCTACCACGTCAGCGAATATCTGGCGGCGGCCGCCGCCGTGATCCAGCCCCGCCAGCCGCAGCGCTGGCTACACCGCCAGCAAGACCGGCTGCTCCAAAACCGTGTGCCCGCCGTGTTACGCTCCCTGGCCGCCCACGTGGAGCCGGCGGCGGCGCCGGCCACTCCCGTCCGCACGGCGCACCGCTATTTGCAGCAGCGGCGCGCCCACCTCGATTACGCCGGCACGCGCGCCCACGGGCTTAACATTGGTTCTGGAGAAATCGAAAGCGCCCATCGGCACGTGGTGCAACAGCGCCTCAAACTCGCCGGCAGTTGGTGGAAGGAGCCAAATGCGGAGGCGATGCTCGGCTTGCGAGTCGCCCGGGCCAACAACCTCTGGCAGCGTTACTGGCACCCCGCCCCATCCGCCCTCAACTGACCGCCACTTCTGGTCGCACCCGTCGAGGGCGGCTTCCTTGACATGCCCGGTCGCCTCTCTTATCCTCGCCGCGTGCCTGATTCGATGCCGCACAATTTACGGGAACTACTCCTCCAAACCGGACTGGTAACCGAAGCGCAAGTCGCCGAACTCCTCGCCGCCCCGCGCACCCCCGGTGAGTCGTTTGTTACCGCCCTCGTCAAATCGGGCGCGGTTGGCGAGGAGAAACTGCTCGAAGCCCTTGCCCGCGTTCTCCGCCTTTCCTACACGCGCATCACGGAAAAGGAAATTGACGCTGCTGCCCGCGCCAAGGTGCCGACGAAGGTCGTTTTTCAATACAACATCATGCCGATGCGCGCTGACAACGGCACCCTGCTCATCGCCGCCAACGATCCATTCAACCTCGCGATGATCGAGTCCATCCGGCTCGTCACGAAATGCCGGGTGAACTTGGCGCTCTGCCCGGAAGCCGACATCGCGAAAGCGCTCAAACGTTACTACGGCGTCGGCGCTGAAACCCTCGACGAATTACTTCAGAAAAACGTCCTCGATCTCGACTCGCCGGTCGCGATCACCAAGGAAGACCTCGAAAGCGGCGATCAGGAAGCGAGCGTCGTCAAATTCGTCAACCAGATCATCTGGGAAGCTTTCAAAGAACGCGCCACTGACATCCATCTCGAACCGATGGAAAACGACCTGCGCATCCGCTACCGGGTGGACGGCGTTTTGCACCAAACACCGGTCCCGCCGCAACTCAAGCGTTTCCAAGCCGCCATCATCTCGCGCATCAAAGTCATGTCCAACATGGACATCGCCGAACGCCGCCTTCCCCAAGACGGTCGCATCAACGTCCGCAGCGGCGGCGCCGAAATTGACGTGCGCGTCTCGACGATTCCGACGGCGTATGGCGAAAGCGTCAGTTTGCGCTTGCTCACGCGCAGCAGCATCTTCCTCGGACTCGAACACCTTGGCCTCAGTCACGACGACGAGAAGACCGTCCGCAAACTGGTGGATCTGCCCCACGGCATCATCCTCGTCACTGGACCGACCGGCTCCGGTAAATCCACTTCGCTCTACGCGTTCCTCAGCACGATCAACTCGATTGACCAACGCATCATCACCATCGAAGAGCCGATCGAATACGAACTGCCCGGCGTCAACCAGATGAACGTCAAACCCGACATCGGTCTGACATTTGCCAGCGGCCTGCGCCACATCCTCCGGCAAGACCCCGATGTGATCATGGTCGGTGAAGTACGCGACTTGGAAACCGCGGAGATCGCGATCCGCGCCGCGCTGACCGGTCACTTGGTTTTTTCAACGCTCCACACGAATGACTCAGCCGGTGCCGTGACCCGGTTACTCGACATGGGCATCGAACCGTTCCTCGTCAGTTCCTCCGTCGAAGCCCTCATTGCGCAGCGCCTCATCCGCACCATTTGCCAAACCTGCAAAGAAGAATACAAACCCGATCCGGAGTTTCTCAAAGAGGTCGGCTTCCCGGAAGGTCCGGCGAAGTTCTACCGGGGCCGCGGCTGCGAGGAATGCCGCTTTACCGGTTTCAAGGGTCGTTCCGGCATCTACGAAATTCTCGTCATGCAGGAAAATCTCCGGCCGCTCGTCATCGAGCGCACCTCCTCGACCGTCCTCAAACAAGCTGCCATCGCCAACGGCATGAAAACCCTCCGTGACGACGGCTGGGTTAAAGTCAAAGCCGGCCTGACCACCGTCGAAGAAGTCGCCCGCGTTACGCAAGAAGACGAAGACCTTGCGGTCACCTAGCTCACTGACCTGCAATCACGACCAGCTCATACGGACAAGTCGGATTCGAACGGCCCGTTGGCGGATCACTGGATGTCACCGCCACCACATGGCCATCCACGACCGTACAATGGTAGAGGTCACCGGCCTTCAGGAATTCCCACAGATCTTCACCGGTCCGCGGGGCGAGTTGGCGAACGCTGTAGCTGCCGACCATGATTTGATCCGCCAGTAAATTCATGTCATGAACCCGGTCCACGACAAAGAGTTGATCGCCGTCGAACAACACTTCGTCACCGATATTGCGCACCCCCCAGAGCGTTTGACCGGATTGCGGATCAAGTCGCAGTAAAACCCGGTACGCCGTCGTCGCACCACTCACTCCAACCTTCACCCCGGCCACGCGGAAATTCGCAGCTTCACCGGCTTTGACCTCATCTTTCTTCATTGTCACCGTCACATACACCGCGCCATCAGGGCCGATCCGCGCGGCTGTCGCACGCAAGCCAGGCCGTCGCCAACGGGCCACACCGGTCTGGGCATCGAACGCAACCACCCCCGATTCCGTCGCGACCAGCAGCAACCCCGCGTGCACATCGATATGCTCCGGCTCCGCCGGTAAAGCGACCGTCCAGACTGGTTCGGCTTGTTCCCGGTATAGCTGGAGTTCCGTGTCACTCACCACGGCGAGGGCATGCCCGACCGGCTGGAGTTTGACGTCATACGGCACCCGAATTGTTTTCTCACCGAGCAAACGTCCATCGGTGACCGAAAAGATTTGCAGCTGATGTGGCCGGCGGGATTCCCGCGGTCTCCGTTTCTTTCCTTGGGCTTGGGCGAGAATGCCTTTCACGTCAATGTTATGGATCGAGCCTGCCGTCAAATCATCGTCTGTCTCTTCCCGGTCGTGCGCGGCAACCGTGAGCAGGGCGAGACGTCCGCCGGCAATGGCGCTGCGGGCGCGGGCGGCGTTCGTGATCGTGTAAGTCGGTTCGCCGGTCACCAGCGAAAGATTGGCACCGGCAGCCCAGATGCCGGCCGGGTGAACTATGGTGTCGTCACGAAACTGATTGGGCGCCGACTTTTGCCACTGGAGCTGACCAGTTGGTTTCGCGAGTGCCACCACTTGCCGGTGGGAATGTAGCACGATCACGTCATCTTGAACCTGCTTGAGATTCAAGGGCGCCTCGTCGTCTGGCGACCGCCATTGCGTCAAGGGAACGGCCCAAGTCTTCACCAAGCCGGGAATGCGGATGAGGGATAATTCGTCATTGTCCTGAACCAGAACCTGACCGGGACCGGCCGGAAGGAAACGAAACCGCGCAACTTGGGAACTGACCGGCAGGCTGGTGATGATCTTCCCTTTGGGCGCGAGAATCCACCGGCCGACGAACCACAGCGCAACCAGCGCGCCGGCAATCAGCACAACGAGTCCGAGCTTCCGCCCGATCTTGCCGGCGCGTTCCATTTGCTGCTCGATTTCGGCGCCGACGCCGGCGAGTTTTTCTTGGTCAGGACTGACAGCATCCGGCTCGGCGGCAGCGACCGCGGCTTTGCAGGTGGCGCTGCAGTAATAACCGTTGGCGCTGACACATTCCATGCAGAGCGGTTTGGCGCAATGCAGACAGTTGTGAGTTGCCGGCTGGTCGGGATGGGTGCTGCAATAAATTTGAAATTGTGGTTGAGCGGCCGTCAAGACGTCCGCCGCCGCGATGCCGCACTGCGGACAGCCAAACTGATCAGCGACCGCTTCGTTTTCAATCTGATACTGCTGGCCGCAAGTGCATTTGACGGTGATCATGACTTCTTCTCCTTCCACTTGAATTCTTTGCGGAACATCAAATTCGGATGTGCCGGTGCGACCGGCGCCGCGGGTGACTCGACTGGCTCTTGGCGCGACAGCGACTGGATTTCCGATTCCACTGCGGCCGCTTCCGTCGTCCAGCCACGTTCCCGGTAGGACTGCAACGCGTCGGTCAGGACTTTCTCCGCGCGCTTCGGCAGCCCGAGACATTCCCAACAGACCGCCCATTTGGTGACGGCGATCACACAGCGTGGGTACCGTTCTGCCACCCGCCGGTAATATTCCATCGCCGGATACCAGTTCTGCTTGGTGAACTGGTAGTCAGCTTCCTTGAGATAAAATTCTTCTCCGCCGTGTCGCCATTGCCGAGTTAAAAGGGCGACCACAAACCCCAGAATGAAACCGCCGATATGCCCCCAGTAGGCAACTTGCGCTCCGCCGGCTTTCAGGGATTGAACCCCCAACACCAGTTGCAGCCCAATCCAAAAACCGATGAACGCCAGCGAACTGATCCGGGTGATGCCTTGCCGCATGATCAAAGGGAAGGGGATGAACGCGCCAAACCACAACCGGATCTTGAATCGGGGAAAGCGCACCAGATAAAACCCAAGCAACGCCGATACTGCGCCCGACGCGCCGACCGCCGGCTCATCCAGATTGGGAAACTGCCCAGCCACGGCGGTCGCCCAGAACAGCGCGGCGGATGCAATCCCGCCAATGAAATATAAACCGAGAAACTTGACCGGCCCGAGGACGTCTTCGAGATCACTGCCGGCAAACCACAGGTACGTCATATTGCCGGCGATGTGGAGCAGGCAGATGAAATAGTTCATGATGGAAGTGTCCGGCCCCTGTGGCAAACCGGCATGCAGAAACATGTGGGTGATGAACTGGTACCACTGCGGATTAGCCGCGACGAAGCCGAATTGCTTGGTGATCGCCGGGTGGTTCGCCAGATTGGTGACGAGATCAAGAATGACGTTCAAGGCGATGAGCGTCAGCGTCGCCACCGGCAAGCGGTTGCGGTCGTGGTCGGACCCAGTCGGTATGAGCAGGGCAATCATCCGCGCCGCCGCCATGATAGGAAACGCGAGCGCGGCATGCAAACTTCAACTTCAGCGCTCGGTCAGCAGTTCGATGCTGTGAGTGCCGGGCGGGAGGTCGAAACGCATCCAGCCCGCCCCGGTTTCGCGGGGGTTCAGGGCGGCCTTGTCCAGTCGCACACCAGTCACGTGCGGATGGTAAACTGTGACTTGGCTAGCGGCTGGCGTCGTGGCGGCCCCCGTGGTTCCATCCATGAAGATCGAGACCGGCTTTGCCGATTCAAAGCCCACGGTTGAACGCCGAAAAGTGCGGCCGGCCCGCGCAAAATAAAACCCATCCGCTCGGCTCACCACCAAGCGCGCGACGAATTGCATCTCGTCGCGCCGCGCGGCCGTGATGCCATCGGACACCAGCACGTCATCCGCACCGACGCGCGCTCCGTGACACCCCGCGCCGGCAATTCGCGCCAGCGCACCCGGCAGCGGCTGCTGCACGGTGTGCGGAAACAACACGGTTAAAATCGGTGCCGGCCCGGTTGCATAAACAGCTTCGAGCCGGAAGTGGTGGCCGGCTTGTGGATCCCGGTCCAGCAAGCCTGAGGGAAGTTTCGCCGTCGTCACTTGAACCGGTTCGGTGCCGAAGAAAGTCGTCAACGACACGCCGGGAACACGCGCATGGTGATTGACGGCGGACCGGTATTCCCGCCGGTCAGCGACCACCGTTGGTTCGTTGGTTGAGGCGGTTTGCCAGTAGACATGCGTCTTCATGTCCGGCGGGGCGGTGATTTCATCACAGACCAAAAAATAGCCCGGCAATCCCGGTCGGCCGTGGACGAGGATGAAACTGCGGAAGAACGTGCCGGCGGCGAGCGCAGCGCCGGAATCCCCACACGCGTAATCGAAGCCGTCGGCCAAGAGTCCTTCGACAATACCGGCGCCGGTGCGTTTCGCGTGCCGGTGACCATTGAGGGCGACGGTGTTGTTCATGAAAGGCGGCCGCGTGGGGTCATCCAACCAGCCGCCATTGACCAACAGGCGGTTGCCATAAGCTGCAAGCGAGAGGCCGTTGACTTCCTCGTGGGTATGCCATTCGTCGCGTTCGGTGATGTTGTAGAGCAACCCGCCGAGGCTGTCCGAGGAATCGGGAGTTTCGCGGAAGACGGCGCCACCGTCCTTGAACAGTTGGCTGCGGGGCACAACGGGCTCCGGCAAGGGCTCGGTCATCAAGATGTAACTCAGGATGTGTCCCGGTGGTTTCTGACCGGCGAGGAGCCATGCGGCAGACGCGGCGGCTTGCCGGTCAAAGCGACCCACGCGCCACAGGAGCGGGCTGCGAGGGACGGACCAGTGCGGGGAGACATCACCAAAGAGATGGAATTGCCGGGCCGGCGTCACGCTGGCGCTGTTCAACCAGCGGAAGAACTTTTTCAACCGGTCATTGTTGTAATAACGGCGGTCAATGCCGGTAAATTCCAGCACGTCGGCATAGGCGCATTTTTGCGGCCGATCTTGTCCCGCGCCCAACCGGGCAAACGCATAAGCCGGCGAGACAGTGCTAAAACCGTCATCCGTCATCTGGTTGGTAAAGTCCTGAAAATAGCGATCATCCGGCTCGCGGCGAATCCCCCGGTAAATGTCCCAAGTGCCATGCGTGCCATACCGGCCACTGGCCCACCCGCCGGTCCGCGCGATCTTCGTGATCTGCTTCTCGATGACCGCTTCGCACGCGGCGATGGCCTCAGGTGTCAGGTCGGGGTACACAATGTCTAACGCGAGGATGGCGACAAATGCCGCGCCCAGCGGCGGCACAACACCGGCGTGGGCCTGGGTCTCATCGAAAACGACTTTTTCCAACCGGTTCACAATTGCGGTCACGACGCGTTCGCGGTGGGTTGCCCGGTGGGGTTCATCGAGAATGTACGCGAGCGCGACGGCACCAAGATACTGATGCAAATCCATCGCGCTCGCGGACGCGGGGCCGGTGGCGGCGCGGGCCAAGGCGTCAGCGCGCATGGCGCGCCACGGTTCGCGTTCCGCGCGGGCTTGGAGTTCCGGGAATTGCTCACGGGTGCAGAGTAAAAATGGGTGAGGTTGGGGGGTGGGCATATTCGCTCCGTGGATGAGGGCTGTGGTCAAAGTAATGAGCAACAGACAATACATGTGAAATTCCAGTCAGGCAGGGTAGTGTGGCGAGTGGCAAAGGGCAATTCCCATGAAGAAATATCGTTGCCTTGCCGAGGGTGTCCGCGTAGGTTCGCGGCCCCATGACCAAGCAAGCTGCGACCGGCCTGAAAGGCTGGATTGGATTCCGACCTGAAATCAAAGTTCTCGATTGCACCGTCCGCGACGGCGGATTGATGAACGATCACAATTTTTCGCACGAATTCGTCAAGGCAATCTATGACGCCGACGCGGCGGGCGGCGTGGATTACATGGAGATTGGTTACAAGGCGTCGAAAACCATGTTCAAGCGCGGCGAACACGGGGCTTGGAAGTTTTGCGATGAGGCCGACATGCGCCGCATCGTTGGTGAAAAGAAACCCGGGACAAAGGTTTCACTGATGGCCGATGCGGAACGGACGGATTACCGGGAGGACATTCCGCCGCGGGACAAGAGCGTCGTGGACCTCATTCGTGTCGCCACCTACATTCACCAAATTCCCACCGCGCTGGACATGATCAAGGACGCGCACGACAAGGGTTACGAGACCACGATCAACATCATGGCGCTCTCGACCGTGGCCGACGCGGAACTCGAAGGCGCACTCGAATTGCTCGCCCAATCACCGGTGGACGTGATGTACGTCGTGGACAGTTTCGGCAACATGTACGGCGAACACATCGAGTATTACGTGAAGAAATTCCTGCACCACTGTAAACCCGCCGGCAAGGAAGTCGGTATCCACACCCACAACAATCTCCAACTCGGCTTCGCCAACGCCATCGAAGCGATCATCCTCGGCGCGAATTACGTGGACGCCAGCATTGGCGGTCTGGGCCGCGGCGCCGGCAACTGTCAGATGGAATTGATCATGAGCTTCCTGCATAATCCGAAGTTCAAGCTCCGCCCGATTCTTCACTGTCTGCAGGACACCGTCGAGCCGATGCGCGAGAAATTGCGCTGGGGGTTTGCGATTCCGTACATGATTACCGGCTGTTTGAACCGGCATCCAAAAGCGGCGATGGATTTCATGGAAGGCGACGACTTCCGCGAGATCATCAAGTTCTACGATCAAGTCATCGAAGAGCAGTGATGCCGGGTCGCGCTTGAGTCGCGCCCCATGACCACCGACCGCCGTAACGCCATCGTCCTCATCGCGCTCGAAGTTCTTTGGGCGTTTGGCGCGGCCTTCATCTCTGGCGACATCATCGCGGCGCTTATTTATGCCAACGGCGGGGGACCGACGATGATGGCGGTCTTGACGATCTGCACCGGGGTTTTCGCCAGCGCCCCGCAACTGGTCGTCCCGTATCTCGAACAACGGATCGCGCATCCGATTCGCGGCGCGGCTTGGAGTCAGCTCATCATGGTGGCGGGGTGGGGGGCGATAGCGTTGACGCTGGCGCTCACCAGCACCTCATGGACATTATTGTTGGTCATCGTCGTGGCGGAGGCGGTCATCGGTATCGCGGCCGCGCTCAACTATCCGTATTATCAACATGTGCGCCTCCGGCTGTTTCCGCCACAGACGCTGTCGAGGAGTTACTCCACTGTGCTTTTCAGTTCGCAAGTCGCCGGGATACTCGGGGCGATCTTGTGTGTACCGCTTCTGAATGCCAGCGGGGGGCCGACCCACCACAACTATCTGCTCTGTTTCGGGTTGGCCGTGGCGCTATTTGTGTTGTCCACCGTCTGCTACATTTTCCTGCGGGATTCGCAGCCGGTGCCGGCAGTGGCAATGGAAATTCGACCGCTCACCAGCTTTCTGAAGGAATACATGGGCGTGCTGCGCGCTGATCGGAATCTCCAGTGGTTCCTTGGCAGTGAGTGTTTTGCGTGGCTATCGAGTATTGGCGCGCCGTTTCTCACGTTTGCCGCCGTCCAGCGCTATGGTGAAGGTATCGCCGCCCACTGCAATCTCAGCCGCTACATCCTCGCGTTGGCGGCTGTGCCGGTGGCGCATTATTTGGTGATCCATTGGAAAGCTCGCGGTGCCATGCTCGTGTACTACGTCTGCGTTCTCGTGGCGTTTGCCTTGATGATTCTCCCGTTCGCGCGGTGGGGCGCGTTGCTGTCCATCGGACTGATTGGGGCGGCGATGATTTTCCGAGTCAATTACCTGTTCCATTTTGTTGCCGGTCTGGCGCAACCTGCGGAACGCACCAAGTACTTCGCGCTCACCAGCGCGATCGGCGCGCCGTTTGTGCTGGTCTGTCCGCTGCTGGGGAGCTGGCTTTTGAAAATTACCGGCGACAACTACGCGGTGCCATTCGGGGTGTCGGGAGGATTGATGACCTTCGGTCTGGTGATCGTGTGGTCCCGGCTGCAAGACCCCGGTACGGCCGGCGATCAACACAATGTTGTGCCGCGCGTCAGTCTGAAACGGCTGGCGGGGTAGTGGCCGGCTTGGGGCGGTAAAAGACGGCTACTTTGCCGACTTGCATGACCACTGCCGCGCCGGTTACCTCGGCAATTTTACCGGCCAACTCAGCGCGCATGTTGCGCTCATGGTCGAGGCGGATTTTGATTAGTTCGTGATCCGTCAACGCCCGCTCGGTTTCGGCCAACACTGCCGGGGTCAGGCCCAATTTCCCAACGCGCACGACTGGTTCCAGCAGTTGGCCCCGCGCTTTCAGTTCCCGGAGCTTCAAGCCAGCCACCGGTGTGCCTGCTTCAGCTCCGCCGCGACGGAGAGGCCATACGGGCACGCATCTGCCGGGATGTCACGGCCGGACGCGACGAGTTCCTGCCACGCCGCCGGCAAGTCGGCGTATTGTTGGCGGGCGGCGTGGTAGTCGCCGTAATCTTCGGCGTACATCCGGTAACGCATTATCTCGTCCACCGCCAGGCCGCCGGGACAGGCTGCGCGGCATTCGCCGCAAGTGATGCAATCCCGGTAATTGCGCGGGGCGTTGAGCAGCGCGAGCGTGATGGCTTCGACTTCGGTTTTGCTCATGGGAACACCGGAGGCGCCGAGGTTTTCGCGCATCTGCTCGAAGTTCTTGAAGTTGGAGACAACCGAGGTGACGCCATCAAGACTGAGTAAATACCGGAAGTACGTGCGGTACGGTTGCTCGGGGTCGCCGAACTTGGCTAATTCAGGCTTCTTACCGACCCCCGCCGCACCGGTTTTCATGCAGATGACTCCACAATCTTTTTTCTTGGCGAGCGCGAGAAGTTTTTGGAATTCGCCAATTTGCGAAACCGCCGGCTGGATGGCGTCGAACAGGTCGGATTCAAGCGCCGCGGTGAGGACTTCGTTGGTGCGCGGATTGTGTTTTGACAAGGCCAGCCAGCGGACTTTCTTCTCTTTTTTCAGGCGGTCGTAGGCGGCGAGGACGCCGCGTTTGGTCTGAAAATCTTCGACTGAGTTCCATGTCGAATGGACCTTGAAGAAGTCAATGTAGTCGCAGCCGGTCTTCTGGCGGCGGCGCTCGAACTCTTCGTAGGCGCGGTCTTCTTCGAGTGCGTCAATGACAACGTCGAGGTAAAAACGGTCGCGTTCCTTGGTGATAAGCTCCCGGTTGCGTGGATTGCTCAGGCTGCCGTCAGCTTTGTGAAAGTAGTTTACGCCGGCTTTGACGGCGAGGCTGAACATGAGCGGGTCGCGTAAACTATCGCCCGGTGCCGCGATTTCGGAGATTTCGATGCCGGTCCGTCCGAGCCGCCGATGCTTCACGGCAGGCATTTCAGCCGGTGGCTGGGGTGGGGCGACCGGCGTGGCTGGCGGCTCGGCGTGGCTGTTGTGAATCGCGGCGCCCAAAACGCCGCCGGTCAGGGCAACACTACCGGCCTTGTAAACGGATTTCTGGAAGAACTCCCGGCGATTCATGCTTTCGTGTTCGCTCATGATTGACTCCTTGGCGGTTCACGGATTTTATGGTTGCGGAAACTTATTGTTGAGGAAGTGACCGTTCTTCTGGATCAGCTCGCCATCGGCATAAATCGCGCCGCCTTGACGCAAGTCACAAACCATATCCCAGTGCAGGCCACTGCGATTCTTGTTGCCGGTTTCGGGATAGCCGGCACCGAGGGCGAGATGGATGGTGCCGCCGATCTTTTCGTCGAACAGAGTGTTTTTCGTGTAGCGCTGAATGTTGTAGTTGGTGCCGATGGCCGCTTCGCCGAGGTAACACGCGCCTTTGTCCATCGCAATCATCGCGCGGAGAAAATCCTGCCCCTTGTCAGCTTCAGCTTTGACGACTTTGCCGGCGTCGAAAGTCAGGCGTGCCCCGTGGACTTCCCGGCCATTGTGGACGGCCGGGAAACTGTATTTCACATGCCCGGTCACACTCGTTTCAACCGGGCCGGTAAAGACTTCGCCGTCGGGAAAATTGTAGTGGCCATCGCAGTTGACCCACTTGCGGCCCCGGCAGGAATAGCGCAGGTCGGTGTCTTCGGCGATGATGCGGATCTCGCGGGCTTTGTTCAGGAAATCGGTCAACGCTTGTTGCGATTTTGAGATCCGTTTCCACGTTTGGATCGGATCGGGGTCGTCAAGGTGACCGGCACCGTAGACGAAATTTTCATATTCTTCTAACGACATTTCGGCGTCCTGCGCGCTGGCTTGGCAGGGCCATTGTGTGCCGACCCAGCGGAGGCTTTTCTGCGCGCTGCGATCCATGAAAATCTTGCTCAACGGTTTGCGCGCGGCACTGGCGGCGGCAAGGCGCTGCGGGTCGACGTTGGTGAGCGACTTGGTATTTTCGTCGGCCCAGAACCCGATGGAGGCATCAATGTTTTTGATTTTGAACTTGGCGAATGGCGAAACCCACCTGAGTTGGTCCTTGTTGGCTTCCGCATAGAAAATCTCCGGCAAACCATCGAGGGCGATGTCGGTGATGACGAATGCGCCGCGTTTGATCGCAGCGCGATAGACTTCGCGAATCGCCGGCGCGGCGATGGCTTCACCGTTGATGGCGACGATGTCACCGGGTTTGAGGTTGACGGAGTATTCAGTGAGAAGACGGGCGAGTTTGACGAGGCGCGGGTCAGACATGGCTAGCTGGATTTTCCTTTGGCTTTGGTCACGAGTTCTTTAATGCCGGCGATATTCGCGCCGACAACGGTGCCGCGGTTTTTGCCCGCCTTGTCGAAGACGATGACATGCGGAATGCCGCGCACGCCGTATTTGGCGGCGAGTTGTTTGTTCTTGTCCACATTGACTTTGCGGAGTGCCACTTCGCCGTCGTTGTTGGCGAGTTTTTCCAATTCGGGCGCGAGCCGCCGGCACGGGCCGCACCAATCGGCGTAGAAATCCACGATGGTGACTTTACCGGCGACGAGTTGCTTCTCCAGATCGCCCCCGGTGATGTGGTCAACTGATTTGGTGCTCCCACCGCCACTGCCGAAATTGACCGAGTTGACCATGAGCGCGGGCACCGACCGGTCTTTGCCGGTGGCATCCTGGAACTCAAAGGCGGCTTTGTCGTAGCGGCGGATGGTGGCGGTAATTTTGCCTTGGGTGCGCGTGTCGAGGGTCCCGGTGACGTTGTCAAATTCGATGCGCTGGATCATGCCTGCAGCCAGCCGTTGCGTGGCGCGTTTGTCATCTTCGTACTCGAAGGTGCCGTTGGTGAAACCCACGACCCGGCCGGTAAGGGCCTTACCGGAGGTGAAGTGGATTGTATCGGCGCGAACGACGCTGGCACCGAGCAGCAGGAGGAAAACAGTGAATCGCATGCCGGCTCTTGTACCGCAGAGTGCCGGAGAATTCAAATGCGACGTGTGCTCAGCCCTTGGCTTTTTGAATGGCCCTTTGAAACTTCAATTCATTGAAGCCGGTGAATTGTTCAACGAGTTTGCCAGTGCGGTCGTAGATGCGGATGAACGGAACACTGCGCACCTGATGTTGTTGGGTGACGGCAGTCCCCCAGTTGACGATGTCAATTTTGCGCAACACCAGATCGCCATCGCTGCGGACGTAGCGTTCGAGAATTGGCGCGACCTGCCGACAGGGGCCGCACCAGTCGGCGTAGAAATCCACAATCGTGACCTTGCCACGGACGAGGTGTTTGTCGATGTCCACCCGGTCGCCACGGGCGATGAGTTTGATCTTCTCAGTCGTGGCCGGCTTGGCCACCGGCGGTGCTGGTGGTGCGCCGGCTGGCGCGGGCGGCGTATCACCAAAGCGGATTATCGCCACCTTGGCCATCGGCAACCGGGTCGTCTCGCCATTGGCGTCCTGGAAATTGAAGGCCCCCCGCGTGTAAAGCCAAATGACGCCACTGAACGCTTTCTGTTCGCGGGTCACGACGTGCGCCCGTGTCGAGCCACCGGTGAAATCAATCCCGGCCACCTGCGTGGCGGGAATCGTGGTGCTTTTGTCGGCTGATGTCGCGATGACAAAACTGTCGTTGCGAAACTCCGTGACCCAGCCGCTGAGGTATTTACCGGTTGCGAGTTGGATGTTATCCGCCGGCGCACTCGTCGCGATTAGCAGGCTGAAAAGAAACAGGCGCATGGCCGCTAAATTGCAGCTTTTGGGCCAACATTTACCCTATTTATCGTAGCGGTAACCGAGGCCGTGGACGGTTTGGATGATGACCGGGGTCTTCGGGTCGAGCTCAATGCGTTTGCGGAGTTGGGCGATGTGCTGGTCAAGCGTCCGACTATTGGGGATGTGGTCCAGACCCCAGCATTCATTGAAGAACGCATCGCGCGTCACGACCTTACCGGCGTTGGCGTGGAGGAGGGTGAGGATTTTTATGTCGCGGAGACTGAGATCAATCACGGCCTGACCGCGGCGGGCGCGGAGTTCGTCCGGTAACACGGTCAACCCACCCATCACAAAGCTCACTGCTTGCGCCGGGCGCGCCAGACACCGGCGCGTAACAGCACGGATTCGAGCGACAACTTCCTTCACGCCGAACGGTTTCACGATGAAGTCGTCCGCGCCGAGTTCGAGGCCGAGAATCTTGTCGATTTCCTCCGACTTCGCGCTGATGAAGATGATCGGCACCGTCGGATTCTTTTTGCGGATCTCCCGGCAAACATCATAGCCGTTGATTCCCGGCATCATGATGTCGAGGCAGATGAAGTCCGGTTTTTCGCGTTCAACGAGCGCCACGGCTTCCCGGCCATCCTTGGCGGCAATAGTCCGGTAACCCTCGGCGTCGAGAATTTCCGCCAAGCCGCGCCGGGTGTGTTGATCGTCTTCGGCGATGAGGACTTTCATGTTAACGCCAGAAGTAGTGCCAAGTGTAATTGAGTGATTCGGACTTGCCGGCGGCGATGGTCAGTTTCCAATCCGCGCGTCCGATGCCGTTGAAGCGGCTCCACCAGTACGGCCAGTTCCACCAACTCCACCAATACGGCCGGTAATCCGCGCCGCCGCTTGGCGCAAAGCTCGAATCTTCGAACACGTTGACCATCTCAATTTTCCCGTCGTTGCCGGCTTCGGTGATGTTGCCGAGAACGTACCGGGTCACTTCCAAGTCCACCGGTTTGCTGCCGTAGTTGGTCAAGCGCACGGCGCCGGTCAGATCAATGCGCGCGTAACTGTTGCCGTCCCAGTTGACCGCGTTCGGCGTCCGTTTGGTTTCGGTGTCTGTTTTTTTCACCTGAATGTCCACGGCCGCAGTGATCGGCAAGTCCGACTGACCGCCTTTCGAGGTGTAGGTCATCATCCCCTGACCGAGGACTCGGTCGTTCTGGACGATCAACGCCGGCGCGGTCGTGAACGGATGCTCGCTCTTATTCTCGAGCCGGATCTTGTGCATCACTTTCGGCGCGGAGAGCAACCGGGCCAGTTCGCCTTGCTGTTGGTTGTTGAAATTCCGCCACACTTCCGGCGGCGGCGCGAATGGCAACTCGAGCGTGTAAACGTCCCGGTACGGCACGGTAAACTCCGTCACCGGCAACACCATGCGTTGGCCTTTTTTCAAGGTCACATTTTTCACCGTGAACATGTAGAGGTCTTCCGACGCTTCACCGCCGGTGACTTCGGGGCCGAGATCGGTGGGCGCGGGTTGGCTCGCCCGGTATTCCGACATTCGCGGGGCTTGCGTCATCAGAGCGTTGGAGAGCATCTGATACTGACCGGTCCGCGGATCGGCTTCGCGGAAGTATTGCGAGAGTTGCGCCAACGCGCCCTGCAAGGCCATCGGGTCGGGCGTATCCTTGAACTGAAACGTCGGCACTCCAATCACGAGATGACAGGTCACGTCCTCCAAATCGGTCAACTCATTGAGCAAGGTCGCCTGGAGTTTGACGGTGGCTTTGCCGGCGCCGTCAATCGTCACCTTGTAGTTGGGAATCCAACGGATCCCGCGCTGGACATACATCAAACCGACCTCGGCAGTTGCCTCGGGTTTACGGCCACTCCAGTCGAGTTTCAAGGTCAGCAAATTGCGGAATTCAACATTACCGCCGCCGGTTTTTGGGGGCGTTTTGAAGGTCACATCCACGATGCGCTCGATGTTGACAGCCTTCGTGCCTTCGATCGTTTTCAGTAGAACGACGTTGCCTTTTTGCGGAAGCATCTCGCCGGCATTCGGCGGTGCGATGGCCTCCAATTCCGCGGCGCTGCGCTCCGTCATCCCGAGAATCGTCGCCTCGTAACGGGTTGTTTCGGAAATCATGACTTCCGCGCCGACGTTGGCTTCGATCAACTCACGAATGCTCAGCGGCGTGCGGGTAACCGTGACACGACGCTGCCCGGCGGTCACGGCGGTGAGTTTGGCGTTCTTGGTCATGCTGGACGGCCAAAACGTGCCAAAGACCGGCGCGGGGAGATAATCCATCAACACATTACCGGCGGCGTCTGTCGGCAGTTTTCCTTGATGGGAAACGAAGGCATGTCCGTCCTTGAACACCGTGACTTCCCGGACCGGCATCCGCGCCAGCGCGCTCAATGCCGGTGCATCTTCATCGGCGTGTGCAAACGTCACGGCACTGATTGTCAAGACGAACGTAAAACGAAAACAGTTCATCGGAGTGCTCCTTTCATGCGGTTAGTTTGACTTGAAAACTTGCGCCCACATCCGCCGGTAACAGAACGAGATCGCCGCCGTGTTGCCGGGCGAGGTCGCGGGCAATTGTGAGGCCAATACCGGTGCCGGTGACGCCGTCGCTGAGTTTGTTGCTGAGTCGATAGAACGGCTTGAAAATGTCGTCACGCTGACCGGCGGGAATACCGGGGCCACCATCGGTGACGGTGATCAATGTTTCCCGGTCGGTTTGGACGGTGGTGACGGTGACGGGCTTGCCGGGAGCGTATTTCTCGACGTTGCTGAGGAGGTTGCCGAGAATTTGTTCGAGGGCGTCGGCATCGAACTCGACCGGTCGCGGAGCGTTGCCGGTGAAATTCACTACGATGTCTTTTGCGGCGAGGGCCGGGGTGAAATCTTCGATGACCGAACGCACGGTCTCATCCACGGTGCCGGCAGTTTTGTGCAACGTGCGCGGCCGGGCGAACCGGAGGACGTTGGCGATCAGCCGGCTGAGGCGTTGGCTTTCGGCGACGATGATGCCGACGTGCCGGTTCGTTTCGGGCAAATCCTTTTCGAGAAGTTCGGCGTACAGGCGGATGTTCGTGAGCGGGGTTTTGAGTTCGTGGGAGACTTGGTTGACAAAGCTGACGCGTTGGGTGGCTTCGCGGAGTTGCCGGGTGTTTTCCCGGTAGAAGTATATCGCCAACAACGTCAACGCGAGCGCGATGCCGGCAAGGCCAATGAAGAGCGAAGAACGGAGCGACTGACCGAAGCCGGTCACGGGTGCGTAATAGGCTAAGTGCCACGTATTCAATGGGGTCGCGAGGGGGAGGGTGGCTTGGGGGAGTTCGGTGGGGGAGGGGGTGTGAGCACCCCATTGGTAGACGGGGTTGCCGGCGGAGTCGGCGAGGGTGATACGTCCGCCGATGGATTCGGCTTCCGGTAACGCGGCGATGATGTCGGCCATGAGGCGGGTGCGTTCGACTTCGGCGCCGCGGATGTTGCCGGCGGCGTCGCGGCGCCAGTAGGCGAGGTTGAAACCATTGCCCCAGAACCAGACGTACCAGCCGTGATCGGCGGCACCTTCGCTGTTGCGGTAGAACTGTTGTTGGTCTTTCCAGATTTGGCCGGCGCGTTCGAGGAAGTCACGTTCAGCGGTGGTGTAAGGGCCGGCGGCTGGCGGGTAGAGACGTTGGCCGGTTTTATCGAGGACGAAGAGTTGCCGGATGAACGGGTTGTCGCGGATGAGTTCGCGGAGCCGGGAGGGATCGAAGTCCGGGAGTTCGAGTGTTTGCTGGAGGTCGCGTTCGCGGGCGGCGACAAGGCCGGCAATGGTGGCGTCAATTTCACGGAGTTGGTCGGTGAGGATTTCTCGGAACCGCTGCCGCATCATCGTCTGCTCATCGTGCGCCATGCGGACACCAAGTCCAGCCAGCAGGGCCAACGGCACGAGCACGAGGAGCAGATAGATGATGAGCAGTTTCGGTTTCACTCAGTAGGATTGTTGCGCTTCGCGCGAATACTGATCTTTTTTCATGCTCTTGCGATTCAGATTCCAGCTCGATTCGTCGAGTTGCTTGGATTGCGCATCGTTGGAAACACCATACTCTTTGAGTTTTGGCGCATCATAGCGTGCAGCGTTTTCAGTGAGGAAGTCCCTGTTGCCAACGAGCGCGGACTTGGCTTCCTCGATTTTGCCGGCATCGCGGAGGGCGAGGGCGCGTTTGTTGTTTTCGACGCCGATCAATTCGATGGCGCTGGCCATGATCGAACGATCTTCGCGTTCCTCGACCATCCGTCGGGAGGCGTTGAATGACGCCGTAACGGACAGCGAGTGGGAGGCGCTGTTGCGCGTGGCCATGTTGGCGTAGGTGACTTCGACGGACGCGAGTTGCCGGGTGCGGCCGCTGGCGGTGGCCGGGGTTTCAACTTCGAGGATGACGTACTTTTCCTGGTCGGCGTAAAGTTGGTTCAACCGGACAACGACTTGTTGGCCGGTAATGTCGGCATCGCGGCCGAGGACGCGGACGGGCCGGAAACCTTCAGCGCAACGGATCTTCACGCAGACTTCCTGGGCGACGACGGAGAGGATGTCGCCGAATTCGGCGTTGAAGATGCGCGCGAGGTCGCCGGCATTTTCGGCGAAACCGTGATTGCCGTCGCTTTGCCGGGCAAGTTGGGTCATCAGGTCTTCATTGAAGCCGTCGCCGAGGCCGATGGTGGTGACCGAGATGCGTTCTTTGATGAGCGACGCGCCGAGCTCGCCGAGCTCGCCGGGAGAACTGGGGCCGACATTGGCGAGGCCGTCGGAGAGCAGGATGACGCGGTTCATGCGTTCCCGGCTGAGGAACTTGCGGACTTCGGCGGCACCTTTGCTGACGCCGGCAAAGATCGCGGTCGAACCACCGGGTTGGAGGCGTTCGATGGCGGCCTGGATGCCGGCGCGGTCGGAGACTTTGGTGGCCGGGACGAGTACTTGGACTTTGTCGTCGAACGCGATGACGGAGACGATGTCGTCGGAGTTAAGCCGGTCAATGGCCATGATCGCGGCTTCCTTGGCTTTGCGGATTTTTTCGCCGGACATCGAGCCCGACCGGTCGAGGACGATGGCGACGTTGACGGGGGTGCGGCGTTCCATGCGGGTGCTGGAGAAGCCGGTCAGCGCGACTTTGAGGTAAGTCGTGCCTTTTTCGTCCGCCGGCAAGACGGGACGGCCGAGGCCGGCGATGACTTTGACTTCGGGGGCGGCGTGGGCAGACACGAGTGTTGCCAACGCGAGGGCGGCGATGAGGGGGAGGGTGGGTTTCATTTGGTTTGGTTTCCTTTCTGCCTCATCTGACACGAGATTACCGGAAGAGTGGTCAGAAAGCGGTAAGGAGTTTGTAAAAAGTTTGTCAGTTTTCCGGGAAGGATGCTAGAGTGCGCGGCTTCAATGGACGCCAGTTTAATACGGAATTTTTGCATCATCGCGCATATCGACCACGGCAAGACGACTTTGTCGGACCGGTTACTCGAAACGACCGGCGCGCTGGAGAAACGCGAGATGCGCGATCAGGTGCTCGATTCGATGGACCTCGAACGCGAACGCGGGATCACGATCAAAGCCCACCCGGTGACGATGAGTTATCACGCGAAGGACGGGAAGACGTATGTGTTGAACTTGATCGACACGCCCGGGCATGTGGACTTTGCCTATGAAGTTTCGCGGAGTTTGGCAGCATGCGAGGGCGCGGTGTTGATCGTGGACGCGGCGCAAGGGGTCGAAGCGCAGACGGTCGCCAATGTGCATCTCGCGACCAAACAGAAGCTGACGCTGGTGCCGGTGATTAACAAGATTGATTTGCCGAACGCCAACATCGAGGAGGCGCGCCGGCAGTTGGAGGAGATTCTCGCGATACCGGGGGAGTCGGCGGTGTTGGCGAGCGCGAAGACCGGAATCGGGATCGTAGATATTTTGGAGGCGGTCATTGCGCATGTTCCGCCACCGCAGGCGACCGGCGAGGAGGCATTGCAGGCGCTGGTGTTTGATTCAATGTTCGACACATACCGCGGTGTGGTGACGTATGTGCGGCTCTTTGCCGGCGCGATTCAGCCGGGGATGATGATTCAGTTGATGAGTTCAGGGGCGAAATTTGAGGTGAAGGATGTTGGCGTGTTCGACCCGAAACCGCAGAAGCGCGACCGGTTGGAGGCTGGCGATGTTGGCTATGTGATCGCGAATATAAAGAGCACGGCTGATGTAAAGATCGGCGAGACGATCACCGATGCGAAGCGGCCAGCCTCGAAGATGTTGCCGGGTTTTCAGCAAGTGCATCCGATGGTTTTTTCGGGGATTTATCCGGTCAACTCCGCGGACTACGAACATTTGAAAGCGGCGTTGGGGAAATTGCATTTGAACGACTCGGCCTTCATGTACCAAGCGGAGAGTTCAGTCGCGTTGGGGTTTGGGTTCCGGTGCGGTTTTTTGGGATTGCTGCATTTGGAAATTGTCCAAGAGCGGTTGCGCCGGCAGTTCGACATGGACATCATCGCGACGTATCCGAGCGTGGTGTATCACGTGTTAAAGACAGATGGCGAGATACTCGAAGTGGACAACCCGGTGCATTTGCCGGATTTATCGGTGGTGGATCATATCGAGGAGCCATACGTCAAGGCGTTCATCATCTGCCCGAATGAGTACATCGGGGACATGATGCAGTTGGTCATGGAAAAACGCGGGGAGATGAAGAAGACGGATTCGATTGATTCGCACCGGGTGATGTTGACGGCGGAGATGCCGCTCAATGAAATCGTCGTGGACTTTCATGACAAGATCAAGAGTGTGACTCGCGGGTACGGCTCACTAGACTACGAGCATGCCGGCTTCCGCGAAGGCGATTTGATTAAGCTCGATATCCTCGTCAACGGCGAACCCGTGGACGCGTTCTCCAGTATCGTTCACCGCACGAAGGCGGAGGCACGCGGGCGCGCTTTGGCGTTGAAGTTGCAGGAAGTCATACCGCAACAGATGTTCCAGATCGCCATCCAAGCCGCGATTGGCGGGAAAATTATCGCCCGCGAAACGGTCAAGGCTTTGTCGAAAAATGTAACGGCGAAATGTTACGGCGGCGACATTTCCCGGAAACGCAAGCTGTGGGAAAAACAAAAGGAAGGCAAAAAGCGGATGAAGCAAGTCGGCAAGGTCAACATCCCGCAAGAGGCCTTCATTTCCGTTTTGAAATCCGGGTAGGGCGACCATGTTGAATTGGTGGAGAAATCATTCGCTGCTCAAGCAAGCTCGCCATCTGGTCAAAGGCACTCGCAAACTGTTGCGAATGCAACGCGATATTCTCGATCCGCAACGCGTCACCGAGACGGCTAGCGCCGCCGATGCGCTCGCGATCGCTGTCCAGTCGCGGCAGGCCCCGGCCGTGCCCGGCTTGGTGGAAAAATTAGAGCGCCAGCTCGAACGTACTTTTCCCCGCCAATCTTTCGCGAGCTTGCGGGAAAACGTGGAGGTTTTTCTGGTCGCAGCCATCGTCGCCATGGCGGTGCGTACTTTTTTCATCCAACCATTCAAGATTCCCACTGGCTCAATGCAGCCAACGCTGTTTGGAATTTATCCACCCGCGCCTGATCTGAAACCGTATCCGCAGAATCAGAAACCCGCACTGCCGGAGATTTTGTTCGGGGTGTTTTTTCAAGGGAAGATCTATCAGGAATACGGGTACCGGAGTCGGGGGGATCATATTTTTGTCGATCGGTTCACATACCATTTTCGCAAACCGACTCGCGGTGAGGTTATCGTCTTCGATACGAGCGAAATTGTCGACATACCGGAGGCGTCGCGTGGAAAGTTTTACATCAAGAGATTGATCGGCCTCGGCGGTGATACGGTCCAGATTAAGCCGCCACACGTCCTTGTCAATGGTGCAATACTTGATGAACGTTCGAGTTTCTCGCGGATTTACTCACGCGAAGATGGCTATACCGGGTATCTCATTCCAAGAAGTTTTCCACCGCCCAAGTACATACCCAGCGACCACGCGGTTTTCGAGGTACCGCCGAAGGGATTGTTTGTGCTTGGTGATAACAGTGCGAGCAGTCTGGACGGTCGCTATTGGGGGGCAGTTCAGGAGAAGGCACTGGTAGGGCGGGCGGTCTTTGTCTATTGGCCATTTACCAAGCGTTTTGGCTTGGTTGATTGAAAGATGCTTAAACACCAAATGATTCCAACAAAACTCACGAATCTGAAACGTCGCACAATCTATGTTATATCTAATAACATATGTAGGCTTTAATCGAACTTATGCAGCGGCGGGCCTATGACCGCCGAATTTGGATTGCCATATATCCTACTAACAGCGACGGTCATAGACCGCCGCTACAGGATGAGGTTTTAGACCGGAATCTCGCGTAAATACTTCGCCGACTCTTCCGGAGGCGTTGGATTAATATAAAACCCTGTCCCCACCTCAAACCCAGCAATCAAAGTCAGACGCGGAAGAATCTCAATATGCCACCGGTAATCCTGGTCAATGGTTGACCAATACCCATGATGCGCATACCGCGCTGGTGCGGTGTGGATGATGAAGTTGTACTGCGGTTGATTTAATGCTTTGCTTAATTTCTGCAATGTTACCTTCAACATATCCGCCAACAATAAAATCTCGTCGGGATGGATATCCGAGAAGTACGCAGACTGCCGGCGCGGCAGAATCGTGATCTCGAACGGAAAGCGTGCCGCAAATGGACAGAACGCGACAAACCCGGCATTCTCGTATACCAACCGCGCCCCCTCGCGGATCTCCTGTTTGAGAATGTCTTCAAAGATGCAGCGATCTTTGAAGGCAAAGTAATGCATCGCGCCCGCGAGCTTTTCCTTCACGCGCTTGGGTGTCACTGGCGTGGCGATTAATTGTGAGTGAGGATGCGCGATGGATGCGCCCGCTTGCCGGCCAAAGTTTTTGAAAATTAGAATGTAGCGAAAGCGCGCATCGCGGAGCAGGTCTTGCATGCGCACCTTGTACGCCTCCAATACCCTCGCCACGCCCTCGACCGGCTGCTGTTCTAATTGGATATCTGGATTCGGCGATTCGATGACGACCTCATGCGCGCCGATTCCGTTCATCATGTCATAGATCCCCTGCCCCTCCTTTTCCAATTCGCCCTCGATGCGCAACGCCGGAAACTTATTCGGCACCACCCGCACCTGCCACCCAGTCGAGTTCGGTTTGCTCTTGGGATCGCGGAAGGCGAAAACTTCTGGCGGAGTCAAATGCTCGTTGCCTTCGGCAAATGGGTTCTTGCCGGGGTCGAGTGCTTCCGCTGATGCGGTCACGTAATCGCTTGGGCGCTTCCCGCGTTCCGTTGCGATGATGACCCAGCGGCCGATGATCGGATCTTTGCGTAATTCTGGCATGGCGTAATTTTCCTAGTTGGTTACCACACCAGTTCAAACCACAGATGCCCGTCCTCCGGCAAGGCGCAAATTCTTCAGTGAACAGGTAAATGACGCATTTGTGATGAAGTTGCCGAGATCTTCCGTGCAGTTCCGTGCATTCCGTGGTTTCACCATCTCGTCTTCCTCATTTCGTTTTCGTGTACTTTCGAGCATTTCGTGGTGAATATCGCTTTGGGTTGCCGCCACCTCCACTATGAGATAGGATCATTTGCGCCAAATTCGACACGTTTTTGCGATAATATTGCAAACCCTAAGGTGCGCTCAATAAGGTACGTAAACCGTTTCACTAAAGACGAAATAATCGTTGACACCCTCCTGTGGTGCTGCTACTTTCTCGCACATTGATAGTTCACCATGCGGTGAACATATGAGTTGGGGTTCGTTCATCAAGACTGTGAACATGGAAATACTCAAAGCGTCTGGAGATGACATCGTCATGACAAATCGATTTTGCCGCCAGTTGTTGGCTCTTTCTATTTTTGCCCTGCTCTCACTCGGGCTTCTTTCCACCACCTCGGTCCTCGCTGTTGATGTTTACACCGATCCCGTCGGGTTTGTGAAATCTACGATCACAAATACCCTTTCAGGGAATACTTTCACTCCAATTGGCCTTCCTCTTCAACGAATGAAGGCTGATCAAGGACTTGTGACATCGGTTACTTCGGACACGATCTCAGGAGGATGCGCCACTTGCGGCACTGCTAACTATGCAACGAAAATAACTGGAACGCTTACAAACCCGCAGTATTATGTTCAATTTTTAACAGGTAATGCGGTCGGGCGCTATTTTGCGATTCAAACAAACACTTCAACAACACTGACACTTTTAACCGGCGGTGAAAATCTTACCGCTCTTTCTGCTGGACCCGTTCTTGCAAACGACCGGTACTGTGTGCGCCCATTCTGGCGGATACGTGACATATTCGGCGATGTTACAAATACACCACTCCAGGCAGGAGCTGCGACTGGTTCAGCAGATAACCTTTATCTCATGAACAATGGGGCTTTCGTTACGATCTTTCCTCGAAAGAGTGGCGCACCAAGTTTCGTAACGAACTGGTTTCAAGTCGGAATTGGGAACGTAGACGACCTTCCGATTATGCCTGATGAAGCGCTGTTTGTCCTAAGGCGTTCAGCCAACCTAACAAATCTCGTATTAATTGGTGATGTTGCAATCACTAATGGGGTAACAGTTCTGGAGACAGGGTATAACTTTGTTGCGAATGCCTTTCCTGCAGGTGTAACTATATCGAACAGCCTTTTGGCTTCTCCAGGAACCGGTTTTAATCCTGGAGCAGGATCGGGTTCAGCCGATAATGTATTCGTTTGGGATAGCGCGGCGGGAGCATGGCGTACAATGTTCTACCGCATTCAGTCAGTCCCACCTCCTGTTCAAACAAACTGGTTTATAGTAGGCCCTGGTGTAACTAATAATCTCGTACTCGAGCCTGGAACCGGTTATTTGATTTACAATAAAACCTCTGGAGGGTTGTGGAACCGTCCAGTGCCGTATACGCCGTAAATTTGTGGACTAGAGAGAACTGACTATGAAAAAACACTCCTTATTGGCTATCACAACCGCATTATTGACATCGACGTACTCATTTGCAGGCGGCGATATTTTTATTAATTGGGCAAATGACGGATCGGTTGGAAGTGGCGAAATTGCTCCTTTTTACGCTGATGCTCTCGGTCTTACCCCTCTCACTGCCGGAACGGGCGCACAGGGCGATGGAGCCGTCATCCAACTTATTGCGCTTCAAGGTGGAACAAATTTCGTTCTGGCTACCGGGACAATTGGTGATACCTCTGTTGACACGGCTGGTTTTTTTGGTATTGGGTCTCCGGCAGTTGCAAGCAATATACTAGCGGGTGCCGTTGGGTCTCCGCTCGGGGTGAAGTTTTATAATAGTTCGATCATTCAGAATGCTACAGCATATGGAATTGTATCAAACGCCACGATTCTAGTTCCTAGTCCGAATTTTCCGGGAGCTCCTCCAACTGCAACAGACTTCGGCGTTGAGTTTAGTTTGGCTTCGTTTTTGGGCGCACGTACAACTGGCGGCAGCGAGTTGTTCGGGCCTGGCTTCTACACCGACACACTCATCGTCATTCCTGAACCCTCAACCATGGTGCTTGTCGGCATGGGTGTAGTAGGCGCTTGGTTTGTCCGCCGGCGGAAGAAGTCGTAATCAGTTACAAACATTTCGTACACACAAGCGGCCAGTCGAAAGACTGGCCGCTTGTTTTTCTGCCGGTGCCTCCCTAAAGTCGCGCTTATGTCCACTGGCCAACTTTCTATCGTCGGTACACCGATTGGCAATATGGAGGACATTACTCTTCGTGCACTGCGAACTCTCCGGGAAGCTGACCTGATTGCCGCTGAGGACACCCGGCATACGGGCTTACTTCTGGGTCGCTATAGCATCCATAAGCCACTGCTGAGTTACCATGAATTCAACGAGGCAAAACGCACAGCGGAGCTTATTGGTAAGCTGCAGTCCGGCCTCCGACTGGCCTTGACCTCCGATGCTGGAATGCCAACCCTCTCAGATCCCGGCTACAGATTGATCCGTGCGGCCGTGGAAAACGGTGTTCCTGTGGAAGTCATCCCGGGGGTGTCCGCAATCACCGCAGCCCTGACAGTTGCCGGGATCAATCCCGAGCCATTCTTGTTTCACGGCTTTCTGCCCTACAAATCCACTCAACGACGGAAAGCCTTGGCGAGTCTTGCCCCCCTACCCTGCGCCCTTGTTTTCTTCGAGTCCCCATACCGGCTGATGAAATGTCTCGCCGACATTCGTGCCGTCCTCGGCAACCGGCAAATCGCTGTCGCCCGTGAGTTGACCAAGAAATTCGAGGAAGTCATCCGTGGCGACGTGGAATCCGTGCTGAAAAGGCTTGAGCCGCGCACCATCAAAGGGGAAATTACGGTGGTAGTTGAAGGAAATCGCGCATGATGACTGACTTCCATAATCGCTGTAGCCGCCGACGTTTCGAATTTCGAGTTTCAGGTTTCAGCCTTCCTCTTTTCGTGTTCCCCCTTTTGCTCGCCACCCTCGGTTGCCAATCCAGTCCCTCCGTCCGCGCCGTCTGGTCGACCAATCACCGGGAAACAATCAGCCGCGTTGATCAAGATTTCTTCTTAACGGATCGCGCCTCACGAATTCGTGCCGAATCACGTCCCCTGCCGGCGGCAGAACAAGGGGAATCGTTTCGAGTGAGTTGGTCGGGTCGCAACGTCACGACCGTCCAGATGGAGTACCGACAAGTCAACGCGCCCGACAAAATCAGCATTCTCGACTTCAAAACTGGGAATCGCCACACCACGACATTTTGGATTCGCGGTGAGGACTATCTCAAAGCCGGTCCGATCTCAGCTTGGCGCGTCACCTTGTGGAATGGTACTGAAATGTTAGCGGCAAAAACCTCGGCGCTCTGGTAAGCCAGAATTCGCCCATGCACCCGCCCACCTTCCTCGCACAATTCGCCCAAGTGGCCGCCACCCATCCACGCAAGGTCGCCATTTTCTGGGGCACTGACCGGATCACCTACCGGCAGTTGCGCGAACAAATTGACCGGTACGCCCTGAATCTTCAACACCGGCAAGGACTCGCCAAGGGTGACCGGGTCGGTCTCCTGCTGAAGAACAGTCCGCAATTCATCTACGCGCTCTATGCCGCACTCGAATCGGGAGCGACCGTCGTCCCGATCAATACATTTCTCAAGACGCCAGAAATCCAGCACATCGTGGATGATTGCCGGCTTACGTGCCTGGTGACGGAACACTCGCTCCGGGACAGCACGGCGGGTTTGCAGCGCGTGTCATTGGTGGATGTCCAGCATCTGAGCCACCCGCGGGAAGGCACACCGGCTCGCCCACCGGTTGCGGCTTCGGACTTGGCGGTAATCATCTACACGTCCGGCACCACCGGCAAATCCAAAGGTGCGCTGCTGACCTACGGCAACTTCACTGCCAACGTCCAGAGTTGTATTGCCGCCCTCGACGAAACCCACCGCGACCGGATCACGCTGCTCCTCCCGATGTTCCATAGTTTCATGCTGACGGTTTGTATCTTTACGTCGCTGGCGGTAGGCGCCGGCATTGTGCTGATAAAATCAGTGCAGCCGTTCAAGCTCGCCCTGCGCGAAATGATCCGCAACCGAGCCACGATCCTCGTCGGCATCCCGCAACTTTTTCAAGCCATGGCCCAGGCCAAATTGCCCTTCTGGTTGCCGTGGGTGTTGAAGATCCGGCTGGCCATCTCCGGGGCAGCTCCCCTGCCCCGCGAAACCCTCGATGTTTTCGAGCGCAAATACCGGTTCCCACTTCTGGAGGGCTACGGTTTGAGCGAAGCCGCGCCGGTCGTCTCCTTCAATCCGCTCCACGGCACACGCAAGGCCGGTTCGGTTGGCTTGCCGTTAAGTGGCATCGAAGTCAAAATCTTTGGCGACAATGGTCGGGAAGTTCCCACCGGTGAAGTCGGTGAAATCGTCGTCCGCGGTCCAAACGTAATGTTGGGCTATTACAACCAGCCCGACGAATCGTCCGCCGCCCTCCGCAACGGTTGGCTGCACACTGGCGACATGGGGAAAAAAGATTCGGACGGCTACATCTACATCGTTGACCGGCGTAAAGAGATGTTCTTGGTGCGCGGAATGAACGTCTACCCGCGTGAAATCGAAGAAGTGCTCTATACCTTCCCCAACGTCCACGAGGCGGCGGTCATCGCCCGTCGCGACGACAAACGCGGAGAATCCGCCGTGGCATTTATCAGCACCAATGAAGGCACAACGGTGGATACAGCCTCCGTTCTGAAGTATTGCCGGGAGCGGTTAGCCGATTACAAACTGCCGCGCGAGATCCGCATTGTGGATAAACTCCCCCGTACTGCCACCGGCAAGATCGCCAAGTTGGAGCTTAAAAAGCTCTTGTAGGATGCGCTACCACCGCTTGCATGCTTCCCGGTAACTGGCAACATTCCGTGTAAGTTCCCGGATACTGTCGCCGCCAAACTTTTCGAGTACTGCCGCCGCCAGCTCAATCGCCACTACCGCCTCACCAATCACGGCTGCTGCCGGCGTGGCGCAAACGTCAGAACGCTCGACAGTCGCCTTAACTTCCTCCTTCGTAGTGATGTCCACCGAGCGCATTGGCTTCATCAACGTCGATAACGGCTTCATCGCGGCTCGAACCACGATCGGTTGCCCGTTTGTCATGCCGCCCTCGAAACCGCCGGCATTGTTACTGGATCGCGTAAACAGCCCCGCCTGCGCCGGTAAAATCTCGTCATGCACCTGCGAGCCAAACCGGCGGCCAACCTCGAATCCCATGCCGGTTTCCACGCCTTTGATGGCCTGAATGCTCATCAACGCCCGTGCAATGTTGGCATCGAGTTTCCGGTCCCACTGGACATGACTACCCAAACCAATCGGCACGCCAACGGCAATGATTTCAAAAATACCACCGAGCGTATCGCCATTGGATTTTGCTTCATCAATGGCCTCGATCATCTGCTTTTCCGCGTCAGCATCGGCGCACCGGACCTCACTGATTTCACTCCGCTCGCGAATTTGCTGGAAGCTCGATCCATCCACCTTGGCCTTGACCGGTCCCAACTCAACGATATGGCCGACTACATCCACCCCGATGGTCGACAGTAAGTGCTTACAAACTCCACCGATCGCCACCCGCATCGTTGTCTCACGCGCGCTGGAGCGTTCAAGAATATCGCGCGCATCTTGCCGGTCGTACTTGATGACGCCAGTGAGGTCCGCATGGCCGGGGCGCGGTTTGGTTACCGGCGGTAGTTCGTTGATCTTAAAATCGCGATTCTTCACCATCAAGGTGACCGGCGCACCAATCGTTTCACCACGACGCATACCGGAGAGAATCTCGACGGTATCGGTTTCGATCTTCATCCGGCCGCCCCGTCCATAGCCCTTTTGCCGACGGGCCAATTCGCGGTTGATGGCGTCGGTATCAAGCTTCAAGCCCGCCGGTAATCCTTCAATAACCCCGATCAGGCATTGCCCATGGGATTCGCCGGCAGTGAAATAGCGTAATTGTGGCATCGGATATCAACCTTGCAGCAAGTTCATATACCAGTGGAGGATTTCCTGTCCAAAGAAAATCCACAGAGTTGCCCCCACGACGATGTACGGGCCGTACGGAATCCGCCCTTGCCAGTTTGTTTGCCGGAAAACGATCAAAAGCAACCCCACCAAACCGCCCAGCAGGGATGAGGTAAACACGGTGAATAACGTGGCCTTCCACCCGAGAAAGGCACCGATGGCCGCCAGTAGTTTTACGTCGCCAAGCCCCATCGCTTCGCGGGGAAGGATGATCAAATCAGTCGTTGCTTCGATGCGGCCAGTAGTCGCGAGATCGAATGTTTGGTCATTTACCAGGAGCTTTGTCTCGTTGACGATGACCGTGGCATTTTCAAATGTTTGTTCGCCAAATTTCAACGTCGCCGCTTGAAAGGTGATCCGGTCGGAATCGCGGGCGAATAAATCCTCCCAAGTCACCACCTCATCATCAACCTTCACCGTTTGGTCTGCGATGACGACTTGTGTGCCTGGCTCGAGGGGTACCTTGCGCTTTCCAAACAGCAACTTGCCGATTTCCACGACCAGAAACAGCGCGCCGCCGCCGCAAAGAATTCCCAGTGCCGAATACACGAGTGCCAAGCCGCTGCTGGTTTGCTGATGCAAGGGCGGGTACAGCGCACTCACAATCAACCCAACCACTACACCGCCGAGTGTGATTTCGTTGGGAATAATGAAGTGCTCAAAATCGATAAAAGTCGCGATGATGAACCCGGCCAACAACAACCAATAAATCGCCGGCAACCAACCATCAAAGCATTTCCAAACCGTCAGAAACGCCAGTGCGGTGAGCAACTCGACAAGGAAATAGCGAAGCGTGATCTTGACACCGCAATACCGGCATTTGCCGCCGATGGCCAGATAGGTGAACAGGGGAATGTTGTGGTACCATTTGATCTGTGTTTTGCAGTGGGGACAAGCCGACGGTGGCGTGACAACGGATAGCCCCAACGGCATTCGGTAAATGCAGACGTTCAGAAAACTTCCGACCACTGCGCCGAAAACAAAAACCATAGTGTCAATGTACAGCAGCAGAAAGTCGCTCACGTTGTCTCTCCATACACGGCGGCGCGCAACGCCCGGCGCATGACCGGCAATGGCGCTTTGAGTCCGGTCCAAATCTCAAATGCCTTCGCCCCCTGATGCAGTAACATGCTCAATCCATTGCTCGTCTTGGCGCCGGCACGGGCAGCTTGCCGGAGCAAGGCCGTTTCGGCGGGGCGGTAGATTGTGTCGTAGACGGCCAAGGCCGGTGTGAACACCGCGTCCGGCAAGTCGAACCCTTCTCCTTCATTCAACCCAACCGCAGTGGCGTTCACCAGAAGATCCACGTTGGCCAAGGCCGCTGCGACTTCATTCAGCTTGATGGACTCAAAAGCAGTCTTGGTTTTGCCGATTTCGTGCGCAATCGGGGACAGTTTTGCCGAGGTCCGGTTGGCGACGACGATTTTTGCTGCGCCGTCAATCGCGCACTTGATGGCAATCGCCCGCCCGGCCCCACCCGCTCCCATAACCAGTACCCGCTTGCCTTTCAGCGACAAGTCGAATTCCTCTTTCAACGCCTTCGCGAATCCGTAGCCGTCTGTGTTGAAACCCCGTAACTTGCCAGCAGCTACGGTTACGGTGTTGACCGCGCCCAGTCGGCGCGCTTCGGCATCCACCTCGTCCACGATGTCGAGTGCAAGAATCTTGTGGGGAATCGTCAGGTTGACGCCACGGAAGTTCATATCCCGTACCCCGAACAATGCCTGGCGGAGATTCGGCGGTTCAACGTGGAACGCCAGATAAGTCCAATTCATTTCCAGCGCGGCAAAGGCGGCGTTATGCATGGCCGGTGAAGCCGTGTGCGTAATGGGTGCGCCAAAAACGCCGACGATCTGCGTTGAGCCGTCAATTTGCATTGGCAGCCATTATAGCTGCGCGACCAGCCCTTTGAGAAGCGCAAGAACTTGCTCAGGGAATAGGCCGAGGAGGACGACCGCCACAGCCACTGCCGCCAACGCGGTATTGAGATAGACCGGTGTTTGTATTCGCGACTTGTCTTTCCCGTCGATGATGTAGAAATGTTTCAGGACAATCAAATAATAGTAGAGCGACACCGCACTCATTGCGATTCCGAGAATCACCAGCCACAGCAAACCAAACTTGGTCGACTCACTCTGTACAGCCGCCGCAAACAGATAGAACTTGCCAAAGAATCCACCTAACGGCGGGATACCGGCGAGCGAGAGAAAGAAGATCAGCATTAACACGGATAGGAACGGCGCGCGCCGCGCCATGCCCGCGAAATGTTCCATGTCGTCCCCGCCCGCGCGATTCGCCAATGCCGCGAGAACGCCGAAGGCCCCGAGGTTGGTCAGCGCATAGACGATCACGTAAAACAGAACCGAGGTCGCGCCAAATTCCGTCGCGGCGACGAAGCCAATGAAAACATAGCCGGCATGGGCGATACTCGAATACGCGAGCAGCCGTTTAATGTTGCGCTGCGTAATGGCCACGACGTTACCGAGAATCATGCTCGCCGCCCCGGTGCTGGCCAGCAACATCGTCCAACCGGAACTGAACTTATAACAAAACGCCGTCCCCTGCATTCCGGCAAAGCCGATGAACAACAATTTCACCAAGACAAAGAAACTGGCGACTTTCGAGCCGGTCGCAATGAACGCGGCGACCGGTGTCGGCGCGCCTTCATACGCGTCCGGCGCCCAAAGGTGAAACGGCACCACCGCCACCTTAAAGCCAAAACCAACCACCGTGAACAACAGCCCGACCGACAGCAACGTGCTGCTGGTCGTTTGGGCGGCGATCTCCCGGATGTTAGTCGTCCCGGTAATGCCGTACACGTAGCTCAAACCGAACAACAGAAACGCCGATGAAATCGCGCCAAACATGAAATACTTCACCGCCGCTTCCTGCGACCGGAGCGCGCCCTTGTGGAACGCTGTCAAGATATAGAGGCAAATGCTCGTCAACTCCAACGCAACAAAGATTGTGATGAGTTCTTCCGTGCTGACCAGCAGCAGCATGCCAATCGATCCAAAGAGAAGAGTCGCGTAATACTCGCCAACATGCCGGCCAACATCACCCTCCATCGAAATCACAATTGTTAGAATCGTCAGGCCAACGATGACGAGGTTGAAAAGGCTCGTTAGATGATTAACGACCAAAGTCTGCCCCAGCAATGTGACTGGTCCAGGCAATCCGAATTGGCGGGTTAGCGCAACTGCCGCCCCGAGCAACGCCAAAATGGAAACCATACCGAGTGTGCGGTTTCGAACCGTCATGGTGCTGCGGCGAAGCCGGACGATGTCGAGAGTCAAGGCTACGAACGCGCCAATCACCAAAATCAACACCGGCGTGAGCGCCGTGAAGATGGAGCAATAAGGAACCGGCGTCATTGCGGCAACCCCTTCAAGAAGAGCTCAACATTCGCCGAAATCATGTCGAGCATAATCGACGGATACAAACCGATAATGACCAGCAACGCCATCAGTATTACGCTGGCGATGATTTCCGGTAGCGTAATCGGCGGCAAGTGCCAGCGCGACTCCCCCGTTCCACCGTGTCCATGACCGTGCCCGCCGCTGCCGGCGTGCTCCTCTTCCGCAAAGAAGACTTTATGGAGCGCATTCAAAATGTACGCCGCCGTGATGGCGATGCTAAGGCCGGCTCCGAGCGCGAGCCACGGACTCATCGCGAACGCCCCGATCAAGATGTTGATCTCCGCGACAAATCCACTGAAGCCCGGCAAGCCCATCGAGGCGGCTCCGCCGATGACAAACGTCCAAAACGCAAACGGCATGACTTTTCGCAGCCCGCCCAGTTCGTCGAGTTGCCGGGTATGAGTCCGGTCGTAAACCATGCGCCCGACGACGGCAAACAAAAGACTGGCGATGATACCATGCGAGAACATCTGCAGAATTGCCCCCGACATCCCCCGCAGATTCAGTGTCGCGAGACCGAGGATTACGAAGCCCATGTGACTCACGCTCGAATAGCCAATGATGAATTTAAAGTCTTTCTGAACCAGCGCCACGGCTGCGCCGTACACAATCCCAATCACGGCAATCCACGCCACCCACCATTTCCATTCCTCAAACCCTGCCGGACAGACCAGCATGCCGGCTCGCAGGCAGGCATACGAGCCAAGTTTCATGACCACGCCGGCCAGCAGCATGGAAGCCGCGGTCGGCGCTGCAACGTGACCGGTCGGCGCCCAAGTGTGGAACGGCCACATACCGGCGAGGACGGCGAAACCGACAAACAACAACGGGAAAATCCAGCGTTGTAAATCCGGCGACAGCGGATTCTTCGCCAACTCGAGAATATCGAATGTCTTGCCGCCGGCGCCGTACACCAGCGCCAACACACCGACAAACACCAGTGCGCTGCCGAGGAACGAATACAGCACCAGTTTCATCGCGCCGTATTCTTTCCGGGTCGAACCCCACATCGCGATGATGAAATATTTCGGAATGATGGCCAACTCGTAGAACACGAACAGCAGGAAAATGTCCATTGCCATGAACACGCCATACACGCCGGCAATCAGCGTGAGATAGAATGCAAAAAACTCTTTCACACGTTCTTCGATGTTCCAACTAAAGAGCACCCCGGTCACGCAGACGAATCCATTGAGGATGATCAGCGGTAAATTGATGCCGTCCACCGCCAGATGATATTTCGCTCCGAGCGAGGGGATCCACGCGAGGTCTTTGATGTGCCAGAAGCCGGCATTGCCCGCGTGAATCCAAGTATTGTATTCAAAGTACGCGGTCAAACCGATCCACAGACTGATCACTCCGGTCAGGAGCGAAACCCAGCGAATCAGCGTTTTCGACTCCCGCGGCAACAGCATCACCAGCGCGGCACCGATGAACGTCGAATAAATTGTCCAATCAACTTGCATATCAGAACAGTCCTACCAAGCCTTTGACCGCCGAATTCGACGCGTCCAACAACGGCGAGGGATAGACGCCGAGGGCGAACATGAAAAACATCAGTACAGCGCCGATGAAAATTTCCCGGCAGTTCAAGTCCGGCAGGCTCTTCCATTTCTCGTTGAGATTCTCAAAGCAGACTTTCTGCATCATGCTCAACAGAAACACGCCGGTCACCACCAGCCCGATCATCGAAAGACACGCCCAAAACAGCGAGATCGGAAACACACCTTTGAAAACCATGAATTCCCCAACAAACCCATTCAGTCCCGGCAAGCCCAACGAGGAGAACATCGAGACACCCAAAATGCCGGCATAGATTGGCATGATTTTCCGTAGTCCGCCAAACTCTGCGAGGTTGCGCGTGTGGGTGCGCTCGTAGATGCAGCCGACCATGAAGAACAAGGCTGCCGAGCTGATCCCGTGATTGAACATTTGCAGCATCGCCCCGCCAAGTGCGGCGGATTTTTCGTCAAAGTATTCTGGTCCCGCCACTGCCGCGGTTGCAAAGATTCCGAGCATGGCGTAGCCCATGTGGTTGACTGACGAGTAAGCGACGAGCCGTTTGAAGTCGGTTTGCGCGAGCGCAGCAAATGCCCCGAGTACGATGCTCGCAACCGATAGCCCCATGAGGATCTGGATGTTATCGGTGATCTGTGCTGGGAAGATGGGCAATACGATTCGGAGGAAGCCATACACACCCATTTTCAATAGGATTGCCGCCAGCACCATGGAGCCACCAGTCGGCGCCTGCGTGTGGGCGTCCGGCAACCAAGTGTGGAACGGCCAGAGCGGCACCTTGATCGCCAGCCCGAGAAACGTTCCCCAGAACAGCGCCGTGGTGAACCCGGCTGCGGTCAGCCCCAGGCCAGTCCGCTCGTTCAGCCCCACAACAAACTCGGCAACCTTCGCTTTGAGTTCACCACTCGTCGCCAATTGTCGCAACTCCACCATGTCAAATGTGCCAGTGGCGAAATAGAGGAATGAAAATGCCAGCAACATCCCGATGCTGCCGGCCAGCGTGTAGATGAAGAACTTGAACGACGCATACGTCCGGTCTTCCGCGCCCCAAATCTTGATGAGGAAAAACATCGGGATCAACCCGAGTTCCCAAAAGATGAACCAGTGGAAAAAGTTCAGTGCAGTGAAAACGCCGAACATGCCGGTTTGGAGCAACAAAAACAGGAAGAAAAACAGCTTCTCATCGCGGTCTTGATTCCAATGCGCGAGCAACGCCAGCGGCGTGATGATCGCGGTCAAGAGCACCATCGTCACACTCAACCCGTCCACGCCGAGGTGGTAATCAATGTTGAGGATGCTGATCCACTGAAACCGTTCCTCGAACTGCAGACCCGCTCCCGGATCAAACCCTGCCCACACCGCTACGGCACAGGCCAGCGACACCAAACTGGTTGCCAGCGCAATCAACCGGGCGCTGCTTTTGCCGGCAACGCCGATGAGTGCCGCGCCGATCAACGGCACGAAGGTCATCCAACTTAAAATGTGATTTCCGCAGATCATTGTTTGAAGAAATAGACGACGACCAAAATGATTGTTCCGACACTGAGAAACGCGAAATAATTCTGCACCTTGCCACTTTGGAGTTTGCTCAGAAGACTGCCGGAGCCGCGGACACCTTCGCAACTGGCATCAAACCCGCCGTTGATAAGCAACTCATCGCCGATCCAGCGGCAAACTTGTGAGAGTGCTTTGGTAAGACCGGCAATGGCATGGAGTACGCCGTCGATCACCAGTTTGTCGAACACGCGGAACAGAGTCCCGCAGGCCATCGTCAGTCGAATAATTGTCGCTTCGTAGATTTCGTCTACATACCACTTCCGATTCAGCGCCGTGAACAGGCCGCCGAGTTTCGCCTGCAATGGATCTGCGTCGGTCGCCCGGACCATCGTGTTGCGTCCGTAAATCAGCCAACCGAGGAAAATCCCAATGAGTCCGACCCCGATGGACAGCCACAACACCAAGTTGCTGTGATGCGGCGCCTCTTCATGCGGCGCAACATAATGATGGAACAGGTTCCCCTTCAGCCACGGAGTTCCGAGCCAGCCCATCAACAATGCAAACACCGACAAAACTGCAATCGGCAGCCACATGTTCCACGGTACCTCATGCGGTTCGTGTCCACCGTGGTGTCCGTGTCCATGATCGTCATGGCCATGACCGCGCCCGTGGTCGCCCCCGCGCCACATGCCGGCAAAGACCATGTACATTTGACGGGTCATGTAGAACGCCGTCAGAAATGCCGCGAACGTCGCCAAACCCCAGACAAGTTTGTTTTTATAGAAAGTCTGCAACAACACTTCGTCCTTGCTGAAGAAGCCAGCCGTCAGTGGGAAACCGGAGAGCGCAAGATAGCCGATGAAATAACACCAAAATGTGATCGGCATGTACTTCTTCAAGCCGCCCATCTTGCGCATGTCTTGTTCGTGATGGGTGCCGATGATCACGCAACCGGAGCCGAGGAATAGCAACGCCTTGAAGAAGGCATGCGTCAGCAAATGAAACTGGCCGGCCGACAATCCACCCGCACCGAGCGCCATGACCATGAACCCAAGCTGCGAACAGGTCGAGTACGCGAGTACCCGCTTGATGTCGAATTGCGCGACCGCAATCGTCGCCGAGAATACGGCCGTAATGCAACCGACCCACATCACGAAATCCATCACCCAGTCCGCGCTGCTCGCCGTAAAGACCGGGAACATCCGGCCCACCATGAAGACGCCTGCCGCCACCATCGTCGCAGCATGGATGAGGGCCGAAACCGGCGTCGGACCTTCCATCGCATCCGGCAACCACACGTGCAGCGGGAACTGCGCGCTCTTGCCCATCGCGCCAATGAACAGCATCAAGGCAATGAAGCCAGCCACAGTCAATCCCCAGAAATACGGCTCGGTAATCAGCTTGGCGATGGCTTCCTGTTGCAGCGCACCCGTGCCGTCGGGCGTGTAGAGATTCAGCGTGCCGGTCTTCCAGTACAGCAACAAAATCCCGATGAAGAAACCAACGTCACCAACGCGCGTTGTAATAAACGCTTTCTTCATCGCCGCCGCCGCGCTCGGTTTGAAGTACCAGAACCCGATCAGCAGATACGAACACAACCCGACGAGTTCCCAGCACATGAACATCAACAGCAGATTGTTGGAAATGACCATTCCCAGCATCGCCGCTGCGAACAACGACAGGAAACAGAAGAACCGCGTAAAATTCTCATCATCGTGCATGTACCCGGTCGCGTTGACGAAAATCCAGAACCCGACAAACGACACCATCGCCGCCATCCCGGCGGTCAACGGGTCGAGGATGAAACCCATGTCCAAGGACGTGTTGCCGAAGGCAAACCAGGTAAAATTCCACACTGCTCGGACCGGCTCGTCACCATGATGCCCAAGCGTTGCGAAGAAGGCCCGCAACGCGAGCGCACAGGCGCCGCCCATCGCCAGCAAACAGATACCGGCCGACAGCTTCCGCTTGCCACGCGGCAACAATGACTGAATACCAGCCGCCACGAGTGGCAGCAGCGGAATGAGCCATTGTTGTTTGGCGAGATGGTCGAGGTGTTCCATTTAGCCCTTCAAACTCTTGATATCATCCACGTCCACGGACTTGTAATGCCGGTAAATCGCGATCACGAGCGCCAAGCCGATGGCCGACTCCGCCGCTGCAATCGAAATCGCGAAAATGGCAAACATCTGCCCGGTCAACGCGGCAAACTGTTTGTAATGCCAGAACGCGATCAGATTCAGAATCGCCGCGTTGAACATCAGCTCGATGGCGATCAAGACGATGATGGCATTCTTCCGTGTTAATGCGCCCGCCAAACCAATGGCGAAGATAATGCCGGCCAATATCAAATAATGTCCCAAGGGAATGGTCATCGCCGGTTGCGAACCTCCTCCAACGCGATCACGACCGCACCGATCAAAGCTGCCGTCAGCAAAACCGCCATCGCCTCAAACGGCACGATCCAATTCCCCACAAAACCCTTACCGATGTCCGCCACCGCCACGGTTGCTTTCGGACCGGGCGACAGTGTCTCCGCCACCGAATCCGCGCGAACCGCGAACGAAATCAACCCGGCCGTCAACGCCGCGCAGAGCGACCCGATCCACCACTTCACCCCAACCACCTCTTGCGGACCGGCCTCCCCGGTCACGTTGCGCGTGAGCATGATCGCAAACAATATCAAGACTGCGACGGCGCCGATATAAATCAGGATTTGCACCGCGCCAATGAAGTCCGCCCGCAGCAGAAAATAATGCGCCGCGATGCCGAGGAAAAACAGAATCAACGACAACACGCAATGCACGAGATTGCGCAGCGTCACGGCGAGCAGCGCGCCGAGCACCGTGATACCGGAGATGGTCCAGAAGGCGTAGTCCATGTCAGTTTGCGTACCGGTAAGTTCGTTTCTCGATGTTGCCGGCCGCGCTGATCTTCGCCAGGATCACGAACGCCAGGCCGAGAATAGCGGCGGTAACGCCCCAAGCGAGCACCTTGTTGCCCATGAAATGCCAGAGGCCGACCACCGCAATATTCAAAATGGACATTGGTAGCAGCACCTTCCACGCAAAACCCATCAGTTGATCCACGCGTACGCGGGGCCAGGTACCGCGAATCCAGATGTTGAGCAGGATCATGCAACCAAGTTTCAGGAAAAACCAAAACGCCGCGATGAAGCCGCCGATGTACGGGATGTGAATTCCCGGCCCAAGGTAGCCGCCCAAGAACATCGTCACCGTGATCCCGGCCATCGCGATCGCGGCGAGATATTCGCCGAGTTGGAACAATGCAAATTTGAATCCGCTGTACTCCGTATGATAACCGGCAATGATTTCCGATTCGGCTTCCGGGATGTCGAACGGTGTGCGCGCCGATTCCGCCATCGCGCCAATCGCGAAAAGGACGAAGCCGACAAAACCCCACGGCTGGAAAACAAACCAGCCGGCAATCTCCAATCCACCACGCGTCTGCGCCTTGACGATGTCAAGCGTCGACAGTGACCCGGCCGCCATCACCACAGCAACCGCCGCCAAGACCATCGGCACCTCATACGAAACTACCTGCGCCACCGCGCGCATCGCGCCGAGGAGCGAGAACTTGTTCCGCGACGCCCAGCCGCCCATGAATAATGCGAGCACGCTGGCGGTGCTGATCGCGAACGCAAACAGGATCCCGATGTTTAAGTTCACCGGCACGAGTCCCGGCGCAATCGGCACAATCGCGAACAGCAAGACCGACGGAATCACCGCAATGACCGGCGCGAGGAAATGCGTGAACTTGTCCGCATCACGCGGCACGATGTCTTCCTTCGTCAGCAGCTTCAAGCCGTCGGCGAGCGGTTGGAGAATACCCCACCGGCCGACCCGGTTTGGGCCGTACCGGTTCTGCACGCGTCCCAGCGCCTTGCGTTCCACAAGCGTCGTGTACGCGAAGATGGCCGGATAGACACCCACGATAAAGAGGATCGGCACCGCGATGGCGATGGCCAAGGGCAACCACTCGGGCTTACCGGCGAACCAGCCGGCAATGAGTTGGTAGATCGTCTCCATTAGAGTTTGCCGGCTTCCTTCATCAGTTCTTCGAGTTTCTTCGCCGTCTCCGCTTCACCCGGCAGACACAAGGACAAATCCGTTTCCGAGCCGGCCGCGATCGCGTCCGCATACCCCCGGCAATCATATCCGCACGCATGACAATCGGTCTGCGCCATTGCGGCCATGAGTTTATCGGCGAGCGGTGCCGCTTTCACCAAATCCATGCGCTGCGACATACCGAGCCCGGGATCGTGCCACGGCCAACCACCGGCGGGCGCTTCGGCTGCTGGTGTGGCCTCAGGTAGTGGCACGGGCGTCTCGCCCGTTGTCTCTGCAACTGCCACGGGCGAGACGCCCGTGCCACTAGTCGCCACTCCACCTGCACTCAAGAAACCGGCCAGCCACGCGCGTTGTTCGGCGGTAAACGGTGCGTCTTCCGGTATCGTAATTTTGCCGGCAGGTGCTGTGGCGGGTTTCGGAGCGGGCGCGGGCGCCGCCGGCTTGGCCGGCGCTGCAGCGGCTGGCTTGGAGGTACCTTTCTTCGCTTTCTTCTCCGCTTCAGCCTTCAGCTTCGCATCCACAGCCTTGGCTTCAGTCGGCTTGATCTCGTTGTAGTATTCGTTCGACTTCAGCAAGTCCGGCAAGTGTTCGATCAAGTCGTCGAACCGGCCATACTGGGACTTCTCGTAATCGTTGTCCATCTTGATCGCCTCGAATGGACAGACTTCCACACAAATCTGGCACTGCATACAGACGCTGATGTCGATGTCGAACACCTTCGGGCGCTGCTGCGGTTTGCCCTTCTCGTCACGATCCATGACGATGTAGATGCATTGCGGCGGACATTCCGTCTCACAAATCTTGCACGCGACACAGCGCATGGCGTCAGGGGTGCCATCATAGACGAGAAATGGGAAACTTCGGGAGTTCTCCGGCAGCGGTGGCTTTTCTTCCGGATACTGGTACGTCACGAGTTTTTCGCGCGTGCCCCGGTCGAAGTAGGTGCCGACGAAATTCCGGGCGGTGACCGCCATGCCTTGGAACAGACCTTTACCGAGGAAGCCCATTAGCGATCCACCTCCCCAAGCACGATGTCCACGCTGCCGAGAATGATGACGACGTCGGCAACTTTGTGTCCGAGACACATGTCTTCCAGCGTCGTGAGGTTGATGAAGCTTGGCGGACGGCAATGATACCGGTACGGCATCTTGCCGCCTTCGTCGGAAACGAGATAGAAACCGAGTTCGCCCTTCGGGGCTTCGACGCGGCCGTAACCGTCGCCGGGCGGAATCTTGAAGTTACGCAGCTTCACTTCCGGCGCCACGAACGCCCCCGCCGGTAAATCGCGAAGAGCTTGATTCAGAATTTTGATACTCTCGCGCATTTCGAGCACGCGGATGTAATACCGGTCGTACACATCGCCGACTTCGCCGAGCGGTACGCGGAAGTCGAACCGGCCATAAACGCCGTACTTGTCCACCTTGCGGATGTCGTAATCGACACCGGACGCCCGCGCCATCGGGCCGCTGATGCTGGCGTTGATCGCGAGCTCTTTCGGAAGGATGCCGACCTTTTGACAGCGCGCGAGCAATACTTCGTTGTTCGAAAGCAACTGCTCAAACTCGTCAAGGAAGCGTGGGAATTTTGCGACGATGTCCTTGGCTTGGGCAACCATCGCATCTGTCATATCCACGCGAACGCCACCGAAGCGCATATAGTTGCACATCATCCGCGCGCCACTCAACGACTCGAAAAGGTCGAGGATCTTTTCGCGTTCACGGAACGCATACAACAAGGGAGTGCCCCACGCACCGAGGTCTTGGAGCATGAAGCCGATGACGCACGAGTGATTCAGGATGCGGGTCAGTTCGCTGACGATGACACGAATGTACTCGGCCCGCTCCGGCACTTTGATGCCGGCCAGTTTCTCGACGCTGAGGCAGAGCGCCCAGTTGTTCGTCATCGAATTGAAATAGTCGAGCCGGTCAGTGTACGGAATCGAGGCGAGCCAGGTCATCCTCTCGGCCAACTGCTCGTGGTTGCGATGGAGATAGCCCATGACCGGCTTCAGTCCCACAACCGTTTCACCGTCGAGCACGGCGTCCATGCGGAACACGCCATGTGTGCTCGGATGCTGTGGACCAATCGAAACCTCAATCGTCTGGGTCTCGATCATGCCGGTCGGGATGGGCGAAATTTGCTGGATCATTTCTTTTTCGCCTTTTCCAGTTCTTCCCGCGCGGACGGCGGGATGATCCCGGCAACTTCAACCGCGCGTGTCAACGTGTCATCGTGCGGTGTGGGCTCCCACTCATAATCCTTCGGTGGAACGTAATCTTTCCGCATCGGATGATCGGTGAATTCGTCCCACATCAAAATGCGGCGCAAATCGGGGTGACCGTCAAACTTTACACCGAATAAATCGTAGGCTTCCCGTTCTTGAAATTCACAACCCCGCCAGAGCGGCGTCAGCGACGGCACGCGACATTGTTCAAGTTCGCGCGGCGCGCGGACTTTCAATACCACCGGCCCCGTTTTTTTGGCCACGCTGTAGAGGTGATAAACGACTTCAATTTGCCCCAACTTCGGATAATCCACGCCGGTCACGCAGGAGCAGAAATCCAACTGCTGGTTTTCTTTGAGGAATTTCGCTGTGGCAAACGCGTGGTCGCGATCCACGAGCAAGGCCGGTTGCTGTGCGGCGGGTGTGGACTGGATAATTTCCAGAGTCACACCAGGCACAGCTTGGGCGATGGTCTCGCGAAGTTGCTCGATCATTTCTTGAGCACCTCAGCGATGGTGACATCAGTGTAATTGCGCGGGGGTTGCCAGACTTCGCGGTTGGCTGGCGGTTCGAGATCGTGCGCACCAAAGGCCGGAATCGGGAATTCCGTCGTAGCCGATTTCTCGTACCACCGTTGGTCCTGACCAAGAGTCTGGCCGGCAATCTTGCGCTGGAGCGTCATAATGGCGTGAATCAACGCCTCCGGCCGTGGCGGGCAACCGGGAATATGCACATCCACCGGGATGAAGCGATCCACACCCTTCAAGACATTATAGCCGTCCTTGAACGGTCCGCCGGAAATCGCACACGCGCCCATCGCGATGACATATTTGGGCTCGGGCATCTGATTAAAGAGCCGGACGACTTGTGGCAACATTTTCTTCGTCACCGTGCCGGCCACAATCATCAAGTCGGCTTGCCGGGGTGTCGCCCGAAAAACCTCCGCACCAAAGCGAGCCAAGTCATACCGGGACGCGGCGCTGGCGATCATTTCGATAGCGCAACAGGCGAGACCAAATTGGAGTGGCCAGATGGAGTTCTTTCGGCCCCAATTATAAAGCTGCTCGAACGGGAGAACAAAAATCCCGCTCTTCTGCAATTCGCTCTTGAGACCCTCGTCGTATGCCATCTTATTTCCAGTCCAACGCGCCCTTCGACCACGCGTACAACAATCCTTCGAGTAACAACACCACGAAAATCATCATCGCGACAAATGCCCCGACACCGAGACCGAGGAACGCCACCGCCCACGGGTAAAGGAACACGGTTTCGACTGCGAAGATGACGTAGACCAATGCATATATATAGTAGCCAACCCGGAATTGGACCCACGCATCGCCTTTGGCCGTCAGACCGCACTCATAAATATCGTTTTTGGTCTGCCCGGATTTGCGGGGGGCGAGAATACGTGCGAGCACGAGCGGTGCGAGCGGGAAACCCACCGCGACCGCTAGAAACACCACGACGAATAAATAATGCTTCGTGTATAAATCAGTCATGAACGGAACCAGCACCACACCAACCTTGTTCCAAATTTCACAAACTTCCTAACAAGATTGCCGAAAGTTGTCAACAGGCTCGAAAATGCCCGGCAAAACTCCTCTCCGTATCCGTCAGCCGGCGTGTGCCGCGAGCTATTTGGTCTCTGCTAGTTCAGCGAGGAGCTTATTCTTTTCAGCCAACAACCCGCCAACCTTCGGATCTACTTTTAACATTGCGGCCTGAAGTGCCTCGTGTCGCCTGGTCTGCGCGGCAGTCGTGGCTTCGCGGGTGGTTTTCAGGTTCGGGCACGCGGCTTGGACTGCGGCGCTTTTCTCCTGCGCGGGCCCGATGGCATCGCGGTACATCTGAATGTCGAGACACCCGTCCTTCACTTTGTTGACTTGCGCCTGAGTCTCCTGAATTTCATCGGCGCCTGCTTTAATTTCCGGACAAACGGCTTGCGCTTCGGTGATCTTCAGTTGGGCTGCGGAGATCGCCGCCTGTGTGTTGTCATCCGGTGCCCGACTGTGATCCGCAAATGCCTTCTGCAAATCCGCCAACGCCGCGGTAACCCCCGGGCAGGCTGCCCGCGCGCGGTTATATTTTTCGTAGGCCGTCTGCATGGCGGTGAGTGCTGCTTGGTAGCCTGGACAAGCCGCGACTGCTTCATTGTACTTTTGATAGGCTGCATTGACTGCTGCCTGGGCTTCCCGAAAACCCGCACAGTCATCCTGCGCTTTATTATAGTGGGTGTAGGTTTCGTTGACCGCCGCTTGCGCCGTTTGGACATCCGGATCCTGAACTGCGAGTTTCTGAAAGTCGGCCAGTTCCTTATCAATGGCGACAATTCGGGCTTGGAGTTCAGCCCGATCGGCATGCGCCGCTGTCCATCCCCCACCGCCGAGGAATGCTGACAGAAGGCCGATGGAAAGAATTGATTGAAATTTCATAATGGGAACTCCATGAGTTGGCGACTCGTTGACTAATCCTGAATTTAATCGAAAAATATCATCGGAACAAAACAGCGTCAACGCTTCTGGTGAAACTCCGTCGTATGGTATCCTCCCGACACGAATGATCCGCAAAGCCCAACCGGCTGACTACCCGCAATTGGCGCAAATCTTTCTCGACGCCCGCCGGCAAGTTTTCCCCTGGCAAATCCCGGTACTCAGCGACTTCGAGCAACAGACTGCCGGCGAAATCATCTACGTCGCCGTCGAGAAAAAGCCGGTCGGCTTCATCTCCATTTGGGAACCGGACCGTTTTATTCACCATCTTTACGTCGCCCCGCAACACCAACGCTGCGGCATCGGAAAACAGTTACTCGACAGTCTCCGCCAGTGGCTTCCCCTTCCCTACCAACTCAAGTGCGTCGCCAAAAACGAACTCGCCCGCGCCTTCTACACCAAACACGGTTGGCGCGAAATCAGTCGCGGAACTTCGGCCGACGGCGAATATATTATCCTCGAATACCGGCTATAGATACATCGCCTCCGAACTAACCGCCCGGTACTCCTGCAAAATTGTTTCGAACGCCAGCGCCTGCGCCTCGACGCGTTTGCGCAACGCAAACAGATTGGGCGTCTCGATTGTAATCTCAAACGGCTCCATCGTCCCCTTCGTCAACGGCCCCAGCGAGCCGGGGAATTTTTCCTGAATAATGCCATCCGTTGCCGGGTGCCCATCAATCACTGGGTCGGTATTGATCGGAATGATCCCGCTGGCCTGAAACAAGGCCGGCTTCGCCAGCCGTTCACTCAACACCGCACCGGTCGCATACGCGTACAAACCGAATGACTCATAATCGCTATGGCCGCCGATGAAGCCGATAAACTCTTGGGACGAAAGCTCGCGTTCCATGATGCGCACTTCCTCTTCCCCGCTCGCCCGGAAGAACTCCCGGTTCAAATCTTTCCCGTTCACGTTCTCGCGTGTCATCCGCTCATAGCCGGTCGGATTCACGCACGGATAAATCGTCAACCGGTAAGTGTCCTGAACAAACCGTCGCCCAAAATCCAACGCCGCCAAAATCCCGTCTTGCTCATCCCCATGAATCCCGGCAACGAGACATACTGGAATCGCCTCCGCTGGTGACCGGCTCACGAGCTTCACCAACTCATGCCCATGCGCACTCCCGATCTTCACCACCGCAAACGTCCCGGCCAACTCTTCCACTTGCCGCAATAAATCCCGGTATGATTTCGCCCGCTCACCGGCACTGTGTTGCCGGCATTCCGCCGGGAAGTCGGCCAACCGGAAGTTGAATCGGTCATCCTCGAACATCTTCATCACACGCCACGCTTCATCGAGTTCATCGGTGGCCAGCATCGCGCTGACCTCGCGCACGACGATCGCAAATTGTTCAGCGGTAAGTTGGGTCACGCGGCGTATCTTGTCCGCACGTTTGCAAACCGCAAGCCCATTTGATAATTTCGGCTCGTGGCGGAAACCCTGGTCATCAACGAGATTTTTCACAGCATTCAAGGCGAGTCATCCTACGCCGGTCTACCCTGTGTCTTCGTGCGCCTCACCGCCTGCAACCTCCGCTGTACTTGGTGCGACACGACCTATTCGTTCCACGAAGGCAAACCGATGACTGTCGGTGACGTGATCGTCAAGGTGCTTGAATACGATTGCCCCCTCGTCGAAATCACCGGCGGCGAACCGTTGCTCCAACCCAACGTCCTGCCACTCATGACCCGCCTTTGCGACCTCGGTAAACATGTCCTCCTCGAAACCAGCGGTTCGCTCGACGTCTCCCGCGTCGATCCACGCGTCGTGAAAATCATGGATTTGAAATGCCCCGGTAGCGGCGAAGAAGGCAAGAATATCTACGGGAACCTCCGGCACCTCGATAAAAAGGACGAACTCAAATTCGTCATCGCCGACCGCGCCGACTACGAGTGGGCCAAACAGAAACTGGCCGAACACAAAATCCCCGGCACCGTCCTGTTCGCGCCCGTCTGGGAAAAACTCGCGCTCAAAGAGCTTGCCGACTGGATTCTGGCCGATAAACTCCCCGTCCGCATGCAAACGCAGTGGCACAAACACATCTGGGGCGCCGCCGCCCGCGGAGTCTAAGAGCAACTATGTCATTACGAATCATCACCAAACCACAACAGATCGAACAATGGATCACCGGCCGCAACGGCACTCCCACCCGCCGCCGCGGCACCGACAAGGATTTTCGGATTCTCTTCGGCGAAACCGTCACCGAATTTGAGCCGGTCAGCCTCGATGAACTCCTCGAAGGGATCAAACTCAACAACCTCGTCATGCTCGTCGACGAAGAACCCGGCAAAACGTTTCACAAAATCTACGCGCACTCCTGATGGCGGGCGACGCGCTACCGCTGCTCAAGACGACCGTTCCCGGCCCCAAGTCCCGCGCTCTCGCCCTGCAACTCCACCGGTACGAATCCCGCAACGTCACCTACGTCTCCCGGCATTGGCCGATTTTCTGGCAACGCGCAGCCGGCGCGAATGTTTGGGATGTTGACGGCAACCGCTACGTTGATCTGACCGCCGCATTTGGCGTCGCCAATGCCGGCCACACCAACCCGCAAGTTGTCTCAGCACTTCGTCAGCAGGCAAACCAACTTCTCCACGCGATGGGCGATGTCCACCCGAATGAACTCAAACTCCGTCTCGCCCGGGTGCTCGTCAAACTCACTTTTCGCCGTAACGCTCGCGTCGTCTTCGGCAATTCTGGAGCCGAAGCCGTCGAGATCGCGCTCAAGACCGCCGCGATTCATACAAAATGTCCCGGCGTGATCGCTTTTACCGGCGCGTATCACGGACTGACCTATGGTGCGCTCGACGCCACGCATCGCCAACATTTCCGCCGACCCTTCACCAGACAACTCGGGCACTTCGTCGACCACTTTCCTTTCGGTGAAATCCCCAAGTACCGGAATAAATACGGCGCCGTTCTCGTCGAGCCGATTCAAGGCCGCGCCGGTATTATTGTCCCACCGGCCGATTTTCTGCCGGACCTCCGCCGCTTCTGTGACCGGCACGGTTTGGTTCTCATCTTCGATGAAATCTATACCGGCTTTTGTCGGACCGGACGGTGGTTCGCTTACGAACATTGGAACGTGCTACCGGATCTCATCTGCCTGGGTAAGGGACTGACCGGCGGCTTCCCCCTGGCGGCTTGTGTTGGACGCGCTGCCGTCATGGATAGTTGGCCGGCCTCCACCGGCGAAGCGATTCACACCAGCACGTTTCTCGGCCACCCGCTCGGTTGCGCCGCCGCCTTGGCGCACATCGCCGAAATGAAACGCCTCAATCTCGCTGACCGCGCCCTCGCGCTCGGCGTACTCATCGCCGCACGCATGCCATGCCGGGGCCGCGGCCTGATGCTCGGCTTGCCGGTGCGTAACGCATCGCAACTTTGCGAGCAACTGCTGCAACACGGAATTCTTGCCTTACCGGAAGGCGATGCGCTGGGTCTCACTCCGCCGTTGACCATCACCGACCGGCAGCTCAATCACGCGTTGAAAATAATCAGCCAACTCGTTGGCTGACTCTGGCGCTGACGAAACCAGAGTGTGAGTTACGACTTCGGATCGACCTGCTGCACCTGAATTGTCTGCGTCGGGAAGGCGAAGTCCAGACCCGCGGCATCAAACCGTTGTTTGATACTCAGGTTGATCTCTTCCAGCGCGTTGAGAAACAGTTTAAAATCCGTCGTCTTCGCCCAATACACCACAAAAATATCCAGCGAATGCGGCCCGTAGTCCTTCCAGTTCACGATGAAGTCGTGCGTCAACGGATGCGCCCGCAAAATTTCGCGGACGATCTCCAATGCCTCGCGCATTTTGGCGGGCGTGGTGTCATAGGTCAGGTTGATTGTGAACAACTGCCGGATATTCGGCCGCAACGAGATGTTCGTGATCCCGCTGTCGGCGACGATCTTGTTTGGCAGCGTGACCAGATGCCCTTCCAGCGTCCGAATCCGCGTGCTTCGCAACCCAATCGTCTCAACGGTGCCGTCATATTTGTCAATGTTCACGCGGTCGCCAACCCGAAACGGCCGGTCCGCCAACAACGTGATCGTCCCGAACAAATTCGCCAACGTGTTCTGCGCCGCCAGTGCCACCGCGATACCGCCGATGCCCAACCCAGCAATCACACTCGTGATCGGCAACCCCATGTACTGCGCCGTCGTCAACGCCCCGATGATGATCACGAACACCTTGATGCTCTTCGACACCACCGGCATCATCAACTTCGCCATCTGCGCATCGTCCGCAAAATATCGTTCCTCCGCAAACTCGAGCGCCAGTCCCACCAACTGCAACGCCAGATAGACCGCCGTCCCCGCCATGGTCAGCGCGAAGACCGTGGACAACATTTTCTCCGTCCACTCCGGCCATTGAAACATGTGAATGCCGGCATTGAGCATCACCATTGTGATGATGATCTTGACCGGCATGTGCACCACATCAATCAGCTTGTCATCCAGCTTCGTCTGCGTCTTGGCCGTCAATCGGCGCAACTGCTGCGAAACCACCTTGTCAAGGATGGCCGCCACCAAAAACGCCAGCAACACCCAAACCAGCGACGCCACATACTGCCACAGCGGAAACCCCGCCACCTCCCGCTGCAACATGGCCACATGATTCAACCCAAACGTCGGCTGCAACATCCGTCCCGCCGCCACCTCCTGCCCAAACACCCCCGGCGCGACCGCCAACAATGTCAGCCAAAAGAAGATTTGTTTCATGAAATTTATTTACCCGATTCCGCCTCTCGCCGGCAAGGGGCCAACACGGCGTCGGCCATCCCGTGAATGATCTTTTTGTTCGCCGGCACGATCGTCGCCAGGATTCCCCCGAGCGTCGCCGTATCGCCGGCAACAAAATAGTACGGACACAACCGGACCCGACCGGGAAACGTCTTCACCTCATCGCCCTCGACGTACGTCGCCTCCATCAGCTTCGACTTTTCAAATTTCTGGAGGATGAACGGATGCTCTGGAAACGACGCCAACGCCCGCTCAATCGCCTCCGCCCACTCTTTCGCCGGCAAATCATGTCCCACATACACCCCCCGGCTGCCCCATGCCTGCTCGTGAAACCCGGAAATCTTCAACACCAACTCCCGTTGCTTCTGGGAGAAAGAAGCCATCTCGCGCCAATCATTGATATTCAACCCGGCCACCACTGCGTGCGGCGGCAACGGCGTCGCATCCACGATCCACGTCTGCGGCATGTGCTCCTGCAACGCCCGCAACGTCCCCTCGCCCAGCATCTCCTTCCAGAACGGCCGGAGTTGTTCCATCCACAACAACGCAAACAACGCCTTCTCCTCCAACTGCGGCTTCGGCGGCGGCGTCACATTCCCGGCTAGAATCTCGTAGGCATTCGCGACATTTGGCAAATCAAACAACTCAAAAAACCGGTATACCGTCGCCCGCGTTTCCGTCCACTCCTCCGGCCGCATCACCCGAAACCCGCACTGCCGGCCCAACCACTCCATCTCGGGCCGGTACGTCGCCGACTCGTCGCTCACGATCACCGACAACGGATGCTTCTCGATCTGCATCGCCTGAGAAAAACCTTCCATCATCCCCGTCGCGCCACCGATGACGTCATCACCGAGCTCCGCGTAAGTTTTCCCCAGCCACCCTGTCAGACCAATCCCGCCCGGCACACTATCGAGTTCGGTGATGAAAAAATGCTCGTCGTTCAAAATCACATCCGGCCGGATCACCCGTGGCACATGCGACTTGATCCGGTCACTCCGCGAAATCTCCAACAACCGCGGCGGTTTACCGGCGTCGAGATAATCCGCGACCCATTTCGGCTGCTTACCGGCGAGCGAATGCCGGTACAGCGTGTTGCCGGCGCGGTAGAACGCCAACAACATCGGCCCCAGCGCTTCGAGTTTGGCCACCAGTTCGGCCGGCAACGGAAAAGCCTCCGGCGCAATCCGCCAAGTCATCCCGGCAAACAATCCGCCCGCCGGTATCTGGTCGCGAATCTGCGTCGCACGTTCAATCGGTGTCATCACGTTGCGCGGAATATAGAGAAGCCCCTCCCGGGTGTCCATGCTACACTCCCGGCATGAGCCGCGCCTTCGTCCGCGAATCTGATGACACACCGGAACGTCCACCGGTCCGTTCGTCCCCATTGCCGCCCGGCGTCCCCAACTACATCACGCCCGCCGGCGCGCGCCGGCTGGGCAAACAGCTTCCGTCCGATGCCGTCATCGTCCCCCCGCCGACGGAGCCAACCGACCAAGTCCGCTTCGGCGCCACTGTCACCGTCAAAGATGCCGACGGCGAGACCACCTACCGGCTCGTCGGCGTTGACGAAACCGACACGGACCAGAACTGGATCAGTTGGATTTCGCCTCTCGCGAAAGCGCTCCTCAACGCCCGCGTCGGCCAATGCGTGAAGTTCCGCAACGCCGAGTTGGAAATCATTTCCGTCAGTTACCGGTAGAGAGGCCCGCACCGGTACACTTGCGGATGCAGCTTGAACACCCCTCGTCCTCCGCCGAGATCTCTCGGTAGTTCCCCCAACTCCGCGGGGAGCCCGCGCCGAATCCGCGGGGAGCCCGGTCGGCTTCGCGGGGAGCCCGGTTTAGAGCACGGGAAGCCCGGTCCGCGTCGACAAGTGACGGCAAAAAGTCTGGGGGAACCCGAAAAATCCTGCGGGTAGCCCGGTCTGCCTTTGGGGGAGCCGGGAAAACTGTCTGGGGTGCAAACTCGCGATCAGATTCTACAGCCTGTGATAGATCTTCAATCGCCCCTTAGTCGCTGGTTTCACATTTGTTTCTAGAGCCGAATGATCGTACATGACCTCATAATACTTAACATCCGCACGATCTTGGAAATATGGACTATGGCTTGTAACGATAACCTGTTGAAGTATTTTCCCGCTTTTAACCATCGCCTTCAACATCTCGAAAACCTCTCTTTGGGCTTCCTTTGATAGATTTAACTCTATCTCTTCGATAGCGATAATCTTCTTTTGATTCGACAATACGCTCGCGATGAGAAAAAGAATTTGCTGAACCCCTGATCCTAGTCGTCCTAACGGCAGCCGTAGCTTCGAACGCTCAATCATTACCTCGATCTCGTTCGTTTTGCGGTCCACGAAGAAACTCACTTCGCCAAACGGAAATGGCTTCTTTCCAAAATGATCACAAATCTCTTTGAACTGCTGGTGTCTTGTTTTGTGGGTCGATAGCCAGAACAGGAACCGCTTAAACGATTCAGATGTTAGCTTCTGAGTTTCAAGATCTAGAGATAGTTTTTCGGTTCCCAAGAATCTGTCGGCTCCAATCACTTGGAACGAGTCAGTCAATTGGCGCATTAGATTTTCAAACACTTGGACTCGCGCGTCTAAGTCAGCTTTAGGCGAGTCATGAAGCGATGGAAGATAGTCCAATTTCTCACCGGTTTTGCGATAAAGAATGTAGTTTTCATTCAACGATACTTGTTTGGTCACAACATCACATGATTGATCATCAACATAGACGAACGCCCCTGAAACAATTAGAACGTTTGCGTGACCATCGCTCAGGCGTAGGGTTCGCCGATTGCCCGAACCAGGACCCTCGGGCTTTATCATTTCGAGAATATCCTTATGACGCTTCAATTCCTCTGGCTGGAATTCAACACGCAACTTAAACTCAATCGGATCGCGCCGATTCATGTAAAAGTTGTCCTCAAATCCGTCTAACCGGCCGGTGTAGAAGCTTGTGTCCTTTCGAGTAAACTCTTTTTTTTCCGTCCCAAGTTCTACCACTGGTGCGTCGACGATAAACTTGCTCTTCAGGATCAAATCAAGAGCTGCGAAGATGTTGGATTTTCCTGAATTATTCAGCCCATGAAAAATGCAAATAGGCTGCATGCCGTCAATGCGAACCTTTTTCAAGCTGCGGAAATTTGTTATCTCGAGTGATTTGATAAACATGGTGTCAGTGCTCTTTCAACCTTAGTAGTCCTCAAATGTTTCCGGCATATGCTCCAATACAAATGCGTGCATCTGCTGCGCTGTATTGCATTCCCTCTCTGCGATTGCCATCAAGATGCATATTCGCTGGAATAATTGCCCGTAGCGTTTAGAGCGAAAAAGCGGGAAACGGCTAAACACTTCTAAGGTTTTGTCGTTGAGAAAAACGCAGGGTTCACCATTGGGCGGATTTGATTCCTTGTAAATAACACCATACTCGCGCCCAGCAATCTTCACGGTATCGTGAAAAGACGGGTGGTTTTCAATAACCGTGACCAACTTTTTAGAACGATTAATTGTAACCGCATCGCCCGAGGCCCCCGCTTTGGATTGGACTTTTAGGACAGTAAAGCCTTTATCCTCTAATTTCTTGAGGTTGTCGGCCACTATCTCTTTAGTTGGTGCAACTTGCCGCTGTTTTTGACGAGATACATGTTTGGTGATCGTCTTTCTGCTGTTCTCGACATTCTCGATATAAGTAGCCTGTCGACGGAGCACTTTGTCCATATGCGCTTTTAGCTTTTCCAGCGGTGGACTTTCTACAAACGAGTCTCGACTGAGGCTGATTGAATCTGACAAGCCATCGATGATATGCAGTTCGCCGCTCACCCATGAAAGGTGGCCATATGGACGGATGCGTGCGATATCAAAATCGCTACGGGAGCCAACACCCACGTTATTAAGGCGGAGCTTAACGTGTCTCATTTCTATCGGAGTGATTGCTTTCCATGGAGTGCAGATTGCGTAGCGAGCTTTGACACCGTCTTGATCGTAAGTGCCGGTATCGATTAGATCGCCTCCTAAGTCATTTCGATACAACGGCTCTTCGTTCACGAACACTTGGATTAGATCGGATTCCGAGTAGTTGAAAAAATGTGCATACGGTGAAGACTTTTGGAACGGCAAAGGTAATTCATCTTGAAGCTCCCACTTCAACCGCTCCAGAGGCGACCAATCGACGATACTTACAGCACGGCGCTTTCCAATTGGAGGGACTGCTGTCGATATTGAAGCTTTTGCAACATCGGTGAGTCCATGAAGAGTAATGGTGGTAAAATGCTCGGAAAGTTTGCTTCTGTCGCTGTAAATCACTCCCGTCACAGGCACCTTTTCAACATCGATCGCTTCACCACGCTTAAAAAAGTCGATTGCCGGAATCTGTGCTGATAGAACCACGTCAGAGTTCTCTGTGGTCGTCGTGATTTTAATGGCCTTACAGAAGGGAAATATTGATAAGAATCCAACGCCAAACTGACCTATACGTATTCGATTAAACTTGGCTGTTCTTTCCTTCCCGCGGCGCTTCCCAGCAATTCGAAGATAGTAATTGAAGTCGTGCTGCGTCATACCGCTGCCAGTATCGTGAATTACGATGTTGTTGGCGTTGCGGTCGATGTCGATATTGACTTTGGCCGCATCGGCATCGTAAGCGTTGCTGACCATTTCTCGAAGGGCATGGGAAAGATGTCTCTGATAAGTGGATTTGCTGAGCAATTCCACAATGCTCTTATCCACCGTCAAGCGTGTTTCAAATTGTTCTGGCATACAAACGTGCAGCGGCTATTCCGCAATTAACAATACTTCCCGATTATACTGGGCATCTCCGTTTTGATGATTCAACGCATACTTGTAGTGACGGCTATGCGTTCTCACTTTCCTGCCATGTCTCTTCAGCATCTTAATCAATGTCTCAATGCTCGGCACACCAAATTTCTTGTATGAGATAACTATAATGCTATCGGCGAACTTCTCAAAAAGCGCGTCGAATGCCTTAGTGTTTCTTTCGCGATCAACCCAAGCACTAGCCTGTAGCTGCTTCATTCGAAGATTTGGAGTGTCGTAGTCAATCAGCTCACCCCAAATATCATAGTTACAAAGCCCTTCCAAGAAGTGGTAACACCTCAGATAGTTGGAACTTTCGTTCGTGCTGTTCCTCGTCAAATAGGGAGGGTCAAGGTAAACCAAATCATAACAAGTTTTCGGCAGCTCAAGAACGTCGTAACAAATAGCCCTACATGGTTTTTGCCCGCTGAATACAAGTTTATTGGCCTCAGCGCAGAACGAGGCAAAATGGTCACTAAAAGACTTGTCCCAACTCACCTTGTTGCCGAATTCCCGATCAACTTTGGCAAACCTAAGATAAAGATTCCGGCGGTGAAAGAGATTGAAAGGACGTTTGATCAAACAACTCTGAAATAAGGCGTAGTACAAAAGCGCTCGCTTGTAGATTGATCTCCCCGCTCCAGAACCCAATGCGTCGATTCTATCTACGACGGCATCAAGCCATTTGTTCTCCTCGTCGGTGAAATAGACACCGCCAAATGTATCCCTCACGAAACTGCGCGTGGACTTGGACGGTGGCATTTGTGCGAAATCAATATCCTTTTGTCCAAGCGTCACGTCACTATTTTCGATCAGAGCCAAGCCGACTTGATGATTGAAGCGGAGAACATCATTGTACGTTACCTTCTTGCCCATTTTCTTGAGTAGATAACTCACCGAACCAGTACCGCCAAAAGCATCAAGTGCCGAACTGAAGTCCAACTTATGAAAGCAGTCCCAAAGCCACGGGGTTATTTTCCGTTTGCTTCCTTGATATCGTGTTGTGGGAAACAACCGCACGTCAAGATTCAACTCGGCATTATTGCGTCGAGTTGTGCCGCGTCCACCCGTTAACGTGCGAGTTTTGCAGATGCTCATCTTGCTTCCCTGATGTTTATCACAACGTACACTTCTATGGCGAGCCACTAAGCTACCGTCCGTTCGGCTTTACGACGTGACCGCGGACATCCGCGAGCGCACCAATGTGCAATCTCCCCCAGCAATGACAGAATCCCGCCAATGAGTCATCCCGTGACGCCATTCTATGACTCCACAGCGTACCGGAATAGTCGCAGCGCTGAGACTTAGTTAAAAGCTTGAAATACCTTGATTCAGCTTGGGTTTGCTGGAAGTGCCTACAAGACAGCGTATTGCGTTAGCCTGATAAAACCCAAATTTCAAACTAAGCAAGTCGCCAGCGAGAC
>JAJVHY010000010.1 GCA_022072455.1 Verrucomicrobiia bacterium | reverse complement strand
TTCAGTTCGGCCACGTCAATGCTATGCTTCTGCCGGGTCATGGATTGGTTCTCCTTGTGTTTGTTGTTTGGCTAGCAGGGAGAACTACCATGACCCTTCTATTTGCTGAACCTTTCAGACACTACCTATAAATTTTGCGGCTGGTGTCCTTGACAGTATTGCCGTCTTGCCACTCTTACCAACCGCGCCAAGGCGCCGAAGTCGCAGTGCATTGAACCGAAGATACACATGCCACTACTTCTACAATATTGGCACTATTAGTAAAGCTGATGCGGCGAAAGTAGGTGTTTCTAAACTACTCAATATGTTAATAGCTAAATACTTAATGATGTGATTTAGGTTATGCATGACGCCTGTCAGTCCCTTGTGGGACTGGAATAGTTCAACAAAAGGTGCCGTTACAGAGGATTTTGTGGAATGAAATTTGCGTAAGAAACGGGGTGACTGGAGGCTCAAAAAGCGGCAAGTTTTGTCTTATAAAACGCCGTTGACTTTTCGTGGTTTCCGCGTAGTCTAAAAGCCGGTGAGGTAAACAGTTACACCAAGCACGCGATAGTTACGAATTTTCAGAAAAACAACATGGTTGAGTTGCGAACTTTCGTGTCGAAGTTTTCACTCGACATCGGAGCAAAGTGTCTCCGATGGGCGGTGGGCTGTGGTGTGTTGTTGGTGGTGACGGTTGCCAGCGGTGCTGACATCAACTGGGATGGTGATGGCGTGCAGGGCAATTTCACGTGGAACGAGAACTGGTTCGGCAACAGCCAGCCGACGTGGAATTCAGGGAACAATCTCCATTTCAGCTACCGGAATAACGGCAGCCAAACGAGTTTGTATTACGACTACGGAGCGTGGCGTTCCATCAACGACATCATCTACGACGTGACCTTTGGGGCGGGGTTGACACTGAGCAGCGATGGCAATGGGATAGATTTTTATGGCAAAGTCGAGAATGCCGGAACGTTTACACAGACCATCAACATGCCGCTGTCCGGCAAGAACAGCACAAAGATCGAACTAAACCCAGTTCAAGGCAACCTCGTTCTCCAAAACAACCTTTACAACGACAACAGCAAACCCTTTGAAATCTGGGGCGATAACGGCAAGACGATCACCGTTTCGGGGACGCTGGGTGGCAGTGGATCGGGCGCGACGTTCACCATCAAGCAGAACAGCATCGCGGAGTTCACCACATCGGCGCAGCAATTTGCCGGCGACGTTTTCATTGATCGCGGCGAACTCTGGCTCGGTTCCGGCGCAACGCTCAAGAGCGGCAGCATCACTGTTGGCAACAGCGGCACCCAGACGGGCACAGCAAAATTGTGGATTTCCAACAGCAGTGGCGGTGTCACAGTGACCCAAAACCTCGTCGTCGCCAGTTCAGCCGGCGCGCAGTACCGGGTGATTGGCGGCTTGAACTCCAGTGGGTATGGCACCTTCAGCGGTAACGTCACCTTGCAGGGCAACGTGACGCTCGAAGCGAATCAAGCCGGCGGGACCGTTACGCTAAGTGGCGTCATCAGCCAAAGCGGCGGCACATACGGCGTGACCAAAGCCGGGCCGGGCGCGGTCGTGTTGGCCGGGAGTAGCTCGAACACCTACGCAGGGGCGACGACCGTAAATGCGGGTACTTTGAATCTTGGGAAGTCTGCCGAGGTGAATGCGGTCGGGGGTAATCTGGTCATCAGCGGCGGCACGGTGCAGTACTCCTCGACGTCCAACGAACAACTTGCCGACACCGGCAGTCTGACGCTTAGCTCGGGTGCGTTCATCATGGGGGCGCGGACTGAAACGATCAATGCGCTGTCAATGAGCGGTGGCTCGCTGACAATTGCCTCCGGCAAGTTGACGCTGACCAGCGCATCCACTATCAGTGGCGGCGCGGTCGAAGTTACAGCCAGTACCGGCACCATCACGATCAACGCCAATCTGACCCTCAACGGTGGCACGATAAACCTGTCGGGCGATGGCACGCTGAATTTGCGTGGTGGCACAGGCACTGGCATCATCTACCAAGATAGCTCCTCAACGGCTGCTTTCATCACGAACGGTGCGGTTTCAATCAACACGGCCGGTGGCGCACAAACGGTGTTTGACATCGGCGACGCAGGAGCGGTTGCGACGGAATTGACCGTCAAGTCTGCCCTAACGGGGGGGGCCTCCGGTGGATTGTTGAAGCAGGGCGCAGGAGTCTTGCTGCTCGGGGGGGCTGCAGCCAACACCTTTACCGGGCCGATAACGGTTAATGCGGGTGTGCTCCAACTCGCCAAGTCGGCCGGGACCGCGGCAATTCCGGGGAATCTGGTCGTGGGCGACGGGACCGGTGGTGCAAATGCCGATGTTGTCAGATTGTTTGCCGCCAACCAAGTCAGCGATGCCGCGGCTGTCACTGTCAACAGTTCTGGTTTGTTTGATCTCAATGGAAACGATGAAACCATTGGTTCGCTGGCCGGGAGTGGCAATGTCACGTTGGGGGCTGCGTTATTGTCGGTTGGTGATGGCAATAACACGACATTTTCCGGCTCGATCAGCGGGGCTGGTTCGTTCACCAAGCAAGGTGCGGGAACTCTGACTCTTAGTGGCGCCAACACCTACAATGGCGACACCACCATCAGCGTCGGCCAGTTGAAACTCGGTTCGGCAGATGTCCTACCCGATGGCGGTGGCAAGGGCAACGTCATTGTCACCGGCACCCTGAATCTGGCTGGCTTCAGCGACACGATCAACGGCTTGAGCGGACTGGGAACGGTGGATAACACAACCGGCAATGGCGCACTGACTGTCGGTGGGAACAATCAATCAAGCACCTTCGACGGCACCATCCAGAACACCAGCGGGACGCTCGCCATTACGAAAACTGGGACGGGTACCTTGACGCTAACCGGCGCCAACACGCACAGCGGGCGGACGACAGTCAGCAACGGCACACTGGTCGTGGCGAATGCGACTGGGTCAGGCACTGGCGTGGGTGGGTTGCTGGTTGTCAGCGGCGCGACGTTGAGCATGCAAAATGGGATCATCAGCGGTACCACCCTGACCAACCTCGGCACCGTGATCAACTTCGGCACCATCACCAGCACGATGGTCAACAGCGGCGCGGTGTTTGCCGTCACGAATGGTGCAAATGCCGGCACATTAACGATTAATCTGGCGGGTACAATCAACGCCGCTGGTGCGACCCTCGGTACGATTGGCACGAACGCGGTCCTCAATCTCCTGACGCCGGGGGCGACTCCGTTCTTGGTTAACAACGGCACAATCTCGATGTCGGGCGGGACCATCCTGCTCAACGGCGTGGCCGGCACCATTACCAACAACAACATCATTGCCGGAGTCGGCAACGTCTCGACCCTGCCGATTGTCACGGCGGGGGCTGGCTCGTTCATCGCCCAAGCTCCGCTGCCCGGCTTGAACGCCTTGCTGGCCAGCGTCGGTGTGACCAATACCGGCTTGCTTGGCGCCAACAATGCCCTTGGTGGGGCCGCGACATTGACCCTGGGGACCAGCACTGGCGGGGGCTTGGTCAATGATGGGACCGTTGCCTTGCTCGGCGGCTTCATGACACTCACCAACGCCAGCGGTGGTAACGCCACCCTGACCAACAATACCGGTCTCATCTACGGGTTCGGCACCAACAATCTCGTGGTGGGCAATCTGGTCGGCGGCACAATTCTGGCCAGCAACGGTGTCTTTGGTCTCTTGCTTGAAAACAACACCAACACCGGCACGCTCACCAACTTCAATGCCGGCTCCACTCTGTTCTTCAACACCAACGTCCTCGCCAATGCCGGCAAGATATTCCTCAGTGGCGGCACCCTGACGCTGGCCGGCAGCGTCGTCACCAACCAAGGGACAATCACCGGCCCCGGCACCGAAACTTCTTCGCTCTACAACGACACCACCGGCATTGTCATCGCCACCAATGGTACGCTTAGTGTCGCCACTGGTGCCGGCGAGTCCAACCAAAACTTCGGCACCTACCTCCTTGCCGGCGGAAATGCCGGGACACTCAGTGTCGGCCCGGCGTGGGACAACAACGGCGTGATCTCAAACTTCGGTGGTTATTTGGCCGGCGGCAATGTCACGAACTTGAATCTGATGGTCGGGGCCGGCACAAATGTGGCCACTGTTGTCAATGCCGGCGGCGGGAACATCGTCGCGACCAATGGGGTGTTTGGATTTACCGGTGGATTGAGCAATGCCGCTACTGTTCGCGTTGCAAACGGCGCGACCTTGAACGTCGTCCCGACTTGGCGCAATACCGGGGTGATCACGAATTTGGGTGGGACCGTGGCGGGGGGCGCGCTCTCAAACAGCGGCACGATTGTGATTTCGACCGCCGGGACGTTGGCCAGCAGCGCGCTCAACAACAGCGGCGGCACGCTGGCGGTCAGTAACGGTGCGACGCTGCATCTGGTGTCGGCGACATTCACCAATACCGGGCGGATTTTGATGACGGCGGCTGGCGGGCAGACGACGGATTTCAATTACGGTTTGGCGGGACACCGGTTTGTCAACGCGGCCAGTGGCAGCATCAGCAACAGTGGCGACGGCACCGCGACCTTTACCGGTACCGGTAATTTCCCCTTCCACAACGCCGGCGCCATCAGCGTGAATTCGGGGACATTGGTCGTGAATTCGCAGGATGCGTTCTTGTTGAGCGGGTTCTTGAATGACGGGACGGTCACGGTGAACAGTGGCGGTAATTTTGTGATCACGCGTTCCGCCAACGCGTGGGGATTCGGCGGCAACGCGAACAACCCGACCAATAACGGGACGATTTATCTGAACGGCGGGACGATCACGGCGCTCGTGGACGGCAACGCCGGTCAGGCGGCGACCAACTTCCTCCTGAACAATGCGACCATTCTCGGGAGCGGCACGCTGGCGATGTCGGTTAAACAAACGGCGTCGGGTTTTCTCATCGCCAGCAACGGGACGCTCAATATTTTTGGGACGTACAACAGCGGGCAGGCGACGTTCACCGCCGGTGGCACCGGCAACTACGGCAGTTTTGTCGCGGCCACAAGCGGGACGCTGAAAGTGGTCGGCAATGTCGCAGTGGGCAGCGGTTTTAGCGGCTCCTGGCAGGCCAACAACGGCGGGACGATCGAGATCGCGGCCAATGTCGATTTGGGCAACGCGTTCATGCCGGCCTCGCAACTCAACGGAACCATCAAGGTCAACTCAGGCGCGAATCTGACGTTGTCGGCCAATACCGGCATTGGTGGGGCGACACTGGGGCAGGGCGGAACATTCGCGTTTGCTGGCGGGACGATCTATATGCCGAACGTAGCGGGATTGGCGGTATTCACGAATGCCGGGTACTTCTCCGGCAGCGGGACTTTCCAAACGGGTTATGGCAGCGGCAACGAGAATTACGGCATCGTCAACGCCGGCACGATTCTCGCCGACGGTGGCGGGACGTTGGTGCTTAATTCGGCCAATGCGTTTACCATCGGGTTCAGCAACACCGCGACGGGTTTCTTGATCCTTAGCAACAACACCACGCTCGCCATTCGCCGGGATACAACGGCGTGGAATAGTGGAACTGTTGCCGCCAATGCCGGAACAGTCATTCTCGGCGGTGGCACATTGACGGTGCAGGCGGGCGCGACGGCTGACTCGACGCGGATGTTGCGGAATCTTGGGACAATCACGACGTGGGCAAATTCAACCAACACTCTGCGCCTCTCGATTCAGAATCTGGGAACGATTGCACTAACTGGCACGGCTTCGCAGGTGACTCTGACTGGACCGGGGACGGCAACAATCAATGCGCCGGCAGGCGTGATTGACGTGCGGAATCTCTCGCAATTGCTCATCACGAACATTGCCGGGGCCGGCTCGACTTTGAGCTTTACCAATGCCGGCGTCATTCGCCTCCGCGATGGGATTGTGGTCGGCTCCGGTGACATCACCAATACCGGCACGATTGTCGGCGATGGCACGGTCAGCGGGCCGGGCGTGGTCAATGCCGGGATGATCTTGGCCAGCAATTTGACCGCGAATTTGGCGACGTTGACGGTCGCGGTCAACAGTTTCACCAACCCGGCCAATGGGACGTTGGGTGTACTCGGCACGAACACCACGCTGGATGTGACGATCCCGGGCGGCGGTAGCCAGCCGCTCATCAATTTGGGGACGATCACGATGGCGGGAGGGACATTGTTGGTGAGCGGTAATCCCAGTGGCACGATCAGCAATCGCCCGACCGGCACCATCATCGGCGTCGGCAATGTCACGCAGACCGTTTTCAACGACGGCACCGTGATGGCCGCGAACCCGATCAGCGGCTTGAGTGTGTTCTCGGTTGGGTTGAGCGAGTTGAACACGGCGACCATCGGCGCGAGCAATGGCGCGACGCTGAACGTCGTCATCAGTGGCGGCGCGCAGTCCACTTTCGTCAACAACGGCTCGATTGCGATGCTGGGCGGTACGCTGATCATTTCCAACGGAACGCCGGGGACGATCACGAACAACTTTATGATCAGCGGCGTGGGTACGTCAGCGCCGGCAATCTACAACGCCGGGACAATTGCTGCCACGGTCAATGGCGGCGTTTTGGATGTCACGCTGCTCGGCGGAACGAACACCGCAGCCGGCCGATTGCTCGCGGGCTTGGGCGCGACATTGCAGGTCGAGAACCACTTGCTCAATCTCGGCACCATCGCTCCCAACGGTACGAATGGTGGCGCGATCCAAATTGCTCAGGAGACTGGCGTGATCACCAATCGCGGCACCATCCTCGGTATCGATGGCCTGACGTTCAACAGTTTCCTGCGCAATGAGGGCAGCGGGACGATTTACGCGACCAACGGGGTTGTGAACTTTAACGCGGTCAATGGCCTGTTCAACACCGGGATGGTGCTCATCACCAACGGCGGCACCTTCCAGTCCAACTCTTCGAATTCGTGGACGAGTGCCGGGACGATTGACCTGCGCGGTGGAACCTTACGAACGGGTGGTTACACGAATGCCGTCAGTCGCATCTTTACCAACACCGGGTTGATTACGGGTTACGGTTCGATCATCGGTGGCGGAGCCTATGGCGGCACCGGTGGCGGGTATGACAAGTCGTTTCTCAACCAAGGGACACTCATCGTCACCAATCCAGTCGACGGCACAGCGCGGACGCTGTTCATCACGACCGGTGATGCCCTCACGGCGGACGGCATCGAGAATGTCGGCACGATGGTGGTCAGTTCCAACAACACATTGAGTCTGAATCGCAGCGCGGGATTGCCGATTCTCAACCACGGCACGATCACGATCCAAAACGGCACCTTGGCGGCCAGCGGCACGATCTCGAATGATACCGATGGCATAATCGAAGGCTACGGCACCCTGACGGCAGTCATGGTCAACCGCAGTGGCGGCACGATCCGCGCGACCAACGGGCTGCTGATCATGACCAGTTCCGTCAACCCGATCAACCAAGGCACTCTCCAAATCTCCGCCGGCGCGACGATGACCTGGAACACCAGCAACGCGTGGCAGAACAGTGGCACCGTGGACATCCGCGGCGGCACACTGCGGACCGGTGGGGCGACTCTGGTCTTTGCGGGTGAACCCTTCACCAATCTCAATTACATCGTCGGTTACGGTTCTATCATCGGCGGCGGTGCGTTTGGCAGCGCTGGGCCATCCAACGACAAGGCCATCTTTAATTTCGGCACAATCATTGCCCACGGCGGCGCGCTGGTCATTGATACCGGCGTGGCGACCATGAGCAACGGCATCGCCAACTTCGGAACGATGATCATCAGCAACGCGACCGATACCTTGGAACTGCGCCGCGCTGCCGAGTCGCTCATCGGGAACTTGAATTACATCGAAAACTCCGGCCGGATTCTGATCAATGGCGGGACGCTGACGGCCAACTCGGCCTTGACCAACCGGGCGTATGGCCTTGCCCAGCCGGGGTTGATCCAAGGGCACGGTCACATCGCCATTACCAATCAACTCGCCAACCTTGGCACCATCCGCTCCACCAACGGCGTACTGCATTTTGTCACTCCCAGCGGCGGTGCCGCGCTCGACATCCGCCAAAGCGGAACTCTCGTGGTGGAAAGCGGCAGCGAAATGATCTTTGGAGTCAGCAGCAACGCACCACTTGCCAACAACGGCACCATCGTGATGCGCGGCGGCATTCTCCAGAGCGGCACCATGACCAACTCTCTCGGCGGCCGGTTTGCCGGGTTTGGCACGATTACCTCCCCGACACTCATCAACTCCGGCACCGGCATGGCCACATCCTTGGCCCAGGTGTTACGCCTCACCGGCGACACATTGCTCAACCGCAGCACCGGCGTCATTGGGGCCGACACTGGCCGGCTCATCGTGAACGCCATCTTCACCAATGCCGGCACCGTCAGCTTCCGCAACAGCTACGGCACCTTCAACGCCAGTGTCGTCAACGAAAACGCGTGGCTTACCGACCCGACCACCCTGACATTCAACGGCGACTACACCGTGGCCACCAATGGCTATATCAACATGGCCAGCAGCGATGTCTATTCGTTCAAATCCAACTTCTTCAACTTCAGCAGTCTCTCCAATCAATACAACACTGCCGGGGAGTTCATCTTTGACGGTGCCGGCGGACACACCCAAGTCTTCAGCGTCGCCGGTATCAACCTTGGCGGTTGGAACAGTTCGCTCCAGCCTTCCAACGAAGTCTTCTTCACCGAAAATGGCGCGACAGTCTCGACCAATTCATTCACCTTCAAGGGCTACGACGACTTTGCCGGGTTCTCCAATAACTTCAGTCTCGGTGAACTCACCCTCGGTAGCGGCGTGGTCACCTCGACGCTTACCTTGGTGGACACGCATGGATTCTTCCTCCCTGATGACGGGCTGGTGGCCGGACTGTACGTCAACAAATTGACAATCAGTCCCGGCTCACTCCTCATCGTCAGCAACAACGTCCAGCTCTTCTACAAACAAGGCACCGGCATCAACGGGATCTCAGTGGGCATCTGGGACGGCAGCAGCAGCGTCTTGCTGCTCAACGGCTCCTCCTTCCACCAGATCAACGTGGTTCCCGAACCGAGTGTTCTACTCCTGCTGATGGTCGGAGCGGCTGGAATCTACTATCGCCGACGCCGCTCCGGCAAAGCCTGAGCAACTTTCTTGACCCAGCGACGGAAGGTTCTACTCTACCCCGCGTGACAACACTGAACTCATCTTCCCCAGGCGCGATCGTGACCGGCGTCCGTGCTGATGTCGCCAGCGGTGCCGACTGGGATCACCTCTTCGCTCAACTCCCCGACCGCCTCGATGTCCTCGTCAACAATGCCGGTCACGCCGTCCGCATCCGGCCCGCTGACCAGCAATCAGACAACGAATTGGCCCAGTCCATCGCCATCAACTTGGCCGGTCATCCCGCCCGCGACCCCGAAGTCCGTGAACGCTGCACGCAACCCCGCGAACTCGGCACCGTCGTGGCCGACATTTGTGCCATGCCCGCGCACCTCGAAGTCCTCGAATACACCGTCCTGCCCATCGTGCAAAAGATCAGCCCGCTGTGAACCTGTGTTCCTCGCTATACTCGGATGACCTATGACCTCTGTGTGGTTGGTGGCGGCAGTGGCGGCTTCGGTGCCGCGCTGGCTGCCGCCCGGCTGGGCGCGTCCGTCATTCTTGTCGAGAAATCGGATTCCCTCGGCGGTAACGCCGTCCGTGGCGGAGTCAACAACTGGGAACCGGGCGTCGGCGGCACCGGCATCCCGTTTGATCTCTACCGGTGGCTGCGCGATGTGCCGAACGCCATCGGCATCACCTCATTTGGCCAGCACTGCTTGTGGCGCGGCAACATTCCTGGCGGTGAGTCCTTGATTGATCCGGCCCGCCACTACGCCGACTCACTGCGCCGGTATGGCTCGCGCGGGATGGGCGCGGATGAAGAGTTTTGCCGGAAATACTGGCACAGTGTGACGTTTGAGCCGGCGGCGATGGCGGACGCGATGGAAACTCTCCTTGCCGAGACGGGACAATGTCGGCTTCTCAAAAAGACCATTTTCACCGGCGCGCAAACCGACCGGGGGCGCATTCAATCCATCACACTCGACAACGGTGAAACCATCGCGGCCGGATTTTTCGTAGACGGCACCGCCGACGCGCTACTGGCATTGGCGTGCGGTTGTGAATTCATGACCGGGCAGGAGTCCAAAGAAAAATTCGACGAACCCAACGCGCCCGACAAACCCAACGACCACATCAACGGCGTCACACTCATGTACCGGATCACGCCCACGGCCACCGAAGCGCCCGTGCCTGAAGTGCCGGCCTGCTGGTGGCGCAAGGGTTATCCCTACGCCTTCTTCGCGCAATATCCCAATGGCGATCTCGCGATCAACATGCTCCCGACGATGGAAGGCCGTGAGTTTCTCCAACTCGGTTACGCCGCTGCCTACAGTGAATGCGAACGCCGCGTCCGCGCCCATTGGGCGTGGCTGCAAGCGACCTATCCCGAGTATCGCCGGTACTGCTGGCAATGGTTCGCTCCGGCGTTGGGCGTGCGTGAAACCCAGCGCGTCGTCGGCGAATACGTCCTGACCGAAAACGATTTACTCGCCGGCCTGAGTCGGCAACAACACCCCGACATCATCGCCATTGCCGATCACGCCAAAGACACCCACGGTGTCGGCAGTCACGGCTGTGGTGAACTCGCTGAACCCTACGGCGTGCCGCTGCGCTGCCTGATTCCCCAAGGCTGCCCCAATCTCCTCGTGGCTTGCCGGGCGGCGAGTTTTAGTTCCATTGCCGCGTCGAGTTGCCGGCTCTCGCGGACGATGCTGCAACTCGGTCAAGCCGCTGGCACCGCAGCAGTTTTCGGAATCACAAACCCAGCCAAAATCCGCACCGCCCTTCGCCGGCAACACGCCCAAGTTGATTGGCCCACTCCGCCGTCGCTGGCGGCCTATCTCAATTAATCATGAATAAATCCCTCAATCTCGACGGCATCTGGCAACTCCGGTGGCACGACGGCGACCGCGGCGACCGGCTCCAACGCATTTTCCGCAGTGAATCCGATCCGGCCCGAGCTTGGCCGGCGCGTGTGCCGGGCTGCGTCCATTCGACCCTGCTCGCACACGGCGTCATCCCGGATCCTAATCGCGGCACCAATGTGCTTGCGTGCCGGTGGGTGGAAGAAATGTTCTGGCATTACCGGCGGACGTTTCGCGCGCCGCGCCGGCCGCCGGGCGCGCGGGTGTGGCTTGTTTTTGAGTGTTTGGACTTGGCGGCGACGATCTACTTGAACGGCCGGGAAGTCGGCCGACATGCCAACGCCTTCTACCCGTGCCGGCTGGATGTGACCGACGTACTTCGGCCCGGCGAAAATCAACTCGTGGTCGCCGTCGAAAGCGGTCTGTTCCACGCCGCGCATCGTTCCGCGGCCGGTTACAACGTTCCGCTCAGTTCCGAACTCACGAAGCGCCCGTGGTTGCGCAAAACCCAGAGCGAACACGGTTGGGATTGGTCGCCGCGCCTCCTCAACGTCGGCATTCCCGGCCACGTCCGCCTTGAAATCGCCACGAACGTCCGGTGGGAGCATTGCGTTGTTCGCAGCACGCTGAGTGACGATCACGCGACCGGCACCGTTACCGCGCGGGTGTTCGTGGAAGGTTTGGGGAAAAAGCCGGTGATGCGGCAACTGACCGTGAGCGTCAAAGAAACCCGGCAACGCGTGACTGTGCCGGTGAAAATCAAACCTGGGCTGAACACACTCGAAGCCAAACTTGAAGTTGCTCGCCCCAAACTCTGGTGGCCGGTTGGCCACGGTGCGCAGCCGCGTTACACCGTGACCGTCACTCTGGGAGACACTGGTACCGCGACGAAACGGATCGGCTTCCGCCACATCCGCATCAACGAAACGCCGCATCCCGACAAAGGCCGGTACTGCATCCTCGAAATCAATGGGCGCCCGATTTTCTGCAAAGGCGGGAACTTTGTCCCGGCAGATCTGTTACTGGCGCGGGTTGATCGCCGCCGATACACCGAGTTGCTTGACCGGGCGCTCGAGGCGAACTGCAATTTTCTCCGCGTCTGGGGTGGGGGAATCTATGAGAGTGCGGATTTTTACGAGCTGTGCGACGCCCGTGGGATTCTCGTCTGGCAGGAATTCATCTTCGCCTGCGCCAAATACCCGGCCACTGACGAACATTTTCTCGCCGATGTGAAGCGCGAGGCGACGCATCAACTCCGCCGGCTTGCGCATCATCCCAGCCTCGTCATCTGGTGCGGCAACAACGAACTCGAATGGGCCAACTGGCAGTGGGGCTACGAGCGCGGTGTGGCGCATCCCGATTACGCCTTGTTTCACCTCGTCTTGCCGGCGTTGGTCCGTCAGGAGGATCCAACACGGCCCTACCGGCCGAGTTCGCCGGTTTCGCCCGACGGCGAGGCCCCGAATGCCGACCACGTTGGCGATCAACACCCTTGGGGCGTCGGATTTGCCGAGACGGATTTTCGCAAATACCGAACGATGATCTGCCGGTTCCCCAACGAGGGTGGCATTCTCGGTCCCCCCGCCTTGCCGACACTGCGAGCCGCGTTGGCCGGCGGCCCCGAACGGATCAACTCGCTGGCCGGCGAGCTGCATGACAACAGCCTCAATTTCGCTGACAACACCGCACCTTACGTCGGTGACCACTTGATCGAACGCTGGACTGGCCGGGCTGTGCGATCAATGAGCTTGGCGGATTACGTCTACTGGGGCGGCGTGGTGCAAGGCGCGGGGTTGGCGGAATACGTGAAGAACTTCCGGCGGCGGATGTTCGACAGTGCGGCGGCGATCTTCTGGATGTTCAACGATGTCTGGCCGTGCACGCGGAGTTGGACGATTGTGGATCATTACCGGCGGCGGACGCCGGCATTCTGGCCGGTCCGCCGCGCGTTCGCGCCGGTTACCGTTGTTGTGACCCGCGAAGCCGATCAGGTTCGTGTCTACGGCGTGAACGACGGCGCGGAATTGACCGGCACGCTCCGGTTCGGTCTGTTGGCACTGGCGGGCCGGTATCCGCTGGATGAAACCCAGCCGGTTACCCTGCGCCCGAATGTGAGCACGCTGTTGGCGGAGTTTTCAGCCCGGCACTGGGACCAACTCGGGCGGCGGACACACGTGGCGTTCGCGATTCTCAGTCACGCGGGGCGGGAAGTCGCTCGCGATGTCTTGTTCTTGCCAACATTTCGCGAGATGAAATGGCCGCCGACCAAGGTGACTGTGCAATCCGCCGGCGGTCAGGCGATTTTCACGAGTCGCACTTTTGCGTGGCGGGTCTGTCTTGATCTCGATGGCGAACGCGCGTTGCCGGATAATTTTTTTGATGTTTATCCCGGCATTCCGACGGTGCTGGATTGGCCCCGGCACCTGGGCAAACCGCGCGTGTTGCGAGTCGGCAATTAAGCCGGCACGAAGTCGCCGCCCCGGCAGCGCTTCAGGTAGTTGAGCGCATGGACTTGGCCGGTCATTTCGAGTTCACCCCGGTAGACGGGATCGTGCCAGCCTTCGATGTCAATCGAGCCTTGCCATTTGTTCATCCGCAGGATGCTGATCACATCGGTCCAGTTCGTGTCGCCGAAGCCGGGGGTGCGATGCCAGACGTACGGTTGGCCGCCGCGCAGGCCGGTGGTGCGGAGTTGATTCCAGTCAATGGTCGCGTCTTTACCGTGGATGTGGAAAATCTTGTGAATCCATTTTTTCAGTTGGGGCAGGGGATCAATGAGGCTGACCATCTGATGGCACGGTTCCCATTCGAGGCCGATGTTTTTGGCAGGGATTTCGTTGAACATGATTTCCCAGGCGGTTGGGGCGTGGGCGATGTTCCAATCGCCGCGCTGCCAGTCGCCGCCCATGTCGCAGTTCTCGAAGGCGATGCGCACGCCTTTGTCGGCGGCGCGTTTGACGAGTGGGCCAAAAACTTTCTTGAATGGTTTGTAGGATTCCCAAATCGGCTTGTCGACGATGCGGCCGGCAAAACCACAGACGAGGTCGCAGCCGAAAAGCGGGGCGGCATCAATGCACTTCTTCCAGCCGGTCACACAGACCGGGTCAATGAGCGGATTGCCGAACATGCCGAGTGAGCTGACAACGGCGTCGCTGCCGGCGGCATTGAAGACGGTTTTGACTTCGCCGGCCATTTTTTTCAGGTCCACGTCGCCGAGGGTTTTCCAGAAGTTGATCTGGAAACTTTCGAAGCCGTGGGGGAGGATTTGACGGATGTAATTTGGGGTGTCCGCGCCTTTACCGGCGAGGGTCCCGATGCGAATGTCGGAATGGGAGTTCATAGATTAGACTTTGACCTCAACGCGTTGACCTTTTTCAGCACTCTCGATGGCCGCGAATACCATCGCGAGGCTGTGGATGTTATCGCTGCCAATTGTTTCGGGGGTTTGTCCGGTGCGGATGCATTCGACAAACTCGCGCATTAAACCGGTATGACCGTCAACTTTTGCGCCGGGATCATGCGCCGGCCAGTCCACCGCTGCTTTTTCCGAAAAAAAACCACCGGTCTTGGTGACAACTTCTGCTTGAAAACCAGCGTCTCCATTCCATTTGGCGGTGCCCTTGGAGCCGACGATGCGCCAGTCGCATTCCCACGTTGTATTCAATCCCTCCGCACACCAACTGCCCCGGTAGGTATAGATTAGGCCGTTAGACATTTCAAAAATGGCGATGGCCGAGGCGTCCATGTCGTACCACGACCCGCGCGGGTTCCACTCCTTACAATAGACGGCGACCGCGTTCGCCCCGGTAATGTAACGGGCGGCGTCGAAAGTGTGGATCGCCATGTCCAGCAGCAGGACGTGGCGCATCTTGTCGCGGAATCCACCGAAGTGGGCCCCGATGTAAAAATCGCAGTTCACCGTGGTCATGTCGCCCAACGCGCCGGTGTCGAGGAAATGCCGGAGGCGGCGGATGGTGGGGGAATACCGGCGGTTCTGGATCACGGCGTAAATCTTGCCGGCTTGCTTGGCGGCAGCGACCATTTCGCGGGCGTGGGCCATGGAATCGGCAAGAGGTTTTTCGCCGAGGACATGGCAGCCGTGTTCGAGTGCGGTGAGGGTCACGCGATGATGGGCTTCCGGGATGGTGCAATCGAAGACCACGTCCGGCTTGGCGGCTGTCAAGACGCTGGCGAGGTCAGTGCCAATGACCGGGGCCGGCGCACCGGACTCCGCGGCCCGTTTGCGCGCGGCCTCTTCGCGGATGTCCACGAAGCCGGCAAACTCGATACCGCCAACTGTCTGAGCCGCTTTCAACCACGAGCCGGCCATGCTCCCGCAACCGACCAACACTGCCCGAAGAGAAGTGCTCATATAATAGTGCGGCGGTTATAACGACCCCGTGGGAATTCGACAAGCCTCTTGCTAGAAGCCGGGTGCTTTGCTAGTTTACCGCGCCTTCGGATCCGTAGCTCAATTGGCTAGAGCAGCTGACTCTTAATCAGCGGGTTCTCGGTTCAAGTCCGAGCGGATCCACCAATTTTCCTCAGTAAAATTGCAAATTCGCTTCCGGCAAAATCAAAAAATGGTCAGGGTATGCCCCAGGGTATGCCCCAACTTTTTTGGAACGATCCCGGCAGGAATGAGATTCGTCTTGGAATTTCTGGCGGGTTCAGTGGCGAAACTGCGGCACTGGTTCGTCCGTCGCAGCGCCTTCCCACCGCAACTTGATGCGTTTCACTTGACGCAGGAGATGGTCGTCACGGACGTCGCCGTAAGTGTGAGCGATGATCGCCGGGCCTGACTTGTCGCCGATCAACATGGCGATTTCTGCATCCGACAAGCCCCCTTCCCGGCAACAGGTGACATAGTAGGAACGCAACCCGTGTGGCGTGACGTGGCGGATCTTGAGGGCTTTACAGGCCGCAGCGAGTCGGTACCGGATCGCGGAATCATCCCGAGTGCGATTCGGTTCGAACGGCGACGGAAATAGGTAGTTGCTGATCAGTCCGGTTTCGCGCTGCCACGCCTCCCGGCGCTGGCGCATGGCCGTCAACAGCACCTTGAGATCGTCAATCAACGCAATCCACGGGTTGATTCCCTTCTTCTCCCGTTGCACCTTGATCACTTCTTCAGCCCAGTTCACACTGTCCCAACAAACCGGCAGCGCTTCACCGATTCGCAAACCTGTATAGGCGAGGAAACAAACCACGTCCGCCACCTCGTGCTCACCCTTTTCCCGCAACCATTGTTCGATACGATGCAATTCCTGACGGGTCGGAGCGACGTCGCGGCAGTGGCGCACGTCCGAGGCGGTGACGTACTTGCCGCGACCGATCAATGGGTGAATCCGGATGAGACCACGGCGCCGGGCGAGGTGAAAAGCGCACGACAAGACGTCGAGCTCATGATCCACGGCCGTGTCGCCTCCGTGCGTCCTGGTCTTCTTGGAGGAACCATCCCGTTGCTTGCGCTTGGTGATCCATCCGCCGCCGTTCCGCCACTCCCGGTAAAGATCGCAATCGGCCAAGGTCACGGCATTGGGATTCTTGTCACCCCACCATTGGATGATTGGCTTCAGAAATCGTTTTTCCCGTTCGACCGTATTGGGACTCTTGGTGCGACCTGTCCGGCCTCGCGACGGATGTCCGGCCGCAATGTACTGGTTGAGCAGACTGCTGATTGTCTGCGTTTTTTCCCGTACCTGTGACCCCGGCAGGACGACTTCGTATTTATCCGCCCACTGCTCATCCTGCCAGCGTTTGAGAAAACGCTCCGCCTTGACGGGGTTCTTCGTCTTGGTCGAGCGCATGATGCGCTTGCGTTTTCCCTCGATGCGTTTGCTGACGCGAATGTAGATCATGCCGCCTTCGCACTTGCGATACAGACATTCGGCGACATAGATCCATTTCATTTCGGTGTTCCGTGGGAGTGGCATGTCAGAGGGCGGAAAGGCGGCCAAGACATTTCAACCGCGGAAGATGAGCGATGTAGCCATCCAACACATCGGCCCGGATGCGCACGACCCGGCCACGGCGCTGGACCTTCAATCCGGCATCGGACCACCGCCAAATCGTCTGGCGGGTGACACCTGCACGGGCTGCTGCCTGTTTGACCTTCAACTGTTCAGTGGTGGGCGATGGATTGGCCTGATCTTCCGGCATGTCCGCCAGCCACGCGTCCAAGTCGTGACGACGGATGCGACCACCGCGCCCCGAAGCAAGTCCGTCTTTCTTCCACCGCCACAGCGTTTGGCGACTGCATTTGGCGTGGGCGCACGCCGCTTTGGCGGTTAGCCACTCGGACACCGGTGAAGTCAACGATGGGTTTGCTTTCTGGATTACCATTCCCTGTGCGACCAATCCGGCGGTGGCGGTTCGCGGCTTCATGGCGCGTCGTTCCCGTTGGCGGTCGATTCCGTGGGCGCGATGATCCGCTCCGTGATCAATTGCCGCTTGCGTAGACGGCACGCACTTGGCGACCAAGTTGCCGCATTGGCCGGTAGTTGAGACATGTGGAGCGGTCGTCATGGCGAATTATACTTGGTCGGATTTGTCGTCGCCCGGCATCTCGTCCCACGTCCGGCCATCGAGACTCCGGCCGGCCTGTTTCTTCCGAACGCCACCCCATTGCTTGAAGAAGAATGGCACCGCCGCTCCAATGCACTGGTCGCGAATGTCGCGCACCCAATCCGCATCCATCGGGCGAGACCCCGGGCCGCTCTCGCCGCCAACGATCACCCAGTCGATGCCGGTCAGGTCGAGTTGCGGCAGCGAGCCCAGCAACGGTTCGAGAGACAAGAACTTGATCCGCGCTCCTGTTTTGCGGAGGTGGTCAATGCGTGCGACGTAATCCGCACTCTCCACGCTGACTCCCATCCAGATGTTGGGTGACCAGTCCAGTTGCGAACTCAATTGCGCCAAGCGGCCCGAACGTTTCGTCAGCACTTGGAAGCGATGTTGCGGGCATTTCTTCATGGTGTCGAAAACCTGCTTGATGAATTCCAGCGGGACATCGACGTGGAACAGATCGCTCATGGAGTTGACAAAGATGTTGCTGGGATTCCGCCACCGCAGCGGGATCTCCAACGTGTCCGGATGGAGCGTCAACTTGAACTCATTCGCGTACTTGGGTTGTCCCATCGCCTTGAGGCGGCGGGACAGTACCTCGGCATAGCAATGGTCGCAGCCGCGGCTGATGTGATCGCAGCCGGTCGTCGGGTTCCAGGTCAGATCGGTCCATTCGATTTTTGATGTAGCCATATGGTCTCTCCTCTTGGTGTGGTTTGGTAGGAGTGCCGCGCCCTTGATCACTTGGCGGTCGCCATTCAAGTGTGCTGCGCTTGATGGCTGTGACGCGCTGCTGGTAGATCCGGTCTGCGTCCTCCTTGCTGATCATGCTGACCACCCGCATGCCAGTTTCAGTGCGCCATTCCATTTTTTGAATGTTGATTTTGGCTTGCTTCAGAATCCGTAAGAGGTTTCCCTTATCGGTTTGGAGAAGCGCGGCGAGAGCTGTCACCGGTACCGGATTGCTGATGTATCCACCGGCGGCTTGGCGCATCCCGTGTTTTGGCAACCCAACTTTGGTTATTAACCGGCGCAGGACACGGATGAGTTGATTGTCGTTCATGCGCCCTCCTTCAGTTGACGGCCTTTGCCACCAGACGGAATCTCAGCCTGTGAGTCAGCAGCCGCACCAGCACCGCACGGGTCATCATTGATAGCCAACACAACTTGACCTGTCAGTGTGAATGGGTGACCGCGACAGCGCCCGTGCTCGTCAATGTTGTCGCACTCGGGCAGCCAACGGTAGCCCCGGGCACGCAGTGCGGCGAAATGCTTGCGTGTCTCCACGAGCGTCAGCACCTTGCCGTTGACGCGCAGGTCGAGCGGCAGCAGGTCGTCGGGCACATTCAGTGGGTACCCCGAGTGCCAAAGCATATTGCGTTTCCGCTTCGGCTTTGGGTCGACATCATCGGGACTCAATTCCGGCTGGTCAGTAGTCCCGACGCCTGTGCTGGACTCCGATTGATTGCTCGGACTCATGTTTGCCTGCTCGACCGTATCTTCGTCGTCCGGTTGGGGAACGGTTTGATCATTTGTGTTGGATTCAGTGTGCATTTGTCTCCTTGGTGGTTATTGGGATTCCTGTTTCTCGTTCAGATCTATTCTGAAGCTCGATAACTTGCCGGTTTCTGAATGCCGTCTGTCTGCTGACGATCTGTGCCGCAGGTGTTTTTTCGGTCATCAGTGTTCATTGGAGCGGCACCTCCATCGTGACGGGCACTTTTTGCCCCGCCTGCACCACGTATGACTCCACGGCACTGCAAAACTGCAACGGGTTCGGACAGCGGGAGATGATCCGGGCGTAGACGTTGTAATAGGTGCGTTCGACCCCGGCGCCGCTGGCGACGAACCGCCGCGCGCGTTCAGCCTGCGATAGCGACTGTTCAAGCAACTGCAGGACGCGCGACTCTTGGGGGTCGAGCTTCCAGTTGCGACGCAGGCATTCCCGCCAGTCCTGGCCGGCGCGTTTGAGTTCGGCCGCGGCTCCGTAGACGCGGAGCGAATGGGAGCCGATCAAAGGCAGGTGACGGCCAATGTATTCGTAGATCTCCGCATCTGTGAACCAGCTTGCGGCGCGAAGGTGGATTTCTTCGTTGGTCGGATCGAACTGGAGGACCATCCCACGATCGGCCAAGGCCGCCAGTTTCTGCCCGAGCCGTGCCCAGTGGTTACTGATGATGAGGATCTGGCTCGTGGTCAAGAAACTGGTCGGGATTTCCGGCCCATCCTCTGTTTTTAGTTGCGGCGCGGCAGTGTCCCAGGAGATGAGCCGCGGCGAGCGGCTGTCGGTCAACGCCTGGAGTAGTCCCACCCCAACCGGATCCTTGTGCAGGTCGACGTCATCTAGGATGATGCTCTGTTGCCAGAAATCCACTACCAACCCGAATGCGTCGTAGCTGAGGACCCGCCAACCGCGGGCGGCCAGCGCCAGCTCGACGCTGCCACCGCCGAAGAATGGCGACAGAAGCGTGCCGGGCATCTCGGGGAAGAAGTTGAGCAGTTGGGCGACGGCGCGACTCTTGCCGCCCGGATACCGCAGTGGGCTACGATGATACGGTGACTGGTCGGCGGGCCGGCACTCGGAGATGTTTTGGGGTTGCACCCCTTGTCATTCGCGAGCTGCAAGCAAAAGGCCTCTTTTGCGTTGCCGATTTCTGCTTGGAGGCCGGCGCTAGTCGTGGAGCAGATCCAACAGTTGCTTGGTGTGATGCGTATGCGACTTGACCAGGCGACAGCGCAAATTGAGATCGTTTTCCGGCAACCGGTGGAAGGGCTGTTGCGCTCGATCCATGCGTCGTTGCGGATGGCGGGTACCGAGTTCGTTGCTGGTAAGACGTATTGACGGACTACACCGCCCGGTGTTTGCGGCGGCGGTACTGCGACGGTGTCAACTTGGTGAGCCGGCGAAAAATTGCGGTGAATTGGCTGACGTGTTGAAAACCGCAGTCCAGCGCCACGTCGATGATTTTCGCGTCGGACTCAACGAGGAGTTGTTGCGCTTTTTGGATCCGTAATTCGGTCTTCTTTGGCGTAAGCGAATGGCCGAAGTGTTCCCGAAACAATCGACTGAAATGTCGGACACTACAGCCGCACAGCCGCGCGAGATCTTCCGGTTTCCGATATTGCAGTTCCGCTTCCGATATCTTCTGGAACAACTGTTCGAACCTAGCTTTTGCTGGAAGAATGCGTTCCGGCTTGGCGGTCGTTGGTAAATGTTCGCTCAGAATCGGCGCGGCTAATTGCAGCATCTGACAACGGCGGTGCAAGGGGTGAACCTCCGGTTGACTGAGGTTGGCGAATTGTTGCGCCATCACGGTCGTTGAATCAAACCGGCGGGGCGGCGGAGATTTTTGACTGGCGGCTTCAAGTTGCTGCCGTTCCAATACGGTTAAGACACCGCTCAACATGGCCAGATTCACCTGAAAGCTGTGAAGCCGCAATTCGCCCAACTGGCTCGCGCGGATTTGACACCGGCAGGCAGGCGGGCAGATCAAAACATCATTCGGATTCAGTAGGTGCAGTGTGGCCGGCTGCACGAGCAGTCCGCTCCCATCGTGAACGCGCACAAACCGCCACCAGCCATTGCTGCTCGTCCACTCCCCGGTGGGAGGCAGGCGATGCTCCTGCAGTACTAGATGCTCGCCGTGATTCACGGGCCAAGGATACGTCCGGGTATGTGACGATCCGCTGGCGACCAAGTAAGAACCAGTCAACAGTTGTGTGACGACTGCCAGTGATTGACGGGCCGTTCTGTGTGAACTTCCCGTGACGAACCGCGCTCCGCCGGTCAGATTTATTCCAGTGCGGTCACTTATCCCCTCCGGGTGTGCGAAATCGCACCGCCACCAATGGCTGAAATCTGTCAGTCCTTGTCCGAAAATTGAGAGTCCCGCCCCACAGCCTTTGGTTTCATTGGGCTGCGAAACATCAGGACCAACTAGGAAAACACGTCATGAAAAAAATCACCTCACTCCTCACCGCCGCTGCCCTGCTGATGGCGGCGCATCCCTCCACAGCGTCAGTCACACTGAATCTCGACGTCGAAAATCTTTACGGTCCGACCGCCGGCGTGCCGGCCGCCGCCGGCAGCACCGTTGTCCTGATTGGGAGCACCCAGAATGCAACCTTTGGCGATCTCACCCAAGCCACCAACTCGTTCACCGCTGAAGCCGACGATATTGTCCTCGGCATTTTTGAACTGAGCGATGGAGGCATCTTCCAGAATGCCGCTTTTCTGGACATTGACACCACTACTGCGGCCGCGTCCGGCTTGAGTTTGAACGATCCGCTCCTGCTTTTGTGGTACCCGAACCTTTCCTACACGCCCACCTTGACCGGCCCCGGCAACTCCCAACTCTTCGGCACCTACCGTACCGCCAATGCGACACTCGGCTCGGACATCGGCTGGACCGTCCCTGCCAATGGCACCTACACACTCGCGGCCTTTGCCGAAAGCATTGGTGGCGATGTCCCCGATACCACCTTCACCGCCACTCAAACGACCGCCGGTGGGGCAGCCAATACACCCCCCAGCGCCGCCTGCCAGGACGTGATTGTCTCCGCAGCCGCCAATTGCCAAGCCAGCGTCACCGCGGCGCAGGTCAACAATGGCTCTAGCGACCCGGATGGCGACCCGATTACGTTGAGTCTCGCCCCGGTCGGTCCGTTCGCGCTCGGTACCAACCACGTCACGTTGACCGTGGCTGACAACAAAGGCGGCACGAACACCTGCGTGGCGAAAGTCATCGTCCGCGACACGACCTTGCCGACGATCACCTGCCCGAGTAACATCAGCACGCAACTCGCGCCCGGTCAGGTGTCGGTTGTCCTGAACTTCCCGGCGCCGACCACCGGCGACAACTGCGGCGTGGCGTCGGTTGTCAGCATCCCGGCGTCTGGCTCTAGCTTCGCAGTGGGTTCGACCATTGTGACGAACCGGGTCGTGGACAGCTCCGGCAACACGAACCTCTGCACCTTCACCGTATCAGTGGCGGCGGCTGCGAACCGAGTGCCAAATGCTATTTGTCAGGACGTGATCGTTTCGGCGGCGGCCAATTGCCAAGCGACGGTTACCGCCGCGCAAGTAAACAATGGTTCCAGCGATCCCGATGGCGATCCGATTACCTTGGGTCTCGCCCCGGTCGGTCCGTTCGCGCTCGGCACCAACAACGTCACGTTGACCGTGGCCGACAACAAAGGCGGCACAAACACCTGCGTCGCTAAAGTCATCGTTCGCGACACGACCTTGCCGACGATCACCTGCCCCAGCAACATCAGCACCCAGCTCGCGCCCGGTCAGGTTTCCGTGATTATCAACTTCCCGGCCCCGACCACAGGCGACAACTGCGGCGTCGCCTCCGTGACCAGCGTGTCGGTTTCTGGTTCCAGCTTCGCGATTGGCTCGACCATCGTGACCAACCGCGTCGTGGATAATTCCGGTAACACCAACCTCTGCACCTTCACAGTCACCGTCAACGCCCCCGGCAACCAAGCGCCGCTCGCTGTTTGCCAAGACGTGGTTGTCTTGGCCGGCGCCAATTGCCAGGCGTCAGTCACCGCTGCGCAAGTTAACAATGGTTCCAGCGATCCCGATGGCGACCCAATCACCTTGGGTCTCAGCCCGGCTGGTCCGTTTGCGCTCGGCACCAACAACGTGACACTGACGGTGGCTGACAACAAAGGCGGCACGAACACCTGCGTGGCGAAAGTCATTGTCCGCGACACGACCTTGCCGACGATCACCTGCCCGGCCGATGTGAGCGTGAATGTTCCCGCCGGTCAGACGTCCGCCGTGGTCACGTTCCCGGCAGCGCAGGCCAGTGATGCCTGCGGACTCCAATCAGTCACCAGCAGCCCGGCAAGCGGCAGCACGTTCCCGCTGGGCCAGACGACGGTGACCAGCACCGCTGTGGATAACGCCGGGAACTTGAACACTTGCACGTTCACCGTCACCGTGACTCAGACAGAGAACCAACCGCCGGTTGCACTCTGCCGGGATGTGACAGTTACCGCGGGCGCCAACTGCTCTGCCAACGTCACCGCGGCGCAGGTGGACAACGGTTCTAACGATCCCGACGGCACGATTGCGAGTCGCACGCTCAGTCCGGCTGGCCCTTATGCGCTCGGCCAGACGCTCGTCACATTGACGGTCGTGGACAACCTCGGTGCGACGAACTCCTGCACCGCGACCATCACTGTCGAAGACAAAACCGCGCCCACGGTCAACTGCCCGGCTAACGTCAATGTGCAAGCCAGCTCCAACGAGACGACAGCCGTGGTGACGTTTGCTCTGCCGACGGGGGCGGACAATTGCGGCGCGGTCACTGTCAGCGCCCTGCCGGCCTCCGGTAGCGCTTTTGCCCTCGGCGTGACTCCGGTCGTGATTATGGCTGTGGACAACGCCGGCAACACGAACACTTGCTCCTTCACCGTTACTGTCACCGCCGGTCAATCCGGTGAATGTCGGACGATTGCGGCGCTGATTGAGAAGGTTGATCAACTGCCACTCACCACGTGGCGGAAAAAGACATTGGTGCGACATCTCGAACTCGTCCAACGCCACCAGCAAGCCGGCCGAACCCGCGCCGCGCAGGCGCACATGGAAATCTTTGTGCGCTCGGTGCGGTGGCTGGATTGGTACAACCAGATCAGCGATTCCGCAGCGGATGAGTTGATCAAGTGCGCCAAACAAATCATCCCGTTTCGGGATGGCAAGCGCTGGAGCTGGGATGATTGAGTCCACCCGTCGCCGTGACTGAAAGGGTTTATGAGACACAAGTTTTGCCTGGTACTGCTCAGTGCGTTGGTCAGCCTCGCGGGATCCCGCGTCCACGGTTCGGTGACGCTCAACTTGGACGTGGAGAATTTGCTGCAGGCGGATTCCAACAGTGTTGCGGCGGCCGGTAGCACGGTGGTGTTGTTGGCGAGCACTCAAAACGACTCGTTCGGCGATTTGACACTGGCGACGAACTCGTTTCTTGTCGAAGCCGATGACGTCGTGCTTGGTATTTATCCACTCGGTGATGGTGGCGTGTTTCAGAACGCGGCGTTTCTCGACATTGACACAACGACGGCAACGAGCAGCGGCTTGAGTCTCGGCGACCCGCTACGGTTGGTCTGGTATCCCAACCTCGCGTACGCCCCCGGTCTGACCGGCCCGGGTCTCGGTCAATCGTTCGGCACCTATCGCACAGATGCGGCCACGCTCGGCTCGGACATCGGTTGGAGCGTGCCGGCCAACGGCACCTATACGCTGGCGGCGTTTGGCATCAGCATCGGCGGCGACGTGGCGGATGGCGAACTGGCTGCTGCGTTGAGTACGACCGGGCAGGGCAACCGGCCGCCGACCGCGGTTTGTCAGGATCTCATCCGCTCGGCAGATGCCGGCTGTCAAGCCACGGTCACGGCGGCGGAGTTCAATAATGGATCAACGGATCCCGATGACGACACGCTGCAATTCAGCGTCAACCCGCCCGGCCCGTATTCGCTGGGAGTGACGCCGGTCACTCTCACAGTCAGCGACGGGAAAGGTGGAGCGGATACCTGTGCCGCGACGATTACCGTCGCGGACAACACGCCCCCCACAATCGTTTGTCCCGGCACCATCATCACCCAGGCGCCACCCGCGAGTGTATCCCTCATCGTGAACTATCCGTTGCCGGTAACGGGGGATAACTGCGCGGTCTCCAATTTGGTTTTCACGCCACCCAGCGGTTCCGATCTGCCAGTCGGTACGAATACCATTCTGGCCACCGTTCGCGACAACGCCGGTAATTCCAATTCGTGCACCTTTACCGTGATCATCGTCCCGCAATCCGCCACGAACTCAGCGCCGGTCGCCAGTTGCCGGAATGTGACGGTGCCGGCGGGAGCTAATTGTTTGGCTGAGGTCGCGGTGGCTGCCGTGGACAATGGCTCGTTTGATCCGGATGCTGATCCACTGACGCTGACCTTGACTCCAGCCGGACCGTATCCGACCGGGACGAACGCGGTGACGCTGACCGTGGCCGACAATCGCGGCGGTACAAACTTATGCGCGGCGCAGATCATCGTCCTCGATCAGACGGTGCCGACGATTGTCTGCCCGGCGCCACTGTTGGTCCCGGCCGTTCCCGGTGAGCCGACTGCCGTGGTCAATTTCTCGGATCCAGTCACAGCGGATAACTGTGGGATTGCGTCGGTGATTTGTACCCCGCCGTCGGGGAGCAGTTTTCCCGTCGGCACCAATTCCGTGACCTGCGTGGTGACCGACACCGCCGGCAACACGAATGGTTGTACGTTTGCGGTAATTGTGACGGAGACAGCACTGACGGTGGATCTGGCCGTGACGGTGGCGGCGCTGCCGAACCCGGTGCTGACCGGAAGCAATTTGACGTACTCGATTGTCGTGAGCAATCGCAGTCCGTTCACTGCGACGGGGGCAACATTGACAATGTCATTACCGCCGAGCGTGAACATTGTGGGGGTATCGAGTGGTTGTTCGGACGTGGGTAGCAGCGTGATTTGCGCTTACGGAACATTCCCCGGCAACACTGGCGTGGCGGTGGAGTTGACAGTGACACCGACAATTCCCGGCCTGTTGACCAACACGGTGATCATTGGCGCCAATGAACCCGATGGGAATCCCGCCAACAATCGCGTGGATCAACTCACAACGGTCAGTCGCAATCCGGCGTTGGCGGATGTGGACTTGACCGGCTCGTGGTTTGAGGGCGTGAGCCTGGCAAGCGCGCCACGGCAAAAATGCCAAGGAGCGGATGCCACGTTGCGCTGCCGGTTGCGGGGGCGATTCAATGTCCGCAATTTCGGCACCGCCGATGCACCGGCAACCGTGGTGCGATTTTATCTATCCACGAGTGCCACGCAAGTCACCGGCCCGCAGATTGGCCCGAGTGTCAGTGTGAAAGCGCTCAAAGCCGGTGGGTCGCGGCGCGTGAAATTCGCCGATGTGTTTGGCCAGAACTTGGCCGGGATGTTTGTCGTGGCGGTGGTGGATGCCGGCGGCGCGGTGATTGAGACGGATGAAACCAACAACGTCATCGCGTTCGGACCGCTGCAATGAATCGTGACTGTTTGGTGACAATCCATGACAACCCCATGACGCTTGGGTGTGATTTTGTGGAAGTGCTTGCCGGGCAAGAGTGCGCGGGGTGGGTGCAGGTGGCCTAAAGCGGTCGCCAGATGTCCGAATACTGGACGAACAATTTGCCACGAAAAAGTAAAACAGTGAGCGTTGAACCAGCTAGGAACGAAAAAGCTAACAAGGAGAATGAAATGAACAAGATGAAATTGAGCGGCTTGATCGCGACGATCGCCACAGTCCTCACAATCCAGGCACAGGCCGGCCAAGAGTCGGAACCGGTCGGATATTTTCGCACAGTCATCCCGGGAAATTCGGACGGGATCGTTTCCGCGCCGATCAGTGATCAAATTGATTTTCAGGACACCGTGGCCGGAATCGCCGGCAATATCCTGACAGTCAGCGGCACGCCATTCACCGCGGGTGCATTCACGAACGGGCTGTCCTATGTGCGCTTTGTCAGCGGACCGAACGCCGGGTTGTGGAGCACCATCACCAGCAACACGGGTAGCACCTTGCTTCTCAACGCCGCCGATCCGGCAAACTTGGCGACGGTGGCCGTTGGCAACCGGTTTGTCATCGCTCCCCATGCCACGCTCGCAACGGTGTTCCCGGATGGCGACGCTGGTACGTCCTTCATTGCTTCACTCGGCACCGGTGGTTTGCAGCGGCGCACGGAAGTGATCTTGCTTGATGTGACTGGCCAGAAGCAGAATCGTTCGGGTGCGGCGACGTACTTCTTTACAGCCGGTTTCTGGCGGTCGACCGGCGCGACCTCCGTCAATGCTGACAACACGGTTCTGGTGCCGCAGCGGCATTTCATATTGCGCAACCGCAACAACACCGGTGCGCTGACCTATCGCGGTACCACCACCCCGTATCCGTGGGTTTTGGCGACCAGCTCATTGGCTGGAACGAACAAGAACGACAACATCTTGGCCACCGGCAAACTGGGGCAGCTGACGTTGGATGAACTGGATTTGCTGGGTAACGACACGTTTACTCCGAGCACTGGCACGGGTGGTTTGGCCCGCCGTGATGAACTGCAGATTTTCAACAACGGCGGCGCCGGGTTCAACAAATCGGCTGTTGCAACGTACTTCGTGCTGACGAACGGCAGTTGGCGCTCCACCGCGAATGTGAACGTGGATGTCAGCCGTGAACCGGTGATTCAATCCGGAGCGGGCTTGGTCATTCGCCGGGCGGCGGTGGCCACCACCACAAACAATGTCTGGTCCTCGGCTCTGTCCAACTAATTCCCCAACCAAAACAAGGAGAAAGTCCCCATGAAGAATCGAATCAATCAATCCCTTAAGTACGCCGCGGCAGTCATGCTCGCCGCTTGGCTTATGCTTGGTGAGGCCCGCGCCTCGGTATCCTTGAACTTGGATATCGAAGTGCTTTTCGGCGCCAACACCCTCACGCTCGCGCCCCAAAACAGCACAGTCGTGTTGTTGGCCAGCACGCAGAACGGCACGTTCGGAGATCTGACCTTGGCCGCCAGCTCCTTCACGGTTGAAGCGGATGACGTGGTCTTGGGTATCTACCCGATCGCGGGGACAGATGGGATCTTCCAAAACTCGGCATTCCTGGACATTGACACCACAACGGCGTCGTCGTCGGGGTTGAGCCTCAACGATCCGTTGTTGCTGGTCTGGTACCCGAACCTCGCTTATAGCGGCTCATTGACGGGCCCGGGCAACAGCAGCCAGTTGTTCGGCACACTTAACACCGCGTCCGCAGTTCCCGGCCTGTCCGATATCGGCTTTGTCGTACCGGCTAACGGGACGTATGCGCTGAACGCGTTCGGTACCGGTATCGGCGGCGACCTCAATGATAACCTGTTTGTGGCCAACCAACTCACCGTCGTGCCGGAACCGTCGAGCATCGCGCTCGTGGCCCTCGGCTGCGTCGGGATGCTGGTGATCCGCCGCCGGAAACTGGCGCGCGCTTAATTCCGCAATCACACTTGGAGAAAATAACCATGAACAAACTTCAAAAAGCGGTCGCGTTACTCGCTCTGGCCGGGTTGGCCCAAGCCGATGCGGCGATCATTACCAACAGCGGCATCATTGGGCGCAGCCAGATCTGGACCCGTGACAATGAATACGTCTTGGACGGCATTGTCCGGGTTGGCAGCAACTCGACATTGACGATTGAGGCCGGCACGGTGATCCGCGGCACTCCGCAGGTCGTTATCGGCACCTCCACGAACATCGGCACACTGCTGATTGGGCGGGGCTCTAAAATCAAGGCGCTTGGTACGGAAGCGCTGCCGATCGTCTTCACCGATCTGCAGGATGACAACTACTCGGGCGGCGCGAAAACCAACCCGCAGTACCAAACCTACAAGCGCGACAACGTCGGCAAGTGGGGTGGTGTGGCGCTCTGCGGTCGAGCGTACGTCGCCAAAGGCACCGGGAGCGGCCCGGCCCCCACGAGCATCCAGTTGGAAGGCATCTCGGCGTTCGGCGCCGAAGGCTTCTATGGCGGCGTGGATGATGACGATGACAGCGGGATCATGAAATACGTCTCGATCCGTTACAACGGCTTCGGCTTGGCCCCGAACAATGAGTTGAACGGGCTGGGCTTGGCCGGGGTGGGACGTGAGACGGTAATCGACCACGTCGAGTCCATCAACTCGAAGGACGATGGTGTCGAAATCTGGGGCGGGACGGTCAACGCCAAGTATCTCGCGGTGTGGAATTGCGGTGATGACAGCTTTGACATCGACGAAGGCTACCGCGGCAAATTGCAGTTCCTCTTCGGCGTGCAAGGCCAGAATGCCGGTGGCGGCGTCGGGGCCGGCACCTCCGATCGTGGCGTGGAGTTGGATGGCGGCAATAGTCCTGACAACAGCCAACCGTTCGGCTTGTACCGCATGTACAACGTCACGCTGGTTGGCAAGGGCTTGAATGGCGCCGATGGCGTTGGTGGCATCACCAACAACTTCTACTCCCAACGCGACAACAACTCCGCCATCTACATGCGTGATAATGCCGGCCCGCAAATCTATAACAGCGTCTTTGCCGACTTCGGCGGCTGGGCGGTGCACATGGAGAATGAGGGCGGCGACGGCAAGACGAATGTCCAATCCCGCTTTCTGACGAGCGCGGCCTTGGTCAACACGCCCTCCGGCGCGACGAATCTGACCTACGCGGCGACGTTGTACCGCGCGCAGGATACGAATGGCTATCAAGGCGAGATTGCCTACAACATCTTCTGGCAGATCGGCAGCCATTTGGATGGACGCGGTATGGCCGCTCTCAGCACGGCCGACTTGACCGCCAGTGCGGCGTCGGATGCTTCGACGATCAGTCAGAGTGTGCCGAGCACCAACGTGTTCCTCCTCGCGTCCGGGCAGAACAACATCACCAATGCCCTCAGCATCCCGATCGCGAGCTATTCGCGCGAAACTGGTGCGGGCTTGGGCTTGGGCCAGATGTTGAACGTGACCAGCATCCTGCCGTTGGCGGTCAACGATGCCACCAGCAGCGCGATCAGCGCGCCGCAGGACGGCTTCTTCACGCCGGTCAACTATCGTGGCGCGTTCAGCAGCACCAACAACTGGATTGCCAATTGGACCACCATCTACGCCTTGGGCTTGACCCCGTCCAGTCATGTCAATCCGTCGGCCCCGGCAATCAGCGTGGCGTTGACCCCCACGCAAGCGGAGATCAGCATCCCGACGGCGAATGGTGTTCAGTACAGCCTCGAGTCAAGCTACGACGTGAAACACTGGTCGCCCGTCGCCCTCATCAATGGCGATGGTACGACTCAAATCTTTGTGGACAGCGGTATTTTGACCAACTCCGTGCAATACCGGGTGGTCATTCCCTGACGGAACTGTCAGCCAAGGTTCGCCTCAATGGGTTGAGGTGAAGTCCAAGGGCGGCTCGGTGTCACAACCGAGCCGCCCATTCTTGGTCACATAAGTCACAATGAACGGAAAACCAATCACACGCAGTCGGCTGCCCTGGGGGATCTTGCTGCTGGCGTTCGCGGTCACTGCATCCGCCTCCACCCCGCCCGGCCCACTCGAATGGGCTTTCCGATTTGCTTCCGCGGTGACGGCTGATCCCATTGACCAAGCCAAGGCCCAGGAAAAAATTGCCCGCGACTACATCACCCTTGGCGCGCTGACCGAAGCGGCGCAGTGCGCCTCGCAAATCAATGGCTGGCGGCGCGGCATCGTCTGGGCGGAAGTGGCCGTGGCCCAGGCGCAACGTGGTCAATCAAATGCCGCACTGACCGCCATCCACGAAGCGGAGATCATCCAGCGCGCCTTTCGTCTCGATTGGCAAGGTGCGCGCCTCCGGGCGCATCTGACCCGCGCCCAAGCTGCCTTGGACAATCTTGACGCGGTCCGGAAACTCACCGCCGAACTTTCGCCCGAAGAACTCGCTAAAGGCGCCGCGTCCACCGCGAGCGCCCAAGTTGCCGGCGGCCAGATCGCTGCGGCTCTGGCCGAGCTCAAACTTTACGAGGGCACCGATGATTTTGACCGAAACTTTCAACTACTCGATGGGTACCTCGACTTGGCGCGACACCGCAGTCTCACCAACTTGCCGGCCCAGCGGGAACAAGTGTTGGATGCGGCGGCGCGCGTCCTTCAGACCATGCCGCCGTTGCGGCGCGGCGAAGTCATTCCGGGTTTGGCGCGTGATTACCATCGGGTCGGCGCTGCCGCCAAAGCCAAACCGCTGCTCGATGCCATCGAACCCGTCGTCTTGACTTGGGAAAACGAGCCACGCTTTCAGGCGCCCGTCCTGGCTGATCTCGCGCTGGCGTGGCGCGAGCTTGGCGATACCGAGCGGGCGCAGCGGCTGTTACGGCAGGCCGAAACTCGCGCCACAGCCGGTGACCCGATGGATCAGCCGGCCAGTTGCGCGGCGGTTGCGGCGGCGTTCGCAGAAATCGGTGACCGGGCAGCGGCGGCGCGCTTATACGACCGGGGTTTGGCCATTGCCGCCGGCTTCGTCAACGCCCGGCCTCGCGCTCTGAGCATTGCCGAGATCTGCCGGTCCATGGGCCGGCAACGGTGGGAACTGGATGCAACGTGGCAAGCGCGGTTGACGGAGTTGGCCGCCGGCTTGAAAGACCCATGGTAAAGTGGTTGCTCAGTTTGCTCTTGGTCACACCACTGCTGGCGCAAACTCCGGCGGGTGGGATTCGCGGCAACGTTTTCGACAAAGATCTTGCCGTCCCCCTCGGAAATGTCTGGGTCACCATCGAAGAACTCCGGCTGCGGACCTCCACGACCACGGAAGGCAATTTTGTCTTCGAGCAGGTTCAGCCTGGCACGTACACGCTGTCGTTCAGCAAAGACGGTTACCAGCGCCAGATTCTCCCGCCGGTCACCGTCCAAGCCGGTAGTCTGGCCGAAGTGCGCTGTGAGTTGAGTTTTGAGGTCAACGACCTCGAAGAATTCATCGTCCGTCCGCTCGAAACGAGCACGGGCACAGAATTGGGTTTGTTGGAAGTCCGGCAAGAAGCGCCGGCCTTGAGCGACGCGATCTCGGCGGACTTCATCAAAAAATCCGGCGCCAGCACCGCCGCCAGCGCCTTGAAACTGGTTGTCGGCACTTCGGTGCAGGATGGCAAATATGTCGTGATTCGCGGATTGAGTGACCGGTACACGGTGACGCAGCTCAATGGCGTCCGGCTGCCGACCGCCGACGCCGAGAAACGCGCCGTGCAGTTGGATCAATTTCCCGGGGCGATGATCGAGAGCATTACTGTCAGCAAGACTTTTACGCCCGACCAGCAGGGCGACGCGACCGGCGGCAGCGTCAACATCAAAACGCGGGCGGTGCCGGAGGAATTGATCCTCTCGGTTTCCGGCGCCGTCGAATACAACACCCAGACGACCGGCCGCGACGATTTTCTGACCTACCGGGGGGGCGGCGCGCCGGCGTCGGGGATGAGCGACCGCGGATTGCCGGCGGGCGTGTCGAAGGAACGGTTCCCCAATTATGCGGGGCCAACAACGGATCCGCTCCAAGGGGCGGAACGGTTGCCGAATGCCCAGTATATTGATGCCCTCACGGAATCATTTGCGCCGGTCATGGGCACCAGCCAAACCTCGGTGGGACCGAATTACAGTGGCGGTTTCACGGTTGGCGATAAACATCTGGTGGCGGATGAAATCGCGCTCGGTTGGATTGGCGGTTTCTCGTACCGGCGCAAGTATCAGGCCTATCCGGACAGCCAGTTCAATATCGTCAACGGGACGCGCGCCGGCGAGCCGCTGAACACGACTTATCGCTTCAAGGAAACGCGCGGGCAGGACGAAGTCTTGTGGGCAGCGGTTGCCGGCCTCGGTTTGGAAATCGGCAAGGATCACTCGGTCGCGCTCAACTATTCGCGGACGCAGACGGCCAATGATCAGGCGGTGTTGCAGGTCGGCGCCGAAGGCCCGAACTCTATCCGCGTCAATCAGGCGCTCCGGTATCAGGAACGACTGGCGGATTCACTGCAACTGCGCGGCGACCACAAGTTCACCGGCTTCCACGACATTGTGGTTGATTGGAGTGTTGCGCGCAGCACCACCACGCAGGACGAACCGGATTTCCGCGCGTTCCGCGAGTCCATTGATACCCGGTTCGATTTTCACACAATCCCCGGTTCACAATTTGATTATCCGCGGCGCGTCTTTCGAACTATTGAGGAAACGAGCGATCAGGCGCTCTTCAACGTCGCCATCCCCTTCACCCAATGGACGGAAACCGAAGGCAAAATCAAATTCGGCCCCTTCGTGGATATCACCGACCGCGACCTCCAACAGGACTCTTTCTTTTACAATTTCGCTCCCCAAGCCGGTTCCGGCCAGGTAGTCGGCAACAACGCCGCGCTTCTGAACTATTCCGGGCCGGGGTATTACGCCGATGTGTTTCTGCGACCGCATCGGGTCGGCTTGGCCACGAATGGCGCACCGGCCTTGAACCAATTGCTCTGGTACCTCGAACATCCCCAGGGAATTGACGCCGATTACACGGGCCGGCAGGAAATTAACGCCGTCTACCTCATGGCCGAACTTCCGCTCACCTCCAAGCTGAAATTGATTGGCGGCGTTCGCGTTGAGAAAACCGACCTTCAGATTGATGTTACCGCGGATATTATCACCGTGCCGCAGATCGGCCCCGATGGCGATACTTTCTTCGTGGACCTGCCGGGGAATTCGTTGAGCACCCAAATCGAATCCACCGATTACTTACCGGCTCTCGGCCTCCATTACGAAGTCATTACCAACCTTTTTGTGCGCGCCGCTTATAGTCAGACGATCGCGCGACCCACCTTCCGGGAACTCGCGCCGCTGCGCAGCTACGACTTCATCGGCGGCGACGTCTTCATCGGTAACAGCGCGCTGCAACTCTCGCACATTGAAAATTACGATCTGCGTGCCGAGTGGTTCCGCCGGCCCGGCGATGTCTTGGCCGCCAGCGTTTTCTACAAGGACATTCAAGACCCCATCGAGCAAATCACCTTCGACGTTTCCGGCGGCGATCGCTACTCCCAGCGCGTCAATTACCCCGACGGCAAACTCTATGGCATTGAAGGTGAGTGGCGGCAGCAACTCGATATTTTCCACGAGGCCCTGGCCGATTTCACCTTCGGAATGAACGCCAGCTACATTATCTCCTCCGTTACCTTGCCGGACAGTGAGCGGGAACGCCTCCAAGCTGCCGGCATCAACAAAAAAACCCGCCCGATGCTTGGCCAGCCGGATTTCCTCATCAACGCCAACTTGGTATACGACAACAAAAACTCCGGCACCTCCGTCGGGTTGTTCTACACCCGGACCGGTGATGCGCTGATTTCCGGTGAATCGCGGACGGGCGTGTACATTCCCAACCTCTACGAACTCGGCTCGGACAACCTCGATTTCTCTGTCGAGCAAAAGCTCGGCAAAAACTGGCGGGTCACCTTCCGCGCCAAGAACCTGACCGACCCGGCCATTGAGCGAGCCTATCGTGTCTCCTGGCAGAATAAAGTGGCAATTCGCTCGAGCTCGACCAAGGGCATGGATTTTTCGCTGGGGGCGACTTACACGTGGTAACACAATCGTCAAGAACTCGTCACATACCGTCCGCCGGTTTGTCACACCACCCGGACATACTTCCCGCCACGAAATCATGAAAGCGACACTGTTAATTCTTCTGGCGGCCGGTGCTGCCGCCCATGCGACCGAAACCGCTGACCTGGCCTCCGCGCGTTTGGCGCTCGGCAAATGGGTTGAAACCCAGCAAATCATAGCCCGCGAAAAACGCGACTGGCAGCAGGGCAAGGAGATTCTGATCGGCCGGTTGGAGTTGCTCCGCGGTGAAATTGCCGGCTTGCAGGAAAAACTGAAGAAAACCGAGGGCGGCACCACGGACGTGGACCAGAAAAAGGTTGAGCTCCTCGCCCAAAACGACAGCCTCAAGGCGCTGGGAGCCACGATGCTTGAAGCCGTGACCGGCTTGGAAGGCCAGGTCCGGCAACTCCACCAACGGTTGCCGGAACCGTTGCAGGAAAAAATCAAGCCGCTCTACGACCGCATGCCCGCCGACGCCGGCAACACCAAGGTTTCGCTGGCCGAACGCTATCAAAATGTCCTGGGCATCCTGAACGAACTCACCAAGCTCAACAACGAAGTCACCCTCGTCAGTGAAATCCGCACGTTGGCGGGCGGCCAGCCGGCCGAGGTGAAGACCGTGTATGTCGGTCTCGCCCAAGCATACTTCGTCAGCGGCAAAGGCGAAGCCGGGATTGGCCGGCCAACTCCGACCGGCTGGCAATGGGAAGCCGCCAACTCCTTGGCTCCGGCAATCTTCCAAGCCATCGAAGTTCTCCAAGGCAAAGCGCACCCGCAGTTCGTCTCCTTACCGGTAAAAATAAAACCATGAAAACCATCCTTCTTTCTCTTTGTTTGGCCGGCAGCGTGGCAGTGGCCGATGAAGTCGATCAGGCGCGCACCGCTGTTCAGCGCGATTTGGAGACCAGCCTGCGGGAGTTGACCACCCTCCGTGACGCCATCGCCGCGGAGAAGCTGCCGCTGGCGCGGGAGTTGACCACAGTGGAAGACCAACTCAGCACGCTCCGCAAGGACTATGACCGGGTCACGCGGGCGCAGGACATGGCCAATCTCGAACTGGCCAACTTGAAAAGTGAGATCAAAACCCGGCAGGATGAGGTCGCGTACATCGGCAACTTGATGGACGAGTTTGCGCGCGGTTTGGAAACCCGGATCCATGTCAGCGAATTGCAGCGGTACGCGCCGTTGATTGAAGCGGCAAAGGCCGCGCCCGGCAATGTTGATCTTTCCGCCAGCGATAAGTATGACCGGCAAGCGGCGCTCATGAAAACCGCCGTGGTCCGCTTGCAGGATCTGATTGGCGGGGCGCGGTTTGATGGCCGGGCGGTGGATCCGCAGGGCGTGGTCGCCGACGGCAAGTTTGCGTTGATTGGTCCTGCCGTGTTGTTTGCATCCGCCGATGGCCAGACCGCCGGCATCGCGGTCCCGCAAAGCGGTTCGACGAAGCCGGTCGTGCGGCCGCTGGAGAAGAAGGTGAACATCGCCTTGGCCGGCATCATTGCCACGGGGGAGGGGGCGTTGCCGCTCGACCCGACGCGTGGCGGCGCGATCCGCGAACTGATCCACCGCGCGAGTTTGGTGCATTACTTTAAGCAGGGCGGTCCGATCATGTGGCCGCTGTTGCTCGCCTCGATTTTGGCGCTGACGGTCATCATCGAACGCTTGACCTTCTTGGCCAAAGAGAAGCGCCGCCGCGAGCCGCTCGTGATGAGCAGCATGATGGCCGCGCTCGAGAATGGGGATGTCGAGGAGGCGATCCGTGTCGGGAAACCGTCCCAGGACTACATCATCAAGACGTTGACGTATGCGTTGACGCACCGGCAGAAGTCGTTGACCGATGCGCTTCTGCGGGCGGCTAGCCAGGAGTTGCACCGGTTCACGCGGGCGATTCCCTTGCTGGATACGATTGTGACGCTGGCGCCGTTGCTCGGGTTGTTGGGCACCGTGACCGGCATGATGGGTTCATTCGGGATGTTGGGCGGGGCGGAGCTCGGAGCGCCGGCGCAGATTACCGGCGGGATCGCGGAGGCCTTGATCGCGACCTGTGTGGGCTTGGGCATCGCGATCATGTGTTTGTTGCCGATGAATTACCTCCACACGCAGGCCGCCAATGCCCGGCAGGAAATGGAAGATGCCTGCGCGCACTTGGAGTTGGTGATGAAGCCGATTCTCGACGCCGAGAAGCAGCTTGACCGGAGTCTGACGGCCAAACTCAATACCATCGCCCATGCGGAGGCCCGGTAAAACCATGTCAGCCGGCCGATTCAGCCTTCCTGAGCACAAGAAGGCCAAGATCGAAATTGTGCCGTTGATCGACATCATGTTCTTTCTGTTGGCGACGTTCATCATGGTCTCGTTGTCGATGACGAAAAATCAGGGAATGAACGTCCAGTTGCCGGCGGCGAGCACAGCGGCGGCGATGAGTCAGGAGCAGAACAAATCCATCGCCCTGACCGTCATGGAAAACGGCGACATTTTCTTCAACAAGGAAAAACTGACCTTGGCGCAGTTGCCATTCAAGCTGCAAACGCTGAAAGCGGCCGAGAAAGACCCCCAAGTCATCGTCAACGCCGCCGGTAACGCCGACTTCCGGTTTGTCGTCGCGGTCCTCGACGAAGCGCGCAAGATCGGTATCGCCAAAGTCGGCATCTCCACGACTAAAAAATGAGCGCCGGCAAGTTCAAGCCCTTCGGGTTCGCCCTGGCCGCGCATTTGGCGCTGCTGTTTTTTGGAGGGTTGTTGTTCTTCCACCCGAAAAAAGACACCGTCGAAAGTACGCGCGAGGCGCTACTGGTTGGAGACGAACAACCGGCGGACAAGAAATCCGCCGACGATCCCACCGAAAAAGAAGCGGTGGATGAATCCTTGGCAATCAAAGGCGAGCAGCCGCCAGATTCGAGTTTGATCGCGAAAACACAAGCACCAGTCAACTTGGGCGACGCCCGGCTTGATGCGTTGAGTTTGAGTGAGTTGGAAAGCGCCTTGAATCCCAACCTGGCCGGCTTGGCCGACGGTGGGTTCGCGGAAAATATCCGCCTGACGTCCGGCGGACGGATCGGCGGCACGGCCGAGCCCGGCTCTGACGGTGGGGACGGTCCTGAGGCGTTGTTTTCGATTGCCGATCTCGACCAGAAACCGCGCCCGTTGTTTCAGAGTCCGCCGAACTATCCGCCGGACCTGCGCAAGAAGGGCTTGGAAGGCACGGTCTACATCGTGTTTGTCGTGGACCCGATGGGGCGCGTGACCAACCCGCAAGTCGAAAAATCCACGCATGCCGGCTTTGAGAAACCGGCGCTCGACGCCATCCGCCATTGGCGGTTTGAGGCCGGGGTGAAAGCCGGTCAAAAGGTCGCATTCAAAATGCGCGTGCCGATTACATTCAGCAAAGGGTAACCATGAAACGATTGATCATTGCCATCGGGCTTGCCGCCGGTGCCGCTCATGCCACCGAGGGATTGAATCTCTGGAGCGACCCCGAGTTCAAGAAACATTTTCTCGGCAGCTATGGGATAAACTCCGAAGTCGAGCCGCGCGTCACCACGGAAGAACGGGATGTGCTCCAGAAAATTTTTCCCCTGATGGGCACGGACTTGCCGACGGCCCGGCGCCAGGTGGAAAAGGCGGCGAAAACCGACGCGAGCGCATTGTTCGATTTCACTCTCGGCAACATTTGTTTCCAACAAGACGACCTACCGGCAGCTACGGCGGCGCTGCGTCAGGCAGTGGCCAAGTTCCCGGCGTTTCGGCGGGCCCACAAAAGCCTCGGCTTGGTGCAGTTGCGGGCCGGCCAGTATCCCGAAGCGATTACCGCGCTGACGCGAAGTATCGAATTGGGCGCGACCGATGGGCTGACCTTCGGTTTGCTTGGGTTTGCCTATACGACGCAGGAGAACTTTGTCGCCGCCGAGTCCGCCTACCGGTACGCGGCATTGCTGCAACCGGAGAATTTTGATTGGAAGCTCGGTCTTGCGCGCTGCATGTTCCGGCAACAGAAACATGCCGAAGCCGTCTCCTTGCTGGATGAATTGATCAAACGGAAACCTGAGCGGTCGGAGTTCTGGCTCTTGCAAGCCAGTGCGTATCTTGGCTTGAAGGAGCCGCTCAAGGCTGCCGAGAACTACGAGTTCGTCGCCCGCGCCGGCAAGGCGACCGTCGCGAGCCAGACGGCTCTCGGTGATATTTATGTGAACCAGACGCTCTACGATCTGGCTGCCGGGGCGTATGTTCGCGCCATTCAGCTCGATCCAGCCCAGAAGCCGGCCAGCGCCGTTCGGGCCGCCGAGATTTTGGTGGCGCGCGGTGCGTCAACTCAAGCCGGCACGGTGATCGCCATGATCAAGGAACAACTCGGCCGAAATCTTGACGATGCCGACAGACGCAAATTGCTGAAACTCGAAGCCCGCGCCGCAATCGCCGCCGGTGGCGGAGAGTCGGCCAAGGTGTTGGAGGAGATTGTCGCGCTGGATCCCTTGGACGGTGAAGCACTTCTGTTGTTGGGGCAGCACTACAACAAGCAGAACGATCCCGCCAAGGCGTTATTCTATTACGAACGCGCTAGTAGCCTCGATGCCTACGAAGGCCCCGCCAAACTCCGGCAAGCCCAAGTGTTGGTGGCGCAGGCGAAGTATCAGGAAGCGATTCCGCTCTTGCGCCGCGTCCAGGAAATCAAGCCGGCCGACGATGTGGCCCGGTATCTCGATCAAGTCGAGCGCATCGCCAAAGCGCGTCGCTGAACTGTCACAATCGCCGGCTTGACTCCTTGCTTGTCGCGGCTACGCTCTTACTCAAGCGAGGATTTGATTATGAAGACAAGATTTCCGAATCAGGTATTTTCGCCTCTGGCAGCCGACGCCGGAAATGTTTCACCAAAGAACACCGAAGAGTTGATCGCTGAATTGCAGTCATTGGTTGGCGATTCCCGGGAACAGAGTGCCGAAATTTTGGCCGCGATGGGGCGACTCTGGAACTGTGCTGATCTCCACCAAGTTGCTTCCCAGTTAGTCCACTTCCGGGGTAATACCCGCGCGCAACAGATTCTGGAATCAGCGCGGTGGGTTTTCCGCGACCAGAATGTTGCCGACTGGCCGAATCGGGGCCGGCAACGACCGCTGCTCGCGATCGAGCAGGCGCTGAACACGCCCACTAAGTATGACCAGCGCCGGTGCTGACTTACTGGTTGCTAAGGCAATCGCTCTAACATGCGTTGACTGCCGCCATTGAACGATACGCACCGTTGCTCTGTGTGTTTGGGCGTGAGCACGAGACGCCGATAGGGTTCTTGAGGGATGTACTGCAACAGTGATGTCATGAAACTTGGACTGGTCTTCGACAACCGCTTCGATCCAGCCTTCATGACCTTCGGTGTGATCATCCGCATCAACATTCAAACCACCACTTCGCGGTGCTGTGGCTGCTGGTGATCGTGTTGTTTTACATTGTGGTGAGAATCCTGACGGTGTTGCAGCCGTTGCCGAGTCATTAACCGTCGGGGTCTGACTGGCGCAATGGCCGTTACACCCGAAGTTTTCCGAGATGGCCGTGATTGAACATATTCTGAGGAGAGTGGTCAGATGCGGTGTGAAATTCGGATGCTTGCGAACCCACGGCCAGCGATTGCCAACCTCACCTAATCTCACCAGGTAGTCGCCCCAATCGCAGGCAGCCGAGCTTCACCAAAACAAAACAGCGGCAGATCCTCACCGATCTGTCGCTGTTCTGCTTTCAACCTTACCAACCTCACGTAAATCTACCGCCAACATACCCGACCGCCTGGAAACAACAATCGGGTGAAGTGTGTATTTAGCGTGGAGGGAGAATGTGTACCCCTGGACTGTGAAAGGCCGTTGTGGCGCATTTGGCGGCACGTAGATTCGATGATAAGCTTCGGTCCATCTACCAATGAGAACAACCGTTACTGCCCTGGTAATGTGCGCAGGGGTCATTTTCATGAGCCCCAAAGCCGTCGCCACGGAACAAGCTTACCCTCAAACCGAGGTGGATAAGATTGAGATCAAGGAATTGCCTGAAGCCCGTCTCATGGTCACCAAATCGACGGGAAATTACTTCGCCAAGGACAACGACCTGTTCGGTCGATTGTTCAGCTACATCAGTTCGAACCAAGTAGCCATGACCACCCCTGTCGAGGCTGAATTCCAACCCGCTGCGATGCGCTTCTACGTCGGGGCAGCCCAGAAGGACAAAGATCTCAAAGACCATCAGGAGGTAACCATCCTTACCATTCCCAAGCGGTATGTGGCCGCGATTGGAGGCCGAGGTGCATACTCCAAGGAAAACATCACTGCCGCCCAAGGGAAGCTGCTGGCGTGGCTGAAAGAGCAATCTGACTACGTGAAAGATGGAGAGCCGTACGGGGTGTTTTGGAATTCGCCGTTTGTGCCGTGGTTTCTGAAGCGGTATGAAGTGCAGGTCGCGGTCAAGCCGAAGAAGTAGTTCAAACATGCCCAAGTTTAGTGATCACCGCATCATTATCATGATTCGCAGCCTCATCACTTGCTAATCCACCAAACAGGCTTACGTTGCGGTGGAGAGTCGAGGACGAGTTGAAGTTGCAGTTGAGTGCAGAGACGTATGGCAGTTAAGTGCAGTTGCAGATCAGCCTCGACTCTCCACCTTTGTCTTCACCCCCATCAGTAGCTGCCACCCGAAGAGTTTTCATTATTGCCCCCAGCTTGTAATAGGACTGTCGCATGGGGATGGAACGGTTGGAGGATGAAGACGAAAGCTAAGGTCGTCCTTGTTGGTGCAAGTACGCGCTTTGTGGCCGCTGAGACAGAGGATGGGAGCATCACCGTGTTTGAATTACTGGACTGCAATAAGGTCAAACTCGGAGATGTTCTAATCGGTTACTGGACTGAGTTCGACAGACAGGCGATTTATAATCAGTCTCGCAATGTTTATCTTGCGGTGTTCGTTCACGACTACTGCTGTCAACTCGATGACGTGAAAGATCAATACTTCAACTCGCAACCCAAGGATTCAGGAGCTTGCACGTTCATCTGAGGGGTTCCCCACCCCCGCCTCCTTGGCGTGCAACTCCTGAATCTATTTTCTTCGGCCGAAAGGAATCAAAATGCACAATTCAATCAAACGCAATTATTCAACACAACAGGCAGCGCAATTGCTGCTGATTTTGGGGTTGGTAGTGTTGGTGACGGTACTGTACTTAACCGATCTTCGACTACGCTGAGCTGACAATATACGCATTCGACTCTCCGACTTATTTTCGGTTCGTAATCTACCTGTTGCTGAGTTGTCACCCCCTGCCAGTTGCATTATCAGTCACCTCGTTTACTATCCCCGCACGCCCTACCAAGGAGAGGGCAGGGTGCGATGACGACGATGATTACTCAGGCTGATCGGTACAGGGGCGCCCTGCTCGGCTTGGCAACCGGTGATGCCCTCGGTACAACGCTCGAGTTCAAGCGGCCGGGTTCATTTGAACCAATCACCGACATCGTTGGCGGCGGACCGTTTGGTCTCCAGCCTGGCGAATGGACGGATGACACCTCGATGGCCTTGTGTTTGGCGAGAGCTTGGTCGAAACGGGTGGGTTTGATCCTGTCGATCAACTCGCGCGGTATGTTCGTTGGTGGCGTCAGGGACACCTGAGCAGCACCGGCACCTGCTTCGACATCGGCAACACTACCCGCGCGGCGTTAGCACGTTTTGAGCGCACAGGGGAAGCATGGTGTGGGTCAACCGCGCCAGAGTCGGGTGGTAATGGTTCGATCATGCGGCTTGCTCCAGTGCCCTTATTCTTCGCCAAGGTGCCGAAAACTGTAATTGAACGATCCGCGGACAGCTCCAAGACCACGCACGCGGCACCAGAGGCTGTTGATGCTTGTCGGTATCTTGGGGCACTGATTGGCGGGGCAGTAAGCGGGACGAACAAAGAGCAGTTGTTGTCCCCAGACTTTTGTCGTGAGTGGGTCGATCACTCGCTCACACCAGCAGTCGCCGAAGTGGTGGGTGGATCCTTTCATCGACGGGAACCACCAACAATCAGGGGGAGTGGCTACGTCGTGCGGTCATTGGAAGCAGCGTTGTGGGCGTTCCGTAAAACCGATAATTTTTGTGATGGCGCATTACTGGCTGTGAATCTGGGGGATGACGCGGATACCACCGGGGCAGTTTATGGTCAATTGGCCGGCGCGTATTATGGGAAGGATGGGATACCGGCGGAGTGGTTGTCCAAGCTGGCGCATCGAGAGTTAATCGAATCGCTGGCGGATGGTCTGTGGGCAATGGCGAAGCGTACGGCTTGACGGATCATTGATTCGTCTCCGCTGGTAAATATATTAACCACCAGCAACTCAAAGGTAGCGCCCAGTGCATCAGCTCGTGGCGGTACCGTTGCCCGGCCTTCGTTCCCGCCGCCATTCCGTGATCACATCATTGCGCCACTGTCTTTTTGATTCAGCCAGCCGCTGTTCCACGAGCGCGAAGCGGCGCAAGATGTCAGCAGCGCATTCGCCGCAGATTTCGCTTTGCGACATTTCTGCGGGGCCGCCCTGGAGCCGGTCGACAACTTTCTGGCAGACGTCGCAGATTTTCATGACGTTTCATTCCCGCCCCGAGCGCGCCATTCCTCCGCCACATCGTGGCTCAAAATCAGCAACTCACGGCCACGCTTGTCGGCGCTCATGCCGTAGGACCAGCGAAGCGGCACCGTCGTGTAGCCGTCGTACCACTGACGCACCTGTTCGCAGTCGTCGTAACACAGGATCCAGCGGTTACGGTGACGGATGAGATCAGACAAGGCAGCATGATCGAAGCTGTTGTGAAGGTTACGACGGCGGCCGTATAAATTTTTGGCGGTGACATATGGCGGATCTAAGAACAGTAGGCTGTTGGGATGATCTTGGATCGACCTACGAAAGTCCGCTCGCTCAACCCATAGGTCGCCGGTTTTGAAAGCCCGCAATCGCTGGATCGCTGATGCCGTGAACCGTGGGTGGCCGGGCGACATTCCCCCACTCATCGTCGAACCGCTGAAGCTCGCCCGGTTCAAGACGAAGAACGCCGCCGCCCGCTCCAGTTTCGTCGTGAACCGGATGTTCTGCAGCATTTGAAACGTCTGCTTCTGCAATGGCAGATATTTCATCACCACATCAGCCAGCGACGGTGCGTCAGTGAGCGCCACCTGCCAAAAATCCACGAGTGGCGCGAAATAGTCATAGGCGTGAACCTGCCACCCTTGCGCGGCCAGTGCCAACTCCACGCTGCCGCCACCGATGAACGGCGAGACCACGGTTCCGGGTGCGGTTGGAAAGTACGCCAAGATTTGCGCCACAGCCCGAGTCTTACCGCCCGGGAAACGTAGGGGGCTGCCGGTATACGGTGACTGGTCGGCGCACGACCCGCGCCGCCGTCTTTGGGTGATGAGTGTATGCACCCATCGTCATTCGCGAGCGGTAGCGCAAAGGCCTTTATCGAGTTAGCGAATTCTGCTTGGAGGCCTATGGGGTCTCCGAGCAACCACACGCCGGGAGTGCCGGCGCGTGTCGGGGCCAATGGCCGCCAGGCGCCTGGATCCATGCGGCCGGCACTCGTGGCGGGTCAGGAGTGCCGGGGATCAAGCAAAGCGGTCTCGCGTCCGAGGTGCCTTCGGAAATCTTGCTCCGCTGCCCGGCTTCCGCTAGCGTGGCGGCGCTTTCTTCTGGGAGGGATCATGGCAAAACGAACAGGCAGCGGACCAGCAACCGCCGAAAGCATGGCGACCAAGCAACGCGACATCGCCGTGTCGGAATTCTTCCTCAAGAACCGGCACCTGCTGGGCTTCGACAGTCCCCGCCGGGCGTTGCTGACGGCGGTCAAAGAGGCGGTGGACAACTCCTTGGACGCCTGCGAGGAAGCCGGCGTGCTGCCGGAGGTCGCGGTCGAGCTCGAACAGATCGCCGACAACCGCTTCCGGGTCACCGTCACCGACAACGGCCCCGGCATCGTCAAGAACCAGATCCCGAAGATTTTCGCCAAGCTGCTGTACGGCTCAAAATTCCACCGGCTCCGGATGTCGCGCGGCCAGCAGGGAATCGGCATCAGTGCCGCCGGCATGTACGGCCAGCTCACCACGGGCGCCGCCACGCGCATCCTCTCGCGGATCAAGAACGCCAAGAAAGCCCACTCCCTGGCAGTGCAGATCGACACCAAGCAGAACAAGCCGGCCATCCTCCGCGACACCGAACAGGACTGGCATCCGACGTTTCAGGCCGTCGATGCCGCCGGCGAACCCGATGGCCCGCCGGTGGTGTCGAAGCACGGCACCTCCGTCTCGATCGAGATGGAGGCCGCCTACCAGCGTGGCAAACAATCGGTGGACGAGTTCGTGAAGCAGTGCGCCATCGTCAACCCGCACCTGACGCTGCACTACCGGCTCGCCCTGCAAACGAAGACCGAACCGGCCGATGCCAAACCGGAACCGGCCACAAAGTCCCAGCCAGCCAAGAAACCGGCGCCATCGCAACCGGTCGCCCTGGCCGCCAAGCCCGGGATCACCGCCATCACCTACCACCGTGCTGTGAAGGTGATGCCAAAGATCCCCGACGAGATCCTGCCGCATCCGCACGGCGTCGAGCTCGGCCTGCTGATGCAGATGCTCAAGGACACCGAAAGCCGCACGGTACGTTCCGCCCTGTCCAACGACTTCTCGCGCGTCAGCGCCCAGACGGCCTTGGACGTCTGCACCCGCGCCGGCATCGACCCGAAAACCAACCCGACGCGCATCGCCCACCACGAGAGCGAGGCGTTGTACAAGGCGATCCAGGACACCAAGCTGATGCGGCCACCGACCGACTGCCTGTCGCCCATCGGCGAAGCGCAGATTCTCGCCGGCCTGCAGAAGGAAATCGCCGCCGACTTCTTCACCGCGGTGACGCGGGATCCAGCGGTGTATCGCGGCAACCCGTTCCAGATCGAGATCGGCCTCGCCTTTGCGCGGCCCCAGGAGAACGAGGGCGTCGGTATCGAGGAGCCCGTTCGCGTCTTACGGTTCGCCAACCGGGTGCCGTTGCTTTACCAAGCCGGTGCCTGTGCCATGACGCGGGGGGTGATCGGAGTGAATTGGAAATCCTACGGTTTGAGCCAGCCCAAGGACGCGCTGCCTATCGGCCCGGTGGTGGTGCTGGTGCACCTCGCGAGCGTCTGGGTGCCGTTCACGAGTGAAAGCAAAGACGCCATCGCCAGCTACGCCGAGATCATCGACGAGCTGACCCTCGGCCTCCAGGAGTGCGGCCGGCGGCTGGCGGTGTTCCTGCACAAACGCCATCGCGAACTCGAAGCCGCCCGCAAACGCAACTACATGGAACTCTACATCCCGCATCTCGCCCTTGGCTTGAAGAACATCCTCGGCTTGACCGACAAGGAAGAGCACAAGGTCGTCGGCAACCTGAAGAAGATGCTGGAAAAAACCCATCTGGATGTCTGACCGAAAAAGGAGCCGCCATGCCCAAGACGAAAACAAAAACGAAGACCAAGCCCACCGCCGCGGCGCCGACCGTCGTGTCCAAGAAAGCCGCCGCCCAAAAGATCGTCGCGGTGGCGCAGGAAATCCACGCCGACATCATCAAGAAACAGCGCAAGCCGTCGATGGAGTTCCCGATCCGCTCGCTGCAGAACGTGAAGTATGACGTGAAGCGCGGGCACTTCGAGATCCTCGGTCGCACCGCGACCCGCACCCTGTCCTACAACACCGTCAAGACCTTCGCCCAGTCGATGCGCCTGCTGGCCACGACCAAGAACGACCTGTTGGACAAGGACGACATTGCCGGCAAACGCGAGGTCTATTACAACAGCAAGAGCTGGGGTGAATGCCGGTTCGATGAACAACCGGAAAGCGACACCCTCCTTGACGACATCGAGGCCATGCTCGCCATCAACCGCGAACAGCTCGGCTACATCCCCGAGGAACGCGGCGGCGACGTCACCGGCCCGCTCGTGGTGATCGACCAAGACCCCGCCACCGGCAAACCCATTCGGATCGACTGCACGAAACTCGGCAGCGGCGCCTGGAGCATCCCGTCGCGCGTCGAGCACCTGCGATTCGAGGCCGGCAAGGCCAAGTTCATCCTCGCCATCGAGACCGCTTCGCTGTTCCAGCGCCTGGTGCATCATCGGTATTACGAGCGGGCCAAGTGCGTACTCATCTCGATGAGCGGCGTGCCCACCCGGGCCTGCCGGCGCTTCATTCGCCGGCTCGCCGACGATCAGCATTTACCGGTGCTGGCCTTCACCGACGGCGACCCGTACGGCTATTGCAACATCTATCGCACCCTCAAGGTCGGCTCCGGCCAAGCCGCTCACATCAACCGTTTCTTCTGCGTGCCGCAAGCGCACTACCTCGGCGTCACCCCGCAAGACATCCACGACTACCAACTCGAAGACGCCACCCATCCACTCGAGGAAGCCGACATCAAACGCGCGAACGACGCCCTCAAGAACGATCCGTTCATCAAGCATCACAAGGAATGGCAGGATGCGTTGAACCAGATGATCAAGCTCGGAGTCCGCGTCGAGCAACAAGCCTTCGCCAAGCACGGCCTGAACTTCGTCCTCGACACCTATCTGCCCGACAAGCTGAAGAAGTCCCGCTTCCTTCCTTGAAGGGTTACGCGCAGCCCGGCAAGTCACGGGGCGTCGCGTCACTGGCTGGTGCATGGCGGTTCCGGCAAATTGCCGGAAGGTCATTGCCTGCCGCCATTACCAGGTCCGTCCAACGCCCACGGCTCACCAACATCTACACCAGAAGCGTCGGCGCATGTCGGGGCCAATGGCCGCCAGGCGCCTGGATCCGGTGCCAAGCATAGCGGTCGCTCCCATGGCATCACCTTGTGACCAGGCGGTGGCAGTGACCAAGGGGCGGGACTTCCCGGCGCCGGGAAGTTTCGATCGGCGACTGATGTCTTGGCATATATCCCTTCCGGGCCTACGGCACCTACGCGGCTAAACCCCTCGATTTGCCGTAGCGCTATTTCCTACTCGGTTGTGGGCGATCCTGAACAGGAAACGCCCCAAACTCACGATGCCGGGACTCAAACCGGAGTCTAGTGAGTGAGATTACGTAATCTCAGTTCGTGCTAACGTCACGCATGACATGCTCTAAAATGTTGACTTTGTCGTAATTTTTGGTAGAGACACAGCGGTGAAGATTAGAGTCTACGTAGACATTCAGTGAGAATCCCTAATCCGCATTTCAAAATGGTCTTCGTGGTGTCGTGAAAGGAAAATGGCCAGCGTGAATCCAAAGAGATGTTCGCAAGTTCGATCAGCGGCACAGATTACCGTTTTGGTTTCACTTCTCATCCAAGCAGGGGCGTCAGTTGCGCGGGCCAACAACATCTGGGATGGGGGCGACCCCGATGACAACAACTGGACCTCGGCGGCGAATTGGGGAGCAGATACACCGCCGACTCTCGGGTTGGAAATTAACTTTGCCGGCTCGACACGGTTGAATCCCACAAACGATTACGCCGCCGGGACGTCGATAGGGTCCATCCTGTTCTCGAGCACAGCAGGCGCCTTTGTTCTCGACGGCAACGCCATCACTCAGAACTCGTTCATTCGCTTTTCCGCAAATCCCAGCAGCATCATTACACAGACAGTCAACCTCAATATTAGCACTTCCTCTGGTATTAATCCCCGCACTCAAGTGAACGGCACAATCGTTCTTAATGGGATGATCAGTGGCGCTGGCGGAGTCAAGAAAGACAGTGCCGACGGACTACTGGTGATGACCGGTTTGAACACGTTCGCCGGCCTGGTGGATGTGCAACGCGGGACACTCGCGGTCAACTCCATTGCTAACGCCGGCGTAGCCAGCGCGCTGGGGACCGGCGCAAACTCGCCGGCCATCAAGCTCGGGAACGGCAACCTGACCGGCACGTTGCGGTATACCGGGTCCGCGAACGCAAGCACCGATCGCCAAATCATTCTCGGCAGCGCCGGGGCCTTTACTGGTAGTGGCATTATCGAGAATAACGGGGCGGGTACATGGTCCTTCACCAACCCCAATTTCAATGTCGATCCGGGAGCGGCTTCGGCTCGTATCCTAACGCTGCAGGGTACCAACACGAGCGACAACCTGATCGCCGGCGCCATCACCAACGGGACCAGCACCCTCGGTTTGACCAAGGCGGGGACCGGAAAGTGGGTCTTGTCAGGGACCAACAGCTATACCGGGCTGACGACGATCAATGCTGGCACGCTGATCGTTGACGGCGATCAGATCGCAGCCACCGGCGTTGTCACGGTAAATTCCAACGCGACCCTTGGTGGTAACGGGATCATCGGTGGCAATACCACCATCAAGACCAACGCCACAATCTCCCCCGGGACCGGCAGCGGGACGCTCACTTTTAACGCAGCGCTGACGCTGTCCAACTATTCGACCTACGTCTACGAGGCGCGAGATCTGGTGGATGTCAACGGCACCCTGACTTTGCCAACGGGCGCTTGGAGAGTTGATCTGAATGGTCCAGGACTCCAATCCGGTGGTTCACTGGTGTTGTTCACCTTCGACAGCCTCGCCGGAATCTTCAACACAAACCCGACTTTCTCCTACACGGGCTTTACCGTGGAAGGGGAGCCGTACCTCTCAGTTCTCGGCGACAGCGTGGTGTTGAACGGCGTCAGCATCGTGAGCGTCGTCCCTGAACCGTCGATCCTGTGTCTGGTCGCGGTCGGCGGTTTGCTCCTGTGGCGTGTCCGGCGGCGGAGAACATTACGCTGAGATGGCGATCACGCAAAAGGATCTGGCTCGGCAATTAGGCGTGGCGCAGGTGACCGTGTCGCGGGCTCTGCGGCAGGACCGGGGCGTCAATGAAAGCCTGCGGCGGCGCATCCTCAATGCCGCCGAGCGCCACGGCTACTCCCTTGACAGCAGCAATCTGGAAGCGCGTCGCCTCCGCTCGCGCGCCGGCGGCATCCACGTCAAGACCAACGTCATCTGCGCCATCGTCATCACCGATGACGATCCGGCCGGATTTGGCGGGCGGATTGTCAAAGGAATGAACGACGAGGGCGCCGCGCTGGGCACCGAAATCGTCACCTGCACCCGCTGTCGCGGCAAGCTCCCGTTGATCGTCGCGCGGCAACAAGTGGACGGCGTGATCCGGCTGCTCGGTGATGTTGAACTCACCAATGCCGGCGACCGTCCGGTAATGCCTTGGGTTAGCGTGCTGTACGAAGTGCCGCAGGTGGATCTGGTGACTGTAGACAACTTCCACGGCGCCGACCAGGTGGGCCAGCATCTTTGCCGGTTAGGCCACCGGCGAATCGGCTTCATCGGCCCAGACACCGATCTGTGTCGGGAACGCCTCGCCGGCCTGCGCGCGGCCGCAGCCCAAGCCGGCGCCACCGTGCCCGACGAATGTGTCCGCCTGCGGCGCTATGTCGCCAGCGAAGAGCCCACGCGCCAGTTGCTCACGGAGTTCTTGGGCGACTGCGCCACACTCCCCTTCACCGCCCTCGTCGCCTACAACGATTACATGGCGGATATCGCCTTGCACTACGTCCGCGATCACGGCCGGAGCGTACCGGGCGACCTGAGCCTTGCCGGCTTCGACGGTGTGCTGCCTAGCCGGCTACGCGAACAAGCGATCATCACCACGGCGGCGATTCCGCTGGAAGAACTCGGCCGGTCGGCCGTCCGGTTGCTGTCGTGGCGACTTCAATCTCCCGAAGCCCCGCGCCGCAAGGTCGTCTTGGAAACCGCCTTCGTGGCCGGCGACACCAGCGGGCCGCCCCGCGGCGGCTGACATGAAGTTTGTCCTTCCACTCGTTCTGGAGGCGGCACAGATTCTCACGAATGGGGTGCTGCCAGCGAACTCACCGAACGTCCGCCTCGAATCGTTCCCGGCGCTGACCACCACCGCCATCGTGCGCCAAGCACAAAACGGCTCCGTCGACGTGCAGGATCTGCCCACCGGCTTATACCGCGTGAACGGGGAATCCTTCGTCTGTCTCGCCCGTCCGTCCACGCGCGGGGCCGTCAGCCTGTTCACGCACCACAATCGCCGGGATTACCGGCAGGGGGAGACCATCGAGGTCACCGCGGTTTGCCGCGCCCACACCGCCACCCACAAAGCCGACTTGGTGCTCACCGACGGCGGCGGTGCGCGCGTTTCACTTGGACAATTGACGTTTGCCGGCACGAACGATTCGCGGTTCATCTCCATCCCGGCGGCGCAACTCCAGCCGGGCCGGTATCTCTTGGGAACTGAAGCGGCGGACTTGATTGGGCACCGGATCGTTCTCGAAATCTTTCCGGAAGAATTGCGGACGACGTGGGAAGGTTTCGCGAGTCGCATCTGCGAGACCGGGCCGTTCCGAACGGCAGCCGGGCTGTGCAACTACCGGCTGCTGCAGAACAGCCCCGTCGAAACGCTGACCGGCGCGGAGGTCGAGCAGTACACCGGTCAAGATGCCCTGCCGGCGGAGTTGGCGGAGGTTTGCCGGCGTGAGTTGTTGTTTCCCGTCCCGGAAGCTGTCGCCCGGTACGACGAGAACGAACGCAACTTGGCAGCAGCAACCCGGTTCGGTGTGCAGTTCCTGCCGCGCGCGGTCTGGGGCATGGACACGCAGTCCGCCGACTGGAATCCGCTGCACACCTACCCCGAGGGATTGGACTGGATGCGGCGGATGTATGCATTGCGGGCGCAGATGTTTCGTGAGTTCGCGAGTTTTGGCGGGTTCTTCGTGAATTGGTATCCGTCGCTCCGCGCCCATTACGAGGCGCACCCGCAACGGGCCGGTTTCGCCGAGCCGGCAAACACACTCCTCCGCGCGGCCGTCAGCGAAGCGCAAGGGCCGTTGCCGGCGGGTTGGGCGTGGAGCAAAGAAGACGGCTTTCACCTGACGAACTCCGTCAAGGAAGCCGACATCCTCGCCACCGGTCTCACACATCCGCTGTTCAACTCGCCGGCGCACCGCGAGTTAGTCGAGTGGAAAGTCCGTGGCCAACGCCGGCGCACGGGCGCATTCACCGAGGCGTACGCCGCGTGGACCGAAGTGCCCCGGCAACTCGGCGATTGGGACTACGTGTCCTTCGTGCCGGTCGGCTGGTTTCGCGGGCCGGATTACTATCCGCCGATCTATTTCTCGACGCTGCCACGGGCCGGCATCCATGCGTACACCGACTGGCAGGCCGACCCGTTCATGGAATTGTTCGGGATCGATTACTACGGGGCGGGCAGTGGCAAACCGGCCTGGGTGCAAGGCATGTCCGGCGCGCGCAACATGCAAATCCGCCAAACCTTCCTCGCCGCTGGTCGCGGCGCGTGGGGCGTCGGCTTCGACGTGCGCAAACTCGTCCCGACCGGCCGCGAAGGCGAGGACATCCGTCTCGTCTGCGACCTGATGAACCGGTACGGCCCGTATTTCATGGGGTTGCGGCCACAATCACGCGTCGCCATCGTCCGCTCGCTCCGGCAAGAGACCGCCGATGCCGGCAAATACCGCGATGCCGGCGGGCGCAACGGCATGATCTGGTTCGACGGCCTGCAAGGTGAATTGTGGGCGCTCTACTACAATCTCCTGCGCGCGGGCTGCCCGGCCGCGTTCGTCACCGAAGATGAGATCGCCGCGGGCGCGCTCGAAAAGTACGAAGCCGTCTTCCTCCACCGGCAACGCCTGCTGATGTCGCCGGAATTGATGCAACGATTCGCGACCTACGTCGCCAAGGGCGGCAAGGTGTTCAAAGATCCGCTCTCCGCCCCCGAGTTTCCGGGCGAGACCGTGGACCTCAGTCCAGACCCGGCTGTCACGCCGCACGCCGGCGTAAGCGACCACGTCATCGGCACCCGGTACGTCTGGATGCTCGAGAATTTCCTCCGCTGCAAAGCCCGGGTGGAAACCGTGCTGTCCAAGCTGCCGCCCCCGCCGGTGCGCACCGACAATCATCACATCGTCCACACCGCATTGACCGGCAAGGACACTACGGCGTTGCTGGTCATCAACGACACGCTGGTGCCGGCGCGCGTCCAAGAAGCCGAGAAGAAGTGGTTTATCCAAGGCGCGTTCACCATGACCCGGCAAGGCCAACTCACGTTCGACAAGCCGTGCTTCATCTATGACGTGACCGAAGGCGGTCGCGAGACGAAGGTTACCGGCGCGTATCCCGTGGACTTCCGCCGGTCCGAAGGTCACATCCTACTCCGCACCGAGCGCCCGGTGCGCGACGTGAAACTGGAACTCACGTTGACCGCCGACGTGTTGCGCATTGCGCCGCGTGTGCTCGACGATGCCGGGCAGCCGTTCGCAGATGCGTTGCCGTTCGAACTCGTGCTCCGCGACCCGGCGGGCCGCGAGACCAAGCGCGTGTACCGCGCGGCCGGACCGAACCAGTCGGTCGAGTTGGCGATGGGACGCAATCTGGCGGCGGGCCGGTGGACGGTCACCGCTCAAGAATTGGTGACCGGCCGCGAAGCCCGCGCAGACTTGCCGGTCGCGGCGCGACCACCGATCACCGTCGCCACCGGCAAAGTGCTCGCACGGCGCAGCGCCGAGATCCGCCGGTTTCTCCAGGAAAAGAACTCGTTCACGATCGTCCTCGACGAAGGCCAACCGGACAGCTACGCCGAGCCGGTCGCCGCCGCCCTGCGTCGCGCCGGCAAGACCTGCGAGGTGCGCCGGCTTGATCCGCGCGCCATCGCCGACCTGCCGTTGCGGTGGCGGCGCAGTGCGGAGGACGAAGCCTTGTGGCAGCGTGTCACGCGCGGCGAAGTCTTCGCCACGCGCCGCGGATTGACCACGCGCGGGGACGGCGACTACGAAAATCCGGAGTCGGGCTACGAACAACCTGGCCCGCGCTTTGCCGTGTTCCGCGACGTGATCTTGATCGGCTCACCGGCAGACAACCGGCTGATCGCAGACCTCCACGGCATCGTCGGCCAACCGGCCACGGAATTCTGTCCCGGTCCCGGTGGCGCGTTGATCCAATTGGTGCGCGACGGCTTCGCGCCCCGGTATGACGCGTTGACGATGCAGGTCGCCGACGCCGCCGGTGTGACCGCCGGTACGGCTTGGCTCGCGCAACCGGCTGAGCCACCGGCGAAGTCGGACACGACGACTGTTACCGCTGCGTCAACGGGCTCGGCGACGCGGCAGCCCTTGCCGGATTACCAGCAGGACGGATTTGGAACACCGATTGCCGGGGTCGTGCCAGTCGATGCCGGTGAGCGGTTGCTTGTGTCGTTGGCTGGGACGCAGATTTCCGGTTGCGGATTGTTCCAAGTGAACACGGCGACCGGGGCGATCGTGGAACGTTACCCGGACGTGCTGGGCAGCGTCACGCCGTTGGGACCGGGGCGGTTCGTGCAACGGTGGCGCGACCGGCTGGTCTTCCGCGGGAGCGATCTCAAGCCGTTGTGGCAACTGCGCGGCAAAGCGGCGGAAACGCTCGTGGCGCACGGTGACAATCTTTACGTCAGCGGCGAGGGGCGCGTGTTGCGGCTCGATGGGAACGGACAGACGATTTGGGTGCGGGATTTTTCCGGTGAGATTCGCGATGAACGCGATTTCCTGAAGCCTTGCCGGGCGACGGTGCAGGCGGTGTCACCGGATGGGAAACGCGTCTTGGTCGCGACGTACCGGGAACGGATGTACGGCGCGCAGGTGCACAGCTACGAGGTACCGGCGCTGCGGTTGTTGGACGCGGCGACGGGCGAGGTGCTGTGGCAATACCGGGGCGTGTTGGTTCGCGACACCGCGTGCGGATTCTTTGGCGACCGGATTCTGGCCTGCGATGCCGGCGCTGCGCCGCGGTTGGTGGTGTTGGATATGACCGGGCAGGTGGTGCGGTCGAATGCGTTGCCGGCCAAGATCACGCGGGCACAACCGGTCGGCGAACGGCAGGCGTTGCTCGATGGGACGTTGCTGGATCTTGATACCGGCGCGCTGCTGCCGGTGCCGGTCACGGGCGCGATCAAGGGCGCGTGGGCGGTCGGCGAGACCGTCGTGGCGGGCACGTGGGACAAAGAGTTGGTGGGCTTGGATGCGAATTTGCAGCCGCGGTTTTGGACGCGACTGCCGAGTTTGCCGGCGGTGGTGCTTGCGAATCCGACCGGCGCAGGGCTGATCGTTGGGACGGACAGCGGGCAGGTCTTGTGGCTCAACGCGACCGGCGCAGTGGTGCGCGCGACGGATTTCAATCCGTTCAACTTGGCGGAGAGCGACGAGCAGTGGGCGCGCCGGTGGTTGGCGGAGTCGTTGGCCAGCGTGCCGGAGAAGCAGCTTGAACCGTGGGTCGGCAAGCCGGCCAGCACTCTTGAACGCGCGGCCAAAGTGGCCGAGGTGTTGGCGAAGACCGAGGATTTCACCTGTGAGGCGGATGCGACGTATGTGTTGAGCTTGTTCGCGAAGGCCGCGAGCGTCAGTCCGACCGGCATCACGGTGCGCGTCGAGTTTGGCGAGGGGACGAAGCCGTTTGAGGTGAGTCTGCCGACTTCCGTGGGTTGGGAGGAGCGCACGGTGGCGTTTCGCCCGCCCGCCGGTAGCACTCGCGGCCGGTTGGTGGTCAAACCCGAGCCCGGCGTCACGGTGGAACGCACGGCGTTGGCGCAAGTGCGATTTCGGTCCGGCAACTTGCTGAGCGGGGACGAGATCAAAGTCAGCCAGGTGATACCGTGGGTGGCGCATATCGCCAAGGCGAGTGGGCTGAGCCAGACGCCGCCGCGCATTGTGACGCCGGCCGCGATGCTCACGGACGGCCAATTGGCCAATCAGGAAACGTCGTGGACCGGCAAGCCGCTGCCGCAGGGGATTTTCAGCGATCACGCGGAATTGGTGATGACGTTCAAGTCGCGGCGGAAGTTGAGCGCCGTCGCGGTCTATCAGGACCCGGCCACACCGGAGCGGTACACGAAGAAATTTGCGGTGTTCGCCAAGACGAAAGCCGGCGTGAAACTGCTGGGCGCGGTGACGAACAACCAAAGCCCGTACACGCTGTTCACGTTCGACCCGGTCGAGGCCGATAGCCTGATCTATTACTGGGCCGGTAGCGGCGACGGGCATGTGCGACTGGCGGAGATCGAGGCGTACGGGCTGGAGGATCATTTATGAAGACATTGGCGATGATTTGGTTGAGCCTCGGGGTTGCCGGCGCGTGGGCCGGTGAGCCGCTGTTGCCGGGGGTCGAGCCGTGGCGGGTCACGTTGTATGAACGCTGGAAGCAGTTGCCGGAGCCGCCCATCACGCCGTACGATGGACCGTTCGGCGGCGAGGCGCGGGCGTTTGTCGGCAAGGTGGATAGGAAGACCTCGAACCTTGTGGCGCGCGCGAACTGGAAAGCGCAGGGGGATTTTGCCCGCACGGCCAAGAACGGAGTTTACGACCCGGCACTCGACCCACGGCCGATCAACCTCCAGTACGAAGCGGCGATTTTGGAGGACTGGAATCGCATGGGCTACAACTGCGCGTACAAAGGCTTGTCGAGCACGTTCATGGTCGGCGCGTTTCTCAAGAGCCGCGGTCTGCTGGGCGCGATCGACCAGACGCTGTGGGGCAACAATGGGCCGCCGACGGTGCAGTTCGACGGGAAGGAAGGCAAGAAATACCGGGAAGGGTGCGGCAGCTTTTTCAGCGTCACCAATTTCCTGAATGGCGTCAATGCGATCGCCGGTATGGGGCAACATTACGGCAAACATCTGTTCACGGTCGGCGATCACCGGCTGACGTGTTCGTGGGACGAAGTCGGCATGCGCGAGTGTGCGATGGATTACCGGCCGCCGATGCGGGAGGAGTTCCGCCGGTTTCTGAAGGAAGTGTGGTTTGCCGGCGATGCGACCCCGGGAGAAGACACCAACCGGGATGGGCGGACGTACAATGCGTTGACGGGGCAACAGCTCAAGAGTTGGGACGAGGTCGAGCCGGTCCATGTGTCGCTGAATTGGTTTCGGCCCGCTCAGAACAAGCAGACCAACACCGTTGCGTTTTCCACGATGCCGGAAGTGGACACAGTGATGTACCGCGAGCCGGGACGGTACAAGTTGCTCGTGGATTTCCACCGGTATTTCACGCTGGAGTTTTTCCGCCGCACCAACGAGGAAGCGACGCGGCTCATGAATGAGCGCGGCACGAGCGGCCGGATCAGCTGCTATCCGTTCGTGCAACATTTCATCATCTGGCCGGGCGCGAACCAGGCGCACGCGAACAGTTTCTATTGGTATCACCGGTTGTCGCCCGTGGTGAACGTGGAGCACTGCTGGCCGGAAGCGCCGGTGATGAATCTCAACTACGCCATCACCGACCGGCTCGCCCCGCGCCACCACAGCGCCGTCATGGGCTGGATCTGGTTCTACTTCGGCCAGGAAGGCTGGGACATGTACAACGGTCCGCACGACCTCGACCGCGCGCTGGCCCGGATGATGGGACACAACGTCGATGGCACGCATCACTGGCTCTACAGTCCGCGGTACCGGGGGCGCGACCAGAAGCAGCGCCAGCAGATCGCCTACTGGCAGAATTTCCTGAAGACCCACTACGCGGGCCTGTTGTCGCGGTCCGTGCCGGTCCGCCCCCAGGTCGCGTTGCTGATGCCGGACACGACAGGCTACTTCTACCGCTACTTCCAATACCCGAAGCACGATTTCGCTTGGACCGCCGAGGCGTTCCAAAACTTGCAGTTGCCGTACCATCTGCTGACCGAGGAGGAGTTGGAACTCGGCGAGACGAAGCTCACCGATTACAAGGTGCTGTACGTGGTCGGGGCGGAATGGAGCACGCCGATCCTCCGCCAACGTATCGCGGAGTTCGTCAAGAATGGCGGCACGGTCTTCGCCAACGTCGACAGCTTGTCCATCGATGTGGCCACTGGCCGGCGGATCGATTTCCTGGAGCAGACGTTCGGCGTGAAGATCGAGCGCAAACATAAGAATGCGTTTTACCCGAGCACCCAGACCGCCGAGGAAGCCATGTGGGCGTTTCAGTTCGATACTTGGAACGGCCCGTTCAAGCTCCAAGGGAACATGGTGCATCACTTCGATGACCCGCGGGCCTGGGCTCGGCTTTACGCCCGCACGCCGGAGAAATTCCTGCTCGACGCAGACGGCAAGCCGCAGCGCCCGATTCCGTCGAACAACGGAATGGTCGGTGGCCAACCGGTGCGTGACCCCTCGTACCAACTGATCCGGGACAAAGCCGGTAAACTCGTTCGCGATGAGGACGTCTGGCGGGAGCTGGACGCCGCCATGGCGGAGATGCCGAAGGAAGTGCTGGGCATCGCCCAAAGTCCGCTCGACATGCGCACGCCGCCGTCGATCCGGTATGCCGCGGGAGTGAGTTCGACAAATCCGGTCGTGACTTGGGGCGAGGTGGACGAAGCGCAGCCGGTCGGGCGCGCCAAGCCCATCGCGTGGTGGGGCGACAAAATCGTCGGGATCGAAACTCCGCAGACCGTTTGGTACGGGACGCGGGAGGGCGTCAGCTTGCACGCCATCTCCTCGCGGATGGAAGCCCATCGGAGCACCGAACCGTGCAACCCGTTCCCGAGTGAGATACCGGACAGCTATGAGGCTCACCGGCCCTATGCGGAGGCGATCGGCTATCCTGCCCGCAAAGCCGGTGTCACCCGACCGGTAACACTGACCCGCGCGGGCCAGTTGCCGATGAACCTCGAGGTGTTGCCGCGAGTGACTGCCGACGGCACGCTGATGGTGGTCGTGATCAACCATGACTCGACCGAGGCGGAATACGACGTGACCGTCGATTCGTCGCTGACCAAACCGGGCCAGATCGCTTGGGAGATGTTGACCGAGAAAACGCTCGAACAAACCACGGCTGGCCGGCTCAAGCTCGCAGTGCCGGCATGGGGCGTCCGGGTTTTCCTACTGGGCGAACCCGGCAAGCTTCACCCCATCCAGTTGGCCCAGTCGCAGCTCAACAAACGCGACCTCAGCGTGCCGCAGTATTTCCTCGACCGGCCCACGTTGAATGAATACGAGTGGACCGCGCCGGTGCCGCCGCTTGAGGAGGCCGCGAAACAGTAAAGCGGGTGATACCATGCAAACGCATTTGATCTACCCCCCCCAGCGCCGCACCGGTTTTACGCTGATTGAGTTGCTCGTGGTGATCGCGATCATCGGGATACTTGCCGCGCTGTTGTTGCCGGCGTTGCAGTCAGCGCGCGAACGCGGCCGACGCGCGGCCTGTCTCAACAATCTCCGGCAAAACGCCCTGGCCATGACCATGTACGCCGACGATCAGGACGGTTACCTACCAGTGCGCGGGCAATCGGTGTTTCCCTCCGACTGGGAGCCGTGGGCGGAAAACAACTTGTTCAGCAGCCTGAAAACCAATCGCTACCTGAGCGGAAACGTGGATCGCTGTCCCTCGCGCGGAAGCCGGCGGCTGGGCCAAAACAGTACCCCCATCACCCAGAACTATAAAACGCCTACGTCCAGCCTGCGGCTATCAAGCATCTACGGGAGCGATTACTTCTACTTCGTCCGACTGGAGTTGTTGACCGCCGATGCCACCATTGGTCAGGAACAGACCTGTCTCGCTCTCGACCACTCGTATTGGGAGGTCACCGAGGCGTTCTCAATCGGCGGCGGCAATACCGACAACGCCACATCGAACCATCGCTCCCAAGGGGTGGAGGGTGACGGCGCCAATGCGGTCTTCACCGATGGCAGCGCGCGGTGGTTCAACAACGTGGACTGCAACGGCGTGAATCTGGTCGCGGCCTGGCCCGGTTATCCTCTGAAAGAAGCGCTCTTGCCGGGGCCAAATCGAGTCTGGCTGGGAATCCGCAACGACCGCGCCGGTTTCCACAGCTACTGGTTCAATGGCGCATCCTTTCCCAACACGACCGCCGCCCTGCTTGCCGCCAACCCACTCCGCGGCACGATTGTCCACCCCTAATGGCCAGCACCACCAGCACTTGGCCAGTTCTGCGTGCCTATGAAGGTGAGCACAGCGTGCGTGTTGCCATGCCCATCGGCGGCATCGGCACCGGCACGCTGTCGTTGGGCGGGCGCGGCCAGCTACAAGATTTCGAGTTGATGAACCGCCCGGCCAAAGGGTTCAACCCCGCCAGCGATAATCTCGGACCGGCTTGTCTCGCCCTGCGCATTGCCGGCCCGGTCGGCTGCGTGGGCCGGTTACTCGAAGGACCAATTCCCGTTACGGAATATGAAGGCAGTCTGGGAACGCCTTGCCCATGGCACGGGTTGCCTCGGTTTCAACACAGCCGGTTTCTGGCTGCGTACCCGTTTGGTCAGGTCGAGCTCTCCGATCCCACGGTGCCGGCTGCGGTCGTGCTCCAAGCATTCAACCCACTCGTCCCGCCCGATACCGGCAAGAGCGGGTTACCGGTGGCTGTGCTGCGGGTTCAGATCCGCAACACCGCAGCCACCACCATGCACGTATCCGTCTGCGCCAACTTGCCCAACTTCGTCGGCTGCGACGGTGCGCAAACCAAGATCGGCTGGGACGGCAAACCCCGGCTCGTCACCGTCGCCGGTAACCGCAACACGTACCGGAAGGCCGACGGACTACGCGGCGTTTTCCTCGACACCACCGCCGCCGACACACAGGCGGAAGCATGGGGCAGCATGGCGTTGAGCACTCCCGACGCCGGTGAGCTGACCTACCGGACCAACTGGGGCGGGGGCCGGTGGGGCGGTGCGCGGCTCGATTTCTGGGACGATTTTCTCGATGATGGCCGGCTGGACGAGCGCAGTCCCGGCGGGGACATGCCGATGGCATCGTTGTGCTTGGAGCGTGAACTCGCCGCCGGTGAGGCGACGAGTTTCACGTTTCTGATCACCTGGCATTTCCCCAACCGCCGCGTGTGGAACGCCCAGACCGGTGTTTTCAGTTCGCTCCCCAATCTCGGCGAGATCGTTGGCAACTGGTACACGACGCAATCGGCGGATGCTTGGGCAGCGGCCGTCGCCATCGCCCCGCAACTCGCCAGCCTGGAGCGGGAGTCGCTCGCTTTCGTCGACTCGTTCCTGAAAAGCGACTTGCCGGTGCCGCTGAAAGAAGCCGCGCTGTTCAACCTGAGTACGCTGCGAACTCAGACCTGTTTTCGCACGGCCGATGGACATTTCTACGGCTTCGAAGGCTGCCACGACCATGGCGGTAGTTGCCACGGCAGCTGCACCCACGTGTGGAATTACGAGATGACGACGCCGTTTCTCTTCGGCTCGGTGGCGCGGGACATGCGCGAGTTGGAGTTTCTCCACGCGACGCGCGACGACGGCTTCATGAATTTTCGGATTCATCAGCCGCTTGTCAACGCGCAGCAATTCGGGTTCGCCGCAGCCGACGGTCAGTTGGGATGCCTGATTAAGTTGTACCGGGAATGGCGGCTGGCCGGCGATGACGGCTTCCTGCGGCGGCTCTGGCCCAAGGTGCGCCGGGCACTCGAGTTTTGCTGGCAGCCGGGCGGTTGGGATGCGAACCGGGACGGCGTGATGGAAGGTTGTCAGCACAACACCATGGACGTCGAGTATTACGGGCCGAACCCGCTGATGGGATTCTGGTACTTGGGCGCGCTGCGGGCGGTGGAAGAGATGGCCCGTCATCTCGGCGAGACGGCTTTTGCCACCGAGTGTCACCGGCTTTACGAGCAAGGACGAGGCTACCTCGACGCGAAACTTTTCAACGGTCACTACTACCGGCACGAGATTCGCCTGCCGGGATCGTGGGCGAAAGTCTTACCGGGTTTGGCGAATCCGGAACTTTCGGGAACGCAGCCGGACACACCTGATTTCCAGTTGGGCGACGGCTGCTTGATCGACCAACTCGTCGGGCAATGGCTCGCCCACACTGTCGGTTTGGGCCATCTCGCCGACGTGACGAAAATCCAAACCACGCTCCGAACGATTTTGGATCAGAACGTCCGCCGACCGGACCAATGCAATCCGTACCGGGGGTTCGCCCTCGGCGACGAGCGGGCGTTGGTGATGGCCCACTATCCGCCCGGCAAGCGGCTGACGAAACCGTTTCCCTATTTTGGCGAGACCATGACCGGCTTCGAGCATGCCCTCGCCGCGCACTTGTTGTGGGAAGGCTACGAGACCGAAGCGGTGAACGTCGTGCGCGACATCCGTGAGCGGTACGATGGCCGGAAACGCAACCCATTCGACGAAGCTGAGTGCGGTCACCATTATGTCCGCGCAATGGCGGCGTGGGGTGCGGTCCAAGCGTGGGCCGGTTGCCACTACGATGCGGTCGCAAAACGAATGACCTTCGCCGCGCGACCGGGGACACATTTCTGGGCGACCGGTGATGGCTGGGGGCTCTGCCACATCGAGGGAAACACCGTCCGACTGGAAGTTCTCGGCGGCAGCTTGGCGGTCCGGGAGGCGACAATCGAATGCTAGTCCCTTGCCCACAACGAATCACCCACCAAGGCAGCCGCTTCGCCCGGCCCGACCGGATTCGTCTGCACGTCGACGGTGACGCACCGGTCACCGAGCGGGACCGGCTGGCGTTTGTGGACGATGCGCTGGAGGTCGCTGGTATTGTCGTCGCGGAAGACGGCTTGCCGTTGCAGGTGCGACTGGCGGCTGACACGCGACCGGAGGGATACCGGCTTGCGCTCACCGAGAAGCAGTGGACGTTGGCGGCGGTGGATGCGGCGGGAATATTTTACGGGCTGCAGACGTTGCTGCAACTGCTGGCGTTCAACCGCCAAATCGAGTGTCAGGAGATCGAAGACTGGCCCCGGTACGCCTATCGCGGGTTCATGGTCGACATGGGGCGCGCCACGTGGCCGCTGCCGTATCTGAAGCGCGTCGTGCGGATCTTGTCGCGACTCAAGCTGAACACGCTGCACCTGCATCTGTACGACGATCATCTGTGCTCGTTGCGTTTCCAGAACTTGCCCTGCGGCCAGGAGAACCCCTACGCGATCACGGTCCGAGAGTTGGGTGAACTGGTGATCTACGCCGCGCGCCGACATGTCACGATCGTGCCGGAACTCGAAGCGTGGGGACATGCCGGCTCGATCATCCAGCACTTCCCGGCCTTGCGCGGCGCGCCGGGAATGTATGAGGGCACTTCGTTTGCCGTCGGCGAGGAGTTGTACCGGTTGATGTCCACCATGCTCGACGAAGTCGTACCAGTGCTCCCGGTGGAAGCGGTCGTGCATTTAGGTTTGGACGAAGCCGGCTGGCAACTGTTGCCATCCGCCCCGGCCGATTACACGCCAGCCCGGCATGTTGCCCGCATGCACGAAATCCTGATGCAGACGGGACGCCGGCACAACCGTCGCCTGCAAATGCGGTGTTGGGCCGACCACAAGGGCATCGACATCCCGGCAGAGTTGCGCCGGCAGATCATCATCGAGCCGTGGCAGTATTTTGGGCGCGCTGCAGACGACATTCGTGCCAAGGTCGCGCGCCATTCCGGGACGGACAAGCAACCGTTCATCATGGGCGCCGGCAACTCCAGTTTGCACCTCCAAGGAACGTTCGATGCCACGCGGCTGTGGTGTCAGGCCGCGCAAGACAGTCCGAACGTGCTCGGTCCAAATATTTGTCTCTGGGAGAGCAACAACCTGCCGGGGCAACTGGTTGGCCTGTACGGCGGTGCCGGTTACGCGTGGAATCCGCAGTGGAGGACCGGCGACCTCGGCGGCGAAGATTGGCGGGGCTTGGTTTCCGTGCGGATGAAACGCTGGCAATCGTTCTTCGCCGATGCGGAGGACAGCGCGTTGCGGGCGGACCGGGGAGCTGAGGTTTACCGGGGCTGTTACGTGGATGGCGCGTTGGCTGGCAAGCCGGTCACGCCGTGGTCGTTCCTCCAGAAAGCCAGCCTGCCCGCAGGAGACCCGCGATGATCCGCGAAGCCCGGGAGCGCGACGAGTTCATCACGCCGGCCAGTCCGCCGGGACTCAAGGTCGTCCAGATCGCCACGGACAATTCGCGCTCGAGCGAAAACGTTTACATGGACTGCAACTCGTGGACGCCGGATTCGCAGCGCTTCACGTTCTGGCGGCAACCGAGCGACGACGGCCGCCAGCCGGGCGGGCTTTGGCTGTGCGATACGACCGACAATTTCAGCATCGAGCCGATCATTGAGTATGAAGTGCGCGCCAACCTCCACACATTTCCCAAAATGCGGGACGCCTTCGTCAACGCCTGTCTCAGCCCGGATGGAACAGCTGTCTACGCGACGGTCCGCCGGCAGGACGTGCTCGAAGTCAGCCGGATCGATCTGGCCACGCGCCAACGCCACGTGGTAGCCACCGCGCCCGTGCCGTGGACGATTCGTGGCCAGTTCAGTATTTCCTGTGACAGCCGGCATCTTGTGGAAGGCGTGTTTCTGGGCGACGGCCGGACGGAAGGCGCGCCGTGGGGCTTGTGCGTGTTCGATCTCCAACAGGGGACGCATCGCTTCGTCGAACTGGGCAACGGCTTTCGGAATCTGCACTGCCAATACTCGAAAAATCCCGCCGCGCCAACCGACATGCTTGTCAGCGGCGGGCCGGGCCGATTGTCGGACGGTTCATGGTTGACGCCACCGGATGGTTCGTGGCGGCATCAGGATTTGCCCGGCCGTTTCGCGCCGGGGCAAGGACCGCTCACAACTCACCATGTGATCCGCGACGACGGCACGCACTGGCGGATGCTGCCCATCGGCAACGGCGGCGACATGCTCTCCGGTGGACACTGCGGCTTTCGCGGCACCGGGGACACGGTTTGCGCGGCGATGTACGACACGCGCGGCGGCAAGTGGCGCGCCCCCATCGTCGAACTCACGCCGGTAAGCTGGCCGGGTGGGCGCGATCATCCGGAGTATTGGCGTGGCCAATTGGCGGCGGGGGTGCCGGCGCCGGTTGATCTCAGTCGCAAGCTCGCGCGCGCCGATTCCTGCCACATTGCCGGCGATCGTTCCGGTAAGTATTTCGTCAGCGACACCGACGGCTACGTGGAGGGCAAGTACGCGTTTCTGTGGGTGGCTACCTACGTGGAAGCACCGGGCGAACCGCCGTGGTTGCAGGCCAAGTATTTGTTACAGCCGCGTTCGACGTACAAGGGGCAACCGGCGCATGCGCACCCGGTCCTCTCGGCGGACGGGCGCTACGTGGCGTTCCAATCTGACTTTTCTGGCCGACCGCAGGTTAACGTGGCCTACGGGTTCGATTATCCATGACCGCTCTGGCGCAACTCCCACTGCTGCCAAAGCCGCGCCTCCTGGCGGAGCGTCCGCTAACCAACCGGCTGCCCGCCCAAGGCTACCGTCTCACGATCACACCGGCAGGAACACAACTGGAAGCTGCCGATCCGGCGGGCGAGTTCTACGGGCGGATGACGTTGCGCCAGTTACAGCGGCTCTGCCCAACCACGCTTCCATGCGGGGTCATCGAAGACTGGCCAGACATACCGCTGCGCGGCGTCATGCTCGACATCAGTCGCGATAAAGTCCCCACGATGGCGACGTTGTTTGGGCTGGTGGATATGCTGGCGGAGTGGAAGGTCAACCACCTGCAGCTCTACATGGAACACACCTTCGCCTACCGGAACCACCGCGAGGTCTGGGCGGCGGCCAGCCCGTTGACAGCCGATGAGGTCCGGCAACTCGATGCCTATTGCCGTGAGCGGTTCATCGAACTGTCGCCCAACCAGAATTCTTTTGGCCACTTCGAACGCTGGCTCCGGCATCCGCGGTACCGGCCGCTAGCGGAGTGTCCCGCGGGGTTCACCGCCTCGACGGGCGAGTGGCGCGACGTGCCGACCACGCTCGATCCAACGAACCCAGCCACGCTTGAGTTGCTCGCCGAGTTGTATGCCGAGTTGCTGCCCAACTTCACCAGCCGCCGCCTCCACATCGGAGGCGACGAGACCTGGGAACTCGGCAAAGGATACAGCCAGACGACGGTAGAGCGCCATGGCTTGGCGACCGTCTATCTGGATTACTTGGCGAAATTGAAATCACTTGCCGGTGCTCAGGGGTGCACGGTGCAGTATTGGGGCGACATGGTCTGGAGCCGGTTTCCGGACCAACTGGGCCGGCTCGACCGCGAGATGATGCACGTGGACTGGGGGTATTACCGGGCGTACCCGTTCTGTGAGCACGCGGAAAAACTCGCGGCCCACCGCATTCCCTTCTGGTTGGCGCCGGGCACCGGTGTCTGGGGAACACTCGTCGGCTGCAATGAAGCGGCCTTGGGGAGCAACCGGTCGGCCGCTACCGCGGCGCGTGACTGTGGCGCACAAGGTCTGTTGAACACCGATTGGGGTGACGGCGGCCATTGGCAGCATCTGCCGGTCAGTTTCATCGGCTTGGCAGCCGGTGCCGCCTTGGCCTGGCACGAAGCCGGTAACTCCGATGCCACCATCCGGGCCGCACTCGATTCGCACGTCTTTCGCGATCCGACCGGCATCCTTGGTCGAGTGGCGTGGGCATTGGGGGACACTTGGAAGCTGGTCAGCGAGCACGCCACCCAATCCAACTTGCTGGATCACATCTTACGGGGGAAGTCTTTGCCGGCCGGGGTTACGAGCACCACACTGTCCGCCACGGCTGAGCATCTCCGGGCGGCGCTCGCGGAACTCGCGAAAGCTCGTCCCGCTTGCGCGCAGTTGGTGGATGCATTTGCGAACAACGCCCAGCTCGCCTTGGCCGCCTGCCGTCTGGGCCAACTCATCCTCGCCGGCACGAGCCCAGCCGATCCGCATCTGGCCGCGGATTTTGCGACGATCATTGCCGAACGCCGCCGCCTCTGGCTGGCCCAGAACCGTCCGGGGGGATTGGAGGACAGTTTGCGCCCACTGGAAGAACAACTGCAAGCAATGCAGAAACACGATCCTCATCCTCTCGGCACCGGAGACTAGTAATGCCAATTGTATACGCGAATAAACAACTGTTGTACGCTGATGAATTCACCACGCTGGCGCGCTGGCTCCATGAGGGGGGCGGACAGATCGAGCGCGCTCCCGACGGCGGAATGCGTCTGCATTGTTTCGGCAGCGAGCAGGGCGGCCGAGGCTGCATGGCGTTTTTCACTCCAACGCTGCCCGACCATGTCGCTATCGAATACGAAATCGTCGTGCGTTCGCACGGCGGCCTCGTCATCAACTATGTCGCCATCCGCGGCTTGAACGGCGAGGACCTGATCGAGGACCGCGACAAGTTGCCGCCGCGCACCGGCGTTATGGCGGACTACTTTTCGCCGACAAAAGGACTGCAGAGCTACCATGTTTCATTCAGTCGTTTCGACGACCGTGGCGTGCACACGGACACGTCGAACATCCGCCGCAATCCCGGTGGGTTGCTGGTCAGCGAGGGAATCGACCCGTGCATGGAAATCAACCGCCCCTACCGGATCCGCGTCTGCAAAAGCGCCGGGCACTTTCAGTTTTATGTGGACGGCGTCTACGCGCACGGCTTCTTTGACCGTGACACGGCGCAGTACCCGGTTCCGGACAGGGGTAAGTTCGGCTTCCGGCTGATCGGTTCCGACGTGTTGGTGGATGTCCGCGATTTCAGTGTGTTTGCCATCGAGCCGCAGCCCAACATCTGGAAGCCATGGCCGTGAATCCCCATCCTCCTGCGTACTGGGAACAGCAGGAGCACGATCTTCAACGACGACTTCGACTTCGACACCATCCGCAACGTTCAATTGCCAACAGCCGCCGCGAATCTTTCTGCGATGTTTCGGCTCATCCAAAACTGCCACTCACCATGAACCTGAAAATGAACCAATGAAAAAGTTATACTCGACCCACTACATTTCCGGCACCCATTGGGACCGGGAATGGTACCGGCCGTTTCAGGAGTTCCGCTGGCTGTTGGTCAAGCTCGTGGACGCATTGCTCGACTTGATGGAATCGAACCCGGACTTTCGGTATTTCCAGCTCGACGGGCAGACGTGCGTGTTGGCGGACTATGTCGAGCTGCGGCCCGAGAATCGCGACCGTCTCCAGCGCTTAATGCAGGCGGGGCGCATCCTGGTCGGCCCGTGGTTCACCATGCCGGACTTGTTTTGCCCGGGCGACGAGGCGTTGATCCGTAATCTTTTGCTGGGGCGGCGCATCAGCCGGGAATGGGGCGTCGAACCGATGCCGGTGGGGTTCATATGCGATATGTTCGGTCACCCATCGCAGATCCCACAGATCTTTGCCGGCTTCGACATCCATGACGTGGTGCTGGGCCGCGGCACTAATGAACATACGAATCCGACATATTTTTACTGGGACTCACCGAGCCGAACGCGCGCCTTTGTCTTCAAGTTGCCGGACGCGGGCGGTTACGGCGCCTTTGCCGCACCGCGCACTGTGCTGGAGAAACCGACTTCCCTACTGGCGGGCATGGAGGAGCTCCTCGCCGAACTCGAAACGGCTGGGGATGATGAGCCGAAACGCATCGCGGTGCGGGAAAAGTGGTTTCGCCTCGAATTGGCCAAGTACGTGGACCACGAGATCAGCCGCGTCAACGGAACGACCCTCTGTCTAATGGACTCGATGGATCACATCCTGCCGGCCACGGATGTCGCCCGCTATCTCCGGCTGATCCGGGAAGCCTGCCCGAGTGTCTCCCCTCGGCACTCGACGTTGCCATTGTTCTTCGTCGAGGCACGCCAGACTGCTCGTTGCGTTCCCGTCAAGCGGGGCGAACTGCGTGAACCGAGCAAGAACCGGTGCGGCTATCTCTGGTTGATCCCAAATTGCGTTTCCGCCCGCATGCGGTTGAAGCAGGCCAACGATGCCTGCCAGAACCTGCTCGAGAAATGGGTCGAGCCACTGCTGGCGATCCACGCCTTGGACACCACCGCCACCGACGCCTCGTTGCTGACCACTTGCCTCCGCACCGCTTGGCAACATGTGCTCACCAATCATGCACACGACAGTATCTGCGGCTGTTCGATTGACCAGGTGCATCGCGACATGATGTATCGCTTCGACCAAGCCCGGATCATGGGCGACCAATTGCGCAGTCAGGCCATTGGCGCACTCACCAGCGGATGCGCCGACTTGGCGACCACGAAAGACGAGTTCACTCTCACGCTGGTCAACCCGTTGCCGCACCCACGCCACGAGGTCGTCGTGTTCGATGTCGATCTGCCGACCGATTACCCGGCAGAGTTTGCCGAAGGGTTTAGCGGACAGCGGATCAAGGCGTTCCTCTTGGAGAATGCCGCCGGCCGGCCGGTGCCCTATCAACGGCTGGGCGTCGTGCCTGTGACCAACGAGCGCTCGCGGCATGCACAGTTCTGTTTCATGAGCGATGGCGAATTCAGCCGGTATACCGTCGCCGCGCACGTGGTGATGCCCGCGCTCGGTTTCGCGTCACTGCGCGTCAAGCCCGCCCCCACCCCCGTGCGCCCGCGCGGCACGTTGCGGACCGGCCCGACCGCAGCCGAGAACCAGCATCTCGCCATCGCGATCGAGTCGAATGGCACGCTGACCATCACCGACAAGGCGACGCGCCAGACCTACACGAACCTGCTGACATTCGAGGACCGCAGCGAAGTGGGCGATGGCTGGTTTCACGCACACTCGGTCAACGACGAACAGTACCTCTCGACCGCCTGCCCGGCCCAAATCTCCGTCGTGCAGGATGGACCGGAGATCGTGACGTTCCGCGCGACGGTCACGATGCGTGTGCCCGCCCGGTACGAGCCGAAAGCCGAACGACCGAGCGACCGGAAGGCGGACTTGGTCATCTCCAGTTGCATCAGCCTACGGCGTGGCGCGCGCGTGGTGGATGTCGAAACAACGGTGGAGAACACGGCCGAAGATCACCGTCTGAAAGTGTTGTTCCCGACCGATGTCATCGCGAACACGTACTTGGCGCATCATCCGTATGATTTTGTCGAGCGCCCGATTGCGCTCGATCCGCAAACAACGAGTTGGCAGGAAATGGAGCAAGCAGAGAAACCGTTTCTGGGCCTGCAAGCCGTCGGCGGCGGCCGGCGCGGCTTGGCGTTTATCTCCGGCGGCGGGTTGCACGAAGGCGGCGTGGTGGACGATGCGCGCCGGACACTGCAGGTGACCTTGCTGCGTGCGTTTCGCAAGACCGTCAGCACCGGCGGGGAGCGCGACGGGCTCGAACCCGGCCGGCTCGTTTACCGGTATGCGTTGCTGCCGTTCGCGGGCCGGTTGCCGCGCGCGCAGGCCCTCGTCGAACTCACCAAGCTCCAAGCCGGCATCTTTGCCCGCCAGACCGGCAAGCGTCCCTCGGGGTTTCCGCCATTGACCGGCAAGGAGTCCGCCACGCAAGGTTTCATGCAACTCCTGAACAGTCACCTCGTGGTCGCTGCGATCAAGCCGCCCGAGACCGGCCCCGGCCTCATCCTGCGGCTCTGGAATCCAACCGGCCGCACGCAGCGGGAGAAGATCGTCTTCCGCCACCGCATCGCAGCCGTCCGTATGCTCCAACTCAACGAAGACCCCGCCGCGAATGCGTCCCGAACGCCGTGGTCCGGCAGCGGCGTTACCGTCCAAGCCAGCGCGCACCAAATCGTAACCTTGCGCGTGGAATTTCAACCGACACAAGACAATCGCCGTCCACGCCAAATGCGATCCACCAAGATATGAATCTACACAACTTCAAAGAAATCTTTGGCGCGGAGATCCAGTATTTCCGCACCGATCCACGCTACTGGGAAACCATCCTCGAACGCTTCAAGGAGACCGGCTTGCGCTGTGTCACGACCTATGTGCAGTGGAAGACACACCTAGTCGGCCCACCGGACAAGAAGCATCCCGCCGGCATCCTCGACTTCACCGGCAAGACCGACCCGCGCTTGAACCTCCATCGTTTTCTCGAACTGGTCGAGAAACACGGCTTCAATCTCAACTTCCGGTGCGGCCCGTTTTGCTGCAACGAAATGGTCCACGGCGGCCTGCCGCCGTGGTTGGTGCTCGGCGACCCGAACATCATGGTCTGGGACTACGCCAACCGGCCCACGCAAGGCTACTGGATCGCGAAGAAGGAAGGCATGCAGCCGTCGTACTTGCACCCGACTTATCTCGATTGGTGCAGGAAGTGGTTCGCCGAAACCGACAAGATCATCGTGCCACACCTGCGCGCCAACGGCGGCTGCATCACGATGCTCAACCTCGACAACGAGATCAGTTACATTGTCAAAGACAGCTTCCTCGACTCCGACTACAACCCGGTCAACGTCGGCCCCGGCGGCTACTGGGAACAGTTTCTCCACGCGCGGAAGTCGCGGCTGCGTCCCGCCCCGCGCGCCGTCCCGGACGAGATCGGCGACGACTTGCCGGAGTACGTGGACTGGCTGGAGTTCAAGACCTGGTGCATGAGCGAGTACATCCGCCGGTTGCGCGCAATGCACGAGGCCAACGGCGTCAAGGGCGTGACCTTCATGACCAACTTCAACCCGCACCGCCCCGAAGGCGTGCCGACGCGGATGTCGGCGTTCGAGAAGGCCGTGGGCGAGGGCGGGATCGTCGGCTACGACTTCTACCGCGGCACGTTCATGAGCTACTCCGGCTACCACTCGATGGCGCGGGTGCTGAAGCTGATGAACGCGAGTCTCAAGTACACGTGGTCGGCCGAGTTCATGAGCGGCACGTGGAAGCTGAATCTCGGCGACATGCGGGTCAGCGACGATCACATGCGGTTCATGGCTCGATGCGCCGTGGCACACGGCTGCAAGGCGATTGCGTGGTTCATGTTCCATGACCGGGATTGTTGGGGCGATTCGCCGGTCAGCTCCCACGGTCACGCCCGTCCGAGCCTCGAAGTCCTGCGCGAGACGCGGGAGTTGCTCTTCGACAAGATCCAGAACTGGGACGCACTCGTGCCGCAGACAGACGTAGCGATCATTTACGATCTGCTCTCGCACCAACATACCGGCATCGGCGACCCCGCGCCGTGCGCCGACAACGACCTGCACATCGGAAAACCGAAGATTGCCGGCATCGCCGCCGGCAAGGCGAGCGCGGAATACGAAGGCTTATTCCGGCTGGTCGAACAATGCGGTGTCCAACCCGGCGCCGTGGACACCGTCGCCGCGCCCCAGCGGCTGCAAGAGTACCGGCTCGCATTCTTGCCGGGTTCACCGGTGTTGTCGCCGGAGACCGTGAAAGCCTGCCGGGCTTTCGTGAAACGCGGCGGCATCCTCGTGGTCAGCGGACCTGCGCCGGTGAAGTTAGGAATCCAGTGTGACTATCTCGCCCAAGAAAAACCGGAGGAGGAACGCTTGGACAGCCTCGCTTATGTGGCCAAGCTCATCCGCCGGCATGTTCCCCAACCGCATGTCCGCATCCGTCCCGAAACAGAAGTGTCTTGGGTGGACTGGACGGAAGGCGGTGGTAGTAAGGAATACCGACAGCCGCGCAACTGGGGCAGCGCCGTCCTCCATCGCGGAAACGGCGAGGAGATTCTGTTTGTGCTGAACCATTATCCCGAAGCTGCACGGTTCGTCGTCGAGTTCCCCCGCGACAACTTCCGGCAACTGATCAACCTAACGACAGGCGAAGTAATACCGGTACAGCGCCGTCAAGCAGTGGTGGATGTGGACCGGAAGAGCGGCGAGATTTATGAGTTGGTTTGAGCAGATCTGATATGGGCTGTTCATCCACGACAGCTTCGACAGTCTGTTAGCTCAGAAGGTTTTTTGCCACAGATTTGCCGCGCTTTGAACTGAAGCTTCTTGTCAAGATTAGGATTTCACGCAAGCTATTCGCGTTCGGTTTCACAACCTCTGTTTCCAGTTCGTTTCCAAATTCTTCGCACAGAAACCGCCCTCTTATGCGCTCGTTTCCATTCTCGTTTCCTGTTCGTTTCCAATTTCCGCACCATACTGCTTCCAGATGAAAACGAAGCCCGTCATTTGTCCACCGTTGGCCGGTAGGCGTCGCGTTTACGCCTCCCTGAAAGATGGGGTCGAGTTTCTTGCCATCTAGTATGCGGACGACCGTATTGGTCGGAGTTGACGCCCAGACCGTAGGCGTCGGGTTCGACACGCAGCAGCGAACAGCGGGTTCCGGCTGTTATTCAGTGCGCAGCCCTTTCCGGGATACTCAGTCAGACTCGCTTGGCGGCGGGAAGAAAGCGGCGGCAACTGGTATTGGTCGGAGCAGCACCGGCAAGAAGGCTGGCTTTGCCCGGCGCTGTTCAAGTATTTTGCCGTCGCCCCGCAGGAACTGTACGCCAAGGCTGAACCGATCCGATAGGATAACCATGAAAGCCTCCCTCCAAAGAAAAGTAAAACTCCGCCCCTGCCGCCGCAAAGTCAGTGCGGTGTTCACAGACGCAGAATTGAAAACTATCCTGCACTACATGGCCATCGCCCTGCGGCATGGCCGAGGTGCCTTCCGACCTGTGGAAAAATACTGCTGCCGTGACAATGAAGAATGGATTCCCGTATTACGCAAGGCGGAGCGATTCTTGGGAATCGCCTCCACTTGAGGGCCTGAGCGCGAGAAAGCGTTGGTTCATTCCTAAGGTCTGCCGTGGGCTGGGATAAGAGGGGATAAGAAAGAGGATCATGCCATCTTCCGATGACCAACTCGATTTACACGGCCTAACCGTCACCGAAGCCATCGACCGGTTCGTCGAGCAATACAACGCACGAGTCAAGCGATGTCGCAGATTTTCACGGTAACTCCTTCCCGCGCCGGCCGCGAAAGTCCTCCGCTACATCGTCGCTCAGAATCAGCAGCTCACGCCCGCGCTTGATCGACATTCCGTATGACCAACTAAGCGGAATGATCGTGAAGTCGTTGTACCACCAACGCACCAGTGGACAGTCACTATAGGACAAGAGCCATTTGTCCCGGGATCGCAGAATGTCGCAGAGTGCCTGATGGTCGAAGCCATCGTGTTTGTCGCCGTTCACACCATAGAGTGATCGAGCATCCGGGTAAGGTGGATCGCAATACAACAACGTCTTTGGATGCGCCGCAATCGACTCGCGGAAGTCCGCCAACTCGACCGTCAAATTCGGGGCGCGAAATCGCCGCAGCCGATCAATGGCGTTGGAATCGAAGCGGGGATGAGACGGCGACATTCCGCCGGACATGGTGCTGCCGCTAAAACTACTGCGGTTAATCACGAAGTACGCGGCCGCTCGTGCGCACCGTGATTCAAGGCGTGTGCGCTGAAGACGTCGGAAGGTGTCGCGATCCAAGGGTAAATAGCGCTCGACCGCCTCCGCCAATACGACGGGGTCTTCTAACGCCTCTTGCCAAAAGTCGACCAGTGGCTCGAACGCATCGTAGCCGTGGATGTGCCAGCCCCGTGCGGCTAGGGCAAGCTCGAGACTCCCGCCGCCTAAAAATGGCGACACCAGCATGCTCGGCTCGGCCGGGAAGTAGCGAAGCAGTTGATTGAGGCCGCGCGTCTTGCCGCCCGGCATTCGCAAGACACTACGAGTGTATGGTACGAGGTCAGCGGCCGACCGGCGCTGACCGTGAGTGATGATTGTATGCACTCATCGTTATTCAAGATCGGCAGGCGAAGGCCTTCTGGAGTCTGCGATTTTCTGCTCCGAGCAACAACCGGCACTCGTCACTTGCCGGGGTGCCGGCGCACATCGGGGCCAATGGCCGCCAGGCGCCTGGGATCCGAACCACCCCGGCCCTCGTGTCAGGTCAGGAGTGCCGGCGTGACCAGCGAAGTGCGGGCGGTGGCGGTGCCCAAGGAGGCGGGACTTCCCGGCGCCGGGAAGTTTTCCACCTGCGCCGCTTGGCGACTGACGTCGTGAACACGTCTGCACGTGATGGTGAAGGTGGTACCTCGATCGGTGGTCGCACAGGAACGAGGATCTCCAAGTCCTGCCGGTGCCGAGAGAGGCGGCCAAACACGACCATTATGAGTGGGAAACACCACCCCGCGGGTATCGGTCGCACAGGGTACGCTACACGCACGTCATCGCAGCCCCGGAATCCAAAGGGCAAGCGGTATAAGATGGACGATGAACGCGATTGGCGTAGCTCGCAGCGCAAACCTGACCCGCCCGGCCGGCTTGGATTCATCCAGCGGTTGCCAATCCACCGTCATCACCGGCCGGTGGGTCATTGGAGAAAGCACTATGGATTCGAAAATCACCGCAGTCATAACGCCGAACGACAATGCCGCCAGCCATGAATGGTGGGTCTTTTCGACTTGCCTCGACACAGCCGAGCTGATGCTCATCTGCACCAAGACGGACGCTTTTGCAGTCGTTCCGCAGCCGACGGCAGCCGAATGGCAGCAAGCCTACTGGGCTCCCAAACGCCCCTACCGTTGGCCCGACTCAAAGCGCGGACGCGTCGTCGTTAAGTGGCCGACCGGCGCGCACACGCTTTGCCATACGGCTGAAACCCGGCGACTCGCCCAAGCGGTATTCACCCCCAGCCTGATCAGTGGGCGGTGAATGTCGGCGCACGACGACATCACCCGCGGCATTCAAGAACTCTGGACTGAACGTACATAGACTCTGAACGAAAAACCGCCTCCGCAAATCAAAAATGCCCTGAAACTTTGAACCCTTCTGGTCGCCCACCCACCCGACTTTGAACCGTAGGCAAGGGGCTTTGAACAGTTCGATGGTTCTGGCCAGAGTTTTCGGGCCGGTGAGGAACGGGTGGGTCAACCACATGGTGGTAAATTCTTACCACTACCCGCCGCACCATTTGGTCGAACGCATACGGAGAGGTTTGCGTCCGACACGCGATTGATGCGAAGTCCGGCAGGATCGGTTGCGAAAAAGCCATCCGACCAAATCAAAATAGGGCGGTTTTTCGCATCACATCGTGTCATTTCGCCCCCTGTTTCGCATCCGATTCGGCAAGGTTCGCATCAGATCGGCAGTACGGATGCGAACCGGTGAGCTGTTGGAACTAAACGGTGAAAAACGGTCAGATGCCAGCGGCGACTTCAGCCGGAGCAGAGGACAACATCGGTTCGGTGGCCGGCGTGGAGCCGCCCACCCGCATCGTGCGCTTAGCGAGTTGCTCCATGGCCGCCACTCCTTCGCGGGCTTTCACATCGCAGACATCAGCGTAGACCGCCGTGATCGAGGGGCGGCTGTGACCGAGTTGCTTCTGAACCAACCGCAAGTCCTGGCTCGCTTCATACAACAGAGTCGCGGCCGTGTGCCGGGCATCGTGCAGTCGGTGGGAGGGACAATAACGATTCCATCGCCGCCACAGCGCACTGCGGTTCAAACGCTCCGCGCGCTTCGTCCGGAGCAAGTAGGCGTCTGGGTGCAACTCGCCGACCTGTGCCTTCCAGCGCAAATACCAGCGGATGTCTTTCTTCAAATCGGGGCCGATCTTCACGACCCGCATTTTGTTGCCTTTACCCCGGCGCACCAACAGATCGCTGTGAGCATAGCCGATGTGGCAATCTGTGATTTGCAGGGCGCAGATCTCCGAGGCCCGGAGGCCGGAGAACAACGCTAGGCGGATGATCAACCAGTCGCGCACGGCCTGGCGGCGATTCTTCGCGACACCGACAGCACGCAGTTCCTCGGCGCGACGAAGAAGTTAGCCCACTTCCTCCTTGGCGAGGTAACGGTCGGGGGTCAGCGTCCATTCGTTCATGCGGTTGCCTCCTTTAACAGTTCGCGAGCCTTGTCGGTCGCCATCCGGCCCCGTGACGTGCGCTGCACGAACCCACTCTGCATCAGGTACGGCTCGATACTGTCGGTAACGGTCTCGACGCTTTCGCCGAGTGCAGTGGCGAGCGTGTCGGCACCAAGTGCTTCGTCGGTCTTAATCAACTGGTGCAGATACTCGCGATCCGATTGGCCGAGCCCGTTCTCGTCAATGCCTTTCAACTCGAACGCTTGGCGTAAGAGCTCCATCGTCGCCACCCCGCCGTCGCCCATGACGACGTCACGAAGCCACATCAAGTGACTGACGGCCACGCGTGCGGTGCCGCGGCTCCGTTGAGCAATCTGCATGGCGATCTCCTCGGGCAATGCAAACTGCAGCTTCTCTGCCGTGACGGTGACGATGCGCTGCAATTCACTGACGGCATACGGACGCAACTCGATCACCTGACGAAATCGTGCGCGGAGCGGAGCAGTGACCGATCCGAGTTTGGTCGTGGCTCCAAGCAGTGAAAATGGCGGCAGCCGATGCGTCGTGACTGACTTGTCGCCATGCGCGACGCCAATCTGGCGCATCAGATCGTTGAAGCCACGCTGCTCGACTGTGATGGCGTTGTCCTCCATGGCTCCGTACAGCACTTCCTCAACTTTGCGCGGCAGCGCGTGAATCTCGTCGATGAAGAGCACGTCATTCGGCCGCAATTGGAGTAGGTGATGGCTCATGTCGCTGACCTGCTTGACGGTCGAGCCAACCATCTCGGTCAAGCGTCCCTTCATCTCGTGCGCCACGATGCGGGCGAGGCTGGTTTTCCCCAAGCCTGGCGGGCCTGACATCAGCAGGTGCGGCACTGGCTCGTTGCGTTTGCGTGCCGCAGCAATCAGTACGGACAAGATACGCCGCACCGACTCCTGGCCAACGAACTGATCCAAGGTTGCTGGGCGAAGCGCGTTCATTTGATCGCTTGCCGTTCGATGTGAGCCCACGGTTTCATCGCGAGACAAAACAACGCCTTGTCGCGATCCCCACGGACTTCGACGAACTCCGGCTCGACGCCGAACCGTTGGCCAATCAGCCCGGCGATCAACGCCACGTCGCGGATGATGTCGTCCTCGGTCTTCTTCGTTCCGTCCACCTCGAACTCCATCGGACTCTTGCGGTCCTCGTTGTCAAACGCCGTCCGGCTCGTCGGGCTGTGATACCGGAACCGGGCGCGGAAGATCCAGGTGGAGCTACTTTGTTCGCGCCAGGCCCCGGCGAACCAGTCGGTGTCCGCGCCGCCCACGAACCAAAACCCGATGAAATAGCTGCCTTCTTTGAATTCGATCATGGCGTGGTAATCGGCTCCTTTACTGTGGACACTTCCCGGAACTGTTCGGTCGCCGACAACTCCACCTTTTGCCGTGAGTGCATCCGGTTGCTCCGGCAATATGGGCAACTGCCGTGCGGACGGCAGTGTGGAAAACGCAGGTGGCGATCTTGTTGCCGATATTCTTTTCCGTGTTCAATGGCTTGTCGTAGGCTCACGAGCGCTACCATCGCCGGTGCGGATCGGTTGGTGGCGTGGTCGGTTGCGGCGACGGGTGGATGACAATGCCGTTGAAGACTGCGTCGGGTACGCGGCTGCGAATCAAGTTAAACGCTTGCTGTGTGCCCTGGCACTGGATGGTTTCGGTTACATAACCGCCGCCGAGGGACGGGCTGGAGTATTTGATTTCGATGGTGTCCATGGAGGGTCTCCTTTTCTGCCAGTACCATGTCACGTGATCCCGACTCGGCCAAGGCCTTCAGTGCGATTTTCGGCCGATTTTTACACGCACGTCACGAGTGCCGGGAAAACTGGACGCACAGGATTCCATTTGAGCCTGATTAGCCCGCGATACCGCCAACGCTTACCGGCCTGCCCATATCGAGGTAATCGCACCCTCGCCGGCAGGGATCGGTCACCGGCGACTTGTATATGGATGGCGGTGATCAATGACGACGACGCTCGAAGCCATTTCAGCCTCTGCCTGCGCCCGGTGCGGCCATAGCCGCAGCGCGTCGTCAAACTCGTCACCAACCGGGCGCAGGTGGGCTGACTCCACGCACGTCGAACTGCGGCGGTTCCTCGGCCAGCTATTCTTCCCACAAGAGAGGATCTTTTTCTTCCCGCGGCTGTCGGAGACCATCTATCGTCGCCACTTGGCTGACCCATCCGCCATGGCCGCGCTCACGGAGTGGGGGTTGATCGTGGACTACTTCGACCGGCGAACCTGCGAGGTCAGGTATCGTCCGTCCGTCGCCCCCAATCCGAAATCGACACGGCTCGATTCCGGACGTTTCGACTCCATCATCGACCAATTGCTGGAGCTGAACAAGCGGTTCGGCTACGACATCTTCGTCTGCCCGAATCCGCTCGCGTTCGGCCGTCTTTGTGATCGGACGATCCGCGGTGCGCGGACGGTCGTGTTGGAGGGTGGGGAGAATTGCACGCCGCGGTGGCTCGACTGGCTGGCGCGGCACCGCCAGCATGTCTTGGCCTCCGTGGACTGTGGCGACATCGTGCAGGTCTGCATGCGGATCAACCCAATCCGCAACCACGAGTGCATCCGTAGTTGGAAGAGCCTGCCGGAGGAAGGTGAGGACACCAGCGTCGAGTTGCCGGAGTTCTATCGGATTGCCCACCTGGTTGAGGAGCTGGCCCAGCGTGATGGGCTGAATCCAGATCACGAAGCACTTCGACAATTCAGCGGACTTGTGAGGTGCCCAGGCTTCGTCAACAACCTGACCGGTCAGTTGGTGCGAATGCTCCCTATCGCGTCGACGACACATGATGTTCCTATCGTCCATGACGCGCCGGTCGCCGACGCGGCTGACTCCGTGGCGGAAGCAACGAGAGCAACAGCTAGTGAGCCACCCAAGGTCACGGCCTCGCGTCCACGACGGCGGGCTGTGATGAAGCCCCAGCCGATGTTGTTCTACGTCAAAATTGACGCCGCCGAGGTGCTGTCCAAACCATTCCGCCGCTACGCTGACCAGGCCAACTACATCCAACATCGCATACTGATGGGCAGACTGTTGGGCGACCTTGATGAGACCGCGACCTACACGCTATTGAAGTCCGATTACCTGCGCCAGGTCGTGCATGCCGACCTGCTGAAGCCGTTGCTGACCGAGATGCAGACCGTCGGGCTGATCGAGCGCGACAACCACTATATCGTTGGTGAGAAGTCCTACGGTTATCGCTTCTGCGAGCGCCATGTACATGCACCGACAGTTCGTGTCGGTTGTCGCCGAGCGAAGTTCGGATGGCGGATAAAATCACTCCGCCACCAGGACTTCCGCCACTACAAGGCGGTGCATAAGCACCTCTTTGGGTGGCTTGATCGCCTCACTATTGACCAGCCCTCGGCACAGAGCATCATCAGCATTGCCGACGGGGCCGACTGGACGATGCCGGTCAACGAGGTGTGTGACATGCATCGCTTGGCGGTTCAAGCCATCGCGGAGCGGCAATGGGAGTTCAAGGTCTGTGACTATGGACGGGTGCATACGAATGTCACCCGATTGCTTCATGGATTGCGCGGACTGTTGCGAATCGACGGCCAACAGCTCGTGACCATTGACGTCGCCAATAGCCAACCGCTGTTCCTGTTGGCGGCATTGCTGACGGCGAGCGACTCCGTCGCCAAGGCTCCAAAAGGCGTCCCAAAGGGCGGTTTTCGGTGCCGGAAAGCTCCCTCCCGATCCTTCGCCCCCTATACGACGTCTTTTTATCCACAAAAGACTACCGATGAGGCTGTTGCAAAAACGAGTCCTTATCCGCCTGACTTGGAGCACTACCGACGGCTCTGCGAGAGCGGTGGGCTATATCAATACCTGATGGAGCGCCTCGGATGGACAGCCGGCAAGCAGGCGTTCAAGGACGAAGAGGTGTTCCGGTGCCTATATGGCACCAATGGCGACCGTGATGCCGCCGGTAAGTACAACCCCAGCCGCCTCCAGCCGATGCTGGAAAGCGACTTCCCGACAGTTTGGCACTTCATTACCGATTGGAAGGGCTGGCACGGTTACCGTGACCTCGCGTGTCAGATGCAGAGGGCGGAATCGAGGTTGATGATCGAGGGTGTCTGTGGGCGTCTGATGCGTACGCATCCTGATTGCCCACTGGTCACCATCCATGACAGCATCATGACGACACCGGCGTGGGTGGAGATCGTGCGGGGAGCTATTCTGGAGGAGTTCGACAGGATCGGGATTCAACCTACGCTCCACGTCGAGTAGCACGATTCCGTGGGCGCGGCTGGCGATGCCGTTAGGCCGCCCACTTCATCTGCAGTTTCTTGTGATGGAGGGCACAGTCCCGTAGGTACAGATTGATGAGGTTCTGGTAGGGCATCCCGAGCTCCTTGGCCAGCGCCTTGAAGTACCCCACCGTCGCCTTGTCAATCCGCATCGTGATCGGCTGCTTGAGCGCCTTGACATACGGGTTGCGCTCGCCCTTCATCGTGCTGAAATTGTAATGGTTTCTCATGGTTTTACCCTCCACTCCGATAGAACGCCGCTTCCTGCTTGTTTGCCTTGCGAGCCGAGATGATCCGGATGACCGCATCGTCAGCCCGGAAGCAATGCCGCGCAAGTCATTTGTGCGGCGATCCGGCCCAAGGTCGACGGCCGGTGACTGGCGGCGGCAAAAACTGCGGTGCAATTTGGTCGCTCAACTTCTGTTCACTGTCGGCGAGTAACCAACGAAAACGGGCGATTTTCGGTGTTTTTGGCGCGGCACTGACTGGTTTTGAGCGGCCGGGGGAGTCCCGCCGACAGCTTAATGCGATGTTTTGCCCTCGAATCCGGATACCTTTTGCAGTGCGCACCGCCGCCGGCAATCACGCTCAATCACCCACGGCGCCGAGCTTCTGCCTAACGAGGTCGATCGTAACCACGATGTCCTTCGGTTGCCCTTCGAACAGGGCTTCGCGCAACGACAACTCCAACGCCGCCTTTGGGCCCCGCCCCATCTGGCCAGTGGCAATGGACCACTGACCGACCAGCAAGGCGGCCTCTGGCTCCACGGCAATAGTCCGCCCTTCGGCTTGCAGCAGGGCGCGATATTCACCGAGTGCTCCGCGGTCCGACATAAGAATCGCCGCGATGTCCTCCGGCGTGAGCGGCTCCATTCGGACGATGGCCGAGAACCGGTTGACCACCTCTGGGATGAGACCACCGCGAGTCGAGAGCAACTCGCGTAAGTTGCCGCCGTGGGTAGCGTTATCATTGACGCTGTGGGCGAAGCCCAGTTCGCGCTTCCTTCCATTGAGATCGTCAGCCAGCCACGAGAAAGCTCCGCTACAAACGACCAATAGGTTTGAGGTGTCCATGGTGGCGCCGAACCCACCCCACTTGGTCATGTTGCCGACCGGGTGAGAGACCTGTGCCCCATCGAGCAACCGCAGGGCTTCGAACTGCACGCCGATCGTTGTCGGCGATGAGTACGCCGCCGAAGAAACCTTGTCGATCTCGTCCAGATGGACAAGCCCGCCCTCCTCGGGGTTGACGCGCATCGCCTCGGCGGATTGGGCGAGAAGCGACAGACACCCGGATAGGTCATCGCCGACGTAACCCGACGCGGTGACCTGACTGCAATCGACCGAGGCATGGGGCAGGTGCAGGATTTGGCTCAATGCCTGACAGGCCAGGCTTTTGCCGGAGCCACTGGCCCCAATGACGCAGACGTTCGGCTTCGGCGGGAGGACTTGGGGCTGTTTCCGCTGTCGGACCGCGCGCCGCAACAACGTCTGTCGGCCAGCGACAGCCAGTGCCATCTTCAAGTCGTGTTGGCCGATGACGAAGCGACTAAGCGATTCGTAGATCGCCCGGGCTGTCGGCAGTTCTGGTTTCGACTCCTGGAGTTTGCGTTTGGCGGCCTCGGCCTCGTTGCGGCGCCACTGGCGGTGCAATTCACAGGCGTTGACGATGACTGGTAACTTGGTGGAGCCCCCGGCCAGCAGCGATGACATGGCCTGACCCAACTCCAATTGGTCATCCGTATTTACCGCCAACTGGAGGCGCTTCGTATACAACAGTGAAGTGATGACCTGCCGCGCCGTGATGATCCGCGCCGTGTCATCTTCGGTCGCGGCGATGGCAACGTCAGTGATCGCGACCCGGAAGTTGGTGCATAATTGCAGGTAGGCCACGAGTGCGAGTACGCGCACCACGAGCGGCTCGATGGGGCGGCTGACGTGGAACAACAAGGCCGGTTTCAAGAGCGGGTTGTCATCAACACTCAGTTGCTCAATCAGCCGCCGCTCGGCGGTCAAGATGCGTTTCGGGTCGTGCTCGGCGACGGGCCGTGAAGCCTCGGTGTGGATCAATTTTCCAAACTCCAAAATCGCAGTGGCGGCGGCGGATGGCATGGGGCAAGCATGCTGAACCGCACGACAGCGGCCAAGGCCGAAGTGCAGAAAATTCCCACGTCAGGAGTGCCGGATGCTTCGCTTGCTCGGAGGCCCACGGCGCTGACACACACGCACTCCCCGTTGCGCTTGGGAACCCTTCGCCGAACCCGTTTTTGATTTGGCCCTACCGGGTCGCCTCCTGCCGTGCTACAATTCCGGCGAGTGAAGCCAGCGCCATTCATTTCCAAGTCCAAATTCCTCTGGGGCCTGCAGTGTCACAAACTTTTGTGGCACGCTTACAACGCCAAAGAGTTGATCCCGGCACCGGACGCCTCCACCCAGGCGATCTTCGAGCAGGGCCACGACGTCGGCGCCATCGCCAAGCAAATGTTCCCTGATGGCGTCGAGGTCGGCGCTGGCATTATTGACCCGGCAAAAGTCATCCGGCTGACCGAAGCAGCGCTCAAACTTCGCAAGCCGCTGTTCGAGGCGGCATTCACTGCCGACGGCGGCTACTGCCGAACCGACATCCTGCGTCCGTCGCTGAAAGACGCCTGGGATTTGATCGAAGTCAAATCAACAACCAGCCTGAAAGACGTCCACCTGGATGACCTGGCTTTACAGACCTGGGTGCTGTGCAGTGCCGGACTGCTGCTACGGAAAATCTACCTCTGCCACATCAACTCCGACTTCGTTCGGCGTGGTGACATCGACCCGAACAAGTTTTTCACACTGGTGGACGTGAGCGACCAGGTGTCGGAACTGGCGCAGCAGGTGCCGGACAAACTCGAAGACATGCTCAGGGTGATCCAGCAGCGGAAACATCCCGAAGTCGAGATCGGCTCCCACTGCGATGATCCATACACCTGTCCGCTGCACGATCACTGCTGGAAGTTTCTACCGGATCACAACGTTTTCGATTTGTACCGGGGCGGTAAGAAGGGCTTCGATCTGCTCGGTCGGGACGTCACTGCGATCGAGGACATTCCCGACAGCTTCAAGCTCACGAACAATCAGTCGATTCAACGGCAGGTTGCGATCTCCGGCAAGCCGCACGTCGACTCAAAGGCGATTGCCAAATTCCTGGCCCGGCTCGAGTACCCGGTCAGCTACTTGGATTTCGAGACGTTTGGCACCGCCATTCCGTTGTTCGATGGGCTGCACCCGTACCAGCAGGTGCCGTTTCAATTCAGCCTGCACGTTGTGCGTGCGGCTGGCGCTAAGCCGGAGCACGTCATGTTTCTCGCCGAGGGCCGTGACGATCCCCGACCGGAGTTCATGAACACCCTCCGGGGCGCCCTGCCGCCCAACGGCTCCGTCGTGGCGTTCAACGCTTCTTTCGAGTTGAGCCGTCTCAAAGAGTGCTGTGCCGTGATGCCCAAATTCTCGCCGTGGGTGAAGGACGTCGATACTCGAGTTGTCGATTTGCTGGATCCGTTCCGGTCGTTCGACTATTACCACCCGGAGCAGCACGGCAGTGGTTCGATGAAAGCCGCCTTACCGGCGTTGACTGGCAAGGGTTACGAAGGCTTGGAAATTCAGGAAGGTAACACGGCTTCAAATGAATTTCTGCGAGTCACGATTGGAGAGGTGACGGCGGAGGAGCGGCGGCGGGTTCGCCAGCAGCTCGAGGATTACTGCGCCCGAGACAGCGAGGGGATGATTAGGATCGTGGATGCGCTGCGGCGGATTGTGTGAGGAGCAAATAGTGCGAGGACCGTCGGTTGCTAGACAAATCCGTCGCAATCACGTAATTGAGCAAAGCTATGAACGAAAAGGCGAATCTTGGTGAGCTATTAGACTTCTTACGGGAAAACAACGAGAAGGCAAAAACCAGGAATCCCGGCCTATTTGCGTTGAACGCTCGTATCGCATACTTTCACGCTACCAAGACAAATACGTTTCAAACCAAAGTATTTGTTGAGCCGGATTCTTGGAAGGACCCGGTTCAACTGGTCGAAACCGATGAGTGTCCGTCGTCGATCTATCACCTAGCATTTAACCTGAAATTTCAGACGATGAAGTTTGACCGTGAATCGAATGCCCTAGTCATAACAGGTAATTCTGAGAAAATGGGTAAGTATCAAGTAACCATCGTAGCGATGTGAATCGGAAGATACAGGCGAACTAGGTCGGAAATCCTGATATGGGTGTTTGCCTAGGATTACGAACGGAGGCTTATGGACGAGTTCAGCGATCCAAAACCAATCGCAACGGTTGAGCAATTCCAGACTGCATTGTTGGCGGTGCGGGACAGAGACGGAATACCTCCCAAACATTTGGCAATGCTCAGAGCGCACTGCCGGGCGCCCAACCACACCATTTCCACCGCTCGTCTTGCTCCGTTGGTTGGCTACGCTAGTCATAGCGTTGTCAATATGCAGTATGGGACTTTAGCTCACCATCTGGCCGATGCGCTCCACTACCGCCCCGGTCCCTTCTCCGACGGACAACCGCATTGGTGGCGCACGCTGGCCAATGGCAATGATGGCGCACCCGTGACAGACGATGGTGGTTACGAGTGGATCATGCGGCCGGAACTCGTCCAGGCACTGCAAGAGATGCGCTGGGCGTGACAACCCACCACTCAATCAATGCATTGCCGTCGCACTTAAAATATCTCCAAGATATACATCTGGTGGAAGAGCGGCAGGGGAATGTCCGCTTGTATCCCCATACCGAACAACTCTGTGAAATCTATAAGGCCGTTCAAACAGAGTTTAATTTGGGAATTACGGCACACATGGGGAGAATCGACGACCGTGCTGATGACATGAGTAAAATCCATTTATATCAAATGGTATTTGCATTTTGCGATGTTGTTAACGCTCTACGGAAAGACCAGTTGATTCTGTTTCCTTTTTTCACGCCGACATGTGTGACCAAACCATCACTTGTCCAGCATATCGAACAATCTGAATCTGGAGGAATCCGGCATTCGTTCCGGTTCTTTGCTGGAACAGAATTTCTTCCTGAAATATCTCTGTCAGGGAAAAAAGTGGCTTTTGCAAGTCACGTCTTGGACCGTTTTCGGGAAAGAATGCTGGCTGGCGAGGGACGCTGTCTTTCGGTGTTTCTGAATGCGATATTTCGAGCGCCGCTGGTGGGTGTGATGCAACCGAATAACTCCGGGGAAGCGATGGCATTAGTAACGCAAGAAGGCTATTTCAGCGTTTTGCCATTTGATGAAACCGATTCAGAATTTTTCTTCAAAACATTTTTGACGAAGAATGAGTTAACAAGTCTTTCGGTTATCGAGCCATTTCGCAGGCTCTACTGGCATTATGGTACGCAGTTTAGTGTTCCGGGATGGTATGAGGCTCTAAAGAAGGTGGTATTGAACAACCTGCTCAAGCAATACCATGATAAACAGGTTAATAATAGTCTCCCAGCGTTGTATGAAGTGGCTAAATTTGTTCGAGACCGAAAAATCTCTTGGCACCGTTTTGCCCGAGAAATGCGGAAACGTCGGGAAAAACTGCCAACAGGCAAATGCTCATTTGGCTTAAATTGTTATGGCCCGACGATGGTGATAGGAGAATGGGATAGTATCATTGGTGAAATCGAAGCAAGGTACAAGGCACATGTTGAAAAACAGCAAGAGAAGTTGCCTCAACCGTGACAATCGCCACGAAGGCTTGCACATTCAGGAAGGTACTACCGCTTTAGAGTTCACATAGCCGCTCAGGAGGCACGCAATGCCACGAGCCAGTAATTTCACTGAGGCACAAAAAGCCAAACTATTTGTCAAGCATCGGGCGACATGTGTGTACTGCGGCGCAAAGTTGTGGATTCTCGACGGTGGGGCAAATCCGTACTTTGCAATCGACTGGGCTGATCATCTCGTGCCGGTCGCCAAAGGAGGTTTATCCACGCTCAAGAACGGTGTGTGCTCTTGCTATGAGTGCAACCATGCGAAAAGCGATAGATCGAAAGCCCCTGCGTTCCTATTCGACGAGGGAGACCGACTTCCCCGCCGACTGGCTCGATTCAACAAACTGCACGAGTCTGACTGGTACTTCAATCGGTCGCTCTTTCGGTTGTTGCTGGGCGTCCACTACCTCTTTAACGGCGTTGGCGTCCGTACGAGAGATGATCGGCATTATGCGGCGGCGGCGCTGAAGGCCATGAAGAAGTGGCAGCGGGCTGTTTCGCTGGGAAACGTGCCGACATTGGAGGTGCGTGGCTTGGCACCAATCAAGCCCTCCAAAGATAAGAAACTTATGCTCGGGCTACGCAATGCCAAAAGTGTCGCTGACATACGCCAGACGATGAGAAAACTGTTGCCGAGTTATAGTGCCAAGACGTGCGCCCAGTGGAAACCCGATGACGCATCCACGAAGCCCGTCCAACCCAATGAGAAGCTGGCATTGGTGGTGGGCTCGAAACCGCTACCTCGCACCGAGCTCACCAAGAAGCTCTGGGATTACATCCAGCGGAATGGGTTGCAGGACAAGAAAGTGAAGACCCGAATCAATGCCGATGCTGCTCTGCTAGCCGTGTTCGGTGGCAAGAAGCGGGTGAGCCTGGACGAGATGGTGGGATTGGTTTGCCTGAACACCGAGTAAGCGCACCCGGCTAGCGAAGGCAGTGGATGAATTTCGGGTCAAGTTGGGGCCGGGGGCAATCAAGCAGGGAACCTCGCTGCGGTGATAGCGGGCTACCGCCAACCTTACTTCGCCGAACCTGACTTACCCGCCTTGGCTTTGTACAATAGCGGCTTCTCGACATAAACCGTCCCCTGCTCAGGCGTGTCCAACAAGAGCAGCACGGGGACGGTGACTGTCAGATTATTCGTAGTAGAGTTAAGAAAACCGTCATTGATCCACTGCGCATCGAAATCGCCACGCAGTTTTGCGGTCACCTGCCAGAGTTGGTTCGATACCGCCGCCGCACCGCTTTTCTGAAACTTCAAACTGTTGCCACCGCTCAATCCCCTGCCTTTCTCGTCCAGCACGAATGGCACCGCAACGCTGCCGACGTTCAACTCGACTACCGCATTGTTTACGTCGTACCCTTCTGGAAGTTCAATATAGCTCTTCAAAGTCGCCGATGACAGCTTCCCTACAACGAAACTTACGTTCATTTTTAAGGTCATCGCACCGAACGAGTAACTCACTGCGCCACACTGGGAGTACCAAACATCATTATAAACCGTACTCCAGTTTCCCATACTCGGGTTCCATGTGCCGCCACCCATCATCCACATCTTGCCGTCGTATGCTACATATCCTGCAGTGCAACGGCTGTTCCATGGGGTGGCACCAGTCATTTGTGTCCATTGCGAACCATCGTTAGAAGACCACACATTCTTGTTACAACCAATTGGGCCTCCAGTCACCCACAAGTGACCATCGAAGGCTAAAGCTCCGGAAGCGATCTGCCACGGAGTGGCGCCGGTCACTTGAGTCCAAAGCGTACCATCGCTGGAAGACCACACATCGGCAAAATTACCACTGCCGTTGTATCCCCCAATCACCCACATCTTTCCGCTAAACATAACCGTGCCTGCTGACAGCCGCCGTGCGGCCCACGGGGCTGCTCCTGTTACTTGTGTCCACGTCGCACCGTCAGTTGAAGACCATACGTCGTTTAGGTAGCCGTCAGTTGTGTTATATCCTCCCATCACCCACAACCGCCCGTTGAACACAACGACGCCTGGATTTCGCCGTGCGGCCCACGGGGCTGCTCCTGTTACTTGTGTCCACGTCGCACCGTCAGTTGAAGACCATACGTCGTTACGATCGCCGCCGCTGTAATTACCCCCGATTACCCACACCTTTCCGTTGAATGTAACGGCACCAAAATCAGAACGTGCGCTCCACGGGGCACCGGCAGTCACTTGTGTCCAGTACGCACCGTCACTGGAAGACCACACGTCGTTGAATCTATTCGTGTTATTCCACCCGCCCATCATATACATCTGTCCGTTGAATATTACGGTTGACGCACCCCCACGTGCGCTCCACGGAGCCTCGGCGGTCGTCTGAGTCCAATCTGCTCCAAGAGAAGCACAAGGCGGATTTATGAATTGCGCCTGTACCGTGCTGAGCACGCCGGCGAACCCAATGGCGGCCAGTAAGGAAGTGTGAATTAACGAACATCGAAAGATTCTCTTCATCGTGATTTCCATTCAGACGGTGATGAAAAGTTGAGTTCTTAGAAAGAAAGCTTTCATCATAAATCCTGATCCTAAGTAAAACAACTTCTCCTCCAACACCAGTGAGTCTACTCCCGGCTGTGAAGTGCCGTCAACAGCGGATGGGGTATCGATCACCGGCCCTTCACGCACCGAGCCGATGGCGTAACGGCGAATCCTTGAGCTGCGTGATGGTCTGCAGAAACATCTCGTAGTCCTCCCATGCGACTCGCTGCGCCCGCTGGATCTCCTGGATATCATCAAGTGCGAAAACAGTGAAGCGCTCACCACCCATCATAATCATCAGCCGATACTTGGAGTCTTGTTGGCAGACCGGATAACGACGACAGAACTCCTCTCGCAGTCTTGTTCACGAATGAGAAACGGGACATGGGCCTGCTGGAGTTTATGGCGAAGCTGACCGTGGACGGCACCGAACTCGATGCTGACCAGAAGGCCGCCGTGTTGAAGGGCAAGCTTTCGCAGATCCAGGACATGCACAACTTAGCGGTTCAGCGAAATCAGTGCTTCCGCCGAGGCATTGTGCGTTATTTCCAGGAAGACAAGCCGCCGCCCCGCCGGTCGTGGGCGCTGCGAATCGTGGAGTGGCTCTTTTCTACGAGAGACAAGCCAGCCAAGTCCAAGCGCTGTTGCGACAAATGCGATGGCGTGACGCCAGCGTTCTACATGGGCTGGGTGCGGTCAGTTTTTCGATAGACCACCGCAATGCGAATGCCTACGATGCCGACATGCCGAAGCCGGTTATACTGATCCTGAGCGGGCTGGGGATTATCCCAATAGCATTCGGAATGTTTTCAGATGTCATTCAAACCAGGTGATATCGTCCAGTCGGTTAGCAACCCGGCGAGAATTGGTGTCGTCACCGAGGTTGGTGTCGTTCATGGTGGAATCCAATTTTATCGGGTCAACTGGTCGGGAACGGTTGGTTTCCCGACCGTCCCGGAATCCGATCTGCGGTTGTTTAAGCAAGCGAACTTTCCGCACGAGAACCTGGTGGCCGGTAAGCCGCACAAGATGACGCCGATTTGAAGCCACTCTGGGATAGCTTGGGTGGGACGCTATGGAAGCGGGAGTAGGTATCCAAACTGTATTTGTTCTTGTTTTCGGCTCTATCAAAGTTTTGGATACTGCCAGGAGCACTCAGACGTAACCGATTATGATCGTCAACATGTCATGCCCAAAGTGCGGAGGACAAGCGTCTGAATACGACGAGAAGAAATGGCGTTGCCTGAAATGCGGGAACAAATTCATCTACGCTCCTGAGGCGCCATCTCAAACATTTGTTCAAAGCAACATTAACATTCACGGGCAGGCTGCTTTTGAATTGGATGTCCAAAACGCCAAGGAGCCGGTTCCCAAAACGGTCAATAGGTTTGAGCATGACCCCAATTACTTCTACCTGACGTATGCTGAAATAGTTAAAAACATCGACGCCTGTCGCAAGCGTCTATCAAGTCATAAGGGGAGTAAGTTAATCGCTCTTTCTTTATCCATTGTTTTTGGCGTATTGGCAGGTTTCTACGCAGTGCGGGTTTTTCAGAAGCATGCTTTAGGTGAGGAAAAAGCTTCACCATTTCCGGCGATTATTTTTTGCATTATAACCGGACTGACCATTCGAGCATTTCTCATCAACCGCCGGGAAATCCGTGAACACATTTCGTTGCTCCAGCGGTATCAACAAAAGATCGCCAATCTAGATTTAGAAAAACAAGAGGTCATTACGGTCGGTAACTATACGCTTTGTCCTTACTGCGATACCGTGTTTGATTATGTCGAAAGTGATAATCCGCCGGTGCAAGACGGGCTGAAGCACTGCCTCGGTTGCGGCAAACAGTTCTGCATCGCTCATGGAAACTCCTACCCAGTTAGATTTACCTGAGCTGGCATTTCCGTTCATTGCACTGACAATTGCGATGCCGCCCTCCAACGTGCCGTGGCTGCCGGTGCGGTTGTGACGACGGAGTCGAAAGATGTGCGCATTGAGTCTCGCCCACATCCGACCCCGGTGCGGATTGCGTTTTGCAAAGGACCCGATGGCGAGAGCATCGAGTTCTTTCAGAACAAACTGACCTGAGCGCCGATCATCAGCGGGGCGCAGGATCCACGGCGACGGGATACGCCCCAACGCTCGGTCGGCGAACTTTAGTACACGCTACACCGCCTAGCGGGTGCTGATAGTAGTAATTCGGCGACAGGCTGAAATCCCCGACAACACCGGGATCAATGCCAGCACCCAGAGCCGGTGATTGGGAGGTGAGCCGATAATCGTAATGGGCGGCATCGACAAATCCGGGCGTTGTCGTAATCAGATTGTTAGTGGTTTCACCAGACCCGCTCAACACGGTCGATGAGCCGACAACTAGATTGTTGACAACCCGCACCTCCGAAGGCGTCCCGGCCACCCGCAGGAAACTTCCGTGAGGGCGCTCGTTCACGTAGGTGTTGTTCACCACGTACAACGCCTGCACTGCGTTCTTGGCGCCTTCGGCAGCATACGAGATCGCAACTCCATTCTCAGCATGCGGACCATGTTGGATGAGGTTGCCGATAATGAAACTCTTGCCGCCGTTGGGCAGATCAATGACATAGCTGGAGTTTCCCGCCTGCTCGTCCATCAGGCGGTTGAAGCGGATGATGTTCGTCTCGGCCCGACTCTTCACCAAGTGACCAACGCTGGCGTGGTGTGACCAACAGAACTGCATGGTAAAACTCCTGACCCTACCGATGTAGAGGTTATGCGAAAGTCCGTCGCCATGCCCGTTGTGATGAAACTCGCTGTACTCAATGAGAATATCGCTGTTCGGATTAGCTCCGGTGAGAATTCCGTCTTCGTTGTCATGGAAGCTGCAGTGCCGCACGACGAGTCCCGCCCCCTCCTGGCGGATGCCAGCACCATTGTGATCCGGCACCCGACAACCGGAGAATTCGATATGCTCAATTGTCGTGTCATTCCCACGAATGACCCAGATAGCTTTTTGCTGGGCGCTCTTGCCCTTGGCCACCAAGTGCGCCACACCATTCACACCCCGAATGGTCAACCGGTTCGCCGACCAGACGGCGACGTCACCGGGATATTCGCCCGCCTCGATCTCAATCGTATCGCCGTCCTTGGCAACCGCCGCCGCCGCACTGGGCGTTTTGAAGGCACGAGCCGGTCCAACTTGTAGCAGTCGCCCTGTCTCACCGGCGCCGGTTGCCGAGGCAAAGACAGCAACGATCCAAGCGAGTGAGGCAATAGTGGTTTGGTACCTGAGTTGCAGTTTAGCCTCGATTCTCCAACTTGTACGCATCCAGCTCGACCAGCTCAACCTCCACCTGATTACCGGTCACTCGCAGCAGCGACACACTCGGCAGTAATTTGAACCGCTTCGGTCCAGCGCTGCCGGGGTTCAGGTACAGCACACCATCTTTCCGGGTGATCGAGGGCTTGTGCGAATGTCCGCTGATCACGGCAGTGAATCCTGCAGCCGCCAGATCGATGCTGAGGTCGGCGAGATTATGGATGACGTAGATCCGAATCCCGCCAACTTCGACCGACCGCGTTCGTGGGAGACTCTGAGCCCAGATGCCATGGTCGACGTTGCCCCGTACCGCGAGCGTGGGAGCGATGTTTTTCAGCTCGCTGAGGATTTCAGGCTTATCGAAGTCACCGGCATGGATGATTAGTTCGGTGCCATGTAGGGCTTTGATGGCCTCGGGGCGCAGCAAGCCATGGGTGTCGGAGATGACGCCGATGAGATGGGGTTGGAGCATGCGTTGGGATTCAGAATACCAAATTATCGCCCGCAAGGGCTTTCCCGAGTGCGGTTAATATTCCGTTCAATCACTGCATGATATGCGGCGAATAAGCCTTGCCGTGCGGTGATTGCTGGCTATAATCTCCTCAGATATTGCGGAGATTATCTATGTACATCCATGAGCGCAACGACTGGCCGAAGTTCCAATGGGATCAGGCAAGACTGGCTGTTCTGCTGGCCGAGGTGCGCCATCGACAAGGTCGCCGACTGGGGCGCATGGAAGGACTGGGCTTCCGTCTACGCGGTGAAGCGACGCTTACGACACTAACCCAAGATGTAATGAAGACCAGCGAGATCGAGGGCGAAAAACTGGATCCCGAACAGGTGCGATCGTCCCTCGCTAGAAAACTGGGCATGGACGTTGGCAGTGCGATCCGGGTCGGACGGAATGTCGAGGGCATCGTCGAAGTCATGCTGGATGCAACCCGGAACCATAACGCGCCCCTCTCGAAGAAACGCTTGTTCGATTGGCATGCAGCCTTGTTCCCGACTGGCCGAAGCGGCATGCAGTCGATTGTCGTCGGCGGTTGGCGCACAGCCAGCAGTGGCCCGATGCAAGTCGTGTCTGGCCCGCTGGGTCGGGAAAAGGTGCATTACGAAGCCCCCAGCTCCGACCGGCTCAACAAGGAGATGACGGGGTTCATCAACTGGTTTAATGCAGTCCCTGAAACCGACCTTGTAGTGAAATCGGCGTTGGCGCATTTCTGGTTTGTAACGATTCATCCGTTCGAAGACGGCAACGGTCGCATTGCGCGGGCGCTCGGGGATCTGCTGTTGGCCCGCGCCGAACAAAGCGCCCAGCGCTTCTACAGTTTGTCCGCCCAAATCCAGCAGGAACGGAATAGGTATTACGACATACTGGAGAAATCGCAAAAGGGATCACTCGATGTTACGCCGTGGATCGAGTGGTATCTGAACTGTCTGCAACACGCCATTGTTGGTTCGGAGCAAACCTTGGAAGCCGTGCTGACCAAGGCGCGTTTCTGGGAAGCGTATGCCGGTCAATCGTTCAACGACCGCCAGCGTGAGGTCATCAATCGCTTGCTCGATGGATTTGAGGGCAAACTCACGTCGTCCAAATGGGCCAAACTGACCAAATGTTCCCAAGATACGGCGCTCCGGGATATTAGCGATCTGCTCGAACGCCAAATCCTTGACAAGGATGAAGCCGGTGGCCGCAGCACCAGTTATCGATTGCGATTACCAAAGTAATCCGGACTCCAACTCCATGATCCTTCATATTCCCCACGCGTCTCGTAAAATCCCCGCAGAGGTTAGAAATCAATTCCTCCTAACCGACGCCGAACTGGAGCAAGAACTATTGCGGATGACCGACGCTTACACGGATGAGTTGTTTTGCGGAAGCCTGACAACACCTGACACAACTGTGGTTTTTCCAGTAAGCCGCCTTGTTCTGGATCCGGAACGGTTCTTGGATGACGATGCCGAGCCAATGGCCAAGCGAGGAATGGGAGCAGTCTACATGAAAACCCATGCTGGTCGCCCGCTGCGTCGAAAGATCACGCCACAGGAAAAAGCGTCGCTTCTGGACGCTTACTACATCCCGCATCATAAACGCCTAACGGAAATGGTGGACGCGGAATTGAACAAGGCGGGAGTAGCACTTGTTCTGGACTGCCACAGCTTCGCGTCGGCAGCATTGCCTTACGAACTCGATCAATCTTCTGTCCGGCCGCAGATTTGCATCGGCACGGATGATTTTCATACGCCGAGCGACATTGCCGATTTGTTGATCCAGTGTTTCAGAGCTGAAGGGTTGACGGTTGAGACGAATCGGCCATTTGCTGGGTCAATCGTACCGATGAAGCATTACCGGCAGAATCCGCATGTGATTTCGGTGATGATCGAACTCAATCGGTCTCTATACATGGATGAGGAGAATGGCGCAAAGTCAGGCGGGTTCAAGAATACTCAGAAGTTTATCTCCAAAGCTGTCGACTGTTTAAGGAACCTTCAGGAAGCACTGCCGAAGTCGTAATGGAGGGCTGGTGTTCGTGGCAGGCGAGAGGCTGAGCGAGTGGGTGAATACTTGCCTGCCCAGAAATACTGGTAGTTGTCGGGGCGCTGCCGAAGTTCACCTTCGACTGCCAAACTGTTCTTGCCGTTTCTTCAGAGGGGTAATTGCTGTGAGCAGTCCGACCAACCGGAGATTACAGGGCGTTGCTCCTTCCACTACTTCGGCATCCTGCTCAACAATCCGGCTCGCCGGGATGTGCATCAACTCGTATTCCGCCTGCAACCAGTCGTCAATTTCGTGGCCGGGTTCGCTCCCTCGCTCCCGAAAGAGTTGGTAGGCTCGGGCTCGAATCTGGTCTGGTACCGGGCAACTAATACTCATCGCATTTCGTTACTCCTCGTTGAGAATTTGCTACGACCCTTCGCCAGCTCCCTTACACACGACGTTAAAGTAATCTGCAATCCAACGATGTCAACCTGACCGGCGATAATTTTTGACCGGCAAACCCGCCCAGTTCCGCCCCCCTTGCAATTTCCCTAAGCAGTCCTACCTTACATCGGAGAGTCGAGGGCGAGTTGAAGTTGCAGGATGTAACGCAGTTGCAGTTCAGCCTCGACTCTCCAACTTGTTGCCCAATTTCCACTTCTCCCGTGGCATAGCGGTTCGCCCGCAACTCGCCGCCTTGCCGGACTGATAGTCACTCTGGTTTTCAGTTTACAGAGTTGACCCCAATGACAGGTGCGAGAACGCCCAACGAGCGGGGAGTTGTCAATATAGACTGCTCCCTTAACCTTTAGGTGGTGCAAGCCGCCGATACGCCCGCCACTTGCGGAAAAAATAGCCGAAAGCCAAAATCCCAGGAATGGCGACAAACATTCCTGGAAAAACGCATACGGACAAAAATCCACCCAAAATGGTATTCCGGTCGTCAAGCCTAGTGCTGAATTCATCGAATCCCGCTCTTCTTGCAGTCCATTCGGAAGTTTGCAGAAAGCTTGGGAAATAGTAGTCTGCCAATCCGAAGAAAGAGCTAATTCCCAAAATAACAAATCCAAACAAAAGCGCGGCTGTTGCAACCACAGCCGGAACTGTTGGAAACGCAAGCCAGAACGCAATCCAGCCTGATCGGTGGCGAACACTCCCAGCTCCTTGTAAGAAGGTCGCATACTGCGGCTTGGCGAACACATGATCCAGACCTGCATCTTTCAGCCGCGACTCAAATCTCTGGCGCTTTTTGCTGCCATAGAGTGTATGCTTTTCATACAAGTTTTTCAACGCAGCATCGCTCTGCGTAAACCAACCAATGCTGGTTTCGCAAGGTTTTTGATCGGAATCGCAGTCCAGAAAAAGCCATATATCTTGCTCATAAAACTGGGCCTGCAACCCATAGCTTTTCGAAAAAGCGTGTGCCCATTTCTGGCTCACTGTTCTGATACTATACGTGACGAGCACAGTTCCTGGCTTGGTCGGTCCGGTTTTTTCAATCTTGATTTGATAGGGAACGTGGCAACCGGACAGGACGCGGGTCTTAGCTGAAGTGCTTCCTGTTTTGCAGTCTTGGCAGATATAGAATTGAACATTCGTGGAAACGGTGGTCCGTGTGCCCGCCAAAATGCTTTCGAACTCTCCAGTTGCGGAATACTCCATACTCATCAACTTACCCACATCATCACAGCCGCAAGAGATGCACAAGCTAGGGGCGACCCATTCACCATTAACTTCAAGACTGTATCCCTTTTCTGGCTTCATAATTCTAAAATTGCTGTTTTTCCAAAAGCATCTTCGGGGTCTTGAAACTTGAAGTTCATCAGTTCCCCTTCTTCACTTCCTTAGCCCACGTGTCCTTCAGCGTAATCGTCCGGTTGAACACCAGCTTACCGGGTTGGGTGTCAGGGGCGAGGGCGAAGCAGGCGAGTCGCTCGAATTGATACCGGAGTTCAGGCTTCGCGTCGGGTTGGATACTGGCTGCCGCTTTCTGGCTCCTGTCCACGCCCGTCATTTTACGTTTCCGTCGCCGGAAGCCAAGCCGATAGTCACCTCGCCAAGCCCCTCATCAATCGAAGAACGCCCTGACCGGATCAGCGATCTCCAGTCCCGCCAAGGAGTTTTGGTATGGGTTGTTCACAGCTTGTCGGGGCACTTTGTAGGCGACATTCCCCTCCCGGCAACGTCTTCATCGCCAATCCGAGCGCAACGTTTCACCCGTAACGCGTTGCCTTACCGCACTGATAGTCACTCGGTTTTACAGTTTACAGAGTTGACCACAACTACCTGTCACAGCACTCGGCATCAAGAATCAAGGTCTGACCCTTATTAGTCAATAGAGGCGAAACGTGTTAACCTTATATCCATGGCTGCCAGCCCAATTCTCCGCAGCCTTTCGTAATTCGTTGTTGCCCGAATTCAAGAATGTGTAGGCCAAACTGTAGGTGCCTTCGCGCTCAAGTAACTCGACCATTTTTGCGATAATCTCTGCGTTGCCCACTAGGAGGAAGGGCTTATCGGCGAAAGAGCCTGCCGCATTCTCTCTCTTCAGTCGGTCGGCAGATTCCAAGTCGGCAGAGAGGATCTGGATCGTTTGGGTCGAATGTTGTTTTATTTCTTTTCCATTATTCTTGCAGAACCAAAAATAGATTTGCTCTTGTTCTGACTTCGGATGCCAGTCGAAGCCTAACTTGTCGAGAGCTGCCCGTATATAGCGTGTTCCCTCCCAATCTGGAAGACAGAGACGGAGTGGCTCGATAGCTCGCTTATCACCGAGTTTGCCCAACGCCTCGGCAGCTATTTTTCGACCAGAATAAGGATCGAATACCAGCTGGAAATCCTCCCATTTCGTCCGCCGCCGTACAGCCTGTTGCTCATCCTTTAGATAAGCTATCAGTGGCTCAACAGCCCGAGGATCCTTAAGATTGCCCAGTACAGTGGCGGCTATGGTGCGCGTACGCGGATTGTTGTCCTTCAGGCAGTTTATGAAGGGCTCAACTGATCGAGGATCTTCATAATCACCCAGTACTTCAGCCGCCTTTTCACGCACGAGCTTATCCTGATCCTTCAGGCAGGCCATCAGCGGCCCAATTGCGCGCGGATCCTTAAGCTTGCCCAATGCCATAATGACTAACGTTCGCACTAGGCCGTCCTGATCGTTTAAGCAGTTCATCAGCGGCACAACTGCCCGGGGATCTTTAAGGCCTCCCAACACCCACGCAGCCTCTGCACGCACGTACTCATTCTTATCCTTCAGGCAGGCTATCAAGGGATCTACCGCCCGAGGGTCGTTAATCTCAGTCAATGCCCGACTAGCTGCATCGCGCAAGGCCTTGTCGTTGTACTTTAGGCAATTGATTAGCGGCCCAATTGCGCGCGGATCCTTTAACTTTCCCAAGGCTTCCGCAGCCTGTACATGCTCAGGGTGCTGGACGTACGGGTCATACCGGTAGTTCAGTTTCTTGAGACAGTCTTCGAATTCGTCGGCGCGGACCGAGAAGGCGACCGCTATTAAGGATGTAAGCAGCAAGAAGCGAAAGACGCGAGGTAGGGCGCAGGAGGCAACTCTTGAAATTTGAAAGTTCATTGATTTCCTTTCTTCTCAATCTTGGCCCAAGTGTCTTTCAGTGTAATCGTCCGGTTGAAGATTGGTGAACGGTTACCGGTGGTCGGTGATTGGCCGGAGTCCGGATCGATGGCGAAATAGCCAAGCCGTTCAAACTGATAACAAGTCTCCAGTCTCCAGTCACGAAGTGACGGCTCGCACTTGGCGGTGACGACTTCGAGGCTGTGCGGGTTAATGTTCTTTTTGAAGTCGCCGGCGGCGGCGGGTTTCGCGTCGGCGTCGATACTGGCTGCCGCTTTCTGACTCCTGTCCACGCCCGTGATTCTACGTTTACGCTGCCGGAAGCCAAGCCGATTTGCCGTCCTGCCCAACTCCGCTCGCACTCCCGTCGATTCCCCACCCCGCCTCATACCGGCCCCAACTCCAAATTCCACTTCTCCCGTGGCATAGCCGTGGCGTAGCAGGGTAGTGTCTGAAAGGTTCAGCAAATAGAAGGGTCATGGTAGTTCTCCCTGCTAGCCAAACAACAAACACAAGGAGAACCAATCCATGACCCGGCAGAAGCATAGCATTGACGTGGCCGAACTG
>JAJVHY010000026.1 GCA_022072455.1 Verrucomicrobiia bacterium | reverse complement strand
TTTAGCCGGACACCGGCTGCTGACAGAAATCAAGCGGACCACCAACGTTGAAGAAAGAAGAGGCAGAGAATAGAAATCTGCGACGGAGAGCTTTTGTTACTTGACGATCACGGGCTTAATGGGGGTTATGCCTTTTCCTCCCTATCATCGAAAACTGGAAGCCTCCGCTTCGACTTGACCAATTTCTTGATCCTCGCGACGGTCATCATCTTTTTCTTGTCCCACAAAATCTCCGAACCATCTTCGATCTTGTCATAGATGGGTAACAACATCGAGATGCCGGCAAAGCGCCACTCTCCGCCGTTGGTCTTTGAAGGCATACCGGCGCGACCAAACTCCACAGCCTTGCGATACGCTTTTTCTCGACTCTTGGCGCGAACCACTCTGAGATTGATGTACACGAGACAGCGCGTGCTGGGGGAAAGCTTCTTTTGGCGCTTGGATACCCATTGCTGCACTTCCTCAAAAACCCACCAGTCTGTATGATTTTTGTTTCCCCAACGAATTTCCCGTTTCTTACGCATAACGCTCAAGATAGCCGACAGCGGGGAGCGCGGCAATGACGTCCGCCCTCGCTGTCGAGCCGAACGCGCTCCCCGCTGTTCGGCTCATCGGATGGATGGGCCTAATCTCCGCCATAAGGTCTGGGAATCAGTGAAATCTGACGCCACAGCAACGCTATCAGAACAACGGTAACGACCAAAGACCAGTTGAGCGTCGTAACTGAACAATCGGCGTTGAGTGCCGGACGGATAGTCCATGCCGGGTGAAAAGCCACTGCAACAATCGAAGCTATGGTTGAGAGCGGAAACATCCTCGCCCGCCGCATCCAGAACGACATGCCGGCGACTGCCAAAGCAGACCCCAGCCACAGCCACCTACAAAATATGACAGCCCCTTGAACGTATCCCTCTGCGTTCGTCATTGAGCACGCTAAGAAGGCATTCATCATCTTACGCCCATCAGTAGTATTAGCCCTAACTCAGCAGCGTATACCGGTGATGTCGAAGGGCCGTATTCACGGCGGAAGTCTAGGACTGTCGTCCCTTCGCGTCAAACGCATTTACAACCAGTTACGTGTCCGATTCGGACTCCTTGTCAGGCTTGACGGCGAAGCGGGAGACTATAAATATCGTGCCGGCAAAAGCCCAACTCAGTTGGGCTTTACGCGGTTTGATATTTTCTGTGAACAACGCCTCGTGTGATTGGGGTCAGTGATTGGGCTCAGAGCTGGACTCTGGCCGGCCAGGACGAGCGCGGCTGATTCCGGGGGACAGGACGGTGGGGCCGTAGACATCGGCGTGGAAGCACAGGCGGCGACCGGCGTTTGTCTACCGGTAACGCTACGCGGGCGGGGCTGGTTTCAGCCAATCGGGGAGCGGCGCGGGCGGGGGCGGGCCGGAAGGCAGTTCAAGACGTGGTGGAGCCGGGATTACCGATGTCAACTTAGGCGCGGGCACACTGTGGTCACGAACAATGGTGGTCGGGCCGTACACGCCATCGTAAAACAGGAACTTCAGGGCCGGCGCGTTGAGATCCGCCCCACGGCGGACGGCACCTTGGACGAGGCGCGTCCAACTGGCGGTGCGGAGTATCGGGGCGACGGCGTCACGGCTCATGGGCGGGGCTTGGTTGCGCCAGCGTTCCAGCATCTCGGCGGTGTGTTCCGCCAGATCGAAATCACCCACGGGCGACAGGAGCGTCGGGCCATAGTGAAAATGCGCCGGGCGGACCGGGGTGAGCGGACCGAGCGTGCTGCGGCCATCGGGACTGAGGGTGGTCAAGAAGAAGAACTCGGTGGTGGTCTCTTCAAAGGGCATGACGACGACTGAGCTTTCGGCCTCGAAAGCGAACACGGTTTGGTTTTCGTTAAGGCAGAGAAAAAGGGGTGGCCGGTAAACCAGATGCGTCAGCAGGCTGACGACAGGCGCGCAATCCCACCGCACGGCGCGTTCGCTATAGCGTGTCAGCGCATGGCCGGAGATGACGGGACGTTTTCCGCACAAGAACACGTCCGGCAAGAAAGCGTCCCGGTAGAAGTACCGGAACCAGTGGCGGTTGCCGCCCACGCCGACCTCGGTGATTTGCTGAACGACTGCGATCTGCGTCAGCAAATCCGGGGTGTAATAGGGCTGAATGTGGAGATGATCGGGGCGCGCGCGATTGGCCACCGTGCAGAAGAACAGCGCAATCTCGGCGAGTTGGTGTTTGCGAAACCCGTTCGCCCGCGCATCGGTGTGGGCGAGGCGTTCGGTGAGGCCGGCTTTGAATTCCGCGTCGATGGCCTTGGAGAGGAGCGGCAACTGTTCGGTGGCGGGGAAGAGCCGGAGCTGGCCGCGGCGTTCTTCGACGACGGCGAAGTCGCGGAGGTATTTCGATTCGAACGGCCAGGCGCGCACCGGCGATTTCATCGGCGCGCAGTATACCGGGACTGGGCCGGCAAGGCGATGCGAAATGCGGCAGTCCTCCCCCTTCCCTGAATTGCTTTTGCCGGCGCGGCTGTTACTCTCCCAGCCAAGATGAATGCGGAGATGGTTCAAGACGGTTTCCAGTTCGTCGAAGGCCCGGTCTGGGTACCGGCGCGGCAGGAACTCCTTTTCTCTGACATCCCGGCCAGCAAGATCTACCGGTACAAAGCCGGCAAGGTCGATGTCTTCCGGCAACCGAGCCACCAAGCCAACGGCAACACGCTCGACCCGCGCGGCCGGTTGGTCACCTGCGAACACGAAACCCGCCGTGTCACCCGCACCGAACTCGACGGCACCATCGTCCCGGTCGCATCACACTTCGAAGGCAAGCGCCTCAACAGCCCGAATGATGTCGTCTGCAAAAGCGACGGCACAATCTATTTCACCGACCCTCCCTACGCCGTCAAACCGGAAGACCGCGACCTGGATTTCCAAGGGGTCTATCGCATCGCGGAGAACCAAATCGAACTGGTCGCCCGCGATTTCAGCAAACCGAACGGCCTCTGTTTCTCCCCCGACGAATCCATCCTCTACATCGCCGACACCGAACGCGGCCACGTGCGTGTCGGAGACCGGGTCTTCTGCCAGGTCGAGCGACCCGACGGCATGCGAGTGGACGCCGCCGGCAACCTCTACATCGCCGCGCTGAAAGCCGTGGAAATCTTCAGCCCGACCGGCCAGAAAATCGGCGCGATCACCCTACCGGAACGCCCCGCCAACCTTGCCTTCGGGGACGCCGACCGGAAGACGCTCTACATCTGTGCGCGGACGAGCCTTTACCGGGTGCGTGTTCCTTCATCAATGTAGGACCCGGTGAAAGATGCGGAGCAGTTCCATGTAGGCGTTGCCCCACGCACCGCGCCGGATGAACTGCACCGGCAAACTCGGATCGCCGATGAATGGTCGCAGCACCCAGCCCATTTCGATTCCGACAAAGATGTAGAGGAACATCCAGACTCGATACAAAACCAGATGCCGAGGATTACCGGCAATGAGCGGCCGGTAAAGCCGGCGCAGCACAACATGCCCGGTAATGCTCGCGGCAGCGAAGGCCACTCCATTCCAGAGCACCATGAGTTGGTAGAAGTTCGTCGAGACGTTCAACAGAAATGTGATGGGCGCAACCGCGCTGAGGACCAACGCGGCGATGGCTTGAAAGCCCAAGAGCGCGTTGAGGACGCGCCGGAAGTCGCTGACCAATCCCGCCAGTACATTCAAGACAAAGAACGACGGCAGACAGAGCAGGAAGGTGACGCCAAACAACCACGGCACTTTAATTGCCGAGATCAGCGCTTGTTTCCAACCGTCGCCGGCCAATCCGCCATAGCTCCCCATCACCGCGCCGTAGGTCGCGCCGAACAAGACGATGATCAGAAGTTGCGAACGAACCGGCGTGCGTTCGACAGTCGGCGTGGCGGCGAATTCGCCTTCGCCGCGCAAGAGCCGGTCAACCGCGCTGAACAAGTCAGCCATATCTCACGACAACAACTTCCAGATCGTGTGCCACACATCCACGAAGAAGTTGGCGTGCCGGGCACGAAACCAAGCGAACTCCGATCCCGGATCGAGCACGAATGGCCGGAGCACCCACGCCATCTGACAACCGACCAGCGCGTAGATCACAATCCAGAGTCGGAACACTTTGTTAATCTGCCGGGTGCTATCGTCCACTGCGTACGGCTGCATGCCGGGCTGCGGAATTGGCGGTGGCGCGGCGGTGGATTGCATGACTGGCGGCGCGGACTGTTCCTGCGCCTTGACGAGGGACTTCCACGCCTTCACCAACGCGCCGACGCCGAGAAAGCCGGCCGCTGTGAAGAACGCCACGTTCAGCAGTTTCATGAACGGATAACTCTCCGTGCTCAAGGCGAAGAAGCCGACAATCGGCCCGAACGACGCCAGCACCGTCACCGTGATTGTCGTCACCGCCAGCAACAAGCGTAGCGTTGACCAGAATGACAGTCGTGATCCGAGCAACGTGCTGAAAACGTACAGCGACGGATAACAGATGAACAAGGTCAACACGTACAACGCCGGCACCTTGAACGCGCACGACGCCATTTGCCGGTACTCGCCGACCTCCCGGGAAAACACCGCATACAAACCCATGAACAACCCATAGACTGCCGCCAAAAGCAGCACCATCACGAGGAGGTGCTTCGCCTGCACCTTCCCCAACGCCTCCTCGCTGCTAAACGCCTCCCGCCCGCGCAACAACCCATCCACCTGTCGCCATAGTTCTTTCATCCGCGTGTTCCTCCAGTTATCTGAACCAGTTCTTTCTGCGCCCGCCAACAAATCCAAAGCGGGATGAAGCCCAACACTCCAAACGAACAATCAATTAATTGCCACCACCCCGGTATCCCGCGAATCGCCCCGCAGACCAATGCCGTCACAATGACCAGTCCACAGGCGATCATCCCGACAATAATCACCCACTGATTGGAATCGGGTTTCCTCAACGGCCCGAGAAAGAAAAGCGCGATGACCAAATGTCCGAAAGCCAGCCAGTCTGTCCCATAGGCCATGAAGGGGTATTTCGCATCCATCTCGCGCAGCCCAGTTCGCACCATTGCCAGCCAAGCTCGCGGTCCATCGCCCGTTGTTCCTTGTTCTGGAACTCCGATGACGCGACAAAGCCACTCGACTTCCGGAAGCAACGGGAATGCAGTCAGCCCGCTGAGCACCAAACCGATGAGGAACAGGCCTAAGGCGATCCGAATTCTTCGTTGCAGTTGTCGAGGTCGCTCCATCAGTTTGCACTATGCATGGCAGAGATAAACTTCAGACAGCCATCGACCACCTTTGTTCAAACGCGAACAATTGATGATCGATCATGACAACGGCGCCTGATCTGTTGCCCGCTGACATACAGGACTGCCACCACGAGGGGTAACGTAAAAGCAATGAGCGACCGGTAGGTGCTCAATTGGGCAACCCAACCAGTTGACCCCGGTGCGCTGATCGTCGGGTACAAGGTCAGGACAGTGAACGATAGCAGGAGCGCCAGCCGTGCGGGGTAACTATCGAAAATCAAGGCGGCCAACAGCAATGACCACACGATGTACCACGGCCAAATCCAGCTTCCCACCAACCAGTACAAGGCGAGAAACACGGCACAACTGCTGAGCGCGAATGTCCGCCAATCACGGACGCGAGTTGCAGCGACACACCAAAAGCCAATGAACGCAATCCACGTCGTAAGTCGCAGGCCCGCGTTCGCCCACTTCACGCGGGCATTTCCCAGCGGACCGCCGGCGATGCGCTGAAGATTCGGATCCGCAGCCAAGGCCGGCGCTGGGACAATGCTCTCCAGTTCGCGGACGGGCAGGTAACCCCGTTGACCAGTGGTGCAGTCATGACTCCACACCCAGCCGTCACGCGGCCAATTCAGAGTCAGCAAGACTGCCCCGGGCGGCAACGCCAGCACGGCGGCAGAATCCTCACCTGGCGCCTGGCGCAGCACCGTCGGGTCAGCAGCCAACACCCAACTCCCCCGAAACGCGAGAGGCACTTGTAATGCCTCGCCAGTTTCTCCCACCGCAATCCGTCGCCATTCGCTGATGAGCAGGCTGTGGATGTTATTGATGTACTGCGCTCCGAAAACTACTTTTGCCGCGCTCTTGAACAACGACCCATCATTCGCTGCACGGGGGGTTGTCCCGCCTCGGTAGCTGGTCGCAAGCAATGCCACGCTCAGCAGCAATCCACCACCCAGGATGCTCGCCAACAACTCCCGGCGCCGGCTGGGCCGCAGTTGATCCCGGTACAGCATCAGCAAGTAAAGCGGCAGTAAGACAATCGAAACAAATTTGACGAGGACCGACAACGTGAGAACCAGAAAGCCGGCAATCCGGCGATGCCGAACATACAAATAGATTGCGGCAGCAATCAGGAAGGTCATTACGAAATCGTTGTGCGCACTCAGTCCTGCTTCCATGACGACCAAGGGATTCCACAGAAACAGCACGAGCGCCTGAGTGGATCGTGTCGGCTGCAATTGCCTTACGATCAGCCAAATGAACAGCGCCGTCCCAGCGGCCGCGGCGGCCGCGACTAATCGGAACCCGAAAACTGTCAACCCGACCTGCTCACCGCTAACCCAAGCGACACCCGTGGATACCGCCAAAGCCAACGGCCCGTACATGGTCGTCTCCTGTTTTCCGTACAGTAGCATCAAGAACGGATCAGAATGCGCAACAAACGCCGCGGGACTGTAGGGATTACTGCCATACTTGCCAACGAGTCGCCCATGATACGCATAACCAAAAACATCCATTGAGAGCGTCACCGGACTGAAGAACTGCACCACGAGAAACAGACCGCCGGCCAGTCCAACGAACATTGCCCACCGCGAATCATTCGCATCCCGCGCTACCAAGAGCGCCACCAGATAACACAGCCAAACCACCGCCACGATCCAGATGAACCGAATACTGGCGGCAACATGGCCCGCTTGCCCCCCGACATCCTGTAGGTACAACAGGTGTTTCTGCTTGAGCAGTTCGACCCACGAAAACACTTCGCCAGCATAACTCGGTTCAGCTGAATACAACGTGGGGAGCACCGGTCCGGCAAGATACAATCCAAGGGACGCGACGGCGCAGGCACCAATCGTCAGCCACCGCGCGCGGGCACTGATCCCCCGCATCCCAGTGGCCGCTCTTTCCGACACCAGTTGGCTCAAAACTGCCCCAAGAACCGCACGTCATTTTCCGTGAACAGGCGGATGTCGGTGATGCCGTATTGGATCATGGCGAGACGTTCGATGCCGAAGCCGAAGGCCCAGCCGGTGTATTCGTCGTCGGGGTAGCCGACCGCCTTGAACACGTTCGGGTCAACCATCCCGCAGCCGGCAATCTCGATCCACTCCTTGCCGCGGGCGCGGAAGGTCGGCGTCGAGAGATCAATCTCGAAACTCGGTTCGGTGTACGGAAAGAAGTGTGGCCGGAACCGAACCTTTGTCTCGGGATCGAGCAGTTGCTTAAAGAAGAATTCGACCGTGCCTTTGAGGTCGGCGACGGTGACGTTCTTGTCCACGTACAAGCCTTCGATCTGGTGGAACGTCGGACTGTGCGTGGCGTCGGGGTTGTCGCGACGAAAGACACGGCCCGGCGCAATAATACGGATGGGCGGCTTTTGCCGGAGCATGGTGCGGATTTGCACCGGTGACGTGTGCGTCCGCAGGAGATACCGGCCGTACTTTTCGTGCGGCGGTACGTCAACGTACAGCGTGTCTTGAATATCACGCGCCGGGTGGTTGGCTGGGGTGTTGAGCGCGTCGAAACAGTGCCATTCGTCCTCGATCTCCGGCCCGTCTTCCACGGCAAAACCCATGCGCCGGAAAATGTCCACGGTACGCTCGAAAATCTGCGTGAGCGGATGTTGATGACCAATCTCATGGTGGCGACCCGGTAACGTCGTATCAATGGCCGGCCCACTCTGCTCGGCCTTGGCTTCGAGTTCGTCACGTTTACCGGCAACGGCGGCCGTAAGCGCGTTTTTGACTTCGTTCGCGAGCTTGCCAATGATCGGCTTTTGCTCTTTGGGCAGTTTCCCGAGATTCGCCATCAACCCGCCGAGTTGCCCGAGATAGCGGCCTTTGAGTTGTTCCAGCGCCGGTAAATCCGCGGCGCCGGCAATCGCGGTTTCGGCTTCGGCGCGGATGGCGTGCAGTTGTTGTTCGAGGTCGGTCATAGTGCGGCGGTTTTATACCAGAAATGGTTTCACAACTGCCAGCACCTGTTCAACCGTCACCTTCTGCATGCACTCCATCTCGACCCGGTTACTGCAGTGACCTTGGAAACACGGTGAACATGGGATGCCGGCGCGGAGGACGATGTGCCGGTCGCCATACGGGCCGGTCAGCGCGGGATCGGTCGGCCCGAAAATGGCTATCACCGGGGTGCCGACGGCGGCGGCCAGATGCATGGGGCCGCTGTCGTTGGTGATGACGACGCTGCATTGCCGGTAGAGTTCGGCGAGTTCAAGGAGGTTGGTCTTGCCGGCGAAGTTGCGGCAGTCTTGGGCGATCTTGTCGAGCCGGTTAGCTTCCGCGGCGCTGCCGGTGAGGACGACGCGGTCGCGGGGGAGTTGCCGGATGAGGTCGGCGAATTTGTCGTCGCCCCAGAGTTTGGTTTGCCACCGGGCACTGGGGTTGATGCCGATGTATGGACGCGCAGAAGCGCGGCCCTCCAAGCCGAGCGGAAATTCGACGGGGCCGGTCTCGCAGCCGAGATGTTTGGCGGCGAGGAGATACCGGTCAACGGCGTGGCAGCGCGGAACGGTGACGATTTCATTGTGGAAGAGACGTGCGCCTTCCCGGGAATCGCTGAGACCGAGGCGGCGTTTGGCGAGCGTGGCATAGGCGATGAGGCCGGTGCGGAAGAGTCCTTGGAGGTCCACCACGATATCGAATTGCCGGCCTTGCAGGGTGGCGAGTAAATCCGCAAACGCCGGCAACCCGCAGAGTGAGCCGTACCGGTGGCGGTCAAAGGGGATGATCTCGTCAATGATCGGGCACCGCTTGAGAAGCGACGCGAAGCCGGTATTGATCAGCCAAGCGATGTGGGCTTGGGGATACCGGCGGCGGATGAGGTTGACGGTCGGCAGGGCGTGGATGATGTCGCCGAGACTGCTCGGTTTGAGGATAAGAATCCGCATGGCCTACCGGCCGTGTTCGAGCCGGTCAGCTAATGTGGGGGGAAGACCGGCGGCGCGGATTTTCTTTTGGGTCGTGGCAATGTCATAATCGAGCCGATGGATCTCAATGAGGTTGTTGATGAGGTCGTAGGTGCAGTAGGCGGCCTTCGGGTTGCGGTCGCGGGGTTGGCCGATGGAGCCGACGTTGATGAAGTACTTGCGGCCGACTTCGATTTTGATGCGGGTGTAGAGGCCGCCCTGGATGCCGGTGGGGCCGCGCACGAACCCGATGGGGACGTGGGTGTGGCCGTTGAAGCAGACAGGGGTGTGCTGGTAGTTGAAACTGGAGGCGGCGGCGAGTTTGTCGAAGACGTAGGCCCATTTTTCCGGGAGGTCGAGGGTGGAGTGGACGATGGTGAAGCCTTCGACGGGGCGGACGTATTTGAGGTTGCGGAGCCAGGTGCGCTGTTCGTCGCTGAGCTGTTTGCGGGTCCACTTGATGGCGTCGGCGGCCATGGGGTTGAAGCCGGTCAGGTCAATTTCGCTGGCGCAGTACTCGTCGTGGTTGCCAATGACGGTCGGGCAATTGAGGGCGCGGACGGTTTCGAGACATTCCAAGGGGTTGGGCCCGTAGCCGACGATGTCGCCGAGGCAGACGTAGTGGGTGCATTGTTGCGCCTTGGTATCCGCGAGGACGACCTGCAAGGCTTCGAGGTTGCTGTGAATGTCACTGAGGATGGCGAATTTCATGAGGCGCTGGTCTTAGGGAATACCCGTGAAGGGGCCGGGATGTCGAGCCGTTCTTCGAGGCGGCGAATTTCACGTTCGACGATGGTGCGGTCGGCGGCCGTGCGGATGCGGCGGTCGTCCCGCCAGATTTTATTGACCCAGAAGTCGTAGGCAGCGGGCAGATCACCGGCTTTTTCGAGGGAGCGCGCGGCGTCACGGGCCACGTAGGTCGGCGCGGTGGGGTATTCGCTGGCACGGATGAACAATTCGGCGGCTTTGGTGTTCTGAAGTTTGACGCATTCGGGATCGCCGCCACAGCCGCGCGCCAATTTCTGGTCATAGAGCCAGCCGAGTTTGAAGTAGAGGTCGAACCGGTTGGGGATATTGGCGATGCCGCGTTCCAGGAATGATCGGGCGCGTTGGTGCCAATAGCGCTCACGAATCAGGCCTTGGGCGATGGTGATGTCGTTGGTGCCGATGCGTTCCGCGCGGGCAATGTTCCACCCCATGTGCCAGGAGCCGCTGTCCCAGAAGAAAGTTGAGCGGGGTTGCAGTTTGGCGGCATTTTCAATGCTCTCCGCTTGCAGAAGCCATTCGCGTTTTTCCCAATGATCATGGGCGCGAATCCAGATAAAATCCGCGGCCACACCGCGAAACCCCGCCAACAAGGCAATCGCCATCCCCTGCCCGATTTGGTCGCGCAATTCGCGGGTAACCGGTGCGCCGCCATATTGGAATTGTTGCCGTTCGTGTTCGATTTGGTTGTGCAATGGGGTGAGCAGCCAGGCCGGTACAGCAATCAGAACAACCGCGAGGGAACGAGGGGTGCGCATGTCAGATTTCCCGATTCGAAAAAATAAAATGCGCGGCCGCCAGCACACCGCTCAGATAGACGAGACCATAGCCCGTCACCTTGCCGACGTGCGCCCACGGGACAAAGTTCCCAAGGATGATGTCATCCGCGACGTTAAACAGGTCGAGATTGGGGATGATGCCGAGCAGGTAGACCAAGAGCGGCTGCGCCTGCCATGCTTCCTTGGCCAACCCGACAAGATGGCCGGCGAAAAACACCAGCAACGCAACCGCCACGTTAAAAACCATTGAAGTCGAAAAAGTCGAGACCAGGAGCGTGATCGCGGCCAGCAGACAGAGTTTGACAAAGACGAGCAGGATTCCCTTCACGATGGCGGGGTCGAAGGCTTCCGCGCGAATTTTGGCGACCTGTTCCTGCGCCTTCTGTTTTTCGACGGGTGATTCGGTTTGCTCCACGACGGCTTTGGCCGGCTGCGACAAGCGCGCTTCCTTGAACGTCAACACCGCCAGAAACATCACCGACATCAGCACAACGCTGACGAACGTCAACAGCACCGTCCCCAAATATTTCCCAAGCAAAAACTCCAAGCGGCGGACCGGCTTCGAGAGGATGGTGTAAATCGTCCGGTTCTCCAGTTCATTCGGCAAGAGCATGGCGGTGCCGACAATGGCAATCAACATCCCAATCACCGACAACGCCCCGAAGCAGGTGTCCTTGATGGATTTCAACTGGTAGCTGGCCACCACGGCCACATCTTCTTCAAACGCGAACTCCGCAAAGAAACTTGCGCTCGCGATTACAACCAGCGCGAAAATCAACAGGATATTGAACACCTTTTGTCGGAGTGACTCGGTGAAGGTATTGGCCGCGATGGTCCCGACTCGCGCCACCGAAAAACCGACCCGCTCAGTCATGTTCGCCGGCCCCCCGTTTGTCCTGGCGGACGGCGTCGAGGAACAAGGTCTCCAACGTCGTCTGCGGGTGCTCGACACCCACCACTTTCGCGCCGGCCGCCTGCGCCGCCTGTTCGATCTGCCCGCGCCCACCCGCCGGCAAGCCTTCGACTGTGAAACTCAACCGGCGCTGGTCGCTGATCAACTGATCAACATCACCCTCCAAAATCATCTGCCCGAGATTAAGCACTCCGATCCGGTCGCAGACATCCTGAACCTGCGCGAGCAAATGCGACGACAACAACACCGTCTTGCCCATCTGCTTCAACCGCAAGATCAGATCGCGAATATCGCGACTGCCAATCGGATCCACTCCCGCCGTCGGCTCATCCAACAACAGCAAGCGCGGGTCATGAATCAACGCCTGCGCCAAACCGATCCGCTGCAGCATCCCCTTCGAATAGCCGGCCAATCGGCGGTCCCGCGCTTTCGCCAACCCCACCAACTCGATCAACTCCTCAATCCGCCGGTGCAAAGCCGCGCCCCGGATCCCGCAGAGTTGCCCGTAAAACTCCAGCGTCTCGCCCCCCGTCAGATACCGGTAGAAATACGGATTCTCCGGCAAGAACCCGACGTGCAACCGCGATTCCACCTTCGTCGCCGGCACGCCGAAAATCCAAGCGGCCCCCTCGGTCGGTGTGATCAAATCGAGAATGCACTTCAGCGTGGTGCTCTTACCGGAGCCATTTGGGCCGAGTAGTCCGTAAACCTCCCCCTCCGGGATGCGGAGATTTAATTTTTCCAACGCCAAAAACCGCCCCTTCCGCCAGCCGAGGTTGTACTTCTTCGTCAAATTTTCCGTGCGAATCGCGTCCATCTTATTTCTGAACCTCGAAACGCTTGAACTCGCCACTGGCCGGCTGCCACGTCACATCCTCGCCCCGAATATAATTCCCCAGCTGCGAGTCCCGCAAACCCTGCAAAAACGCCTGCGCTTCGGGTTCTTCCGCCTCGGCCACCATCTCGACCCGGCCATCAGGCAAATTGCGAACGAAACCAGTTACCTCGAAACCACACGCCACTTCCCGCGCGGTATAACGGAACCCCACTCCCTGCACCCGGCCGGTGTAAAAAACATGCACACGTTTTCGCATTTCGTTTGGGTCGCGAGACTAACGGGAAAGACCGGGGAGGTCAAGTGACTGGCACCGCGCTAGCTTTTCTGACGAAATACCATGCGCCGATTTCTCCTTCTTCTCATCGCCCTGACCGGCCCCCTGTCCGCCGCCCAACCGTGGCAAACCCTCACCAACTGCAAACTCGTCCGCCATCCCGGCAACGATGGCGACAGCTTTCACGTCCACCATGCCGGCAAAGCATACATCTTCCGGCTCTATTACGTGGACACCCCGGAAACCGCAACCGACTTCCCCGACCGCGTGGCCGAACAAGCGCACTACTTTGGCATCTCCCAACGGCGCGCCGTGGACATCGGCCGCGCCGCCGAACGCTTCAGCAGCCGGCAACTGGCCGAACCATTCACGGTCGTGACCCGCTGGCAAGATGCACGGGGCCGGAGCAAATTACCGCGTCACTACGCGTTCGTATTCGTGAATGGCCGGCAAGACCTCGGCCATCTGCTGGTGCAAAACGGGCTGGCCCGCGTGTTTGGCGAAAAGGCCATCCCGCCCACTGGCGGCACCACCAAAGCCGTCGAACAAAAACTGCTCACCCTCGAACGACAGGCCCGCAAAGCCCGCCTCGGCGCCTGGGCTTCCGCCAGCGCGAATTAAAACAACCGCTTCTTGTTCAGCCGGTCAACGTTGAGATCGTTGCGCAGAATTTCCCCGGTCTCCGCACTCAACTCAACACCCCCGATCCAATTCTCGTTGCCGGGTTTGTCCCGCAACCGCGCTTTCACCCGCACCCGCCAGACCGGCGCGACATCGCCATCGCTGAGCTTCTGCAACTCCATCTTCACATCCGTCAACTGCACCTTCTCCAGCCCGGCCAGACCGCTGACTTTTGCCAAAGCTTCATTCGAGTCCAACTTCCACCGCGCGAGGTTGATGACTTCCGCCGGCGAATAGCCGGTAAAATTCCGCAGTCCCGCGTCCACCCGGGCGTCATCCATCACCCTCACCGCCCCGGCCACACTTACCGCGGCACCATCCTTGACCCGCACAACCGTCCCCTTGTTTTTGCGTTTCGAATCGAAAAATGTCAGGTCCCATTGCCGGGGCCGCATATCACTATCCGACCCCGTGCCCTCCAGGCGGATCAGCCGATTAGAAGCCACCGAACTCTCGGATGTCGTCGCCACTTCGAGTGCTTTTTTCGCACTCGGAACGTTCCCGGCCTGCGCCGCCACGAGAGAGAAAACCACTGCCACCAACCCACGGATTAGCCATGTTGTCATGTCAATCTCCTCCGATTATTGAACTTAGGATATGCGCGGCCCGGTGACAGTCGAGGAAAAAGTTGCCGCGAATTGTCTTCTCCCGCCAGATGCCCGCAACCGGGCCGCGACACTCATCCAGGCAGGTGAAATTCGAGGAGACAAAATCCGCCTGGCGCGACGGAGCAAATGTACCGGCCAGCCGCCTGCCGCACCAACGGTTCCTGAGTCGCTGGCCAGTTTTTTATCAGGCGGAGACGTGCCGGCTCGCGTTTGAAGTGAATCACGGCCGGCAGGTTTGCCTCAGACAGAAAGCTGTCGCCGTGCTCGGTAGAACGCTCAACACCGTTGTTGTTGAAGAGCGCAAGCCACCACTGTTGGCCCTGGCGGTTGAGCAGCCAGTGAATGCCGCCGCCCACGGTGCAGGGGAACTCAACGCCAATCATCTGCATGATCTCGCTTTCCAGTCGCGCCAGATCGGTGCTCAACAGTGTCCGGGTTTGCCCGCCAACATTTGCGCGCGCCACCCGGCAATCCGGACTCGCGTCAATCAGGCAGGAGTACTGCCCCCCTGCCGTCGCGGCGGCATCTTCGTCGAGCACATCGAAGCAATCCGCCAAGCGGTTGTTGGTCAGAACATGCGCTTCATTGCCGAGACTCGTCCCCGCGGCCGCAAAGAACAGCCGCAACACGCTCCGAACATGACCAAACAATGCCCGGTCCGCCGGCCCCAGGGTGCGGTTGAGATAAACATCGGTCTCGGGCGACCGGAGGTGGAAGAGGTCAATGACCGCACACTCGCGCGGCAGCACGATGGCAAACGGGACAAATGGTTCAAGCCGTGGTCGCGTCGCGGCGAAATTGATGAAATCCTTTTTGATTTCGCCATACGGTGTCAGGGGATAATCGCGCCAGTTCTGGAAAGTGTTGCTCACGCCCCACTCTTCCGCAAGGTAGTGGGCTCCGCTCAAGAGGGCATAATAATACAGCCGCCGTTGCAGCGCACGCGAACTGCCGCCATTCGGACCGTAGGTGGTAAAATCATAAGCAAAGCTGGTCTTATCCACCCGCCATTCGTTCAATGGCCCGTCGAAGAAGTGCGGGGCGGAAAATGGTTTACCGCCCCACGGTTCGTAATACACACCCCACGGGCGACCACGGGCTCGTGACAGGCCGCGCGCCAATGCCACTTGCAGGCGCGTCATTGGGATCTGTGCACCGATTTCGGGCATTACTGTCCGCGCCCCGAGCTGATATTCCAGACCGGTCGCCTGCGTGTAACTGTCACAAGGCAGAAGTAATCCAGCATTCTCGTCTTGTCTGAGTTGAAACAGTTGCGCCAATTCATCCAAGTACTCCGGCCAGGTTTCGGCATAATGCTTGCGGCTATATTCCAGCGCTGTGCCGCAAGACAGGTGGATGCACTCTTGATTGACCGACACTGCTTTGATGGCGGCGTGAATCTGTTGTTCCGTCCACGGTGGCGGGGTCGTCGCGAGTTGATTACGAATCCGGTTCCAGTCAGCGTTGCACCCACTACCCCACTCATGCATTTGAATGCCGAGAAACCAATCGCCGAGCAGCTCCTGATATTCCCGGAGCAGAGCCAGGTCAAAAGCATATCGCTGATAAAACGTCCCGCCTTGGAGCCGGTCGATATACAACGGACAATGCCGGTCTCGGATCAAGCGCTGCAATTTTCCGCCGCCAGCTGCCAGCGAATTGAACTTTTCCGCTGTCGGAGTGGCAAAATGCTGGGTAACCTTCAGCCCGCTTTCCGCATTCCACAAGCCGTGCTTTTCCAAGCCCAGCAGGTACCGCTCATCATAGCCATGAATAAATTTCATCGGGTCATCACGCGGTCACATGTCCTTGGGAGTTTGGCGACAGAGCGTTTGCCGCTTTGGTGCGCCCTGGGTTAATCTCAGTCGGCGGAGGTTAGTGCCTCTGCGCCAAACGGTGATTGGGAAAGATGGTCGGGACGGCGGGATTTGAACCCGCGACCTCTTGGTCCCGAACCAAGCGCGCTAGCCAAACTGCGCTACGTCCCGAACCCGACCGCACTCCTTCCTATCACAGATACTTCACGGCGACAAAGCCTAAAATGAGCAACGCCAAAAACGCCCACATCAACCGATCAAAATACTTCTCCACAAACCCACGCATCTTCTCCCCAAAGAAATAAAGCAACCCCGCCACCAGGAAAAATCGCGCCGACCGGCCCACCACCGAGGCCACCACCAAAATCCAAAACGGAATTTCACAAACCCCCGCCGCAATCGTAAACACCTTGTACGGAATCGGCGTGAAGGCCGCCACGAACACATACCAAAACGCGCCGGCTTGATACCAAGCGACCACCTTTTCGAAGATCTCCTGCCGGAACACGTAGGGAATGAAATACGGCTGCAACAAATGCCATGCCTCATAGCCAATGGCATACCCCAGCATCCCCCCCAACACCGAGCCGACGCTACATATCAATGCATAAAAAAAAGCGCGCCGCCGCTGTCCCAGCGTCAGGGCAATCAACAACACATCGGGCGGCACCGGAAAGAATGATGATTCAAACAACGCCAGAAAAAACAAGGCCGGCGTGCCATACCTCGTATGCGCCCAATGCAACGTCCAATCATACAACCGCCGGATCAAATGCGGTTTCTTGGCCGGAGGATTGGGACTCGACGGGTTTTCGTTCATGGAAAGTCGCTACCTCTAGCACGCGCAGCGCCACGCAGCCAACATATTCTTACTCCTGCGCCCGCTGCTTTTCGCCCCCTGCTGCTGCACCAAACGCCGCCGCCGTCGCCTGCCGCCGGTCGCCTTCGACGTCCCAGAGGTCGTGAAACAAGTACCACTGCTCGCTATAAGCCCGGATCACCTCTTCCAAAGCCCCCGCCACACGCTTCATCACATCATCCACCGAGTCGTGCTGCCGATCCGCCCAAATCGGTTCCCCGAGCACATACGCAAACGTATCGCCGTGCACCCGGACCATAAAAGCCGGCAAGATCGGAGCCCCTGTCGCCAACGCCAGCTTGGCCGGCCCATCCGGCAACCGCGCCGGTCGCCCAAAAAACTCCACCGTCTGCCGTCCGCCGGTATAGTCGCGATCCCCCAGCACCGCGACGATCTCATTCCGCCGCAACGCCGCAATGCACTCCCGGGCCGCCCGCCCAAACGGAATCGGAATAATCCCCCGATTCGTCCGGTAACTCTGATACAACGCATTGAGTTTCGGATCCGGCTGCCACAAAGCCACCGCATTGATCGGATACCCGCGTTGCGCGAGCACGGCCGCCCCGAGTTCCCAATTTCCCAAGTGCGCACTGAGTGTGATCAGCCCCTTCCCCCTCGCCAACAAATCATCGAACACCTGCGGCACAATCCCAAAATTCACCAACCGGTCCGCCCGCTCCCGGCTCAAGTGAAGAAAGTGGAAAAAATCGACGAGATACTTCGCAAAGTTCAGAAAATTCTCCCGCGCCAACACCCGCAACGCCCGGCGCGACAACGCCGTGCCGTTGTGCAGATGAATCCGCTGAAGATTATTGATGACGCACTCCCGCCCACGCCGGTCAAAAAGGACATAAGCATCCGCAAACCGCCGGGCAATCCCGTACCCGATCCGCCGCGGCATGAACCGCCCGATCGTCTCCGCAAACTTCATCTGGAGATACTTGAAGCTCACCGGATCTCCGCCAGAGCCGCCCGTGCCGGCGCGTGGCCGGCCAACCGCAAAATATCCCGGGCCGCCGCGGCCGCGGCCTCGGGGCAACCCACTTCAGCCGCCGCCGCACGCATCCATCGCAGTTTTTCCGGGTTGCGCAAGAACTCATCCACAAACTGCGCGACGTGTGTTGCCGTCATGGCCTGCACCGCCACGCCCCGCGCCAGCAAAAACTCCGTATTCTTCGCCTCCTGACCGGGAATCGGATTGATGATGATCATGGGCAATCGCTTCACCAGACATTCCGCCGTCGTGATTCCGCCCGGCTTGGTCACCACCAACTCCGCGACCTCCATCAACTCCTGCACATTCTCCACGAATCCCAAGATCCGCGTCGGGTGCCGCAACTTCCCGCCCCGCCGCTCCAACCGCTCCTTCAACTCCTCATTCTGCCCGGTAATCGCCACGATGTAAAATGGCTGCGGCAACCGGTCGAGCTGCCGGATCACCGACTTCATCGGCCCCAACCCGAGACTCCCCCCCATCACCAAAATCACCGGCAATCCCGGCTTGAATCCCAGCCATTCCCGCACCGCCGCCTTGTCAATCGGTTGCAGAAACCGCTGATGCACCGGCAACCCCCGCACACTGATCCGCTCGGGATTGACTCCCTGCGCCACCAACGTCGCCTTCGTCGCGTCATTCGGCGCGATGTATAAATCCACCATCTCATGCGCCCAATACCGGTGCGCCACGAAATCCGTCAACACCCCCACCAACGCCGGCTGCTGACTCCCCGTCTTCGCCTTCCACGACGCCAACACCCCACACGCAAACGCCTGCGTACACACCACCACATCCGGCCGGAACTCCGCCAAAATCTTCTGCAACTTCCGCGAATTTCCCCGGCTCAACAACTCCCGAATCAACGCCGTCCGCTCCTTCAAGGCCGGATTATCATACATCCACTCCCAGATTTCGGGCGCGGCTTTCAAGGCCGTCAAATACGCCCGCAACGTCACCTTTGACAGCACCGGGTTCGCGTGACTGAACGAATCCAACAACCGCGACTCCACCGGCACCCCCGACGCCCGCGCCGCCTCCTCAATGGCGACCGCCGCCGCATAATGCCCCGAATGTTTGGTCAGATAGAGAAAAAGGATCCGTCGCGTCATGTCGTTATCAGGCGGGCAACATAGCGAACGCCGCTCCGGCAGGCAATCAATCCTTTACCCCGCGCACCAACTCCACCCACCGCGGCGCCCAACTCCGCAACGAAAAATGTTTCTCGACATACTCCCGGCCCCGCGCCCCCAGCGCCACCCGCTCGACCGGATGCTCCAGCAACCACTGAATCTTCTCCCGCCATTCCCCCGCCGACCTCGCCAACAATCCGCCGCCGCTTTGTTCAATAAATTCCCGTTGCACTCCCACCGGCGCGCCGACCACTGGCACGCCGCACGCCAAATACTGCAACGTCTTCAACCCGCACTTCCCCAATTCCCACTTCGTATCCGCCAACGGCGCCAAACCTACCGCAAACGACTGCGTCTGCTCCACCTCCCGCTCCAAGCTCCACGGCATAAACTCACACTCAATTCCCGGTTTCACCGCCGAAACCGCCGTCACCGGCAACCCGGCCAACGCTGGCGCCAACTCTTCCAGATACCGGTTCGTCGTCCGCGAGCCCATCCACCCGATCCGCGTTCCCGGTTGCTCCGCCGGTCGGAACCGCTCCGTATCTACCACCGTCGGCACCACCGCCGCCCGCCCGCCGGCCTGCCGGACCTGCCCCGCCAAAAACTCATTCCCCGCCAACACCAACCGGCTCGCCCGAAACAGATGCGTCGTTGCCCGACCAAACACCGCATCATCAATATCGAAAACCACCCGCCCATGCGGAAACTCCCAGCGCGGCCAAAACGGAAAAACTTCCTTCTGAATGAACACCACGTCGAACTCCCCAAACCGCCCCCAATCCCTCCGTCGCCGCGCGATCATCCCCGGCAAGTGACAAACTTTTGTCCAGCGGCTCCCGCCAAAGTAAGCCCCGTAATCCGCGTCGGGCACCGCCGGCGACACCTCGTAACCAATCCCCGCCGCCCGCAACGCCGGCAAGAATTGCAACACGCGATACCGGCTCGCCGGTCCGCGCTCCATCGTCTGCGTCAAAAACAAGATTTTCATCGCCGTAACAACCAAGCCGAAACCAACCACACCACCGCCTCCGCCGTCACCGTCGCCGCTGCGCAACCATTCTGCTCGTACCGGGGAATCCACCACAGATTCAACACCACGTTCACCACCAACCCCACCCCGTAAACTCCGGCCAATAACCACCCCCGCCCCAGCGCCAAAAACCGATTGATGTTCAACGTCTGCAAAAATGCCACCGGCAAATACAGCGAAAATATCTGCAACGTCGCCACCGCCGCCAAATACTTCTCCCCGACCAACCACGGCACCAACCACGGGGCCGCCCCCGCCAACCCAATCCCCAACGCCCCCGCCGCACCGAACAACGTCCACCGCAACTTCGCCTGCAAAGCCGGCTCCGCGCCCGACACCAACCGCGGAAACGCCGTCACCATCAACGCCGCCGGTAGCTGCAACAGCGGATAAACAAACCGCGTCGCCACTCCATAATACCCCACTGCCGTCAACGACAGCATCCGTTCCAACAACGCCACATCAATCTGAAAATAGGTCGCGTACAAAATGGCATACACCCAAAACGCCGCACCTTCGCGAACCACCGGCCCCACCGGCAATCCCGGCTGTGGCGTCGCTGCATACCGGCGACGCAACCACCAATACGCTCCCGCCGTCGGAATCCCCCCCAGCGCCAACACCACCAATACATTCGCCCCCGCCACCACCGCCGCCACCAACAAAATCGTCGTCCCCAACCGCACGCCCAGTTCTTGAAATGCCAGCGCCGGCACCCGCTCCTCGCTCGTCAACAACGCCCGCAGCGGTGCCGCCAACGTCCGGAAAAACTGCGGCACACACGCCGCCAACAACGCCCATCGTTCGCCGGGCGTCCGCGCCCAGCCCAACGCCACCACGACAATCCCCGCCGTCAACACCCACCCGGCGACCGACCCAATCCGCAGAAATACCGCCAACAATTCATCCCGCAACTCCGGCGCCAACCGAAACCGCCGCGCCGCAAACCCCGCCAACCCAAAATCCCCAATCCCAAACACAATCGTCGTTACGCCGATGGCAAAACTGTACAACCCAAAATCCGCTGGTCCAAAATACCGCGCGAGGATGATCGAGTTGACGAACGCCAGGCCAAATACCAGCCCGCGCGCGCCCAATAAAACAGATAAATTGCGTCGCAAACTCAATTCCCGGCAACGCTAACAGTTGCCGGTGCGCCTGCGCCAGAGTTTTTCCGACCGGCCAACACGCACACCACCGGCATCACAATCAGGCTGAACCGCAAATCCGCATAGCTCATCGCATGCACAGCCAGCACGTACCCAATCACCCCCAGCCCCAACCTCGTCACGCCATCCCACGGTCGCCCCCTGTATAATCCGATTCCCAACAGGAGCAGATAGCCCCCTTGAATCGCAAAACTCAACGCCTGCTCGCGCTGTTTTGCGCTCAAGAACCAAAACCGCCAACACTTGCGCACCGCGAGTTCGAGCGCCTTGACCGGATTCGCCAACACCTGCTCAAATGCCGCCCGGTAAAACACCCGATCCAATTTCACCGGCGCGAGCGCAGCATTCACCGCATTGATTTCCTCCACCGCCGCCTGCCACTGCGGTTTATTGGGACCTTCCCAAAGCCCGAGGGTCGGCTGGAAATTACCGATGAACGTCGTCACCCCGCCGCGCTCCGTCGCCACCGGCAAAAATTCTCCGCCGGTCACCCACCAATTCCGGCCCGTCCACGGCGCGAGCACCACAACCATGGCGACCAAGGTCAGCCAAGCCCGCCGTGGCGCTACCACCAACAGCACAACCGGCCACAACAGAAACATCGGCTTGCACAAATTCACCAAACCCAACAACACCCCCGCCGTCAGCCTTTCCCGCCAGCAATCCAACCGCCACGCCCGCACTTGCACACAGACATACGCGAGGAGCAGAAAGGTCAAAACGATTTCCTTGTTTACAAACGCCACCCGCCAGATCGCAAACGGATACACGGCCCACAACCACGCCGCCCAGACCCGCCGGCCAGAGAGCCAGAACACCAAGGCACAGACGGCCGTATCGAGCACTGCTTGGACGACTTTGAGCGACACGCCCGGACAGGCGGCAACAATAAACGGGTACACCGGTCCACGCGTCACATCGCTGTACCGGCTCGTGAGGATCGTTTCGGCGATCGGCCGGTATCCATCCCCGTCCTCACGCAACTGCCAGCGCTCTTGAAGGAACGGAAAGCCCAGAAAGATAAAGGCCAGCCGCAGAAACAACGCAGCACCGAGACAAATGGCTAGATTCTTGTTGAACACGGGCCGAGATGGTGGGCGTGACAGGACTTGAACCTGTGACCTTTCGGGTGTGATCCGAACGTTCTAGCCAACTGAACTACACGCCCATCTCAAAACGCGACGCACACTAACAACGCCACTCACAGAATTCAAGTCTGACAATATTATCACATGAAGTGTAGCACCATCTTGATGTATGCCGACTCTGCCAGTAGCCGATCATTATCAACTCTGCCCACGCTGATACAACCATGTTCGCCCATGAGTTTTCACACACAGATAGGGCGCGCTGGCTTTAGCTCGCGGAATGATGTTCGTACACGAAGGTTGTCACCTTTCCGTTTTGTCACCGAACCACCCGCCGTGTTACATAACGCCGCCACGGTACTCTGAACTCTACGCGTTATCACCTTGCGTTCCCAGTCGCGGTTCCATAGAGAGAGCGTACTATGAAAATCGCGCTCGTTCTGAGTCTGCTTCTCATTGACACATTGGCCCTCGCGCAAACCCAAATCTGGCAGGTGGCAATCAAAAGTACCGATGGCATCAAGGAGACGGGCTTCGGTTATATCACCATGACACCGTGGATGATCAACAACCGGACGAACTTGACCGGCTATGTACTCACAAGCCGAACATTTGGTGTCGCGACCATTCGCGGCAGCGCGCATATTTCCGGGAATGTTTTTGAAGGGGAAGCCGTGGAATCGCTGAACAACCAAACCTCGAATTTGCAGATTACCGGCAAGGAAAAACCCAGTGGCATCGAATTGGAAGTTCACAACACTTCAGATGGTCGAACCTTCAAGGTGCGCGGCACTCCAGCTACTGCTTTGCTCGATTTCTCCGGCAATTGGTCAGGAATTGTCAAACAGGATGGCCTCCAATTCAGCGAACATTTCACCGCGACGCCTTCGGAGTTCTACGGCATCTATAACATCGTGGGAGAGATCAGCGTATACGGTGGCATGTTGCCGGCCTCGGGACAGTTAATTACCGACAACAAAGGAAATCTAGCGGGATATACGTTCACGGAGATACAAAACGTCCTGACCAGCTTAACTGGTAAGTGGAATGCCAAGAAACAGACAGCCAAAGTCAAAGGTCTTACCGACCAAGGGTCGAAGCTGACCGGCGCGTTCGATAAGAACTAGCCCTCCAATCACCAGAGTCATTCATCAATCATCGAATCACCGGCAATCAGCGCACATTTGCAAGACTAGATGAAATCTGGACGGAGCTAGACCCTGTGCGTGGGTAAAAACGGAAACACTGTCCGCGCCTCCATGGGACTCTGATGTTGGCGTAATCAGCTTGCGTTGCACCCATGGATTTTATAGAGAGTGCGCCATGAAGGATCTCTTCATGGCATTGGGGTTGGTTTTGGCGGTGGCATGCTCAACCAGTAAATCAACCCATGACGAAGATGGGCCGCTCCGTTATGCCGACAGCGTGCAGATCGCTCGGTTCGATTCCGAAAACCGCCCGCCAAGCGACAACTTGGAATTATTTCAAACTGCCGAGCAAATCGGCAATCGCCCATACAAGACTATTGCCCTCGTGAGTCGCACCGGTTTAAGCAGCAACGAAGGTTTGATTCTCAACGCGATTATATACCGAGCGAAATTGCTCGGCGCGACCGGTCTGATTCCCGCAGCCGAAATCGAAAAAGAGCATGACAAAAACACAGTAAACATACGGGTTGGCTTCCGGCATTTCGGTGATGGGCCAAGTAAGGCCTTTCGTTATTTCGCCCTTGTGTTTGAAACAGCAGCCAAATCGCCGTGAAACACATCCTCGTACTACTGACTCTGGCGCTGGCCATCGGGTGTGCTTCGATGCAAAGCGTTATGGATTCATGGATCGGGCAACCCGAAGCGAAACTATTGGAGCGGTACGGCGCACCGGATCTACAAACCACACTCCCCAATGGGAGCCGAATCTACACTTGGAAACGCCTCTGGGAAGATTCGCGCGGGATGTCGCAAATCGGTCGCCAAAACTTCACTGTTAACTCCAACGGGGTGATTACCGCGACCACATACCAAAATCTCCCGAAAGCTATCCCCGGCGGAACCGCCGACCACTATTCTGCCTTCCCGGTCAAGCGCCGCGGCTGACTCCCAAACGCACCGACAAAGACGTGACGAAACCGTGGCAGCGGAACCAGCTTGCGTTGTAAGCCCTGATTTCATAGAGAGGCGGACATGCGTATACTCCTTGCCTTGATCGTGGCACTCACCGCCTGCGCAACGAAGTCCAGTAACAATCTACCGCCCCGACTCGGAATCTACGGCGGGAAAAATCACCAAGTTTTTCTGGGGTGTCTCGTCTGCCCGGATACAGCTTCCGATTCCATTTGGAACCGCATGGGGGCCAAAGGGGGAATTTACAATTCTCAATCAATCTGGAACTGGCGCAATCCCTATGGTGATCCCACCAGCCAGCACAGTCCATGGAATCCGACCGCGACTAATCCACCGGTCATCTTCGACTTGCATGGCAAACGCTATGGTCGCTTCACTATCAACCGGCAACACAGCGATTTCCCAACTGACCCCAACATAATCGAACTGATCAACAAAGCCGAAATTCGCAAGCGCAATCGAATTTGATGACTGACCTCTCGTCTGCACCGTAGGGGTCACGACTTCCGCAAAACCGAATCCTGCGCCGCCGGCAATAACGCCGGATAGTCCAAAGTGTAATGCAGACCGCGCGATTCCTTTCGCTGCAACGCGCATTCCACGATCAACTCCGCGACCAACGCCAGATTCCGCAGCTCGATCAAATCCGGCGTCACCTTGTAGTCCCAGTAAAACTGATTGATCTCGCGTTGCAAATTCTGGATCCGCGCCCGCGCCCGCAACAACCGCTTGTCCGTCCGCACGATGCCGACGTAATCCCACATCAACCGGCGAATCTCGTCCCAGTTGTGCGTCACCACAACCAGTTCATCGGGATCACCGGCCTTCTCACTCCGCCACGCCGGCAAACTGACCACTGACTTCTGACCACTGACTTCTGCCTTGGCCCGTTTCGCCGCTCGCTCTGCCACCACCACCGCCTCCAACAGCGAATTGCTTGCGAGCCGGTTTGCCCCGTGCAAGCCGGTACACGCCACTTCGCCGGCCGCCAGCAGACACTCGATATCGGTCTCGCCCGAAACGTTCGTCACGACCCCGCCGCACTGATAATGTGCTGCCGGCACAACCGGCAACGGCTGCTTCGTCATGTCGTACCCGAATTCGAGACACTTCGCGTGAATATTCGGAAAACGCTTCTTCACAAACTCCGCATCCTTGTGCGTGATGTCCAGCGTCACAAACTCGGCGCCTGTCTTCTTCATCTCCGCGTCAATCGCCCGCGCCACAATGTCGCGCGGGGCCAGATCGGCCATCGCGTGATACCGGGGCATGAACGGAGCGCCGTCTTTGCCGCGCAAGATCGCGCCCTCACCGCGCACCGCTTCGCTGATGAGAAACGTCTTCGCCCGCGGCTCGTATAGACACGTCGGATGAAACTGCACAAACTCCATGTTCGCCACCCGGCAGCCGGCCCGGTACGCCATCGCCACGCCGTCGCCGCTCGCGATGTCCGGATTCGTCGTATACAGATAAACCTTGCCGGAACCACCCGTCGCCAGATGCGTCACCTTGCCGGCGAAGACTTCCACCACGGCCCGTTTCTCGTCCAGCGCATAGCAGCCCAGGCACCGATTCGGACCGGGTTGGTGCAACTTCTGCGTCGTGATCAAATCAATCGCCAGCATGTCTTCGAACACGCTGATGTTCTTGTGCGCCGCGACCGCCGCCAGCAACGCCCGCTCGATCTCCCGCCCGGTTATATCGCCGGCATGCAACACCCGCCGCCGCGTGTGGCCGCCTTCCCGGCCCAAATCGTATTCGCCGGCCATCCCCGCGCTGAATTTGACGCCCGCTTCAATCAACTCCCGCACCAACGCCGGCCCCTCGGTCACAATCGCCTGCACCACGTCATCGCGACACAAACCGGCCCCCGCTTCGAGCGTGTCCCGCCGGTGCATCTCGAACGAGTCGTCCTTCCCCATCACCGCCGCAATGCCGCCCTGCGCGTAATTGGTGTTCGATTCCGCGCGCGTTTTTTTCGTGATAATCCCGACAGTGCCGGACTCCGCCGCTTTCAACGCGAACCACAATCCGGCAATCCCGCTGCCGATGACGAGAAAATCAAAGTTTCGTTGCATGGATCAACACGTCATTCGGTTGCAGGGTGACTGGCTTGCCGGCGGGTGACTTGAATTTCGCCGGGCGGTCGTTGTGATTGATGAAAAACCAGAGTTGCTTCCGCGCATCCTGCCGGCGGACGACTTCGACCCCGGCCGGAACCGGCCACAACGGTTTCAACCCGCTCAACTTCACCAACGCCGGCACCAGAGCCTCCGTCAAATATGTGCCGACATACACCACACGGCCTTGTCCCAGTTGGCGGACCGTCACCGCCGCTGTGCCGGTCAGATGCCGGCCACTCCATTTGGCGAGCGTTGTCGTGCCGGCGGCCGGTTCGAGAATTTCGCACCAGTGTTCGGCCAACATCTTCTTGCCGGCCAGGACGAGATGCCGGGGGCGTTGTTTGGGAAGATTGATGCGGCTGTATTCGGCAACCGTGACGCCGGCGAGATCCCGCAGGCAACCCGGAATGGTTTCAGCAACGACATTGTTGTGCATATCACGGGTCGCGGTGCGCGCGCCGATGACGAGGGTGCCGCCGCCGCGGACGAATTTCTCCAATGCCGGCACCCAGCCCGGATCAAACGTCGCCCAATGCGGGATCACGTAGAGTTTGACGCCGGCGAGATCGTCGGTCGGGTGAATGAAGCCGACCGCGTAGTTGCGGCGCCAGAAGGCTTCGTGGATTTTGGCCGCGACTGCCTGCGGCGATGGCAAGCCGAACGGCAAGGTGCTGTGGGCGTCCTCGACTTCGTGGTCGGCACTGGCAATCGCGGTATCCACATGGACGTGGGTACCGCGGAGTTGCGGACCGAGTTCGCGGAGTTCGGCGCCGATTTGTTTGACTTCGGCGTAGCGGCGGCGCGGGACGTTGTCGTGATCGAGGATGCCACACCAGTATTCTTCCGCGCCGGACCGGCAGGTGCGCCAGCGAAAATATAGGAGCGAATCGGCCCCGCGGGCGATGGAGACGTAGGTGAATTTGCGGAGTTCGCCCGGTTCGGGGTGATCTTGGAAATACGGCGCCTGGCCGCCGGGGCCGCTTTGTTGTTCCGGGATGATGAAGTTACCGGACCAGGCGCGGGCGTAGTTGACGCCGAACGCGTGGTTGGCCGGTCGCCAAACGACGTCAGTAGCGAACATCGGGTAACAGTCGTAACCGAGGATGTCGAGGTCCTGGGTGAATTTCCCCCGGTAATCAATGTGGCCGAACAAGCCGTTGTGGGTGACGAACCAGCGTGGATTTGCGGCGCGGAGAATCTCAATCTGGTCGTGCTGAAATTCGGTGACGGCGGCTGAGAGGTACCGGTAGTAATCGAGTTGAGCGGCGGGATTGGCGAACGTCGGCTTGTCGCGTTTCGGAGTGCGGATTTCCGCGAAGTCCCGATACGTCAACGCCCAGAACGCAGTCCCCCACGCGGCGTTGAGCGCGGCGATGTCGCCAGAGTATTTCTGTCGGAGAAAGTCCTGAAATGCCGTCTGGCAGTTGGCGCAATGGCATTCGCTGAAGTGACAGTGGAATTCGTTGTCGGTCTGCCAGGCGACGACGTGGGGGTTGTCGCGAAAATGGTCGGCAAGCGCCTGCGTAATGCGCCGCGAATGTTCGCGGAAGACCGGGCTGGCGTGACAGGCGTGTTGGCGGGAGCCGTGTTCGAAGGTGACGCCGTTTTCATTGACGCGGAGGATTTCGGGATGCCGGCGCGACAGCCCGACCGGCGGTGCGGCGGTCGGCGTGCAGAACATGGTGCGGATGCCGCGGTCGCCGAGCCGGGCGATTGTTTCATCAAACAAGCCGAAATCAAATTGACCGGGGAGCGGTTCGAGACGGTCCCAAGCGAATTCACCCAACCGGACCATGTTGAAGCCGGCGGCCGCCATCCGGTCGGCATCGTGTTCGCGGGTGGCGGCATCCCAATGTTCGGGGTAGTAGGCCGCGCCAAACCAGAATCGGTCGAGTGTCGCGGGGCGGCGGTGTGAGAGAGTTTTCATATCAGATTCCAGCAGTCACGGTGTAGCCGCCGGACTTCGAGTCGGCGGTGAGTTTGAGGAGGCTGCGTTTTTGCATTTCCAAGAGGAGATCATTGAACGAGCGGAAGCCATAGGCGCGTTCGTTGAAGCCGGGGTTGCGGCGTTTGATGGCTTGTTTGATCATTGACCCGTAGACGGGATCGTTTTCGTCGCGTTCTTCCGCGAGCGCTTCGAGGGTTTTGGTGACCAACTCAAACGCGTCGCCCACCGCGGGGCCGGTCGCTTCGGTTTTCGCCGCCGGTGTCGGAGTGCGTTGTTTTGCCGGCGCGACCCGCACCAAATCGTCATAGTACAAAAATTCATCGCAGTTGCTGATGAACAAATCCGCGGTGGAATTTTTCACACCGACGCCGATGACGGTTTTCGCGTTCTCGCGGAGTTTGCTGACCAACGGCGAAAAATCCGAATCGCCGCTGATGATGACAAATGTGTCCACGTGGCCTTTCGTGTAACAAAGGTCAAGGGCATCCACCACCATGCGGATGTCGGCGGAGTTTTTACCGGACTGACGCAAGTGAGGAATCTCGATGAGTTCAAAAGCCGCCTCATGTAAATCGCGTTTGAAGGCTTTGTATCGGTCGAAGTCACAGTACGCCTTCTTGACCACGATGTGGCCTTTCAGCAGGAGGCGTTCAAGGACTTTTTGGACATCAAATTTGGGATAACGCGCATCGAGGGCGCCGAGAGCGATATTTTCGAGATCAAGAAACACCGCCATCGTCGCGTCAGAAGTTGGATTACTCATATGTGGTCGCGAGTGTACCGCAGCCGCGCCCAAATGCAACGGGGCCTCGCACTTGCACCCCGCCCGCCAATTCCGTACGATACCAACATGCAAGCCATCCGCGTCCACCAATTCGGCCCCACCGCCGTGCTGAAACTCGAAACCGTCCCCGACCTCGCCCCCACCGCCAGCCAGATCCTCGTTCGCATTCATGCGGTTGGCGTCAACCCGGTCGAGACGTATATCCGCTCGGGAAATTACGGCGCCTTACCCCCCTTGCCCTACACGCCCGGCACCGATGCCGCCGGTATCACTGCCGACGGCCACCGGGTCTACCTGAGCGGCAGCCTGACCGGCACCTATGCGGAGTACGCTCTCTGCGAACCGCGCCATGTCCACCCCTTGCCAGACAACATCAGTTTTGCCCAAGGCGCAGCGCTCAACATTCCGTACGCGACAGCGTACCGGGCCTTGTTCCTCAAAGCACGCATCGCACCGGGAGAAACAGTCCTTATCCACGGCGCCAGTGGCGGCGTCGGCTTGGCGGCGGTGCAATTCGCCGTCGCGCAAGGCTGTCGGGTCATCGGTACGGCTGGGTCCGACCGGGGCTTGGCACTCGTGCGCGCCCAAGGCGCACACCAAGTCCTCGACCACCGGCAACCCGATTACCTCACCGGGATCGCCGCCGATGTCATTCTGGAAATGCTCGCGAATCACAACCTCGCCCGGGATTTCGCCGCACTGGCGAACCGTGGCCGGATTGTCATCATCGGAAACCGGGGCAGCATCGAAATCAACCCGCGCGAAATCATGCGCCGCGAAGCGGTCGTGACCGGCGTGCTCGTGTTCACCGCGACTCCGGCCGAACTCGCCGAGATGCACACCGCCATTGCCACCGGCCTGACGAATGGCAGTCTGCGTCCGGTCATCGCCCACGAGTTCCCCTTGTCCGCCGCTCCGCAAGCCCACGAGGCCGTCATGCAGCCCGGTGCCGCCGGCAAGATTGTCTTGGTTCCGCAGTTGCAGTGACGAATCACGCCGGCAGCAGTCAACTGTGCTGGCGACGATCCACCATGGGCTGAGGTTGGCGGCGGTTGTGCGGGCTTACTTGCTGGCGTTTTCCAAGGCCACGGCGTTCTTCTGGGCTTGCTTGACCAATTCTTGGAGCTTGTTCGGCCCGGTTGGTTGCGGTTCCTTGATACCGGCGTAATCGGCCAGTTTCTGGCCAATGTCTTCCCGGTAGGCATAGCCACCCGCCAATACACCGGCCAGAATCACCCATACGCAGCCCCGGCCAAGCAGCCGGAAAAGGCGCTGGCGCCGCAACGCTTGCTGTTCTGCCAGACGTTCGCCTTCCGCCTCGGCGCTCAGTTGGTTGACCAACCGGCTAAATGTTTCCTTGCTCATAATACCGCCCCTGCATAGCGAAGTTCGTGCCATGCCCCCGGACGGGCGTTGACCGGCGGAAAATACCCTTGCGTCACTCGGAGCGATTGGCTATGGTTCGCGGCTCTCAAAGGAAATTATTATGTCTCGACGTTGTGAAATTTGCGGAAAGGGTCAAGTTCGCGGCAACACCATCTTGCGGCGCGGTCAGGCCAAGAAAAAAGGCGGGATCGGTCAGCATGTGACCGCCGTCACGCCACGCTTGTTCAAGCCGAACCTGCAGAACGTGCGCGCTGTCATTGCCGGCGAACACCGCCGGATTAAAGCCTGCGCGAACTGCATCAAGACCGGCTTGGTGACCAAGGCCGGGTAAGCGGACCGCTTCAGTTGGCCCAGCCGGTCAACTCCACGCTCAGCAGGCAGACATCATCGGTAAATTCCCCGGTCGCCGCGAATAGCCGGGCTTCGGCGAGGACTTCGTCGAGCAACTGCATGTCGCTGACATTGATCCGCCGCCGGAGCGCTGCCGCGAAACGCTCAATGCCATACTCTTGGCCGTCTTTGGTTTCCACTTCGTAGAGGCCGTCGGTGTACAACACCAATCGGTCTTGGACTCCCAACGCCACCGTGGTTGTCGGAAATGTGGCGTCGCCCGTCAAGCCTAGCGCGGGAGCCCGCCCGATTGTGGTTCCATTGACTTGTTCAACAGTCTGCCCTGTTGTCCGGATGATGAACGGCCCGGGATGGCCAGCGTTTGCCACCCGCACACGCCCCGTGTGCACATCCACCACCAGATAGCACGCCGTGGCAAAAATCGTGGCACTGCACGTCTGCAGATTTGCCAACAACGCCCGGTTGATGTCCTCTAAATACTTGCTCGGGTCGCCGGCGTCGTTCCGGAACTTGTCCAGTAAACCGCGAATGATGGACGTCACCAACGCCGCCCGCATCCCGTGCCCCATCACATCGCAGATCACGATTCCGGCTTCGGTTTTCGACACTGGAAAAATGTCGAAAAAATCGCCGCCCAAGGCAGATGTCGGCAGATACCGGTGAGCAAACCGCAGGCGACTGCGTTCCGCCGGGGACCCGACCGGAAACACGGGATACGTCTTGGGCACGAACACCTGGTGGACTTCCCGCGCCATTTTGAGGTCTTCCTGCATTTCGAGGTTTTTCTTATTGAGCGCGTCGGCAAACCGCGACAACAATTCCTGCGCCCGCTTATGTTCGCTGACGTCCCGGGCAACAGCATGCACCACTTGTTGTTCGGGCACCGGCACGGCGTTCCATTGCAGCCACCGGTACGAGCCGTCTTTGCACCGATACCGGTTTTCAAACTGGATGGCGCGCCCACCTTCGCGGATGCGGTCGTACTGCACCACCGTCGCAGCCCGGTCATCTTCATGAACAAAGTTGAGAAACGGTTGTTCGAGCAACTCCTGCTGCGTATAGCCCAACACACTGGACCACGCGGGACTCAAACGTTTGAAAAATCCATTCCGGTCAGCAATGCAAAAGAGGTCGGGCGAGAGTTCAAAATACCGGTTCAACTCCTCCTCGGCACGCTTGCGATCGGTGATGTCCCGCGAAATCCCGAACGTCCCGACAATCTGTCCCGACGCATCGCGCAACGGAACCTTGGTCGTCGACGCCCACGTGAGATGGCCATCGGGCCACGTTTCTTTTTCTTCCAATCCCATCATCGCCTGCCCGGTGCGAATGATCAGTTGCTCGTCATCGTACGCCTGCTGTGCGTGCTCCTGGGAAAAAAAATCAAAATCAGTTTTCCCAACCGCCTCTGCCGGTGATGCCAGCCCAAAAAACTTCGCGAGCCCATTGTTCATGCGGATGAACCGGCTCTGCAGATCTTTGAAATAAATCCGGTCGGGCGTGTTATCCAACAACCCCTGTAACAAATCGCGCTCGGCCTTCAACTCCGCAGTCCGCTGCGCCACCCGGTCTTCCAGAATCCCATACGAATGCGCCAACTCCTCGCTCATCTTGTTGAACGACTGCCCCAACCGCCCCACCTCGTCATTACTCTCCACCACCACCTGCGCGCGCAACCCACCCCCTGCAATGGATTCCGCCATCCCGGCCAACCGCAAAATCGGCTCGGTAAACCGCGTGGCCAGCCAATATGAAACTAACAGCGCCACGACAAACACGATGCTCTCAATCGTGACAAACAATGTCCGCAACGAATTGATCGGCCCGTAAGCCTCCGCCAGATCCATCTTCGTCAAAATGCCCCACTGCCGGTGCCCCACCGGCCGGTACGCCGCCAACACCTTGTGCCCGTGCTCATCTGTCGTCTCCTTGAACCCCATCTGCCCCGCCACCGCCGCGACTAAAGCCGGTGAGGGTTGCGTCGGTCCGGCCACGGGCTGATTCGCAGTCTCCGGCCAAAACAGGTAACGTATCCCCGCCCCTTCCCGCGTCCCCAAAATCACCGCGCCGGTCGCGCCCAAGCCCGTTCGATCCGTCAATAAATGCTCCAACTTATCCGCCTCGGCCAACATCATGACCACCCCGACGACGCCCGTTGTGCCACGGATTGGCGCCGCCAACACCGCGCGGCGGTGCGCCCCTTGCACCGACACCATCTCCATATACGGCTGCGCCAACCCCTCCGTAAACTCGACAGTACCGGCATAATTTCGCCCTGCAACAGTCGCATCGGTTGTCAGCACCACCTGCCCCTGCCGGTCGACCACCCAAATCGCCAACACCCCCACTGTGCTCTGCAACGCATCCTGCGTACTCCGGCGCGCCTGGGCTTGCGCCTGCTCGTCGGTCAAATTCTCCAGCAACCGCGGCAGGGTGATCCGACTCGCCACCAAACTCACCCGCTCCAACTGCAACTGCACAAACATCAACACCAACTTCTGCCGGTCCGCCGTCACCACTTGCAACCGGTCATGAATCTGGTGCTGCAACATCTGTCGGACAAAATAGTAACTCCCCACACTCAACCCCAGCACCGTCAGCATCACCGCCCCCGCCACCAGCGCGGTCAGCTTCAACCGAATCGAAATTTGCATTCGCTCGCCCATTAAATCACAATTCTATTATACTGCGCCACCGGCCCGCAAGTCGCGCACTTTTAACTGCACCGACTCCACCCCGCGAAACTCGTTCATTTCCGCCACGAACGCAATCTCCATCCCCCCCGCCGGCAACTCCCAATCGCCCATGCCCCAGCCAATCGCCTCCACCGTCGCCGTCCCATCCGTCACCGCAAACTTCAAATGCTTCTGCCCCACCACCCGCGGCTTACCGGCCAACCGCACCCCCAGCGCCGCAAACACCGGGGCCGGATTCTCAGCGCCGCACGGCTCAAACTGAGCCACCGCCGCCACAAATTCCCGCGTCAATTCCCCCAGCTTCACCACCGCATCAATCCGCACCATCGGCCCCGGCCACTCCCCGGCCTGCGCATTCAACCGCTCCCGCAAGGCCGCGACCCGCCCCGGTTCAATCGTCAACCCGGCCGCCATCTCATGCCCCCCAAACTTCACCAACAACTCCGCGCACCCCGTCAACGCCGCCACCAACGAAAATCCAGTCACACTCCGGCCCGACCCCTTCCCGCCCTGACCAATCACCACCGTCGGCCGGTAAAACCGTTGCGCCAACCGGGACGCCACGATCCCAATCACCCCGGGATGCCAGCCTTCGTCGGCCACCACGAAAACTCGGTCGCGCTCATCGACCAACCGAAGCGCCGCCTGCAATGTTCGATCCTCCAACTGTTGCCGCTCCGCATTCTGTTCATCGAGTTGCGCCGCCAACTCCGCCGCCCGCCCGGCATCGCCCGTCAACACCAACTCCAACGCCGCCATCGCATCCGCCAACCGCCCCGCCGCATTCAACCGCGGCCCCAACCGGAACCCGATATGATACGGCGACACTTCCCCCTCCACCCCGGCCACCTCCAACAACGCCCGCAACCCGACTTTCTTCGTCACCGGCAAACGTTCCAACCCGGCCTTCACCAAAATCCGATTCTCGTCCACGAGCGGCACAATATCCGCGACAGTCCCCAACGCGACCAAATCCAAATGCTCGCGGAGATCAATCCGTTCCGAGAGTTCCCGGCGTTGCTTCAGGAGGGCATGCGCCAGTTTGAAAGCCAAGCCGACACTGGCGAACGGTTCGGCGGCCCCGCATTTTGGATTCACCAACGCCACACACTCCGGCAACTCTGCCGGCGGCTCATGGTGATCGAGGACGATGACATCAATCCCGGCCTGCGTCAGCCCGGCAATCTCCGCCCGCGAACTCGTGCCGCAATCCACCGCGATCAGCAACTGCGGATTATGCTCCTGCCGGCACCGCGCAATCCCGGCCGCGCTCAAGCCATACCCCTCGTCCAACCGGTGCGGCAGAAAATTCGTCACCGCCCCCCCCGCCGCCCGCAACACGTAACCAAGCAACGCGCTCGACGTCACGCCATCCACATCATAATCACCGTAAATGACAATGCGTTCGCCCTGGTCCAGGGCCGCCAAAATCCGTTCCACCGCCGGCAACATCGCCGGCAAGGCAAACGGGTCGCCGAGCTGCCGGAGTTGGGGATTGAGAAACCGGCGCGCGGCTTCCACGTCGTCAAAGCCGCGGTTGATGAGCGTCTGCGCCAGCGGCACCGGCAAAGCCAGTTCGCTGGCGAGCGTCTGGCAACGCGCCGGGTCAACCGGAGCGATGAGCCAGCGCTTGTTCACGAGCAATGCCGGCTAGGCTTTCGCCGCGACTGACTTGGCGGGGGCCGGATTTGCGCTCTTGCCTTCGTCGCGGTGGTACCACAACACGATCGGGCTGGCGATGTAGATCGAGGAATACGTCCCCACCAACACGCCCACGAGGAAGATGAACGCAAAGTCATAAATGACCCGGCCACCGAACAACATCAACGCCAACGCCGTGACCAGCGTCGTGCCGGCGGTGAGGATCGTGCGCGGCAACATTTCGTTGATGCTGCGATTGATCAACTCATGGTAGCTGAGCCGGGTACTGGCCAGTTTCCGGTTTTCGCGGATCCGGTCGAACACGACGATGACGTTGTTGATGGAATACCCAATAATGGTCAGCAACGCCGCCACCACCGGCAACGAGAACGTGTGCCCCACGCCGGCCAAACAGAAGATGCCGACACACATCAACACATCATGCGCCAAGGCAATCAACGCGCCGAGGCCGTAGGCAAATTCGCCAAACCGGAACGCGACATAGATCATGATCGCCCCGAGCGCCACCAAGACCGCCCAACTGGCTTCGGTGAGCAGTTCCTGGCCGATGGTCGCCCCGACATGTTCCACGCTGGGCTCCTTGAAACCCGCTTCAGGGAAGCTGGTCTGCAGCATCGCGTAGACTTTTTCACCGGAGTTCTCCGGCAGGCGCAAGACGAGTTCGTCGCGCTCGGTACCTTTCGAGTATTGAATGTAGGCTTCCTTGAAGCCGGTCGCTTCAAGTGCGGCCCGCAGTTTGTCCACGTCCACGCGCTGGGCAAACGACATTGTCAATGAATCGCCGCCGGCAAAATCAATCCCGTAGACTTCGCCTTTCCCGACGTTCATCCCACCGCGTTGGACGAATGAATACACCCCAACCGCAATGATGAGCCACGACAAGATGAAGGCCATTTTCCAGACCCCGAGAAAATTGATTTTCGGAATCACGTTGAAAATGTGGAACATTTTGAATGATTTCATCCAGCCCTTGCCAATCAGCCAATCGAAGCCCACCCGGGTGACGAACACCGCCGCAAACAAGTTCGCAATCAACCCGACGGTGAGCGTGACGCCGAAACCCTTGATCGGGCCGCTGCCGAGCATGATCAGGATGATCGCCGCCATGATTGTCGTGAAGTTGGAGTCGAAAATGACGACAAACGCGCGTTGATAACCGGCCACGATGGCAACTTTCAGACCTTTCTTCGCAGCCAACTCTTCCCGGATGCGTTCGAAAATCAGCACATTGGCATCAACCGCCATGCCAATGGTCAAGACGATGCCGGCAATACCGGGAAGCGTCAGCGTGAATTTGAACATCGCCAGCACACCGATCAGAATCAGGATGTTCAGTATCAACGCCAGGTTCGCAACCAGACCCGCCGCGAGGTAATACACCGCCATAAAAATGACGACTGCCGCCGCGCCGAAAACTGCCGCGCGCACGCCGCTGTTGATCGAGTCTTTGCCGAGCGACGGATCCACGCCGCGGTCTTCGAGAATGGTGACCGGCGCTTGGAGGGGATTTTCCAGGACGCTGGCGAGGTTCTGCGCTTCCGCCAAACTAAAGCTGCCGGAAATCTGGGCGCGCCCGCCGAGAATCTCGTCTTGAATGACCGGCGCCGATTGCAACTGACCATCCAAAACAATGGCCAGTTGCCGGCCGACATTGACCCGCGTGACTTTGGCGAACAGCGCGGCGCCTTCCTTGTTGAACTCCATCGAAATATGCGGCCGCCCGAGGTTATCGTAATCCACAAACGCCCGCTCGACATACGTCCCGGTCAAGCCCTGTTCCGGCGTGGTTTTGCAAAAATAACTGCGCGTCTCCGACCGGCCTTCGCGGACCACGGTCTCGGTCAGATTCGTGTAGCCCAGCGGCGCGCGGAAGTACGGACTGGTGGCTTCACGCTGCAAGGTATCGTTATCTGCATGGACGAGGCGAAATTCGAGTTTCGCCGTTTTCTGAATCAAGCTGCGGGCCTCGGCCCGGTCCTGCTCCTTCAAACCGGGAATCTGCACGAGGATCCGGTCCGTCCCGACGGCTTGGATGATCGGCTCGGCAACTCCGAAGCGATTCACGCGCTTCCCGAGAATCTCAATTGCCTGCTTGACGGCCTGACCGCGGCCGGCGGTCTCGATTTGCGAGAGGTCAACCTTGAGCAGGTACGAGGTCCCGCCTTTGAGATCGAGGCCGAGTTGAATGCCGTAGTTGTGAATCGCCCAACCGCTGATTGCCGCCACGGCAACAATCAGCAGAACCTTCCAAGTGAATTGCTTGTTCATGGCCTAGCTCGCCGCGGTGGCCGGTGCATCATCGCTCTTGAGGACGGTGGTGACCGCACTCTTGACGACTTCGATCTTCACGTTGTCGGCGATTTTGACGACGAAGCTCTTCTCTTTGACGTTGGCGATGATGCCGAAGATGCCGTTGCTCATGAGCACTTTGTCGCCGGTCTTGAGGTTTTTCAACAGTTGTTCCTGTTGCTTGCGTTGCTTGCTTTGGGGCCGGATCAGCAGGAAATAAAACATCACGCCCATAATCGCAAACATCGCGATCATCTGCACCATTTGCGCCTTCGGGTCTTGTTCAGTTCCCGGCGGCGGGCCCATGGCCAACAAACTAAATGCGTTCATCATAATCAGCTTTCTCCGTGTACTGCGCGATAAACTCGCGCTGAAATTCCCCAAACTCCCCCGCTCCGATCGCCTGCCGCGCCCGGCGCAACAGGTTCAGAAACACATGCAAATTGTGCCACGTCAACAACCGCAGCCCCAAAATCTCATTCGCCCAAATCAAATGCCGGAGGTACGCCCGGCTAAATTCCCGGCACGCGTAACACTCGCACCCGGCTTCCAACGGTCCAAAATCTTCGCGGCAAGCGGCCGCCCGGATCGAAAACGAGCCGGTATTGGTGAACACCTTCCCATGACGCGCCGCGCGTGTCGGCAAGACACAATCAAACATGTCAATCCCCCGCGCGACCATCTGGACCAGTTGCGGCAGCGTTCCGACCCCCATCACATACCGGGGTTTTTCCGCCGGCAAGTGCGGTACGGCGGCATCAACTTGTTGCAACATCTCCGGTTCGGGTTCGCCGACGCTCACGCCGCCGATGGCGTAGCCGGGGAAGTCCAAGGCAACGAGTTCTTTCGCACACCGTTCCCGCAGGTCGGCAAACAGGCTGCCCTGCACGATTCCAAAGAGCAATTGTCGCGAGCCGAGACCCTTTTCCCGGCAGCGAGCCGCCCACTGTATTGTCAGGTCTACGCTTCTGCAAGCGTATTCTCGGTCGCACGGCCACGGGGCGCATTCGTCGAATGCCATCGCAATGTCGCTGCCTAAAATTGTCTGCGCTTCCATCGCTTCGACCGGCCCGAGGAATAGCGTCTGGCCGTCCACATGTGATTGGAATTCAACGCCGCGCTCGCTGATCTTGCGGAGCTTCGCCAGCGAGAAAACCTGAAACCCGCCGCTGTCGGTCAGGATCGGGCCGGCCCAATTCATGAATTTGTGCAATCCCCCGGCCTTTTGGATGAGTTCGAGGCCCGGGCGAATCATCAGATGATAGGTATTGCCCAGAATGATCTGCGCCGGCAACTGGCGCAGTTCGCCCGGCGCCATGCATTTGACCGTCCCCTGCGTCCCGACCGGCATGAAGACCGGCGTTTCGATCACGCCGTGCGCCGTTTGCAGCTTACCGGCACGGGCGCGCGTGGTGCGATCGGTCGCTTCAATCTGGAAATTTCCCACCATCGGGACGGCAGGCTAGTGATTGATGCCCCGGAAAGCAAACGGAACTTGACGACGCCGGTGCGTTGGCAGTATGAACCACTTCAGTCTGGCAACTCAACCAATCGTCTGTTTAAGGGAGAAATATGAAGAAACTCGTGAGCCTGCTACCAATCATCTTTTTCGCCGTCGGCACCGCCACCGCCGGTATCCCCAGCAACTTTTTCGCGGTGCGCGATGAGTTGGTCCTGCGTCATGCTGTGTTGGGTGGGAGCGAAGACAAAGATGAGCAGAAACAAGACAAAGCAGTGGTCAAAGGCATCGCCATGATCAATGACGTCAGCGATTTGGCTGACGACATCAAGATCAGCTTCAAGTTGGGCAAACTTTTGGCCAAAGCGTTCCCCGACGAATTCGAGGCCGCCGTCTCGAACAACCTCTACGCCCTGATGCTGGAAGGCTACAACAACATCGGCGAATCGCTTAGTGACCGACTCGACGACTTGGAGGTCTTGGTCAACATGTTGCCGGTCGGCAAAGATCGTGAGAAGGCCGAAGCGGCTTACGAGGATGCCCTGGATGAGTTGGAGGCCGCGGCCTACTTCTTCCAGCAGGAGGACTACCAGGAAACCACGAAGCGATTCAGCGCTTGCCTCAAAAACATCGAGAAGGCCCTGAAAATTATCGCCAAAGCGATGCCCGTTTAATCAGCCGGCAATTCAGGAGAACTATATGAAGTCGCAGCGCATTCGTATTTTGTCATTTCTGACCGGCGCCATGATAACCCTGCTCGGAACTGTCCCGGCATCCCACGCCGCGCTTATCAGCAACTTCACTGATCTGCGCACCGAACTCTCTGATCGGCTCGGAGTTTTGAGCAACAGCGTGGACAAGACGGAGCAGAAACTAGCGAAGGCCTGCACCAAAGGGATCGTGATTATTGACAAATCCCTCACACTCGCGGGCGACATCAAGGCCAGCGCCAAACTCGCCAAATTGTTGCAAAAGACCTTTCCCGATGAATTCGCGCCTACCATCGTCGGCGGACTGGTGTTTTCCAACAATGTTCGCACCCTGCTCGTCAACGGCTATTTCAGCATTGCCGACCAACTCGACATCATCTTGCAAGACCTCCAGTTGAGCATTGATTCCCTCCCCGAAAGCAAAGATCGCGACCAGGCTCAAGCCGCGCTCAATGATGCCGCCAATGCGCTGGAAGCTGCGTTCGGCGACACGACTTGGAGCGAAGCTTCGAAGCTTCTCGGCGCCTGTCTCAAGTCCGCCGCGAAAGCCCAAAAGATCATCGATAAAATCGAATTGAACTAATCGCGGCCGTTACCATTTCGTCGAACCCGCGCCTTGTTCCCGCAACCTACCGCGGGCGCAGTCGCGGTTAAACAAACCAAAACCAAAGGAGTCATCCGCAGAAAGCCTATGCAACTAAGGAATGTTCGTCATTTGACGGCTGTCGTAACGACCGCCATTCTCGTAACCTCGTCCGCCGCCCACGCGGCCGCGACCAGCAGCTTCGACGCCTTGCGCGCCGAACTACTCGCCCGCGCCAACAGCTTGACCGGCAGCGTGGACAAGGTGGAACAGAAATTAGGCAAGACCTGCGTCAAGGTCATCGCCGCCATTGACAAGTCCACCACCTTGTCCGGCGACATCAAAGCCTTGGGCAAAATCTCGAAGACCCTCCTCAAAGCGTTTCCGGATGACTTCGTGCTCGAAGCAGCCGTGACCGAACTGCTCGTGGTCAACGATCTCTCCGATCTCCTCGAAGGCAGCCTCAGCAACCTCGTCGCCACGATCCAAACCGAACTCGACGAAATCCAAACCGAAATCAACGCCCTGCCGGAAGGCAGCGCCAAAACTTCAGCGCAAACCGCGCATGACACCGCACAGGATCTCCTGAACCAAGCCGGCACCTCCCCAGACTTCGCGCTCGCAGCCAAAGCCTTGAGCAGCTCGCTGAAAAGCCTGCTCAGCGCCATTAAGACCATTGACAAGGCAAACGACAGCAATGGCGATGGTGGCGGGAACGGCCTGCAATGCCGCATCAACGGCGTTCAACATAATGCCCCGGCTGCCGCCGGCGTCTATGTGAACATCACCGGCCAATTCACCGTGAACGGGCCGGCCTTGAACGGGCAGAAAGCCGTCAACATTTCCGCCGTCAACGTGGTCGGCCCCGGTCCATATCCGGCTGGCGCTGGCACCGGGGTCATTGACATTGCCGGAGGCAAAACCTATTCGAGCAACCTCTCGGGCACCGTGTACATCGCGACCTTCAATCTCGCGCAGCAAAAGGCCAGCGGCACGTTCACGTTCTCCGCGTCGCAAACGACACCGTCGCCCGTCGCGACCAACATTGTGGAAGTGATTCAAGGCTCGTTCAACATCTCCACGATCCAGCAGTTCTAGTCTCAAGTCGTTCTCGCATCTCACCCGGTCGTGTCCTCGCGGCGCGACCGGGTGTTTTGTTTTCCCGTTGCTTGCCGCCATTTCCCAAGTGTATAAACACCCGCTATGAGTAAGATCCAGACCACAATCAAACCCAAGCCAATCGCCGAAACCAGCCCGATGCGGGGTGCCGACCTTGTCGTCCGCTGCCTCGAACGCGAGGGCGTGGAACTGGTCTTCGCTTATCCCGGCGGCGCGAGCATGGAACTGCACCAATCGCTCACCCGCTCCAAACAAATTCGCACCGTCCTCCCCCGGCATGAACAAGGCGGCGTTTTCGCTGCCGAAGGTTACGCCCGCGCCACCGGCAAAGCCGGCGTCGCCATGGCCACCAGCGGCCCCGGCGCCACCAACCTCGTTACCGGCGTCGCCGACGCTTATCTCGATTCCATTCCGCTTGTCGTCATTACCGGACAAGTTCCGTCACACATGATTGGCAAAGGCGCCTTCCAAGAAACCGATGTCTTCGGCCTCTCCGTGCCCATCGTCAAACACAGCTACCTCATCCTGAACGTCGAAGACATCCCGCAGGTCATCAAAGAAGCCTTCCACATCGCCACCACAGGCCGGCCGGGGCCGGTCTGGATTGACATTCCGAAGAGCGTTCAGCAAGGCCACTGCAAGCCGGTCTTCCCAGAAAAACTCAACTTCCGCGGCTATAACGCCGACAAACGCATCAGCGAAATCGCTGTCAACGAGATTGCCGGCCTCATCGAAAAGAGCGAACGACCGGTCATTTACTGCGGCGGCGGCATCATCTCCGCCAACGCCAGCGCCGACCTCATCGAGTTCGCCGAAAAAACCAACATCCCGGTCACCACGACCCTCATGGGCATCGGTGCGATTCCCGCCGACCACAAACTCTCGATGCAATGGCTTGGGATGCACGGCACCGTCACCGCCAACTACGCCGTGGATAAATCCGACTTGCTCCTCGCTTTCGGCGTCCGCTTCGACGACCGCGTCACTGGCAAAGTCAGCGAATTTGCCAAGCACGGCACCATCGTTCACATCGATGTTGACCCCAGCGAGATCAACAAAAACAAAGTCGCGCACCTGCCCATCGTCTCCGACATCAAGTACGCGCTCCAGCAGTTGAACAAAGTCGTCAAAGGCAAACCGTTCAAAGCCTGGCACACCCAGATCAACGAATGGAAGGCCAAGTTCCCCTTCCGGTATCGCGTGAACGACGAAGTCTTGCGGAGCGAATACGTCCGCGAATTCCTCCACGGCAAGACGGACGAAATCATCATGCCGCAATACGCCATCGAGTTGCTCGACGAACTCACCAAGGGCGATGCAATCATCACCACCGGCGTCGGCCAACACCAGATGTGGGCCGCGCAATATTTCAAAATCAAACACCCGCGCACGTTCCTCACCTCGGCCGGCCTCGGCTCGATGGGCTACGGCTACCCCGCCGCCCTCGGCGCCAAGCTCGCCTTCCCCAACAAAGAGGTCGTGGACATCGATGGCGACGGCTCGTTCGTCATGAACATCCAGGAACTCGGCACCGCCCACATCGAACATATCGCCGCCAAAGCCCTCGTCCTCAATAACCAGCACCTCGGTATGGTCGTCCAGTGGGAAGACAAGTTCTACAACTCGAACCGCGGCCACACGTACCTCGGCGACCCCGAACACCCGCATAAAGTCTATCCAGATTTCGTGGCCATATCCAAAGGCTTCAACGTCCCCGCAGAGCGTGTCTTCAAAAAGAGTCAACTCCGCGCCGCCATGCAGCGCATGCTCGACTCCAAAGAACCGTACGTCCTCGACGTCATCGTCCCCTACACCGAGCACGTCCTCCCCATGATCCCCGCCGGCAAGACCGTTCGGGAAATCATTGTGGACGCCGACAGCAAACCCAATCTCGGCGACAACCTCGGCCTATAACCCGCCCGGTGATCGTCCAGTTGGAGGGCGACTGCACAGATGGCCGTCATCCCTTTATTGGACGGTCGCGCTTCTGTGCGACCTCCCATCTCACCACCGCGAAGCGGGAACAAACCAAGTCATCCCCGCTCTCCGGTGGGGACTGGAAGGTGCAACTGTCGAGGATCACCGCCGCGGCCGACTTTTTCGTGATTTTGTCACCCCCAAGCTTTGAAGAAAAGTCGCGTCGAGGTGCCCGAGATAAATACCGGCAACATTTCCCGACAAAATCGACCCAGCACAAAAGTCCATGTCAGGCTCGAGGAAACTTGCCTCATCGCGGATGACAGGCTGCGTCAGAAGCGTTGCCCGGCTCCCCGGGTGCTGACCGCCTTGGGCCGCTTGTTGCGCCTGATTTCCCGGAAAAACACCACACCGCAACGGATTGACGAACTCCACCTCGCCGGCTATTTTCCGCCACCAATGAACGCCACCATGCTCGACCGATACCAAGTCACGGTTGAACAATACACTCGTTTTCGTCGTGATGGTTTTCTTGTCATCCCCGGCCTGGTTTCCCCCGCCGAAATCGCCGAACTCCGGCAACACACCGAAGACCTGATGCAAGGCCGTCTGCCGGAGCAGCGGGCACAGATGGCCGAACGCGATCTCAATAAGGACCACGGCGTGTCCGCCCAAGGACTCGAAGCCCCACCGGCGCACCTCTCCCCAATCGAAAAAGCACAATATTTTCTCCGCCTCCATATGCTTCACCGCAAACTCGAGCTCCACGAGCGCTACATGCTGCACCCGCGCGTGCTCGACGTGCTCGAAGTCCTGATCGGCCCCGACGTTCTCGCGCTGCAGACGATGTTGTTCCTCAAGCCGCCCGGTAAACCCGGCCAAGGTTGGCACCAAGACTCCTATTACATCCCCACGCACCCCGACACACTCTGCGGCGCATGGATCGCAATTGATGACTGCGACGAACTCAACGGCGCGATGTGGTTTGCCAAAGACAGCCAAGTCGAACCCGTCTATCCGCCCTGCCCAGAAATCGGCTACGGTTTCGGTGATAAACTCGTCAGCGACATCACCTACGTCAAGGGCGTCTCCCATAGCGACGACTCCCAGAATATGCTCACCCGCGTCGCCAACCGATACGACCAAGTCCTTGTTCCCGCCCAACCCGGCGACGTCGTTTTCTTCGGCGGTCACGTCCTGCACCGCAGCAAAAAGAATTTTACGACGGACCGGTTCCGGCGCAGCTTTGTCAGCCACTACTGCAACGCGCGCAGCTTCACCCAATGGGGTGTCGATCCCGACCTGCAACCACCCCGCACCGATCCCGTCACCAAGATGGCCAACGGCTACCACATCCTCGCCCGCGGCGACACACACCTGCCATTCGCGCAACCCCGCTTCGGCACCCCCTGCGCCGCCACATTGCCGGCAAACGAACGCCGCCAACAAAGTGATTACGCAGCCCGCATCATCGCCAGCATGAACAATGGTCTGCTCGGCTGCGCCATCGCCGACCCAACGTTGGTGGACAAAGACGAAGAAGCGAAAGCGCCTGCCGGTAGCTACTAAGCGGTAACGCGTAACCGCTCTAAAAGCTTTTCGTGGATGCCGTCGAACTTGCCGTTCGAGAACACCGCCACCACGTCCCCTTGCCGAAGTTGCGGTGTCAGTGACGCGAGGATTGCCTCGGCATTCGCCGAATACTCCGCCGGTTTCCCCTGCTGCCGGAGCGACGCAATCATCTGCTCGGGATTCAACCGCTCGTGTTCCGGTAATTCGTTCAGGCGATCCACCCGCGTGATGTACACACCGTCAGCCAACGCCAACGCCTCCCCCAACTCCCGCTGGAAAATATTCCGCCGTGTCGTATTACTGCGCGGCTCGAACAACGCCCATACCCGCTGCTGCGGATACTTCAGCCGGATGGCGCGAATCGTTTCCACAAGCGCGGTCGGATGATGCGCAAAATCATCGAGCACCGTCACCCCGGCTGCCTCGCCGCGCACTTCCATTCGGCGTTTGATACCGGTAAACGTGTCAAACCCGGTCTGGATTTGCTCTCGGCTCAATCCCAGTTCCGTCGCGCAAACGGCAACCGCCGCCGCGTTGCGTTGATTATGCTCGCCCGGCAGCGAAAGCCGGTAGCCCGCAAATTCCGGCAAGCCAAAATATCTCACTCGCGCTTGAGCGCCGGCCACTACTTCACGCACGTTGGCGTCGTCACCGTTGGCGATGATCAGCCCGCGCCGCGGCACGATGGCGACGAGTTGCCGGAACGCGCGTTTGACCGCTGCCAGATCCGCAAAGATGTCGGCATGGTCGAATTCGATGTTGTTCAGGATGACCGTGTCTGGCAGGTAATGCACGAACTTGCTGCGCTTATCGAAAAAGGCGGTGTCGTATTCATCGCCTTCGAGGACGAAGTGCGCGCCCTTCCCCAGCCGGCAACCACCATCGGGAAAATTATTCGGCACCCCGCCAATCAAAAATGACGGCGATTTGCCGGCGGATTCGAGCACCCACGCGAGCAACGAAGTCGTGGTCGTCTTGCCGTGCGTGCCGGCCACGACAATCGAATGTTTGCCACGGATGAAGAACTCCCGAAGTAATTCCGGCAACGAACAAATGTGCAGCCGTTCGTCGAGTGCCCGTTCAACTTCGGGGTTCCCGCGTTTCATCGCGTTGCCGATGACGATGAGGTCGGGCCGGTGATCGAGATTTGCTTCGCGATAACCAGTCTGGATCGGGATGCCGGCGTGTTCGAGGAACGTGGACATCGGCGGGTAGACGTTCTCGTCGCTGCCAGTGACCGAGTAGCCGAGAGCGCGGCACGTTGCGGCAACCGACGCCATGGCCGTGCCGCAAACACCGACAAAATGGATGGTATTGACCTCCTTCGGCAACATCTCTAGGGTTCCCCGCGCGAGCTTCTACCAAAGATGACCCAGCGAATCAACGTCACAGATTTCAATCTGGCCGCGACGCTCGAATGTGGCCAAGCATTCCGTTGGTCGCGGGACGCGGATGGCTGGTATACCGGGGTGGTTTGGAACGAAGTCTGGCGGTTGCGACAGGACGGGAACAATCTGGAATGGCAATGTAGCCGCGGGCCTGCTCGCGGCCAGCCCAACCCGCTACCGGAGCCGCGAGCAGACTCGCGGCTACACGACTACCTCACACTCGACCTCTCTCTGCCGGCGATTGTCGCCAGTTTTCCCCAAGATGCAGCCTTGCAACAAGCCGTGGAAGCCCATTGGGGGCTGCGCGTTCTCCGACAAGAACCATGGGAGACGCTGGCGTCGTTTATCGCAAGTTCGACGAAACAAATCGTCCAGATCCGGCAAATCGTGGCGCACTTGGCGGAACGGCTGGGCGAGAACGGCGCGTTTCCGGCGGTGGAACGCGTCGCACGCGCCGAGTTGCCGGCACTGGCGGCGTGTAAACTCGGGTTTCGCGCCAAATACCTGCTCGCCGCGGCACGAATGGTGGAAAGCGGCGCCGTCCGCCTCGCGGAGTTACCGGCGATGGAATATGGGCGGGCACTGGAAGAATTGCTGAAGATCCCCGGTGTCGGGGAGAAGATCGCGAATTGCACGTTGCTGTTTTCATGCGGACATCACGAAGCGTTTCCGATTGATGTCCACGTGCAACGGTCGTTGAAGCGGCTGTTTCCCCGGCGCAAGCTGACCCCCCCGAAAATCCGGGCACACTTCGGCCCGTATGCCGGCTGGGCGCAGCAGTATCTGTTTTACGCCGAACGCATCAGGGCACGACCAGCCTGATTTTATAGAACCGCCGGTCCGCAGCACTGGCGGTTGGGTCGGTGTAGCTCTTGATGGTTTCGCCGGACGTGGTGGTCACTTCCGAAGCCGGCAAATCCTCCAACCACGGACCGCCGGGCGCAGGCGCGTAAAGCACTTGGTACGTTCGGTTCTCGCCACAACTCCACGTGACCGTGAAGCCGGCCACACTGGTGATACGAAATGCGCTGGCAGCACTGGTCGGTACAGTGCCGGCCAGGAATTCCTCCAGATTGCTCAACCCGTCGCCATCGCCGTCCTCCCCGGCCACAGCATTGGTCGGATGCATGAAATAGGTCTGCTCCCACCAATCCGGCAACCCATCGCCATCGGTGTCGAACAGCGCGCCGGTAATGCTGATGTCATCAATCGCGATCCCGTCCGGATCTGCGCCGGTAATCCCGAAATTGTCGTACTGATTGAACCGGATGCGCCAGGTCCCGCTGTAGCCAACCGGCACGTTGTTGAGATTGACCACGAATTGCGTCCACACGCCGGTCGTCAATCCGCGCAAGCTCTGGATTTCCCACCACGTCGCGCCGTCGTTGCTGATGGCGACGCCGTCGAAATCCGCGTGGTTGACGAACGGCGCGGTAGGTGGGCCGTTTGACTCGTCCCCAAAACTTTTCGCCCAGAAACTCAACACGACGTTCGTGTAGCCGGCGAGGTTGATGCCGAGTGTGGCTTCATTACGCGCTGCCAAGGCGTTGATACTCGTGTCCATCGTCAGCTGCCGGCTGCCGCCGTGGGGCGAGTACGCGTTGGTGAGGATGGTCCGGAATTGGTATGAGCCGGTAATCGTCCAGTAACTACTGAACGCGCCGCTCTCAAACCCTTCCGTGAACGGCAACCCGGCAAACGCCTGCACGCACAACTGCGCGCCCCGGTATTGCGGCACGCCGGTGGTCGTGTTGGTGAAGATCACCGAGTCATAATAGAACCCCACCGGCAACGTATTCGCACCGGCATTGATGCAGACAGCCACCGTCGTCGTCGCGCCGGCCGTCAACGTTCCGCTGGTCGGCGTGACCTCGAGCCACGTCTGTGATTTGGACGCCGTCCAGTTCAGCGTCGCGCTGCCGGTATTCAAGAGCGTGTAGTTCGTGCAGCCCGGCACGAACGCCATATCGGCGGGTGCGTAGTTGAGTGCGCCGCCGGTCACTGGCGTGATCTGCAAATCATCCGGCACGTCGAACGTCTCGACCACGCCAAGCACGGTCGAACTGGCCGACGCCACTGCGCTCCAACCCAGTCCGCGTTTTGCGAAACCAGCCCAGAGTTCTTTCGCGTTCGCGCCGCCGGTCAGCACAAAGTCGGCTTGCAGGATTGCGTCGCGGCCTTCGACGAATGTGGGATTGGCGGGCGTGATGCTCATCGCATCGCAGACGAGTTGCAGCATCAACTGGTTGCCGGTTGCCGCGCCGTGTTTGCGAATCAGATTGGCGCGCGCCTCCCACAACGCGCTGGCCCAGACTTCGCCTTGCCGGTGCACGTCGGCAGCCGCGACGCCGACGCCGGGATTCTTCGGAATGCCGGGATGATGCTCGATTTGCAGGAGGTCAATGTCTTTGAACGTGAGCGGGTTTTTGTTGAGGTCGGTCGTATAGGGGTACCGGCGGATGCCCCAGTAATAATTCTGAGTGACGTAGGCCGCGAACGCGTAGTTGCCGTCCACGTTGTCGGCAGGTTCACTCAACAACGCGAGCGCGAAGAAATCCGACCAGCCTTCACCCATGCCGCGACTCTGCGGTTGTGTGATGCCCACGCCGCCGCCGACGCGCCGGTTGCTCAGGCCGTGCGTGTATTCGTGGAGGATGATCTCGGCGTCGAACGCGCCGTCGCGGTTCGGAGTCATGCTGTTCCACAAAAACATCTGCATCCGCGGCGCTGTCCCATCGAGCGGCGTGGTGAAGTTGGCGTTGTTGAAACCGCCACCATCCTGCACATCTGCCTGCACCGCGTCATCACTGAGACCACCCCGGCCGAAGTTGTCGGTCTGGAAATTGCCGGCGGCTTCGGTGAAGCCGAGGTTGTAAAGTTTGTCGTGCATCCAATTGCACCAGTAGAACACGCACACGACGCTCGCGTTGGTGTAAGTGACCGGCGCAGCGGCGAGATTGACCGCGAAATCAAACGTCCGCGCCGGGTTGCCCGGTGGACGCGAGCCGGGATCGGCGGAGTCGTTGGCGTTGCGGTCGAGGTGCGCGTCCACATTGTTGCCGAGCGTGGTGTTGTCGCCGTCGTTGATCCAGCCGTTCGGCGACGCGTTCGATGACAACGCGCTCAGTGTCACCAGACTGCGCGCCACGGTGGCCGGCTGGTTGGTCGAGGGTGTCGTGTGGCCGGGTGAGAACGGCGCGGGACTGTCGGCGGTGAACACCCGGTAAGTCGCGTCCGTGAAATATTCGGTCAGGCATTGCCGGACCCATATCTTGCCCGTGGTCGCGTCCACCACCAGCCGGTATGTCTCGCGACCGGTCACGATCACTTCCCAGCACAACGTCAGTTGATCAGCCGGCAACCAAACCAAGCGGGTCGTCGGCTCACTGATGGCTGCACCGACGTTGTTCGTCGCAACGACCACGGCCTGCGCTGCCGGCAACTTGGGTTTGGCTTGGAGGTTGCCGGGATTCGGGACGAACCGGCTTTGCTGCCCCACCAACTCGCCATGCTTCGTGGTGTGCATCACCAGCACGCCACCGAAGACCGGAATGCCATCCACCACCTGCTGCCACACCTTCGTCCGCATCTGGCTGTGCGGACTGGTGTAATCGCATTTCAAGCGGGCGTCGCCGAGGGCCAGCGGATCTACCGGAGGGCCGGGCTGAAAGCCGGTCGGGGTGTAGATCTGCCGGCGTTCATTCGGCGCCACGCGAAGATCGAAATTGGGCAGTGGCGGAGTGGCTGGTTCATGGAAGGCAAAGGCACCGCTCACCGAAAGCAAGAGCGCCCCAGCCATGAGGAAATTGCGCATTTCGTGACCCGTGACGGTATTTGTAACACAAGCCGGTCTGAGCCGCTAGTACAGCGTCCGGTCGGTCTTCCGATTCCATTCTTCCAACGCGGCGCGCGCGCCGCTGTCGGGGGCGCGTTGAATCGGAATCGTGCGTTGGTCGAGTGACTTCACCAATTCCGTGTAGAGGAATTCATCGGAAAAGCCCATCGCGGCGGCGTCTTGCCGGGAGAGAGCGTAGTAAATCTTGTCGAGTTGTGCCCAGTAAATCGCGCCGAGACACATCGGACAGGGTTCGCAGCTCGTGTAAATCTCGCAGCCTTTGAGGTGAAATTGCTGCAGTTCGCGGCTGGCATTGCGGATGGCGGTGACTTCGGCGTGGGCGGTCGGGTCATTGGTGCCGAGGACTTGGTTGGCGCCGCGACCAACGATCTGACCCGCGCGAACGATGACGGCACCGAATGGGCCGCCTTTGCCGGCGTGCATGGTTTCGACGGCAAGCCGGACGGCTTCTTTCATGAAATCAGAGTTCATTGTTTGGGCATGGCTTGCCGGATTTTTTCGCGCAACGCGCTTTGCCGGTCGGTCGTGGCTGCAAGGGCTTTTTCAAATGTTTTACCGGCTTCGGCGACCCGGCCTTGTTTTAGCAGAATGTGACCGAGGGTGTCGAGGTAGTACGCCCGGTGACCCGGCCGGAGTTTGACGGCGCGTTCACAAAGCGCGACGGCTTCGTCGAGGTTGGCGTTCAAGGTGAGATAGGCGTGGGCGAGATTGTTCATGGCGTCGGCGTTGTCGGGTTCGACTTGGAGGGCTTGCCGGTAGGCGGTGGCGGCTTCAGCAGGTAGTTCTTGTTTCATCAACGCGTTGCCAAGGTTCATCAAATAATAGGAATTGGTTGGGGCGAGTTCGGCGGCGCGGCGGTAATTGCCGGCGGCGGCGGGGAATTTTCCCAAGCGTTCAAGGAAGACGCCGAGGTCGTTGTGTTCGGCGGCCGAGAGTGACCAAGTGGCTATGCCGGGGGGGCAGACGAGGAGTGTCCAGCGGTCGGCGCGGTCCCAGACGCGCCAGAATTGTTCCTGGGTCATGGCGTGGCGGGCGCGTTGGTCGGAGTGGACGGTGACGGTTTTGGCAAAATCGTCGAAGTCGAGGACGAGGAAGTAATGGGGCCGGTCGCCGAATTTTCCGAGGACGAGCAGCGGGATGCCGGCGGCGATTTTTTGGCGGAGGTCGGCTTGGGTGCCGCGGTATTGGCGGACCCAGAGACCGAACTTTTTGGCGTAGTCAGCGAGGTCCGTGGTCAGGGTCCCATGGATATCAGGCAAGTAGATAGCAGCGGCGATTTCTTCTTGCGTGATTTTGTGACCGTGGAAGTTGGCGAGCATCGCGAGGGCAGCGGGACCGCATTGACCGGGCTTTTGGGCGATGAAAGGAACGTCAAGCGCGAAGACCGGGCAGGCGCAGAGAAGGAAAAATGCGAAGCGGCGCATTAGCCGATGCGGAAGACAATGTCGCGGACGGCAGCTTTGCCGATGCGGTCGCGAACTTTTTGGAGAATGAGCGGCTTGAGAGGTAAAAGTTGTTGATGCCAGACGGGATGATCAATGGAGACTCGCAACAGCTTATTGGTGAGACTGACCGGCTGCGCGTGCTTGGCAACTTCGGTGCCGACGATTTGTGACCATTGGTGGAAAACTTGCGCTTCGTAGAGCCGCTGTTCGATGCCGAGACGTTTCATCACGCCGGGAACGAGTTGGTCGAGCGCGGGCGCGGGTTTGGTCAGCGCCGGTGGGGCCGACCACGGCTGCCATTCGCGGAGTACCTGCGTTCGCAGGGCGGGCGTCACTTGGCTTCTTGGGTTTGGGAGGCGACGGGTTGCGTGGCGCCGTCATTGCCGATGGCTTCGACAGGACAGCCTTCCATGGCTTCTTTGCAGAGGGCTTCTTCCGCCGGTGAGACGGGCTGTTTGTAGACGAAGCTGTAGCCGCCGTCTTCGTTGCGGGTGAAGTTGTCGGGCGCGGTTTCGCGGCAGAGATCGCAATCAATGCACTGGTCGTCCACGTAGAACCTGCCGAGGATGTTGTCGGTGTATTTGTTGGAAAATGACGCCATGCTGCCTCCGTTACTGGTGGGCACTATACGGTGTCAGACCGGTCGGTTCAATCGAAAATCAGGCTGTCTGGTAGCGCAGCAATGCGCCGATGCGGCCGCCTTCGCGCAATGGCGTCGGGCCTTGGAGGTGCTCGACCTGACAATTGCGTTGCAGCGCCAGTTCAATCGCCTCGTCCACCACATCCGCGCACGGTTCGACCGGCTTGCCGCAATGGGGACAGGACTGTTGTTCGAGACTGGCGAAGTGGCAGGCAAAACACGCATAGCCCGGCACCTCGAACCCGTCCTCGACGAGTAACGTCTGCGCCTCGCCCCGGTCGAGGGCGGTCAGCGTCGCACCGAGTCCTTTGACGGCCCGCTGGCCGGCTTCGGCTTTTTGGATCAATTCGCCGGCGAGCTTGAGTTCGTGTTCCCACTCCACGCGCTCCTCAACGGCCAGCGTTTGCTGGAGAATTTCCGGGACCGTGACGTGCGTCGGGTCGGCGTGGAAGTCGCCCGCCCAGCGACGCCGCAGGGTTGGGTGGAGGTAGTCCTTGAATTCCCGCAACGGCTCGCGTTGTCCACCGAGCACCAGCCAATCGAAGCGCCCCCCCGTGAACACGCGCAACAACTGCTCGGCCACCGTCCGGTAATGATGCTGGATCGCGTGGCCATGCCGGCGCTCGATGTGGCGTTCGTCGCGACCGCCCAAACCGCCCTCGCGAACGCGCCGCGGGATTTCGTCATCGACGCCGCCGTGGTCGAGGATTTCGCCGAGATAAACTTCGTAGAATTTCGCGTGCGCCCGGTCCACCACCGCGACGCAGTACCGGTGATATTCGGACAGGATCGCGGTCAGCGGGCGGATGTAGGGATTATGGTCAGCGATCAGGATGTTGCGGACCATGCGCGGCAGACCGTAGGCCTGCCAGAATTTTTCACCCGCGCAGGAAAAAATGGCGACAGCTTTGAACCGGTTGGCGACAATCTCCGGCAGGACATACGCCTCGATGTCCGCGAAATCGCGGCGCAAGGATTCGCGCTGCGCGTGGCTGCCGGTTTTCTGGGCGAGCTGCTGCTGGGCGGCTTGCAGCAGATCTTTGACTTTGATTTTGACCATCTGCGCCGGCATCTTGGCGCGGTCAAGATTCAGGTAACAACTGGTAACCAGGTATTGGCCGTTCTGAAAGGACAGCAACTGTTCGACCTGCTGACGGGTGATCATAACGCAGACCTCCTCGAGAATGAGTCAGGATTATAAGAGTCGTTTGCAGCCTCATGGCAAGCTCGACACCCCGAATATGCCAGAAACCGGTCACGGATGCAAAACTGAATTTCATTCAACGCTCCCCCGCCTCCCGGTGTCGCATGTGATAGCCATGAAAACTACATTATTGGTCGCCGTCCTCGCCTTGGTCACAATCGCCGGCAATACGCCCGCCGCTCCCACCCCGCTCCAAGCCTTTAGCGACTCATTTGCCGATGTCGCGGAACGCGTCCGCCCGAGCGTTGTGACCATCTATTCCGAGAAAGTCGTCAAGCTTCCGCGCTTTCATCCCTTCAGCGACGGCTCGCCATTCCAGTGGTTTTTTGAAGAGGAAGACTCCGCGCGCCCGCGCCGGTCAGTCCCGCGCGAGTTCAAACAAACCGGCATGGGCTCCGGCATGGTTTTGGACAAAGAGGGGCACATCCTCACCAACAACCATGTGGTGGATGACGTTGACGACGTGAAAGTGAAGTTCACCGACGGCACCATCCTCGACGCCGAAATCATCGGCACCGATCCAGCCACCGACATCGCCGTCCTCAAACTCAAAGGCAAACTCCCGGCCGACCTGGCTCCCGCTGCGCTCGGCGATTCCGATGCGCTTCGCGTGGGCGAATGGGTGTTGGCCATCGGCGCGCCGTTCGGCTTCGAGCAAACCGTCACCGCCGGCATCATCAGCGCCAAAGGCCGCGGCCAAGTGGATGGCCGCCGTGGGAATTATGAAGACTTCCTCCAAACGGATGCCGCCATCAATCGCGGCAACTCCGGCGGCCCGCTTGTCAACCTGCGCGGCGAAGTCATCGGCATCAACACCGCCATCATCTCCGCCAGCGGCCAATCCGCCGGCGTCGGGTTCGCCATCCCGGTCAACATGGCCAAACGCATCACCCGCGACCTCGTCAAATCCGGTCACGTGACCCGCGGCTTTCTCGGAGTCATCATTCAAGACATCACCCCCACGTTGGCCGAGCAGTTCAAGCTGGGCCAGACCAAAGGTTCCATCGTCGCCCAAGTCAACAAAGACACCCCCGCCGAAAAAGCCGGCATCCAAGCCGGCGACGTCATCGTGCGCTTTGCCGGCCAACCGGTCGAGGACACCCGCAACCTGCGCAATCGTGTCGCCGCCACCGATCCCGGCGCAAAAACTGACGTGGTCGTTCTGCGCGATGGCAAAGAAAAGAAATTGGTGGTCACCCTCGGCGAACTACCGGACGACGACGCCAGCCCCGCCCGGGAACGCCGCGGCAACCGGCGCAGCGAGACCAAGACTGACTATGGGTTGACCGTCGAACCCCTAACCGACCGGCAAGCTCAAGCGCTGGGTCTGGATAAAGAGACTGGCGTCATGATTGCCGAGGTTGAGCCTGGCAGTTCGGCCGCTGAAGCGGGTCTGCGCACCGGCGACCTGATTGTTGAAGTCAACCGGCAACGGGTAACCAATGTGGAAGAATTCCGCAAAGGGCTGAAGGACGCGAAAGACAAAGCCTTGTTGCTGGTGAAAAACCAGGAGGCGAGCCGGTTTGTGGTGCTGCCGTTGAAGTAATCGCGTTTGACATACTTGCCCCCGTATCTCAACCTACCGGGGTTATGCGAACTTACTTCCTCAGCGCGTTGTTGCTCGGAACATCCGCTATCGCTGAAACCACTCCACGGCTCACCATCCAACTCACCGACGGCTCGCGACTACTCGGGACCCCCGCCCGGAAGCGGTTGCTGGTGCAGTCCGAAACCCTCGGCAAATTGGAGGTGCCGCTCGACAAAATCCGAACGGTCACGTTCACCGCCAGTCGGGACGACGTTCTCATCACACTGCAAAACGGTGACAAGATTCAGTCTGCCATATCGGACGCACCGGTCGACTTGGCGACGGTTTTCGGCCCGGTAACACTCCCCTGGGATAAGATCACCACCATCACCGTCGCCTTGCCGGGCGGTGCGGCGAGCGTGCAGGACGGGTTGATCGCCTATTACCCTTTCCGTGGCGATGTCGAAGACCACAGCGGGCAAAAGCTGCACGGCAAACTGGTGGGCGCCGACTTGGAAACCGTTGGCGTCCGTTTCGCCGGCAACACAGCCAGTTACCTCCTCATCCCCCGCGCGGCCGCACTGGAGCCGTCCGAGGCACTCAGCTTCAGTGCTTGGATCAAAGGCCAACCCGGTCAAGCCGCCGGTAACGGTTGGGGTACCTTGCTGCGCAAAGCCGACAATTGCCGCGGGGGCTTTTTCATTCGTGGAGGCGGAAGCTCCAATTTCGTACTGGCCCAGGAAAATCCCTGCGCGGGCGGCCGGGTGACGAACTTGCATTTTCCCGAATTCGCCGGCAACCGCTGGCAGCACATTGCCGCCACCTATTCGCAAGCCGATGGCGAAGCGCGGATTTATCTCGACGGCAAACTCCAGGAGAAAGCCGCGGTATCCGGCCGCTTGGATCATACCGGCGATCTTTACATCGGCGGCGCGAACGCGGCTGGCGATGACGGTGGTTTTCGCGGCTTGGTCAGTGAGGTGCGGTTTTACAAACGGGCCCTGACCGAAGGTGAAATCGAAGCCCTCGCAGCCCAGCCACCTGCGGATGAATAAGTTTATGCACCGGCGAACTGCCGTCCCATCGCCGCCACGATGGGCTGAAGTTCATCCATGAGTTGTTGAAACTGGGCAGGCTTGAGTTGCTGCCCGCCGTCACTGAGTGCCATGGCCGGATCAGGATGGACTTCAACGAGCAAGCCGTCCGCACCGACCGCGACCGCGGCCCGCGCCAACGGGATGATCATATCGGCGCGACCAGCCGCGTGACTCGGGTCCACGAACACCGGCAAATGCGTTTCCTTTTTCGCCACGGCCACCGCTGAGAGATCGAGCGTGTTCCGGCAAGCGTGCTCGAAGGTGCGGATGCCGCGTTCGCAGAGGATCACTTTGCTGTTGCCGTGGACACAGATGTATTCGGCGGCCAATAACCATTCGTCCACGAGGCCGGACACACCGCGCTTGAGCAAGATGGGTTTGCCAGAGGCGGCGACGGCGGCGAGGAGCGGAACGTTTTGGGCGTTGCGGGCGCCGATCTGTAATACATCCGCATACCGGGCCACCAACTCGACATCTTGCGGACTCATGACCTCGGTCACAATTGGCAGGCCGGTTTTTTCGCGTGCCTCACGCAACATCTCCAGCGCCGGTACTCCCAGGCCTTGGAAATCATACGGCGAGGTGCGCGGTTTGAAGGCGCCGCCCCGGAACAGCGTCGCGCCGGCGGATTTGACGGCTTGCGCGGTTTCCTTGGCTTGTTCGGCGGATTCAACGGAACACGGCCCGGCCACGACGTGAAATGCTTTCCCGCCAATCTGAAGTCCCGCCACATCGATGAGGGTGTCGTGGGCCTGGTATTCGCGGCTGACTAGCTTGTATTTCTTCTGAACGGGTGTAACGGACTCGACTTGCGGGAGAACGATGAGCGATTCGAGGGTGTGATGGTTCCGCTCGTCACCGACGCAGGCCACAATGGTGCGTTCGACGCCACGAATCAGCTTGGGTTCGTACTGGAATTTTTTCACAGCGGCGACGACCTGTTGGATTTCGTCTTCCTGGCTGCCAATTTTAAGAACGATGATCATGGTTTTTCTCCCGAAACTAAAAAACCGCCCCGCGCGCTGCGGGACGGTTTGACGTGCGTTCGATTCGCGTCAACACAGCGCCCGCGCGGGGTGGCTAAAATAAAAATACCACGCGCTGGCTGGAGTGGGTTGACGATTCATTGCGAGGCAGTGTAGAGGGCGGCGGGGCGAAAGTCAATCTATCCACTCGCGACGGCACCAAAATAGCCGTCCCAAGCGATGTCCACGATTTCTTTGCTAAGGCAGAGTTTTTCGCGGTTGTAGCGGCAGACTTCAATGGCGCGGTCAATGATGTCGCGCGGTTCGCAGGCTTTCGGTTCGCGGTTTTCTTTGCCGTAGCGGATTTCCAGATGGGCGAGGAGGCTGGGTTCGACGGTCAGGCCATGCCGGCGGGCGTAGCGGATGAAAATATCGGCGTAGGTTTCGGGACTCGGGGCCATCACGTGGATCCGGTAACCCATTCGCCGCAGAAACGCTTCGTCAGCCAAGTCGGAAACAGTGAGGTTGGTGGCGAAAACGATGACTTGTTCAAACGGGACCTGGATTTTTTTGCCGGTGTTGAGGGTCAGATAATCAATCCGATTTTCCAGCGGGATGATCCACCGGTTGAGCAAAGCCTCCGGGGAGCAGCGTTGCCGGCCAAGGTCGTCAATGACAAGGACGCCACCGTTGGATTTCAATTGGAACGGCGCTTCGTAATACCGGTGCGCGGGGGAGTTCGCCAGTTCCATGCTTTCAATCGTGAGTTCGCCACCGACAACCACCAGCGGCGGTTTGATTTTGACCCAGCGCCGGTCGTAGTCGGTCTCGGTGATGCGGGTGGCTTGGTGGGTGTGCTGGTCGTAGAGGCGAATGATCTGACCATCCACTTCGATCGCGTAGGGAATCCAGAGGTCGCCGTCAATCGCGTTGACCAGCGACCGCGCGATGGCGGTCTTGCCGTTACCGGAAGGACCGCTGAGAAACAGGCTGCGCCCGGAGCTGGCCACCAAGCCGAGGACTTGTTTAACGCCCTCGTTGAGGACGAGATCATCCATTGCTTGGTCGAGTTGACTGCGGGCGGTGGGAAGTCGGGCTTGGACTTGGCCGGTGAGTTTTTCAGAGTAGGCTTCGAGGGAGACAGGCGTGGGGCCGACATAGCTATTGCTGGAATTGATCCGCGCTGCTTCCGTCCAACCGCGCTCGAGCATCGCGTACCGGTGGTTGTGGGCGCCGACGACGCCTTTGATTTCGATGAATTTGTCGCGGGTGAGTTTTTGCAGGACCGCGTCGGTAATCATCAACCCAAGGTGCAAGCGCGTGCCGATTTCCGCGGCAGTCGAATTCGGAGCAAACGCCATTGCTTTCAGGGCCAGATCGCCAACCAGACCCGGGGCGATGCCGAGTTCGTCGAGCGAACTGGGCTGGGCCGGCTTGAAGATGCGACCGTCGTCCACCAGCAAGGAAGTCGAGGCTGCCATTTTCACGTGTGGCATGAAACTGACAACCTTGCTCGTCGAATCTTCTTTGGCTAACGCTATCATCCGCGCTCATAAATAGCGAATCCCGTGCCAGTAAGTCGCTGATTGCCAACGAGCTTGCATCCGTGGCGTTGTTTTTCTAGATTGCCGGCATGACAACGCGCTTGTTTTCAATGGCTTTGGTAGTTTCCACCTTGCTCAGTTGGGTGCCGGCAAGTTCATTCGGCGACCAGACAATCAACCAAAACTTGGCCGTTTTGGATGAGAAGGTAAATCGGCTCAACGCACAAATGGAGGATTTGCTGGTCCGGTATCAGCAACTTCAGAAGGACAGCGATTTGATTCGGGGCGAACTCATGGAGTTCCGCCGGGCAGGTGGCGTGGGCGTCTCCGCAGCCGAATTGAAGGCTCTCGAAGACCGGATCCAAGCCGTGGACAACGCCCGGAAAGCCGACCGGCAAGCCATCATCGAGCAACTCGCTAAAGAACTGGCCGGCCTCAGCTCCGGCAAGCCGATCACGCCGGTCGCGGCGGGCAGCCGGGAACACGTTGTCGCGAAAGGCGACACCCTCAGTTCCATCGCGAAGGTCTACAAAGTCACGGTCACCGATTTGAAGAAAGCCAATGGCCTGACCAGTGACGACATCAAACTCGGCCAAAAACTGACGATCCCGAAGTAATCCCGGTCAGGCTTTTTCCGGCCGGTTACTATCCCACACGATCGCCTTCTGCGGGGCGTTGGGTTTACGGAACGAGTCGCCTCCCCCACCCCAATTTGGCCGGGAACTCGGAGGCTTGGCGGTCAGTTTTTCTGTATCCACTTTCAACCAGACCGCCTCCTCGCCGAGCAGATCTTCGAGCGCGGCGATGAGTTCACTGGTGGGCGTGACGGCAAACTGTTCGTGGGCTTCGAGGAACAGCAGTTTGCCTTCCGGATACATGAAACAAAACATCACCGGCACACTCCCCGCATTCGCCCGCAACAGATAGTGAATGCGATCCAATGTACCCTCGTTCGCTGTCGGCGTGGGCACGCGGATGTGCATCGCTTTCGTGAACCGCTTGGGCACATCCGTCAGTGGGATCACTTGATCAGCGAAAATCTTCGGTTTGTCTTCACGCAGGTTGACTACGCCGGTCACAAACACTGGCGCGTCGACCTTCAGATGCACCGAACACTTGGCGTGCGCCTCCGGGAAGACGAGGACCTCCACCGCGCCGTCGAGATCTTCGAGGACGATGATCGCCATCGGTTTGCCTTGCTTCGTCAATTTTGGCGTGAGCTTGCTGATCAGTCCGCCGATGCGCGTGGCTTGGCCGTCCTGTAAAGTCGCCAGTTGCGCGGTCGAAGCGAGTTCGTACCGGCGGAGGATCTCCGCGTGCTGACTCAAGGGATGGCCGGTCACGTAGAAACCCAGTAACTCTTTCTCAAATCCGAGCATCTCGCTCTCGGACCAGACGACCGCGGGAATGTGGCCGGGGGATTGTTTGCGCGCATTCACCGGCGCGACGTCAAACAACGCCGCCTGCCCGCGATCGCGGTCGCGCTGGACGGTGGCCGCCCGGTTGAGTTGGTACTCCAACTCGGCAAACACCTGCGAGCGCTGCCGGTTGACCGAGTCAAACGCGCCGCACTTGATGAGACATTCCACGACCTTGCGATTGACGACCCGCGAGTCCACCCGGTCGCAGAAGTCCGCGAGCGACTGGAACTGGCCGGCCGTTCCACGGACATCAATGATGTTTTGCACGGCGATTTCCCCGACATTCTTGATCGCGGCCATACCGAAGCGTATGGCTTTAGTGGAATGGGCGTCCCGCCCGTTTTCCGCCGATGCGCCAACGGGCGAGACGCCCGTTCCACTAGCAACAGTAAACCGGACACCGCTGGCATTCACGTCGGGCGGCAACACTTCAATCTTCATGTGCCGGCATTCGTTGATGAACTGCTGGATCTTGTCGGTGTTCGCCAGTTCGTTCGACAGCGACGCGGCCATGAACTCGACCGGATAGTTCGCCTTCAGGTACGCGGTCTGGTATGCGACGACCGCGTATGCTGCGCTGTGCGATTTGTTGAAGCCGTACCCGGCAAACTTCTCCAGCATGTCGAAGATCTTCTCAGCCTTCGCGCGCGGAATTTTGTATTGCTCATGGCAGCCCTTGACGAACTTCTCGCGCTCCTTGGCCATCTTCTCTTTGTCTTTTTTGCCCATCGCACGCCGCAACATGTCCGCGCCGCCGAGGGTGTAGCCGGCCAGCGCGTTCGCGGCCTGCATGACCTGCTCTTGGTAAACGAAAATGCCGTACGTCTCTTTCAAGATCGGTTCGAGCGCCGGGTGGTCGTATTCGATCTTCACCTTGCCGTGCTTGCGGGCGATGTAGTCGTCAATGAACTGCATCGGCCCTGGCCGGTAAAGCGCGATGAGTGCGTTGATCACCTCGATGGAATCAATCCCGATCCGCCGGCAAAGGTCGCGCATCCCGCCGGATTCCAGTTGGAACACGCCGATCGTGTTCGCCTTCATCAACAAGTCGAACGTCTTCTGGTCGTTCAACGGAATCTTATCCATGTCGGGTCGCGTGCCGGTCGTCTGCTCGATGAGATCGAGGCAATCCTTGATGACCGTCAATGTCTTCAGTCCGAGAAAATCCATCTTCAACACGCCGAGATCGCCGAGCGGATTCATCGAGTACTGAGTGACAATGTCGGTCGGATTCGTGCCGGTCGTCAGCGGGACGAGATTCGTCAACGGCTCTGCGCCAATGACCACTCCCGCCGCGTGCGTGGAGGCGTTGCGGGCAATGCCTTCGAGAGTCTTGCCGTTATCGATGATCTTCTTGACCACTTCCTCGGACTGATACGCCTGCTTGAGGTCGGGGCTCATTTCGAGAGCCTTGTTCAAGGTCATGTTCAAGTCCGGCGGAATCATCTTCGCGATCCGGTCGCACTCGCCGTAGCTCAGTCCAAGCACCCGGCCGATGTCGCGCACCACCATCTTCGCGCCGAGTGTGCCGAACGTGATGATCTGCGCCACACGTTCCGTCCCGTACTTCTGCCGGACATACTCGATGACTTCCGGCCGCCGGTTGTAACAGAAATCCATGTCAATATCCGGCGGCGACACACGTTCCGGATTCAAAAACCGCTCGAAGAACAACCCATACCAGAGTGGATCAATATCCGTGATCTTCAACGCATACGCCACGAGACTGCCGGCCGCGCTGCCACGCCCCGGCCCCACCGGTATCCCATGCGTCCGCGCAAAATTCACAAAATCCCACACGATCAGAAAATAACTCGTGAACCCCTGTTTCGAGATGACGCTCAACTCGTGTTCGACCCGCGCCAGAATTTCCTTTGACGCGGTCCCGCCATAGCGTTCGAGGATGCCCTTTTCAACTAGCTGACGGAGATACTGGTCGCGCGTCAGCCCGGCCGGTGGGTCGTACGACGGAAACTTTGACTTGCCGAACTCAAATTTGAAACTGCATTTCTCCGCCACTTCCAGCGTCGTTTTCAACGCCTCTGGTATTTCCTTGAAAAGCTCCGCCATCTCCGCCGGTGACCGAAGGAAAAACTGCTCCGGCTCATATCGCATCCGTTTCTCATCGGCCACGAGCGCCTGAGTCTGCAAACAGATCAAACAATCATGCGCTTCCCAATCGCCGCGTTCGACGTAATGCACGTCGTTGGTCGCCACGACCGGCAACTTGAACTCCTTCGCCCATTTCAACAGTTGCCGGTTGGCGACGTGCTGTTGTTCGATGCCGTGGTTCTGAATCTCGACGTAGAAATCGCCGGGAGCAAAGATCTGCCGGTACTCATCCAGCGCGGTCTTCGCCTGCGCGATTTGCTCGTTGATGATCTTGTTCGGCACCTCGCCCTTCAGACACGACGTGAAACCGATGAGTCCCTTCGAATGCGCCGCGAGCAGTTCCTTGTCGATGCGCGGCTTGTAATAAAACCCGTTCAAGTGCGCTTCCGTCACCATTTTGATCAGGTTCTTGTAGCCGGTCTCATCCTTCGCGAGCAGCACGAGATGATACGCCGCGTCGCGGGCACTGCCGGCCTTCTTCTCCAACCGTAATCCCGGCGCGATATACGTTTCGCAACCGATGAGCGGTTTGACGCCGACATTGTTGGCCGCCTTGAAAAAGTCCACCGCCCCGAACATCCCGCCGTGGTCGGTAATCGCGAGCGCCGGCATCCCATATTCGGCGGCTTTCTTGACCACATCATCCACGCGCGCCGCCCCATCGAGCATCGAGTACTCGGTGTGCAAATGCAGATGGACAAAGTCAGAGTGTTTCATGAACTCGCGCCGGTCACTCTACCGCAAGAGCAGATAGATAAACAACGCCAACATCACGGCCGCCACAATCCAGATCCAAACCTGCCGGCCACTCGGTTTCCCGATGCCCTCCTGCCGCTTCCAGTCGTCGTAATCGAAGTCGCCGGGATCTTCCTCGTGGATCGTGTCGTCGGCCCAACCGGTCTTTTCATCCGCGCCGCACTCTGGGCAGGCTTTCGCCTTCGCCGGTACTTCAGCACCACAGTTCGGACAGATGAACTCTTCGTCAGGCATGACCCAACAACGCATCCACGCGCTTCTTCACCGCCTCATCCATCTTGATAATCGGCGGCCACTCACGTGTACCGGCTTCGTCCGCCCACTTGTGCGTCGCGTCGAAACCCATCTTGCTCCCGAGTCCCATCACTGGTGTCGAATGATCCAATACGTCGGCCGGGCCTTTCGTGAAAATGATGTCGCGCTGCGGATCGACGTTCGCGGTCAACCGGAACATCACCTGACTCAAGTCGTGCACATTCACATCCTCGTCTACGACAACGATCATCTTCGTGAACATCATCTGCCCCATCCCCCACAGCCCATGCATCACCTTCATCGCGTGATACGGGAACTGTTTCTTGATCGAGACCACCACCAGATTATGGAACGCGCCTTCCGCCGGCAGAGCGATGTCCACGATCTCGTTGAACGTCATCTTGAAGACCGGCAGGAAAATCCGCACGCTGGCCGTCCCCATGTAGAAATCTTCCATCGGCGGAATACCGACAATCGTGCTCGGGTAAATCGCATCCTTCTTCGCCGTGATGCGCTCAATATGAAATTTCGGATACAGCTCCGGCAAGGTGTAATACCCGGTATGATCCCCGAACGGCCCCTCCATCGCGGGCTCCTCGGTCGGATCAACGTAACCTTCGAGCACGAAATCCGCGTCCACCGGCACATCGCCCGCCAGTTCCACCGATTTCTTCCGCAGGTAACCGGCGAGCATGAATTCATCGAGTCCATCCGGCAGCGGCGCGGTCGCGCAGAACGCCAACACCGGATCACCGCCGAGCGCGACTGTTACCGGCATGCGTTTTCCGAGTTCCTTGTACCGCCGGTAATGCCGCGCGCCGGTCTTGTGGAGTTGCCAGTGCAGGAATGTGGTCCGGTCATCAATCACCTGCATCCGGTACATCCCGACGTTGCGCGCCGCGGTGTCCGGGTCGCGTGTGATCACGAGCGGCAACGTGATGAACCGCCCGGCATCCATTGGCCAACATTTCTGAATGGGCAAATCACTCAGCCGGCATTCCGTCCAGTCGCCCGTACCGGTCTTTGGTTTCGCGTGCCGGAGTTCGAGCGCCGTCCCGAGCAATGAGACCGCCTCTTTGAAGGAAGTCGGCGGCTTCGCTTTCAACAACGCTTCCAGATCGCCGGCAATCTCATCGACGCTGTTCACGCCGAGCGCCAACGCCATGCGTTTCACCGAGCCGTACCCGTTGATCAACAGCGGGAATTTCGCGCCCTTTGGCTTCTCGAAAAGCAACGCCTTCCCGCCGCCGGGCAACTTCATCTCGCGGTCGGCGATTTCAGTGATTTCGAGAATCGGATCAACTTCGACAGTGATGCGCTTCAGCTCACCGGCCGCATCGAGCTTCGCCACAAAGTCGCGCAATGAATCGTAGGCCATGCCGTTCTGATACCAGATTACCGGTGGGTCAGCAATTCCCCAAGCTCCCGGCGGGCAATTTTCGCTTCCGTTTTGTACGCGGCGACAACCATCACCGCCGTGAACAAGAGCATTCCGAGCGGGATCAGCCCCCAATTCCCGCGTCCCAGTTCCAACCCGAGAAACCGGCCGACCACCGTCAACCAAAAGCCCAACAGCACAGCCGTCCCGCCGCTGACCCGCAGGCTCATGATCACTCGCGTTCCCTGTGGCCCCGGCAGGAAGCGGCCCGCCGCGACTGGCACAAATGAGTTCCGGTAGGTTATCACCCGCTGCACTTCGAATCCCGTCGCTTGCACACGACCGCGATACGTGCGGTCAGAGCCGGTGATCTTTTCCAGCCGTTGCGCCAACTCAGTCGGGCTGGCCGGCGTATCCCAGACATAGCGCTCATACGGAATGACCGGTGAACAGAACGCGGACAGCGGCTGGTGATCGTCAGCGTTCATTTTCAGCAACGGCGCGCTGCCGTTCCGCGCACTTATTGCACCGGCCACAGGGCTTCCCGTGTTGTGGCGCGACACAGGAAAACGTCAGGTGCAACGGTAAGTCACGACCGCGGCGGATGACTTGTGTTTTCGAGAGTTGCCGGAATGGCGCGATGACTTTCAACCGGTAATTCAGCGCGTTCCCGGCGACGCGGGCGAAGTCGCGGAAGAATTTCGGCGTGGCGTCGGGGAAAGGATTGTGCCCCAGCGAACCGATGGCGATGATCGGGATATTCTGGAGCGCGCAGAAGACGGCGGCTTTCGAGAGCAACATGAGGTTGCGGCCCGGTAAGTACATTTTTTCGTCGCGGGATTTTGCGCCGGGGACTTTCTTACTGGTCATGCTCCAGTGGTTGCCGTAGTTGACCGGTGAATCGAGCACAGTCAGCGGTCTCGCCTGGATCGCGCGGAGGTACCGGCGAAGGTACCGGAGTTCGACAGCTTCCCAATGCAACCCTTGCCGGATGAAGACGGGGTAGACGCGCCGGTATTGCTTGGCGAGTTCAGCGACGAGCACGCAGGAGTCGAGGCCGCCGCTGACGAGGACGCAGACGTCAGCCGCTTTGCCGGACTTTGTCTTTTTCTTCTTCAAGTTTCCGGCGCAGCTTGGCGATTTCGTTGCGGAGTGTTTCTTCGAGTTTCGCCGCGTCTTCCGGTTTGGCGGTGGCGATGCGGGGTTTGAGGGTCAGCTCTTCCTGGGCAATTTTCGCGGTGTAAAGTTTTTCCAGTTCGGCCAGCTTGGTTTTCTGCGCGTCAGTCAGTTTGCCGGCGGTTTTGCCGCCGGTGCGTTCGAGCGCGAGTTCCCAGGAGGATTTAAGCGCCATTGAGATTCACCTTCACGTCGTTGCCTTCGACGACCACGTCAAACTTGTCCACTTTGGCGGTCGGGATCACCGGCGAGACGCCGGTGGTGCAGTCGAACCGCCAGCCGTGCCACGGGCAGACAACATGGTTGCCTTCGACCATGCCTTCGCCCAACGGGCCGCCGCGATGGGGGCAAACGTTGTCAATGCAGTGGAATTTGCCGTCGATGTTGAACAAGGCAAGTTCGCGTTCACCGGCGACGACAGTTTTGCCTTCACCGGGTTTGAGGTCGGAAGTCTCGGCTACTTTGATTAGGTTGCTCATGGTATAAGGTTTGTCGCATGAACGCCGAACGCTTTCAAGCGGCGATTGCCCAAATTGACGCCGCGAACGCCGCCGACCCGCGCGGCGTGGAGTTGCCGTACTCCCAACGGCTCTCTGGCTGGGTCGAGAAACTGGCACCCGCTGCCAGTGAGGCGCTCCGGCTGGCCGCGCGCGCGCAGCATATTTGCCGGTGGTTGAGTCCGCGGGATGCGTATCCGCCGGGCCGCATCGGTTATTTGAAGTGGCGTGAGGATTTGAAGCAGTTCCACGCCCGCAAGGCGGGCGAGATTCTCAAAAATGTCGGTTATGATGCGACGCTGATTGCGCGAGTCCAGCATTTGATCTGTAAACGCAATTTCCCCCGCGACGACGAGGGGCGCGTATTGGAGGATGCGTTGTGTCTGACATTTCTGGAAATGCAGTTGGCGGAGACAGTTACGAAGACCGGTGAGGAGAAGATGGTGGATATTCTCCGGAAGACGTGGCGGAAAATGACACCGGCAGCGCAAGCGATTGCATTGGAGTTACCAATGAGCGAGTTACATCGTTCGTTGATAGTGCAGGCGACCCGGTAGTCGGCAGTACGAGCCCAAACGGCTGTGGTTCTTAAACAAACGACTTGTTCGGGATAAAGGTGTGAAGCGGGTTGACAAGTTGTGAGGGACGCAGCATCTTGGCGTGTCAAGTGCTGGGAATGATGGAAGATTATGGACGCAGCGTGAGAGCACCAACCATGAAGATCTGGAAATCGAGGCGAAAACAAATTATTGGGCGTAAAGGGCAGTCATTGGTGGAATACACCATGGTTGTCCCGTTGTTCCTCCTGTTAACCTTTGGAATGATTGACATTGGGCGTGCGTTCTTTGTCCAAGTCACCTTGCAGAATGCCGTGCGGCAGGCGGGGCGCTTTGCCGTAACCGGCAACCATCTGATGGATCCGAATACAAATCGCGAAATGTCGCGTGTTGATTCCATCATCAAGGTCGCCCAAAATGCGGCAGCCGGTTTGGATGTTTCCAATATCCAAATCAGCAGCGTCAACAACGGTAATACCGGCCCCGCCCGGGCCGGTGGCCCCGGCGATACGGTGACCATTTCATTAACTACCAATCTCCGCTTGATCACACCGTTGATCGGGCGCTTCTTTCCGAATGGCATCCACACTTTTCGAGTGAGCACGTCATTCCGTAACGAACCTTTCCCCCCGAACCGGACAAGTTGAGGCAAAGGGGCACCATGGCAACCTTACTGAAAAAATTCCGCAACCGCCAAGCCGGTCAAGCCTTGGTCGAATTTACCTTCATCGCCTTTATGATGGTGGCCCTGCTCTTCGGCCTGATCGATTTTGGACGAGCCGTATACGAACGGCAAATCCTGACCAATCTCACCCGGGAAGGCGCGAACTTGGCGTCGCGCGCCACCGATTTCACCAACACTATCAATGCCGTCATGTTGGCCGCCGCTCCACTCCAACTCAACACCAAAGGCCGGGTGATAATCACTTCGGTCATCCGCACCAATAACGCCAACCGCATTCTCGCCCAAATGGCTCGCGGTTCCTTGACCGCAGCCACCAGCCGAATTGGCACAACCGTGGGCGGTACCGCCACGCTCCCCACGACGACCATTGCCCTCCCGCGTCCCAACCAGACTGTCTACGTGGCTGAAGTGTATTATACCTACACGCCCATCACCCCCATTGGGCGGCTCTTGGGGCTGACCTTGCCAACCCGAATTTACGATGCGGCATACTTTTAGGAGTTATTGATCCCATGAACACCTTCCTCCGCCGCTTCCTTCACCCCCGCCGCAACCGCGGCCAAATGTTGATTACCTTCGTCTTTTTTCTCATCGTGTTGATCCTGTTCGTCGGCCTCGGAATTGACGTCGGTTTCGCCTACATCACCAAGGCTAACTTGTCGAAAGCCGTCGATGCCGCCGCCTTGGTCGGAGTCCGCAATTTGATGGATCAACAGGTGCAAACCATCGTCCAGAGCGCGTTTGCCATGAACTATGGTCGGCCCGGCCGCGATACCGGCACAGTTGTCCCCACCGTCACCATTGTCACCGACACCACAACCAACACCCGCCGCCTGCAAGTTTCCGCCACAGCCACTATCAACACGTTTTTCATCCGGGTGTTGCCGACGTGGCGAACCGTTACCGTGCGTGCCAACGCTGAAACTCAGCGCGGTCGTGCCATTTTGGGGTTGGTTCTTGACCGGTCCGGCTCAATGTCCGACAACGGCGGCTGGCAAGGCTTGCCGCCGGGCGTCGATACATTCATTGACCTCTTTGACGATACGATTGACCGAGCCGCGTTGGTCACATATGCCACCACCGTCCGCACTGACCTCGCGATGACCCAGCCTTTCAAGGCCCAAGTCAAGAGCCGCGTCCCTCGCCTTCGCAGCCAATACGAAGGCGCGACCTTTTCACATGGCGGCATCGAAGCCGGCTATGCTCAAGTTGTCGCGGCCCCGGTGCTGACTGGCGAAAACGTCACTCGTGCGATTGTCTTTTTTACAGATGGTCGTGCCAATATGATTAAAGAAACCGTCAATTGCCCACCCACCCGGGAGTTGATGTTTGGCGGCAGTGACAGCGGTAACAGTTATTGGGTAATGCCGAGTAACTCCGATTCGACCACCCTTTGCCAAGCGAGCGGCGTTCCGAGTTGCTGCGGTGGGTTCACCCGGTTCACTTCGGTGAATGGCGGCACACTCACTCCCACGGCAACGAACATCCGCGAAGAAGGCCGCGACCGGGCCATCGCCGTCGCCAAAACTGCCCAAGCTGGCGGCATTTTCGTCTACTCGATCGGCTACGGCAACAACGTCGATTTGAACTTCCTCCGTGAAATCGCCAATGATCCGGCCAGCCCTACTTTCGACTCTGACTTACCCAGCGGCAAGGCTCTCCAAGCAGGAACCCCTCAAGCCATCCGCGATGCATTCCAAATCATTGCCGCCGCCGTTCTCGAACGCCTGACCCAATAATTCGGTTTAAGTGCAGTTCCTCTCTTGCCGCCCGCGTTGGATTCTTTTAAGTTTGCCCGCGTGACGACTCCCGTAACGCCCAGCGATCCAATTAACGCCCGAATTTTGGCCATCTCCGAAGACCGGCTTCAAGGCTTCCAACCCGATCCGCTCGGCGAAATCAGCCGTCAATCCGGCGTCGAATTGCCGGCGGTGATCGAGCGCATCCAAGCCATGCTCCGCGCCGGCACCATCCGGCGCGTCCGCCAAACCTTGCTCGCCACCAACCTCGCCCAAGGCGCGCTCGTCGCCTGGCAGGTGCCGGAAGATAAGCTCACCGCCGCATTCGATTGGATGTTTCAACGCGACCCCTTCTCCGGCCATGTCGTCATCCGCACCACGGATGCCGGCAAAACCAAATACCGGCTCTGGACCACCCTCAAGGTGCCGCAAGGATTCTCGCTGACTACCCATTGCGAATTTCTCTGCCGGCAAACCGGTGCGGAACGATTCGTTCTGTTACCGGCGAAAAAACTTTTTGCACTCGGCGTCGGGCACGTCCGCCGGCGCGGCCTCGAACCCGGCAGTCGCGCCGAAGTGCTGGCCGATATCCAAGATGTCGCCGTCGTCGAACTCACCGAGTTGGAATGGCGCATCCTCGAAGCGCTCAAACGCGAATTCATGCCCGCCGAACTCGCCCCCGACCTCTGGACCGCGCGCGCCCGCGACGCCGGTGTGCCACTCGACCAATTCCTCGCCATGGCCGCCGACTTCAACCGCCGCAAGATCATCGGCCGTTTCTCAACGTTCCTCGAACACGTCAAACCACTCACGACCGGCGAACAAGTCACCCGCTACAACGCGTTGTTCCACTGGGCCGTACCGGCGGGCCGCGAGATTGACGCCGGCCGGGAAGTCGGCCGGCATCACATCATGACCCATGCCTACTGGCGCGAAGCTGGCCCGGAGTTTCACGGCGTCAACATCATGGGCGTGGCCCACGGCACCGATAAACAAGTGTTGCTGGCTCACAAAGCTGCCATCGACCGGCATCTCGAAGAAGCCGGGATCGCGGTCAATTACACGAACGTCTTCTGGGGCGGCCGCAGCGAAATCAAACCCAGTGAAATCTCCCCATTGGCTTACCGGAAATGGCTCGATGAAAATCGCGTTGCTTGAACTGAACGAGTGGGAAGAGCAGTACCTGCGGGCGCGGATTGATCCGGCGCACGAATTCACGGCGGCTCTGACCGGCGACGTTCAGGTGGTTTCGCCGTTCATCTATTCAAAGTTGACGGCAGATGTGTTGGCGGCGTTGCCGAAGTTGAAACTGGTGACGACGCGTTCGACGGGCTTTGACCACATTGATGTCGCGGAATGTCACCGGCGCGGGGTAACGGTCTGCAACGTGCCGTTCTACGGCGAAAACACCGTTGCCGAGCACACCTTTGCACTCATCCTCGCGCTGTCGCGGAAAGTCCACGAAGCATTCGTGCGCGTGCGCGCCGGCAACTTCTCGCTTGATGGGCTGCGTGGTTTTGATCTGAAGGATAAGACGATTGGTGTGGTCGGCGCCGGGCACATTGGGTTGCACGTCATCCGGATTGCGCGGGGATTCGGGATGAAGGTGTTGGCGTTCGATTTGCGCCGCGACAATTTCATGGCGGAAGTGCTCGGTTTTGAGTACGCCGATCTCGACGACGTGCTCGGCCGGGCGGATATACTGTCGCTACACGCGCCGTATAACCGGCACACGCACCATCTGATCAACTCCGGTAACATCGCGAAGATCAAACGTGGCGCCATCCTCATCAACACTTCGCGGGGCGGGTTGGTGGATACGGAGGCGTTGTTGAAGGCGTTGGAGACCGGCATTCTGGCCGGCGCGGGCTTGGACGTGCTGGAAGGCGAAGAAGCCGTCCTCGAAGAAAGCGCGTTGCTGGGCGACAAGACCAACCCGGAGTTATTGCGCCGCGCCATCCAGAATCATTTGATCCTCAAGAAACCAAACGTCGTGTTCACACCGCACAACGCCTTCAATTCCCAGGAAGCCCTGGAGCGCATTCTCGACACGACCGCCGGCAACATCGCTGCGTTCGCCGCCGGCACGCCGCAAAATGTAGTGCGCTAGGATTTTACTATTCCGGCAATTCGTTGTAGCCTGACCGCCGTGAAAGTCAGCGCCAAGCTCACTACCGCCTTCAGTTTAGCGGCGGCCTTTCTGTTGGTGGTGGAAATTGTGGCCGTCGTCGTGATGGGCCATCTCACCGCAATTTTGTCTGAATCCAACCACCATCATCTTCAAATCAGCCAAGTCGCCGACGCCATCCAAGCTTACCGGCTGACACCGCAGCGCCGCACGGAACACATCGCCCGGCTCGATGACCTCGAACGCCTCGCCCGCACCGAGCCGGAACGCCAACTCATCAGCACCGCCCGGCACGGCTTGACCACCGGCCAACCCACGGCGGCGCTCGAAGAGCTTGGCGCGTTCTACCGGCGCGCGGCTCACACGGCTTCGGACCGGCTGGTGAAAATCCATCGCTGGATCACGATCGGTCTCGTCGTCATCATGCTCGACAGCGTCCTCTTGTTCATCGTGCTCATCTGGCTCGTCCGCCGGTGGTGCCTCATGCCGCTGGGCTATTTGAACCAAGGCGTCAGCGCCCTCGCCCGCGGCGATTTGGAACGCAAGGTTTCGCCGATTGGCGACGAGGAATTTGTCGAGATCGTCAATCACATCAACCAACTCGCCGCCGAACTCGTCGCCCTGCGCTCGGCCGGCGAACGCAACCAGCACCTCGCCACTATCGGCGAAGCCTGCTCCCACGTCACCCACAACGTCCGCAGTCTGCTCAACTCCATTCGCTCCCTCGCCCAATACGAAAGTAATGCCGCCGCCGCCAACCCCGATTCGCGCGTCGGCTTCAACTACATCATTGCCCTCGTCAATAAACTCGATCAATGGGTGCGCGCCCTCCACTCCACTCTCACCCCGCTCAATCCCACCGCCGCCGCCCACCAAATCGAACCCATCGTCCACGATGCCATTGCACTGCTTGAACCACAAATCTCCGAAAAAGGCCTCCGAATTGATTACCGGTCCGATGATGACCTGCCCCGCGCCGTCATTGACCGGGGACTCTTCGAGCAAGCCTTCCTCGCCGTCCTCAGCAACGCCATTCACGCCGCCCCCACTGACACACAGATTGATGTGCTCCTGAAAAACGGCGCGCCCGAACGCGTCACCGTCACCATCGCCGATTCCGGCCCCGGCATGTCCGACGAAATCCGGCAACGCGTCTTCGACCCGTACTTCACCACCAAACCCGAAAGTGCCGGCCTGGGCCTGACCATTGCGCGCTCGATCATGAAACACCATCACGGTGAGATTGAAATCGAGAGCGCTGTCAACCAAGGCACGCGCGTCTTCCTGCACTTCCCGGCGGCGAAAGCCAGTTAGCGCACCGCTGCTTTCCAAATCGGCACCTTCTGCTTGAGCTCATCGATCAGAAATTGTGCCGCCGCGAACGCCTCACCCCGGTGCCGCGACTCCACCCGCACCAACAAGGATGCCTCCCCCACCGGCACCACGCCCAACCGATGCACCACCCGCACCTGTTTCAGCGGCCAGCGATGTTTCGTCTCGGCGATCAACTTGCGAAACTGATGCTCGGCCATTTCCCGGTAGGCTGAATAATCCAGTGCGCTGATCGGCTGCCCGGCTTCCTGACCGCGCACCACGCCCCAGAATATCACCACCGCGCCCGCGTCCCCGGTAAACTTCTCGGCCGTGAGCGGCTGGTCCGTGATCTCCAATTCGGCCGGTGCGCCGCCCTGCAATGGCGGCATCAGTGAAACCACATCCCCGTCCTGCAACGGATCCTGCCGGCGCGCGAATTCGACACCGATGGCGATCAGCATCGTCGCCTCCGCCTCGTGCAGCCGGGGATGCCGGCGGTAAAGCTCGGTCAACAAATCCCCCACCGTCGCCGCCGCCGGCAGGACAACCTGGAGTTCCGTCTGGCCGGTGAGTTGCCGGAGGAAACTAAAGAGCTGAACCGTGACTTTCATAAACCGACGGCTTCAAGGTCCCGACGTAGGGAAGATTCCGGTAGCGTTCGAGGTAGTCGAGGCCGTAGCCGACGACAAACTTGTTCGGGATCCGAAACGCCACGTAGTCGGCCCGGAAATTCTCGTGGTGCGGCACCTCTTTTTCGAGGAAGACGGCAAACTTCAGCGAGCGGGGCCCGAGTTTGCCGAGCATTTCGCGGATCCGCACGAGCGTCAGGCCGGTATCGAGAATGTCATCCACCACGAGGACCTCCCGGTCGCGCACGTCGAGGTGCAGTGATTTGGTGACGGTGACCTCGCCCGAAGAGCGAGTCTGGCCGTGGTAGCTGGAGATGCCGAGACAATCGAGCCGGACCTGCAACGGCAGCCGCCGCAATAAATCGGCGGCAAAGAGCACGCTGCCGGTCAGCACGGCGATCATGGTCAAATCCCGGCCAGCGTAATCGCGCTCCATCTCTTTGCCCAACTCGTCGAGCCGGCGTTGGATTTGGGTTTCAGTGAGCAGGATTTCTTCGAGGTCGTGGCGCACGCCGGGACTGTACTGGATTGCCGGCACACGGCAAAGCAAAAGCTTGACGGTTTCGGGGTGGCTTCGTATGGTGCGCGCGTTAGCCCCAAGGATTCACGCCCCGAAAGTAGCCAACCCCATGCACTTCACCAAAGTCGGTCTCACCGGCGGCATTGCCGCCGGGAAATCCTCCGTCGCGGAATTGTGGCGGACTCGCGGGGCGACGATCATTGATTCGGATTCGCTGGCGCACGCGACCCTCGCCCCCGGTACTCCCACGTACCGGCAGGTGGTGGCGGAATTTGGCCCAGATATCGTGAACCCCGACGGCACCATTAACCGCCGGACTTTGGGCGAGATCGTCTTCAACGACGCCGCCCGCCGGCAAAAGTTGAACAACATCATTCATCCCGTCGTCCGCCAGCAGTGGACACAGGCACTGGCGGAGACCAGCGGTGTGCGGGTGGTCGTGATTCCGCTGTTGTTTGAAATCGGCGCGGAAGCGGAGTTTGACACCGTGGTCGTGGTCGGGTGCAGCGCGCCAACGCAATTGGCGCGGTTGACGGCGAAAGGCTTGACGGAAGCACAAGCCGGCGCGCGGATCCGGTCGCAGTGGCCGATGCAGCAGAAGATGGATCGGGGCAATTTTGTGATTTGGAACGATGGCTCACGCGCGGTGTTAGACCGCCAAGCCGAACTGATTTGGAACAAGCTGAAGGAGAATTAGTCATGCCGCGGAAAGCAACCAAGAAACCGCCCGTGGAGGCGCCCGCCGAGACAACTGTCGCGGTCGCGGAGCCTGTCGCGCCGGCGCCAGTCGCCCCGGAACCGAGCATCCCCCCGGCCACCGTGCATTTGCCGGCCCTGCAGTTGTTATCGCTCGAAGAATTGGTGGTCAATGCGCGGGAACTCGGCATCGAAATCCCCGTCACGGCGAAGAAACACGAAGTCATTTTTGAGATTCTGAAAAAGAATGCCTCCGCCACGATTCTCGGCGAAGGCGTGCTGGAGATATTGCCGGACGGCTTTGGGTTCTTGCGGTCGCCGACGTACAACTACCTCCCGTGCCCGGAAGACATTTATGTTTCGCCTTCGCAAATTCGCCGGTTTGAATTGCAGACCGGCGACGTGGTGGCCGGCCAGGTCCGCCCGCCCAAAGACAAAGAGCGGTTTTTCGCGCTGTTGAAGGTCGAATCCATCAACCACGACAACCCGGAAAAGTCCAAAGACAAGGTGGTGTTCGACAATCTGACACCCTTTTATCCGACTGGCCGGTTTATTCTGGAGACCACGGCCGAAGAAATTAACACCCGCGTGATGGATTTGTTCTGTCCGATTGGCAAAGGTCAACGCGGGCTGATCGTCGCCCCCCCGCGCACCGGCAAGACCATCCTGCTGCAGAAAATCGCCAACGCGATCATCGCCAATAATCCGGAAGCGGTCGTGATCGTGCTCTTGATTGATGAGCGACCGGAAGAAGTCACCGATTTCAAGCGGACCGTCAAAGCGGAGATCATCAGTTCCACCTTCGACGAACCGCCGGAACGCCACGCCCAAGTCGCCGAGATGGTGTTGGAGAAAGCCAAACGGTTGGTCGAGTACAAAAAAGACGTGGTGATCCTGCTCGATTCGATCACCCGGTTGGCCCGCGCCTACAACACCCTCCAGCCGCACTCCGGCAAGATTCTCTCCGGTGGTGTGGACGCCAATGCACTGCACAAACCGAAACGGTTTTTCGGTTCCGCCCGCAATGTCGAAGAAGGCGGCTCCCTCACCGTCATCGCCACGGCCTTGATTGAAACCGGCTCACGGATGGATGAAGTCATTTTTGAGGAATTCAAGGGGACCGGCAACATGGAGATGTGTCTCGACCGGCATCTGGTCGAGAAACGGATCTTCCCGGCCATCAATATTGAGCGCTCCGGCACCCGCAAAGAAGAAATCCTCTATCACCCCGACGAAATGAGTCGCATTTATATTCTTCGTAAAGCCTTGGCCGGCGTTCCCGCCATCGAAGCGATGGAGTTGGTCGTCGAGAAACTGAAGAAGACGCACTCCAACGCCGAGTTCCTCCTCTCGATGAAATTCTGAAAAAGAACGGGCGGCGTTCTGGCGAACGCCGCCCGGCTCTGCGCCCAGCCCGGTTCGGACAACCCGGGTCCGGTCTTTCCTGTCCGGCATCACCCAGGTGTTCCGGGGGAGCGGCAGGCCCTCCGGCCTGCGACCGACTCCCGGCGCAACACGGTGAGGTATGGCGTGCACTGATTAGGTGGGAAGTGCATCGCTGGCTTGCGCCGGTCTGTGGTCGCCACCTCGGGGTGGCTGCCGCTGCCACGAATCATCTGGGGGATCATGCTCATGCTCAGACTCGCAACAACCAAAGCAACAACGCCGCCGTCGCTGCCATCGCTCCCAAAATCATCCAAATCGTAATTATGTCATCTTTCACTTGCACGGGCGCCTCCTTCAGTTGGTCGCTCCCTGTCTTCGTGCGCTCAGATTACACAGGTGCCGGCTGGCGAACAACCTGAGGGAGCCTCTGATTTTATCTAGGGGGCTCCGCGCGAAACAACCGCTTATTGCGGTATTCGATGCGCCGATTGCACCCACCGCTCCGCGACCACCCGGAGTTCTTCCACGTTGGCCACCTTGAGCTTCTCCCGCAAATGACTGCGGTGTGTGTCCACGGTTTTGACATCAATCTTCAAAATCTCGGCAATCTTCCGTGTCGGATGCCCGCGCCCAATGAGTTCGAGGAGTTGCAACTCCCGATCCGTCAACCGCGCCGTCAACGCCGGGCCGTCGGCCGGCTGGTAACCGTGAATGAACAACCCCACCAATTGCGTCGCCATCCGCTCATTGAGATAAATCTCGCCGCCCAGCACCCGGCGAATCGCCGTCATGACCACGGTCGTGGCTTCCGCCTTTGTCACGTACCCGCGCGCCCCCGCGCGCAACGACCGCTCCACATACGTCAACTCATCGTGCATGGACAACACCAGGACCGGCAGCTCCGGAAATCGCAAGTGCAGATCCTTGATCAAATCAATCCCATGCGAATTCTGCAGTGATAAATCCACAATCGCCAAATCCGCCTGCATCTTCGGCAGCAACCGCAGACATTCATCCGCCGCGCTGCTCTCGCCACACACCAACAGATCGTCCTGTTGATTGATCAATTGCGCCAGATGCTCCCGCACAATGGGATGATCATCCACCAAAAAGACCCGCGCCTTCCCCGCCTTTTTTTGTTCGGTTTTCATCAGGTCACCTCTCATTGTTCCAGTGCACACACCAACTCCACTATCGTCCCACCCCCCGCCCGGCGCGTCACACTCAACGTCCCCCCCAGCATGCGCGCCCGGTACGCCATGATTGTCATCCCCATCCCGGTCGGGGCCGGCCCCGCGGCCGGCAACCCCCGCCCATCATCCACCACACTGAGCGCCACCGTGCCGTCCGCCTGCGCAAGCCGTACCACGATTTGCTTCGCCTGACCGTGTTTGACTGCATTTGTCACCGCCTCCTGGGCAATCCGGTACAGATGCACCGCCTTGGCGCTATCCGGCAACGCACATTCTGGATCACATTCCAACTGACAATCCACCCGGTATATCTGGTGAACACCGGCGACCAGTTCCCGCAACGCCACCACCAGACCGCCAACCTGCAACTCCACCGGGTACAACCCCCGCGCCACATTCCGGGCTTGAACATTCGCGCGCTGCACGAAATCCAGAATCTTGCTCACATCCTTCACCTCCGCCACCCCCGCCGCCGCCAGTCGTTCCTCCAACGCCTTTGCGGCAAAGGCCGTGCCCGTCAACAACTGACACAACCCATCATGCAAATCCCGCCCGATCCGCCGCTGCTCCCGGTCACTCACTTCCAGCAACTGCCGCTGCAACCGTTGCCGGTCCGAAATATCCGTCGAAATCCCCCCGATCGCGACCGGCACACCAGCCGCGTCGCAGATCGGAAACTTCACCGAGACATACGTGTGCATCTCCTTCCCCAGCGGCACCACTTCTTCAACTTGCAACGCCTGCTTCTCCGTCAACACCCGCTGATCATTTTTCCGCATCTCTTCCGCCACGTTCGCCGGAAACAAATCACAATCCGTCTTCCCCATCACGTCGGCCAGCTTGACATGAAACAGCAACTCATACTGCCGGTTGATCAACAGATATTTCCCCGCCGGATCCTTCAGATAAATGACCGCGGGGGAATTGTCCAAAATCACCTGTAACTGTTCCCGACTCTCGCGCGCGGCCTTCTCGGCCAGTTTCCGCTCCGTGATGTCGGTCAGGCTCGCCAACGCGCCCAGATACCGGCCCTGCCCATCCAGCAACGGCACCGCCCGCACCATCACCTGAATCCGCCGACCTGACTTATGAATCACCTCATGTTCATACTCATCCGAATGCCCCTGCCGGCGGCGCGCCAATTGTTCCTGCACCCGGGCCGTCCCCGCCGCGTCCAAAACCATGAACAACGACTGCCCCACCAACTCCTCCCGCTGGTACCCGACCATCGCGGCAAACTGCGGATTCACAAACGTCATCACCGCATTCGCATCCGAAGCGCACAACCCCTCCTGCAACGCATTCACCAACCGCCGGTAGTTCTCCTCGCTTTCCCGCAACGCCACTTCCGCGGCCCGGCGGGCCGATACATCGCGAATCACCGCTTGGACGGCGGGTGCCCCTTGGTAGGTGACGAATGTCGCCGTGGCCTCGACTTGCACCATCGTCCCATCCACTCGGCGCAGTGTGTACTCTTCCAGCGGGGCCGGCCCGTGAGTCTTCAACAGTTGCCGGATCCGTTTCTGCAGCAAACCCAGATCATCGGGGTGAACAAACTCCGCCACCGGCCGCCCGAGCACCGCCGCGGGGTTGTCCACCCCCAACAACTTCGCCCCTTGCGAGTTGATGAACGCCAGCTTGCCGGCCACCGCCACACCAATGCACTCCGGCGCCTGCTCGATCAACTGCCGGTAGCGCTCCTCGCTCTCCCGCAACGCCAGTTCTGCCTCTTTGCGTGTGGTGATCTCGTGCAATATCCCCTGTAATAATGGCGGCGAATCATTCGTCCCCTGAAGCAACAACCCGGTATCCCGCACCCAAATCGTCCGCCCGGTGCGAGTCAACATCCGATACTCCGCATCGAACCGGCCGGTGCGGCTGGCAGCGGCATCATGGAATAACGCCAGCTCCCGGTCCTCGGGCACAACTTGCCGGTGCCACAGTTGCGGGTCCGCCAGCCATTCCGCGGGTGTAAAACCCAGCAACGGCTCCAACTGCGGGCTGACAAAATGCCAGCGCCCGGCGGCACCAAGCTCACACGTGTAGGTCACCGCCGGCACGCTCTCAACCAGGTGCCGGTATTGGGCTTCAGCCTGCCGGAGCGCATCTTGGACGCGTTTCTGTTCCGTCACGTCCTCCTGGACTGAAACACAGACCACGCCGTGCTCCGCGTGCTCAAATGTCGAGGCGGTGGCATGGCACCAGAAGGTCGTGCCATCCTTGCGCCGGTTGTGAATTTCCCCGCTCCAGAACCCGTCCTTTTTCAGAGCGGCAAAACTCTCCTGCTCGACCGTGGCGGCCTCGGCTTCAGTACCCGCATTGAGCACACGAACCAATTGGCCATTCAATTCACCGGTGGCATAGCCATACTTGCGCTCGAATGTCGGGTTCACATAGATAATCCGGGCATCCGCCAACCGGGCCATCACGACCCCCCCGGCCATGTTCTGAATGACCGCGGCCTGCAAGCGGAGATTGAGTTCCGCTTCTTTGATTGACGTAATATCCACGTGTGTGCCCAAGAGGCGCTGTGGGTTCCCGGCCGCGTCGCGGAAAAGCGATGATTGGGACAGAATCCAACGATATGAACCATCCTTATGCCGCAGCCGGAATTCGAGTTTGGCTGTCTCAGTGGGGGCCGTATAGTAGTCCCGAATCACCTGCAAGATCGGCCCACGGTCGTCCGGATGCAGGCGGCTCTCCCATTCGCTGAACTCATTGGCAACCTCGTGGTCGGCATAGCCCAGCTGACTTTTCCAGCGGTCCGAGTAAAACACCTGTTGGGTCTTCAAGTCCAAGTCCCACATACCGATATTGCCGGCTTGAATTGTCTGGTTGAGCCGGGTCTCAGTCTCGCGCAAGGCGATCTCAATGTGGCGGAGCGTGGTAATGTCCGTCGCGCAGACGATGATGCCGATAATCTCTCCGCGATCGTTCCGAAACGGCACTTTATCGGTTTGCACCCAGCGCTTTTCGCCGGCCGCCACCGTGACCGGCTCGACAATCCCGAGCTTCGGCTGCCCGGACCGAATCACTTCCTGATCCGCCGCATAATACAACTCGGCCTCATCCGGATAAAACTCCGCGGTCGGTCGCCCTTCGACTTCCGCCACGGTTTTCCCGATCGCCGTCGCCGCACTTTGATTGATGCGGAGGATGCGATTGTGACAGTCCTTGTACCAAATGAAGGACGGCACCGAATCCAGGATGGTCTGTTGTTCCTGTTGCTGCGCGCGCAACGCGCTGTTGACAGCGGCGAGTTGCGCCGTCCGGTCGAGCACGCGCTGCTCCAACTCGGCATTGAGCTGCCGAATCTGCTCCTCCGCCTCCTTGCGCTCCGTGATGTCAAAAGCGATCCCGGCCGTCCGCACGACCTCGCCGACCGAATCCCGATCCATCCGTCCCAACTCAGTCACCCAACGGACTCCGCGGGTGGGATGGACAATGCGAAATTCCTCATTCCAAGCGGTCGCGGTGCCCCGCTCGACGAGCGCGTAATGGGCTTTCATAATCCGGTCGCGGTCATCCGGATGGATCCGCTCAAACCAGACTTCGACCGCAATCGGCCCCGCCGGCGCGAACCCGTACAACGCGCGGTATTGTTCGTCCCACTGACTGTCATTCGTGCCTGCGTCCCAACTCCACACCCCGGCTTTCGACGCCGCCAGCGCCAACCGCAGCCGGCCCTCGCTATCCCGCAACGCCGCGTTCATCTGTCGGATCTGCTCCTCCGCCTCCCTCCGCTCCGTGATGTCGAGATTGGTACCGACGACCCATTCCACCTGCCCGTGCGCGTCGGTGCGAACGGTTTCGACAGCCTGAAAAATGCGCACCTGTCCATCATTGCGCCGCCGGATTCGGAATTCGCGCGTGCCGTGTCCCTTGCGTCGCACCGTGTCTTGCAGCAGCGCTTCCTGTTGCGCCAGTTCTTCCGGCAACACCGCGGTGCTCCACTCGGTGTATTCCACGAAACCCGTCGCGGTCGGTGTCATCCCGTAATTGCGGAACATCTGGGCATCCCAGCGAATCCGGTTGGTCGTCAGATTCCACTCCCAAATTCCGACGGCGGTCGCCTCTGTGGCCAGACGCATGCGTTGTTCGGCGTCAGCCAGTTCCGCCGTCCGCTCCCGCACCCGCTTTTCCAGCTCAGTATTAACAATCTGCAAAGCGAGTTCCGCTTCCTTCCGATCAGTCACATCTGCCGCAATCCCGGCAATCCGATAGACCTGCCCCTCAGCGTCCCGAATCGGAAACGCCCGGTCATGAATCCAGCGTTCGCTTCCATCGGGCCGGCGAATCCGGTATTCCACGTCATACTCCCCCGCCACCTGCGCCGGCATCGCCGCCGCCACCCGGTCCCGGTCCTCGGGATGAATGCCGTCCGCCCACGACCGCGGCTCCGCCAGCAGACTCGCGCAACTTCGCCCCCAGACAGTCGCGTAAGCCGGACTGACGTAAATCAACTGCGACTTGTCATGATTGGTCAGCCAAAACACTTCGTTGATGTTTTCCGCCAACTGCCGGAACTGCTCCTCACTGACCTGCAACTGACCGGTGGTCTTTGCCAACTCGTCGTACGCCTCGCTGACCTCCTTGTCCCGCTCCTGAATCTGCTTGAGCATGTTGTTAAAAGTCCCCGCCAGTGCCCCGATTTCATTGCGACTCGCCGTCGTCGCACGGAGACTGTAATCACTCGTCTGCACGACCTTGTCCGCCACGCTGGCCAGTTCCACGACCGGTTCGAGAATCTCCCCTTGGAACCACCGCGCCACGACCGACGCCACCAGCGCGGCCAGGACCATGCACACCAGCACCAAGACAGTGGACAACTGAAAATATCGCACCTCCGCCCGCATGTCGGCGCGGACCCCAACCACCCCGAGCAGCTGCCCCTCCTCCATAATCGCATGCCGCAAAATCAGTTGACTCCCCTCCATCACGTACCCCTCCGGTAACACTCCCAGCGGGAACGGCGCGACCACGCCCCCCGGCCGGACATACTCGGCAAACACATCGCCGCCGGGCGTATGCAGCCGGGCCGAGAGAATCTCCGGGTTTTTCGCGCACGTCCGCAATAACTCGCGTGCCGCATCCGCGTCCTGACTCCGCAGCACGGCGGCGCTGTTGACCCCAATCATCTCCGCCAACGCGTGGGTCCTCGCGACAATCGTCCGCCGGTAATTCACATACTGGTAAGCGATGATCAGCACGCACGCCACGGCCAGCGCGATCACGGTGGTGAGGATGACCATCCGTTGCACTTGCGTGCGGATGGACCGGACTGGTCCGCGCGGCGGCGGCTGCCCAATTGTTGTCTCCGACCGGCTCATACCCAAATCACGACGACACTTTCATTCTCGTCGTCCGCAATCGGAAACCGTCCGGACTTTGACGGCACCTTGACGCAGGCCCCCGCCCGCGCCCTTCCACTGCAAGTTATAGCAGACACAGGTCAACTTGTCGAACCTGAATTTTCCGGCGGCGACAAAACCGCCCGGCCCCCTCACGCAATCGGCGACACGCCGTTGTTAGTCACCGCCGCCGCCAACCGGTCAATCGCCTCCGCCACCGTCGCCGGGCGACTGCCGGCCCAATGCCCAGGATGGGCCGGCGCAAACGCACCGGTATGGACGGCGTCCCATCACCGGCCTTCAATGTCCCATCCGTGGCCATCCGCCTGCCCCGCGCGCTTGCAATTCCCCCACCCGCCCGCCATCATCCTCGCATGCACCGCGTGTTCCTCGTTTTCTGCCTCCTCGCGTCCACCACCCATGCCACTAACCGCGTGGTCTTCGTCCGCGACTCCGCGGCGATCACCGGCTTGACGATCCATGCCGACCGGGTCCACCACATGGTCACCACCGGCCTCCAATCCCTCACCGGCCAGACCAACGAACCCGCTGCCTGGCGGCACCTCTTCTCCAGCACCGACATCGTCGGCATCAAAGTCAGCACCCTCGCCGCCCCCGGCCACGTCACCCATCAAGCCGTCCTCGACGCCCTCATCGCCGGCCTCCACCACGCCGGGATCGCCACCAACCAGATCTACATCTTCGACCGCGACCCGAAGAAACTCCGCGACGCCGGTTACACCAACCTGCCGGCCACTGCCATCATTGGCGGGACCGGCTGGGATCCCGCCGCGTTCATCGACAACAATCTCGTCGGCAAACTCATCTGGGGCGATCTCAACTTCGGTCAACCGGAACCGCTCAGCACCCGGTCCCACCTCCCCAAGCTCCTCACCCAAACCATCACCAAACTCATCAACGCCCCCGTCCTCATGGATCACGAAGCCGCCGGCATCGCCGGATGCGTCTACAACGTGACCCTCGGCCTGGCCGACAACGTCCGCCGCTTCGAACAATTTGGCCAACGCCCCGACCCCGCCATCGCCGAATTGTTCGCGCGCCCGGAAATCCGCGGCAAACTTGTCCTCAATCTCACCGACGCGCTCATTGCCGGCTACGCCGGCGGCCCGGCCTTCAGGCCGCAGTATTCCTGGCCCCACGCCGGCCTCTATTTCAGCCGCGACGCCGCCGCGCTCGATGCCGTCTGCCTCGAATTGCTCGACGCCAAACGCCAGCAAAACAACCTCCCCTCCGCCAGCCAGCGCGCCACGCATGTCCAGGCCGACCGTGCGAAAACCGACTTCCAGGAAATCAACCTGACGCCCTAAGCCGCCATGCTGGAGTTGAATGGAGGGCCACGCTCCGTCGTGGCCGATTGCCAGACCAGCGGGAGTGGGAGCGGCGTCCCCGCCGCGACCGGTTATGCTTGCGCGCTGCAAGTCGCGGCGGGGACGCCGCTCCCACGGGCAGCAATTTGTTCGCTAAAAGTGCATGACACGCCCTAATTTCCACTCGCGCTCTTCCCTGCCCCTCGTTACTATCGGGCCGAGGAGCCACCTATGAATTGGTACTACGTCGCCGCAGGTCAACAAACCGGACCGGTCACCGACAGCGAATTTCAACAGCTCGTCGCCACCGGCGTCATTCGCCCCGAAACCCTTGTTTGGCGCGACGGTCTGCCCGAATGGAAACCCTACAGCCAACTCGCCACCGCCACACCACCGGTCGAGCCGCTGGTCACTACCGAAACCGTGCGGAACCGGGATTACACCATCGACATCGGCGACTCGATCAACGCCGCGTGGACAACCTACCGGGCCAACTTCGGGAGTATTCTCGGCGCGACGTTGGCGGCCTTCGGACTGATTACCGCGTGCAGCTTGATTCCCTTCATCGGCTTCATCCCCCAACTCATCGTGCAAGGCCCGTTGCTGGGCGGCTTGTTTGCGGTCTTGGCGCGCCACATCCGCGGCGAAGCCCCACCGGTCAGCGAAGTCTTCAGCGGCTTCAAAAACAACTTCCTCAACCTCATGCTGACCCAGATTGTGATCAGCCTCTTCACCGGTCTCTGCATGCTGCCGGGCGTGATTGTCGCCGTCGTGGGTGTGCTGGTGACCGGCGCAGTCAAACACGGCAGCGCACCGAATTGGACGGCAATGGGCATCTGGTTGATCCCCAGCATTGCGCTGTTCGCCGTCGGCATTCTGGTCGCCTGCTACCTGACGATCAGTTGGATTTACGCCCTGCCGTTGGCCGCCGATAAACGCCTCCCCTTCTGGCCCGCCATGCAACTCAGCCGGCAAGTCGTCGGTAAACACTGGTGGAGTACATTCGCGTTGATGTTCGTCGCCGGCATCCTCGGCTCCATCGGCATCATCGGCTGCTTCATCGGCATCATCTTCACCCTGCCCCTGTCGTTTCTCATCCTGATCCACCAATACAACAAAATCCTCGGCGACCTCCCGGTCAAAACGGATTGAACAAAACCATTCTCCAACTCCTCACCGTGCTGGCGCTCGGCACCGCCACCGTTGCCGCCGAAAAACCACGCGGCCTGACCGGTCCGTATGGTTTCCTCTCCAGCGCTGTCATGGGCCCGCAAGCCGAAGAAACCATCCGCACCCGCATCGCCACGATGGCCCGCGACTACGGCATCCGCGAATTCCAATTCTACGACTGGTTTGCCGACTACTCCACGCCCGTGGCCGGCGACCATTGGCCGACGCCGTATTTCCAAAAGGGACGAATCGACCGGCGCACCATCGAAATCAGCATTGATGAAATCCACCGGCAAGGCGGCCGCGCTTGGGCTTACGTGCAGGCCATCGGTTCAGACGAAAAAGATCTCGAAGACCCCCAGCAGGACATCTGGAAACTCCGCAACGCCGCCGGTCAATGGCACTGGCATCCCCCCGGCGCAGAGAAACCCCGGTTTCCCACCTACTTCGCCAATGCCGCGTGGGCCAAACACATGGTCAGCCGCTGGGCCCGCCGCGTCAAACAACTCGGCTTCGACGGCATCCACTGGGACACGTTGGGAAAAATTGCCGGCGACTACGGCGCTGAAACGGCCGGCATCCACGCCTTCCTGAAAACCGCCCGCCCCCTGCTCGCCCGGCACGGCTTACGCCAGACGATGAATCTGGTGGACATGGCCTGGTGGGATCGCGCCATCGTGCGTGAGCAACTGGAATTCCCCTACGTCGAATCCTGGTCCGACGCCACGACCAAGCGCTACTACGCTGAAATGGATCACTCCGAAATGGCCGGCACGCGTGGAGTCCTCGCGATGTACGCCACCGTCGCCGTCCCCGCCGGTCAGACCGCCGCGGAGGTTATCTGCGCCCGGCACGCGGAAGCCCAGCGCCATAATTTGGTCTATCTCATCGTCGGCGACGGCGCCCGGCGCATGAAAACCGAATACTGGCCGGACACAGTGCCGCTAAATGAGGCAGAGAACGCGTGTCTACAAGTCGTCCCGTAGGGTGCGCTATTGCGCACCATTCGCTGGGATCATCAACGTGGTGCGCAATAGCGCACCCTACTGCCACAAAATCATCCCCGACTTGTAGCGGACGCGCGCGGTGCCGGTAACGGTTTGCCCATTCTGTACCGGGCCATCCTTGTCAAACGCCACCCGCCACTGCCCCGTCGGTAATGTCACTTCCGCGCTGATGCTGTCGGCGGCGTTGAAGATGACGCAGACTTGCTGCCAAGTCTCACCGGCCACATGGCCGGCATCCACCGTGAACATAAAGACATTCGGGTCGCCGGTTTCCGGGAACTTCATCCACGCGGCGATCTGCTCCTTGGCTCGCATCCGGAAGACCGGGTGCGCCTTCCGCAACGCAATCAGCCCGCGCACATATTCATAGAGCCCGCGATTCTGTTGCTTCAACGACCAGTCAACTTGATTGATGTCATCGGGCGCTTCGTAACTATTTTCGTGCCCCTTTTTCGTGCGCGCAAATTCCTCGCCACCGTGGATGAACGGGATGCCTTGCGCCGTGAACAGCATCAGGTACCCGAGTTTCATCATCTCGATCAGTTCGCCATGCGTCGCGCCGGGTTTGGACAACTGCAATTTGTCGTAGATGACGTAGTTGTCGTGGCAACTAATGTATTGCACAACCTGATGCGGTCCATCGCCCCAATCGCGCCACTGGCCGGGAATCGCCCGTTGCAACTGCTCGCGGTGCCCGCCCTCCTGCAAAAAACCACCATGTGCCTTGTCGAACGGCGACCCGATGATCGCATTCCGCATCGCGTCATTGAACGCGCCGATCCGCGTGCCGCCGATGGTCTGTTTGTTCGTTGGAATCTTCGCGGTGCTCGGCCCGGCCGCCCAAGGTTCGCCGTATAAAATGATGTCGGGGCGAATCGCGCGGAGCTCTCGTTCCAATTCCAACATCGTGTCGAGATCCAACAACGCCATCAGGTCAAATCGGAACCCGTCAATCCCGTACTCCTGCACCCAGAACTTCATCGTATCAATGATGTACTTCCGTGCCATCGGCGCCTCGGTGCGAAAATCGTTGCCGCAACCGGAGCCGTTGAGATAACCGCCGTTCTTGTCCAGCCGGTAGTAATACCGGGGCACGAGCGAGTTGAACGGCGCATTGTTCGACGTGTGGTTATAGACCACGTCCATGATCACCCCGATGCCGGCTTCGTGCAGCGCGGTGACGAGTTGTTTCAACTCCCGCACCCGGCTGTCGTCGTTCGGATTCGACGCGAACCAACCTTCGGGCGAGTTGAAAACCGAGGTGACATACCCCCAGTTGTAGTTGGTCGAGTGCTCGTTGTTCTCGAAATCCTGAATCGGCAACAGCTGCACATGCGTCACGCCCAGTTCCTGCAAGTGCGGGATGCCGGCGATGAAGCCGAGATACCGGCCGCGGTCCGCCGGTTTCGCGGGCGAGTTCGGCGCGATCGTGAAATCCCGCACGTGCATCTCATACACGACGATATCCTGCGGCGCGCCGACGCGCGGCCCCGGCGGCACCTGCCCCGTCGCCGCCATATCGGTAATCCGCGCCCGCCGGGAACTATCCACGGCGTTGACCGCATAAACATCCAGCACGTCCCGGTCCGGCGCGAGACCGGCGCCATCCAGACTGTACGCGTAAAACTTACCGGCGAGATTGCCGGTCACTTGCGTCTCCCAAATCCCCTTGCCGGCGGTCGTCATCGCGACCAATCGCCGCCCCGTCGCACCGGTCGCCGAATCGTAAAGCACCACGTTGACCGCGAGCGCCGTCGGCGCAAACACGCGGAACGTCGTCGCCGCCGCCGTGTACGTCGCACCCAAGACCGCATCCCGGTCGAAGAACAAATCCCGGTCATCCAAAATACCGCGCGGCGTCAGCCCCACGTTTCCCGCAAACCCGGTAACGCTCACGGTGTAGCCATCCCGTGCCAAATCGAGCGGCTGCGCGAGCCGGGCTTCGATGGCGTTGGCCTTGTGATGGCGGGTCGTCGCAACCGCGACCTGATTACCGGCCCGGTCGGCGACCGTTACCGGCAAACTGCCGTCCACCGGTTCGGAGACTTCCACGATGAGTCGGTCGCGCGTTTCGACGTACGCGGCGATCACTTGTTTGGTGAGGACGGGTTTCTTCATATAAATCTTTGCATCGCCTCCAATGAGATAAACGTGATTGCCCATTGCCGGCGTCCAGAATTTGTCAGGTGAGTCTTTCTGATTCCAGTCGTCGTGCAGGCGTGGGACGAGTCCGATTTTCTGCGGTTGGCCCGGTTGGCCATAGTCCTTGGGGTCGAACTGGAAGATCAGTCCGAAGTCATCGCGGCCGACCGGCTTCAGTTCGTTTTGCGTGGGAGTTCGGTGATTGGTTTCGTCCCACGACCAGATCGTGGCGGCATAATCCCCGTCATACCGGTGATAATGCACCGTCACAGGCCCAGCGGTTGGCGGCGGCACCGGTTTCTTGGCGCGGTCGCAGGCAGTGAGCAAGGCCACCGCCAGAAAAACCGGTTTACCAAACCGGCGATATATTTGGAGCGAGTTCAAAATTCAAACGACCCGGGAAAAGACCACCAGAAACACCAACACGAATCCGCACAACAAGACGACGGCATTCAACTGCACGCTCAACCGATGCATGGACTTCCACTCAGCGTCAAGGTCGGGATCCGGTGTGGCGGCCGCGGCGCGTTGCTCGCGAATCTCCGCCATCTGCGGCACGACGGCTTGCCGGAGCCAGAGGTCGGTCCCCCCCATGGCTGCCAGCAGCAACAAGCTCAACACCCCCGGCCACTTCCCCACCGCCCGCTCCGCCAACAGCAACCCGACGCAGACAATCCCGATGCCGGCGCAGATGATGCCGACGAGATAATATTTCGGAAAGAGCGCCCGCTGCAATTTCGCCGCATCTTCCGGTTTCAAGACTTTGAAGACAGTCGGCGCGACAACGAAACTGAAAAACATGATGCTGCCGACCCACATCGCCAGCGAAATGAGATAGACCCACTTGATGCCTTGTGTCATTGACCGCGCACCGTAGCAGCCGAGGCGAAAAGCGGAAAGTGGAAAATGCGCCGGCAAATCGCTATATACTGACCGCATGCCTAACGACTTCGTCATCTACCACAACCCGCGTTGCTCGAAGAGCCGGCAAGCCCTTGAAATTCTCCGGCAACACCACATCAAACCAACGGTCATCGAATACCTGAAGACTCCGCCCGACGTGAACACCCTCCGGTCATTCCGCTTACCGGCGCGGGAGCTTATTCGCGATAACGAGGACGAATACGCCGCTCTCAAACTCGCGGATAAATCGGACGCCGAGTTGCTCGACGCCATCGTGAAACACCCCATCCTGCTGCAACGCCCGATCGTCGTCCGCGGCAACCGCGCCGTCGTCGCCCGACCACCGGAAAAAGTGACGGAGTTACTCTAATGCCGTCCCCCACTCGTTTCGGCATTCTCGGTTCCGGTTGGATTGTCCGCAAATATGCTGACGCTTGCCGGCTTCTGCCGGGACTGGAACTCGTCGCGGTCGCCAGTCGGGACAGGGACCGTGCCCGGGCCGTGGCGGCGCAGCACAATATCCCGCGCGCGCATACCGGCTATGAAGCCTTGCTCGCGGATCCGACCGTCGATGTGGTCATCAATGCGCTCCACAATGGACTCCATTGCGAGTGGAGCATTCGCGCATTGCAGGCCGGCAAACACGTGCTCTGTGAGAAACCCCTCGCGTGCAGTGCGGCGGAAGTCGAACGGATGTTCGCGGTCGCCCGGCAGGCGAACCGGCAGTTGATGGAAGCGTTCATGTACCGGTTTCACCCGCAGCTGCCGCTAATTTTGGAGCGGGTCCGCGCCGGTGAGATTGGCCGGCTCCTCCACATTCGTTCGTACCGGATGAGCCAGGGACGCGAACCCGGCAATCCGCGGTACGACAAAAATGCCGGTGGCGGTGCGCTGCTCGACATCGGTTGTTATTGCGTGAACTTTTCGCGCGTGGTGGCCGGCGCTGAACCGATCCAAGTCGCGGCCAATGCACATTTCCGCGCCGAGGTGGATTTGACGCTGACCGGCACCTTGGTGTTCCCGGAAAATCTGACCGCGCAGTTCTGTTGCAGTTTCGAGTCGGAGCCAAGTTTCGCGGCGGAGATTGTCGGCACTGCCGGGCGCATCAGCATCCCTCATCCGTGGATGCCCCCGGTCTGGCCGACGGAGTTCACCGTCGTGCGCGCCGGCAAGAGCGAAACCATCCGCGTCGCCCCACCCGAAGTACCGGCCCACGTCTTTGCCAATTTCGCACTGCAACTGGCACACGTTGCGGAATGTTTCCGACAGAATCGACCGCCGCTGATTTCGGAAGCCGATTCGCTTGGGAACGCGCGCACGCTCGACTCGTTGCTGGCCGCCGCCCGGCGCGTTTAATTCCTTGACGATGCGGGCGGTGCCCCTAGAATGCGGCGCAAAGGAGGATGTAAAATTCTGTGACCAAAATTACTCGAATTCAAGCCCGCGAAATTCTCGACTCTCGGGGCAATCCAACGGTTGAAGTGGATGTTGAACTTTCTTGTGGAGTGACCGGCCGCGCGGCGGTTCCCAGCGGCGCCAGCACCGGCGAACATGAAGCGTGGGAATTGCGCGACGGCGACAAATCCCGGTATCTCGGCAAAGGCGTGACGAAGGCGGTCGCCAACGTCAACACGAAGATTGCGAAAGCACTCGTCGGTAATGACGCGCTCGATCAGATTGGCCTCGACCAGACGATGATCGCGCTCGACGGCACCCCGACCAAAGGCAAGCTCGGCGCAAATGCTATCCTCGGTGTTTCACTCGCCAACGCGCACGCGGCGGCGAATGCATTGCAGCAGCCGTTGTTCAAATACCTCGGCGGACCGAACGCGAAGGTGCTCCCCGTCCCGATGATGAATATCATGAACGGCGGCGCGCACTCCGATGCGCCGATTGATTGCCAGGAATTCATGATCATGCCGAAAGGCGCGGATAGTTTCCGGCAGGCGTTGCGGATGGGCGCGGAAATTTTCCACGCGCTGAAGGCGGTGCTCAAGGCCAACAAACTTTCTACCGCCGTCGGCGATGAAGGCGGGTTCGCGCCGAAGCTGAACAGCAACGAACATGCGCTCGAAGTGATCGCGGCGGCCGTGAAAAATGCCGGGTACAAACTCGGCAAGGACGTGTTTATCGCGCTCGACGTGGCTTCGAGTGAGTTCTTCGACAAGGAATCCAAGAAGTACGTGTTCAAAAAGTCTGACGGCTCAAAGCGCACCTCCGAGCAGATGGTCGCGTTCTACAAGGACCTCCAAAAGCGGTACCCCATCATCAGCATTGAAGACGGCTGCGCCGAAAACGATTGGGACGGCTGGAAGAAACTCACCGACGCCATCGGTGGCACGACCCAACTCGTCGGCGATGATCTGTTCGTGACCAACACCAAGTTCCTCAAACGCGGCATTGAGACGGGCACCGCGAACTCGATTCTCGTAAAAGTGAATCAGATCGGCTCGCTGACCGAAACGCTCGACGCCATCGAGATGGCCAAGGAAGCGAATTACACTGCCGTCATCAGCCACCGCAGTGGCGAGACGGAAGACAATACGATTGCTGACATCGCGGTCGCGACCAATGCCGGCCAGATCAAGACCGGCTCACTCTGCCGCACCGACCGGGTCTGCAAATACAACCAATTGCTCCGCATCGAGGAATTGCTCGGCAAGCACGCGGTTTATGGAGGAAAGCTCTAATCGGATGAATTGGCAGGCGCTCTGGCTGCGGTTGCAGTCGTTGGGGTTTGTTGTTTTTGCCGGCATCGTGGCGGCGGGCGTGGCGGTGTTTCTCTTCGTGCCGGCGCTGCACCGCCGGCATGAAATGCAATTGGAACTGCAGCGACTCGATTCCGAAATCATCCGGCAAGAGACATTGGAAAAACAGCAACGGCAGGAAATCGAGTCGTTAAAAACCGATGCCAGCTACGTCGAGCGCACCGCCCGCAACAAGCTCAACCTCGCCAAACCGACCGAAGTCATCTTTCGGTTCGAGTCCACCCAGCCTGCTCAACTACCGCCACCTCCCAAATCCACCCCTCGAAGATAAGGGTGCTTGACGAACCGGTAAGGCTCACATAAGGTCGTTGAAGATTTTGACTGCGGGGTGGAGCAGCCCGGTAGCTCGTCAGGCTCATAACCTGAAGGTCGTGGGTTCAAATCCCACCCCCGCTACCAATTGTTAGCCCGGAGCAAGCGCTCCGGGCTAACTCATTTTCATCCAGGCCGGAGCAGGTGTATTCGGTGTATGTCCTTTGGTCGGAGTCGCGCCGGTGTTTGTATATCGGCATCTCGGAAGACCCGGCAGCCCGCCTTCTCCAGCACAATGCCGGTGTGTCAAATGGACAAGAGGCAAGGGTCCGTGGACAATTGTCTGGTGTCGGGAATGCATGTCCTTAACCGAAGCACGCAAACTTGAAAATCTGTTGAAGCGCCAGAAAGGTGGAACAGGATTCTTCGAGATTACCGGACTCAATCGGGGAGATTACAGACCGTCCGGCTCATAATCCCGCTCGGAGCGGGATCGTGGGTTCAATTCGCAGAAGCCGATGTCGTTTTCGGCGATCCCACCCCCGCTACCAACTTGAGACGGGCCTGAAAGCAATTTCAGGCCCGTTTGCTTTTCTGGTGCATCTGTCCCTGAAACTGCTTGCTGCGATTTTGCTTCGTTGCTAGTGTCGCCGGCACACAAATTTCACCCCAACCGCTGAACAGGAGACAACAATGCAAGTAGGTTTCTACGGACACGTTCGCCAGTATCACAATATCAAAGCCGAGATCGACGCCAACATCGCGAAGGTTCTCGAGAGCGGTGAATACGTTCACGGCCCGATGAACAAGCAGTTCGAAAAGGAACTCGCGGCATTCCACGGGATGAAGTACGCCATCGGCACCGGCAACGGCACCGACGCAATCTGGCTCGCGCTCATGGCGCTCGGCATCGGGCCGGGCGACGAAGTCATCACCCACCCCAACACATTTTTCGCCACCGCCGAAGCGATCTGGATTACAGGCGCGACAGCCGTTTTTGTGGATTGTGATCCGCAGACGAAGTGCATCGACCCGAAGAAGATTGAAGCCGCCATCACGCCGAAGACCAAATGCATCATCCCGGTGCATCTCTATGGCCAATGCGCGGACATGCCGGCCATCAAGAAGATCGCGGACAAACACAAATTGTTTGTCATCGAAGACAACGCCCAAGGCATCGACGCCGCCGGTGACACTTTCAAGATTGGCGAACTCAGCGACGCAGTCACGACGAGTTTCATCATCCAAAAGAATCTCGGCACGTTCGGCGACAGCGGCGCCATCGTCACGAACAATGAGCAGATCAATAAAGTGACGCGGTTACTCCGCGCCCACGGCTCGCCGGCTCGCAACGTCCACAGCTTCGGCTTCAACAGCCGTCTCGACGACATCCACGCCGGCATCCTCAGTGCCAAGCTGAAGCACATCCACGCTTGGAACGATCTCCGCGGCAAGTGGTCCGCCCGGTACACCGCTGGCCTGAAAGGCGCGAAGAATTTCACATTGCCCTACCACAAGCCCGGCTACCGGCACGTGTGGCATTTGTATGTCATCGAAGTGAAAGATGCGGCCAAGCGCGACGCGTTCGTCGATTTCCTCTCGAAGAATGGCATCGATGCGAAGACGCATTATTCGATCGCGATCCACAAGCAGGCCGGTTACCCGTGGGGTAAAGGCGCGCGAATCGTCGGCTCGGTGGCCACGGCGGAACACAACGCGGCGACCTGCATCAGCTTGCCGATGTTCCCTGAATTGAAGACCGAAGAAATCGACTACGTCATCGCCAAGTGCCTCGAGTGGGACAAAGCACAATGAAGACTTACCGGGTCATTGTTGTCGGGATGGGCAAACGCGGGATGCACCATGCCACGACGTTCGTGGCGAACCCGCGGTTTCAACTCGTCGGCATCTGCGATATCGATCAAGCCCGTCTCGCTGCGGCTGCGCCGAAACTCGGTAACCCGAAAACCAGCACGGATGCCGCCGCGCTCGCGAAGGAAGTGAAAGCGGATTTGTTCTGCTTTTGCACGCTGCCGAATCTCCGGTTGCCGATGATCAAACTCGGCATCGAGACCGGCGCGAAGCTCATTGCGTTCGAGAAGCCGGTCGCCATGAGCAGCACGGAAGGCATCGCGATCAAGCAAGCACTCGACAAAGCCGGCATCAAAGCCGTCGTCAGCCACCAACACCGGTATGGCGAGCATTACAAGAAAGTGAAAGAGATCGTCGCCAGCGGCGCGCTCGGTCACGTTCACACCGTGTACGGCACCGCGACCGGCTGGGCCGCGCACATGTTGAGTCATTTGATCGATTACACATCTTGGTTCAACAACTACGCACCGGCCGCCTGGGCCATGGGGCAAGCTGCGGGCCGCGGTAAGCTGGCGGATCTGCATACTTCACCCGACTACGTTGCCGGCGTCGTGCATTTCCAGAATGGCGTGCGCGGGATCTACGATTGCGGGGCCGGTGCGCCTGACGTGCCGGAGATCGATGCGTCGAAGGAACAAAAACTCTGGTGGCGCAAATGCCGGATGGGCGCACAAGGCTCGGAAGGTTTCGCCGAAGTGCTAACGAACGGCGGCTGGCGCGCGGTCACGAAGAGTGGCGGCTACCAGAGCGGTCCCGGCACGATGGACTACGTCGAAGACATGCCGCCGTACATCCAAGAAATGTGCGACTGGCTCGACGACGACAAGCGCGTTCATCCGTGTGCATTTGCCCATGCGTATCAAGGTTTCGAGATCATGGCGGCGTTGTATCGCTCAGCGGCGGAAGGCGGTCAGATCGCATTACCGCTGACGGCCGGCGTGGATGAAATCGCCGAGCTGAAAGAAAAGGTACCGGCGCGGAAGGTGTTGTTCACGATTCCCGAGAGCGCCAAAGAGTACCCAGCCTAGATGGAAGTCATCATCCGCCCCAACGAAGATGACGCGAGCCGGTTGGTCGCGAAAATCATCGCGCGCGAACTCCGCGCCCGGCCGCAGTTGGTGCTCGGACTGGCCACCGGCCGGACGATGGAGACCGTCTACGACAAACTCGCCTGCCTGCATCGCGACGAGGGGCTGGATTTTTCGTTGTGCCGCACGTTCAACCTCGACGAGTACATCGGCCTTTCACGAGACGATCCGCATTCGTACCGGCATTACATGAATGAGCATCTGTTCGCCCGCGTCAACATCGACCAGCGCAACACGCATTTGCCGAATGGCATGGCGACCGACGTGAAGGCGGAGTGCAAACACTACGAGCACTTGATCCATGACTGCGGTGGCATTGACGTCCAACTTCTCGGTATCGGCCGGAGCGGCCACATTGGCTTCAACGAACCGCTTTCAGCCATGCGTTCACGCACCCGCGACAAGGCCTTGACCCCGGAGACCATCGCGCAAAACGCGCCGCTGTTCGGCGGCGATCTGAGCAAAGTCCCGCGGCGCGCGATCACAATGGGCGTCGGGACGATTCTGGAATGCGGCCGGTGCATCGTGTTAGCAACCGGCGCCGAAAAAGCCGCCATCGTCGCCAAGGCCGTCGAAGGTCCGATCACATCGACAATCACCGCTACGGCGATGCAGTTACACGCGCATTGCACCGTTGTCGTGGACGAAGCCGCCGCCAGCAAGCTCAAGAACACCGATTACTACCGGTGGATCTTCGACAACGAGCCCGAATGGCAGGAGTTCCGGCGCTAATTACCGGCCAAGACGCTTGCTCAGCTTCTGGGTGACATCCGTTTTGAATTTGTCGATGTAGCCGGTGACGTATTCGACGATGTCGCGCGTTTCGTCCACGACCAGCGGTGTCAAATCCATCGCGAACCATAACTGCGTAACGGTGTCGCTTCCGTGTGACTCGAAGTACGTGGCGTTGGCGCGGCGTCGTCCCATCGTGGCGAGGTCATACCGTTTCCCGCCGGCGATCTGCGAGTCGAAGATGCCGTTGAGCGCGGCGGCCAGATTTTCATGCGCGCTCACATCAAGCAGGACTTTGTCGGCATCCGGCAACCAATCCAGATCCCGCCAGACTTCGCAGCCGACAACTTTCTTCGGACGCTCAGCGCGCGGCAATTCACGCAATGCGTGCAAAGTCGCGATGACCACGCCGATATGTGTGTCGTGTTTGTCGGCTGGATTGTGCGTGTAGACAATCTCGGGGTGCGCCGCGGTGAGGATCTGCTTCAAGTCATCACGCAACGCCGTTTCAGTGGGACTTTTCACAGCGCGACTCGGATAGTCGAGTTGGATCATCGCGCCATACCGGCCAACGACGGCGGCGGCGTTTTGTTCGCGCCGCCGGACCTGCATCATCTGGGCGTCGCTGTACTTGGCGTACGGACCGGTGCGCGAACTGCCGGCGCCATCGGTGCAGGTGACGCCGCCGAACCATTGCGTCTCGCTTTGGTGGCAGGCAAGGATGCCGTGGTACGCCATGAACTCGAGGTCATCTTGATGCGCACCGATGCCGAGGTGCGTGATGCGTTGCAGTGCTTCGGCAACGGGTTTGCCGTCGGGCACAAAAATATCCGCAGTGGAATTGTGTAGTTTCATAATTTTGGCAGGCTGGCGGCGGCAACTGCCTGGCCGACGCGTTTGGATTTTTCATCGGGAACATGCAATTGGATCCGCGCCGCGATTTCGGGGAAGATCGTGGCCAAGACTTCGCGCGCCTTGGCCAACAGAATGTCGCCCCCCCGCCCGGTCGTGACGCGACCAAGGACGAGGAGATGTTGGAAGTCGTAAAAATCGGCGTAATGCGGAATTGTGTAACCGAGATAGACGCCGATGGTTTCGTAGATTTTCGCCGCCCGCGGATCGCCCTGCGCCATCAACCTCTGGACTTCTTTCAATTTCTCCGGCAAGCCCATTTCCTTCGGCAACTCAATCCCGGCCGGCGCGAGCAATCGCCCCACCGCTTGTTGCGAAAAATACGATGCGCCCACGCCCCGATCACCGGACCATTCATCCGCGATCGCGTTCGGATTGTAATCTACGGGTGCGAACGCCAATTCGCTCAGCCAGCCGGTCATCTGCCCGGTCGGGCTGAGGTACCCCGCCGCTTCGCTCGACCCCATGGCGACGCCGAGCACGCCGGTAACCTTCAACGACATCCCGCCGGCCAGCGCGGTGACATCCCCGTCGTTGGCCACTTCAAACGGCACCGACCATTGCTTGCGCAGCTGGAGAAAAATATCCCGGGCCGCCGCAAATTTTTCGGCGGGCACCGACCGGAACAACGACGCAACCATGATCCGGTTATCCACCACAACGCCGGCCGTGCTGCCACCGATGGCGTCCACGCGCGGCAACTTCGCGGCAGCCGCGGTCAAGCCGCGCTGGAGGTGGTCAAAGTGATATTGTGGGTCCGGTTGGTTTTTTGGATCCCACGGAAATTCGTCCGCGTAAACAACGTCACCATCTTGAACCGCCGCCACTTTGTAATCGCTTGCGCCCAGATCAAATCCAATCCGGCAACCATTCAGATGCCCGCCCAAGGTCGCGCCAGACTCTTTGGCCGGCGGGATTTTTTCAGGTTCGGTCACAACAATCTCGAACGGCTTCTCGTAAACCCGCGCCATCAATTCCGCGTCGAAAGCGCGCACCGCCGCACTGGCGCCGGCAAGATGAAGTTTCCATCCACCGCGCGCCCACAACAAGAATTTCACCAGCCGCTCGACATATCGGGCGGCGTCAGGCGCGGCGGGATTAACGACCGTCTCAAAGCGCGACACGCGGCCGGCTTCGCCTTCAAGACCAATCACCAACGGTTGCCGGGCGTGGCGCCGATGCTCACGGTTGGCAAGCACAGGTGGCTGAAACTGCGGATCCAATGGCGCGATAACTTTCATGTCTCCTTTGGCCGGGGTGAGCCAAGGCCGATGATGTGACCGCGCTCAAAAAAAATCAAGATTTGCCTCCACGAATTCCGCGGGGGGCGGTTCACGGTAGCGGCGGATTGGCCGGCCGGAACCACGCGGAGTGGCACCGCCGACTGGTGATTTCCCAGACGACGTAATCCGGTTTCTCATTTTCAATAATTGCCGGGTCAAAGTCGTGTTGCCAGAGAAACAAACTGCGGCGAAAGTGTTCAGCCAGAAACGACACCAAGGCCGAACCGAATGAGTCGCGGAACATCACCAGCTTCGGCAGCGCCGGGTCGTCCACTTCGAGGGCCACGCGCCCCACATTCCACGTCGGGTCTTCCCGGTCGATCTCGACGATTTTGGCGCGCCGGACCCGGGTGAGTTGCCGGTCTTCTTCCCGGAGAATGTCGGCCAAGCCCATGAGTCGAGCCAGATCCCAACCGGGCGTTTGTTGCTCGACCGGCATGTAATCGAGCGGGCGCAGCTTCATCGCCGCGAGAATTTCCCGGTAACCGATGTAGGCCCCGCGGTCATTCCAATGGGTGTCGGTCCGATGATAGAGACGATCGGTCTTGCCGGCACGGAGGGGCTGGTGGAGCGGAACGATGGTGAGATTCGCGCGCTGGAGGTATTCCGCCAGTTCTTCCACCCGGTACCGCGCGGCCTTACGCCGGTAACCCGCCGGCATGTATTCGGGGTATATGACGTACTTGTCGCAGGCAAACACCGTGATCATTTTGCTGCCGCGTTTTGCGAGCCAGTCTTGCCGGGTTTCGAGCACCTGACGCCAGACCTCCATTTCGGATACTTGGTACGGTTCGAGTGACCGGAAATCTTCGAGGCTGGAATCATCGGCGTAGTACAACCAGTCGTCCTTGCCGATCAGCACTTTGTCAGATGGCGATTGGCGGAGGAGCCGGTACATGGCGTGGGCGTGAACGCGGAGCAGCTCGGCGCGGAGGCCGAAGTTCTTGCCGTAGTAGGCGGCAAATTTTTGGGGGAATTGCCAACCGGTGGTGAGGCTGGGAATTTCGGTGAGTTTGTGACGGGTGCTGAGTTGGACGGTCAGCGGCAGGCTGATGCCGAGGAGAAAGACGATGACGAGGACGCGTTTCATCAGAATTGTTGGTAGATGAATGGCGTGTAGGTTTTCACTGCGACCACCAAGAACACCATGACCAGAACAAAACCGTAGCCGAGTGTTGGGAACGGTTCGCGCAGCTTCGGCAGAATGGGAAACGAACCGAGAATACCGATACCAAACATAATGCCAGTGAAGGGATCGAGAAACGCAGTGAGACCGTCAGCGATACCGGTGACTTGGTTCAGACCAAACATCGCGCTGAGGAAGCCGGTCGCGTGCGACAGCGAGGTGGAACGAAAAAACACCCAACTGATCAGCGTCGCCAACAGTGCGTAAGCGTGACCGACCGGTTTTGGGAGGTCTTTGTTGCCGGTCAGGCGTTCCACCAGCAGGAACAACCCCTGGAGTCCGCCCCAGACGATGAACGTCCAATTCGCGCCGTGCCAGAGACCGCAGAGGTAAAAGACCAGCACGAGATTGAAATACGTGCGCCATACCGGGCAGCGGCTGCCGCCAAGTGGGATGTAAACATAGTCACGCAGCCACCCGCTCAACGTCATGTGCCACCGCCGCCAAAACTCGCGAATCGAGGTCGCGACGTAGGGGTAATTGAAATTCTCCGGCAATTTGAATCCGAACATCGCCCCCAAGCCAATGGCCATGTCGGTGTAACCGGAAAAGTCGAAATAGATTTGCACGGTGTACGCAACCGCGCCCAGCCAAGCCAATTCCGGGCGTAACGCGTCCACCGGTAACGCGAATATCTTGTCGGCCACGTCACCGACCGTGGTGGCAACGAGCACCTTCTTGCCGAGACCGATGATGAAACGCCGAACCCCGGTCGAGAACAAGTCGAGATTGTGATCGCGCTGGAGCACTTGCGCGCCGAGATCACGATACCGGACGATAGGGCCGGCAAAGAATTTTGGGAACAAGAGAAAGAAATTACCGGCGGCGAACGGATGCCGGAGCGGTTGGGCGTCACCCCGGTAGATGTCCACGAGGTACGCGATGGCGACGAAGGTGAAGAACGACAGCCCTGGCGGTCGGGGAATGGGTGGCAGAGGCAGTTGGAGAAAATCCGCGTAGTTGCACCAGATCAACAACGCCAAATTCATGACAATGCCGGCTACGAGCAGACCGCGCCGTTGCGCCACGAAAAACCCGAGCGTGTAGTTGAATGCGAACGCCAATAACAGGACGCCGATGGTTTGCTTCCCTCCCCAGAACGCGAAGATCAGACTGGCCCCGAGAAGGAGTGCGTTGCGCAGTGGCGGGAGCGCATAATACATCAACAAAAGAACCGGGAGGAACAGCAGGAGAAATGTCGGCTCGTTGAATTGCACGTTGGACTGGCCGGTGAGTTTACTGGAAAGCCCCGCGAATACAAGCCCGGCAGCCCGTTTCAGGTTGGGGTGGATTGTGGAATCTCATTTGTAATTGGCTCGGTTTTGAATATAGTCACCCCAACTCGGTGAGAAACCATTAACGTCATGTTTGCGTCAGGGTTATGCGATTAGACAAATTGGCACGATCAAGGAGGCGGGGAGGTTTCACTTTCATCCTCGCCAGTGTACTGGGTATAGTGTTGGCAGTTCCCCAACTCAGCCGCGCCGCCGTTTATTATGTTAATGACGGCAGCACCAGCAACGACCTCTGGTGCAGTGCGATCGGCGATGACAGCAACGACGGCCTTTCGACCAACTTCCCAAAGGCGACGGTGCAGAGTGTCATTGATACCTACACGTTGACTGGCGGCGATCAGGTGCGGATTGACACCGGCCTCTACAACCTCACCAACGACATCACCGTCACCAGTGCCGACAGTGGCGTGGCCACCGCGCTGGTCACCTTCGTCGCCAGCCCCTACGGCGTCACCGTCAACCGCGGGGATACCAACGATCTCGCCGCCAGTTGGTATCTGAATGGGGCCGCCTTTATCCGGCTCACCACCACCAACGACACCAGTTTCCCGGCGATTCCCCAACGCTGGCTCCAACTG
>JAJVHY010000008.1 GCA_022072455.1 Verrucomicrobiia bacterium | reverse complement strand
ACGGTTCGATCTTCTTCCACTGTTCGTCGGACAAGAATGGCTTTGGCATCCCGAGCTTTTCACATATTTGCTCTAAAGGTGCCAGAGGAAAATACTTACAGCAATTCACCTTATGAAACCGCTTCTAGTAACGTTCGCGTCGCTGCGTGTAGAGCTGCGGCCCTTCGTCCATTGGAAGAACTCATGGTCGCAGCACCTGACGAGATTGACCTTGAAACGATTGCCTGGCGGCTCGGTCGTTTGCGGATCGAGGAAGGCGGTCTCGAATTCGCAGAGGGAAGGATCGTAGTGCCGTCCACAAAGGGCGGGACGATCCGTGTGAAGGCGGGGCTTAGTGTGGGGCGAAGACGATTCACGATTGCTCACGAACTTGGGCATTTCGTTCTCCATCCGCGCCAGGGGCTGGAGCGCAGCGACACGACGGGGAACTTCACGATATGGAAGAATGCCACTGAAGAATCAGAAGCGAACATCTTCGCGGCGGAGTTGTTGATGCCTCCATTCTTGTTCACACCTCGCTGTCTCGGCCCGACTCCTTCCTTAGCGCTCCTGGATTCGCTGGCACGGGATTTTGGAACGAGTCTTCTCGCCACAGCTTTCCAGTACGTCACTCTCACCAATGAGCAGGTGGCACTGGTGGTGAGCCACGGGAAAACCGTCAAATGGTTTCATCGCTCGAAGGACTTTTGGCCGTGGATTCGGATGGGCGAAGTTCATCAGCATTCAGCAGCCGGTGAACGCCTAGCTGGTATCGCAGGCGATACGGCGCGAATGGTCTGCACTCCAGCATACGCTTGGCTTGCTGATTTCGAGGCCGATCAAGAGCACGATGTCATGGAGGACAGCCGGTACCTCGATTGGTACGATAGAACGCTCACGCTTCTGTGGCTCAAAGACGATTTGGAGGAATAGACATGCTCGCCGGAAGCGATGTGGCCGCGAGAAACCACGGCTCGCAGCGGCGACATCGTTGGCGGGATCCGGTCGCCACCGGCAAAGCCAATGTCTTCGGGTTTTGCAGCGGAGCACCGCCGTTTGTGCCGCAGCGAAAAGCCCGAAGTCTTTGGCTGCCCGCGTGACGTAAATGCGGAAGCGGCGGTTAGCCGCTTTCACAGGCCAATATCGTCGCCGATTTCGTTTACGGAATGAACCGTCGGACGGTACGCTGTGAGAATGGAAAAGGCCGCTGCTGGTGGCGATGTGGCCGCGCGTGATGTGCAAGCGGCGACATCGCCAGCGTCTCGAATAGCCCCTACCGGAAGAAAGTCTTGGCGCTTTGCATGCGGCGGCTCTGGGGCAAGGGGGAAAAGCCGGCGCGGCAAAGGCCAAGTCTTTCGAGGGCTAGCCGAGTAGGAGATCGGCGGTCAGCAAGTTTCAGGGCGATGTGACCGCGAGAAGCCACGCCTCGCAGCGGTGACATCGGTGCGCTGTGTAATCGCCAAAGGCAAAGCCAAAGTCTCTGGGTTTTGCAGCGGAGCGCCCCAGCGGAGCGGGCCGGAGCGAAACACCCCAGAGTCTTTGGCTGCCCAAACGACTGCTTCTTGGTGACGGTCAGACGCGTGCGCTGCCGGCCGCCTGGCCTTGGCGCGGTGTGATGCTGCGCATCGTCCGGCTGGCAATCGAGACCATCATCTTCTCCCGCTGATCTTCCGGTAGATGCTTCACGAGGGTTTCGTATGCCTGCTTGAGTTCGGGATTTTGTTCCAGTTTGCGCAGAATGCCGTCGCGCATTTTCTGCTGGCGCTCCTGTTTGTTGACCTCGCTCAGCACGAGAGCGCGCTCCAGTCGCTCGCGCGGCATGGACTGGATGTAGTCCCAGTGCTTCGGGTTCTGCTTGATGTACTCGTCAATGCGAGCGTTGACCTTCGGGTTGTCCCGGTATTGGCCGGGCTGTTCCATGGACTCATCTTGAGTCTTGGCTTTGCCTTTGAGCATTTGCTCTCCTCTCTGGGGATTATTCATGGGGGTGAATGTTCACCAGTCTTGGGTTGTGGTTTCCGTCGTCCCGCGTGGTGCGGGATTGGCCGGTTGCTGGCGACGGAGTTCCGCCTCCAGCAAATCGAGACGCTGCTTGGTCAGGTCCAACTCGGTCTTCAGTTGCCGGTTTTGTTCGGCGACCTGTTTGTTCGCGTCCAAAGCAGTCGAAATCTGCGTGAGCGTGTCGTTGAGGCGCTGGCCCTGTTGGATGACGGCTTGCGTCGCGGCCTTCTGCCGGTTGACCTCGGCAACTACTTCCGACGTGGTCGGGCCGTCCTTCCTGGCTGGATCAATGATCTGCACGGCTGGTCCGAGCGCGACCGTGGCCGGCGCGTTGGGATGCAAGTTCCACTTGGCGGTGGTCTCGACCCGGTACACGACATGCCGTTCGTGCATGACGAGACGGCTGTTCGGGTCAACATACCGGCCTACGTTGTACGCCTTGAGGTTCTCGGAATACCGGACCGACTCGATTTCTTCGCTGGGCAACGTGGTGCCGGGCACCGGGCGTGGCATCTGCACGACGGTTGGTTTCCGGTTCGACGCGCATGCGGTGACAAACAATAGTGGGATGAGGTAGAGAATGTTCATGGTTGATTGCGATGGAGTTGGAGCAATGCGGCGGTTGTCGGGGGCGGTTGATTCGTCTCGGTTGGCACGAATCGCGAGCCGCCAATGACGGCGTCTGACTTGTCGATGGTTTGCGTCACGTACAGGTAGAACTCCTTTCCTGCCGGCACGCGGACGTAGAAGCCATCGCGCTGGATGGATTCGAGGATTTGTTGGGCGTACACGTTGAGCACGTCCTGCGCGCCTTTGAGCGGCGCGTTCTGGAGCGACGGCGCGAGGTGCGTTCCGAGAATGGTGGATTCCTTCTCGGTCAGTGCCGATGCCGCGCCGCTCAGGAACGTCGCGGCGAACAGCTTGATCTCGGCGAGGTCGTCGGTTTTCAGGAGTCGTCCCCGCAACCCGGCGCTGCCATCGGTGATGCCCCAGCCGTCGCCGCTGTGGTTCTTCTCCCGGTCGAGGGCGATACCGGACAGGTGCAGTTCCTCGCCGGTCTGCCACACCAACGTCCAACCGCCGGCGCTGGCGATGCGCTCACGTTTCCGGTCGGTCTGGGCCGTGCCGTGGACTTCGGTCCCGGCCGGGATGATGAGCCGCCCATCGTGGTAGATGTCCTCCGTGATGAGGCCGACGATTGGTGTTTGGATGGATGACGAATCAATCGTCACGATGAGTTCGCAGGGGATCAATCGCCCGTAAGGCGCGTAGAACTTGCTGAGCGGTTTGGGTTCGTCGGTCGTTGTCTCGGGGTACAGACTGATGGGCGTGAACGCGTCATTCTTCGCCTGTTGTTGCGGCGGCGAATGTGGGTTCTGCCTGCCGAGCAACTGCGGCAACATCGCGGCTTGGGTGGCGCGCGGTGGGTTGAACGGCGCGATCTCGCGTTGGACCGTCTGAACCGTTTGCGCTGTCTTGTTGGTGCTGCCGGCCGACAACGGCGAGACGGATTGTGGTTTGTTCTTGTTGGGATCGTAGAACCCTTTGACGAACACGATGGCGACAATCAGAAGCACGACGAACGACATGAACACACCGGTCGGACTGCGCAGATACGTCAGGAGATTGCGCGGGTTCAATTCGATTTCTCCGGTTCAGGGGGTGCGGATGGCTGCAGTGGCAGGGACGGCTCGATCCGGTCGAGCAGGACGGTGAACTCGTTCTTCATCGAGAGATCGTTGCGTCCGCCGTTGGGCGTGCCGGTCACGGCGAAATAGACCGGCACTTCATTCTTGGGCGGTATCGTGCCGCTGGCGTCGCTGACGGATTGCGGATACGTGCGATCGCCGACGCGCAGCGCTAATCCATCGGGCCGGTAATTGATCGGCTGATCGGTCTTGTTGCGCAGGATGACGCGGAAGATCAGCGTGTCTTCGGGGTTGAATCGAAACGCTTCGTCGAGTTGCACCTCGTAGTCCTTGTAATCCATGATACGGGGCGTTTTCGCGTAGTTGACGTACTCGACCTGGGCAACAGCCTGCGAGTGGTTGGCCTTCAACAAAGGGTACGCCTTCGCTTTGTCGAGCAACGCCAGCAAGCGCGCGGGGGTGACGCGGACCGGAGCGGTCGCGCGCGGCTCGTCGCCAGCGTAGCCGAAGATCACTGAGAACAGCGGCTGTTCGCTTTCAACCAGGACGATCACGTAGGTCTTCTTGTTCCAGCGGATGTTGATGTTGGTCGCGGCTTTCTGGACCAATGCCCTGACCGACACGAAGTGCGAGCCTCTGGTGTGAGCGATCTGGAACAGGCCGGGCGTCTTGGTATCATTGGTGACATTCGCGCCATCAATGGCCGAGATCGGACCGGGGAAGTTCAGCGTGGTCACGCGGCTGCGAGATACCGGGATGGTGTAAACGGTGTGCTCGTCGAGCCGGTATTCCGCGATGGGATTGAACTCCTTCGCGTGGCCAGCGTGCGCCGCGATCAGCAGCAGCGTGCAGAGGGATTTAGCGAGTCGGTTCATATTTGAAATCGGCCACGGCGGTCGGGAATCGGCCGTTCTGGACCATGTTGGGGTTGCGCATCAGCTTGAACGACAGTTTGAACGGAATCGCCTCGGCGAACGCTCGTTCCTGAAAGATGCCGCTGCGGATGAGTTGCCCGGTCACTTGGGTCAACACGTAGTTCTCACGCGTGTTCAGGATGTCGATCTTGGCGATCTCCGACTTCTGGTGAAGCTGCTTGGCCTTGAACTCCGGTTCTTCCGTCGCGTGCTGTTTCTGCGCCTTGGCCAGGGCGTTCTTGAGGAACAATTGCTTGAGCAGGTCGGCATGATCGAAGCCGGTCGGGCTGCGTTCGAGGAACGCGATGGTGGCGAGCGTGCTTTGCTGGGCGTGAAGGTCTTTGGCTTCCTCGAATTTCAGGAGTGGCGACACATAGAACGTACCGGCAGGGTCAACGATGACCACTCGTTCCCGTTGCTTGAAGGTCTGCACCAGAATCGTCCGGTCTACCGCCGCCGCGATGAGAATCAACGCCGCCACGATGAACCAGAACCACGCCAGCCGGTCGCGGGCGACGAAGATGCGGGTCGGGTCGAATTTCTGGCGCGATACGGTCGCCCGCTCGGTTTTCGGGACAGGCGTTTCGCGAAGGGCGGTATCGGTGGGGTTCATGAGTGCGGGCTCTTGGTCTTGCGGAGCAAGGCTTGCACGGCGTTGTCGCCGCTGGCGTCCATCACGGATGCCGTGGCGGAGTCCTTGCCGTCGTTTTTGCTCTTCCGGGCGCTGCTGCGTGCGCCAGCCATCTGGCCCAGAGCGGTAATGAGCGAGCCAGTTGGTGAATAGGTGCTGCCGCTGATGGACGAACCGGCCAGCGTGGCACCGGCAGCCGTCAATCCGCCGACACCGGCCAGCGCCGCGCCGCCCACGCCGCCACCGGCACCAAACGTGCCGGCAGCGATAACACCACCGGCAACGGCAGTCGTCCCGGCGGTGGCGGCTCCGGCAATCAACGCCGCGCCGACCTGCGCGCCGTGCGCAATCGCGCGTTGAATGATGACCGGGGCGGCAATCGTGCTGAAGATCAGCCAGACACCGAGAATCGCGACGCCGATAAAGTTCTGGAACGCATAACCACCGGCACCGGGAATGGACGAATTCCAGAGAAAGCTCTGGTCGGTCATAAAATCGAGCAACCCTTCTGTGACGAGCGATGCCGCGCCCCAGCCGAGCGGCCAGATCATCACGCCGGCAAGCGAAACCAGATAGTTCGTGCCAATTTGGTTCAAGGCACGAATGGCGAGAAACCCGATGAAGATTGGCGCGAGGGCGTACCCCAGATAGAGAATGAACTTCTGGATCAGGTACGCATAGAACACGATGACGCTGGCCAGCAGCCCGAAAATCCAGAGCAACGCCGAGATCAGCGCCTCGAAGATGGACGTGCCGAGATTGAACAGCTTCTCCCACCAGCCGGCCTGAGCGGTGTCGGATTTCTTGGCTTCGAGGGCCTTGTTGTACTGCTCGTACACCTTGGTCGGGTCGGCCTTGAGAACGTCCTTCACCGTGGTGTCGGTGATCTGGCAAATCTGATTGCCCCAACTGACCAGTTGCGTCAGCAGGATGATGAACACGATGGTTCTGCCGAATGTCCGCATGGACGCGCTGACGCTGCGGCGGCCGGAGATCGTGGAAATAACCATGCCCGTGACGAGAAACAGGTAGGCCACCGGCATCAGTACCGATTTCAGGTCGGCGCAACGCGTGGTGAAGTTCGGGAACAATGTGTTGAACTCGTCCATGAACGGCTACTCGGGAAACTTGGGCGGAGACGTGTCGAGGCGTGGCATCCGGTTGGTTTCGGTAACGGAATGCGGTGTTGCGGGTCGCGGCTCGTGTTTCCGGGAACCCACAACGAGCACAACACTCGCCGTCACGACTACCGCCACGATCACGATGATGATGACCGTCCGGCTCATTTATCCTCTGGGAACGACGGTGCTTCGGCGCTGAGCTTGACGGTATTGTTGTACTTCAGGACGCTCTCAGTGAACTCGGCGCGTTGTTCCTCGATGCGCGCGAGTTCCTGTTTCTCCTTGTCGTTTCGGTTCTCGGCGTCCTGGATGACGTTCAAGCTCAGCGCTTGGTCAATCTCCTTGTCGGCGGCGGCCAGCGCGCCGTTCAGGCCGATGAGAACGCCGGTGAGCTTCTGCACCTCGGAAGCAGTCGAGGCAGTGCGCAGTTGCGCGGTGGTCGCGGCAATCTCCAGTTTGAGCGCCTGCCGACGGGCAATGACATCGGCATACACGCCGGCGTAGTTTTTGGTCGTCTCGTTGACGGCGGCGAATTGCCGGTAACGGTCCTGGTCGCGGGGTACGGTCTGGCCATTGGGCGTTTTGAACGTCTCGCCGATGTTGTGGTACAGCCCGTTCGCGTCGTACGTCAGGGCCGCAGCGCCCTCGGCTAGATTCTGCAACTCGCCGATTGCTTGACCAACGCCGGTATTTTGCAGGTCTTGGATGAGACCGTTGACGCTGGGGATATTGAGGATTTTCGACGGGTCGCCGAAAATCTGGTTGTAGTGCTGCAACTCGTTCAACTGCGAGGTCAGTGTGTTGATCTGCTGCACTTGGTTCTGAATCATCTGGATATACTTGGCAATGTTCTGCGCCTGATTGAGTATCGTTTGCGTGTTTAGCTGCGGGTCATACACGACGTACTGCGCGCGGGCGGATACGACGCACAGGAGACTGGCGACGATGACGGCGGCGTGGAGTTTCTTCATGGTCTATTCCTCGATTCGTAGGAGTTTGGTGGTTGGGTTCAGGATCGCACCGTCGATGGTTTGTTCAGGGACGGGGATCTCGTAGTAACGGACGTTCTCGGCATTCTGGTCCGCCTTCTCCTTTTGCTGGTTGACCAGAATCCAATACTGCTGTTTCACGGCATCGCTGCGGCCCTTCTCGTAGCCGGTCTGATAGGCTTTGTCGGCCTGCTTCTGGCTGAGGTAGTGAATCCCCTCGCTCACGAGCACACCACCGGCAGCACCGGCGGCAGTGATAGCGACGTTGCCATCGGACAGTTCGTGCGCGATTGCCGCACCACCGGCGCCCATTGCCACATCGCTGATGGGTCGAGTAGCGGCGCAGCCGGTCAGGAGAACTGAGGTCGCGGCGAGAATGATGAAATGATGGATGGTCATGTTGTTTCTACGGGTTGCTCGGTGTGTTGGATGATGCCCTCGATGACGTTTGTGCTGCCGCGCAACTGCCGGGCGCGTTTCTCGAAGTGTTCGCCACTGGAACTGCTGCAATACAGCATCTCGGGCGACGCGACGTTGTGGACCGTGCCGCAGATGGGGCGGAGTGAATCAATCTGGAGATACGTGAAAGCGGAATACTTCTGCCCCACCTGATGGTCGGGCAGCGGGTAGTTCATGATCGCGTGCTTCGTGACGTCCGGGATGGCGATGTCTTGGGAAATATCGTCGAGGTCGGCCCGGTCGTTCTGGCGCATCAGGAAGAATTGCCGGCTGTTGCCGAACACCGCCGACCGGATACGGCTCTGTTTGAACCGGGCGTACTGCTGGACGATGGAAATATTCCAGCAATTGAATTTCCGAAGTTGCGCGTAGCTCTCCTTGACGATCTCCTCGCCGCCGGGGATGTCGAGGAACCGGGCGACTTCCTCGTACACGTTCCGTTTCCGCAACGCGCGGGGCAACGTGATGATGTGTTTCCGGGCATCGTTGGTGATGAGGAAGCCGGCGGCAGCGCGGAGTTCCTTCGCCGAGTCCGGAATGTAGCCCAACTCGAAGTGGGCAATCTTGCCGGTCAACGACAGGTTGGTGACGCCGTCGAACAACGCGCCGTAGTTGCCGTCCCGGCACCACGGCAGCAACAGCGTGGCGATCTCGTGAATCTGGTCGCGCTCGGCCCCGGCCGCGTCGAGGAACATCAATTCCTGCAACATCCGGTGCGTCGGGAAATCTTCCGGTCGGAAGTACGCGAATGCGAGATTCCGCACTTCCCGGCTCGTGTTCGGGTCTTTGAGGAACCGGAGAATGTCCGCTTCCTCGAACTGCTCCAGCAGCGCCCGGGCTTCGTCCTCGTGTTGCGCCCGCCAATCGCGCAAATCGGCGAACGCCTCCAGTGTGGTGGCACCGGGCGGCATCTTCTCGCGCCGGTAATGGGTCAACGCGTAGGCGTGCCGGGCGATGGCGAGGAGTTGCTCGGCGTGTTTGCGCGACCAGTCTTGGAACACGTCTTCGTACAGCAGATTGATGTACTTGGCGATCTGCGCCTGTCGGAGCATCTGTTTGTCTTCGTGCTGGCTGACGCCCACCATGCGGGCGACCAGTGCGGTCGCCGACGCAAGATGATCCGGCGTGAGCGGCAAACCTTTCGTGTCGAGGTAGTTGATCGTGATGCTGCCGTCTGGCTGGATGATGATCGGCTTGGCGGCGGGATCAACGGTCTGGGTATAAATGCCGTATGACAGCCCTTCCTCGATAATGACCGTGTAGGCGAAGTAGCCCTCGGTCTGCGCCAGCAAGTCGCAGACGGTCACCGACTTGCCGGCACCGCTCATGCCCAGCAGGACGGCGTGTTGCGGGGAAACGTTGGAATTGTTGCCGGCAAACGTCTTGATGCCGACGAGATTGCTGGCCGTCCCTTCGTAGATCGCCTCGGCAGTATCGAGATGGCCGGTGAATGTCGCGCTGAACGGCAGCATGTCGGCGACATACCGGCTCTCGCCGTACAGTTTCCGGTGTTCGTACCGGCCCCAGAGCCAGCCCGGCCACGTCTCGTAGAACAGTTTGCACGATGTGCTCGGCAACGCACACTCGAAGTATTGCGCGCTGTTCATGCTGTTGATCGCGTTCTTGATGGCGCTAGTCTTGGCGTTGAGACCTTCCTTCGACTTGTCCCAGGTGCGGACGATGAACTGGACGTGGAACGGCAACGTGTCGCCCCGCGCGAGCGCAGCGATCTTGCGCTGCTTCTTCTCCATAACGGTCAGGAGCGATAGCTTCTTCTCGCTCGCGTAATCGCCAGCAACCCGGTCGTGTTCCTTCTCCTCCTTGAAGATTTCCTGGCGGACCGGCAACGGATCGACGTTGACGGTGATGGTGTAGTCGAGCAGTCGCAGATTGGTGAGCCGGTGGATCATGCCGGGATGGGTCATTTTCGGCCAGCGGGTGAGCACGATGATGGAATGGTAGTAGCCGTCCATCCAGAAACCGTAATCGGCTTGACCGTTCGCCTCGCTGTGCCAGCAGTTTTCTTGGATCGAGAGTTCGGGGTCGAACGCGTCAAGCACGTCGTAGTCGAAGCGTTCAGTGAGCGACGGGTTGAGGAACAGCTTGTAGTGCCGGTAGTGGTCGGCGTCGGTCATCGGGATGATGCGCGCGCCTTGGCCGGCGAAAATTCCGGCCAATGTCTCGTGAATCTGCGTGAACTCGGCCTGCATCTGCTCCAGCACCATTTCGTAGAACGCCTTGAGTGCCTTGGCGGTGCTGGTGGCTTTCGGCGAGGCGTCGAGCTTGCGGGATATATATAATATGAGCCGTTGCCGGCGTAGGTTGCGGTCCACCATTGCCTGCCAGTACCGCATGAACCGCTCGTTCCGGCAGCGTTTCGTCCAGACGTTCGACATTTTCTCCGTTTCCTGCTGATACCGGAGCAAAGCGGACCGATAATCGGAATCGCAATAGAACTGCACCTGCAACCTGCGGCCTTCGCCGAGCGAGGCGAGAAGAACGGTGAGCTGGTCTTGGAATTCGTTGAGGTCGGAGACTTGGGCGTTGTCGAGTTCCGGCGGCTCGAAGATGAAGCCTTTCGCGACCGAGCACCCCTGGCGCAGTCCGTTGAAAACGAGCAAATCGCGGATGAAATAACCATGTGGCGAGCTAACGAACATGGTGTCTCCTGAGCGGATGCCCCGGCTGGCGGGAGAGGGTCGGGCCGAATCCCGCACCGTTTAGCCAGCAATCGACACAATCAACGTCGTAGCCCGGCGGTTTGCCCTGTCGGAAGCCGTACACGTAAACGAGCGTGATCATCAGCGGAATCGCGGCGATCACCAGCGACGCCATGAACGAGAACCGCAGGGCGCTGAACAACAGCAGCAGCGTCATCACCGACACGAAACAGCCCCCGGTCATGTACCAGAAGAGATTCCCTTCCAGCCCCCAGGTCCGGCCCTTGGAATCGTCGGCGCTGTTGGTCTCGGTGAGCCGTAGCGTTTGGTTGCTCATTGGAACGTGCCCACGTCCACGGTGGAAGTGCCGATGCCGAACGCGACGAACAGCGCCTTTACGATCACCGGCGCCCCGGCGATGATCAGCCCCCCGACGATCGAGAGCTTCCCGGAATCGGTGTCGCCCCGGCGGATGGCGAACCCGCCGCCAATGACGCAAAGCGTCCCGAAGATAAACCCGATGAGCATGACGATGCCCAACGCGCTGCTGATGCCCTCGACCAGGCTCGCGCCGAGAATCGGCGTGAACCGAAGCGTTGTTGCCAGAAGAATGGTTTTCATTGGCGCGAGGTTGTACTGGAATTAGCTGCGGCTGCTGTTCGCGGGCGCGAACAAGTTTCCAGGCGGAGTCCGGTACATGAACAGCCATGACGGCGGCGACCTCACCGACGAAGTTGAACGACAAGCTGCACGAACTGGAATCGCATCTGCGCCAGCGGATACGCGGGCAGGATCACGTGCTGCCGCGCGTCGTATCGCTCCTTCACCGTGGCGAATTGGGGTTGACCAAGCCCGGTCGCCCGCGTGGCAGCTTCCTCTTTCTCGGTCCGACCGGCGTGGGGAAGACCGAACTCACGCTGACGTTCACCAGTTTCCTGATGAGCAAGGATCACGCGTTCCGGTTCGACATGTCGGAATACCAGACGCAAGAAAGCCTTGGCTTGCTGCTTGGCGGTAAGCTCGGTGAGCGCGGGACGTTGGGGATGGTCTATGACAAATCACGAGTCGGCACACTGCTCTTTGACGAGATTGAAAAGGCCCACGCTCGCGTGTTGGACGTGTTCCTCCAGATCCTCGACGCCGCGCGCGTCACGTTAGCGACCGGGGAGACGCTCGAACTGAGTGGTTTCTATGTGGTGTTCACCTCCAACATCGGCAGCGCCGACCTGATGAACCTGCAATACTCGACCCCGGCCACGATGGAGCGGCACGTTCTGACGCGGGCGCAACAGTCCATGCGCCCGGAGTTGTACGCCCGGATCACAGAGAAACTGGTGTTCGGCCGGCTGACCTACGATCACCAGTTGGAGATCGCTCAACTCCTGTTGAATCAAGAATTGTCGTTCCTCAAGGCGAAAGGCCACGAACTCAGACCGGACGGCTCAGTGCTGCCATTCCTAGTTCGGCGTGGGTTTCACCCGAAACTCGGTGCGCGTCCCATGCGCGATGCGGTGGAAAAGCTCATCGGCGATGCAGTCGCGCTCGATTTGCTTACTGGCGGGACCGGCCGTGGGCAGCTTGTGGTCGCTGACGACGGGGCCGGGCTGCTGATTGACACCACGAATCCGGAGCGACCGTAATGCGCGCCTACGAGCAGATCTTGGTTTCGTTCGGACCTGCCGTGGTGCGGCAGATCATCTTGGAAGCACGAGGAGGCGGCAAGTGCCTTCATTGCGACGGCAGTAGCCACTGCAACTGCCGTGGCTGTCGCCGAGAAGCTGAAGGGGAGAATCAGCCAAGTTTCTGCACTGTGTGCCGGGGTCGTGGCGCGATAGCTGCCGAAGTACAGATGGAATCATCGGAATCCTGATCCCGGTGACCAACGGGCGCAAAGCGTAGCAGAACGGGCGTGGTCGGAGGGGAAACAGGGGAACGACCAATAGCCCGCGCGGCGAAACGCAGAGCGCGTTGGTCACGAAACAATTGTGGTGGGGTCGCGGATGCTCAGGGACTGTTGGTCAATTCCGATCCGGAAGCGTGACCGGGCGCAAATGCGCCCATAAGGCGGGTGGCCGCGATGGAGAGAACGGCTTCGGTCTGCGTGTCGGCAAGCGGGGGAAGTGAAGCGGCGACGGAGAACAGCGTTTAGCGGAACGGAGTCGGAGCGCAACGCCGCTGCCGAGCCGCAGACGGAAGCCCCCGAGTCTGCGGCGGAGACGAAAAGTGGTCCAGTGACGAGCGGGCGCAAAGTGCAGCAGACCGGGCGTGGGCGGAAGGGAGACAGGGGACGACCAATGACTCGGTCGGCGAAACGTAGCGACCGTTGGTCACGGAGATGCCCCCCCAGTTCGGCAATCGGCTGGGCCGCATGATGCCCTGAGCGTTTGGTGGAAGGACGGCCAGGGCAATTGGCAGCAAGAAGATCATGCGAATTACGCGCCCAATCCTCCCGAGGGCGTAGTTCTGAAGCGAGTTGGTGCAACACTCGTCCCAGCATAGATCGCTGGGATCGAATGCTTCACCACACCACAAATGCAACTGAAAGGGGGTGATCAACATGGGAAAGAACCAACACGTCGTACCGCCCCGGTGGAAACTGGGGTGTGAAGGGCGAGGGCAACAGGCGGGCGTCCTCAATCCACCCGACTCAGGAACGAGCGATTCGTGACGCAACACGGATTGCCCGCCACGAACGGTCGGAAGTCGTCATCCATCGTCGCGACGGCACAATTCGCGACAAGGACAGCTATGGGCGCGACCCACATCCGCCCACGGACAAGAAACACTAATGCAAGGTGCAGAGCTAACTGTACCAGTTAGACCTCACCTCTCCCCGTGCTGTTGGAGGCACAGGTGTGGAACACTACCAGCCTGTGTCCTCCTCAGCAGCACTCTTGCAGACGTGTACTTCCAACTAACACCGGAGCGCCGTGCGCATCGGGAGCAACCAGGTGGCGGAGACGTTCAGTGCTTTTGCAAGGATCAGAAGTTCGAAATCCCGGACGTAACGGAGGCGGGTTTCAATCTTGGCGATGCCCACCCGGCTGATGTGTATCCCCAAGCTCGCTACCCGATCAGCCAATTCCTGTTGTGTGAGACGGGGCCGCGCCCGCAATCGTGCTTGCCGAACACGCGGGCCGATGAGGTTCTTGCGGGCGGGCTGATGGGGTTGAGGGGTGGCCTTCATAATGACCCACGATTATGCACAGGCGTTTCACGCAACTGTTCGCAAGCGAAAACAACTTTTGGAAATTGCAGCGCCCCTCGGCCACGGGCACAAGTCCAGTCCCCGCGCTCAGGATTAGCGTCTCTCGGAGAGCGTGGATGCGTGCTTTTCATATCTTGCTAGAACCCAATCGAGACGCCGGTGGTGAAGAAAAACAGTGATCGATCTCCGGGGCCGGCGAACTCACTGCCGACTCCGGCATCCGCTACCGTTCGATGCGTCAGTTGATGGCGGAAGCCGATCTCTGCGCCAAACACATTGGCCGCGCCGGTTCGCGCGGACTGCTCAGTGAATACGTCAGCAACCAATGTTGTGCGGGTGTATTTAGGCGCGCCGACCGGATAACTCGCGCCGAGGATCAGTTGATAGCGACCCTCACGCTCGCCTGAACGAGTTCCACTCAGGAATCGGTAGCCGGCATTGCCATGCAAACTGAGATTGCCGAATGATTTTGTGACCAACGCCTTGATCTCGGCGTCCACTCCCGCCGAATCTACGCCGCTGGGAAAGTTGACGGTGGACTTCAATCCGAACGCCGGCAGCGTTAGCGTCTCCTGATTGAAATTGTAGAGGCCGCTGAGTTGCAGGTCGCCGGACTTGGTCTGGTCACCAATTTCGCGCGGGTCGGTGGACAGGATGCTGCCCAAGCCGACATGAAAGTTCGGCAACGCGCCGTACAGAACGCTGATAGGAAACACCGCGCGCGTCGAGCCTTGTCGCGGCACAACGATGCCGGTGCCTGTTTCCAGCGCCCATTCGCCCTCAGCAATCGGGTACGCGTCTTCGACGCGCAGCGGGCGGCCCTCGTCCAAATTGCTGTGGTCAATCGCGAACGCAGTTCCATTCGCAATCATCACGACGACGAAAAGGGTTCTCAATCGTTTCATAAATCCTCAGTGGTTCTGGTGGCCGCTTTGTTGTTTGCCCGTCCCTTGTTTGTATTCCGGCGTGTCACCGGAGATTACGTCTTTGGCGGCGGGCGGGCGCTTGCCGGACATCGCGTGTTCACCCTTCATCGCCATCGCAATTCTGTGGTAGTCGGCGTACTTTTCCTGTGGTTCGTGGTTGCGCTGAAGGTAGATCGCCAGAATCTCCAGGATGCGTTGTCGTTTGGCTTGGAGCGAGGGGTAGAGGTTAGGCCGGCTCAACACATCGTCGAGGTTGTCGTGCAGCATGTGCAGATTGTCGAAAATCGCCGACAACTCGGGGAAGCGATGTGAAAATTCCGGTGCCGCCTCCATCATCATCGGCATGGATTCCCACCCGGTCGGCGGCTTGCGCAGGTAGCCGTGATAATGCTCGATGAGAACCGGCATCAGTTCACGTTGCCGGGCGGCGTTGCCCATCAGTTGCGCGTCGTAGGTGGCCTCCTGTAGCCAGTGATACGCCCAAATCTGCGAATTGAACTTGGGAAACTTCTCGCGGAATGTTTTCGACTCCGGGAAACCCCACATCTTGCCGTGGTGATCCAACGGGTGAGGCGTGATCGCCGCCGGTTGCTTCAAGTAAATCGTCAGCAACCTGCGCAAGGCGGCCTCTTTGTCGGTGACGCGGTCGCTCGCCAACACGTCATAGGCGCTACGATGTAGCGTGTGTGTGAGGTTGAAGCTCTTTTGCACCTCCCAGACCAACCGGGTGAACGTCGGCGCAACTTGCCCTTCATCCGGCGGCACGGTCGGTTTGCTGAAAATGAAATCCAACACTTCATTGCGCGCCTGCTCGACCTCCCGTTCATCCTGCGTGCGCAACAGAGTCTGCGCGAGATGCGCGTGACCAAAATCAATTCCATTGAACTCAATGTAAAGCGCCGGCAACTCGCGCGGAATCGCCCACAGCCACGGCCCGCGCGGCTGCCAGCGTTGGTCGCGCGTGACCCATTGCGCCTCGGTCTTGGGGATGGCTGTTGCCAGCGACACCAGCAATATCATCACGATTCGCTTTCTGTTCATATCCTGCTCTCCTTGCTAATGACTGTGTTTGTGGTGTTCCTCGCGCTGAGACGGTTCGATGGGATTGGGCGGTGGACCGTCGCGGAACTCGGAGTGACGCACTTTGCCGCCGGCATGAGCGATCCAACCGCCCAGACCGCTGCTGACGACGGCCAGCACCAGCGTCGCCACGGCAAGCGGGAGTGCGGCTCTGGGGAATTTCCAGTCCGCAGCCAGCGCAGCCAGCGCCAATAAGCCGGCCAGGTAGAAGATGTACTTTGCCCGGTCGGCTCGATGTTGATGCACGTCGAGCCATTGCTTGGCCTCGTTGTTGGACATGGCAGACACGCGGTCATATCCTCCGTGGCCGTAGCGTACGACCGGCCAGACCGACGCGCAAGAGAGCGCGACCAACACCAACGCGACAACGCGAGCCGGGCGGCTTCTCAGCAAGAGGGCCAGCAACAGCGCCAGCAGACCCATCGCCAGTCCGTACATCGGCAGCGGGTTGAGCAGGACATGAAGATATTCGGGCTGTTTCAATGCGTGGAGAAACAATTGGAGTTCGTTCATGACTTCATCCTCGAATGTCTGCGACGAACCGCCGGGCGGACCGCTGTGGCCCGCCCGGCGGTCGCGTCCGACCGGGTCATTTGCTGACGATTTCAGCATTCTCGATCATGTTGAAGCCGTCGCGCGAGACCGCCTTGCCTTTGACGGTAATCGTCTTGGCGGCCAACGGCGCAAGCTGTTTGTTCAAGGGCTTGTGCTCGCCGACCAACAGGTACGTCTTGCCGTCCGTGGCTTTGATGCCGACCGGCAAGCCGCTCTCGATACAGGTTTTGGCGCAATCGGCGTGTTTGGCGCCGGTCGCTCCGTGATCGATGTAACAGACCATGTCCAGCACCTCGCCGGTGACGGTGATGGTTTGGCCGGCCTCGTGGTCCTTGTGTTGTTCGCCATGGCCAGTCCCATGACCCTCCCCGGCGTAGCTGAGGGTGACTGCTGCCGCAACGACTGTGGCGGCTATGACTGCGATGTACTTCTTCATGCGTTCCTTTCCCGCCCTTGGGGCGTTGGGTTGGTTTGACTGCACTGCGGTTTGTTTCTGCGGACAGTTTTCATTGGTTCGCGCCCCGTGCGTCCTCATAGAGATGGTGGAGACGCTCGCGGAGCGTCAGCTTGGCGCGATACAACCGCGCCTCGACGGATTTGATGGTGCAATTCATCGTCGCCGCAATGTCGGCGTACGACAGTCCTTGGTACTCCGCGAGCACGAGTGCGGTTCGTTGGTCGTCGGGAAGCGTGGCGACGGCGGCGGCGACCTGCTCGCCGATCTCGACGTTGGTGACATCGCGCACTACGTCGTGCGGCCCGGCAGCGGCGGTCCAAGAAGTCTTGCCGGCGTCATCCAGCGACTCGGTCTGGTGACGTTTCCGCCACCGGAGATGATCCACGGCGGCATTGTGGGCCAGTTGGAACAACCAGGTGGTGAACTTACCGCGCGGTTTGTACGTGCCGAGGTGTTGATACACGCGGACGAACACTTCCTGGGCAATGTCTTCCGAAGCGTCCGCCTCGCCGGTCATGCGATAGACGAAGCTGAGCACGGGCCGTTTGTAGCGGCCCATCAAAATGTCAAAGGCGGCCTCCTCACCGCCTTGGACGCTGGCGACCAACTCGAAGTCGGTCGGCCCGCTGGCCGGTGCTGCTTCTGGTTCTGAAATGTTCATGTGTAAATTCCTGTTCGCTGCCTGTGGATCAGAAAGAACGGTGGGCAGACAACACCCACAACGAGAGGGAGACAGCCCGGCAGAGATGCCGGGGCGTCAGACAGCGACAGGCGGCGCGCGCGGCGCTTGCGGAAGAATGGCGAAAAGCAGGGGCGGCGATTCGCCCGGTGGGCCGTGTTCCCAGAGCGAACCGTGGGCGGGCACAATCCCTGGCTCGGTGATCAGAACCGCCAAGAACAGGAGCGGTGGTGTTTCCGTGTGGGGCTTGTGGACCACCGGGTCCGATGACGGGACGGTGCTGAGATGATTGGAGCAGCAATCAGGCGCGCCGCCCTCATGGTGACCGGTGGGGGCGGACTCAGAATGCCCATCCGAGTGGTGATCCCCGGCTGGCTCAGCCGCATGGCCGTGATTGTGGTTCTCGTGGCTGTGTCCTCCCCCGATTGCCGCACCGGCGAGGCAAATCATGCCGGCATACAGCAACGCCCCCGCGGTGAGCATCGTGACAAACTGCGCACCAAGCCGCGCGCCCCAATGTTTTTGCGACCACTGGCCAGCCATCGGGCGCAATCTAACCCCCTGCGCCTGCCGAAGCAAACGCGGTGTCATGACGCGCGACACTCCTTTCGCTGAAGGTACAGAATCATCGTCTCATACAGTAAGACGCCACCGCCTCGCGAAACCCTCGCTCTTTTTTTAGCCGGCCAAGGAATTCGTCGATTTTGGGCAGAAACTGAGATTCTATCGCCCGCCTCGCCGGCGTTTCGGTCGCGCCACGCGGAGTTGATACTGGCGCTGGTTGCAGCACAGGTCGTCGGGGGCGCAATGGCAGACGGGGGCGCACCGGCATTTGAATTGAAGTTGGACGTTGTACACGGCATCGCCAAACGGACGGAGTGTGACGCTGTAAACATTCTGCCCGGCCATGACGCCGCCGACCGGGGTGAGTTCGATTTCCTCAACCTCCTGCCAGTCGTTCACACCCCAACTCAGAACACCGGGGCAGCCGCTCTTGAATCGCAGCCGGTCGCCCGGTTGGGTGGTCTTCTTTTGGTTGTGGAAACTCCATGTCACGACATGCGGCACAAGATGTTCCTCAAGTTCCGCCGGCGGTTTGAAGCCGGCGAGTTTGTAGGCGCAACGCAGATGATGTCGGAACAGGTCGTCGAAGATGTCCTCTTGATCACAGTCCTGGTCGTCGCCGTACCACCAGAACCAATCGCTACCCTCGGCGGCGTAGAGCGCCTCGAACGCTTGCGGATGCGATTGCACCGTGATGCTCTTGGCGCGAAACATCTCACGGGTTTGCCGGAGCAAATCCCACGCGGCGTTCTCCTGCGGTTCGCCAATCCACGTACCGAGATCATTGCCGGACCGCGAGCCGGTCTCGTCAATCCACGAGGCGTGCGCCAGCCGGTAAACGCGTTCCTGCCCGGCAATGGGATGCGGACGAACGCCACGGGCGGCGTTGCCGTCGAGATACTCGCTGAACGTGACCGTGCCGATCGCGGCATCGGCGTCGAGCAAACCGTACAATGCATCAAAGAACGGCCGGCCCGCCTGCCGGTACGAACCCCAAGCGTTCTCCCCATCGAGAATGATCGAGACGATGCGGTCTTGCTCGCCGGTGGGCATGAACCGTCGTTTTAGTTCGTTCACAAACTCGGCGGCGGCTTCCTGCGGATCGCGTTGGCCGTACCGGAAACCAATCGCGTTGCTCAGATCGGTATCGCGGAAGAAAACAGCAATGGACTCGTCATCGCCGGCCCGCCAAGGCCGGCAATACACGTCCGGCTTGTCCGCTTCATATCCCCACTCGCCCGAAAGTTCCAGCACGCCTTGGTCGGTGGCGATCCAGCGGATGCCGTGCTTCTGAAAATGCGGGATGACCGACTCACCCACCGCACCTTCCGCTGGCCACATGCCGTACGGCGCTCGCCCGAACAGCTTCGTGTATAGGGCGACAGCGTTGGCCACTTGCGCGTCGACATCTTCCGGGAAGCTGAACCGGGCCGGCAAGCTGCTCCCGTCGCGGTCGAGGATGGCGTTGTCGGTGTCGTGCAACAGCGGCAGGATCGGATGATAGAACGGCGTGGTCGAGACCTCGATCTGCCCGGCATCCTGAAGTTGCCGGTGGATGGCGACGATGTTGCGCATGATCTTGTATTGCTCGGCCACCATCTCGGTGATCTCACTTTCGGTAAATCCCGCCCCTTTCTCGATGAATCGTGCGACGCTGGCAACCGAGCCGTCCGGCAGTTTCACCTTGCCGTTCTGAAACTCGGGGGCGAACCACGCGAGGTTGAACCACATCCGCAGGTCGGTGAGATCGGCATCGGTGAGTGGTTTCTGCCGGCCACGTTTATCGAACAGTTCTTTGTAACGCGGGTGGGGATAGATTTCGTTGTGCCAATCGGCATCGAAGAAATGCGTCAGGATGTATTCACGGTCCTCGGCGGTGAGTTCCGGGGTGGGTTTGAGCGTGAGTTCCAATGCGCGATCGGTGTGGCCGCGCTCGCCGTAGGCGTCAACCTGCTGGAGAAGCGAGGGTGACAGGTTGATGGTGAGGCGAATCCCCGGGTGTAGGGCGACGAGCGCGGCCATGGAGTAGTAATCCCGTAAGGCGTGCAACCGCACCCACGGGAAAATGAAACTGCCCTTCGCCTCCGGGCAGAGGCAGTCTTTGTAGAGTGGCTGATGCTGATGCCAGAGGATGGCCAGAAACAGTTTCGGGCCGATGAGCAGCTCGAACGAATTGATCGTCGCCTCGGCCTGCGGTGATTTGCCGACGACGAAGTACTCGACCCGGTCGCCCGTCGCGAACGGGCCAATCTTTGCGTGCCAGTAACTGTTTGGCCCGGCATTGTAGCCCCACTCGGCATGGGCGCAGGTGGCGAGGTTAGTGCCATCGGCCCGGCGGGTGTTGAACTCGACCCAGACCGTTTGGTCCGGCTCGATGGGCCACGTGCCGATCTCCAAATACAACCACCACGCTCCGCCGTCGCGGAGTAGTGTGCGTTTGGTGTCGGGGGTTGAATGCCACAGCTTCATCAGTGTTTGTCGCCGCAGCATCCGCCGGTGAATAACCGTCGCAGCCACGCGAGCGGGCCGCCGGACTTACCGGCAGCTATGTACTGGGCAGGGTTCGCGCCGAATTTGTCGCGGCAGCCGGTGCTGCAGAAATAAAAGTCCCGGCCATCGTGGAGCACGTGGGCGGCGGCCTTGGCCGGCTCGATGTTCATGCCGCAGACCGGGTCAGTCACGGCTTCGGTGGGTTGCGTTGTCTTGTCTGCCATGGTCTCTTTCCTCCTGTTGTGTGGTTGGGTTACGTTTATGCGGCGACCAATTCGGCCATCGGACGTGTCTGCCGTGCCCTGGCAAATAGCTCAACCAGCGCCTGGCTGCTGACCGGTTTCTTGAAAAACTCCACCGCGCCCTCGGCCAATGCCGATTGATGCAGTTCGTCCGCCAGAAACGCGCTCATCAGCGCGACCGGCAGCCGCGGGAAAAGCCGGTGAATCCGCCGCAGCAAATCGAGGCCGCTGTTGCCCGGCAAGAACATCTCGCTGAGCACAGCGTCGAACTTTTCCTCCGCTAGCCAGTCCAAAGCGTCCGGCCCATCGGCGGCGATGGCGACGCGAAAACCGCGCCGCACAAGCATCCGGGCGATGAGTTGCGCGGTGAATGGATGCTGATCCACGATCAGGATACGATACTTCTGCAACGGCAAAGTCTTCTTCATTTCTTCCTCCGCTCGACTACCAACCATGCGCGGCACAACTGTAGGGCGCATCTTGGCAGAGCGAACACTTGTGCTGGAGTGTGCCCTCCTTGAGCCAAGTCGCGAGTGCCCCCTGACAGCCGGGACAACGATGTTCGCCACCGGCGAGGGCAAAGGAGAACGCTTCCAGCCCGCCTTCCGGCCGCACCAAGACCGACTTGCAGCCCGGACATACCACCGCCTGCTGTGCCGTCGGTCTGGACGTGGCACAACCTGTTGCCAGCGCCAAGACGCTCGCCGCCACGGTTAATGTGATCCATGTTTTCATTGTCTCTCACCCAATTAAACGCACCACCCGTCCCAAACCCTCGCCCGCAATTGCCGCAATTTACGTGGCTCTCGCGGCGTCGGGTTCACGTTCAAACCAGCGGTAGAGGACCGGGAGCACGACCAGCGTTAGCAGCGTCGAGGAGAGGATGCCGCCGATGACCACCGTGGCCAGCGGTCGCTGGACTTCGGCGCCGGTGCCGGTCGCCAACGCCATCGGGACAAAGCCGAGGCTGGCAACGAGCGCGGTCATGAGCACGGGGCGCAGCCGGGTGAGTGCGCCTTCGGTCACGGCGTCGGCGACGGTTTTGCCTTCCTCGCGCAGCCGGTTGATGTAGCTGACCATCACCACGCCGTTGAGGACGGCGACGCCGCTCAGGGCGATGAACCCGACACCTGCTGAAATGCTGAACGGCAAGTCGCGCAACGCGAGGGCGAAAACGCCGCCGGTCACGGCGAGTGGGACGCCGGTGAAGATCAGCAGAGATTGCCGGACACTCTTGAACATACTGAACAGGAGGAAGAAGATCAGGCCGAGTGCGACCGGCACTACGATCATCAACCGTTGTTGGGCCGCCTGGAGATTCTCAAACTGGCCGCCCCACGCGATGTAGTAGCCTTCTGGAAGCTTCACATCGGCGGCAATCTTCTGCTGGGCTTCGGCGACGAAGCTGGCGATGTCGCGTCCGCGCACGTTGACCATGACGGCGACGCGGCGTTTGCCCTGTTCGCGGCGGATTTCGTTGAGGCCCTCGACCGTCTCAATGGCGGCGACCTGCTCCAGCGGAATCAGCGCGCCTTTGGGCGTCTTCAAGAGCAGTTGCCGGAGTTCATCCGGTTTCTCGCGCAGGCGGGGCGGCAACCGCACCAACAACGCGAATCGTTTCTCGCCCTCGAAGACCTCGCCGGCTTCCTTGCCGCCGATGGCGGTCTCGATCAGGTCGTGTACGTCGGCGACATTCAGGCCGTAGCGGGCGATCGCGGCGCGGTTGACTTTGATCTGCATCATCGGCAGCCCGCTGACCTGTTCGGCTTCGACATCGCCCGCACCGCGCACGTCGCGAATCACGCTGCTGACCTGCGCGGCAACGCGGTTGAGCACGTCCATGTCGTCGCCGAAGATTTTCACGCCCACGTCGGCGCGCACGCCGGCAATGAGTTCGTTGAACCGCAGTTCGATTGGCTGGCTGAAAACGTAGTTCTGGCCGGGGATCTCCGCGAGCCGGGCTTGAATCTTCTCGATGAGTTCGGCCTTGTTTTTCGTGGTGGTCCATTCCTTGTACGGCTTGAGCATGATGTAGGTGTCGGCCAAGTTCCACCCCATCGGGTCGGTGGCGACCTCCGCCGTGCCGATGCGCAACGAGAACACGTCGGTCACTTCCGGGAATTCGGCGATGGCGTTTTCGACTTCCCGCTGCATCTCGATGGATTGCGACAGCGAGACGCTCGGCAGCCGCACGGCCTGCATGGCAATCGATCCTTCGTCGAGTTGCGGCACGAACACCGCGCCGAGCCGGGTGAACAAGACGACCGCCAGCACCACGGTCACGACCGCGCCGGTCACGGTCAGCCAGCCGAATCGCATCGCCAGCCGCAACGTCGGCTGGTAGGCGCGTTTGATCAGCCGCATCAGCCAGTTCTCTTTTTCGGAAATTTTGCCGCGCAAGGCGAACGAGCAGAGCACCGGCACCACGGTCAGCGCCAGAATCAACGAGCCGGCCAGGGCCAGCACGACCGTGAACGCCATCGGCTTGAACATTTTGCCTTCGATGCCCTGCAAGGTGAGAATCGGCAGATACACAATCATAATGATGCCGACGGCGAACGTGACCGGTCGACCGACCTCCAATGCCGCTTCACTCAACGCGTGCCGGTGTTCGTCGCCGGTCAGTTTGCGACCCAGTTTGTGCTGGTGCTCGGCCAGTCTGCGGATGATGTTCTCGACCATCACCACCGCGCCATCCACGATCAGGCCAAAATCAATCGCGCCGAGGCTCATCAGGTTGCCGGAGACCTTGTTTTGCACCATGCCGGTCACGGCGAACAACATCGAGAGCGGGATGGCCGAGGCGACGATCAGCGCCGCGCGCACGTTGCCCAGCAGCAAAAGCAACACCACGACCACGAAAATCGCCCCCTCGAACAGATTCTTGCGGACGGTCTCCAACGTCAGGTTCACGAGGTCGGTGCGGTTATAGACCGTCTTGATCGTGACCCCTGCCGGCAGCGTGTTTTGGATGGCCTTCAACTTCTCGTCCACGCGAATCGAAACGGTTCGGGAGTTCTCGCCCATCAGCATCATCGCCGTGCCGAGGACGGTTTCCTCGCCTTTGTCAGTCGCCGTGCCGGTGCGCAGTTCCTTGCCCAAGCCGACCTCGGCCACGTCGTGAACGTGAATCGGCACGCCGTGCGGCGTATTGGCCACGACGATCTCCGCGATGTCCTCGGTGTTCTCGACCAGCCCGACGCCACGAATGAGATAGTGCTCCCCCTTGTGTTCGATATAACCGCCGCCGGCATTGGCGTTGTTGGCGGCCAACGCCTCGAACACATCGCGGAACGTCAGTCCGAAGCTGGTCAGCTTTACCGGGTCGGGTGTGACGTGGTATTGCTTCTCGTACCCGCCGATGGAATTGACCTCGACCACGCCGGGCACGGTGCGCAGTTGCGGTTTGATCATCCAATCCTGAATCGTGCGCAACTCCGTGGAGGTGCGGTTGGTGCTGAGCAGCACGTAGGAATAAATCTCGCCCAGTCCCGTCGAGACCGGCCCCATGATCGGTTCGCCCAGACCTGCCGGCAACTGCTCGCGCGCTTCGGCCAGTCGCTCCATGATTTGCTGCCGCGCCCAGTAAATGTCCGTGCCGTCCTTGAACACGATGGTGACCTGCGACAGCCCGTACCGGGTCAGCGACCGGACTTCCTCGATGTTGGGGATGCCGCTCATCGTGAACTCGATGGGGAACGTCACCAGTTTCTCGACCTCGGCGGGCGCGAGCGCGGCAACCTGCGTGTTGATTTGGACCTGGATGTTGGTGATATCCGGGATGGCGTCAATCGGCAGTCGCTGAAACGAATGAATGCCGATGCCGATCAGCAGCGCCGCCAGCAGCAGCACCAGCGCGCGTTGGTTCAGGGCGAAACGAATGAGAGTGTTGATCATGTCAGTAATCTCCTTGCAACCAGCTACAGCGCCGGCTCGCCTTTCTCCCCGGTACTGATGCGGATGATTTCCGTCGTAGGATACACGGCGATGATGCCGTCGCCCGCGTGGCCGGTATGGGCGGCGGTCTGGATCGCGCGGACCGCTTCCTCGACGCCATTATCCGGCAACACCAGCTCGACCTTCAGCCGCTCCAACAAATCGCCGGTGTACTCGCTACCGCGATGGATTTCCGGTCGCCCGTGCCCGCAGCCCTCGACGCGCGACACCGTCAGGCCGCGCAGCCCAATGGCGGCCAGCGCCTCGCGCACCGGCTCAAGCTTGATCGGTTTAATGACAGCAACAATGGTTTTCATGGGGATGTCTCCTTATTCGGCTGGTTCGTGCCGGCTTTGTCGGTTTCCGTTTCGCTTAAGCCCCACGGTATCCGCTGACGATGCGGAAAGCGGTGGGGATGCGATGCGCCTTTGCGGTGGAAGAAGTAGTAGTGAAGCGCAAGGCCGAGGCCAAAGATCACGACAAGCACCACCAACAACAGAATGCTGTTGCGACGTTCTTTTGCGCGTGTCGCCGCCTCTCTGGCCTGTCGTTTCGCCGTGGACACCGCGATTACTCCTCACGCGAATCCCTTCTTGGCCCGCTGGCCAGCAGCCGCAAACCGTTGATGATGACCACCAGTGATGCGCCCATGTCGGCGGCAATCGCCATCCACATCGTCGCCTTGCCGGTGGCGGCCAGCGCGAGAAAAACCAGTTTGATCAGGATCGCAAACGCGATGTTGAACCGAATGATGCGTTCCGTGCGCCGGCCCAATGCAATCGCTTCCGGTAACTTGCCGAGGTCATCCGCCATCAATGCCACGTCAGCGGTTTCCAACGCGGCATCCGTGCCGGCCACGCCCATCGCGATGCCGACGGACGCCGCCGCGAGCGCCGGCGCGTCGTTGATGCCGTCGCCGACCATGCCGACGTGTTGTTCGCTGGCCAACAGTTCGCGCACGCGCTCGACCTTCTCATCCGGCAAGAGTTCGGCAATGACCTCGATGATGCCGGCTTGCTTTGCGATGGCTTCGGCGGTGGCGCGATTGTCGCCGGTCAGCATCACGACGCGCTGCACACCGGCCCGACGCAGTTGTTGAACCGCAGCGGCGGCTTGTGGACGGATCGTGTCGCCGATGGCGATGACGCCGAGCACCTCGCCCCTGCAATCGGCGTGTGGCCGGTGGCCGACGATGACGGCGGTTTGGGCGCGGCGTTCGATTTCCTCGATGCGGCGTTCCGTTTCCGGTGAGCACACGGCCAGTTCTTCGACGAGCCGGTGGTTGCCGATAAAGTATTCGTGGCCCTTGATCTCGCCGGTCGCACCCTTGCCGGCAACCGCTTGGAAGTTCTCCGCGCGCGGCGCGGCCGGCGCGTGCGCGAGGATGGCTTGCGCCAACGGATGTTCCGAGTGCGCCTCCAGCGCGGCGGCGACACGCAGCAACTCTTGTTCGTCGGTTTGATTCAGCGGCACAACGTCAGTCACGCGGGGGCGGCCTTCGGTAATCGTGCCGGTCTTGTCCACGGCCAGCGCGCGGAGTTTGCCCAGCGATTCCAGCACCGCACCGCCTTTGATGAGCACGCCATGGCGCGCGGCGGCGGTCAGGCCGGACACCACCGATACCGGCGTGGAAATCACCAGCGCGCAGGGGCAGGCGATGACCAACATCACCAGCGCCCGGTAAAACCACGCGCCCCATGCCTGTCCGAACAGCAACGGCGGCGCGACGGCAATGAGCAGCGCCAACACGATGACTGCCGGTGTGTAGTACCGGGCGAACACGTCCACGAACCGTTGCGCGGGGGCTTTCTGCTCCTGCGCCTCCTCGACCAGGTGAATGATCTTCGCCAGCGTGGAGTCGGTCGAGAGCTTGGTCACGCGGACTTCCAGCGAACCGCGTTCGTTGATCGAGCCGGCAAAGACGTCGCTGCCGGGCTTCTTCTCGACCGGCATGGATTCGCCGGTAATCGGCGCTTGGTTCACATTCGACTCGCCGGCAATTACGACGCCATCAAGCGGAACGCGCGCGCCGGGTTTGATCACGATGATCTCGCCGACGTTCACTGCCTCCACGGGCACTTCATGGCCGCTTTTGAGCAAGGCGGTGTCGGGCGCAACTTCCATAAGCGTTTCAATCGCTCGGCGTGCGCGCGTGACGCTGTAGGATTCGAGCAACTCCGCGAGCGAGAACAGGAAGACCACCGAAGCCGCTTCATCCCACGCCTTGATGAACAGAGCACCCACGACGGCGATGCTCATCAACAAGTTCATGTCCGGTGAGAGTCGTCTAATCGCGGCGAGCGCTTTGGGCGCGATGAACCAGCCGCCGGCAATCACCGCGACGCCGAAGGCCGCGATCTCCGCCCACTCCGGCGCGCCGAGCCAGTGACCCGCTAGCCCGAGGCCGACGAACACGCCCGACGCGATTGTGGACAGGAGGTGTGCGCGTTCGATTTCGTTAACCCCGTGGCCGTGGTCGCGTTTGGCGCCGGGGAGACTGGCTTTCATTCCCGTGCGCGCAATCGCCGCCAGCAATTGCTCGGTGGTGGCCCGTTGCGGATCGTGGCGCACGGTCGCCGTTCGCGCGACCACGTTGCCTTGTACCCGTTCCACGCCGGGGAGGACCAACAGTGCTTTCTCGACCGCCGCAACTTCATCGGCGCAGCACAGACCGGGAATGCTCAAATGAGTTACTTGCATCACGGCTTCAACCTGTGGCTCGTTGCGTGTCATTTGGCTGGTGAGTGTGTGTGCCCGGTGGCTGGGGTGTTCAGCACAGTGATCATCACCGGCACCTCCATCTTGGGTTGCGTCGGCAGGTTGGTTTCAAAGCTGATGACGGCCCGGACTGATTCTTTCGGCGGCTGCGTCAGCTTGGCCACCAACTCATAGGTCTGACCGGTGTTCACCGTCACGACCTCGACGCTCAGTTCTTTCAGGCCGCTCGTGACGTTGCGCAACTCCAGTGAGGGCTCCGGGCGCGTGGCGGAGACCCGGACCCGGCGCGTGGTCGTCAATTCCGCGTTCTGGCCCGGCCAGTTCGTGGGATTCTGGACCAGCCAGGTCAACGCCTCGGGCTGCAAGGTGATGTCCCCCAACACCCGGCCGATGATCGGAATCCGCAAGGCCGGCTCTGACGCTCCGTCCGTATAGACGTTCAGCATGTCGGAAAAGCGGCGCGGTTGGTCGCCGGCTTTGGCCTCCACCGTGACCTGCGCGGCTTGGCCCGGTGCGGAGTCGGCCGGTTGCGCTGTCGCCTTGACGGTGATGAAATCCTGGGCGGCCGCCGTCTTGGTGATGGCCAGTCTCTTGCCGTCGAGCCGCTTCACCTGAATCGTGACTGTCCTGGTTTCGCCCCGTTGGAGGTCGCCCAGAGACACCTGCGGCGGACTGACCTCGAAGATCGGTTTGACCTCGGCTTTGACCGTCAACTTCACCGCCGGATTCTGCGGGTCGTTGGAGGGAACGGTGATGTGTTTCTCGAACGGCCCACGGGCGTTGCTTAGGTTCAGCGTAAAAGTCACTTCGCCCTTTTCGCCCGGTTTGTAAGTGTCGGGTGTAACGCTGGGCACTGTGCATCCACAGGTGCTGGTCGGCTTCTGCACTTGCAGCACCCCGTCCCCGGCATTGCGAAACGTGAACTTGCCCGTGACGGCTGCGACTGGCGAAGTCGTCCCGATGTCATAGGTCGTTTGGTCGAACTGGAGCTTCGGCGTGCCTTCAGCAAATGCCGCCATGGAATTCAACCAGAGCAACGAAGCGATGACTGCGATTGTGTGTTTCATGGTTTGATCTCCTTTAAGGTCTCGTTTCGTATCGCACTGGCACTTTCAAGGGGTTAACAATTGTGGCGTGCTTCTGCCCAACGATGTAGTAGTGGGTAAGCGCCGTTGAGTCCTTCCGCAAGTACAGGCCGCCATCGAGTTGCCGGGCGACGCCATCATTAAGGATGAGCTTGGCCGGCGCCGCGTAGTAGTATCCCTTTTCATCCTCCAACGAGGCGCGATATTCACCGGCGGGTAAGATCGTTTCACTCCCGAATGCTCCCGGGATGATGACCGGGCACGCCAAGCGAATCACGGTCGCCGGTGGCCGAGACGTCAACGGCCTCAAGGAGGAGCAACCGGCTGCTGTAAACGCCACACCAAGCAACACACTCGAAACAATTCGGTTCGTCATCGTGTCACCGTGAGGCTGTCCGCTTCGATGGACTGGTCCTTGCCGCCGGTATTGGTGCTCTTGCTGGAGCGCGATCCGGACTTGGACCTGCCGGTGCTTCGGATCGTCGTGGACGTGTGAACCGTGTAACTGACGCGCACTTGGTCGCCCACTTTGATGTGCATGAACAGCCCCGGCGTGCCGTTGACCGTGATCTTCGTTGAACGCGGCGCATCGAACTTCTGGCTATTAACAACAATTTGATTCTTGCCCAAGTCCACTGCCGTGACCTGACCCGCGACCTCTTTTGGGTCATCCGAGTGCTCGGTGCGCACGGTGACATTCTGCCCGCGCCGCGCGGCGAACCCCGGCGTGGCGAGGCTACCGGCCAACATCAGGATGAGGACTGTTCTTACGATGGTTCGCATGATACTCCTTCTTGGTTGATTTGGTTTGTCGTGGTGGCCGAGGCAAACAGCCAGCCGCCGGTCATGAACAGGGCCAGAAGCGCTACCGCTTCCACCCAACGGGGCACGCCCCACCAGTGGCACAGCAACACCAGCACTCCCAGCGTCGCCGTCGCCACCGCCATCCAGCGCCAGTGTTGGCGGCTGTCGGCCCGATGCAGAACCGTGGCCTGCCGGCCCGTATTGCGGATCGCCCACAAAATCAACTCGACCGGCGCGCGCACGGGATCGTGCGTGATGCTCACGCTGTGCGTGCCGGGAACACCATGCACGTGAAGGACGCCGGTGATGCTCAATAGTTTTCTCCGCAGCAACGTGGTGTCTTCCACGCTGTGGAACGGCTCGATCTGGAGGATGATGTGCTGCGTAGTCTTGACCATCGTGAGTTTCCCGTCTTAATGCGCGTGGCCTTCGCCCATCTCGGCTTTGAGGTATTCGGATTTCAGGATGAAACTGCCGGTGGTGACGACTTGGGCCGGGTTGGGCAAGCCGGCCTGCACTTCCCACTGGCCGTCAATCTTCTCGCCCAAAGTCAGTTCCGCCACGCGATAGTGGCCGGGTTCTTCCGCGATGAACGCGGTGGGCTTGCCGCGCACCGTCTGCACGGCTTCGTCGGGGACAAGCAGTTTGTTCTCCACCCGCGCCGTCGCCAGTGACACGTAAGCGAACATGCCGGCGCGCAGTTGCCGGTCGCGGTTGGCGACCGCGTAGTCGTACTCAACGGTCCGCATCTCGGTTTCGACCGCGGCGCTCGACCGCAGATACCGGCCCTCCAAGGTTTCGTCGGGCAACGCCAACACGCGAATCTGCGCGGGCGCGTCCTTGATGATCTTGGCGAGCATCTCTTCGCGCACTTCGGCGATGACCCAGAGCGAGGACGGGTCGCCGACGATGAACAGCGTGTCTTCGGGTTTGACCCACGTGCCCAGGGCGCTCTTGCGCTCCAACACCTCGCCATCCAGCGGCGATTTCAACAGGATCGGCGTGTCGAGGTTCTGCGGGTTCTGCACGTGGGCCAGCACGTCGCCCACGCGAACCTTGTCGCCGATGTTGACCAGCCACTTTTGCAGCCGGCCTTCCATCGGCGCGGAAACGATGGCGGTGATGTCTTTGTTGTAATCAAGCCGGCCGACGAACTGGCTGCGCACCCAGCCGGAGCCGGTGCGGACCTCGACTGTTTTGATCTTGCTGGCCGCAACGGCAGCGGGCGACAGTTTGACGACGCCTTCCTCACCGGCATGGGATTCCTCGCCCTCGTGCTCGGCGTGGCCGTGGGCGTCTTTCTTGGCGGCGGCGTGTTCCTCATGCTTCTCACCGGCACCGTGCTGGTGTCCGTCGTGGTCATCCGGTGACGATGCGTTCCGACCGCAACCGGCAACCAAGACCAACCCGGCAGCGACGATCAGGGCGATGATTTGTTTCATGGAAGTTCCTCGTTCAGTGTTTGTCGCCCGGCTTGTGGTCATGGGCGTCGTGGGTTTCTCCGGGGCGGTGGTCGTGCCCTTGATGTTCATCTTTTTTGCCGCAGCCAATACTCAGCGCGAGCGTGGCAGCCATGATGATGATGGTGAGCAGTTTCATTTCAGTTCCTCCAGTGAGGTGGTTGAGGTTTTTTCCAGTTCGGACTGGGCCGTGCGGACGTTGCTCAGCGTGTCATAGTAATCGCGCAGATACTCGAAATAGGTGCGCTGGATTTCCAGCAACACCAGAAACGAAACCTGGCCGTTGGCGTATTTCTCCTGCGTGTCGGCCAACTGCGTTTCCAATTCGGCTTGCAGCTTCGGCGTAAACGCGGCCAATTGATCCTGCGCGGCACGCAACGTGTCGTGCGCTTTCTGGACTTCGCCGAGAACGGCACGGCGCGCTTTCTCATATTGCGCGCTGATTTCGCGCTCCGAGGCTTGGGCGACATCCACAAACGGCCGGTTGGTCCGCCAGACCGGCAACGGCACGGTCACGGCCACGCCGACCTTGTTGTCCGCGCCGTTTTTCGGGTCGTATTCGTAGAACGGCTCGACGCTGATGTCCGGCGCGGCCTCCTTGCGGGCGAGCCGGACCGACAGCCCCGCCTTGTCCATGTCCACGCGCAACACGCGCAGTTCGGTGTTGCGCTCCAGCGCCGCTGCCATCCAGCGGGCGGCCGAATGGTCGGTCTGTGGCGCGGTCAATTCACCGGCGATCTGCAACGGCGCTTGTGCCTCGCGGCCCAGCAGCACATTCAACGATGCCCGGCCGACCGCCACCGCGTTTTCGGCAGCACGCAGTTCGCGCCGGGCTTTCACCACTTCGACTTCCGCCTGTGTCCGTTCGGGGCGTGGCGCGAAACCGCCTTCCACACGTTTGCGGGCCGAATCGAGAAACCGCTCCGCCGCCTGCAACTCCGCGCGGCGCACATCGAGGATCTTCTGCGCCGCCACCAACTCGGCCCATCGCGCCCGCACTTCGGCGGCCAGTGCCACTTTGAACCCGTCGAGCGCCACTTCCGCCGCTGCGACATCTTTGCCAGCCAACGCCGTGCGCAACGCCCGTTTGCCCGGCCACTCGATGGTCTGGCTGACGCCAAAATGCCGGTCGAGTCCTTCCTCGAAATTGAATTCCGGGTTGAATGAGTAAACCTTCGCGACACCGACACCTTTACGCGCCGATTCAATCCGCGCCTCCAGCGCGCGCAATTCTGGATTGTTCTTCAACGCCTCGGCGACCGAGCTGGCCATGTCCAGCACCGGCGCGTCATTTGCCCACAATGACACCGTAGGCAGGGCCAACAGTAAATAAGTTAGTTTGAGTACATCACGCACAGTTCATCTCCGTTTCAGGGTTTACGACACAGATTCCTCCCCCGGAAGACAATGGGGGAGACGACAGGAGAAGAACTACGCCTTCGGAGGCTGGAAGATCGAAGCGGCGAACAGGGGCAACTTCAACGGCGCTTCGCCAAGCACCAATCTGTCTGACGGCGGTGGGAATATTGGCTGAGTGAGTGACGCGGCGACTGCCAGCGCGTGACACCCGCAGTGCATCACACAATGCTGGGCAGAGTCGGCATCGGACGAATGATCACCGTCCGCACATGCCAACACGCTTGTGCCGATGCCGAAGACAAACGTCACCAGCAGCAGGAGACTGATCCACTTGATTCTGCGCCCGAACATTGGCCGTAACATTGCCAGCTTCGACACCCAAGTCAAGCGCCGCGTTCAAAGTTATCAAAACGATCGATGCCGGGTACGCCCGCAACCCTCGCCGGTTTCACGCGGCGCAGGCAGCGACCGCGCGCTGATTGTCATTCGTTTTGAAGACCACAAAGGCGGCGTTGGCTTCGCCGGGTGACACGTACGAGTACAGGATGCGAATACCCGCCGCGCTGAGCCGCATTCCGAGCAGCGCCGCGCTGCCGATTTGCCGGGGCAACCGGCCCAGCACAACCCGGTCAACGTCGTATCGGCAGCCGAGCCGTCGCAGGATGAGTTCGGTGTGCAGCCGGTCGTTTGTCACCAGCAATAGCGTCACCTGTCCATCGCCATTGCCGTTCAGGGAATGCGCGAGAATTGCTTCACCGGCGTCGGTCAACCGTTCAAGAATGTCCTGTGGACTTGCCCGGCGCTGGCGCAGATAGATGACAAATTCCTCAGTTTGTTCCATGTTGATTGGGTCTGTTCGATTCATCTCACGCTCCTTCTTTCTGCGCCTCGGCAGCGAGTGCGGTGCTGAGATAACGTTCGCCGGTCGAGGGCGCGACGGTTACAATCAATCTGCCCTTGTTCTCCGGTCGTTGGGCGTTCTGCAACGCCGCCCAGACGTTCGCGCCCGACGAGATGCCGCCGAAGATCCCTTCCTCCTTCGCCAACCGGCGCGCCATGGCGATGGCGTTCTCGTTGGTCACGGTAATCACTTCATCAATGATCTCTCGGTTCAACACTTTCGGAATGAAGCCGGCACCGATGCCCTGAATCTTGTGCGGACCGGGTTTGCCGCCGCTGAGCACCGGCGAGTCCGCCGGCTCGACCGCGATGCAGTGGAAGCTCGGTTTCTTCGCTTTGATGACTTCGCCCACGCCGGTAATCGTGCCGCCGGTGCCGACGCCGGCCACCAGGGCGTCGGCCCGACCGGCGGTATCGTCCCAGATTTCGACGGCGGTCGTGCGCCGGTGGATTTCCGGGTTGGCGGGGTTGTCGAACTGCTGGGGCATGTAGCCGCGATTGGTTTCCTTGAGTAGTTGTTCGGCTTTCCAGATCGCGCCGGCCATGCCGTCCGCCCCGGGCGTCAGGATCAGTTCCGCTCCGAGCATTCGCAACAACATTCGTCGTTCGAGGCTCATCGTTTCCGGCATGGTCAACATCAGCCGGTAGCCGCGCGCCGCGCAGACGAACGCCAGCGCGATGCCGGTGTTGCCGGAAGTCGGCTCGATAATGAGGCTGTTCGGGCCAATCAACCCGTCGCGTTCCGCCGCGTCAATCATCGCGACGCCGATGCGGTCTTTGACAGAACTGAGCGGATTGAAGAACTCGCACTTGACCGCGATGTTCACGCCCATGCCGGCCGTGATGTTGCGCAATCTCACCAAGGGCGTTCGGCCAATGGTCTGTGTGATGTCGTTGAAGATGCGGTTCATGTTTGATTTGGCAACGGGATTGGGCCGCGCTCGCTGAGGCCCGCAACCGAGGGAGAAGCACCGGTATGGAGAAGCGCCGGGCTGAGGCGAGGGTTGCGGTGGTGAGGCGCGAGCGCGGCCTGAAGTTGTTCGATTTCAAATGGCTTCTGGAGCAAATCCACCGCGCCCCAGCCCATCGCCGATTCGCGGAGCGATTCGCTCTCGAAAGCTGTCATCAAAACCACCGGCAGATGCGGGTAATGCTGGTGGACGTATTGCAGCAGTTGAAAGCCGTTGACGTTTGGCATCTGGACATCGCTCAGCACGGCGTCGAACGGTTCTTCAGCCAAGTGGTTAATGGCATCCTCGCCATCGACGGCCAAGGTGATCCGGTAGCCATTGCCGTTGAGCAACTGAGCCAACTGGTCGCGCACCAATGGATGATCGTCCACCACCAACAAGCGGATTGAACCATTCCTACCGGAGCGCATGGTGACCTCCGATTGTGCAAGCCACCGGTTCGTCTCCTGCCGGTTCCTTACGGCGGTAGCGATGCTGGGCCGGTCGCTGGCCGACACGGAACGTGAACCATGGAGAGAAGGACTCGCGGTCGGCTGACCGGCTGATGATGGCGTACTCGATCATGTCCCCGGCGCGGAACGGGCCGAGATTGGCGCGCCATGAGCATGTGGGACTGCCATTGATATGCGACTCGGCCCGCGACCAAGCGGCCCGGCGGGAATCAGGACCACTGCGGACATTGTACGCGATCCAGACTGCCACGTCCGAGCGGACGGGCCAGGTGCCGGTTTCTACCAGCACCCGGCCATCTGCCGTTTGGACAACGGCCACCGATTTCGTGCCATCCGCCTGTCGCCAATAGTTCATCACGCCCTTTCCGCCACACGGGGTCAGAACGCGGCGACCAACTGGCCGCAGCGCAGCATCGAACCGCCGTAGTACGGATTCTTCACGTCCTTGTCCGTCTGCAACCAGTCGGCCTTGGCCATCCCACAATGCATCTGGAAATAGTGGCCCGTCTGAATGTTCGCCGTGCTCAGATACCGGCTCAGTGAAGCACTCAACGCCTTGAACGCTGTCCGCGCGGCGGCCAAGTCGTTCGCCTTGGCCAAGATTTCGGCGTGCGCCGCCACATCCGCCGGCAACGTCTTGTTCGAGTCGTCCTTCGCCTGCTTCGCAATCGCCTGAGCCGCCTCGCGCACGCCATCGGTCGAATCTCCGGCCAACGCGGTTTGAATCTTCGCGTACTGCTCCAAGACACCGCTAACGACCGCCGGGGCCGGTTTGCCGGCCTGCGCTGCTTCAGATGCGACCGCTACGCCGCCGTGGCCGGCGTGGGGGTCGGCCTTTGTCTCCGCTCCATGTCCGCCGCAACTCGCTGAACATCCCGCCGCCCAGAGCGGCGATGTGCCGGCAAACGTGAACGCCGCTCCTACGGCAACAACCATCAGACTACGTGTGACAATCCTCATGTGATCCTTTCTGGTTCTGGCCGCTGACGATTCAACGGGCCTCTGCTCAATGAAACGCACCACCCGCCCCAAACCCTCGCACGTTTTCCAGGCCCGTCCGGCGATCACTTGGTTGCGGCGATTCGGGGCAGCCCATTGGGTGGGCCGTCCACCCATCGAATCGCCAAAACCACCACGTTCGGGCCGTAGGACATGACGCTGCCAGCCACGCTGGCGCTTCCACCGCGAACCCCACCCCCGCCGCGTCCGCCGCCGCCACGGCTGGCGCCGGCAGTTCGCACTTCGCTGACATGCGAGGATTGTTGGCCCGCCGGTTTGTGTTGAGCTGCTAAAGCTGTGGACATGGTAAAGAATTGCGGTCCGTCCACCAACAACAGCGCCTCCGCGCCTTGTTCGCGCGCGTTCTTCACCAGCACCGGCAGGTTGTCCTCGGAAGCCGGGCTCCGCAACGGTCCGCTGAAACGGAACTCACCGATCACCTCATAGTCCGCGGACGGCAGGCACATGAATACCGGCAATGCATACCTTGTGTTGACAATCCCGCCAGCCGATTGCGGCCAGACTTGTTGCGCGCCGACATACGGCCGGAAGTTCACCGTCGTGCAACCCGCGCCAAACCAAGCCACGCCGAGCAGTGCAAGTAGGACTTTCATATTGGCTACGCTCCTTTCGACAGATGAAACGTTCGGGACCGGCGAAACCCTCACCGCCGCGTCAGGCGACGTTCGATCAAGACGGTCGCATGGTGCAGGTTCAACGAGCCGAAATAGCGCGGGCGTAGGTGGTGGCGACTCGCAAAAGCACCGTGCCAAAGACGGTGGTGCCGGCGAGCACCAACGCGAGGTTGGAAAACTGCGCGGGGGTAAAGACGCCGTGTTTCAGGCCGAGTTGGACAAAGACAAAGCCGATGCCACCCCGCGCGATCAGCGCGCTGCCCAACAGCCAACGACTCAGTCCCTCATGGCGCAGACAAAGCGGCGCGAGCAGCTTGGCCAGAATCGTCACCAGCAGCAGCGCACCGGCGGAGATCGGGTGAAATTCGCCAAACTCGATGGATGCGCCAACCAAGACGAAGAACAGTGGCGTCAGTAACTCCGTGAACGGCTGGAGTTTTCCGGCCAATTGCTCCCGCTCTGGATGCCGTGCGAACGCCAGCCCCGCCGCGTACGCCCCGGTAATCATCGCCAGTCCCGCGATGGTTGCCGCGTGGGACAAGAGCAGCAGGTAACTGAACGCCATGACTAACAACATTGTGTCGCTCTTCACCCACCGGCAAAATCGGATTGCGCCCTGCACCAAAAACGGTCCAAGAAAGATCCCGGCAGCGATGAATGCTGCCGCCTGCGCGACGCTCCGCGTCAATTGCGCGGCGATCACCGCGCCCGGCGTTATGACCGCCATCAGGGCCGCCAACAGGAGCATCGCCAACACATTGTCCAACACCGCCGCGCCGAAGGCCGTCGTGCCTTCCCGGCTGTCGTCCAGCTTCAGTTCACTGAGCACCGACGCGGTAATGCTGAGGCTCGTCGCGGTCAACGTCGCCCCCGCGAACACAGCAGCCTTTGCTGGCCAACCGAACAGGGTCGCGGTCGTCCCGGCGAGCAGGAATGATAGGATCATGCCCGCGACGGACAGCGTGGCCGCCTGCCGCCACACGGGCCGGAAGTTCTCGAAGCGGGTCTTCAACCCAATCTCGAACAGCAAGACACACAACCCGAGATGGGCAACTTCCTCGATGAGTGTGCGCCCGGTTGGGTCGGCGGCGGCCGATGGGATCACAGCCAGTGCCGCCGGTCCGAGCAGCAGTCCCGCGCCCAAGCTGCCCACCACAGCCGGCGCGCCGAACCTTCGCGCCACCTGCGCCAGGAGCGCGGCGGCAACGAGGATTACCGGCAGTTGCAGGTGCAGCGACGTGTGTCACCTCCCCCTGCCGGCTTCAGTGATGAATCACGTACTGGTGCGGCGCGGCCTCGAATTTGGCCGCGCACGAAACGCAGCACACGGTGTGGTGAGCGCCCGCGTGATACACCTCTACGCGGTCTTCACCGGCGCGGATGTTCTTGGTGCAGACCTTGCACCGCGTCGCCGGTGGCGGCGCTGGTCGTTGTGGTTCAGGCTTCGATGCCATCATGTCCTCCTGAGCACTATCCCTACACCACCACGACCGAATTGTCGCTGCCGTGCGGATTGGCGGCGGATTCTATGGCGGCGGGGTCGCTGATCCATTGGCCGTCCACCACGAACCGGTACTCGTGGCGGCCGGTCGGCAGCGACAGCTTCACCTTCCATCTGCCGTTCTTATTCTTCGCCAGCGGTGCGCGCGTCGCGTCCCAGTCGTTGAATGTACCCGCCACGGCGACCGTATTGGCCTGGGGTGCATCCAATATGAACGTCACACTTTTTGATCGTGCCATTGTTGTGCCTCCTTTTGGTTAGTTAAACGCTTGCCCACCAAATACCCCTCACTGCTTTGCCAGCCGGCTGTGCAAATCGGGGTTGACCGGGAGCGTGGGGGACGGCCCTTCACCGCCCCCCCCACGATTGTGCCCTTTCAGTTTGCGATGTCGATTGGGGATCAGTGTGCTTTGCAGTGCTCCAGGGTGTCGCCGCAAGTCTTGCAGGTATGCTGGAACTTGCCGGTCTCGAAGAAGCTCAAGACCGCGTTCCGGCAGTCTGGGCATTCCATCGTCTTGATTGTGGAGTAGCCGACGATGCCAGCCTTTCCACGGTACTGAGGAACTTTCACCCATGTCACCTTACATTTCTCGCAGCGCACGGCCTCGGACATGGTGGGTGTGGTGGATTGCGTGGCGGTCGCGGTCTTGCAACCGACCAGCAACAGTCCCGTGGCCGACACTCCGACGGCGACGAGCGCGATGGTCACGACTTTTCTGAGTTTTCCTGATGTGGATGTGGTAGTCATAGTATTTCCTTTCGTCTATTGGGTTGATCTGTTGGTGTCGAACAGAGGTTGCCGACCGCGTCTAGGACGAATCGGCGGCATCCTTGAATTCACTTTCTGCGCCCATTTTGGGCCTCTCATTGCGCTGGAATCAGTTCATCCCATAGTTGTGCCTCCATTTGTCGAATAAAACGCTCGCCAGCCAGAAAACCCTCGAAACCAATTCGGCTTCTCACAACTTGACTCGCCGAAGCCGCAGGGGGTTGGCTATAGCGCTGACGCTGCTAAAACTCATCGCTGCGACGCCGGTAACCAGCCGTCGAATCAATTATGCCCGGCGGCCGGAGGTTATGATGCCGTCTGCTCCTTCGAGTTGAACGTGGCGCAGCCGGCAATGGCCAGTAGGCCCAACGTGATCGTCAATAGTTGCAGGGTCGCGCGCATTGCTCACCATCCAATCGCCGTGGCCGCGCCGGCACGCCAGCCGACAATCTGGCCGCTGGGCAGCAGGACGTAGAACTGCTTCTCGCTTGCTGTCGGTGGGCGGGTCGCGTCTCCATCCAAATGTACGAAGGTGGTCTGTTCTGGCTCGATGACCACCGGGACAGTGACGCTTCGATACCGGTCGGATTTCACAACGACTTTGTACGAGCCGATTGGCAGACGCACCAGCACTGGTGTCTCATCGTGGACAGTGGCGATCAGGTGCGGGCGTCTGAGGATTTTGCCTTGCGCCGTGTAAATCGCAAAATCGGTGCGCGGGTAATAATGGGCATACAAGTGCCGATAGCCCGCCGGCGCCGTGAACACCTGAAGATTGCCCTTGGACGCGGTGTCCGCGTTCCGTGTTGCTGCGGGCGGCGGACCAACCGGATCCAGCACAAGCCCGCGCGGTGTTGTCGTCTGCGCCACAGCACAACCGGCAAGCATCATTGCGATGAGCATCATCATAAGCGGGTTCATGGCGTAACTCCTGAAGTTAAGCGCAGATAGCTGCCGGCCAACGTTCCCGGCGCGAGGAAGCCAACCTCCTGCTGCGCCAGCGTGGACTGAGGCGGGACGGAACGCATCCCACCCCATGTGCCCACGACCGCCCCGATCACCATCGCCGTCGCGACGGAGAATGCCGGCTGCCACAACCAACGCCGCAGCCAACGCACCACACGGGCATCGTCAACCGCCGGTTGCTGCTGGGATAGCCGGATCCGCCGCCACACATCGGCAGTAAAGTTGGGCGGCGGCTCGATGTCCGGCCAGCGTTTCAGGAGATCACTAAGCTGTTGATCTTGCGCGTTCATTCCACCAGATGAAACGCAAGTCGTGGGGCAAACCCTCACGCCGCCGATGGGTGCGTGTTAATTTCGTGGAATACCTCAAGCACCAGTCGTCTTCCGTAAAGCATCAACGGTGCTCCACTGACGCGTACGGAGAGCGATTTGCCAGCGTGAGCGACGATCTCCGCTTCGTAGGCGCTTGTTCCGTTGTGCTGCGCGAGCGAAGTCAGCCACGCTTGCGATTCGTGATTCTTCCCGGGCGGGTACAGCTTGCTTTGATTCATGCCCATGATCTGACTCCGGCCGTAACCAAGCAGGGACTCGGCCTGATGGTTGGCGTCGAGAATGCGCCCGGTTTCGGCGTCGATCAGGAAGGCCGCGTCGCTCAGGGTTTCAAAGAGCAGGCGAAATTTGTGTTCGGAATTGCGCATCACTTCTTCGGCTTGCTGGCGTTCGGCGATGTGCATCAACAGCGGTCGCAACGACAAGTAGTAAAGCACCGGGAACAACAAGATGAGGAGCAAAATGGATTCAACAAGGGATTCGATCCACATGGGAAACTGCGGCAGCCACGCAAACATCACCATCGCGATGGTGTGAGTCACAAACAGAGTCGCCGCGATGAGGACAAGCAGACGAACGGGCGACTCATACATCGCCACATGTTTAGGGGTTTTCCATACCCCTCGCTCGGCAATCAATGGTTTTTGCGATGTCATGAGCGGCAAAGTTTCCTTTCAGCCAGTCTAACGGCAGCGGCGGGCCGAAACCCTCACTGGAAGCGTGAACTTGCAGAGGCTCAATCCGCCAGCAATGCCATCAATGCCCGGTAACGTCTGACGGTTCGCCGAAACTACAGGATCGCCAGCACATTTACCGTCAGCATCACCGCGCTGCTGCCGATCACCCATACATAACACCACGCGCTCATTGCTTGCTCCTTTCCGATTAAATCGCCGATGGCTTCACCGATAAGACGAGCCGCAAGCTGGAAAACCCTCGCTTCCCGTTCGATCACCGTTGGGGTGCAAACTCGGAGACCGAGCGGCTGTCGTGAACAGCTTTGTCCGCGATGTTCACATCGCGATCAGCCGCGGCCAATTGCTTCTGCTTGGCCAAACAGGAGTCGGATGACGTTTGGTCATCCGTGCCGGTGCAGGGCGTGGAGTCGTGTTTGAAGCGTAGTCGCCGAGCGGGCTATCGCTCTCGACTTTTGGCCTGGCAGACTGTAATGTTTCGTCGCGATGAGCATCCAGAACCGAGCGCATTATAAGCTGGCCACAGCCGAACTGGCGAAGTGGCTGGAGACGCAGGGAGACGACTGCTGGTGGAGTGTCGATGGCGACCCGCTGCTAACTGGTCTTGTCTCGTTCCCCAGCCCGAGCAGCGAACTCGCAGAAGCGCTACGGCAAATCAACATCCCGCTGCTGCTTCAAGACAAGAACGATGCCGCACAGGCCACCGGTCAACAGATCACGGCCAGCGACCTGAATCGTTTGGCCGAAACGGACGATGTGGGAAATCGCTCGTTTCTGTTGGGCTGGGAAAATTCACCTGCCGATGATCTGGGTTGGTTGTTAGTGGAAGACCGGGAGTCAGCGCGAAGTAGCAGTAGCAGCAGCGCCGCGACATCAGCCCAATAACTCCCTCATGGCAAGGCCGGCTTTCAATACTCTTGCTGAGCAGCGAATCGCCGATATTGCGGCACATACCTGTGATCTCCCGCCCGTCGCGGAAGTCCCCATTGAGCATTTCCGACGAACAGCCACGGATTCCTGGAATCTGGTGCTGTACTTGGAAAGAAACCTCAACCGCGCGAACATCTATGGGACTGCCTATGACCGACACATGGCGCGCACAAACAAGATGATCCTTTTGAGCCTTTGTGCGGCATTCGAGAGGTTTCTCAAGGAGTTGGCTGCCATCTGTGTGGATCATCTTGCGCTCCGCGTGCTCGACAATCGTCTGGACGTGCTCTCGCAGAAAGGAAGTAATTTCGCGGCACACTTCGAGGCGCGCACCCTCGGCAAAGCAATGTGCGAGTCCGTTACGTGGCTTGACTGTGACGAAGTAAACAGCTGATTCCGCAAGATTCTTCCCGTTAGAGATCACAACGACCACTTCTATGTTTTCCCTGAAAAAGGAAACCAACAGCCGGAAGTCGAGCAATGGCGCTACCGAACGATGAGCACTCTTTGGCAATTGCGGCATACGATTGCACACAATGACGGGGTCATTACGAAGTCTGACGCCCTCAAGCTTCGACTTATGATCAAAGCCCCCGTGGATAGTCCGAGAGTAATCTGTCCCACAAGAGATGATCTTCGTTCTGTGAAACGATTTCTGGACGAAACGGCTGACTCCATCAACGACCGCGTTGCGCATCGTTTGGCGACCTGCTTGGGTGAACTTCACGCCGCCGACAACGGGCTTTTTGTTCCGGCTCAAGAGGCAGCGGCGCTCGCATCAAAGTTCAATCGCCCAATGACTGTCGCAGGGCATGCCGCCAATCCATAGTGCCTTACGTTCGCGTTCTCAGAGCTTCACTCGCCGCAGGCGCAACGCATTGGTAACAACCGAAACGGAACTGAAACTCATCGCGGCGGCGGCGAGCATCGGGTTGAGCAGCAGGCCGGTGAATGGGTACAACACACCGGCGGCGATGGGGATGCCGAGCGCATTGTAGATGAACGCGAAAAACAAGTTCTGGCGGATGTTGCGCATTGTGGCGTGGCTTAACCGGCGGGCTTTGGCAATGCCGCGTAGGTCGCCTTTGACGAGTGTGATACCGGCGCTCTCCATCGCCACGTCCGTGCCGCTGCCCATCGCGATGCCGACATGCGCCTGTGCCAATGCCGGCGCATCGTTGATGCCGTCGCCGGCCATCGCGACGATGCGACCTTCGGCCCGCAACCGTTTGACGATTTCGTTCTTCCGTTCCGGTAACACCTCGGCCTCGACTTTCTCGATACCGAGTTTCCTGGCCACGGCTTGCGCGGTGGTGCGGTTGTCCCCGGTAAGCATGATGATTTCGATTCCATCGGCGCGCAGCAACCGGATCGCTTCCTCCGTGGTCTGTTTGACCGGGTCGGCCACGCCCAGTAGGCCGGCAATCCTGTTGTCCACGACGACGAACATCACCGTCTGGCCGTCACTGCGCATTGCCTCGGCGGTGCTCGCCAGCCCGCCCGGATCAACCTGCAATTGCTCCAGTAGCTTCTGGTTGCCGAGCGCCACCGCTTTGCCGTCCACCTGACCGGTCACGCCCCGGCCGGTATGCGACTGGAAATCTTGCGTCTCGGCGAGTCTGAGGCCGCGTTCTTTTGCGCCTTCGACAATCGCGTGAGCGAGCGGATGTTCGCTGCTGCGCTCCACGCTGGCTGCCAGACGGAGCACGGCGTTGCCGTCGTTTCCGTTCGTCGGCGTCACCGTGACCAGCCGGGGTTTGCCTTCGGTGAGCGTGCCGGTCTTGTCCACGATGAGTGTGTTGACCTTTTCCAAGGTCTCCAAAGCTTCGGCGTTCTTGATCAGCACGCCGGTGGTCGCGCCGCGCCCTGTGCCGACCATGATGGACATCGGGGTCGCGAGACCCAACGCGCACGGGCAAGCGATGATGAGCACCGCCACAGCGTTGACCAATGCGTACACGAGGCGTGGTTCCGGTCCAAACGACGGCCACACGATGGCGGTGACAGCGGCAACTGCCACAACTGTCGGTACGAACCATGCGGAGACCACATCGGCCAGGCGTTGAATCGGCGCACGGCTGCGTTGCGCTTCGCTGACCATGCGGACGATCTGCGCCAATAACGTCTCGCTGCCGACGTGTTCGGCCCGCATCACGAAGCCGCCCGTGCCGTTAACCGTCCCGCCGGTAACTTTGTCGCCCAGCTTCTTCTCGACCGGCATCGGCTCGCCGGTAATCATTGATTCATCCACCGCGCTTGAGCCTTCGAGAAGCACGCCATCCACCGGCACGCGCTCGCCGGGCCGCACCCGTAGCCGGTCACCGGCATGGACGTGTTCCAGCGACACATCTTCCTCGCTGCCGTCGTCGCGAATCAGGCGCGCCGTTTTTGGCGCGAGATTGAGGAGCGCCTTGATCGCACTCGATGTGCGACTGCGGGCGCGCAATTCGAGCACCTGCCCCAGCAGCACCAACGTGACAATGAACGCCGCCGCCTCGAAATACACCGCGACCGCGCCGTCATGCGTCCGCAACGATACCGGGAAAATCCGGGGCGCAAGTGTCGCGACGACGCTGTAAGCGTAGGCAGCACCGGTGCCGATGGCGATGAGGGTGAACATATTGAGGCTGTGATTGACGACCGACGCCCAGCCGCGCCGGAAGAACGGCCAGCCGCCCCAGAGAACTACCGGCGTCGCCAGCGCAAGTTGCAACCAGTTCAGCCCGGCAACGTGCGCCATCGCGATCACAAACACCGGTGTGGTCAGCGCCAGACTGATCCAGAATCGCCGGGTCATATCGCGCAGTTCCGGAGACGTTTCTTCGGTGCCGGCACGGATTTCGACCGGCTCCAAGTCCATGCCGCACTTCGGGCACGCACCCGGTTTGTCGCTCTGGACTTCCGGGTGCATCGGACAGGTATAGAGACCGGTCGGCGCGACGGACTTGGCTCGTCCGAGCCATTTCTGCCGGCAATGGTCGCTGCAGAAATACGCTGACTCATCGTTGCGCTCCGCACGCAGAGCGGTGGCTTCGTCCACGGTCATCCCACAGATTGGGTCTTTCGTCATGCGTTCAACCGATGGCGTGCTTTAGAGCTTCATCACCACGCGATACAAGCGGTCGAGATTCTGTTCGCCAAGTTCGGTCAGCGACGTGATGGTTTTTTTCAACTCCAAACGCTCGGCGGCGAGTGCATACAACTGCGCGTCACTGATTCCAAGCTCGCGAACCCGCGCCCAGATGCCCCGGTAACGATGGTTGCGCCACGCCTGATTGTCGGTGCGACGTAACTTTGGCGTCTCACGTGCCCGCTGTTCGTAGAGCCACGAAATGGCGGCGTCATAGTCGGCCGCCGGCAACAGGTGATACGAAGTCACCTTGAACTGTTTGTAGAACTTGCCCCACCACTTTCCAAACGAAGGCGCACGCCCTGCCCTTACGCCAATTTCGGATAGCTCGTTGACCAACTCCTTGATCTTGACCTTCTGCGATTCGGTGACGTGTTCCGGCCCCGGCTGCACGACGTTCTTCTGCACAACGCGCCGGTTGATGTTCACATCGCGACCGGCAACAACATTCCCGTCACCGGTGACGTGCTGCGTGATGGAAACACTTTCGTTCGCCTGCAAATACGAAGCGCGTAACAATCCCGCGAGCCGGGCATCGTCCGGTGAGACCTCGCGATTGCCGCCTTCTTCGTGCATCGTCTTGATGTCTTGCAGTAGCTCAACCGTGTACGTGTTCGGTTGATCGTCCACAACCTTATGGTGGGCTGAGCAAAGGAGAATCAGATTCTCAAACGCGTGTCGCTCCGCATCGGTTTGGCTCGGGTCGAAGCGCGGGCCACCGGGATTCCTGGCCTTGATGTGACAGATTTCACCGGTAATCGTACCGGATGGATGAACAAGCGGCGTACCACAATTGTGGAAAGCGCACCGGTTTGCCGACAGCGCGAACAATCTGCGTGTCGTTTGTTCACTGGGTGCGTTCATGCCTTGGCGATGACGATAGAGAGTAGGAAATGCTCCGGCCTTGGTCAATCGCGCGTGTTCCTCTGCGCCGGCATGACCCACCCGCAAACGCGTTCGATGCAGCCATCCAAATCGTCCCGCACTTGGTAAACCCAGAAGCGCATAACATCCCACCCAAGTTCGATCAGTCGTTGGTTGCGGATCACATCACGCCGGCAAAGCTCGCCATCCCAGTTCCGGTGGTAGCGCTCCCCATCAACCTCAATGTTCAGTTTCCGTCCGTTGGCAAACAATGCGAAGTCCAAGATGTATTGCTCCACAGCGTATTGCGGCAGCGTTCGTAAGCTCGCTTGGTACAACGCTCGATACAAAATCTTCTCCCAGTCAGAGACAAGTTCCGGGTGAGATACGGTCGGGTATTCCGGCCCGAAGCTGGCTGCTGACGATTGATCTCGCTGCTCACGCAACCCCAGTTCGCCAACATAGGCCGCAAATCTGGCCAAGTACTCGACACCAGAGTTAGCCGCCGCTTGTCGGTCGCCGATCACAAGTAGCGCGGCTCGCGCCCTTGTAATGGCCACGTTAAACAGATTTGGGTTGTTGCGAAGAAAGATGCCGGCCCCGCTGGGAAACCCGGCCGAAACAACCGGTGAGAAAACCATCACGTCGCGCTCATCGCCCTGAAAGCGATGAACTGTGTCGGCAAGGAAGTCGGAGGCTGCAAGTTTGTCCGTCAGTCCGTGGTGCTGAAACACCAACTCCCGGATGCGATTGGCCTGAGCCCGGAATGGGCTGACGACACCGACGCTGCCCCGGTATCCCTGCTGCAGCACCAATCGCTCAAGCTCGCGCACAACCATCCGGGCTTCTTCTTCGTTCAACGCACCACCGCCGGCCGGCTTTGTGACATTGCCCCTTACATCCAGCCAACGGACAGCGGCTTGGTCGCGTTGAGCCGGTCGCAGCCGGTCGTATCGCGTGGCGATGCGGAGCCGGCCCTCATAGAACTGCCGGTTGGAGAAACCAATGATGTCCGCGTGTGAACGATGGTGATCGCGCAACGACACAATGTCATTGCTTCGACACAACCCACTGCTGAGGTCGAACAGCGAGTTTACCGAATACGCCCAGTTGCCGAATCCTTCGACCAGCCCATGCTTGGGTAGAAGTTGCATGTCCTGTTTTTCGGGCAACGTGCTGATGTGCTTGAGTTGTTTGGGATCACCGATAATCACGGCGCGTTTCGCCCGATAGAGCAGCGGCAACGCAGAAGCGATGTCGCACTGGCTGGCCTCGTCCACAACGAGCAGATCGAAAAAGCCAGGCTCGAAAGGCACTCGCCCACGCGCAGACAGGGATGTGACCGCCCAACATGAGAGAATGCCGGTAATCTTTGGGAACAGGCTATAGTACCGGGCAAACACCTCGCGCCCAAGATGTGCGCCCGACTCGTTGCTGCTGACGATCATCTGCAAAAGGGAAGCGTATTCGCGAAGAAGCCTTCGGTCTTCCTGCGTGAGTCTCTTGGGTTGCAGCCGCAACCAGCTTCGCCACAGCGCTTCCGACGCGTCGGCCAGTTCACCGGTGAGATCGCGCTGTTCTCGACTCAGTTCCTCAAGGGGAGTCGCCGCCTTCAATCGCTCCAGATTGGAGAAGTAGCCGCGAATCTTTCGCGCGGATTCGATTCGGTATTGGGTCACTTCGACCAGAGCGATCCATTGGTTGACCGTCTTGTCGTCCGGCGGTTGGGCCGGTGGCGTAATGCCGAGGCGTTCAAGAGCGCCTTTCGATGCCTCAGCCATCGTCCACAACTCGGCGAAACGTTTGCGTCTGAGAAACGGCCACAAAACTCGTACCAGAAGCGAATTGCGGCCCCGGTTTGCACAGGCAACGGCAGAACGCAACGACCGCAGGCATTGATTCGGTTCACTTTCATCGAAGGTTCTGAAAAACTGAAACCATTCATCGCCAAGTTCGCTGCGAATCGGCTCGACGGACTGCTCTGCCGCGTCCACTTCGTTGCGCAACTTGATTGTCGCGTCACGTTGCCGGTCTAAACTTTCAAACCGCGACTTCAGCTTTTCATGTGCTGCTTCAGTCTCTTGATGCGCCCGTTCGTCCTCCGGCGTCACCGCACCCGCCAATAGCGACACCAGGTACTCCGCTAATTCTTGCTGGAAGTTGCGCTGCTGACTCGCGCCGAGTCGGAGCAATATCGGACGCGGCCCAAGTGCATTGACGCGAGTCTCCACCACATCAACGGCCTTGTTGTTCTTGCTGGCAAACAGCACTGTTTTGCCCAGCCACGCGGCGTTGACGAGCAGCGACGTGACGACTTGGGATTTGCCGGTGCCGGGCGGCCCGGTAATCGCCGTGAGCGGGTTTGATAATCCTTGGAGCACAGCCTGCCGCTGTTCGGTATTGAGAGGCAAGACTTCCAAAAGCGGACGGGACTCCGGCGTGGGAGCTGGAGAGATCTCGCCTCTGAGCCACGCGCCCAGCGCTGTTCCGCGATACTGATCTTCGGGCACAGATTGGAGCTGGCTCAATTCCGTTTCCAGTCCCTTGGTGTAGGGCGAGCGCTCTGTGGCGAGTAGGACAGCGCGATTGTAAATGCCGGCCTCGGTCATACCGGCAAGTGGCGGCACTTGCTTCACCGCGAATGGGTCAGGTTCTTCGCGCCAGCTCCAATCCGGGCGGATGGAGCGGAGTCGGGAGATCAGCTCATCCAAGTCTGGCATCTCGCCCGTGCCGGCCAATCCAAGCTCCTCCACCAGTTGCACGACTTCCTCCACGATACCGGGATTGTCGGACGCGGTTAGGCTGCGGATGGCTTTGAAATTGACCTGCGGCAAGTCGTCAGCAAACCGGGGCATCACGTACCGGTTCTCCGGGTCTTCTTCCAACCCGAAGAGGAATACCGGTTCGATCATGCGACAGTCAGCGCCCTTCTTTGATGTGAACCGGTTGAGACAAATCGGGTAGCCCAACAAAATCGTCAGCCGGTTACGGTCTCGCCGAGTCCGATTGACGAATTCGCGAACGGCAGCCTGTTCAAAGACCAGATCGGAGTTTCCGGTCATCAATGGCATCGCGTCCAGTTCAACGTAGCTAGGATCGTTGAACGATGACGCAAACACACCGACGCCGCCTTGGTCGTCGTAATTGAGGCAATCGAGATAGTACCGGCAGAGCCTGGCCAACGGGGTGTCGAGCTTCTCCGCACGATCCGACTTGCGGGCGTCCACGTTTGTCCCATCCTTGGGCCACCAACGGTACGACTTATCTTGCACCGCCTGACCGCGGAGAGCGCCGTAGAGAACGGAGTTCACAAGTGAGCGATCCAAACCCAACTGCGCCGCAATATCGCGCGCCTTCAGACCGGGTTTGCATCGCAACAACTCCAGTATGCGGTGACTGTCGTTCATGCTGCGCCTCTGGCCTGTGCCAGCGGCTGGCTCGAAGTGATAGCACAGAAGCGGGGTTGCGAACCAGCGAAACGCTAGGCGGCAATAGTGTGGACAGCCTCTTCGACCACTTCGACGTCCGGAGCAGGAGCGGGCGCAACCAGCGCGAGGATGTTGGCGAGTTCGTCGTCTTGCAGCGGAACTCGCAAAAGCGCCTGTGCGCCCCAGACGAGCGCCGACGCCCACTTGCCGGCGTCGAAGGCAACGGTCAGCAGAACCACCGGCACTCGCACTTGGCGTTGCCGGCACCGGGCCATGAGTATCCAGCCGGTTGTTCGCCGCATTTCCAAGGGGCTGAATAGAACATCGAAGGTCTGGCCGGCCAGGTTGCGCAATGCCTCCTCGACACTGGTCGCCAGCGTCACGCGACAACCGTGACGGACCAAGTGACGGGCAATGCTTTCGGCGCGTTGTGGATCGTCGTCCATCAATAAGACCTGTCGTTTGGCAATGCGGGCCTTCATCATATCCTCTACCGGATGCAACGGTCAGCGGGTCGGAAACCCTTGGCTTGTCCGGTAACAGCGCTCCTGCTATTGATGGCGTCGCTGAGGATGAGCACGGAGACGTTTCCAATCTGGATGTTTCATTTTCGCTGTCCGTTGTGCGGCGGATCGCCGGAGCGGGTGTTGTTGCGTGATTACTTGCGTGGCTGGAGCACCGCGAGTCCGGAACGGGTGTGGCAGACGCTGGGAATGTTTGGCGGCGCACTCCGCGAGGTGCAAACGGGCCAATCGCGCTGGCTCACCAAGAAGTTCGCGCAAGCATGTGACCGGGTGTTTCGGAATCTCGACGCCTTGCCATTTGATCCTCCGTTGCGCTACGCCTCCGAATTACCGGCACTGAATGACCGAACGTGGCAGTTGAACACGGATTGCCCGGTATGCAGCCTTCCGGCCGGGCCACGGTCGCCCGACCGGTATTTCACCGCGTGGCCGGGAGCGTGCAAAGTACAAACTGGGAATCTGCTGTACGAAGCCGGGTTGATCCTGTGGGCGGTGTTGCTCGGGCTGCCGGCCTGGGCACCGGGCAACATGCTCGGCGGCCTGAACGAATTGCGGCTTTCGCTGCGCAAAACCGGCAAGGCGATGTCGCTGTTTGAATGCCCGCAGTGCGGACGGTTGACGACCTGCCTGTATGGTTATCCGGATGCGGAGAAGAACGGCTTTTGCCGGTGGTGCTTGGACATGGGCGGCGGATTGGGCTTGGGGTTCAGTGTGGAAATTGACAGCACCGGCCAGCCGGTGATCAACATGCTGCAGACCGATCATGCCGCGCCGGGCCGGAATTCGTGGGACATTCTTCCGCCCGAAGTTGGGCGACGGTTGGCGAGTCCGAAATAGCTGTCCCACGCCAGATCGAGGACCTCCTCGGTCAACTCGGCCGGCCTATCGTGCAGGTGGCACAGGTCAATGACCAATTCGATCAGGTCGCGCGGTTCGCAGCATTTCGGTTCACGGTCTTCGAGACGGTAACGCTCCCACAGATGCGCGACCAAGTGCGGATCGTACGTCAGCCCGCACGACTCGGCGTACCGGTGGAAGATGTCGCCATACACATCCGGCGGCGGAGGCCGGACCGCGAGCCGACAGCCCATCCGGCGCAGGAACGCTTCGTCTTCCAAATCACCGCCGGTCAGGTTCGTGGCAAACACGACGATGGATTCGAACGGGAACTGCACTTTCTTGCCGGTGTCGAGCGTCAGGTAGTCCACCCGGTCTTCCAGCGGAACGATCCAACGGTTGAGCAGTTCCTTCGCGGAGCAACGTTGCCGGCCGAGGTCGTCAATTACCAGCACTCCGCCGTTGGCTTTTATCTGGAACGGCGCGTCGTAGCGGCCCGGCAGGTTCGTGGCTGTCAGGTCGAGGTTCTGAATCGTCAGTTCCCCACCGGCGACCACCAAGGGCGGACGTATCTTCACCCAGCGATGGTCGAAATCATCATTGCCGTGCTCGACGGACCGGTGATTGTGGCGGTCGAACACTTGAATCACTTGACCATCAATCTCGATGGCATAGGGTATCCAGAGTGTGCCGGGGATCGCCGTGACCAACGCCCGCGCCATCGCCGTCTTGCCGTTGCCGGGCGGCCCGCTCAAGAACAGGCTGCGTCCCGAACTGGCGACGAGTCGCAGCGTTTTCTTCGTGGCGTCGGACAGCACGAGCGCCGCCATCGCCTCTTCCAACGCGGCTTGACTGACACCGGACCGATTACGCACCTGCCCGACGATCATCTCGGTGTATGTGGCGAGCGATACCGGCGCCGCACCGACGTAACTGGACTGAGCCAAGAGCCGATCCACTTTCGTCCAGCCACGTTCCAACATACCGAACCGGTAGTTGTGCAGCCCGACCACGCCTTTCTTCTCGATGAACTTTTCGTTCACGAGCCGGTCGAGCAGCGCGTCGGTCACCATGATTCCCAACCGGAGCCGCGTCGCCACGCTGCGCGTGGTGGACTCCGCCTCGCGTGAGACGGTTTTCAGCGCCAAGTCAGCAAGAAATTCCGGGCTGACATCCAGCTCGTCGAGCGTCTCGACGAACGACGGCGTGAACTCGTCAGACCGATCTACCGCTGCCGGCGTTTCGGGCTGCCGGACATCTGTTGCGACAGCGATCATGGCGTCACACTTTCCGGTCAGAATTCCGCGTGTTTGACCATCTCGACACGCCGGTGAAACCGGGCACGTCGGCTATGATGTTCCCAAAACGCGTGCAAGTATGGGTAGGCCGCCAACCCCAGCGCCCCGACGGCCATCCCTATCGCGATGTAGCAGAACGGTGTCATGTTCTATGTCCTCCACCCAATCAAACGCACCCCCGCCTGCAAACCCTCGCTGGCGTGCCACTTTACTGTCGTTCCTCTGGTTTGGTTACCGGCGCGCCGAAAACCAAGTAGAGAACGGGCAATACCAGCAGGGTGAGCATCAGGCTACTGACAACGCCGCCGATCAGCACGGTAGCCAGCGGACGTTGCACTTCCGCGCCGACGCCGGTGTTCAGCGCCATCGGCAGGAAACCCAGGGCGGCCACCAAGGCGGTCATCAGCACCGGACGCAAGCGCGTCAGCGCCGCTTCCTCCACGGCTTGCGCGAGGTCGCGTCCCTGATCGCGCAATTGCCGGACGTAGGACACCAGCACCATGTCACCGAGCACTGACACGCCGGACAACGCGATGAAGCCGATACCGGCCGAGACCGAGAACGGCATGTCACGCAGCCACAACGCCAGCACACCGCCCACCGCCGCAAACGGCACGCCCGTGAACACCCGGACGGCATCGAGCATCCGTCCGTATGTCACGTACAGCAACACGAAGATCAGCACGAGTGCGACCGGCACGACAATCGCCAGCCGGGTGCGGGCGCGTTGGAGGTTCTCGAACTGGCCGCCCCACTCGATGGTGTAACCTTCCGGCAGTTTCACGGTGGCGGCGATTTTCTGCTGCGCTTCGGCGACGAAACTGGCGACGTCGCGGTCACGAACGTTGCACTGGACGGCGATGCGGCGGCGTCCCCATTCGCGGTTGATGGTGGTCGGCCCTTCGGTTTCGCCGACGTGCGCGACGCGTTCCAGCGGCAATACCGGCCCGGCGGCGGTCGGAATGAGCGTGGTGGCGAGCGCATCGGGGTCGGTGCGCTGGCGTTCAGGCAACCGGGCGGCCAGCGGAAACCGGCGTTGGCCTTCGCGGATTTCGCCGACTCTCTTGCCGGCGACGGCTTCGACCATGGCGAGCACATCGCGGGTCGGTACGCCGAGTCGGGCGATGGCTTCCGGGTCAACCGTCACCTGCAATACCGGCTGGCCGGTGATCTGTTCGCCGGACACATCGCCGACGCCGCGAATCTGGGTCAGCACTTTCTGGATGTCGTCAGAGATTTTCGTCAACGTGTCGAAGTCGTCGCCATAGACTTTGATGCCGATGTCGGAGCGGATGCCGGCAATCATCTCGTTCATCCGCATCTCGATGGGCTGCGTGAGCACCAGGTTCAAACCCGGCTGGTCGCGCAACGATTCGTGCATCTGCTCGGCGAGTTGCTGCTGCGTGCGGGCCTTCTTCCACTGCACGCGCGGTTTGAGCGCGATGAACACGTCACTCAATTCGATTCCCATCGGGTCGGTGGCGACTTCCGCCGTGCCGATCCGGCTCCACACGCGCGCGATTTCATCGGGAAAATTCTCCAGCAGCAACTGCTCGATTCGTGAGTTGGATGCGACCGCTTGTTCCACCGAAACACCGGCCAACCGGATGACGTTGAGCACAATCGCGCCCTCTTTCAGTTTCGGCATGAACTCGCCACCCCGCCGCAGCGCCAGCACGCCCCCCATGACCACCAGCGCCACCGCCACCCCCAATGTCACCCAGCGCCACCGCAGCACCGTGCGCAATACCGGCGCATACGCGCGCTTGGCCAAGCGCACCAGCCACGGCTCGCGTTCCTGAATGTGCTTCGGCAAAAACAGGCTGGCCAGCACCGGCATCAACGTCAGCGACAAGATCAGCGAGCCGGCCAGCGCGAAGATCATCGTCAGCGCCATGGGCCGGAACAGTTTTCCTTCGATGCCTTCCAGTGTCAGCACCGGCAAGAATACGATCATGATGATTAGTTCGCCGAACATCGTTGGCTTCCGCACCTGGATGGCGGCATCCCGAATCGTGTCCAGCCACGGCTTGTCCTTGCGATGGGCGACGTGCCGGACGCAGTTTTCCACCATGATGACCGAGCTGTCCACGATCAGCCCGAAATCAATCGCACCGAGGCTCAGCAGGCTGGCGGCGATACCGGCCTGCAACATGAAATTGCCGGCAAACAGCATCGCCAGCGGAATGGCGGAGGCGACGATCAAGCCGGCGCGCAGGTTGCCGAGGAACAGGAACAGCACCGCGATCACCAGCAGCGCGCCCGCCAGCAGGTTGTGCTCGACGGTGTTGATGACCTTGTCCACCAATTCAGTCCGGTCATAGACCACTTCCGCCTTCACGTCCGCCGGCAACGCCTTTTGCGCCTCGGCCAGTGCCGCCTTCAGCTTGCGCGTGACGACGTGGCTGTTCTCGCCCATGAGCATGAAGCCCAACCCCAGCACCGCCTCGCCCTTGCCGTCGGCAGTGACCGCGCCGCGCCGAATCTCGTGACCGATCTGGACCTCGGCCACGTCGCCCACGCGGACCGGCGTGCCGTCGTGCGACTCGATCACGATGTTACCGATCTGCTCGGTGTTGGTGACCAGTCCGACGCCGTGCAGCAGCAACGCCTCGCCGCCGCGCACCACAATCCCGCCGCCGACATTCTGGTTATTGGCCTCCAACGCCTCGGTCAGTGCCGCGAAGGTGAGCTTGTGTTTGATCAACCGCTCCGGTTCGACGACGACGTGGTACTGCTTCTCGAATCCACCCCAGGAGTTGACTTCCGCCACCCCGGCCACGCGGCGCAGTTCCGGTTTGATAACCCAATCGTGCAGCTCGCGCAATTCCATCAGCGAGTGCTTCCCGGTCTCGGAGCGCACCACGTAGTGAAACACCTCGCCCAACCCGGTCGAAATTGGCCCGAGTTTCGGCCGCTCGATGCCTACCGGCAACTCCACGCCCTGCAACCGCTCGCTCACCAGTTGCCGGGCCAGCGTAATCGGCGTGCGGTCGGCAAACGTCGCGACCACTTGCGACAACCCGAACTTCGAGATCGAGCGGACATTGATCAACCCCGGCAGCCCGCTGATTTCCAATTCGAGGGGCAGCGTGATCTGCGCCTCGACCTCCAGCGGATTCAGTGCGGCGGCGACCGTGTTGATTTGCACCTGCACCGGCGTCGTATCGGGAAAGGCGTCCACCGACAACCGCGTCAACGACCATACCCCGACCGGGATGAGCACCGCCGACAGCAGACAGACCAGCAGCCGGTTGCGCAGCGAAAAGTTGATGATCCAGTTCAACATGGCCTAGTCCACACATCCCGCGCCGAGTTTGGAGATGAGGAATTGCGATTTGGCGATGAAACCGCCTTCCACGACGACGAGGTCCTCGGCGCGGAGACCTTCGGCAATGGCAACGTTGCCGTTGAGTTTCGCGCCGATGCGCACCAGCCGCGCTTCGTAGAGATCATCGGCCACTTTGATGAATACGAAGTCCCTCTTTTCAATGCACTGAATCGCCGCGGCCGGCACGATCACGGCCTTGTCGGTGTTGCCGGTCAGAATGCGTACCTTGGCAAACATCTGAGCGCGCAACACGCCGGCGGGGTCCGGCACTTCGGCGCGGGCTTGCGCCATCCGGGTGCGGTCGTCCACCTTGGCGGCGATCCAGGTGAGCGTGCCGGTAAAGGTCTGGTCCGGCAACGCGTCCACGCGGAACTCGACCTTCTGGCCGACGCGGGCGCCGGCGAGGTGTCTCTCCGGAATGTTGAGCATCGCCCACATTGTCGAGCGGTCAACGAGCGTGAACAACGACTTGCCGGCCTCGACCAACGCGCCGCGCACGGCGTTGCGCTCAACGATCTCGCCGGCAAAGGGGGCGCGCAGTTCCAGCAGCGCCGTCTCGACCGATTGCGCGGCGAGCGCCTCGATCTGCTTCTCGTCGAAGCCCAGAGTCTTGAGTTGCTGGCGCGCGGCCCGGTAGGCGGCCTCCGCCTCTTGCAGGTCTTTCTCCGAACTGATCCGCTCCGCGTGCAATTTGCGTTCGCGCGCGACGGTCTGCTGGGTGAGCACCGCCTTCGCGACCGCCTCGCCGATGGTTGAGGACCAGATGCGGGCGACCATCTGGCCCGTTTCGACCTTGTCGCCGAGGTCGGCCTCGACCGCCTGGATGATGCCGCCGACCGGCGCGGCAATCTGCGCGAGCTGGTTCTGGTTGAACTGAATCTCGGCGTAGCACTCGATCCCATCGGCCATCGGCCCGATTTGCGGCGGCGCGGTCACGATGCCGGCTTTGGCTGCGGCCTGCGCCGAAGGGAAGCGCACCTTCAATCCGGGCTTGCCGGCCAGGTCGGGGTGGCAGATGCCGCATTCGTCTTCGGCGACATTATGTTCCTTGCACATCAGGCGCGGCCCGGCGGACGGGGCTTGCGCCCCGGTTTTAGGTTTCGCTTTCAGTTCGGGTTTGCAGAGGAAGCATTCGTCCGCATACAGAGCATGCTTCTCGCAGAACGCGCGTTTGGCATCGCGCAGGTCGGGATGACACTCCCAGCAACGATCCTCATACCGGTCGTGCTCCTTACACCACAGTCGGCCCTTCTCGCGCAGCGATGCGTCACAGATGAAGCACAGTTCCTTCGGCGCGCCGTGGGCCATGCACTTCTCACTGGGGGCGGCGGCAGCCTTGGCCTTTTTCAGTTCGGGTTTGCAGAGGAAACATTCGTCCACGTAGAGATTGTGTTTCGTGCAGAACGCGCGGGCTTTGTCCTGCAACTCCGCGTGGCATTCCCAGCAGCGGTCTTCGTAGCGGTTGTGTTCCTTGCACCAGAGCCGGCCTTTCTCCCGCAATGCCGGGTCGCAGATGAAACACAACTCCTTGGGCGCATCGTGCGGACACTTGGCGTCCGCCATTGTCGTGGCCGGCAGGGACAGCGCTGCCAGCAGCGCCATCACCGGCCACAGTCTCGTCAACGTCATCTTCATGGTCTTACTCCTTTGTTTAGGGTTTGGGTTGCGGCTGCCCGGCTGGCGGCGCGTGCTGGTCTTTGAGCACGAGCGCCTCCAATTCGGCTTGGGCAGCGTTGAGTTCGGACAACTTCTCGTAATAGGCGAGCCGGCTTTCAGCGAGGGTGCGCTGCGTGTCCACCAGATCGAGAAAACCGAACTTGCCGGCCTCGAAGCCACCGCGCACCAACTGCAATGCCTCCTCGGCTTTCGGCAGGATGCGTTTCCGGTACGCCTCGACTTGCTCGGCAACCGCCCGGAGCCGGGCGTCCACGACGCTCAGTTCGCGGATCAGCCGTTGCTCGGTGGCGGTCAGGTCGAAGCGGGCAATCTCCGCTTCGGCGCGGGCCTCGCGTTTGCGGCCTTGGGCGCGGTCAAATATCGGTAGGGGCAGCGAGACCCGAAACTCCATAATCGTTTCCTTCTCGCCAAAGTCGCGCCCACCGGCCACGCCGACGGTCACGTCCGGCAGCGGCTCGATTTTGGCGCGGCGCAATTCCAGTTCGGCCCGTTCCTTGCCGGCTGCCGCCGCACGGATGTTCGGATGCCGGGCGAGCATCTGCTCGCGCGCTTGTTCCAGTGCCGGCAAGTCGGCCGTTTCGCGCAATTCGCCATGCAACGGCCCAACCGGCTCACGCGCCCGGCCCATCAAGGTGGCCAGCGTCGTTTGCGCCTCGACCAACTCCCGTCGCGCCGCTGTCAACTCGACTGTCGCCCGGTCGAGTTCGATTTCCGCGCGCAACCGTTCCTGATCCGTCGCTGCGCCGGCTGCGACGCGCTTCGCGGCGGCATCGGCCAGCGACCGCGCCAGTTCCAGCAGTTGCGCGGAGACGGTGACTTTCTTTTCGGCTGCCAGCGCCGTCGTGAAAGCCGTCTTCACCTCGCGGACCAGTTCAATCTCGCGTCCCAGATACTCCCACTCCGCGACGGTCACCGCTTGGCGGCCAATCCGCGCATCGAGTGGTTTCTTGCCGGGGAACGGCACGGTCTGCGCCACGCCCACCAGGTTCTGAGCCGACGAGAACCCGCCGCCGCGCGGCGGAAATTCTTCGGAAGAAAGCTCCAGTTCCGGATTGGGCCACAATCGCGCCTGCACGGCCCGGCCTGTGGCGGCCTCGATTTGCTGTCGAGCTGCCAACAGTTCGGGATTCTGCGCCAACGCTGTCTGGACGGCTTGTTCTGCCGTGAGAGCGTCCGCCCGCGCGACTGACGGCGACAGGTACAGCAGGACGCCGCCAAGGAGATAGAGATTCAAAATTTTCATGTTGGATACTGATTTACTGTTTCACCAAGACCCGGCGGCGGACACGACAGTTCCACCGCAGGGCACGACTCAGGGAGATGGGCACACCACACCCGTCGAGGCGGGATCAGGCTCTTGGGGGAGGATTAAGGCGGCCCAAGTCGGGAGAATCCGGTTGAGCAATTTTTGAAGGAATCACCGCGCTGACGGTCGAGGCGACCGCCACGGCCGGCGTTTGCACATCACAAATCACGCCCTGCGTGCACATCGGACATTGCGTCACCTGACAGCAATCGTCGCCCGGATCGCCGGCAACGCAGGCCAATTCGCTGGTTATCCCAGCGAACGCCAGAAGCCACAGCGCGAAGAGTCCGATGCGAATCACGAGCGGACTGTAGGCGGGCCGGAGAAGGTTGTCAATTGCGCGTGTGTTTGCCGGGGTGACAGGCGTCGTGATACTCTCTCCGCCGTCATGGAACACGCCGCCCTGCTTGAAGTTGTCCAGCGTTACAAGGCCGATCTGGAGTCGGTCTATAACACGTGGTTTGTCAGCGGCGAGGAACGGATGAAGGCGTTCCGCACCATCCGCCGTGGCGTGCGCGAGACAGTGGATGCCATTGCTGCCGGCACGTTCGGCAACGATTTCAAAGGCTCGCCGCTGGAGTTCGTGTTGGAGGCGATCACCGAGCAGAAACAGGTCTTCGAGGGCGCGGCCCATCCGTTCTACTGGAAACCGAAACTGCGCATCCCGGACATCTACGAGAACGAGGCGAACAAACAGAAGTTCGGCGCGTTCCTCCAAGCCTGCCTGACCGCCACGCGCGAGGAGCAGGTGTTGATTGAGATGAGTAAACTGGCCGCCGCGCAAATCAAGGGCGTCGGCCCGGCCGTGGCCAGCATCGTCTATTTCCTGCACCCGACGTTCATCCCGCCGTTCAACACCGCGATTCTGAACGGCTTCAATGCGCTGTTCGGCGATAAAAAGAAGCTGGGGTCATGGGATAGCTACCTCGCCATGCGCGAGACCATCGTGCGCACCAACGAGATCGTGCGCAACCAACTTTCCAATGACCTCGGCGCTTTTGCCGGGCTGCTGTTCGAGATCGGCTCCGGTCGGCTGCTCATCAGGGGGAACGCCGACGCCGTCTTGAAAGCCGAGCAACAGAAACACGAGAAAGCGGCCCGCGCCCGGCATTCCGCCGTCCTGGCGGAGCAAGCGGAAGACTCCGAGCACACTCGCATCCAATACCTACTCATCAAGATTGGCCGGGCGCTCAAGTACGATGTGTTCGTCGCCCGCAACGACCGCCATCGTTCTTGTGATGGCCAGCCGTTTGCGATGCTGACCGTGTCAGACCTGCCGACGCTCGGCTGGCCGACAGAGGTAATGGACACCGTGGGGTTGATTGACGTGATCTGGCTCAAACCGGGCAATGGTGAAATTGTCGCCGCGTTCGAGATCGAGAAAAGCACCTCCATCTATTCCGGCATCCTGCGAATGGGCGACTTGGCCAAATCCATCCCGGCCTGCACCTGCTGGCTGTATCTAGTCGCGCCTGATTCCCGGCAGAAAGAAGTCGAAGCCGAACTGACGCGCCCCATCATCCGAGCCGCGCTGAAAGACACCCCGGTCGCCTTCATCCTGTTCGGCGATCTCCACCAACACTGCGACGCCCTCTGCAAATTCGGCGACGACCGCGCCATCCTGCGCAAGATTGCCAGAACCATACCGGCGTAGGGCAACGATGGACGCGCCTGCTCTGTCAACTTCCACGGAGTTGCCGCCGCAACCGGTCTGTCCGCTCTATGGAGTGGATGACCGGGGCAATCCACTGCTGATCGGCTCAGCCGTCTTGCTGCAAATTGCGGACGCGCATTTTCTCCTGACCGCGGCCCATGTGCTCGACACGAATGCGAGAAGCACGCTGTACTACGGAGTCGGCGGCCCATTGCAGGTACTGGAAGGTGTCGCGCACAAGAGCGGGCTGTCGGACGGGACTTCGCGCGACGAGGACAGGAACGACGTGGGCTTTATGGAACTCAAACCCCGCATCGCCGCGCATTTGAGCCACGGCCATCGGTTTCTCAATGTCTGCCATCTCCAACCGAATGAGGCGGTCCGCCCCAGCAGCATTTACGAATTGCGCGGCTATCCGGAGACACGCTCGAAGCGCAATCCCACAACCAAGAAGGTTCGGCCCGGACCATTTTCGTATTTGGCCAGCCCGGCGGGGACGAGCCGGTACGCCGCGCTGCACGTTGGCCCACGATCACATCTGTTGCTCCGATTTGAACGGAAAAACTCATTCAACGAGACCGGTCAACGCTTCACCGCGCCATTGCCCCACGGCATGAGCGGCGGCGGCGTATGGAAGCGCCGATTGGACAGTCAGGGCGATGATTTACTCCAGACGGGTTGGCTCGTTGGGATTGCGATGGAGTACGACGCACAGGAGAATGTCATCGTCGCCACGAGAATCAGTCTTTTTCTCGAAGCCATCCGGGCAAGGTTTCCGGGTTTGGCCAACGAGATTCCCAAGTGCCACACGTTGCGGGTGAACGTCTCTGTTGATCGTGTGGCCGGCTGACGATCATCCCGTCCGTAGTTGCCGGGCCCCCAGAGCTTCCTCCAATGCCTTCAGGATGCTCTGTGAACCCTTGTCCGCTCGCGCCTGTAACCAGTCGAGGCACGGCGTCGTAAACTCCGACTCCTCTAGCACGGCGATCAGTTGCGATTGTTTGGTAACGTTTTTCTGAGCCACAAGGCGCAGCACGCTGACCAGTGTGTCCGTCGCCGCCATGCGCAACGTGTAATAGTCGGACAGGGTCGCTTCATCGAGGCTGCTGCCGTGCGTGACCTTCGACCGCAACTCGTAAATCCACAGAATCCGGCTCGGGTCGAGAAATCCCTGATTGAGAACGGAATTCAGCAGCATGATCCGGTAGGCAATCGCCTCGCCTTTTCGTCCGTCGGAGATGGAGGTGAGAAGTGCTTCCAACGCGGAGCAAAGGGCCAGAACCTTCTTGTCCGGCAACTCCTCGTAAATGGCTTCACCGATCCAGTGCATTGCGCGGTCAATCACGCCGCGAATCTTGGGGGCGTTCCCCATCGCGCGGAGTTCGTTGTGCATCTGGGATAATGCCGTCGTGAGTGTGGCGTCCCACTTGAGTCCGACGGATCGCCGCTTGGACCTCCACCCCCAGGTTGCTGAGCCGGGATCGTTCAACCGTCTGATAGCCGCCGCTTCGGAAATGGCGAACAGCAGATTCTCGTCCTGCAGCAGGCGATGACGGCTCAGCGTGGCCTGCAAGATGCGCAACCGTTGCGCAGCCTTCTCACGGGCGCGGTCGAGGATTAAGCCGGGATTATTCCCAGACTCTGGGACGGCGATCAGTGTCGCACCGGCAAATTCTTCCAAACGCTTGGCTAACTCGGGAATCGCCGGATTCAGTCCCCATGCCGCGAGTTGGTCGCGGCTGAACTTTGAAACAGTGCAGTCGCCCAAGTTGATGACCTCGCTGCCGGCATCCAGATGTTCCACGCGAATCAAGACTTCGCAGTTTTCCAGCGGTTTGCAGATGTCCTGTTGGAACTCGCAAATCTTGCCTTGGAGCTTCTGGTCGTGCGTGAACTCATCTTCCTTGATTGCTATTTCGCACACCAAGCGCCACAGCCGGTCCTTGAGTTCCTTGTCACTGAGGTACTCCGTGGTCTTATCCGCGCGCAACTGGCGGAGCGCATCTTCATACGCGCGCTGCGTCTCGCCCCAGAGCATCACCGTGGCGCGTTGCGTGGTCTTCATTTCCTCCGACCACAAATCTTCCGGTACAACGCCGGCCATCATGGACGAAAACGCGCTGATTTGCGTCTGGTCAGGCGGGCCAGCCTGTAAGACTTTTTTCAGCAACGTGCGTAACGGTTTTTCGTGGTTCATCGCTGGTTCTCCTACCAGAAGAATGCGGGACACGCCAGCGGTGTCAGTCCCATAGCAGGCGCAGCCGCTTCCGCAGGAGATGTTTGCCACGATACAGCCGGGCCTCGACGGATTTGGTCGTGCAGTGCATGACGCTGGCAGCCTCGGCGTAGGACAAGCCGTGAACTTCGCACAACTCCAGCGCCGTTTTCTGCTGCACCGGTATCTCGGCCAATGCCTCGGCGAGGCGCTCGCCGATTTCGTGCGCGGTCACCTCCGTGACCACGTCGTCCGCCGCCACCGGTGGAGAGGTCAGCAGCGCCGACAACGGCTCAGTGGGACGACGGTTGAGCCAACGGCGGCGATCATACGCAGCGTGGTGGGCGACGGTGAGCAGCCAGCCGGCAAAAGGATTCTGCGCGTCGGGCGGCGCTTTCGCGGCGTCGAACGCGTCGAGCTTGCGGTACACGCGGACGAAGACTTGCTGCGTGGTATCATGCGCCTCCTCGACATCGCCGAGGACGCGGTATGCGCACTGCCATACGACGTGCTGGTAGCGGGCCATCAACTCCTCGTAAGCGGCATCGTCACCGGCCTGCGCTCTGGCGATGAGAGCCAAGTCAGATTCGTCGGCTGTTCGTTTCGCGGTCCGGGGAACGGCGGGGAGATGCCCGTTGTGTGCCCGCTCTGCTTCAGGGAACGTTCCACCGGCGAGCAGGTTGATTTCGGCCAGCAGCGGGCAATGGTCGCAATCGCCGGTCAGGCAGTAGAGCCGCGTCTCCAATTCCGGCGGGTTTTCCCGTGCCGTCGGGCGGACGCACTCATCCTGCCCGCAACGGTTGGCCAGTGGACAGGAGCGCACGGCACACCTCGCCTATTCCTCCCCCGAGTTGGTCAGAAGTGGCATTCACCCTCCTTCGCCTCGACCGCGAAATCGGCTGTGGCATCGAGATCGCGGAAATACTCCGGGCCTGTACTCGGCGGCGGCACCGGCGTCAGGCTGGCCAGCGCGGTGCGCAAAGCTGGCGCGCCGATGCGTTGCACGAATGCCGGGAAAGGTTCGTCACTCGTCCGCGTGGCCAGGTACAGCTTCAACACGCGCTGGACAGCCTCGGGGACGCGGCAGGCCGGCACGTCAGCGATCCGTTGGGCGAACGTGTGGCCGGTGGTTGCGCCGCCAAGCAGCAGCGCGTAGTGCGGCGCGGGCCGGCCATGCGCCTTTTTCGAGACGCCAAACAGGCCAATGTCCGCTGCATGATGATGACTGCACGCGTTTGGGCAGCCGGAGACGCGGATGCGCAGCGAACGCACCGCCGGTTCGTGGGACAGGCCGTTAGCCCCGACCGTGGCGATGGCCTTGGCAGCGGCCTTGGAGTTGGTGATGGCGGACAGACACCGTTCCGCGCCGGCGCAACGGGTGATGTCCATGATTTGCTCGGCGCAACAGGTCGCCAAACCTTCCGGGCGAAGAAACTCGTACAGGTCCGGCAACGCCGGCGCCGGCACCCAGCGCAACAACACATCCTGTTCGATGGTGGTGCGGATGCCGCCGCTGAACATGCGGGCCGCCGCTGCGAGCCGGCGCAGTTGCGCGGGCGAGAGCTCACCGAGCGGGCAACGCACCAGCACCGCCACGTAGCCGGCCTGCTTCTGCGGACGCACATTGCCGGCGCGCCATTCGGCAAATCCATTCACAATGATGCTGCGGGCAATGCTCGGCCAGTCGGCAGGCGGAGTTTCAAGCACGTCCGGTACGCTCACAGGCGCGACCTGACCGCTGGCGCGTTCGGCGAACACGGCGTCGCGGAAGCGTTCAATCCCCCAATCGGTCAGCAGCCATTTGAGTCGGGCGCGCGCGCGACTCTGCCGGTTGCCGTGCGCATCAAACACCCGCAGGATTGCATCCAGCGACGGCAGCATTGCTGCGACGGGCGTAAAGTCTTCGAGCGGTTGCGCCAACTTTGGGACAGCGCCCAAGCCGCCGCCAACCGTGATGCGAAACCCCGGCTGGCCGTCGCGCACTGTGGCGCGCAGGCCGATGTCCGCCACCGCCGTGCGGACGTGGTCATGCTGGCAACTCTCGAAGGAGATCTTGATTTTGCGTGGCATTCGCTGAAATGCCGGGTGGTCACGGAGGTGCTGGTCGACAGCCAACGCGTACGGCGTCACGTCAAAGACCTCGTCGCTGGCCACGCCCGCCCACGGACAGGAAACGATGCCGCGCACGACGTTGCCGCCGGTGCGACGCGTGGTCAGGCCGGCGGCCTCCAGTTGTCGCGCGATGGCGGCGACCCGTTCGCCCGGCACGTCGGAGATTTCGATGCCCTGCCGGGTGGTGAGATGCGCGACGCCCATCCGACTGTCGCGTTCCACGATCTCGGCCACAACTGCCAGTTGCTCCGGCAACAGAGCGCCTGCCGGCAACCGGATGCGGATCGTGTAGCGGCCAGACTGGTTGCGCATCGAGTAGATGCCGCAACGAACGCGAAGATGTTTGGTCTCGTCAGTCGGGCCGGTTTCAGTCTCCTGCCGGATGACTTCGGTCAGAGTTGTCCATTCGTGTTCGGGCATTTGATTTCTAGTGGTGATGGCCGGTATGGGCCGGTTGGCGGTATGGCTCGCCCGAGCCGGACTCGTAGTCGTTGTAGGCGCAGCCGGTGACCAACACGGCCAGCGTGAGTGCGAGTGTGAGCCAATGCAGGGGTTTCATCGGATCACCCCGCAGCGGAGCATGCTTGCGCCGAAGTACGGGTTGCTGACGGTCTTGGTGGCTTGCAGCCAGTCTGCGCCCTTGTCGTTGAAGGCCATCGAGCAGTGGACGACGTAGAATTGCTCGGCCAACGCTTTGTTCGTTTTCCGGTGGGCGATGAGCGCGTCGCTCAATTCCTTGAACGCAGCGCGCGCCGCCTCGATGTCGCTGGCTTTGCTGACTTTGTCGGCGGCATCCGCGATACCGGCCGGCAGCTTCGATTCGCGCGACAACTTCGCGACCGTGGCGGCGGCTTCAGGAACGCCTTTGAGTGTATCACCGGCCAGCGCGTTTTGAATGAGCAGGTAATGACCGTAGACCTGCCGGTCGGTAGGCGGTGTGTTGCCGGGCTTGCTCTGGGCCGAATGATCGTGGCCCGGTTCCGCCGCGGCCAGGGCGTCACCGGCAGGCTTGGCCGCGTGGCTTGGACAACAATTACTAGCCCAAGCCGCGCCTCCGGTCAGGGCGGCGGCGGCGATGATGATGAGTGTTTTCTTCATGTTTCCTCCGTTAGTTGGTTGGTGGTTTGGGGTTCATCTGTTGCCACGTCAGCAGTTCGCCGCCGTGCTGTTTCTGGAACGCACGCGCGGAGTCTGCGGACGCGAAGGCGATTAGGCTGGGATTGCAGCGGTCAAAACCTTTGACCGCGCAGCAGCCGTGGGTATCGCGCACGGCTTCCTTGGAAGGCGCACACGGCGACACCTCGCTGCCGGCCACGAACACAGCTTGGGACGCGTCGAGCCACTGGCCGGTGGCCAGGTCGGTGACTTGGAGCGAGCGCGCCTGCTGCTGGGTCGTTTCCAGGTAATGCAGCCCGCATCGCGGACAGCAGGTTTCGACGGTCTTGCCGGTGGTGAGCGTGACGCGGAAGGCCAAGCCCTTGCACTCGGCGCGTTGGCAGACGGCGCACGACCGGGGTTCGCGGCTGCAACCAGCCAGGGCGAGCGCGAGGAGAAGCAGAGACGTAATTCTCATGACGCGGACGCCGACTCCTTGGCGGCGTTGTGTTTGACCTCGGTGTGCCATTTCCAGAGCAGGTAGATGGCGGGATAGACGAGCAGTTCCATGATGAAACTGGTGGCAAGGCCGCCGGCTAGTGGGGCGGTGACGCGCTTCATCATGTCAGCCCCTGTGCCGACACTCCACATTACGGGCATCAAGCCGATGAAGGTCGTGCCGACGGTCATCATCTTCGGGCGAATCCGCTTCACTGCGCCGTGGATGATCGCTTCGACCAGTTCGGCTTTGTTGCGCAACCGGCCCTTGGCTTTGGCTTCGTCGTACGCGAGATCGAGGAACATCAGCATGAACACGCCGGTCTCGGCGTCGAGACCCATGAGCGCAATCATGCCGACCCACGCGGCGATGGAGATGTTGAAGTCGAGCAACCACATGAACCAGACCGCGCCGACCACACTGAACGGCACGGCCAGCATGACCACGAAGGTTTTGAACACACTCTTGGTGTTCATGTAGAGCAGAAAGAAAATCAGCAGCACCGTAACCGGCATGATCATTTTCAAGCGTTCGGTCACGCGCTGCATGTTCTCGTATTGACCGCTCCAGACCACCGTGTAGCCGGTTGGCAACTTGAGTTCCTTGGCGACGGCCTGCTTCGCATCGGTAACGTAGCTGCCAATGTCGCGACCGGCCACGTCCACGAACACGTACCCGGCCACCATGCCGTTCTCGTTGCGGATCATGGACGGGCCATTGACCAGTTTGATCTCGGCCAGTTCGCCAATGGGAACTTGGACAACGCCGTCACCCTTGTTCTCCGTCGCGCCCATGGCGCTCATGCCGGTGGTGCTGCCGGCACTCGTGCCGGGCGTGCGCGCGGTGACCAGCACGCGGCGGAGTTGATCGAGGTCGTACCGGAGATCGCGCGGGTAACGGACGTTGATCGAGTAGCGTTCGCGGCCTTCGATGGTGGTGGAAATGTCCTCGCCGCCGACGGCCGACATGATGACCATCTGGAGATCCTTGATCGTCAGCCCATACCGGGCGAGCGCGTCGCGGTCGGGGATGAAGTCCACGAAGAAGCCGCCGGCGGCGCGTTCGGCGAAGATGCTGCGGGTGCCGGCCACGTTGCGGAGGATGCCTTCGAGATGTTCGCCGATCTTCTGAATCTCGTTGAGGTCCGCGCCGAGGACTTTGATGCCGATGGGAGTGCGGACGCCCGTGGAAAGCATGTCAATGCGGCCCTTGATCGGCATCGTCCAGGCGTTGACGTTGCCGGGAATCTGGAGGGCGCGGTCCATCTCGGCAATGAGTTCTTCGTGCGAAATGTGCTCAGGCCAGACTTGACCGAACGGCTTCTTGAGCCAGCCCGGCGCCCAGTCCGAGTACCAGCGTTCCTTGAAGCGCCACTGCGACTTGGGCTTGAGCACAACGGTCGTTTCCATCATCGAGAACGGCGCCGGGTCGGTCGAGGTGTCGGCACGGCCGGCTTTGCCGAAGACGGTCTCGACTTCCGGGAAAGATTTGATGATGCGGTCTTCCAGTTGCATCAACTGCTGGGCCTGGGTCACGGACATGCCGGGGAGCGTGGTCGGCATGTAGAGGATCGTGCCTTCATAAAGCGGCGGCATGAACTCGCGGCCCAGTTTCAAATACACCGGCACGGCACTGGCCACGATGAGCGCCGCGGTGACGATCGTCGCCCACGGATGCCGGAGCACAAACCGGCAAGGCCGGTCGTACAACCAGAACAGCGTCCGGCTGATCGGATGCTTTTCCTCTGGATAATACCGGCCCACGAACGCGCCCGTGGCGATCTTGGCGAGCAGCTTCGGCTTGAACTTGAACGGCTCAATGCGGGCGAACAGCATCCGCACCGCCGGGTCGAGCGTGATGGCCAGAAATGCGGCCAGCAGCATCGTCAGGTTCTTCGTCCACGCCAGCGGCGAGAACAACCGGCCTTCCTGGTCGACCAGCGTAAACACCGGCAGGAACGCCACCGCGATCACCGCCAGCGAAAAGAAGATGCTCGGGCCGACTTCCATCAACGCGTGCAACCGCACGGCGTGAAAGCTGCCGGGCCGGCCTTCCTCCTGCCAGCGCTCGATTTTCTTGTAGGCATTCTCGACCTCCACAATCGCGCCGTCCACCAGCACGCCGATGGAAATGATGATGCCGGCCAGCGACATGATGTTCGAGGTGATGCCGAGCAGGTACATCGGAATGAACGCCAGCAGCACCGAGATCGGGATGGTGATGATCGGCACAAGTGCCGACGGGATGTGCCAGAGGAAGAACAAAATCACCAGGCTCACGACGATCATCGTGAGCGTCAACTCGTGTTTGAGGTTGGCGATGGACTCGTTGATCAACTCCGACCGGTCGTAGGTGCTGACGATCTCGACGCCCTCCGGCAAGGAGGGTTTCATCTCCTCCAGCTTGGTTTTGACGCGTTGGATGACGTTGAGCGCGTTCTCGCCGTGGCGCATCACGACGATTGCGCCGACCGTGTCGCCGTCGCCGTTGAAATCGGAGATGCCGCGCCGCATCTGGCCGCCGAGTGCGATGTCGGCCACGTCGGCGAGTCGGACCGGCGTGCCGGTGGCGCTGGTCTTGACCACGACCTTGCCGAGCGGTTCAGTGTCTTGGATATAACCGCGCGCTCGCACCATGTACTCGCGGCCGGTCCACTCGATGAGCCGGCCGCCAACTTCGTTGTTGGAGTCGCGGATGGCCTCGACCACTTCCATGATCGAGAGGCCGTAGCTCTGGAGCCGGTTGGGATCAATCGTGACTTGATACTGTTTCTGGAATCCGCCAATGCCGGCCACCTCGGCAACGCCCGGCACGCTCTGCAAGGCATACCGGAGCACCCAGTCCTGATAGGTGCGCAACTCGGCGAGGTTGTGTTTGCCGGACTTGTCCACCAACGCGTACTGGTACACCCACCCGACGCCGGTAGCGTCCGGGCCGATGGCAGGGGTGACGCCGGGCGGCAGACTGCCCTGGATCTTCTGCATGTACTCGACCACGCGCGACCGCGCCCAATAGATGTCCGTGCCGTCTTGGAAGATCACATAGACGTAGCTGAACCCGAAATCGCTGAAGCCGCGAATGGCCTTCACCTTCGGCGCGCCGAGCAAGGCGGTGATGATTGGGTACGTGACCTGGTCTTCGAGAATATCCGGTGACCGGTCCCACTTGGTGTACACGATCACCTGCGTGTCCGAGAGGTCCGGAATCGCATCCAGCCGGATGGACTTCATGATGTAGAACGCATAGGCGGTCAGCGCGGCGACGACCGCGATGACGAGGATGCGGTTATGCGCGCAGAAGGAGATGATCTTCTGGACGAAACCGTGTTTGGCCGCCGAACCTTCGGAATGGGTGGGCATCATCGGGTGCTCTCCTTAACGCCGGTGACCAGCATGCGGATCGGCCGCTTCTTGCGCCTGCCCGCCGCCCGTTTTCGGCCCGCTCATCGCCGCCAGCGCGGCCTTCAGGCTCGATTCGCTGTCCACGAGAAAGTTGGCGCTGGTGACGACCTTCTCGCCCTCGGCGAGTCCTTCGAGCAACTGGAAGGAATCTTTGCTGCGCGGGCCGATCTTGATCGCGACCGGGATCAGTTTGCCGTCGCCACCATCTTTGAAGGCGTAGGTGCGCTCCCCGGTGCGCATCACCGCCGATTCCGGGATGACGAGGGACTCACCCAGTGGATAGGCCAGCCGCGCGTTGCCGTACATCCCGGGTTTGAGCAGCAACTCAGGATTCTCCACCTCCAACCGGGCTTGGATTGTCCGTGTACCGGGATCAAGCGTCGGCGTGACAAACGTGACGGATCCGGTAAAGACCTTGTCCGGCCAGTACGGGAGTGTGACCTCGACCGGCTGGCCGACTTTCACGTATGGCAAGTCGGATGCGTACACATCGGCATCGGCCCAAACCTTCGTCAGGTCGGCAATGACCAGCAACGAATCGCCGAGCATGATTTTTTGGCCGGCAAGGATGTTCTTCTCGGCCACGATCCCATTCGCCGGCGCGTAGAGCGTCAGGTGCTTCTCCACCTTGCCGGTTTTCTCCAGTTGCTCAATCTGCGCGTCAGAGATGTCCCAGAGTTCGAGCCGGCGACGGGCGGCATTCTTCAACGCGTCTCCTTCGGCCGGTGTGCGCGTGGCAATCAGGTACTCCTCCTGCGCCGAGACCAATTCGGGGCTGTAGATCGTCAGCAGCGGGTCGCCCTTTTTGACCTCCTGGCCGGTGACGTTGACGAACAGTTTGTCCACCCAGCCCTCGATCTTGGTGGTGACTTTGAACAGACGCGTCTCATCGGCCACGATGCGCGCCGAGGTGCGGACTTCGCGGCTCAAGGCACGCTTTTCAATCGTGTCCATCGTTAGCCCCATCCGCTGCCGGGTATCGGGCGAGATCGAAACGGTCGCCAAGCCCGGCACGGTCGAGGCGTGGGCGTCGTGTTCGGATTTCATCGGCACAAGGTCCATGCCGCAAATCGGGCAACTGCCGGGTTTGTCCGCCACAATCTGCGGGTGCATCGGGCAATGGTATTGCGCGGGCTGGGCCGCGGCCGGGGCGGCCATCTTTTCGTCACCGCCGACCGGCACGAGATCCATGAAGCAAACCGGGCATGTGCCCTTCTTGTCCTGCACGATGGTTGGGTGCATCGGGCAGTGATACTGCGTCTTCTTGCCGGCACCGGCCGCGCCGCCGAGGAACGGTAGTGAACCGCGCCCCGCGAAGTACGCGCCGGCCACGGCCAGGAGGACGAGAATGATCAGGGTGATTTTGCGCATGGTACTATTCCTTCGTTTGGGGTAACGGCTGAACAGGTTGTTCAACCGGTTTCAAATCCGTGCCGACCGCGCGCTCCAGCCGGCCCAGTTGCATGCCGACATTGCCTTCGGCCATCGCAGCCATGACGCGGGCGTTGAGCAGGAAGCGCTGGCTTTCCAGCAAATCCATGAAGTCCACCTTGCCGGTCCGGTAGCCGGCCTCGCTCGCTTTGTAGCGCGCCTCCGCCTGCGGAATCAACGCGGTCTTATACAAGTCCAGTGTGCGCCGGGCGGTCGCCAGCTTGAAGTAAGCGTCCTGCACATCGAAGGAAGTTTGCTTTTGGACCGCTTCCAAGCCGGCCTTGCTGGATTCGATCATCTTTTCGGCTTGGCGCACGCCGGCCTTGTATTTTTTCTGCCAGATCGGCAGGTCAAACCCGACGGTGAACATCACCATGTTGGGGCTGTCGCCAAAGTTCCGGTACTCCACGCCGAGCCGGTAGTCGGGGAAAAACTCCTTCTTCATCAGGTCGCGGTCGTACTGGTTGCGCTGGATGTCGGCCTGCGCCTTCTTGATTTCCGGGCGCATCTTCTCCGCCAAGCCGAACAGTTCTTCCGCCTTGAACTGCAGCTCGCGTTGCGGTTCGGTGACGGCCAGTCCCAACGACGAATCGGCGCGGCGATTTAGGAGTTGATTGAGCTTGGCTTTCAGCACGACTTCCTGCTGCTCCAACTCGTAGAGCTGCTGCTTGAGCATCGAGATTTCCGCCTGTGCCTTCAGCACGTCCTGCTGCGTGACTTCGCCGACGCCATACTTGGTCTGGGCGATTTGCTCCATGCGCTTGAGCACGTCTTCTTCGGTGCGCGTGATGGAGAGCGAACGTTGCACGGCGTAGAGGTCAAAGTAGTTTTCCTTCACCATCATGATGACTTCTCGCACCATCGCCTCATACTCGCGCTGCATCGCCTCGGCTTCCTTGGTGGCGACTTTCCCGCGCAGTCCCAGCTTCCCGGCCCACGGGAATTCCTGCTCGACCATGAACCGTTTCTCGTTAGTGTTCGGCCAAGTGCCGCCATCGGTCATGTCCATCCCGCCGTACTTGAACATCGGATTCGGCAACGTGGTCGCCTGCACAGGCCGCTCCCGCATCGCCTCCCACTTGGCGCGCATGGAGTGCAATTGTGCATTTTCGGTAAGCGCCGCGCTCACCATCTGGTCCAGCGTCAGGCTGGACGCGATTTCCTTTGGCTCAGCCCACGCTGCTCCGGCCCCGGCCAACAGCCCGCTCAGGACAACAATTCTCACTCGCTGGTAAATTTGATCATTCATGGGGATTTTCCGGCCGGCTATAGCATCCCCGCCGGCAGCATCGAACAGACCTGGTCGCGCACCAGTTTGCCGTATCGTTGCGCTTGTTCCTCGGTGAGCACCGCCCGCACTTTCAGAATGTGTTCCAACGTTGCCCGCTCGACCTCGCCTTGGGCTGTGTTCATCCGATCAACGCAGACGCGGGCTTGTTGGGGATCAGGCGATGATTTGGCCAGTTCATTGCCGAGCGCCAGCCGCGCGTCGCAGTGGGCCGTGCAAAGCGCGTTGAATTTCTGCTGAAACTCGGCTTCATACTTCTTGAGTTCGCCGACTTGAGCGTCATTCAACCGCAGTTCCCGCTTCAACCATTCAACGTCATTCACCGTTGGCATGGCCGCATGTGTCTTCTGCCGGCCGGTAAACCACCGGGCTGTACCAAAAGACAGCCCGGTGGCAACCAAAGCGGCAACCGCGATGGCGAGCAGAGTGGTCTTCATCGTGACTCCCCTCCCGCCAGCCGGGCATAGCTGCCGGCCAGCGTACCGGGTGACAGGAAGCCCACTTCGGCATAGTGCGTCGCTGTGGACGGCGGCGCGGAATGCATCCCGCCCAATGTGCCAATCACCACAGCCACGGCCACGCCGACAGAGAATGCCGGTTGCCAGACCAACCGCCGGAGCCATTCGGCAATGGTAATCCGCGCGGCTTGTCCCGCTTGCGCCAGCCGAATTCGCCGCCAGACATTGGCCTCAAAATTGGCCGGCGGCTCGATGTCCCGCCATTGCTGGAGCAACGCTTTCAGTTTTTCGTCAGTTTGGCTATTTTGACTCATAGTTCACCTTCTGCCATACAGTAAGACGCCCCACGCCTGCAAAACCCTCGCAGATTTTTTCCAATTCTCCTGCGTGGCATCAATCAGCCTGCCTTACTCCTTGCAGCGCATGCCGAAAAGCCAATGGGTCTCGCACTGGCCCGCCGCCATTTTGTCCTTGTGGGGGCACTCTTTGCGCTCCCAGAGCTTGATCGTGCGGCCTTTCGCCTTGACGGTGCGAACCTCAACGGTGACCCGGCAGTCGTACTTCGTCGGGTCTGCCGGGATCGGACCGAGCGGTTTGGTCGTTGGACCGGTCGGCGGGCGAGCCGCCACCGGTACGCTCAGAGCCAACAGCGGCAGCGCCACGAGCATCAGCCATGTATTGGTTTGCGCTTTCATCCTGAACGCTCCTTTCGACGACTTCTGGTTACTCAATCCAGCGCGATTGCCCCAAGCGCATCAGCTCTTGCAGCGCATGCCGAACAGCCAATGAGTTTCGCACTGGCCGGCGGCCATTTTGTCCTTGTGCGGGCATTCCTTGACGAAGCGGACGCCGGGCACTTTCGAGCCAGGTTGGTGATAGCGTTCGATGCGCACCGTGACACGGCAGTCGTATTTCGTTGGGTCTTTGGGCAGTTTGCCAGCCAGCGCCGAATTGGTCGCCACAGTTGCTCCCAGCACAACCATCGTAATGATGAACCTTTTCATGATCCTCCGTCCTTTCCTGTTGTGATGAGGTATTCTCATCGTTCCACTGAATAAAACGCCGCGCTCCGGCAAAACCCTCGCCGCGCAGTCCAGACGAGCAACGAACGTATCGGTCGAATATGACACTCCGCCTGACGACTGCTCCGCATGAAGTTCCAGAAGTTAGCCATCAACCGCGTTCATAATGTCCTTCCTTCGGAGCGTTGCCATTCTCGCTCCACCACGTAGAACGCACCCACGCGGTTGAAAACCTCAGCCGTACGGAGTGTCAGAGCAGGAAGGCACCGGCGGTGGCGATTCAACGGTTACGCAGCCAGCGTAACGCAGGGCGCGTAATCAGAATCGAGCGGCGCGTCTCAGCGCGTCTGCGCTGAATGAAGCCACAACCGAAAGAACCGGTCAGTGATGAGGAACGAGCCGTTGTCCCGATCAATAATATCTTTCGCCAACAACACGTCCACCACCCGTTGCACGTTTGACGCGGAGCGAAGCCCAGAGCGACGGACGAATTCGCCGGCAAAGACCTTCACCCCCGCCACATCAGTCGCCAACCCTTTCAAGAACCGCTTCTGCGGAACGGTCAGCGACTCCCACAGCGTCGTGTAGGCGTAGTTCTCCCGTTCCAACAATACCTGCACGGCCGTCTGGATCATCTTCTCGGTCACCTCGGCCTTGGGTTCGCACAACTCCCAAAGCACATGGCAGAGGTGCTGCGTGTAAAACGGATGGCCCTGAGTCAATTCGCACACGTCATGAATGCGTTCCTTGCCGATGGTCTTGCCGGCATCGGCAAATCTCTTGCTGACGAACGGCTGCCAGTGCTCCTCGGCAATCGGCCCAAGTGGATAATGCCCACCGGCCCGATACAGGGGCCGGGCGCGATCCATGAACATTTTTTCGATGAGATGCTTCCGGCTGCCGAGAAAGATGTAGCCCACCTTGCGATGATTCTGGATCACGCTGCGGACCTTTCGCTCCACTTGGTCGTTGCCGTATTCGAGAATCTGTTGAAACTCGTCGAACACGATCACGACGTTCTGTTCACCCTTACCGGCAATCTTGGCCGGTGTTTCCAGCACTTCATCCAATGCCGGACCGGGCCGCGCGTGTTTGCTGATGCCGAACGTCAATTCCGGCTTGCCCTCCTCGTCCATGGTCACGCTGGGGGCGAGACTGCCGAAGAACTTCCTGGCCGTCTCCAACAGCTTGTCCACTGACGTGCTCATGGACTCGGCGATGGCCTTGGCCACGGCAGTAACGAACGTGGCCTCGCTGTCGGTCGGCCACAAATCCACGTAGGCGCAGACGTAACCCTTCTTCGGCAACTTGCCGAGGGCGGTGCGCACCAGCGAAGTCTTGCCATAGCGCCGCTCCGAGAAAACGAACAACTTCTCGTTGTTTTCCATCGCCCGCAGCAGGTCGGCGACTTCCTTCTCCCGATTGCAGAAGGCATTTCCGCTGACCACACCGCCGTATTCAAAGGGGTTTTTCATTACGCACGTTGCGTTACGCGATTTGCGTAATACCACAAGCGCCGAGGCAAGTAAAGGGCTGCGCGTCACCACCAGCGTCTCCGGAACCACGGTGAGACCCGGCCATTTGGTTCGATGGGGGGCAACAGGGTACGCTTGAAACCCCGTTCGCAGTGAACAAGGACGGCGGTGTGTTTGGGCAGGGCGCGAAGGATGTGGGGTTTGATCTTGTGCTCCTCCTGCTCGGTGTAACTGCGATTGCGCTGGCCGGCAGAGAAACCCCATGTCCTTTTGATCACGCGCTTTTTACCGAGGAAATCGGCGCTCTCCTGCGCGCCTTCCTCGTCGGCGGCTTTGAAGATGATCCGGTTGCGCAGATTGAGCACGAGCACCTTCGACTTCTCTCTGCCCAGCGCCGGCAGAAACGACGTGGATGACTGGGCGGCGGCGACAACCGTCGCGTTGGCCTCGCGAATCACGTCAATTGAGTTGTAGTCGCTCATGCCGTCCTCGTTGGCGGTCATGAACCGCTGCGCCTCGTCGGCCCAGAGGATCAGCAGGTTGTTCTGCTCACGAACGGTTTTCGGTCGGTCGAACCGTCGCAAGACGTGCGTGTAGAACAACATTTTCAGGAACGTGTTCACGTACCGGCGTTCGGTCTGGTATTTCTGCGGCATCGCCACGCAGATAATCTTGCCCCGGTCGATGTCGGCGAAATCGAACGTGTTTTTGCTCGGACAGAACACTTGGGCGATGTCGGGCGTCAGGAAATTGTGCAGGTAGTTGGCGATAGTTTCCTTGACGCCGCCCATTTGCTCAGGCGGCTGGTTCAAGTATCGGTGGCGGAAATGCTCCACGAGCGCGCGCCGGCGCTCCGTCGGGTAGCCTTCCGCCAACTCCTCGATGGCGTCGTCGAGTTCATCTTCGTTCAACAGGAGTTCGTGGGCGTTCTCCAAGGTCACGTCGGCCTGAATCTCGTACAGCGCTTCCAACGCATGGGCGATGTGCGTCTGCGCTTGGCTTTTGAAGAAGCTTTTGTCGCCCTGCTGGCCGAGGCTCGTGGCAGTGTCCACTACGAATTTCGCGTAGGTGCTATGCGGGATGGCGGGATTCGACGTGAGATTGTATGTGTGAACCGGCTGCCATTCCAATGGCGGGTTGTCGGGTCGCACCTGGAGCAACACCAAATCGTTCTGCCGGTTGAAGTGCCGGGCCATCTCCGAGAGCGTCTCCCAGTAGATGCCTTTGTCGTCAATGCACACGCCGCCCCAGTTCGGCTCGTTCTGGAACACCTGGTACAACAACGGCGTGATGCCGGACCGCGTCTTGCCGGAGCCGGTGTCGCCCGTGATCAGCCAGCCGCGACAGAAATCGTCGCGCCTCCAAACCATTCCCTTGAGCCGAACAATCGGACGGCGTCGCGTCGGGGCAATTGTCGAAGCCGCGTACCCGCCAAACGCAACAAACACCCCGGCAGCAATCCATGAAACCGGAACCGGCACGAATAGCACGAAGGACACGGCTGATGCGACCGACAGCACGGCTGTAGCAATGGCGATCTGCCGCGCACCCTTCACAGGACGAATCTCCCGATGAGGATACCGGCCAACAACGCCAGCACGGCGGTGAACACCAAGGCAAACACCGGGAAACGATTCAGGTCGGTTCTGATCTTCGGAACAGCACGCAGTTCTTGGATGATCTCGGCGGCTCGTCCGGCAAGGTCGCCGCTCAACCGTTCGCATTGCTCCATCGTGTTCCTGAATTCCTCGAATGACGGCAGCCGTTCCTGCGTGCCGGCAAGCTGGACATGGCTGAAGTAGATTTCCCAAAGCTCCACGGCAGCCAGCATTGGATCGCCATCCTGCACGCCGTACTTCTTCCGCCATTCCAGAATGGCGTTCTTCAATACCAGCTTGGGGTCGTCGCTACTCATGCGTCACCCGGCACGAGGAACTCGCGGACGGCGTTGATCTGCTCGTGGAACTGCCGTTGCCAGTTCTTGAGCCGTTGGCGGTCCATGAGGGTGAATTTCTCGTGTTGAATCGCTTGCCCGACCGGCAAGTTGACCTGATGTAACGACGCAACCAGCCAATCGTGTAGCTTGGGCATGGTGATTTCTCTGGCATCCAGTTCGTTCAGCAACCGTTTCCGCGTCTTGCTGGCATCGTAAATGGTGAACTGCTCCGTGAGCGCCTGATTCTTCACCACCAGATACCGGCACCGGCTGTCGAACGCCTTGGAGATGATCCGCACCTGTTCGACGCTGTCGAGGTCGTGATTGACCGGTGACACCACCGTGAGAGCTGCGCCCAAGCTGCTCAATAGATCGAACACGCCCAACTCGGTGAAGTACGCGAGGAACACGTCTGTTGAGGCGGCGCGACAGTCAACGACAACCAGCCGGTCGCTCTCGATGGCCGCAATCAGCGCGTCGAGTTCCCGGGTGTCGGCCAGATTTACGAACCGCGCATCCGGGTGGAAGCGTTTCAGGGTCGAGTTCTCATTGTCGGTGTCGATGGCGACATGGGCCAGCTTCTGGTCCTTGAGGAACTGAACGAAATTCGTGGCGAAGAAGCTCTTCCCGACGCCGCCCTTGCCGTTCAAGATCAAGTTGAGTTGCCGTTGCATGGTTCAGACGTTGTTCGGGTCAGCGACACGCGGACCTCGCGCGGTGGGTTGGGGACTACCGATTCTCTGCGACCGGCTGGGCCGTTGCGCGACCGTCCGCTTCTGCTTTCTGCGCGGGACCGGTGAGACCCCCAGCATCTTCTGGCAGAACCGCGCCACGGTATCGTGCGACACGGTTACGTGAATGTTGCGTAGGATGTCGGCAATGGTTTCGTAGGACGCGCCTTTGCACCGCAATTCGGCAATGCCCTCCTTTATGGGCATCAGCATCCGCAACTTCGCCGGCAAGGGCGGCGTGAAGTCCCGCACTGCGGTTGCGAAGTCGTTGCGTGACACCTCCGTGACGGCTGCGTGATTCATGCGTAAGCGGTCAGTAGCCGTTGCGTGGCAAAATCCTAGCGTGAGCTAGGGGTAGGGCGTCCAATATCAACATGCGCGCCAGTTAAGCGCACCTTCGCAAGAACTGTGTTCGCGCTCGCGAACATGATTCGCAGCCATTCAGAGTAGTGCATCGTGTATGCTGCCAAGTGGCGTCACGCGACACTGAGCGGCGATTTTTTGCGGGCAGAGTCGCCGGCGACTCACGCGCCGTCTTGGACGAACTTGCTGCCGTCGCGCAGCGAAGCTTCGGCGCGCGTCAATTCTTTGCCGAGGTAGGCGGCGTGGCTGAGTTGCGTGACCCAGCCGTTGCGCAGAATCGTCGCGTAGATGCTGCGGGCGTCTTTTCCTTCGATCACGCGTAGCAGCCGGTTCTCATAATCGTAGTGCTCCGTCAGAATCACGCCTTTGCCGGCTTGCGGAAGGATGACAAAGTAACCGGCCTTGTCCATTTCCACGCGCGTCGGCGGTTCGGCTTTGACGACCGGTGCGGAGGCGACCGCTGCCGGCGGCTCTGCCGCTGGTAACGGCGCGGCGGAAAGCTCATTGAGTTTCGCCGCGATTTGGCCGGTATCTTCGCAGCCGATCATGTCCACGACTTGCACTTGCCGGCGGAAGGTTTCCACTTCATCGCGGGTGACGTTGCGCAGAATCGGACGCTTGCCGGGCGAGCCAATCACACGCATGGAGTCGTCCACGCCATTCGTCGCCAACGCCACGAGAGTCTTGCCGGACTCGTGGCCTTGCGGCTCGCGGCCCGCCACGACGAGATACCGTATGCTGCGATTGGTGATGGTGTTCTTGATGAGCTTGTCGATGCCGATGTTTTCGGTTTCGGTTTTGCCGACAATGCACAATTCGCGCGTGCGGTTGGCGGCGAGTTGGTCAGCCAGTTCGGTGCTGGCGAGTGTCGAGACGGCGACCGGGCAACTGTCGCCTTCGCAGAATTCGTGATACTCGCCGGGCACCGGCGGCCAAATATCGGGGCGGACTTCAAACTCGCAACTCAGCGACGCCGTCGCTTCGGTTTCGGGAAACGCTTTGTGCAAGACGTTCATCGCCACGGCCGGGTAGCAATACTCGCAGCCGAGACACGCGTACTTGATCGGCTTCATCTGCTGCTGCCACTTGGCAATGTCGCCGGCCATTGCCGGTAATGGAGTTGCAAGCTGCGTGAGCGCGTCTTTCATGCAACCGCACTGCTGGCACTTCGGCAGGTTCATGCCTTCGGCAATTTCGGCGCGAATCTTTTCGACCGGGTTTCCATCGGTCGCGGTCGTCTCGGTCTTGCATTGCGGATCGTGGCAGCCGCACCCGCGTTTTTCTTTGCGCTTCATCCACCACACGCCGAGTGCCACCGATGCGAGCGTGGACACGAGAATCAACGGTTTGGTGAATCCGAGAAAGGACGCGCCAAAGAAGCTCAAGTAAATCGGCAACAGGGGCGAGCCGCAACAACCCACGAGCCAACAGCCGCCCCAAAACAAAATGCCGGCCAAAGTGATTCCGCCGACCACGCCCGCGCGGCGTCGTTCACGCGTAGACTGCCACGCATACGCGGTGAAGCCGGCCACGACCGCATACGAGAAACTCAAAAGATAATCGCGTTGAGAAATGTAACGAGAGAGCGCCGATTCGCCGTCCACGTCCACCCATTGCGCGGCGATGCGTTCACCGCGCCAGAGCAAGAAGCCCGCGTGGAGCACGAACACGGCGGCGGCTGCCAGAAGAATGAGTGCGGCGCGTCGTTTCATTTCTTTGCGGTCACGCTCTCGGCATTGAAGATATACCGGCCATCGGATTCTTTCTTGATTTGGCCGCGCACGATCACGTCGCTACCGGCCTTGGGCATCGTACCGGAAAATTTTACCGGCATCGCGACGCAAGCATCCTCACAGCCCAACGCAAATGCGCCGCTGGCCGGTTCGACGTTTGCAACGCGACCCACGACACCAATCGGCCCACCGAATTTTTCCGGGTGCTCAACTACGGCATCTACACTCAGCGGTTGACCCGGTCGCTGCGAATGACTATCGCCGCAGCCATCGGTCACCAGCGCCAACGTGCACGCGCAAGCTGCCCGTGCGAGACCGCGAACAATCTTTGCCTGCATACTTGTCTCCTCTCGTTTATCGAAAGACCTGTTGAATGATCAGCCCAAACACCAACGTCAGCGTCGTGGCTGTGAGCAGGTGAGCAGCGGCGGAGCGCTTGCCAAACTTCCCCCAAATCACCGAGAGTTCGGTGAAATCGGTCGTCACGCCGACCAACACCACGACAAAAACCACCGCCAACGTCGCGCCCATTTGATGCAGTTGTCCCGCGAAGATCGAGAATCCTTCCGAACAAAGCTCAACTGCCGCTGCCAGCGGCACTGCGGTCAACACTGGATTGAACGTGGCTTGCGGTCCGAGAAACCGCCCGACCCACTCGACCGGCACGAAGGCTTTCAGCGTACCGGCCAGCAGCAAACCGAACGCGAGATATTTCCAGAGCGCCAGAAAGGCTTCCCACGCCTCCGTGCCCGCACGCAAAAGACGGCGGGCAAAGCTCGGCGCTACGCTCGCGTCACAGTCACAGCTACCTCCTTCGCAACCGGCTGTGACCGGCCCGTTCGACACGCGAGCGCTGTCTGCGGCTTCATTTAACCAACCCCGATCTTCCAGCCAGCCGAGAACTGTGCCGGTCAGAAACGCAATCATGAGCGCACCCACGAACACGACCGCCGTGCCGCCGAAGCCCAAAAATCTGTAGAAGACCAGCAGTTGCATGAAACCCGCCCAAGGCGCGGCCAGCATGAACGTCAGCGCCGCCGCCCGCGACACGCCGCGCGCCCGCAACGTCGCCGCAATCGGAATCGCCCCGCACGAGCACAACGACGCCAACATGCCGGCCAGCATCGCGCGCAGATACGTCGCGGCGCTGTTCCGTCCGAAATGCCGCAGCAGGGTTTTCGTGGGCACAAACTCCGCAATCGCGCCGGCGATCAAGAAGCCGATGAGAAAATACAACCACAAATCCGCCAACAGACTCCACAATGCGCCGAGGTATGTTCCGGCGAGGTCGAACGCACGCGACATCATTGCTCTCCTCGCCGGCTTAACAGGTGTGTTTTCCGCGGCCCGGTGAGGCACTTGCCGCCGGTGCGCAGCTTCAGGCGTTTCACCAACTCGCGCTGATCCTTCCTCAACGCTGCTTCGGGAATCGCGGCCACTGTTTTCATCAATAACGTGCGGAACTCGGAATCATGATTGGGCAGCGAGTAATACACCCATTTGCCTTCGGGGCGCTCGCTCACAAGCCCCGCCTTCTTCAACCGGGCAAGACTGCGCGAGACGTGGTATTGCGGCTCTTCCAGCGAATCCACCAACTCACACACGCACAACTCCTTGCCGGCATGTGACAACAGCGCCACGATCCGCAACCGGGTGGGATCACTCAACGCTTGAAATGTTGCTGCATAGACGTCCATAACGTATGCAGATTACAGCATACGTTCTAGCGGGTCAACTCTAAGTATTCACAGCGCCAAAAAGCTTTTTGTCGCTGTCGATCTTCGCGATGCGACCGGCCACATCAATCTTGCCTTTGAACTTTTCGGGATGCGCGATGACTTTGTCCACGATCACGGCGGGCGCGTTGGTTTGCGCCTGCGACACAGAAAGCGCCACAATGATCGTCAGCAACGGAACGAGGCACGCAAGTCGTTTTGTTTTCATATCACCCGAATTGTAACACTTCTTTCGGCGCGAACAAGAATCCCGCCGGGCTTCAAGTAACCGCCTTTCTTGATGAGAAAGAACTGTGTTCGCGTCCGCGAACACAAAACCGCCGCGTACCGGAGTAAACGTTGCCGATGCTCTCGCCGAACACGCAATACAACCTGCGCAACGCGAAGGAGTATTTCGAGGAGCACCTCTGCGCCGGCGATTACTACAGTGAAGAGCAGACCGTTGCCGGGCAGTGGCTCGGCGAAGGTGCGAAGCGCCTGCGACTCTCCGGGAAGGTCAAACGCGACGAATTCCTGAGCCTGTGCGAAAACCTCAATCCGAGCACTGGCGAACTGCTGACTCAACGGCTCAAGACCACGCGCGCCGAGGCACGCAATGATGGAGAGTCCAGCACGGTGGCCAATCGCCGGGTATTCTACGACTTCACGTTTTCACCACCCAAGTCAGTCTCGATTGCGGCCTTCATCGGCAACGACACGCGCATCGTCGAGGCTCACGACCGCGCCGTGACGGTCGCCTTGCGGGAACTGGAGCGATTCGCGGCGACACGGGTACGCGTTCGACACAACTACGCCGACCGGCAGACGGGAAACGTCGTCTGCGCGGTGTTCCAACACCATACGTCCCGCGCGCTTGATCCGCACCTGCACAGCCACTGCATCGTGTTCAACGCGACACATGATGCTGTCGAAGCCCGCTGGAAGGCGCTACAGAACTTCGACATGCTGCGCGCGCAGAAATTCGTCGAGAACGTGTACTACCACGAACTGGCGCGCGACCTGCGCGGGTTCGGGTACGATTTGGTAAATCAGCCGCGCGGCGATTTTGAAATCAGAGGCATTTCCAAGGAACTGTGCCAGCAGTTCTCGAAGCGGCATCAGGAGATTGACGAGAAGACGCAAGAGTTGCTCGCCAGAAAGACTGACCTTGCCAGGGCGAACATCAAAGACGTTCGGGAAACCGTGGCGCACAACGAACGGTCACGGAAGATCAAGGGCATTGGCGAAAACGAACTGCGAGAGCATTGGCGGCAGCAACTCTCTCCCGCCGATGAACGGTCTATCTCAGCCGCAAAAAGTAGTCCGCCGTCCGCACACGCGGAGTCGGTGACCGGCGATGCGGTAGCTGCTGTCACGTGGGCTGAGGATCATCTATTCGACCGTCGGTCGGTTGTCCCGGAATATGAACTGTGGCGACACGCGCTGGAGCACGTGCGGGGCGGCAAGGTATCGCTTACTGACATTCAGAAAGTCACTCGCCAACGGGATTACGTTCGCAACCCTGCCAGCCCGTATGGAGTCACTACACAGACGGTGCTGGACCGGGAATGGGACATCGTGAGCACGGCGCGGGAGGGAATCCGACAGTACCGGCCCTTCTCCTCACTTCACGGCACCGGGAATCCCGGCCTCGACCAAGACCAGCGCCAAGCGGTTGAGCACATCTTGGGTTCACGCGATTTCGTGACGTTGTTTCGCGGTGGCGCCGGCACGGGCAAAAGCTACGCACTCGGGGAAGTGCAGAATGAACTGCGCAGCGCCGGGCACGCGCTGCAAGTCATCGCACCACAACGCCAGCAGGTTATCGCCCTGCAACACGACGGCATGACCGGCGCACAAACCGTGAGCGAATTCCTCACCAAGCGACAGATGCCGCGCGGCGCGGTCGTCATCGCGGACGAAGCCGGCCAAATCGGCGCGAAGCAAATGCAGCAGCTTCTCCATTACGCGCAGGATAACGGCAGTCGGGTCATCTTGTCCGGCGACACCCGCCAACATGGCCCGGTCGAAGCATCGGATGCGTTGTGGGCCATCGAGAAGTATTCGGGGATCAAGCCGGCCGAACTGAAAGAGATTCGCCGGCAAGACCCAGCCCACGGCAGGACCGAAGCAGAGCGCAAACGGATCACCGAATACAAGCAAGCGGTGAAAGAGGCGTCGGAAGGAAAACTCGACGACTCGTTTCGACGCTTGGACCGGCAAGGCGCAATCGTGGAGTGCTCGGCCATTGACCGGCAGGAGCGTCTCGCCGAACAGTTTCTTGCCCTCACCGACCAGAAACAATCGGTCGTCGTGGTCTCGCAAACATGGTCGGAGATTCACAAGGTGAATGACAGCGTGCGCTCCGCCTTGAAGTCGCGCGGTCTGCTGGCTGAGGCAGAACAAACAGTGACCGCTCTTGAGCCGGTCGATCTGACGGATGCCCAGAAACGGGATCGGCGGTTCTACGACGAGCAGAGCGTTGTCCTGCTGAACCGCGACGCGGGCGGACTTAAGAAAGGTCAGACGGCGCGTCTCGTGGACATCACGCGCACCGGCCTCGTGCTGGAACGTGCGAGTGTTGTGCGAACGATCCCGTTCAAGTTCGTGGACCGGGTCACGGTCTGCCAGCCGCGCACACTCCCGCTCGCGACCGGCGACCGACTCCAACTCAAAGCCAATGCGACCGCCACGGACGGACGGCGCGTCGCCAATGGCGAGTTGGTCACAGTCGAACAGGTGTTACTGGATGGTCGGATACGGCTCCGGGATGGACGGACGCTCGCCAGAAACTACCGTCAATTCGTGCGCGGCTTCGCGATCACGTCCTACGCTTCTCAAGGCAAGACCGTGGATTACGTCCTGTTCTCCGACTCCACCATCAAACCAGCGACGAACCGGCAGCAATGGTACGTGACGATCTCACGCGGCCGGCGCGGCATCAAAATTTTCACCAGCGACAAGGCTCAACTGCACGAAAACATTCTCCGGTCCGGCGACCGCGAATTGGCCGTGGATTTCGCCGCCCCACGGTACTGGCGCAGGCTCGGCATATCGCAGCGGCTGCTTCGTCCCATGCGGCGGATGCGGCTGTTTGCCTTGGGCATCCGGAATCGTATTCGTGCTACGACCAATTCGCGCCGGCCACGGGCCATTGAACAGAATTTCTCCAGCCGCATCACCGCATGAAAACAAGTCAACCCGAAGCTCGCCCTGCTGACGCCACGAGACACACCCTCTGCTGGAACAAAGACCCGCAAGCACAGGCGCTCCGCGTCGAAATGACCGACGGCAGTTTCTTCGTGTTTCCGTACGATCACCTAGGCTACGTGAAATTCGCGCCCGGCAATGACGGCGACTTCGTCTATGTGTTTCTCAGCACGCACGACGTCGAGATCCGTGGCGCGAATCTGCGCGAACTGGGTCTGGCGTTTCACAAATGTGCCGTTGACTGGGTGCGAGCGCTGCCCGCTCGTTCCGCTCCGCGCACCGATGCCGACTACGTTTGGATCAAGACCATCACGGTCAGTGAGATCCAAGGCTGACATGAATGATCTTGTCTGATTGTTCTCCGCCGGGAACGAAGATGAAATCCCCGGCGCTACCCTCGCAGCCTATGACAACAATCAAGATGCAGGGAGCAAGCAGTAGCAACCGTGCAGTGCGTGAAGATGTTCGCGCCTGCGAACAGTGCCAAGCGACGGAGTGGCTACAGTCTACTCGAATGTCTGGAAACAATGAACCATCAACTGCCAGGACGCCCATGCTGCCGGAAGCGCTCATGCAAACCGAGCGGCTGGCGTATTCCGTCGAGGAATCCGCGCAGCTCCTCGGCATCCACTATTTCAGCGTCTATCGGATGATCCAGCGGGGGAAGCTGCGCGCCTGCCGAGTCCTGCGCGGCAAACTGCTCGTGCCGCGGTCGGAACTCCTGAAACTCTTGAAGGTCGAATGAGCGCACCACGGGGATACCGATGATCAAGCGGAAAGGCCAACAACCAAAGGACGTGAAGCCGCCCACGCTGAAGCGGATGACCGACACGGAGTACGCGGCGTATTTCGAGGCGTTCGGGGCCATCAAAGGCCATTACCAGACGCTCTGTCTGATTGGCGACAAGCTGCGCGAGGTCGAGACGACGGCGCGCAATCTCGGCCCGCTCGATGTGCCAGCGCCGGCCCCTCTCGGCGAATCGCTGGAGGCGGCGGGGGATCGGAGTCCGTGGGAGGTCTGCGCGTCGCTGATGCGGCTGAACCAGAACGAGGTGGTGTTGTGCCGGCGTGTGTGCGAACACGGCTTGGAGTACGCCGTTATTGACCAGTCGCCGGTCAGCTCCATCCATGCTAAGGTGAATGGCAGGACGGAGGTTCTTCGGACTGGCGACAACCCGCGCCAGGTGCTCCGCGAGTTCCTGCGCTACGAACGCGAGACTCTGGAACTGATGGTGAACAATGTCACCGAGGATGTCCGGCTGCTCATTGCCGAGCGTTTCCCGAAACAGGACTTGCGGCGGGTCGTCAACGAGATCACGCGCGCCTGCAAGAGCGTCGCCCGCGTCGGGTTCTCGGAGTCACCGCTCGATATCGCCCACGCACAGAAACAAGGACAGGGCGTGCGGGTCTGACCGGCACAATGCGCGGCATGGCGGGCGAGAAAAAAACGGAAGTCCCGCGTCTGGCATTCAGCCGGGAAGAAGCGGCGGCGGCGCTGGGCGTGAGTGTGCCCACCCTGGATCGGCTCGTCCAACGCGGACTGCTCCGTCCGAGCCGCGCTCTGCGGCGTCCGTTATTTTCGCTTCCCGAGATCGAGCGATTCCTGCGCGAGACATCCGCCACGGTGTGAACGGTCGCGAGCATCGCGGGGCAAACCGAAGCTCGATCCCGGGTCAGAAAGCCGAAAAAGGAGAGCAGGGAATTTGGGGGTGGCCTTCATATCCTTGCTCCCCACGCGTTTTTTATGCGATTTTCCGAGGGAAATCGACTTGTAACCCGGTCGAAAGTAGAGCCAGTGGTTTTTACCGGCGTTTTCTTGCGCGAGTTTTTCGAGTTGTAACCCGAAGTTGTAACCCTGCGCCGAGATTTGCGCCGGTGCCGGGATGACTCCTGATGAGCGCCGACATGCAGCAAACCCCTGTAAACACGGGCCTGGATAGCGATGGCTAACGAAAAGCAAAAATGGCTAAAAAACGTCTTCTCGAATTATGAGTCCCCTGCTCTACCACTGAGCTACCCTGGCAGCCGCCGAAGCGGGCGTAACAATATCGAACGTCAGATAAACTTCAACAAGGTTTTGAGGTTCGCCAATTGCGGCGAAAATTACTCGATGCCGTGCCGAAGCTTCGCGGCACGGACTGTGTTGTGCATCAACATCGCAATCGTCATCGGCCCAACTCCACCCGGCACGGGCGTAATCAGCCCGGCTTTCAGACTGACTGGCTCAAAGTCCACATCCCCCACCAGCCGGTAACCCTTTGCCGCCGTTTTGTCTTCCACGCGGTTGATCCCAACATCAATTACAACGGCACCTTCCCGAACCATTTCCGCTTTCACAAAATGCGCGACGCCGATGGCGGCCACCAAAATATCCGCGCTCCGGCAAATCTCCGCCAAGTTCGCGCTTCGCGAATGGCAGACCGTCACCGTTGCGTTGGCGTTCTTGGCTTTCTGTGACAAGATCAACGACACCGGCCGGCCAACGATGCGACTCCGCCCCAAGACGACCACATGCCGGCCTTCGATCGGCACCCCACTCCGAATGAGCAGTTGCTGGATGCCGGCGGGCGTGCAGGGGAAGAAGCCAGAATCATCGCCGAGCGCCAGCTTACCGATGTTGAGCGGATGAAAACAGTCGACATCCTTGGTCGGATCGACTCCGGCAAATATTACATCCTCGGAAATGTGCGGCGGCAACGGGGCTTGCACAAGGATGCCGTGAATGGTGCGGTCGAAATTGAGATCATTGATTTTGGCGAGCAATTCGCCTTCCGTCGTGCTCGCCGGCAAGTTGAGTCGTAGCGAGTGCATCCCGAGTCGGGTGCACATTTTGTCCTTGGAACTGACATAGGCCACACTGGCCGGGTTCTCGCCGACCAGAATAACCGCAAGGCCGGGCGTGAGATTATGTTCCGCTTTGAGGCGCGCGATTTCGCTGGCGGTCTCGGTCTGAATCCGCTCGGCAATGGCTTTTCCGTCTATCAGCCGGGCGGGCATGTCACCTACCACACCATGTCGCAGCGTTCGAGCACGATGACCGGGTACCGGTCGCCGCGTTTCCAACGTTGGTTGCCGGTGATGCGGACGTGTTTGCCGTCGTACCGGCTGAGATTGGACTGACCGCTTTCGAGATAGGCCATGATGTATTGCCGGCCCATCAGGTCGGGCGTCAACAAGGCATACGGCCCCGGCGCATTCGCATCTTTGACTACCGACAAAATCCCGTCCTTGACGACGTATTGGGTGTGAACGTCAGCGGATTCATCCACAACTTGAACGGGCGGCGCGACCGGGGTCGGCAGCGGCGCTTCGGAAACCTGGATCGGCGCTGGGGTCGGAGTCGGCTCGGCAATTTCAATCAACTCCGCCGCCACCCAGCCGGTGCAGGACGCGGTCGGCTTGATTTGCGTCCACTCGCCTTTGGTTTCGACGACCGCAACCTGTTCCCCTTTGGCGAGCTTGCCGATGTCGCGGAAATTCGTCCCGGGGCCGCAGCGAACATTGATCGCGTCGCCAGTCACTGCGCCGTTTTGCACGAATTTGCTAGCCACATAGCATTTGGTTTGCGGCGGGGCCGTGATGCGGAGCCATTCGCCTTTGCGTTCACGCACGTCCACGGTATCACCCTTCTGCAACTGGGCGATGACTTCGGCGTTTTTGTCGGCGCGCGCGCGGACGTTGACATTGTTTTTGAGCACCGTGCCTTTGCCGCCGGTAATGACAGGCGCGGCGACAGGCGCTTCGGCGACTTTCATTGAATCGGCATGCGCGACTCCGGCCGCAAGCACGCTACTGAGCACCAACCAACTGGCGAACTTCTTCATTTGTCAGATATCTCCATTGACCTGGTTTTAAATTCCCCAACGTAATTGAACCGATCGACTCCCGCGTGAGTTTGGTGACCGGGTGGCCGACCGCCGCCAGCATCCGGCGGACTTGTCGTTTTTTTCCCTCGCGCAAAACCAACTTCAGCCGTGAACCGCGCACGTCAAAAACTTTTTCGGCGCGCAACTTCTCGCCATCGCTTAACACACCATGCAACAATTGCTGGCCTTGGGCGGGAGTCAATTCCCCCTCCACTTCCACGCGATACGTCTTGGGCATCTTGTAACGCGGGTGCGTGAGCCGCAAGCTAAAAGTGCCGTCATTGGTCAGCAACAACAACCCCGCCGTGTCGTAATCCAACCGGCCCACCGTGAACAATCGCGGCAACTCCGCCGGCAAGAGATCGAAGACGGTTGGCCGGTCATGGGTATCGCGACTGGTGCAGAGGTAGCCGGTCGGTTTGTTGAGCGCGATGTAAACCTTGCGTTCCACCCGCACCGGCTGTCCGGCCACGCTGACTTGATCCGTGCCGGGTTCGATCTTGGTGCCGAGTGTGGTGACCGGCTGTCCGTTGACGGTGACCTGCCCGGCGCTGATGAGCGTTTCGCAATGCCGGCGCGAGCCGAGGCCGGCTTCTGCCAGAAACTTCTGGAGACGAACGAGCACTACTCGGGTTTGGTCTTGGGCAAACCAAAGACGCGCTGGCCATCCTTCCAGCGACCTTGCCGCTTGAGGACTTCGACGCGCTCGAACCGCTTCATGACATTGCGTTTCGCCTGAATTTTCGTGGAACCTTTGAGACTGCGATGTTGTGACATGGGTGAAACCTACTCTGTTTTTGCCTGTTTGAGCTGCTCGATTTTGGCCTTCGCCTCGTTCTGGAACTCGGGGTTTTTAGCAGAGGTCAGGTATTTTTCAAACGATTTTATCGCTTCCGCCGGCTGGGTCTTCTCCCAGAGCAACCCAAGCTTGTAATGCACCAAGCTATAATCCGCCCGCAACTCCAGCGCTTTCCGGTACGCCTCCGCCGCCTTCTCGCGATCCCCCGCCAGCCGGTACGCGTCCCCCAACCCGCTATAAGCCGGCGCATACTTCGCATCCTTCTCCAACGCCCGCCGGTAAGCCGAGAGCGCCAATTCTTTCTCGCTGCTTGCCAAATACACGTCGCCCATCGCATTGTTGTAATAGGAAGTGGTTGGATCGGTATCGAGCGCCTTCTGGATGAGGAGCTTCGCGTCTTTGACCCGGCCGCGTTGCAACAGAAGTGCGCCGAGGCTGTAATACGCATCGCCGGTCTGCCGACCGGCTGCCTCTTCGAGTTGCACGAACTGCTCAAAATGCTTCTGCGCGATGTCGAGCTTGCCTTGCTCTTTCATCATCACGCCGAGATTGTGGTGCGCCAGCCCAAACTTCGGATCGATTGCCAGTGCTTTTTCATACGCCGCCTGCGCCTCGGCTTTTTTGTCGGCCTCGTCGTACCGGACGCCAAGTTGATTCCACACATCGGCATCGTTGGGTCTGATTTCGAGGTACTTCTTATAGGAGTCGATGGCTTCGGTATTTTCTCCCAGCTGTTCGGACACGACCGCGAGATTGTAGAGCGCGTCGAGGTACCGCGGCGAAATCCGCAATGCCTTCTGGTATTCCGCTTTGGCGCGGGACAATGATTTTTTTTGCTGAAACTCATTGCCACGCTGCCAGAGCTCAACAGCCTTCTTGTCCACCTCCGGCAACTCCGCCGCGCCGGCCAGTGTCAGTGTGCACCAGAAAATCAGAACGATCCGTTTCATTTATCTCCCAATTTGCCCAATGTCTGTTTCCCTGCCTTACCGGCGGCGCTGTCTGGGAACTCACCGACGAGTTTTGCCAACGTCGCCCGCCCTTGCTCTTTCTGCCCCAGTCCCAATTGGCTCAATGCCAGACAGTACATCGCCTTGTCCCGATCCTTGAACTGCGGAAACCGCGTCAACACTTGCTCCATGCAATACACAGCCTGCGCGTGCTTACCGGCTCGCCCAAACGCAAAGCCCAGCGCAAACATCGCCTCGTCCGTGTGGCCATGCTGATTTGCTTCGTCGGCATCGATGACGTTACGCAGATAGCGGTCCGCCAAATCTTCCCGGCCTTCGTCGAGGTACGTGGAGGCCACGCGCCAATTGGCCGCAACGTCACGCGGGTTGGCTTGCGCCAGCCGGCGGGCTTCGCGGATCGTCATTTTGTTCTGCTGCGCGTCGGCCAGTGTCGTGAGTAATTTTTCCTTCTCGACCTGACCACTCGCGCGCCCAATCTCCTGGCTCCGCTCGTCGAGAAGTAATACCGTCGGTGCTCCGCGCACGTCAAACCGGCGGGCTTGCCCCTCTTCCTTCACAACATCAAGACGGACACACACGAACGCCCGGCTTGCTTCCGCCACCTGGCGATCCGTCAGCACACCCTCTTCAAACCGGTCACACAAATCCGAACCTCGCACAAAGAAATACACCAGCATCGGCTTCGTCGAAGTGCGCGGCAAGGTGCGCTGCCACTGGATCGTGGACTGCAACCGGGTCGCCGCTTCCATGGCCGCTTCGCGGACTTCCTCGTTCGCGTCGTTCTGCGCGACCTCCTGCAACCACGGCACCGCTTCGCTCTGCCCGCTCTGCCCCAACGCCACCGCTGCCGACCAGCGCACAATCGAACTCTCGTCCTTCAGCCGGGCGCGCACGCGTTCGAGATCTTCCGGTGCGTCACTCACCTGGAGCAAACCGACGACCGCCATTTGCCGCCGTTCCGGGCTGGTGGCTTCGAGCATCGTGCGAAACTGTTTTTCCGCGCGCGGCCCGCCGACCCGGGCGATTTTCTCCGCGGCATCCGCGCGGGTGGCGTCGTTGGTGCTACCGAGTTGTTTCACCAGCGTGTCAAACCCATCGCCCCGGCACGGCACGACCGCCAAGAGCAACGCCGCGACCGAACTGGCGAGCCATTTCAAATACCGACGCTCGCCGACCGCGATGGGTGTGAAAATAATCTCCGGCACGTCATAGCTGTGATTGGCTTTAATGATTTGCATAATGGCTTTTGTCTGGTCGCGGGTAGTTTTGATCAGCAACAGAAATTCTTCGCCCCGCTCAAGCTTCCCCTGCCACCAATAACGCGATTCGATGCCACTGAGGATGTTGACGCACGCCGCGAGTTTCGCGTTCAATACCGCCCGCGCCAACCTCCGCGCCTCCGCCCGTGACGAGCAAGTCACGAAGCCGATCACATACCGGCTCATGGAATGATCTCCATCAACTCGGTCAACCGGCGCACGCGATACTGCGCCAACGCCGCCCAGTCCGGTAACGGCTCGCCGTTCAATAGCAATGCGCAGGGGATGCCGGCGTTCTTTGCGCAGAGCACGTCCCATTTGTAGTCGCCTACCATCAGGACTTCCTGGTGTGACAGTTTCCACTGTTTCGCAATCCGCCAGATCGGTTCGGGCGCGGGTTTATGCGGCCCATCTTCCCGGGTAACCGTGATGTCGAAGCGGAGTTTAAGTTTCCGGCAGACGCCGTCCACGGACTTGCGCGAGTTCCGCGTGAGCAACGCGGTGGGGTTGCGTTGCCGGGCCAGGTACCGGAGCAAGGTGCGCGCCCCGCGTTGGAGTTTCGCATTGGCCACGCCGCCTTCCTCAAAACGCATGAGGATTGTGTGAACACGTTCGTACTCCGCGCCGGTCGCGTTGCGCAGGTACTCAAGCATGTCCACGTCGCCAATCCCGGCCTCTTCCTTGATGCGCAGAAAGTCCAAGTACGGCGCCGTGATGGTGCCGTCCATGTCAAAAATAACGCCGCGAATCGCCATAAAATCCGTCGGCGGAGTAAACTCAAAACATCCGCGGAATGCAATTCACTTCGTCGTGTCCCGGCGCTGGACGAGGATGTTGGCCGCCGTGATCAGGCTCCCGCCAATCCAGAGATTCGCCGTGAGCGTTTCGTTGCCGTAACTAACCTCGCCCACCGCCGCCAGCCACGCCGGCAACCACAACGCAAACAGACTCGCAAAGACCGGCTCCGCGCAATAGATCAAGCTGGCATGCGTCGGCGAGATGGCCGGCTGCCAAAGGTTCATCATGGTGAACGAGAACAACGTCGGCACCAGCACCAAAACCAAGGAAATGATCCACACACTTACGTCGCCATACGTCGCCCACGTCAACCCGGTCGCAGGCCGCATCCACCACGTCACTGGCATGCCGACCACGGCAATGACCCCAAACATGATCACCGAGCCGGTCAGTTTATCAATCCGCGCAAACTCCTTCCGGTCAAGCCACAGAATATCCCCGACAAACACCAGCGAACACAGCAACGTGAGCGTTTCGCCGCGTCCCAACCGCAAATCGCGCCAATCCACCCCGCAGAGCACCGCCATCCCGATGACCACGAGCAAACACCCCACCACCACCGGCCACGCGGGCCAGCGCCGGTACCAGATCGCGAGTGTGACCGGGATGATCAGGACGTAGGCTTGCGTCAGAAACGCGGAGGTCGAAGCCAGGGTGTGCCCCAGTCCAACCATTTGCAGCAACATGCCAATCCCGGCAAACAACCCGACGCCCATTCCAAATTTCCATTCGAGCCAACCCACATTTTGCCACCGTCCCCGGCAACCCAACGCCAGCAACGCCGCCGCCAACCCAAACCGCAGAGTCATCCCCTGCGCCGTGATGAACCATTCGCTCGCCTCCGGCACGAGCCGGTGCTGAACGAGCATCAGCGCTTTCATCAGCGGAAAGCTGACGCCCCACCCGGCCGTCGCGAGCACGAGCATGAGCACTGGCTTGAGCGGATCGTGTCGGGTTTGGTTCATTACCCGTGTTGTAACCGGGCCAACTCCGCAGGACAAGCATCCTGCTTGCTCTCCCTGTCTGTCGGTTGCTAGAGTCACACCCCATGGCCACGGGCACGCCACTCAAAATTCTGTTCATCGCCTCGGAATGCACCCCGTTCGCAAAAACCGGCGGACTTGGTGACGTCGTGGCCGGACTGGCGAAAGCCTTGCGCGCCGACGGACACGACGCGCGTGTTCTCCTGCCGCTCTACTCATTCATTGACCGGCACCAATTCGGCCTCCGGCTCATCGGTTCGCACTGCATCCACATGGGCGCGAAAATCGAACACTGGATCGGTCTCTACGAAGGCCAACTCGGCGGCACCGTACCCGTCTGGTTCGTCGAATACGAAAGCTATTTTGGCCGGATCGGCCTCTACGATGGCCCGCACGGGCATTATCAGGATAACTCTTTCCGGTACGCCATGCTCTCGAAAGCCGCGCTCCAAATCTGCAAAGATCGCGACTGGATTCCTGATGTCATGCATGTCCATGACTGGCCCAGTGCGTTGGCCGCCGTGTTCCTCAAAACGTGGGACCGCATCGCCTCCCCGCTCTCGAACACCGCAAGCGTCCTCACCATTCACAACATCGGCTACCAAGGCGTCTACCCGGCCGACGTCTTTTCCTACATCGGCATCGGCGACGACCACTTTCATCCCGAACGCATGGAAGACCACGGCCGCATCAACCTCCTCAAAGCCGGCATCAGTTACGCCGACGCCATCACCACGGTTTCGCCGACGCATGCCGGCGAAATCCTCATGCCCGAGGGTGGCATGGGCCTGGCGCCTTTCCTGAACAACCGGCGCGCCGACTTCTTCGGCATCCTCAACGGCGTGGATTACACCGAATGGGATCCGGCCACCGACAAACTCATCCCCGCCAACTACACCCCCGGTAACCTCGCCGGCAAAGCCGCCTGCAAAGCCACGCTCCAACAACAAATGCGCCTCGAAGTCCGCCCTGATTTACCGGTCTTCGGCGTCGTCAGCCGGTTCGCGCCGCAAAAAGGTTTCAATCTCATCCGCGACGCCCTGCCGCCGGCCATCAATCACATGGCGCTGCAAGTCGTCGCGCTAGGCACCGGCGATCCGGACACGGAAAGTTTTTTTCGGTGGCTTGAACAGACCCATCCCGGCCGCGCCGCGTGTCACATCGGTTTCAGCAACGAACTCAGCCACCTCATCGAAGCCGGCAGCGATTTTTTCCTCATGCCGTCGCTCTACGAACCGTGCGGCCTCAACCAAATGTACTCGCTCAAGTACGGCACCCTCCCGATCGTCCGCGCGACCGGCGGCCTCGAAGATTCCGTGCAGAACTATAATGAAGCAACCGGCGCGGGGACCGGCTTCAAATTCATCGCCCCTGATGCGAACGCGCTCCGCAACACCATCGGCTGGGCCGTCTCGACCTGGTTCGACCGCCCCCACCACATCGCCCAGCTCCGCCGGCAAGCGATGGCGCAAGACTTCTCCTGGGAAAAATCCGCCGCGCAATATGTCCAGGTTTATCAGCACGCACTCGACAAGAAACGCGGCGCAGCCGTATAGTTTGCGGCTATGCCCGAACTCCGTAAGAAATATCCGTTCGACGTCATCGAGCCCAAGTGGCAACAACATTGGCTCGCCAACAAGACTTTCGCTGCCCGCGAAGATACCGGCAAACAGAAGCTCTACGTCCTCGACATGTTCCCCTACCCGAGCGGCGCGGGGTTGCACGTCGGTCATCCCGAAGGCTACACGGCGACGGATATTTATTGCCGATTCAAACGCATGCGCGGCTTCAACGTCCTCCACCCGATGGGCTGGGACGCGTTCGGCTTGCCCGCGGAGCAGTACGCCATTGATACCGGCACGCATCCGGCCATCACGACTTGCAAAAACATTGATACATTCCGCCGGCAAATCCAGAGCCTCGGGTTCAGCTACGACTGGGACCGAGAAGTCGACACAACCGACCCCGAGTACTTCAAATGGACGCAGTGGATTTTTCTCCAGCTCTACAAAAAGGGGCTCGCCTACGAAGCTGAAATCCCGGTTTGGTGGTGCGACGGCTGCAAGGCTGTGCTCGCCAACGAAGAAGTCAACGCCGACGGCACCTGCGACCGCAAAGGCCACAAAGAAGTTTACCGGCGTCCACTCCGGCAATGGATTCTCCGCATCACAAAATACGCCGAACGCCTGTTAGCCGACCTCGACCAAGTCAACTGGCCGGAATCGATCAAGGAACAACAACGCAACTGGATCGGCCGCAGCGAAGGTGCGGAAGTGGATTTCAAGACAGAAGACGGCGCGACCCTCCGCGTTTTCACGACGCGTCCCGATACACTCTTTGGCGCGACGTACATGGTGCTCGCACCCGAACATCCGCTCGTCGAGAAATTCAAGAACCCGGCAGTTGAAGCTTACCGGACCGCCGCCGCGAAGAAGAGCGAGTTGGAACGAACTCAGCTTGAAAAAGAAAAGACCGGCGTCTTTACCGGCGCGTACGCCATCAACCCGGTCAACAACGAGAAAATTCCGATCTGGGTCGCCGATTACGTGATGATGGGCTACGGCACCGGCGCGATCATGGCCGTCCCGGCACATGACACGCGTGACTTCGAGTTTGCGACAAAGTTTGGTTTGGAGATCCGGCCGGTTGTCGAGGGTGGCGATTTGCCGTTCATTGGCGAAGGTACCGCCATCAACTCCGGGCTGATCACCGGACTGCCGACGCCGGAGGCGAAAAAGAAGATTACCGCGTGGCTCGAAGCGCAAAAACTCGGCAAGGCGACCGTGAACTACAAATTGCGCGATTGGCTCTTCTCCCGGCAACGCTACTGGGGCGAGCCTATTCCGATTGTGCACTGCGCCAAGTGCGGCACGGTACCAGTCCCCGAGAACGAATTGCCGCTGTGCCTGCCGGAGATGAAAGATTACTCGCCCTCCGGCAACGCCGAGCCGCCGTTAGCGAAAGCAACCGACTGGGTGAACTGTAAATGTCCGCAGTGCGGCGGCCCCGGCAAGCGTGAGACAAACACGATGCCGCAGTGGGCCGGGAGTTGTTGGTACTACCTCCGCTACATTGATCCGCAGAATGCCGGCGCGTTTGTCGCGAAGGCCAAAGAAAAATATTGGATGTCCGTTGACCTCTATGTCGGCGGTGCAGAACACGCGGTGTTGCACCTGCTCTACTCGCGATTCTGGCACAAGGTGTTGTTTGACCTCGGTCACGTCTCGACACCGGAGCCGTTCATGCGGCTCATCAACCAAGGCATGATTCTCGGCGAGGATAGCCGGAAGATGAGCAAGTCGTGGGGCAACGTGATCAACCCCGACGACGTGGTGCGCGAGTTCGGCGCGGATGCGTTCCGCATGTATGAGATGTTCATGGGTCCGCTGGAAGCGACCAAGCCGTGGAACACCCAGGGGTTGGAAGGACTCTACCGGTTTCTGGGACGCGTCTGGCGGTTGTTCTGCGATGAAGACGGCAAGTTACTCGTGGATGATTCCACGCCGACGGCAGCGCTGATGAAAGTCTTGCACCAAACAATCAAGAAAGTCACCGACGACACCGAAGTGCTCGCGTTCAACACCGCCATCGCGCAGATGATGATTTTCGTCAACGAGGTAACCGGACAAGAAACCCGATCGCGGGCGTTACTCGAACCGTTCGTCTTGCTGCTGGCCCCCTATGCGCCGCATTTGGCCGAAGAACTTTGGGAACGCCTCGGCCACAAGCCGTCGTTGGCCTACATGCCGTGGCCGCAGTACCTCGAAGCATTACTCAAAGAGAGCACCGTGCAAATCGTCGTGCAGGTCAACGGAAAAGTCCGCGACCGGCTCGACGTCCCGGTGGACATCCCGAAGGAAGACCTGGAGAAGCTCGCGCTCACGAACGAGAAGGTAAAAGAGTCCGTCGCCGGCAAGCAGATCAAAAAAGTCATCATCGTCCCCGGCAAGCTGGTGAATATTGCGGCCGGCTGAAAAAGTGGTTGTCGTGTCCGGTATCTTGGTACATATTCGCGCGTCGTGAATCGGGAAACGCGATGTTCAAGTTGACCATTGAGGAACAAAAAGTCGTGGCCTTCCTAGTCAGCATCCTGCTGCTCGGAACGGCGGTCAAATACTGGCGCGCGACCCACCAGCCGAATTCAGCCGAGCGCGTGGAGACGCGGGGACCGCGAAACTAATATGCACAAACAAAACTTCGCCGAGGCCGTTGACGAAATCATCAAACAGGACAACCGCTACGACCGTGACGCCTACCTCTTCGTCCGCGAGGGTCTCGATTTCACCCTGAAGTTGCTCAAGAAAAACACCCACACCAACCCCGTCCAACGTCACGTCAGTGGTCAGGAATTGCTCGATGGAATCCGCCAGTTCGCCCTTGACCAATTTGGCCCGATGGCCAAGACCGTTCTCGACTACTGGGGTATTCGCAAATGCGAAGATTTCGGCGAACTGGTCTTCAACATGGTCGAGAAAGGCATTCTCGGCAAAACCGAACAGGACAGTCGGGAAGATTTCCGTGGTGGGTTCGATTTCAACGAAGCCTTCGTCCGGCCCTTCCAACCGACGCGCCAACCGCGTCGCAGCGAGTCGCACGCCCGGCGCGTGACCCCGGCCGAACCCACCCGCGACAACTCCCGCGCCACTGACTCAAAGAAATTGAGCAGCGGCTCAAACTAGCTGTCAGATTTCCCATGCGTACCATCACTGCCGGGCGCGGCTGGGTCGTCGCCGTTGCTTTGTTAGGAATCGTTTCCATGACCAACGCTCAATTACCCGTTCACAAAACCGTTCTCGACAACGGCTTGACCATTCTCGTCCGCGAAGACCACAGCGCCCCGGTCGTCACCGCCCAAGCCTGGTGTCGCGCCGGCAGCATCACTGAAGGCAAATACCTCGGCGCCGGCATCTCCCACGTCCTCGAACACATGCTCTTCAAAGGCACGACCACCCGCGGCGTTGCCGAAATCCCGCAAGAGATTCAGCGCAAGGGCGGCTACATGAACGCCTACACTTCCTTCGAGCAAACCGTTTACTATATCAGTCTGCCCTCCGAAAACTGGCAGACCGCCACCGACATCCTCGCCGACTGCATGATGAACGCGACCATTCCCGACGAGGAATTGCTCAAGGAAAAAGAAGTCATCCTCCGCGAAATGGCGATGGGCGTGGACGACCCCGGCCGGCGATCCAACAAACTCATGTGGAACGCCGCCTACCTCACCCACCCCTACCGGTTCCCCGTCATCGGCTACCCTGACATCTACAATCGCATCACCCGCGACGACGTGGTGGCGTACTACAAAAAGATGTACGTCCCCAACAACCTCATCTTCATCATCGTCGGCGCCGTGCAAAACGACGCCGTGGTCGCGCGCCTCAAAGAGCTCACCAAAGATTTCAAGATGAACACCGTCGAACCGGCCACCATTCCGGTCGAACCGCCCCAAGTTTCCCTCCGGGAGCGCTACGAGGAAGCCCCCGTCCAACTCAGCAACATCAACCTCGCCTGGCACATCCCGGCCGTCACGCACGCCGACGTACCGGCGCTCGACGTTCTCGGCCTTGTCGCCGGCCAAGGCCGCAGCTCCCGCCTCTACCGGGAAGTTCAACAAAAACTCGGCCTCGTCCATTCCATTAGTTCCGGCGCCTATACGCCCGGTCACCCCGGCCTCTTCGTCGTCTCCGCCAAAGCTGACGCCGACAAACGCGACGACGCCATTACCGCCATCCGGCAAGAAGTGAAAAAACTCCTCGCTGAACCGATCACACCCGCTGAATGCGCCAAGGCCATCAAGAACTTCGTTAGCGACCATTACGAAAAACTCAAAACCGTCGAAGGCCAAGCGGCTGACATCGGTCACAATGAATTCCTCGTTGGCGACCCGAACTTCTCTGAAACCTACCTTGCCGCCGTCCGCAAAGTCACCCCGGCCGATGTCCTCACCATTGCCCGAAAATACCTGACCGACGACAACCTCACCATCACCGCCCTCAGCCCGACCGGCACCAACCCGAAAAAGGACTCAGCCACTGCCGGCAAATCCGAGCTCACCATCCAAAAGTTCGACCTCCCCAACGGCCTGCGCATCCTTGTCCGCGAAGACCCCAAACTGCCGCTCGTTGACATTCAGGCACTCTGCAAAGGCGGCGTCATCGCCGAAACCCCGGCCAACAATGGCGTCACCAAACTGACTGCCCGGATACTCGTCAAGGGCACCAAAACCCGCACCGCCGACCAAATTGCCGAAACCGTCGAATCCCTCGGCGCCGATCTCAACGGCTTCGCCGGCAACAACAGCTTCGGCGTCTCCGCCCGGGCGATGACCGAAGACCTCGACCAGATTCTCGATCTCTTCGCCGACGTCTTGATCAATCCGATTTTCCCGGACGACAAACTCACCCGCGAACGATCCGTGCAACTCTCCGAGTTGAAAGCCGAGCAAGACCAGGTCCTCCGCTCCTGCCAACAACTCCTCCGCGAGACGATGTACACGAAACATCCTTACCGATTCAACGCCCTCGGCACACCGGCAACCTTGGCGAAACTCACCCGCACCGACCTCGCTGACTTCCACCGCCGGTACGCCGTCCCCAACAACATTGTCATCGCTGTATTCGGCAACGTGAAAGCTGCCGACATCCGCAAGAAACTCGAATCCAAATTCGGCGCCCTCAAACCCGGCCAGCCTGAATTCAATACCGGCGGCGCCGAACGCCTCACCGCCGCTGCCCGAAAAGTAGCGGAGAAAAATAAGGAGCAAGCCGTCCTCCTCATTGGCTATAGCAGCGCCGACATCTTCAGCCCGGACCGCTACGCGCTCGATCTGTTGAACGAAGTCTACTCCGGCCTCGGCTCCCGCCTCTTCATCCGGTTGCGGGATGAACTGAGCCTCTGTTACTACACCGGCGCATTTCAACTGCTCGGTCTCGAACCCGGCTTCTTCGCCTTCTATGTCGGCACCACCCCCGACAAAGTGGAGTTGTGCGAAAAGGAAATTTTCGCCGAAGTCGAAAAACTCAAAACCACCGGCCTCACCGACGAAGAACTCGACCGCGCCAAAGCCAGCCTCATCGGCCAGCGCAAAGTCCAGATGCAGGACAACGGCCAACTCGCGATGACCGTCGGACTGGACGAATTGTACGGACTCGGCTATGAAAACTTTCGGACGGTTGAAGCGAAATACCGCGCCGTGACACTCGACGAAATTAAACGGATCGCCAACGCCTATTTCGCCGGCAAGCCCAGCGGCGTAGCAGTGGTGCGACCGGCCACGAAGGGAAACTAACATGGCAGAAATCCAAAAAGACCAAATTGGTTCACGCGAAGACACACTCCGGTTCCTCGACATGGTCAGCCTCTTCGGCAGTCAGGCGATGATGGCTCTCGGCAAACTCGCCAACCCGATGACCGGTAAAGCCGAGAAAAACCTCGATGCCGCCCGGCTGTTCATCGACATGCTCGAGATGATCGAAAAGAAGACCCGCGGCAACTTGACCGCTGACGAAGCCAAAGTCCTGCAATCCTCGCTGGCTGACCTCCGACTCATGTTCGTCGAAGAATCGAAATCACCCGCCGCGCCGGCAAAAGTCGAAGAACCGAAACCCGACGTGTCCGCCGAAGCAGCAGCGAAGGCGGACGACTCAAAGGTGAAGTTCCACAAAAGCTACGGCGAAGCCTGAGCGCGCCCGGCACATTCGACTACGGCGGCGACATCGTCTGGCGTCCCACGCCCGAGTTGATCGCCCAGAGCAATCTCCAGCACTTTATTACCCGGCACGGGCTCGCCTCCTACGACGAACTTCTCCACCGCGCCAGCACCGACGTGGCGTGGTTTTGGGATGCCGTCCTCAAAGAACTCGACGTTCAGTTCTCCCGGCCCTACTCGAAAGTCGTTGATCTCGCCAACAGCATCGCCCTGCCAGCGTGGTGTGTGGATGGCGAGATGAACATCGTCCACAATCTCCTCGATAAACGCAGCGGTCCGAAGGTCGCCGTGCGCTGGGAACGCGAAAACGGCCAATCCGGCACACTCACCTATGACGAATTACGCGCCGAAGTAAATCGCGCCGCCACCTTCCTCCGCCTGCGCGGCCTTGGCCGCGGTGATGTCGTCGGCGTCTTCATGCCGCTGACGGCCGACTGCGTTGTCGCCATGCTCGCCATCATCAAAATCGGCGGCATCTTCCTCCCCTTGTTCTCCGGCTTCGGCGCGCAAGCCATCGCCTCCCGGCTCCATGATGCTGGCGCAAAAGCGCTCATCACCGTCACCGGCACTTACCGGCGGGGACAGTTCGTGAACATGGAAGCCATCGCCCGGGAAGCAACGCCCAACGTCATCTTGCCGGACTGGCAAGACCAACCGGCCGAAGCCGTCACCGAACCCACCGGCGCGGATGAACCGATGATGTTGATCTACACCTCCGGGACCACCGGCAAACCAAAAGGCGCTGTCCACACCCATTGCGGGTTCCCCATCAAAGCCGCCCAAGACATGCTCCACGGCCTCGATCTGCATCCGGATGAAACATTGTTCTGGGTCACCGACATCGGCTGGATGATGGGCCCGTGGCTGATCTTCGGCACCCTGCTCCTCGGCGGCACGATGATGATATACGATGGCGCACTCGACGACGACCGGCTCTGGGCGCTCTGCGACCGGCACCAAGTCACCACACTCGGCGTCTCGCCGACGTTGATTCGCGCCTTGGCCCGGCTTGGTGACGAGCCAGTGCGGAAGCATGATTTGTCAGCATTGAGAAAGTTTGGCTCGACCGGTGAACCATGGAATCCGGCGCCGTGGCTTTGGTTGTTCCAAGTTGTCGGCGGCGGCAAGTTGCCGATCATCAACTACTCCGGCGGCACCGAAACTTCCGGCGGCATCGTGATGGGCAACGTGCTCTCCCCGCTCAAGCCGTGCGCCTTTGCCGGCCCCGTCGTCGGCATGGCGGCAGATGTTGTCAACGAACGCGGCGAGTCTGTTCGTGGGGAAGTCGGCGAGTTGGTCATCCGACAACCCTGGATTGGAATGACGCGCGGTTTCTGGAACGACCGGCAACGCTACCTCGACACCTACTGGTCGCGCTGGCCGGACGTCTGGGTTCACGGCGATTGGGCGGCGGTGGATGCCGACGGGCAATGGTACATCCTTGGTCGCAGCGACGACACCATCAAAGTTGCCGGAAAACGCCTCGGGCCCGCCGAAGTGGAGTCAATCCTGGTCGCCCACCCCGCCGTCAGCGAAGCGGCGGCGATTGGTGCACCCGACGAATTGAAGGGCGAGGTTCTCGTCTGTTTCTGTGTCCTCAAACCCGGTCACCCTGCCAGTGCGGCGCTCCGCGACGAATTGAAGAATCTGCTCGTGGCCAGCCTCGGCAAGCCGCTCCAGCCAAAAGACCTGAAGTTCACTCGCGACATCCCCAAGACAAGGAACGCCAAAATCATGCGCCGCTTGGTGCGTGCCGCTTATCTCGGCGAAGAACTGAAGGACACGTCGGCCTTGGAAAATCGCACGGCACTCGACGCTATCCGGCAAGCCAGCTAGCGCCGACGTTCCATCCACCACGCGATCCAAACGCACGCTTCGTAAAGTCCGCACATCGGGATCGCGAGCAAACACTGCGTCAGCATGTCGGGCGTCGGGGTGATCACCGCTGCGACAATGAAGATCAACACGATGGCGTAGGGCCGCTTCTGCCGGAGGAATTCCGCAGTCACAATCCCGATCTTCGCCAACGCCAGCACCACCAACGGCAACTCAAAACAGATCCCGAACGCCAACATCATCTGGGACACGAAGCCGATGTAATTCTCGATCAACCAGTCTGATCGGATATCGAGGGTTTTGTTGTACTCCAAAAAAAACCGCAGCGCGGCCGGTAAAACTCCGAAGTAACACAATGTGATTCCGCACAAAAACAAACCCACGCCCGCGAGCAATACCGGCGTCACCATGCGTTTTTCCTGCCGCGTCAACGCCGGCAAGACAAACTGCGTGAGAAAGTAGAGCAAGATTGGACTGGAAACGACCAGCCCGGCATACAACGCCAACTTGATCGCCAGCATGAATCCACCGGTAACCTGCTGCGTTCGCAGAAACGGCGTGACATCGCCGGCAACAGTTGCCAGCGGGTGGGTAAAGAACTTCATCAATGCCGGCGCGAATAGGAAGCATCCCAACATCGCGATGGCCAAGGTGGCCGCCATCTTGATGAGCATCCACCGCAAGTCTTCGAGGTGGTCGAGAAACGACTTGGTTTCGCCACCCACTGGCGTTTCGTCCGCAGGCGGCAGCAATTCAGGCTCGGTCGCGTCCGGCATGGCAGCCGCCGGTCAGGCAGTCTTGCCGTTATCGCTGCTGGGCTTCGTTTCGGTCGAAGCGGTGGGCTTGGTGTCGACGGTCGGCGAAGTCGGGTTGTCGTTGGTCAGGTCGGTGGCAGCTTTCTTGAATTCCTTCACGCCTTGTCCCATGGACTTCATCATCTCCGGGATGCGTTTCGCCCCGAAGAGAATCAAGACCACAAAGACAATCAACAAGATTTCCGGCCAGCCAAGGTTCATACGTGTTTCCTTTGTTGCAAGCCAGTCTACGCCCCGCCCTAGCGGGTGTCAATGCAGCCCAATATGCGGCTATTGACTTACGACAATAAACTCACAGCGGCGATTACGCGACCACGCGGTATCACCGTGGGACGGATCCAACGGTCGATCTTTGCCAAAGCTGATCGTCGTGATGCGCGAGCCGTCAATCCCCAGACTCACGAGTGATTGCCGGGCAGACTGGGCGCGTTTTTCGCCGAGGGCGCGATTGTATTCGGCGGTACCGCGTTCATCCGTGTGGCCTTCAACAACAAGTTTCTTGCTGTTACCTTTGAGCGCGCTGGCGACGGTTTCAAGTTTTCCATACTCAGTGGGCTTGATCCGGCTGCTGTCGTAATCAAAAAAGATGGGCGTGTATTCGCCACGACCGGCCGTGTCACTGGTCAACAACGGACGTTCACCCAGTGTCACATCGCTCCCGGTCAAACCGCCCGGCCCGCTACCGGTCACCGTCGCCGGTTTCTTGCGCAAGATGTGCTTATTCCACCAAGCGCAGCCGGTCAAGGTGCTGACCGCAATGGTCAGAATGAGTGTTTGAGCCAAAAGTTTAATCCGCATAACCAATTTCCTCCTCGTCAATTGTTCTTCGTTACAACCTCAGCGCCAAGGTCCCCACGCTGGTTCTGAGGCATCTCCTTCAATGGCCGGCAACTCTAGCTGCTCTTTTGTCCGCACGTCAAGGAGATAGAGGCGCGACCGGAAATTCCGTGTCTTCGCGAACACCAAATGCCGGCCATTCGGCGCCCATGTCGGATCCGCATTGTCCGCGCCGTCGGCTACCACCGGCGTCACCATCTGGTTGCCGTCATAAATTCCAATCTGGAACCGCCCCCCCACCATGGAGGTCACGGCAATCATCGATTTCATATCCGAGCCTGCTGGCGGCCGCGACCAAGCCGGCTCTGTGTTATGCGATGGCGACACCGTCAGCCGCCGCGGTTCGCCGCCGTTTCGGCCGATGAGCCAGATTTGCGGGGTGCCGCTGGCGTTGCTGACATACGCGATGCTTTCCCCGTCTGGCGACCACACCGGCGAGGATTCAATGGAATCGGTATTGGTGAGCCGCCGGAACCGGCCGCCACTGGCGCTTGCCGTGTATAACTCCGGGTTGCCGTCCTTGCTCAACGTCAACGCCAACGTTCCGCCGTCCGGTGTGTAGTCCGCGCCGGTATTGACCCCCTTGAAGTTCGCCAAGACCCGCCGTTCCTTCGTCTCCAGATTGGCTTCGAGAACATCCGGATAATATTTCCAGTAACTCGTGTAGGCAATTTTTTGACCATCCGGTGACCAACGCGGATGTCCGCTGATTTTCCCGTCACTTGTCACGACCCGAATGTTGTGCCCGTCATAATCCATGACCGCCAACTCCTTGACGCCCGGTTTCCGGGAGTAAATGAAGGCGATCCGCGTCTGTGCAATCCCGCGCTGGCCGGTAACCGTCAGCACAATGTCATCCGCCATCGCGTGCGCGAGGGCGCGCGTGCCGGCGGTTTGATAGGCTTTCGACATCAACGAGGTTTTCGTGGCTGTCTGTATGACGAGACAACTGCCGGCGGTCACCTGCGCGAGAAGTTCTGCCTCATCGGCCGATTTTACTTCGAACGCGCCGGAAAGTCGCAAATCGTTTTTGAGGACTTCAACTACCGCCGCCTCACCGGTGACGGCGATGGATTTCTTGATGAAATTTTTTCGAATATCCACCTGTCCCCAAACACTGGTGGCCAACAACAGAAAACAGATCCACTTCATCATTGGTTATCCTTCCGCTGAGAAATTGACGTTGATGATGGCGTACGCGCCCCGCACCAACATATCCGGCGGCGGGTCCAGCCGTGGAACTTTACGAACTGCGGTCATGACAGACTCATCCATGACTCGATTCCCCGAACCAACCCGCAATGCTGCATCGGCCACCGAGCCATCGCGAGCGATTCGCAACGTGACGGTCGCTACCAGTTTTCGGTCCAGCGATCCATCGGCTTGATCCCACGCATTGTAGAGCACATCGTGAATGTGCCGGTAATATTGCCACCCCGGCGTCCCCTGCCCAATCCCTTCCGGGACACCATCAACCGAACCATCGGGCGAACCAATCCGCCCACCCTTGGCAGTGCCGCCCCCGGCCAGCTTGTTGTCGCCATACGGGGTCCCGTTGGCGGAACTCGTCAACGCACTGGCGAATCGCCGTTTAATATCATCCGCGCTCGAACCTTTGCCGGATGTGGTGCCGGTCTTTTTTGCCGTAGAAACTGCTGGCTTGGTTGTTTTTTTCGCTGTCGTGGCTGCTGACGTCGCCTTCGCAGTCGTGGTTGGCTTCTTTACCGCGGCTTTCGCGGTCGGAATGGCAATCTCATCGCCCGGCACTTTTGTCGGGGCCGGCTGGTCATCACTGGCAGAATTGCTCGGGCGGGCGGAACCGGGTTCTTGAAAAGTCGCCTCCGGTGCTTTGTACATTCCCTTACCGGTGCCTTTGCCTTCGGGCATTTCGCCCAACAACGCCGCCGGCACCCATTCCACGGCGATCACCTCTGGCCCGCGCCCGGCCGGGACGAACTCCTCCCAGCAAACCAGCCCGCCCACAATCGCGACATGCAAAACGATGGCGACGATAAAATTCCGGCGGTACTTTTTCTCCAAGGCACTCATCGGCGCGAGAGTTTGGGAGCGTTCTCCTCCTGGGTCATCAACGCAATGCGCGTGATTTTTGCGGTGTGCAATTGTTTCAAGACTTCCATGACCACGCCGTAGTTGTTCGCGGAATCGGCTTTGACCAGCACTGTCACCGGCGGATTGTGGTTGGCCAGCGCCATCAAATCGGCTTTCAACTGCGGGAGCGCTTTCGGCACGTCATTGAGGAAGATCCGCCCGGCTTTGTCCACCGCGATCGTGCGGGTTTGCTCACGTTTGATGGTGTCGGTCGTGCCTTTCGGCAAGTTGATGTTCATGCCGTATTCCACAACCGGGAAGAAGATGATGACGGCAATGAATAATTGGAGAAGCAAATCAACCAAGGGCATGACGTTGATCTCCCCCATCGAATGGAGGTGACCATACCGGCGTTTGCGTCCAGCGAAGGAACTCATGGCTTAGTTCGTCACGTAGTTGTGCTCGACGGCGGCAATAAATTCGTCGGCGAAATTTTCCATCTCCATCGTGTGTTGCCGGAGGCGCTGCGCCACCCAGTTGTAGGCAAACAACGCCGGCACCGCGACAAGCAACCCGACGACCGTCGCCAGCAAGGCCGCCGAAATTCCCGGTGCGACCATCCCGAGCCGGACACTGCCCTCAATACCCATCGAGGCAAACACGCTCATCACGCCCCACGCGCTCCCGAGCAAACCGAGAAAGGGTCCGCCTTGCACGGCGGTCGAAAGCCAGCTCACATGACTTTCGAGTTTGAGCACCTCAGCATCAATCGCGCGCCCCAGCGCATTGCGCAGTGTTTCGAGATTCACCACCCCGCGTTCGGTTGTGGCGACATCGGTATCGAGTTCGAGCAACTGCGGTCCGTTACCAAGAGTTTTGTAGCCGCCAGTGACCGGCTTTGGCGTCCCGCCAGCGCCGAAACGCGACGAGACTTCTTCCGCCCCCATCTTGTAGATGTTGTAGAGCGGACAGTCCGACATCTCGTAATTGTTGATGAAAAGCTGGAGTGGATCGCGTTCCCGGCGGAATTGCGTGAGAAACGCGGCGGCTGTGTGTTGGGCCCGCCGGAATTGTTGCCACTTCGTGAGCATCAACGTCCACGTCAATGCCGACCCAATGGCTAAAATAATTACAATAACTTTCCCCTGCAAATCGGCCCGTTCAAAGGCCCAAAGCAGGCTCGTCGCCGTCACTACGTTCATCTTACTTCCTCCTTGGTGCAGGCCGTGGGGAAACGACCTGCCGCTACTTATACAGCTTTCTCGAACGAGGTCAAAAGCTTTCTGTCACTTCGACACACCGCCCGCACGCATACCCCATCCCGGTTGCGCCGAACCGGTTGCCGGTGTACCAGAGATGATACCGGTCACCCTCCTTGATGACACTTGCGTACGAACGCTGATGATCGTCAAACGCCCCCGGCGCTCCCACCCCCAGATCACCGGCCGGCCCCGACGGCACCCGTTCCCAATGCAATCCGTCCGCGCTCACCAAACTCCGCACCCTGTACGCATGCCCAAACGTGCTGATGAACATCCGCCAACCGTCCTCCTCGCGAATAACGCACGGCTTGGAATTGATGTACTCGTATGGGTCAGCGTCAAACCCGCGGGGCGCGATCAGATGATCCCGGAACGGCTTCTGCCACGTCAGCCCATCGTGGCTGGTCGCGTAACCGATGCCGATCCGTGGAATCCATTCGCCATGACCGGTTTTCACCCCCGGCGGCGCGTGGATATATTCACCCAGCGCGGTGTAATACATCCGAAACTCGTCTCCGACGCGCACCACCCACACGCTGCCAGTCACCAACTGGTCATACGCCTGGTCTAATGGGATCATCGGCACCGGTGGTTGATACCGCCACGTCAACCCGGCATCATCACTGACAGCCAGATTCGTCGTGTTCGGAATCACGCCATCCGGCCGTGGTTTCCCCCAGCCGCAGTAAACCATGTGCCAGCGATTCCCAGCCACCGGAAAGACAAACGGAAAACCGGGACCATGATGATTGTGCTCCGTTTCCAATTGCCGGCCCAATAGGACGCCCCCGCGTGGTCGCCAATCGTTCGGACGGTCCTTCGGCGACTCTGCCATCAAAATCACGTTCCCCTGCCGGCTGCTCCCCCAGTAATACATCCGGTAACAGTCACCCAAATCCAACACATGCCCCGCCGCCGTCCCGTTCAAATCCCACTCGCCGTGTAATTGCCGGGGACGAATGACCGGGTTGCGCGGTTCGAACGTCCATTCAATCGTCTGCTTCATCATAAGCTCCGCACCACATGACCAATACCGGCCGCGCCGTAACCGTTGCCAGTATACCAGCAATGCAGTTCGTCGCCAATTCGCAGGACACACGGATAGCCAACCATTGCATCATCAAACGCCCCCGGCGCACCCACATTCAAATCCGGTTCACCCGCCGGCTGCTCCCAACTCCACGCCACCCCATCCCGGCTCCGCAACGCATGAATCCGGTACGTCGTCCCAATACAACAAACCCACAGCCGGTAATCAGCTGCCGCCAGGCGAACGATCCATGGTTTCGCCACCCAGTGTTCAACCGGTTTGACGCGGTCTTCGCGCGGACGCACCACGAGTTGAGCAACCGGCTTCGACCACGTCAGCCCGTCCGCTGACTCTGCATACGCAATTCCAAGATACGGGATCCGACCGGGCGGTCGGCCGTGAACGACGCGCTCCATCCAAGCAGCTTCCGCTGCCGGCCGGTATTGAAACGCGGTGTACCACATTCTGAATCGGCCGGCCTCGTACATGACAAACATGCTCGCAGTCCCGTCCTGATCATACGGCCGGTCGCGCGGAATCACCGGTTCGCGCCCCAAATAGTTCCAAGTCCAACCCGCATCAGTTGACTCCGCGCAAAGAATCACATCATTCAAATACCCCCGACGCGGCATGACGCCTTTCCCCACGACGTACATCAGCCACCGTTTGTCCGTGACCGGTACGACCATTGGGGCAGCGGGGCCGGTGCTGTTGAACGGGTTGTCGGCTTGCCGGCTGAGAACCGCGCCAAAACCACGCCATTGCTGATCGTTCCCCGCACCGGCTTCGGCCATGCAAATGTAGTTGAGGCCATCGGCACCACCACCCCAGTAATACAGCCGGAGCAAGTCTCCCACCGCAATCACACACGCGCCACCCGCCAGTTTGGAATCATAGGGCGGATTCAGTTGGCCCGGTCGAACGACCGGATTCCTCGCATGGGCAGACCAGCGGCTCACAGTTGTGCCAGAAGATCGCGAATCGTTCCAACCGCATCAGCCGGTGTGACGGTGCGGAGTTCGGCCTCACGGCGGACCTTCAACTCCACCACACCTTTTACCAGCGACTTCTCGCCCACCGTCACGCGCACCGGAAAACCGACCAAATCGGCGTCATTGAATTTCACCCCCGGCCGATCCGTCCGGTCATCCAAAATGACACTGATACCGCTGGCCTGTAAGCCACGGTAAATCTCCCCGGCCACCTTCATGGTTTCGGCATGACCGGTATTCAGCGGCAACACTGCCACCTCAAACGGCGCAACGCCTCGCGGCCAAACAATCCCCTTGTCGTCGTGGCATTGTTCGACAATCGCTGCCACGCACCGCGACACGCCGATGCCGTAGCACCCCATGATCATCACCTTGCTCTCGCCTTTTTCATCGAGATAGTTGGCGCCCAGCGCTGTACTGTATTTCGTCCCGAGCTTGAACACGTGTCCAACCTCGATAGCCGAGTCAATCTTCAACGCGCCATCGCATTTTGGACACCCCTCACCATCCTGCACGGTGCGTACGTCCAACCACTGTGCCACGGTGATGTCACGTCCGACGTCCACGCCGCGCAAGTGATGATCATCCTCGTTCGCGCCGGTCACCATCCCGGTCCGCCCCCGTAATGTCTCATCCGCCAACACCGGCAATTTTGTTACGCCGACAGCGCCGAGACTCCCCGGCAAAGCCCCAAGCGCCGCTTTGATTTCCTCCGGATGCGCCGGTCGCGCCGTCACCGCCGGCAACTTAGCCTCGTTCAACGAATCGCACCCCCGCACCAACACTAGCGTGAGTTTGTCGTTGAGCATGTATACCAATGTCTTGATTTGATTCTGCGCCGCGCAGTTGTACGGCGGCTTCGTCAAATCCTCAATCGTCCGCACGCCTGGCGTGGCAAATTTCTCCAGCACACCAGCGGCACCAGCCAGACCGACTGCCACCCGCGAGGTCGCCTTCTCCAAATTGGCCGCATAATTGCACTTGGGACATAACGCAATCCGATCCTCGCCGGCCGGTGAAGCCACCATGAACTCGTACGAATGACTCCCGCCCATGGCTCCGGAATGCGCTTCAACATCCAACGTCTTGAGGCCAAGCCGCGCAAAGATGCGCTTATAAGCCTCGTACATCGTCTGGTAACTGCGGTCGAGACCGGCCTGATCCACGTCAAAGCTGTACGCGTCCTTCATGATGAACTCTTTGACGCGGATCAGCCCAAAGCGCGGGCGCGGCTCGTCGCGGAATTTCGTCTGAATCTGATAGATGTTTTTCGGGAGTTGTTTGTACGACCGAATCTCCGCCGCGGCGAGGGAAGTCACAATTTCCTCGTGCGTCGGTCCCAATAGCCATTGCCGGTCCGAGCGGTCTTTGAACTTAAACAGAATGTCGTTAAGCGATGTCGCCCGCCCGGTCTGTTCCCAAACTTCGCGCGGATGCATGGCCGGCATCAACACCTCCAGCGCCCCTGCCGCGTCCATCTCTTCCCGGACGATCTGCTCCACCTTGCGCAGCACGCGTAATCCGAGCGGCAAGAATGTGTACACGCCACCGGCCAGTTGCCGGATCAACCCGGCGCGCAGCAATAGTTGGTGCGAGGAAATCTCCGCGTCTTTCGGAACTTCCCGGAGTGTTGGAATCAGCGCTTGGGACCATTTCATAGAGCGCGGATACTACCGGCAGCAACTGGATGCGGCAACCTATTTGCGGCGCGCGCGGCGTCTGGCGGCGGCGAAGGTGAGGAAGCCGCTGAGCCAGAGCACCAGCACGTTGGGTTCGGGGATCACTGAGAGCGTTTCGGTCAGGGAGTTGAGTTGATGGATCTGGGCGTTGCCCAACA
>JAJVHY010000025.1 GCA_022072455.1 Verrucomicrobiia bacterium | reverse complement strand
GTTACGCGAACAACGAAAGGTACAAATGGCACTAGCTGCCTGACCGACGAAAAATTTGCCCCTCCCCTCGGGGAGGGGCAAACGGGAGAACTACCAACTCAATTACTGAACTTGACGGACACAACTGGATTTGATAGGTCCAAGAACCGGTCGGCACGGTTGCCAGATACACCCCTTGGTTACTGCCGGCAGGGAACGTGAACTGAATTAGGTCGTAACCATTGCCGGCCGGGCTAGTGTTCTGGACGTCACAATCAATCCGCATCTCCAAGCCGGGATGCGATGGGCTGAAGTCATTGATCAGCACGCTGTAGTTAACGTTCATCGTCGGCTCAGCGCGCAGGGTGGCCGGCAGCAGGACCACCGCGAGCGCGACCGCGCCGCCCGTGCCGCGTCGAATCCACCGCCCGCACTGACACCACCGTTTCACGCCGCGCATCCTACCCACCGTCCTCCCCCGCCGCAATTTCATTGTCAGGCAACCGCTCCCGCCTGCGCTGAAAACGCCGGTCGCCATTCGGCGGACAAGACGGCAAGCCAAGCGTCTGCCTTAGAGCTTCAGGACGGACCGGATCCGGTTATCGAGCGCGGTTTGGTCGGTGACGAAGGATTGGAGGGCGGCGATGTTCATTAAGGCGTCGAGGCCGAGTTCACCGGACTCCAAGTGCGAAGCCCATTTGGCATGAATCGGGATCTTGCCGTCTTTGGTGATCGTGTCGATGTCAGCTTTGTTCCATTTCGGGAGGAAACCCGGAAAGCCGGCGTGGGTAAAATGATCTTGAAGCGCTACCGGGGTGAGTTGGTCGCTATTGGAACGGGCGTCCCGCCCGTTTATGGAAACTGAATCGAACGGGCGAGACGCCTGTTCTACGATGGCCGCAGCAGCGTCTTTGAATTTCGCCGGTACGTCCCACAACGTGTCACCGGCGAATTGCTTCAGAGTGATACCGGCATTGAGCGGGATACCGGGGTCGTCGTTGACCCGGGACGTCGGCGCGGCGAGGGGCTTGGCCCGGTATTCCGCGGCGGCCTTGGTCGGAATCGTGAAGACGTCGATGCCGGCCAGCGCGCCGACCTGGGTGCCGGTACGAACACTGGCACCGATAAGGTTGGTTTGGCTCTTACCGGCTTTGCGTAATTGTAAGAGTTCGCGTTGGGTGGCGAGGGTGGCTTTTTCGCCAACGTTTTCACCGGTGCCGAGTTTGTTGTCGGCGACGTAGGAGTTCAACCGGCCCATGAAGACGTTGCAGTATTTCGGATTGGTGAGCAGGGCGGCGAGATAGTTTTGCCGGGCGGAGAAGCCGAGGGTGAAGTTGATGGGGATGCCAGCTTGGACTAACTGCCGGGCCCCGAGGTAGCCGGCGGGGGTGAGGGGGACTTTGACGATGAAGCGCTCGGGGCAGATGGCTAAGTAGCGTTTGCCGTAGGTGACGGTCCGGGCGATGTCGTGGGCGAGATCGGTGTGGAGTTCGACGCTGACATTGGCGTCGAAACGATGAACGAGGCGGAGGGCGTGGGAGGCGTTGAGGATGAAGGCGATTTCGAGGACTTTGGTTTGCGGGTCGAGGTTGCCCAGGATGCCGGCGGCTTCGGCCATGAGTTGGTCGTAGATGCCTTTTTGGATTTCTTTGTTGAGGAGCGTGTTGTTGGTCGTCAACGCGTCGAAAGAGGTGTTCCAGAGTTTGCCGGCTTCGTCGAGGTCGCCGGTGTCGAGCCAGAGGCGGGAGCCGGTGGCGCGGAGTTTCACCCATTCGGCGTCCGGTTGGGCAGCAACGGCGGGCTGGCCGAAAGTGTGGTCGAAGTTGCGGCGGACGAAGTCGTGGACGGTTTGTTCAAGTGTTGGCATGAGGTTACTCGCGTGGTAGAACTCTCGCGATGCGACAGAGAATTGTCAACTTGGTGAGTATGGTGTGGCCGGTGTGGCTCGTTTGTGTGGGAGGAGTCGAGGCGCAACAGACGTTTCAAGAGAAACCCTTGGCAAAATTGTCGTCGCAAGAGATGTCGGAGTGGGGGACGGTGGCGCTGGGATTGTCGCCGGAGAAGTGGAAACACGCCGAGACGGAGCATTTCATTGTGCATTTTGTGCGGAATGGGGAGAAAGTCGGGCGATTTGCGGAGGAACAATACCGGGAGGTGCGGGAGTTTTTGGGCGACCGGCCGGATTTGTTGAAGGGCCGGAAGTCGCAGGTGTTTGCGTTTTTTGAGCCGGAGGATTGGCGAAAATTCGCGGCGCGGGTTCAAGTGCCGTGGGCGGCGGGAATTACGCGGGGAGATGAGTTTTTTTATCTGGCGGTGACGGAAACCAAACGCTCGGAAGCGAAGGATCGGACGTTGGCGCACGAGATGACGCACTTGGTGTTTAACCGGTTTTATCGCGGCCGGTTGCCGCTGTGGTTGAACGAGGGGATCGCCGAATATTTTGGGCAGCGGAAAACCAGCACCATTTCCCAATTCCGCCAACGAATGGGGCAGACGGAGCCGTACCATCTGGGTAAGTTGCTGGCCGCCGAAAAATACCCCGAGCGCCCGGAAGAAATTCAGGCGTTTTATGCAGAGGCGGCAATCATTGTCGATTTCTTGACCCGCACCAGTGAGCGCCGGCAGTTGCTGCCGAAGTTTGTCGAACGGGTGATGGATGGACGCGATGTGGTCGAAGGGATGCGGTTGTACGGTTATCAAGATTGGGCAGATTTCGAGAAAGACTACCGGAAGTACCGGCGTCATTTCTGAGAGCCGGTATCGGACTGGACGAATCTGCCACGGCGCGCTAGTCTGTCGCCCGGCAACTCTCATTGGAGAACATATGGATAACATTGGCATGAAGTGGAAAATGACCTTGTGCGTCGCAGTGGCGGCCGCGGTCCTGGTTGGCTGTGGGAAAAAGGAAGAAGAGCCGGTGGCCCCGGTGGCGCCGTCAGTTCAGCCGCCCGCGCAATCCAAACCGGCCAGTCCGCCGCCAGCGAAACCGGCCGTCCCGACTCCCAACCTGCCGAAATCTGGCGGTTTCACCGCGATCCCGGCTCCGGTGCCGACCGGCGACGAGGTTCAGCAGGCGACGCAGTTGGAGGCGGCATACATGGCCAACCCTGATTTCACGAAGCGCGTTGAAACCATCTACAAGATCAGCGACTTGGGCACGGCGGCAGCGCTCACGTCGCTCGGGCGGATTTTTCACACGGAAAAAGATCCCGATCTACGCATCGAAGTCGTTGATTCACTGTTTGATTTTGACGAATTGGATGACCGTAAGGTGGCGATTCTGACAGCGGCGGCAGGGGCGGATCAGCCAAAAGAAGTGCGTGAATCGGCCATTGACGCCTTGGGTGATTTGGAGCCGAAGTTTGCGCTGCCGATCCTGCAATCCTTGCTCAGCGATCCTGACGAAGAGATTCGCGATCAAGCCAAGGACCAAATCGAGCTGTTGCAAGCCGAGCAGGCCCTGCAAAAACCATAGCCACACCACCAAAATAGACGTTGACGCCACGCAGGGCATCCGCTAATTTGCGCGTCCCTTGCGGCAGAAAAAGGATAAATTTCATCATGTACGCAGTCATTCGCACCGGAGCTAAACAATATCGCGTTCAAGCTGGCGACGTGCTCGAAGTCGAGCTGCTCGCCGGCCAAAAAGGCGCGGAAATTTCACTCGACGACGTCTTGCTGGTCGCCGACGGGGATAACATCACCGTCGGGAAACCGACCGTCCAAGGCGCGAAAGTCACCGCCGAAGTGGTTGACCCCGACAAGAAAGGCAAGAAAGTCATCGCCTTCAAGTTCCGGCGCCGCGAAGGCTACCACCGCAAGCGCGGCATTCGTCCGCACCACACGGTGTTGAAGATCAAAGAAATCATCGCCAAGTAATTCAGGAGCTTCGACCATGGCACATAAAAAGGGACAAGGCAGTTCACGCAACGGTCGCGACAGCGTCAGCAAGCGGTTGGGCGTGAAAGCGTATGGCGGCGAACTCATCAGCGCCGGCAGCATCATCGTCCGGCAGCGCGGCTCACAGTTCGTGGCCGGCAACAATGTCGGCACCGGGCGCGACTGGAGCTTGTTCGCCCTGACCACCGGCAAGGTGCGCTTCGACCGGCAAGGCCGCCGCGTGAATGTTGACCCAGTGGCGAGCACTTCGTAGTCTCACCAACAATTCAAAACAAAAGGGCGACCACCGGTCGCCCTTTTGCTTTTTCGCGCGCTGGCTTACCGGCCGGCGGTACCGGAATTGGCTTGGCCGCCACCAAATCCACCACTGCCGGAGCCGCCACCACCGCGCGGCGTGTATTGGGTGTTTTGGTTAATCGTTGGGATGGAAGTCGCGAGGGCTTGGGCTTTGTCATCCGTCAGGCCGAGTTGTTTACCGAGTTGGATGTATTGGAATTGCCGGTCCTGCTCACGCAGGGCGGTGAGTTGTTGCCAAGTGGCTTGCATCTCGGGAATCAATTGCGCCATCTGGGCCTGGCGTTCATCCTCGGGGAGTTGCCGGGCGGCGGACATTTGCGAGCGCAGATCGTTGAGTTTGGCCAAAGTGTCGGAAATCTGATTCACGAGGTTCGCTTCATCCGGTGTGACGGGTGCTTGGGCGCGCGCATGGAGCTGGTCGAGGGTGTTTTCGTACCAATCTTGGGCGTCCCGGCGCCGTTGGTCACGTTCGGCAATGATTTGTTTGTAACGTTCCGGGTCTTGTTGCCGGACGCGTTCCAGCCAACCTTCCGCGCCGCCGCCGCGATTCGCACGCGCATTGGGAGCTTCAACGGAGCCCGGTGGTGGGGCAACCCGATCCGGCACCGGCTCGCCCTTCAACCGCGCCAACTCCTGCCGGAGTTCGGCATTGGCAGCGAGTTCGGCTTCCAGGGCTTGCCGGAGGCCGCCCTGGCGCTCAGACACCCATTCGCCGGTTGGGGACGCGAGGCGGGCGGCGTCAACGTTCGCCAATTGGGAATTTAGTTCGCGGTTTTGTTGCACCAGATTCAAGGTCGCCGCGCCGAGGCCGACGCAGCCGATCGCCAACAAGATCGCAATGATTCGGGAGGCATTCATGGCGCGGATATTCTAACGCTAATTTGGGATTTGTGGTAGGAATTTACACGCATGAGCGCACTGCCAGATTTAACAACACGGTTGCAGGAAGGTTGCGAACTTTCGGCCCCTGAGATTATGGCCGCTGTCTCCGCCTTGGTTGATCCCGGCCTGGCCGATATCGCCAAGGCCGATTTTTTGACCGCCTTGGCACGAAAAGGCGAAACGGCCGCTGAGATTGCCGGCTTCGCCACCGCCCTCCGCACCCGCGCCGTCGACCCCGGCCTCCCCGCCGGTCAGTGCCTCGACATCGTCGGGACCGGGGCCGACATGGCGCATACGTTCAACATTTCGTCCTGCACAATGTTCGTGGCCGCGGCCGCCGGGATCCCGGTGGCCAAACACGGCAACCGCGCCATCACCAGCAAATGCGGCAGCGCCGATGTGTTGGCGGGGCTTGGCGCGAAGATTGACATGCCGGTCGAAGTCGCGCGCCGGTGTCTGACCGAAGTCGGCATTACCTTTTTTTTCGCGCCGTTGTATCACCCGGCCTTCAAAGTCATCGCACCGGTGCGGAAACGACTCGCGGAGCAAAAACAACGCACGATTTTCAACGTCCTCGGTCCGCTCGTCAACCCGGCCCAGCCGACTCACCAACTCATCGGCGTCTTTGATAAGAAACTCGTCCCCCAATTTGCCGAAGTACTCCGGTTACTTGGGTTGAAACACGCCATGGTGGTTCATGGCGATGGCCTTGACGAGTTTTCCACGATGGGAGTCAACACCTGCGCCGAATTGTGGAACGGGCAGATCGAATTCACCGAGCGCGATTACCGGGTGCAGTCCACGCTCTGGCGCGGAATGCCGGTCAAACTGGCGGAACTGGCCGGCGACGATCCGGCCACCAATGCCGGCATCGTGCGCGCTGTCTTGGCCGGTCAAGACCGTGGCCCGAAGCGTGACATTGTTTTGCTGAATGCCGCCGCGGCACTGGTGGTGGGTGACGTGGCGGATAATTTCGAGCAAGGCTGGCAGCGGGCGGCAGAGTTGATTGATACCGGCGCGGCGCTGGACCGGCTGGAACGATTTGTCAAAGCGTCGGTTGGTTAGTTGCGCGCGGTGCCCCAGCGCCGGTGGAGAAACTTTTCCCACGGTGAGAACAGAATCTTGTCCGCGAGCAACCCGATGACGATGATGACGAGCATGATGGCGATCACCGCGTCCATCGCGTGCAGTTCCCGGCCATAGTGGAGCAGGTGGCCGAGGCCGAAGCCGGTCAGGATCGTCACGTAAATTTCCGCCGCCATCAATGACCGCCAGGCAAACGCCCAGCCTTGTTTCATGCCGGAAACGATGAACGGCAGCGAGGCCGGCAGGATGACTTTGAGCCAGGTGTGCAATCCGCGTGAACCCATCGTGCGGGCCGCGCGCGCGTAGATCGGCGGCACATTGCGCACGCCGGTATCCGTGGCGATGACGATGGACCAGAGCGAACCCATGATGACGATGAAGAACATCGCAGTCTCAGTCTGCCCAAACCACAGCAGTGCCAGCGGGGCCCAGCAAACACTCGGCAGGGTTTGCAGTCCGAGCGCGACGATGCCCACGGTATCTTCCAAAAGTTTGAACCGGGCGTTGAGCAAGCCCAACGGCAGACCGAGTACCAAGCCGACGATGTACCCCAGCAACAGTCGTTTCATCGTGATGTACCCAGCCTGCAAGAGTGATTTGTCGCGGATGGATTCCACCAGATACCGGGCCACGTCGAGCGGGGAGGGGATGAGCACCGGCGACCAGATTTCGCGGCGCACCAGCCATTCCCAGATGCCGGCCAAAACGAGAAAAAACAAGCCCGCCCACAGCCAGCGCTTCATTCGGCCACCTCCGCCGCTTCCGGTTTGAGATGGCGTTTCAGGGCGCGCGTGATTTCGGTGGAGTACTTCGCCAGTTCGACACTGTTGATGTCGCGGGGCCGCGGCAGGCCGATGGTGAATTCTTCCTGGACGCGGCCCGGATGCGGCGAGAACAATACGACCCGGTCGCCCAGACACGCCGCTTCGCGGACGTTGTGGGTCACAAACACGATGGTCTTTTTGCGTTTCTCCCAGATGCGTTGGATGTCGCCGTAGAGTTGCTCACGCGTCAACGCGTCGAGCGCGGCAAACGGCTCGTCCATCAAGAGCATCCGCGGGTTGGGCGCCAGGCAGCGCGCGAGCGCAACGCGCTGTTTCATGCCCCCGGAGAGTTCATGGATGTTGGCATGCATGAATTTTTCCAACCCGACCAGTTTGAGGTAAAACTGCGCGACTTCGCGGCGTTCGTGGCGCTTCAGATTGGGTTTGAGCTTGAGGCCGAACAGAAGATTGTCCAACACGTCCAGCCATGGGAACAAGGCGGATTCCTGAAACATCATCATCCGCTCCCGGCCGGGGCCGGTGACGGGCTGGCCGTCCGCGAGAATCTGGCCGGCGTCGGGTTGCTCGAGGCCGGCAATGATGTTGAGCAGGGTGGACTTGCCGCAGCCGCTCGGGCCGACGAGGCAGACGAACTCGCCTTCGCGGACGTTGAGCGAGACGTTATCGAGGGCGTGCACGTCGGCGCGGCTGGTGCGAAACCATTTCGACACGCCGGCCACCACCAGTTTTTCCGGTGGGACATTTTGCAGCTCTTCGGTAACCGCCATCATTTCACTTCCGGTAACTGCCGCTCGCGCAGGACTTCGTTCAAGAGTTTCAAGTCGTAGATCTGCGACAGATCCGGCTTAGTTTTGATGAACCCGATGCGATGCGCATCCGCGGCGGACTTGAGCAACGAGGCGCGCACGGGATCATACGTCAACGCGAGTCGGGGCCAGGCGCGGTCCAACGTCACCGCCGGTAAGGCGCGGGTGGTCAACGCTTTCATCTCCTCATTGAAAATCGTTTTCGCTTCCGTGGGATTGGTGTTGATCCATTGGGTTAACTCGACGTGAGCCGCGATCCATTTCTTGAGCAAGGCCGGCTGGTCCTTGAGGAACTTCACACTGCTGACTAGATGGGTCGTGACATACTGACCGACTGGCCACAACTCCTTTTCATCGAGGTAAAGTTTGCCTTTGGCCTCCAATTCCAACCGACTGACCCAGGGTTCGACCGTCCAAACAGCGTCCAAGTCGCCCTTTTGAAAGAGAGCGAGCTGATCGGGGTTAGATGTCGGAATCACCAACGCATCGCCGCCGGTCATGGTGACTTTCAAACCTTTTGATTGCAGCCACGCCCGCGCGGCGACATCCTGGGTGTTGCCGAGCTGGGGGGTGGCAACTTTCTTGTCCCGAAAATCCCGGTCCGTTTTGATTCGTCCATCTGATTGCACCACCAAAGCCGCGCCGCCGCTGCACGCGCCGGCTACGATGCGGATTTCTGCGCCGCGCGATTTCAGGTGCGCATTGATGGCCGGGTTCGGGCCGACGTAGGTGATGTCCAGTGATCGGGCGAAGATCGCCTCCATCGCGGTCGGGCCGGCGTTGTAAACGAACCACTCAATCTTCACATCCGGCCCGAGTCGTTCCTCGAACCACCCCTTGCCAGCGCGCGACAAGCCGTGGGCGATGACGCCTTGAGCGTGCGTGATGTTCGGAAAATGCCCGACCCGGATAACCTTCTGCTCCGCCTGTACCGACACGCCGGCCAGCAATAGCAACGCAGCTGACATTAACTTCATGATTTGGCCTCCAGAAACGGCAACGGTGCTTTGTCGCGGCGCAGCTTGCGGAGTGTGACTTCGACGATATCGGCCAGCGTGTATTTGTCGAGAATGCCGGCAATCGCGTTCCGCACATCCACCATCAACAACCGCAGCCCGCAATGGGCTTCGTCCGGGCATGAACACGGCGCGTAGGCTGTCACGCTCGCGCACGAGATTGGTGCCAGCGGCCCGTCGATCAACCGCACCACGTCGCCGATCTTGATCTTGTTCATTGGTTTCTTGAGGAACACGCCCCCCCCTTTGCCGCGTTTGCTGCCGAGGTAGCCGGCCTTGTTCAAGTCGAGAAGAATTGCCTCCAGAAACTTGATCGGGATGTTTTCCTTTTCCGCCAGTTCGCTGATCGACACCAACGGTCGGCCCAATTCTTGGGCAATGCCGAGGTTGATCAACGACCGGAGTGCATACTCGCCACGCTTCGAAACTCGCATATCGCCGATAACCTAGCGAACCGGTAGACAATAACAAGCTCTTTTCCATGGTGGGGGTCTCCTGTCGTTAGTAACTGAGTTGGACGCGGGTCAGGATTGCGTGTTCGGCCTCGCGATCGCCGCCACCGGCCGCGCCGCCATCGAAGTTGGTTTGATTGTAGTTGACGGCCAGTTTGACGGCTTTGTTGAGATACCAGTTCACACCAACGCCCCAATCGCGGGCTTCCTGTGCGGCGGTGGTCGGATTGGCATAAGTCGGGAACGCGTCTGGATCAACGCGGAGGTTGCTATAGCGCGCCACAAGTTCAACGGCACCCCAACCACCGGTTTTGAGATCGAACGGCTTCTGAGGGGTCACACCGCGAAAGGTGGCATTCTCACCGGTAAGGACGAAGGAAGCTGTCACCTGCCAAGCGGTATTGCGGATATGATCCTGAGTCTTTATGCCAGCCGGACGCCGTTCCACTTCCTGATCCGAGAGGACATATTCGCCCATCAACCCAAACGGTCCCCAATAGTAATAGCCTTGCGGCGCGATCCGCGTGTGTTGGCCGTTGGCGAAGGCTGTATTGGTCACGGTCGCCGGTGTACCTGAGAGATAGCGGATGAACACGTTCTGACCGGGAGTGCGGAAAGTCGGAAGGTTTGGACTAGAAGGCGTCCCACCCGAATCGCCGACAGTGCCGGCTATACCCAAGCCAAGGCCTTGCAACGGCCCGATGTCCGTTTTCTTGAAAGGCTCAACGAAAATCCGGCCTTCGTAATCCTTCCCATCGTTATTGTCGTTATCGCCGTTGCCGCCATCCAACGTCCCGTTAAATACCCCAACTTGATATTGCACAACTCCATCGGCAATCACGCCGCCGAGTTGCAAGCCCAAGTCACGCGTCGGCACCAAACTGGTGGGGAAGGCCCGGGTGATAAACGCGTTGGCAGTGGCCGATTGCAGGCGTTCCAAACCGACCGGCGGCTTGAACTTACCGATGCGTGGCTGTAGCCAAGGCCAGTATTTCCATTCGACGTATGCATCAAAGAGCGTGGTCGCCCCACGCCCAAAGTCGGGCATGATGCGGAAGTCGAAGTTTTGGAAGAGCGTCCCATCAATGATCGGTCGCGCCCGAGTGATCTGGAAGGTGTCGGTGCCGTTCTGCGCTTCATCATCGAGGAACCACGCGGTGTCGGCTTGCAGGTAACCGCGCAGTTTCAATTGGAAGTTGCCGTCTGCCGACTTGAAACCGAAACCCTTGTCATCGGCCTGCAAGACCGGCGGTTTGGGTTTGGCGGCGGATTCTTTATCCAGCGCTTGCTGGCGTTTCAGGATTCGGACCTCTTGGTCCAACTCCTCCAACCGCTGTTCGATGCTCTTCTCTTGGGCGAAGACGGCCCCGCCCGCGCTGACCGCGCCGAGTAACGCGATCCCTGCTGCCACTCGAATGCTCCGTCGTTTCATCTTGGTTGCTCCGCGTTGATAGGTTAAATGCCTACTTATTAAGTAGACAATATATTCCTATCAAAATGCTAGACATTAGCAATAACAAATTTCAAAAAGTTTCTGGCCGGTGGCCGGAAAACTATTGGACGCCGGTGGCGCGGCGCTGGGCGAGATAGTAGATGACCGGGACGGCCATCCGGGAGAGAAACAGCGAGGCAATCTCGCCGGCCATCAGCGCGATGGCTAGGCCCTGGAAAATTGGGTCGAACAAAATAACGCTCGCGCCGACCACGACCGCCGCCGCGGTCAGCATCATCGGGCGGAACCGCACCGCGCCGGCATCAATGACCGCCTCGGCCAGCGGCACCCCTTCACTCACGCGCAATTCAATGAAGTCCACCAGGATGATGGAGTTGCGCACCACGATACCGGCGCCGGCGATGAAACCGATCATCGAGGTGGCCGTGAAGAATGCGCCCATTGCCCAGTGGGCCGGCAAGATGCCGACGAGCGAGAAGGGAATGGCCGCCATGATGATGAATGGTGTCTTGAACGACCTGAACCAGCCCACCACCAGCACGTAGATCAAAATCAGCACCACGCCAAAGGCCGCACCCATGTCGCGAAACACCTCAAACGTGATGTGCCATTCGCCATCCCACTTCATGATCGGCCTCTCGGTCGTGAACGGCTGGTGCGTCGTCAGAATTTCCATCCCCAGCTTTTCGATCTTCGTATTCAGTTTCAGAATCGCATACACCGGGCTTTCTTCCGCCCCGCCCACATCGCCGGTGACATACACGACCGGCTGCAAGTTCTTGTGATAAATGCTGTGGTCAGCGGCTCTCTCCTCGACCTTCACCAATTCGCCCAGCGTCACGGCACGTATTTTCAAAGCCAGCAGATCCGGCACGCTCGACCGGCCGCTCTCCGGCAACCGCACCACAATCGCGACATCCTCCTTTTCCGTCGGTTGATGTAACAAGCCGACTGGAAAACCGCCCTGCGCGATTTGCAGTGTTTGCATAATCTCCATCGCGCTGATCCCGTGCATTGCTGCTTTCTCGTGATCAATGCGAAACACCAACTTCTTCTGTGGCGCTTCCATGTACCAATCCGTGTCCACCACACCTGGGGTTTCCTTGAAAATCGCGCGCACCTTGCCGGCGATCTCGATCTGCTGCTGATAATCCGGCCCGTAAATCTCCGCGACCAAGGTCTGCAATACCGGCGGTCCCGGCGGCACCTCGGCGATTTTCACGCGCGCCGCATGTTTTGCAGCGATCGCTTCGACTTTTGGCCGGATGCGTTTCGCAATCGCGTGGCTCTGCGCCTTGCGGTCTTGTTTGCCGGCGAGGTTTACTTGAATGTCGGCGACGTTCGGCCCGCGGCGCAGATAGTAATGCCGGACCAAGCCGTTGAAGTTGAAGGGGGCCGCCGTGCCGACATACACCTGCGTATCCGTAACCTCGGGCTCCTCACGCAACGCCGCCGCCAGTTCGCGGGCCACGCGCGCCGTCTGTTCCAGCGGCGTGCCTTCGTCCATATCCACGATGAGTTGAAACTCGCTCTTGTTGTCGAACGGCAGCATCTTCACCTTCACAAGCTTCGTCGGAAACAACGCCACTGCGCCCAGTAGCATCAGCGTGATCACCACCAAGAAAACGATTTGCCAGACCGGGTGGTGAATTAGCGGGGCCATGACGCGGCGGTACATTCGCGTGCTCCAATCCTCTTTCTCGTGCGCGTGCTCTTTCTCGTGACTCGTGCCCCGCAAAATCCGGTACGCCGCCCATGGCGTCACGACGAACGCCACCACCATCGAAAACACCATCGCCGCACTCGCCCCAATCGGAATCGGACGCATGTACGGCCCCATCAACCCGCCGACAAACCCCATCGGCAAAATTGCCGCGATCACCGTCAACGTCGCCAGAATCAACGGCGACCGCACCTCGTTCACCGCCTCGACCGTCACATCCAACAACGACCGGCCTTTGTTCTTTGGCATCCGAAAATGCCGGACGATGTTCTCCACGTCCACAATCGGGTCGTCCACGAGAATACCGATGCTGAAAATCAGCGCGAACAACGTGATGCGGTTCAGCGTGAACCCGAGAAAGTAAAACGTCGCCAACGTCAGCGCCAACGTCACCGGTATCGCCACCGCGACCACCCCTGACTCGCGCCAGCCGAGAACCAACGCGATCAAAACACTCACGCCGATGACCGCGATGCCCATGTGCAGCAACAACTCGTTTGATTTCTCCGCCGCGGTATGGCCGTAATCGCGGGTGATCGTCACACTCACGTCGCCGGGCACGACGCGGCCTTTCAATGCCTCAACTTTCGCCACCACCCGCTCCGCCACCCGAATCGCGTTCGTCCCCTTGCGTTTTGCAATGGCGATGGTGACGGCTGGTTCATTGTCGAACAACACATAGTTCCCGACCTCCTCCGGTCCATCCACAATCTCCGCCACATCGCGCAGGTAGACCGGTTTCCCGTCCGTCACGCCGACCACGACCGCGCCGACCTCCTCGGCATCTTTCAAAAAGCCACCGGTTTCCACCAACACGTCGCGGTTCGCCTCGGTAAACCGACCGGCCTGCACCTGCTGATTCGCCGCCTGCAACAACTGCACCACCCGGCCGATCTCGACCTGCCGCGCGGCCAACTGACCGGCATCAAGTTGCACGCGCACCTGCCGGCGTTGTCCGCCGATCAGCGTCACCTCCGAAACATCCGGCACCTCCTTGATGGCGTCATGCACCTGCGCCGCCACCCGGCGCAGGTGAAAATGATCGTACCGGCGCGAATGCAATGTCAGCGCCAATATCGGCACATCATCAATCCGGCGTGGTTTGATGAGCGGTTGCGACACGCCGGGCGGAATCCGGTCGAAGTTCGCAAACATCTTCTGGTTCAACCGGACAATCGCTTCCTCCTCCGGTTGCCCCACGAGAAACCGCACGACGGCCATGGACTGACCGGGGCTGCTCGTCGAGTAGATGTATTCGACACCGGGAATCTCCCAAAGCAACTTCTCCATCGGCCGCGTGACGCGTTCTTCGACTTCTTTCGCCGACATGCCGGGCGCCTGCACGAACACATCAATCATCGGCACGACGATTTGCGGTTCTTCTTCGCGCGGCAGCAACAGCACCGCCCCGGCGCCGAGCATCACCGCCGCGATCACGATGAGCGGCGTCAGTTTGGATTCGATGAAATACCGGAGAATGGCATTCATTCGCGCACCGGCTGGCCGTCGGAAACATCCCCGGCAATAATCACCCGCTCGCCGGGTTGCACGCCGGCCAAAATTTCGACCGCGCCGAGATACTCCTTACCCGTGCGGACCAACCGCATCTGCGCCTTGCCGGCGTCGGCGACGAAAACATACGTGAGCTGCCCGCGGGCTTGCACCGAGTTTTTCGGCACGAACATCGCGAACCGTTCGCCGAGCAATAGCTGCGCGCGGCCAAACATGCCGGAACGAATCGGCTGCTGGCATTGGAGCGCGATCTTCGCGAGCACCGAACGCGTGGCCGGGTCCACAGCCGGTACGACTTCAGCGACTTGGCCCGCGCATTTTTCGCCGGTCGCCGCGATGACGCAGTAGATCGCTTTGCCAACTGCCACTCCCAAGGCGTGGCGTTCGGGGACCTCGACTTCGAGCCGGTACTCCGTTGGTTGCTCGAGGGTGAAGAGCGGTTTTCCGGGCGTGGCGAGGTCGCCAACTTGACAGTCCTTGCCGGTAATCTGGCCGTCAAATGGGGCGGTGATCTGCGCGTGGCTGAGATTGGCTTCCGCGATCCGGTAACGGGATTCGACGGCCTCGAATTCAGCGCGGGTGGCGGAGCGGGTGTCGAGGAGGGTTTTGTAGCGGTCGTAATCGGCTTTGGCGCGGGTGAATTCGGAGTGGAGGTCGCGGTCGTCGAGTTGGGCGAGGACTTGCCCGGCGGCGACGAACTCGCCAGGGTTGACGCCGATCTCACGGACGGTGGCGGCGATCTTCGCGGCGACAGTGGCGTGGAGCCGAGCCCGGACGGTGCCGATGACTTCGACGACGTTCGGCGTGCGGGCGAGTTGGGCTTCCATGGTTTGGACGGGGACGGTCGGGAGCGTGGCTTCTTTGCGTTCGGCCTTGTGACCGCAGGCGGTGAGGAACAACAATCCGGCGGACACAATCACCATAATGTCATTCTGAGCGCAGCGAAGAATCTCTGACCGGACGGCGCGGAAACGACGGAGACCCTTCGCTTCGCTCAGGATGACAGGTTTTCTGAATCTGATCTGACACTGTTTCATTTCGTTTCCTTCCAAGTGTTGCCGTGTGCACGGTCGAGAGCGGCTTGCGCGATGAGGACGTCGGTTTCGGCGGCGGCGCGGCGTTGCCGGGCGGCGGTGAGGGCGGTTTCGGCGTCGAGTAATTGGGTAAGCAACGCGAGGCCGTTGGTGTACCGGTCTTTGGTGATCTGGACGCTTTCTTCGGCTTGGGTGACGGCTTGGCCGGTGGTGGCAAGTCGTGCGTTGGCTTCGTCGAGGTTGAGTTGGGCTTGCCGGGTTTCGAGATTGATGGCGAGTTTTACGCGGCGTTCCTGTTGCCGGGCGGTTTCGAGATTGGCGCGGGCTTCCCGGATTTTACCGCGGGTGAGGAAGCCGTCGAAGAGCGGGAGCTCGATGCTGACGCCGGCAATCCAACTGTCTTTGAAATGAGAGGCGTCGCCGCTGTCGAGGTCGTAGCTGGCGAAGGCGTTGAGACGTGGAACGTAGCCGGCTTGGGCCGCGCGGACTTGCCGGTCGGCGGCGGCGGTGGCGGTGCCGGCGGCGAGAAGTTCGGGGCGAGAAGAGTTGGTGGAACGGGCGTCTCGCCCGTTGAGATCTATTGAGTCAAACGGGCGAGACGCCCGTTCCACTGTTGCAGCGGTCACGGTCTTTTCTTCGCCGACACCGAGCGTGACGCGGAAGACGAGTTCACTCAGCGCGAGAGCGTTGCGGGCGCGGATGAGGTTTTCGTCGCTTTCGGCGAGACGGACTTGGGCGTCAAGCCAGTCCGTCTTGAGGGTTTGGCCGGCAGCGAAGCGGTTGCTGGCGATGGCGACGGTGGCGGTCAGGCTGGTGACGGCGGCTGCGGCGGTGGTGACGAATTGCCGGGCTTTGTGGATGGTGTAGTAGGCGCGGGTGACTTCGAAGACGAGGTCGTTGCGGGCGGCGTCGAGCGATTGGCCGGCAGCGGTGGCGTTCAGTTCGGCTGCTTGCCGGTGCGCGAGACTGGCTCCGCCATCGTAGAGCGACCAGTGGGCAAGGACTTTGCCGTTGAAGTTGTCGGTGGTGCCGGGGTGATTGAAATTGGCGGTCGCCATGTTCAGCGAGCGTTGGTTGAGCGTCATCATGAACGCTTGGACCGGGTTGTCGCTGGCGGTGTAGCCGGCACCGACGCGGACTTGCGGCCAGAGGGCGGCTTCGGTTTGTTGGATGCCGGCGCGGGCAATTTTGACGCGTTGCTGGGCGGTGGCGAGGTCGGGGTTGTTTTTGAGTGCGAGTTGGATCGCCTCCGGCAAGGTGAGTTGCCGGGGTTCGTCCGCCAGCGCGACGGTCGCGAGGAAGATGGCGAGCAGGCGGATCATGATTTACCGGAGCAGCAGCTTCCGCCGACACCGAGTTTTTTCAGGATGTCTTCCATCAAGCACCATTTGGTGATCGACGACTGCAACAGGTTCGCGCCGACGAAGGCGGTGAACCAGAGCCAATTCGGATTCACCCAATGCGCCAGGGCGAGGCTGATGAGGATGAACGAGCCGGCAATCAGGCGGATGTAACGTTCGATAGTCATGGGGTGATCTCCTTAGCGGAAGTTGCCGGCGAACAGGCCGCCAAGCAGCATGCCGAGCAGAGTGCTGATCCAGGGGTTGGCGGTGAGCGGACACGCGCCGGTCTGACAGCCGATGAACCGGTACGCGGCAAAACCGAGTGCGCCGCCGATGACGACGCCGAGGGTGATGAGGATCATAGGTTTGGCTTTGGCTTTCATTTGGTGAGGGTCAATGTTTTCTCTGCTTGCGAGTAGCTGCCGAGGTTGAAGACGTTGGTGTAGCCGAGTTCGCGCAGACGTTTTTCGGCGATACCGCTGCGCCGTCCGCTCCGGCAATAGAGGAGTATGGTTTTGGATTTGTCGGATTCTTTTGCCGGCAGGAGGCTGCCGATCTTGTCATAGGAAAAATTGATAGCGCCGGGAACATGTTGAGAGTTGAACTCGCCGGCAGAACGGACGTCCACGAGGAGCGCGCCGTTTTTCAAATGTTGCTGGGCGACTTCGGGAGCGAGGCCACCGGCGCGGGCGCGAACAAAAACCACAACGACGAGGATGACCGCGATGATGAGCCAGAGGGAGTTTTTCATGGTTTCAAGTGGGTTTCGCGCCAGCGTTGCCGGAGGGCGGAGTGGAGCCGGTCGCGGAAGGGCGCCGGCAATTTGACGGGCTGGCCGTTTTTGTAGAGCGTGATGGTTTGGCGGATATTGTCCACGACGATCTGGCATGGATTGCAGCCGGCCATGTGCTTCTCGAATTCGGCGCAGATGGACGGGTCAATGGTGCCGTCCACGTATTCGTTCAACTGCGCGAGCATGTCTTCGCATTTCATGTTCATCCTGACTGAGCCGGGAAGGTGGAAAAAGTTACAAGAATATGGAAGTATGGCGGTGGAGGCAGACTATGGAGCAACCTTCCGCAAGTTGGACGTCGGTGGACCTGAAGAAGTTCGGGAGTTTTGAAATCCTCAACACGCTCGCCGATGGCGCGTATGTCACCAACACCAATCGCGACATTCTGTTCTGGAACAAAGCGGCCGAACGCATCACGGGGTGGCCGGCCAGTGCGGTGGTGGGGAAGAGTTGCCGGGATAATATCCTCGTGCATGTGGATAAAGATGGGCACGCGCTCTGCGGTCAGGAACATTGTCCGTTACATCGCAGCATTGTGACCGGGCAAGCGAGCGGCGAGGCGTTGCTGGTGTTTGCACAACGGCAGGATGGTTCACGCGTGCCGGTCGAGGTGACGGTCGCGCCGATTCATAATCCGAGCGGGGAAGTGGTGGGCGGGATTGAAGTGTTCCGCGATTTGAGCGCCGGGATGGAAGACCAAGCGCGGGCTCGGTTGATCCAGCAACAGGCGTTGCAATGCCGGCTGCGGGCCGATCCGCGTGTAGAGATCACGGTGCGGTATACGCCGAATGAAATCATCGGGGGCGATTTTTACCGGGTCGAGCAACTCGATGCGAACCGGTACGCGGTGATGATTGCCGACGTGATGGGACACGGCGTGGCGGCGGCGTTGTACACGATGCAACTCCGGTCGCTCTGGGAGGATTACCGGGCGGAATTGGCGGCGCCGGCTGGCTTCGTTGGCATTTTGAACAATCAACTCCACATCCTGGCGCGTGATGCCGGGTATTTCGCGACGGGGGCAGTGCTGACATTGGATGCCGGCACAGGAATGCTGCGGTATGTGCGGGCGGGACATCCGGCGTTGTTGGTGTTGCGTCGGGATGGCCGGGTGGAGACGTTGGATCACCAGCAGCCGGCGTTGGGAATGTTCCCGGATTTACAGTATCAGGACGTGCCGGCGCAGTTGGGTGACGGCGAGGCGGTGTTGTTGTACACGGATGGGGCGATGGAGATTCCGGGAGCGGACGGCGAGGAGTTGGGCGTGGACGGATTGCGGAAGTTGGTGGCAGAAGAATTGGCGTCGGCCGGCAAGCTGAGTCTGACCCATTTGGAGGAACGGTTATTGCAACTGAGCCAGCAAGTGCGGTTGCCGGATGATTTGACGCTGCTGCAAATCCGGCGGGCCGCTGATTAAAATATGGCTTAAGGTATGGCTGTTTTAGCCTTACTTTGAGCCGTATGAAAACAACCGTTGTCTTGGACGATGAACGTTTGGAGCGGATCCGCGAGATGGCAGGGTTGAAAACCCGGAAAGAAACCATTGATTTTGCCCTCCGCGAGGCGGAACGCGCTATCCGGTTGCGGCGGCTCATCAAGGCGCCGTTGGCCGACGACGAGTTTGCCGGGGCGGTGGATTCCGCCTACGACGTGCTAGCCTTGCGCGAACGCGAGAAACCTTAGCCGGCATGATTGTCGTTGATTCCAGCAACTTCATCTCGTGGATGCGGGCGAGCCGCAATCCCATCACGCTGCTGGCCGTGCCCGCCCAAGCGGGTGAACTGGTCTCCTGCGGGATCATCCGCAGCGAAGTCCTGCGCGGCGTGGTCAAGCCCAATGTCAAAGAGCAACTCACCGAGTTCTTTCAGATTGTGCCCGAAGTGGCGCTGACGCCGGCGTTGCTGCACGAAGCGGCTGAGATGGCGTGGCGCTTGGACCGGCAGGGCAACATCCTGCCCATCACCGACCTCTTAATTGGCGCGTGCGCCCAAAAAGCGAAGGCGACATTGATCAGCGAAGACCCGCATTTCCAGCGCATCCCCGGCCTCAAGGTCCGTGCGGAATTGTGATTGGTCGGCGCCGAAATATTCCAGACTTAATGCGAGTGCGGGACGACGCGTGTTGCCTCGTCCCCAAACGCGCGTGTGAGCTGTTCGCGTAATTGGAGGCGGGCACGGAGGAGGCGAACTTTGACGTTGGCTTCGGTGAGGCCGGTGGCGTCAGCGGTTTCTTTGACGGAAAGGCCTTCGACATCGCGGAGCAGGAAGACTAACCGGTGTTTTTCATCAAGCGTCGCGAGTGCGGCTTCGATGAGGTGGCCGGTCTCGTTTTGTTGGGCGAGCTTGGCCGGCGATTCGAGCCACGAGGCGATGAACTCCGGGTGCGGCAACTCGAACGGCTCCGTCGGTTCGTTCCCGCGTTTGCGGATGATCTTCAGGCCGGCATGACTGGCGATGCGCAACAGCCATGTCGCAAAGCTCGATTCTTCCCGGAACTCGCGGAGGTGTTCGAGGGCGCTGATGAACGCTTGTTGCGTCACGTCTTCGGCGTCGTGCTCGTTGCGCAGCATCCGGTAGGCGAGCGAGTACACCCGTTGCTCGTGCCGGCTGACCAATTCCTCAAACGCCGGTAAGTCGCCAGTTTTGGCGCGGCGAACCAGTTCGGTGTCAGTGGCTGTCATGGTCAGGCGGTGCGGCGCACTTGTGCGATGAGTTGCTCGCGCGTGGAGTTTTCCGCGAAGGCCGCGCGCGCCGCATTCTCCAGCAATTCCCGAATCTGGGCCGGGGTCAGTTTGAATTCGTGCGCGGCGAGTTCGTATTCGTCGGTGAGGGTGATGTTGCTGATGGCCGGGTCATCGGTGTTGAGGGTGACGCGGACTTTTTCGTCCAGGAATTTGCGGAAGGGATGCGCCGCCAACGCCGGGACGCTGCACGTTTGCAGGTTGCTGGTCAGGCAAATCTCGAAAACGGTGCCGCGGTCGCGGACTTGTTTGAGGAGTTCGTTATCGCGCTGCAAGGCCACACCGTGGCCGATGCGGGCAGCACCGTGGTCAAAGACGGCTTCCTGGATGTTTTCGGCGCGTTCGCCTTCGCCGGCATGAATGGTGATCGGCAGTTCCAACCGGCGGGCGAGAGCGAAGGCTTCGGCGTGCGGCGCAGCCGGGTAGTGGAGTTCGTCGCCGGCAAGGTCAATACCAATGACTCCTTGCTGCCGGTATTTCTGGGCGAGATGAACTGTGTCGAGATTTTGCTGGGTGGAAATGGACCGGTAACAGCAGAGAATCAGTCCACACTTGATTCCGAAATCGCGTCGGCCACGGCGCAAGCCTTCGAGCGCGGCGACGACGGCGTCTTCCATCGTGAATTTGTCGTTCGCAGCGAGGGCGGGCGCGAAGCGGGTCTCGAAATAGATCACGTTGTCGCGGGCGCAATCTTCGCAGAGTTCGTAGGCGATGCGCTCTTGCGTGATCGCGTAGGGCAGGATGGGGTAGAAGACTTCGAAGCGTTTGAGGAAATCGGTCAGGCTCCGGCAATCGCGATCCACTTGGACGAACTTGGCGAGTTGCCGGGGATCGTAGGTCGGGAGGCGGATGCCGAGTTGGTCGCCGAGTTCCGCAATCGTCGGCACCCGAATCGCACCGTCGAGGTGGAGGTGGAGGTCAATCTTGGGAAGTTGCCGGAAGTTCAACGCCGGTATGGTTAACAAAACAGCGGGTACTTGTCGAAAGGTTTGCCCGTTGCTCCGCGACGGAATCTCCGGTAGGTTGCGCGCTGTGAAACGACATTGGTTTTGGTTGCTGGTATGCGCCGGGTGGTTGCACGCGGACGAGGTGGTGACGAATTTCAACGCGACGGCGGTGATTCAGCAGACGCTGGCGCATCGCGCGCCGAAAGATTTGTCGTTGAAGGCCCGGTTGTTCATCAGCCGCAATGAGCCGGTGGAAGTGACGATGCTCGTCCGCAATGCGCCGAATGAGACGCGCACCATCTACCGCACCGGTAAGACGGAGTTGCTCGTGGTGCAGCCGGTCGGCGGTGTGCCGCGGTGGTTCTTGAAAGGTTCAGGGGAACTGGTCGGGGCGCAACGGGCGGGGAAATTCGCGGGGTCGCAGTTCACGTACTACGATTTGGGCGCGCCGTTTTTGCAGTGGCCGGCGGTGAAAGGCGCGGGGCTGGACCGGTATCGGGGGCGGACTTGTTATGTGGTGGAGTTGACGGCGGAAGGGCAGCCGTACCGGCGGGCGAAGGCTTGGATTGATCAGGAGTTTTACGGGATGGTGAAGGCCGAGTTGTATGATGAGAACGACGCGTTGGTGCGGCGGTTGGCGATCACGAGTTTCAAGCGGTTGGGGGACGTGTGGTTGCCGCGCGGGATTGATATGGCATTCGTGCCGCCCAATCAGGTGGTGCCGGCGACGGAGAAATCCCGGCTGGAAATTTATGACGGGAATTATGACGCGCAATTGCCGGCGGAGTGGTTCGCGGAGCCGGGGGAATGACGCCGACTGAAGTCCGGCAGTTGCTGGTGGAGCTCGACCTTCGTCCGAGTAAGGCGCTTGGTCAGAATTTTCTGATTGATGGTAACGTGCTGGAAATCATCGCCCGCGAAGCGGACGTGCGGTCGCAGGAAACCATTTTGGAAATCGGCCCCGGCTTGGGCGCGTTGACGGTGAAGCTGGCGGACCGGGCGGACAAGGTGATCGCGATTGAGAAGGATGGCCGGCTCGCCAACTTCATCCGGCAGCGGTATCCCGAGGTGGAGTTGATTCACGGCGACGCGTGCAAGGTGGAGTTGCCGGCTTGCGATAAGGTGGTGGCGAATCTGCCGTACAGCATTTCCACAGCGATTCTGGAACGGTTCGTCGAAGGGGCCGCGCCGCCGCGCCGGTTGGTGTTGACGGTGCAGAAGGAGGTGGCGTTGCGGTTGGCGGCCAGGCCCCGGCACAAGGATTATGGGGCGCTGACGTTGTTCACGCAGCTCCGGTATCACGTGACGGTCGTGCACGTGGTTTCGCCGCGTTGTTTTATTCCCGCGCCGAATGTGGAGAGCGCAATTGTCGCGCTCGACCGGCGGGAGCCGCGGGTGTTGTTGGCGCCGGGCGCGCCGTTTCATCAACTCGTCCGGCAAGGGTTTCAGCAACGCCGGAAGATGTTGCGAAAGTTGCTCGGAATTGCCGACGAGGTGTTGGATGGCGTCGGCGCGGTGCCGACGGCGCGGGCGGAGGAATTGAGTTTGGAGCAGTGGATCGGCGTCGCGAACGCGTTGCGGGAATCGACGCCGGCCGATGGTGCGCAGTAGCGCACCCTACTTTTTGGTTTCGAGCGCTTGTTTGGCGTCTTCGAGGAGGTCGGCGGCGGGAACAATCACCGGCATGAACCCCATGCTGCCACTGCTGCCGGAAAACATGCTCGCGAGGTTCGCTTCGCCATCGGTCGGCGCGTTGCGAATGAGAATGATGCCGAGGATTGCGCCGGTCAAATCAAAGACCGGGGAGCCGATGCCGGAGGAACCGCCGGGGCCGAGGATGTAGAAGGGACGCGGGCGTTCGACGAGGGCGTCAATGCGTTCGAGCGAGACGGAGACGACGCGGTTGGCGACTTTGCCGAGCCGGTTGAGACAGACGACTTCGTCAAGGAGTTGCGGTTTGCCGGCTTTGGCGAGGTTAATGGCGGTGAGCGGTTTGGCGGGTTTTTCCACCGGGCGCAGGAAGGCGACGTCGAGGTCTTTGTCGCGGAGGACGACGGTGGCCGGTAGTTCGGTGTTATCAGCGAGGACAATTTTGGCGTCTTTGACTTCGCTGTCGATTTTCATTTCCTGTTGCATGCCGCGCATTTGGTTTTTCATCATGGCGCTGGGGTCAATCGTCGTGAGCGAAATCACGGTGAGGCCGGTGGGATCAATGACGGTGCCGACGGCTTCGGTCTTGGTTTCCCGTTGGTCGTCGCGGCCACCGAAGGTCATGCTGTATTTGACGACGAGTTTGATGGTGACGATGGCGTCTTGATTTTTCGCGCGGATTTCCCGGCCTGCGGCGGCGCTGTCAGCGGCCCAGAGGTTGCCGGCGAGGACGAGGGTGAGGAGGGTGATTCCGATGGTTTTCATGTGGGCCTTTCTATTTTCCGTTTTCCCAAGTGGCTTCGAGTTCGAGGTACCGCGTGCGGATGCCGCGGCGGACACCGACGACGACATATTTTGGTTTTTGCGCCGGCAACGCTTGCATCGCAGTTTCGAGCGCGGCAGCGTCGGCGATGGGTTGGCCGGCGACGGTTTGGATGATGTCGTTGGCTTGGAGTTGGCCGAGCGCGGCCCAGCCGCCGTCTTTGACTTCGGTGACGAGTGCGCCCGGGGTGTCTTCCGGTAACTGGTCGCGGACGCGGTCGAAGAAGCTCAGGTCGCGCGCCGTGAATTCGAAGTTGAGGTCTTGAAAGCGGTGCATTTCGCGTTCGACTTTTGGGGCGCGAATGAGTTCCGCGGTAAGTTTGAGGGTTTTGCCGGCGCGGTGGACGGTGAATTCGGGGCGGTCGCCGACGCGGCGTTGCCGGATGAGGTTGGTGAAGATTTCTTCGTCGCCGGGTTGAGTGGCGGGGATTTTTTCGCCGTCCATTTCCGAAATCAGATCGCCGACTTGGAGGTCGGCCTTGGTGTTGGGATAGACTTGCGTCAGGCGGACGCCGGTCAGGCCGGGGACGCCGAGTTGGTCGGCAAGTTCGCGGGTGATAACTTGGACGGCGACCGGCAGCCAGGCTTTGCGGGCTTCGGCGCTGGGGTCGTCCACGTCGCGGATGCCGACTTTGACCACGGTGAGGAATTGTTCACCGCGCCGTCGGAATTCGACGACAGCGGGGACGGGTTGTTTTGTGTCGGCGGTAAGCTTGGCCGTGACCGCGAGGAGGTCGGCTACCGAATTGACGGGTTGACCGGCAACGGTTTTGACGATGTCGCCGGGTTGGAGATTGGGTTTGGCTTCGCCGCAGGGGCCGCCGGGGCGGGTGGTGGTGACGAGGACGCCGTCGCGATTGTCGAGTTTCATTTCTTTGGCGGCCATGAAGGAGATGTTTTTCGTGGTCATGCCCCACTCTTTGAGTTCGCGTTGTTTGAACTCCGGCGCTTCGCGTTCGGTGGTGCGAACTTTGAGGGGTGTTTCTTTGCCGGCGCGGAGGACGACGGCGGGGACTTCTTGGCCGATCGGGATGCCGGCGACGAGGAGGTTGAGGAGAGGAAGTTCTTCGGCGAACCGGACGCTGATGTCCTGGCCGGCCAGTTTGACGAGGATGTCGTTGGGTTGGAAGCCGGCGGTTTCGGCCGGTGAGTCTTCCATGACGCCGCTGATCAGGACTCCGCGGGTCAGGCCGGAGCCTTTGAGCAGTGGTTGGATTTCGATGCCGAGCCAGCTTCGTTTGACTTGTCCGCCGGCAATGATTTGGTCGGCGACGTCGCGGGCGAGGTTGCTGGGGATGGCGCCGCCGAGGCCGAGGCTGATTTCGTTGACGCCGATGACGCGGCCGGTGAGGTCCACGAGGGGGCCGCCGGAGTTGCCGGGGTAGATGGGGGCGTCGTGGGCGATCCAGCGGACGAGGGAGCCGACGTCTTCGCCTTCGAGGGAGAAGCCGCCATGCCGGCGCATGAAGGCGGGCATGGTCATTTTGGCGTTGCTGACGATGCCGCGGGTGACGGACTGCGAGAGGGCGAGGGGGCTGCCCATTGCGAGGACGGTGTCGCCAACGGTCAGGGCCGCGGAGTCACCCCAATCCACGGTGGGGAATTCTTTGTGTTTGGCGTTGGATAGTTTGAGGACGGCGATGTCGGTCAAGGGATCGGTGCCGACGAGGGTGGCTTCGATTTCTTCGTTGTTGGCGAAGATGCAAACGGCGCGGGTGGCGCGGCCGGCGACGTGGTGGTTGGTGACCAGGAAACCGTCTTTGTGGATGATGAAGCCGCTCCCGCTGGATTCTTGTTTGACTTCGCGACCTTGGGCGTAGTTGACGGCGACGACGTGGATGCGAACAAGGGCCGGTTTGACACGGGCGATGGCTTTTTCCATCGCGGGCCGCACGGGATCAAGATTGTTGCCGGCGGACGCGAGTGCCGGCAGGAGAAGGAAAAGGGCGACGCGATTCAACATGGGGTTACTTGTCCCACAGCCCGCTTACCGGTGAAAGTGGTTTTTTCGATTAACTGACGGCCGGTGGCGGCGGCGTGGCCGCTGGGGCGACGGCGGCGAGTTTGAGTTTGTTTTTGGCAGCTTTACCGTCTTTCGAGGCGGGCCAGCGTTTGGCAACGTATTCGAGGACTTGCCGGCCAAACTTGTTGTCTTCGCCAAAATTTTCACTGAAGTGGAAGCCAACGTAAAACAAGTCGGCGGCGTCGAGGCATTTTTCTTTTTTGAGCCGGTCGAGCAGTTTGAAAGTGCGGTCCGTCAGCAGGACTTGGAAACCGCGAAGGGCATGGTCTTCGCCGCGCAGGTGTGGGGCAAGGTCTTTGGCGGACTGTTTGAGGTTGACGATGGCGAGTTCGTAGCGCTGGTCGCGGTCAAAACCTTCTGAGCGCATCAGTTGTTTGAAGCACTCGACGGCTTTCATCCATTTTTTCGCCTTCTTGAATTTGAGGCCGACGTCGTTGAGGACGGTGTCAACGATCTGCGGGTCAATGTTGCGGAGGAAATAGAACAAGGCTTCGTAGCGGTCGTGACCGGCTTCGAGGTCGCGGGCCGCCAGCGCCGCAAACTTTTTGACCGTGGCTTTGTCAATGGATGCGCTGTGCGGTTTGAGAATTTTCCCGAGCCGCCAAGCAGTTTCGGTCTGGCGTTCTTTGGCGAGGGCTGCGAGCAGGAGCGAGGTGGCTTTCTTGTGACGGGCCAGCGCACCGGCGGCGATCTCGCTGACTTGTGTGTCGTCGTGGTCGAGGAGCGCCATCATCAGTTTGTTGCTGGCCGGGGTGTCGGTGGCAGCGAGTTTGCGGGCAGCGAAGGAGCGGACATTGGCGTGTTTGCTCTTGAGCAATTTCACCCATTGACCGTCGAGCGAGTTGACCGGCGGTTGTTTCTCAATGATGTCGAGGGCAAGCTGGACGATCTGCGGGTCCGCTTCGCCGAGGTACTTGAACATCTGTTTGACGACGGCGGTCGCGGCGCTACCGGTGAGTTGGAGGCCATTGACGCCGATGAGGGCGTTGCGGCGGATATAGCCGAGATTCTTGGGAAGCGTGTATTTGACGAGGACGTTGCGGGCGTCCGGCGCACCGAGGTAGCCGACAAGCAGGAGACAGGAGGTGAGCACCCGGTCGTTCTTCTTGACGCGCGCGCTGGTCATGAATTTGACAGTCTGTTTATGCAAGGCCTGCCGGTCTTTCGGCGTGGCGTCGTGGCTGTGCCGACGGACGGCCTGACACGCTTCTTTCACCAACTCGAAATCAGGATCGAACAGAACATCGAGAATCAACTGCATCGCGTCCCGGCTGTGGATGCGCGCCAGGATGTCAATGAGGACCCGTTTCTGGGTCGGGCTGGCTTTCTCGAATTGTTTGCGCAACTCGCCGACCATCGCGCCGCCCGCACCGGCAATGATGCTGGCCGCGCGCATTTTGGTTTCCATGTCTTCCGCGTCGAGCAGCGGCAGGACATACGGCACCACTCCGCGCCCGCCGATGGATTCAAACGCTTCGAGCACATACCGCGTCAGCAATTGGTTCGCATCACGCAACGCTTCGCCGAGTGCGGTCACGACGGCAGCGTCGTGGGGCGCGAGTTCACCCAACACCATCGCTGCTGCGCAGCGCCGCATGCCGTCGGGACTTTGGAGCATGCCGGTAATCTGCCGAATGGTCCGATCCATAGTGGCGCGGACACTACCAGAACCCCAACGCGCTTGCAATGCGGCAAAGCTTCCGGTAACATCCCGCCGATTTCCATGTTGACCACACCTCAAAAACCCTTTGCGCGAAAGGAAGTTACGACGCTGGAAGCCCTCCAGAAGATCTACAACCAACCGTTGTTTGACCTGATTGACCAGGCGCGACGGGTTTATTTGCAGCATTGGAAAAACAACGAAATCCAGCTCTGCACTCTCCTCAGCATCAAGACCGGCGGGTGCAGTGAGGATTGTTCGTACTGCGCCCAAAGCGCCCGATACGACACGGGGTTGGAAAAAGAAAAACTCCTGACAACCGCTGAAGTCATGGAAGCCGCCCAGCGTGCGAAAGCCACTGGCTCGACCCGGTTTTGCATGGGGGCCGCTTGGAAAGGTGTGCGCGAAGGCACGCAGCAATTCGAGACCGTGCTCCAAACCATCCGCACTGTCAGCACGCTCGGCATGGAAATCTGCGTGACCCTCGGCGAGTTGACGGATGAAGCCGCCCGGCAACTTCGCGCGGCCGGTGTCACGGCCTACAATCACAACCTCGATACCAGCGCTGAGTTTTATCCGAACATCGTGACGACGCACACCTACCAAAACCGGCTCGATACCATCCAAGCCGCTCAACGCGCCGGTCTGTCCGTTTGTTGTGGCGGGATCATCGGCATGGGCGAAACCGTGGATGACCGGCTGAAGATGCTCGCGGTGCTGGCGCAATTCGATCCACCACCGGAAAGCGTCCCGATCAACTGCCTCGTGCCGATCCCCGGCACGCCGTTGGAAGAACAACCGCCGGTGGATGTGTTGGAACTGGTCCGGCTGATTGCCACTGCGCGCGTCACATTTCCGACCGCGAAAGTGCGGCTCTCCGCGGGCCGGCAACAAGTGAGTCGGGAAGGGCAGGCATTGTGTTTCTACGCCGGCGCGAATTCGATTTTCTACGGCAACAAACTCCTCACCACCGGCAACCCGGAATCGGATGCCGATCTGCAACTGTTGACTGATCTCGGGTTCACCGCGCAAAAACCCTACAGCGACGTACCGAAACACTTGTAAAATCAAGGCGTGCCGGGTAGATTGCTATTGCTCGCCGCGCTGCGAGTTCCGGTGGGTTTCAGGAATGAACATCGAAGACTTGCGGTTACAGCGACTGATTCAGGGCATTTTGGTGCGCAACTACGTTGACACCCAACGGCTCGACGTTCAGGTGATCGGCCATTCCGTGTACATTGAGGGCGAGTTCAAAGTCTTCGAATACCACCCCTCGCAGAAAAAAGAAGATCGCATTGAGCGCGATCTCGGCGTCAAACGCGTCATCATGCATGTCGAACAACAGATTCGCAGCATGGGTGAAATTTCCCACCTTGAAATGAAATTCAGCAACTGGGAACGCCGCGGCGTTATGTGGGTTTCCAAGCAAGCCCACTGAGATCGGCGGGCAAAAAGTGGCTCCCCGAACTGAACGCTTGGCGAACCATCCGGTTCACAATTCCTAGGCTGACTGTAGCCTGACCGATCTCAAGTACAAGTCCTTACCGCGATGCCTCCGGCGGCCAGAGAGGGGCAACCGGAACAAGACGCCCGTTCCCGTTTCCCCCTCTGGACTCCCCCTTCCCATTACCCTCGCGACTCGCAGATGGATCAGCCTGGGTTACATCCGCCGGGATTTCGCAGCGCCTTACGCACGGGAAATACCCTGCCTCCCGTTTCCCGGCTCAGTCGCCGCTGCATCCCTAAGCTTCTTCCACCCAGTCCGACCAACTGCGCGAGCCGTCGCGACCAAAGGGCCAACTAGGAGGCTGCCTCCCCAGTTTTCCTTTGGAATCCTTTCCCCTCCCGTGGGGCGGCTACGCAGATGCACGCCCTGGACTACGCGAATGGTGCTACACACCAGCACCACCCGCTGCGCCATGTCGAGCAACTGCGCTTTACGCCGCCTGTACAACTTCACGTTGCTTCGCGTGTTCCCGGTTTGTTATGGTGCAGACCAATGGCACGCACCAAAGCGAAACCTATCGTCAAACCGCGCAAGGAGAAGCGTCCGGACAAGAAGCCCATCGAGCAGTATGAGCACAAGGATAAGAACCGGCTGAATAATCCGCCGGTCGGACTGGTGGATGCGAAGTCGGAACACGTCGAGGGGAAGAAGACCTACGCCTACGATCCGCACCTCGACCCGACGCTGCAATGGGCCGGCAAGGCGGAGCGCACCAGCTTCGAGTTGCCGACGGTGTCGTTACACGTGCATGAACGGATTGACCCGCGTTCCATCATCGAGGCCGTTCGAAAGAAGAACGGCAGTAATTTCGAACAACTCTCGCTGTTCAATTCGGTGAAGGAAAACCCGCCGTTGCGCGAAGCGATTGATTTCTACAAACACCGCCACAACTGGAGCAATCGCCTCATCGCCGGCGACTCGCTGTTGGTGATGAACTCGCTATTGGAGAAGGAGGGGCTGGGTGGACAGGTACAGTGCCTGTATTTTGACCCGCCCTACGGCGTTTCTTATAGATCGAATTTTCAGCCTTTCATCAATAAGCGTGAGGTTTCCGGGTCAGATAAAGATGAAGAACTCACCGCCGAACCGGAAATGATCAAGGCGTTCCGGGACACTTGGGAGCTTGGTCTGCACTCATATCTGAGCTATATACGCGACCGGCTGCTTCTCACCCGCGATCTCCTCCATGAGTCCGGCTCAGTCTTTGTCCAGATTTCAGATGAGAATATCCACCATGTTCGCGAGATTCTCGACGAAATCTTTGGCGCAAAGAACTTTTGCTCGCTGATAGCCTTCTTGAAGACTGCGGGCGCAACTAGCGACACACTTCCGACCACCTGCGATTATCTCTTGTGGTATGCGAAAGATCACTCGCATCTTAAATACCGGCAGTTATTCCTCCCAAAGGAAGCCGGGGGCATTGGAGGTACGAAATACAAAAGCGTGCACCTACCGGATGGGTCACGGAGACCCCTCACCGAAGAGGAGGTCGCAAACCCGAATCTCGTGCCTGACGGAGCGAAGGTTTACCGGCAAGACAACTTGGTGTCGTCGCACTACTGGGACGAAGGACGGAAAACGTTCAAATTTCAAGGAAGAGAATATTCGCCGGGCGCAAATTGTTGGAAGACCACTCTTGCCGGTCTAGAGCGTCTGGCCAGTGCGGGGCGAATAGAGCCAACCGGCAATACGCTCGCCTACGTCCGGTATCTAGACGACTTTCCTGTCTTCGCACTAAGTAACGTTTGGGCAGATATCGGCGGCGTTCAAAGCAGAGCCGATCCGAAGATCTATGTTGTACAGACTGCAACTACTGCCATTCAGCGGTGTCTGCTGATGACGACCGACCCCGGCGACTTGGTGTTGGACATTACGTGTGGAAGCGGAACGACGGCGGTCGTGGCGGAACAGTGGGGGCGGCGGTGGATCACCTGCGACACTTCCCGAGTGGCATTGACGTTGGCCAAGATGCGGTTGCTAACAGCGGTGTTCGATTACTACCAGTTGGCGCATCCCGATGAGGGTGTGGGGAGCGGCTTCGTCTATAAGATCGTGCCGCACGTGACGCTGAAAAGCATTGCCCAAAATGAGCCTCCTGAACCGCAAACGCTCTACGATCAGCCATTGCCTGATGCCGGTAAAACGCGCGTGACCGGCCCATTCACCGTCGAGGCTGTGCCAGCACCGATGGTGAAGTCGCCCGCGGAACTCGCCGGCGATGTGACCACGTCGCCGATTCCCGCTGATGAATCCGTAGCGCGTAGCGGTGAGACCTTACGGCAGGACGAATGGCGAAGTGAATTGCTCAAGGCGGGCATTCGTGGCAAGGGCGGACAGAAGATCGAGTTTGTGCGAGTCGAGCCATTATCCGGTACGCGCTGGCTGCACGCAGAGGCTGAGACAAAGGCATTGGACAAGTCCACGCTTGCGCCTGATAAGATGTTTGAGTCTAAGCGAGTGGTGATTTCCTTCGGACCTGAACACGCTCCATTGGAGCAAAAGCAGGTGGAAAAGGCGTTCGAGGAGTCCAAGAAGCTTGTGCCACGTCCGCAAATGATCGTGTTTGCGGCCTTCCAATTCGACCCCGAAGCCGCGAAGGATATTGATGAGACGAACATTCCCGGCATAGCGCTTCTAAAGGCACAAATGAACGCTGATATGCTCACGGAAGATTTAAAGAAGAAACGCACGAGCAACGAAAGCTTCTGGCTCGTTGGACAACCTGACGTTGTTCTGCGGAAGATCAAGCGTGGTGAGGAACAAGGATTGTGGGAGGTCGAGGTTCACGGGTTCGACTATTACAATACGGTCACCGGAACGCTAGAATCAGGCGGTTCAGATCAAATTGCTGTATGGATGTTAGACACCGACTACGATGGACGTAGCCTGTTCCCGCGGCAAGTGTTTTTCCCGATGGCTGGGGTCAAAGAGGGCTGGAGTAAGGTTGCTAAGAACTTGAAAGCGGAGATCGACGAGGAATTGATTGAGGCCTACCGCGGAACTACATCGCTCCCGTTCAAGCTGGGTAAACATAATCGTGTCGCAGTCAAGATTGTCGACGCCCGTGGTATTGAGAGCCTGAAGATTGTGCCGGTAGAATGAAACCGGAAGTGAGAATCCGACGATGATTACAGCAATCACGCTGCAGAATTTCCGCGCCTTCCAGGAGAAAGTAACGATTCGTATGCGGCCTATTACCGTGCTGATTGGAAGAAACAGCGCGGGAAAATCGTCCGCAATCAAATTTCTACTGATGCTCAAACAGAGCCTCGAATCGCAAGCGGATTCGTTTTTCGTGACGGAAGGAAAGGAAACCCAACTCGGAACATGGAAGGACTTGCGAAACACAAACACGCGGAACCCTTCGCATCGGGACGATAATCTTACGTTCTCGGTGGAGGTGGTCACCGAAGATATGCCTTCATCCGATATTCAGGAGATGTGGAAAACTATTTCCAAAGTGGGAGCCGTTTCCACCACTAGTGATCGGATTAGACTAAACCTAGAGTTTCCCAAACAGCCCGTTCGAAAGGAGAACCCAAAGGGGAGGTTTGTGGTTAGTGGAAGAGTGTTCTATGGAAAGAAGTTTAAGTGGGGCACACATGAGGTTAAAGGTTACTTGGATGGCCACCTTATTTTTGGGAAGCGCGCGGATAATTTAGAGAAAGCGGGGTTCCTGCGGTTCGCACCTCAATCGGATAGCATCAGCAAGATGCTTGAGGCAGTAGCGGCAGAGCCGTTTCTCGAGACGCTTCGACATCAGTTCACCTCAATGCGTCATCTTTCTCCTATACGAGAGGAGTCGCAGCAGGCAGTTCAAGTCGGAAGCCCTCCGCCTGGCTATGTCGGGCATAGAGGTGAATATGCGATGCCGCATCTTGTTCGGCTTCTTACCACTCCAGAGAAGCAAGAAAAGGCTGGGCTAATTTTGCGATCTGCAGAGAAAGTTGCGAAAATTGATCGATTGACGTTCCGTTCACAGGCGGCTCGCCTGCTAACAGACGTGCGCGGCAGGAACATTGACACTGGGGCCACATCCTCGCTAGCGGACTTTGGCTTCGGCGTGAGTCAGTGCCTGCCAATTTTTGTTCAGGGAGCCATGCATTATCCGGGGCAGCTTCTAGTCGTGGAACAGCCAGAATCACAACTCCACCCAACAGCACAGCTCGAGCTAGCGCCATTCTTCTCCGAGATGTGGGTTAGGCATAAAGTACCAAGTCTAATTGAAACGCACAGTGCAAACTTGATTCTGAGGCTTCGTCACCTTGTGAAGCAGGGCGCGCTTCCTGCCGGTGACATTAGTATTGCTTACTTTAGTGTAGAGCAGGTCAAGAGAGACAGAGGCGGAGTCACGTGGGCGGTAGTGGTTAAGAACCTCGACATCAATCCAGATGGAACATTGGAAAAAGGATTGCCTATGGAGTTCTTTGGCGCGGATGTACTTGAAGCTTTGGAGATGGGCGCGTTAAAGTGAAACTGATTGCGATTGATACTTGCGTCTTTGAACACTTGCTCAATCCACAATGGAATGGCGATTCTCACATAGACCAGCTGTTATGTCACCTTCAGAAGGTGGAAGCGTGTCTTTGTACTGATAGCAATGGTCGAATTCCCTCTGAATACGATAGAATTCTTCGGCCAATTCTTCAAAACCGTCAGGACGAGGGAATCATCCGGTATCTGTTGAGTTATTGGTTGTTGTACTGTCCGCGAAATGAAATCCCGGTGGATGAACAAGATCTTCGGATGGCCAGAATACGTGCGGTTATTTACGAGCACGAGCCAGAAGACAGGGCCTTTGTTTATGTTGCTTGCGCAGCAGATTGCAAGCTGGTTACGAACGACGAAGGTCACATACTTTCACGAAGAGGCGAACTCCGAAAAGATACAAAGAAGCTTAGGGGCGATAATAGTGATTTCATCAGTTCTCGGACTGCCATAGCGCAGTTGGCTAATCTCTTTCCTCCTCCGTCACCGTGATTACGCATCTCATCGTTAATTCTCCGTACGACGAGCCGAAGTATCATTGGCTCTACCATCGGGAGACGCGTTCATTTTCGCTGGAATCGGGACGAAGACCTGCCGGGTATGTCATCGCCACGGAAGCCTCGAAGTCATTTGACGATCCGGGGCATTTCATTCCCATCGAGTTGGTAAATCTGATTCGTCCGCGTGTACAGGCGTGGCGGGTCGGCGGCTATGCCGGCGTAACAGGAGTAACGAAGCGGTTGCTTGAGCATTGGAACGATCCCGAACAACGCGAGAGTCGGCGTTTCTTTTTCTGTCAGTTAGAGGCGATGGAGACGCTGATTTGGTTAGCTGAAGCGCCGACATCGGAACGCGTCGGAATCGAAGTCCCCTCGGCGGGCGGACAATTTTCCCGGTGGTGTTGCAAGATGGCAACCGGTAGCGGCAAGACGATCGTCATGGCCATGCTTGCCGCATGGCAGATTCTCAATAAGGTTGCGAGCCCGCAGGACGCGCGATTCGCCAAACATATTTTCATTGTCGCGCCGGGGCTAACCGTCAGGAAACGGTTGCAGGTGCTTATTCCCAGCGACCCCGGCAACTACTACGATGAGTTTCATATCGTACCGACCGGGATGCGTGACATGCTATTGCAGGGCCGGGTTGTCGTGCGCAACTGGCATGTGCTCAATTGGGATACCGAAGAGAAGCTCAAGAAGAGGCGGAGTGTAGACAAACGTGGTGCGAAAAGTGACGAAGCCTACGCCCGCGAAGTGCTCGGCGAGCTGGCCATGCAGCACAATATCCTCGTAATTAACGACGAGGCGCACCACGCGTGGCGTGTCCCGGCTGTTTGGAAAGGCGCGAAGGTTGACCGGCAGTTGATTGATGAGGCAACGAAATGGGTGGGCGGGTTGGATCGCATCCACGCCGCGCGCGGCATCCTGCGTTGTTTCGATTTCTCAGCGACACCGTTTGCTCCGAGCGGTAAGACAAGCACAGATGAAGCATTGTTCGATTGGATCGTCAGCGATTTCGGGTTGAACGATGCCATTGAGTCGGGTTTGGTGAAGACTCCGCGAGTAGTGGTGCGCGATGATGCCGTGCCGGATGCGAAAACTTACAAGTCCAAGCTTTACCATATCTACGACAATGCCGAGGTGCGCTCCGACCTGACACGCAAAGCCGAGGAATACGAGCCGTTACCGAGTCTCGTATCGAATGCGTATCTGTTACTTGGAAAAGACTGGCTGCTCACGAAGCAAGAATGGGAGAAACGCGGTAGCCAGACACCGCCGGTCATCATCAGCGTTGCCAATCGGACGGAGACAGCAGCACGTATCAAGTACTCATTCGACAAGAAGAAGGTGATGATTGAGGAGTTGTGCGATCCTGAACGAACATTGCATATCGACTCGAAGGTGCTGGACTTGGCAGAGGAACGCGACGAGGAGCAATTGCCGCAGACAGAAGCTGAGTCGGAAGCAGATGATGACGCTCCAAAGAAGAAGCTGACGAAAGTCGAATTGGCGGAGAAGTTACGGCGGCAGGTGGATACCGTCGGCAAGCCCGGCACGCCGGGCGAACAGATTCAGAATGTGATTTCAGTTGGGATGTTGTCGGAAGGTTGGGATGCCAAGACGGTGACGCACATCATGGGCTTGCGTGCGTTCTCAAGTCAGTTGCTCTGCGAGCAGGTTGTTGGACGAGGCTTGCGTCGGACGAGCTATGACGTGATCAAAACCAAGCACCCGATTACCGGCGAGGACGCCGAACTGTTTGAGCCAGAATACGTGAACATCTTCGGTGTGCCATTCACGTTTCTCCCGCATGAGGGCGGGGAAGACGAGCCGCCTCCACCGCCAAAACCAAAGACGCGGATTGAGCCAGTGAAGACGAAAGAGGAGGCTTTCGCAATCAACTGGCCGAACGTGATTCGCATCGATCATGTATACCGTCCCAAATTGGAACTCGAGAAGCCGCGCCCGTTGGTGTTGAACGCTACGGATAAGATTCAAAATACTGAACTTGCGGCCATAGTCGCCGGTAAGCCGAACTTGGCAGTCATGACTGAGATTGATTTACAGGCATTGGCTGAACGTTTCCGGCTTCAGAAGATCATCTTTGAAGTAGCCCGAGATGTTTATGAACAGGTGCGTCCAACGTGGAACGGCGACAAGAGCAACCTACTGGCGCAGGTTATTCAACTAGTCGAGAAGTTCATTAGGTCGCCTAAATTAGAGATCAATCCGCCATTGTTCTATCAAGACGAAATGCGGCGGCGTGTGATGCTCGCATTGAACATGTCCCGCATCGTACAGCATGTGTTTGATCAGATTCGTTTTGCTAATACCGAGGGTCTTACGCCGGTCTTTGATAGCTTCAAGCCCATTCGCGGGACGGCAGATATGCTCCCGTGGTATACCGGTAAGCCATGTGAAAGTACGAAACGTTCCCATATCAATTTCGTGGTTGTGGATTCTGCTTGGGAAGCTCAAGCGGCTTACGAACTAGATCACAACAAGGCAGTTACGGCATGGGCTAAGAACGATCACCTATGGTTTGAAGTCTCGTACATCTTTGGCGGCGCGTTCTCAAAATATCGTCCAGACTACTTGATCCGTTTGTCGGATGGAACAAATCTGGTAATTGAGATTAAAGGTGTCGACGATGAGAAAAATCGCACGAAGCGGCGGTTCTTGGATGAGTGGGTGAATGCCGTAAACCAACACGGCGGGTTTGGTGTGTGGAAGTGGGACGTTTGTTTTAGCATGTCTGATTTGCCGAGCGTCATCCACAAAGCCACGCGTCCTGTAGAAAAATAGATTCCACCCCCACCTCCAGACTGTGGGCTTCGACAGCCCACACCCTCAGAAGGGAATCCCCAGGATGCCTAGAACGGCACTCCCGGATAACACCGCTTATCTGCAAGCTCTTGAAGTTCCCAGATGCTCTGACAATAACTACCCGATGTTCCGTTCCAGACTTTCCGCGCAAACGCCCAGAGAGCTCGACTGAGACTTTGCTCGGAGGCTTCGTCGCTCAGGGTGACAACATCGCCTATTCCGATTCCTTCTTCGCCGGTGCGTGAGTACCGTGTTTCGTAGTCACGGATTGCCATCCAGTCCGCCGGGTACTCGTTCCATTTCAGGAGTACGCTCTGGACGATGTCGCGCAATTTGATGACCCACCGCGGCCCAAGTAAATACTTGAAGTCCGCGAACCCTTCATCTTCAGTCCAGATTAACCCCAAGGCGTTTGCGATCTTCGACAGCTTCTTGCGATACACGCTGTCCACCGAACAAAACCGCGGTGAATGCCGCCACGCTCGCCGGGAATATGACAACCGTCGTTCGCCCTTGTAGACCGAACCATCGAGGAGCCCTTTCGCAAGGTACTTGCCGAGATACCGACCCACGGCCTCACCGGTTACCCGAATCGGTGTCAGTTCGTGCCGGCCGAAACCATAAGCGGCACACGCCCCGCGAGCCCCCTGAACACCCCGAAGAAATTGCCACTCCGCCCGAAGTGCTTCCGGTGCTACGGGCCCATAGATTCTGGTCCAGTAGCGGCGTTGCGATGGGGTCCGCGCAGATCGGGCTTGCTTGTAAGCATCGAAGTTGAACCCCGTGCGGATGTCCTCACGAGTGACAACTAATAGATGAAAATGCAGACGCCCCTTTTTCCCTCCACGTTCGAAGACCTTGATCCACGCCAGGTAACGAGCATCCAAAACCCGCCGAGCAAAATTATTGAACCGCCGCTCTGCCTCTCGTTTCGCGTCCACCTTGTCCGCAAATGTCAGCGTAAGAAATCCTAGCCGCTCAATACCGTACTCCTCCGCCAGTTCCTTGACCCGTTCCACGAGTGTGAAGATGGCCTTCCACCAGTAGCCGCTGGCGTTGGCAGCACGGAGCATCCCGCGCAGAGTTCGTGGTTTGTTTACTGGCCCAATCTCCTCCTCCGTCTTCTTTCCCTCCTCTCCGTCTGAGATAGTTCCAGTCTGACAAGGAAGGGGCGGGGCGCCCGCCGCTGAAGCGGCGGGCCACCCCGCCCCGATCCCTGCGTCGGGTTGGTGTGTCTCGCCGTCCGTTGGCTGCGTATGCAGCTCGCTCATGGTGTGTCTCCATTATTCTTTCCCTCTCGCTTCTTTCGCTGGCGGGCTTCTGCGCACTTGAGGCAAAGCAGTAGTTCCAGTCCCGACTCTGCATCGCCCCAAATCGCGTATTCCGTTTCGGGTGGAATTGTTGCCCCGCAGTTGTCGCACCACTCGGGTTGAAGCGACTGTGTTCTCTCAATTATCCCCATGACTAACCTCCTGGCGTTTGGTTTCGTGGTTCCGTGGCGGGGTTGCGGCGAGACGGCGAGCTCCTCTCAGCAGCAGGACTCGAAGACGCCGGCACCGCTCCACATCCTCACCGGCTGTCAGCGGTGTGAATCGTCGTTCAACGCGCAAGACAGTTAACTGGTGCCCAATGGGCAATTGTGCGGGTAAAAAAATGTTCATAAACGCCGTGCCCTGGCGTCGTCTTCGTAGTGAAAGACATCCTCAACGTGACAACCGAAGTACTGCGCGATCCTAAACATCACTTCGGCACTCGGTTCGCGAGCCCCTTGCTCGAGTCTTGTAATATACGATCGACTGACGCCAACCCGACGTGCCAGGTGCGCTTTCGAGATGCCACTTGGCCCTCGTTGCGCCCGTCGTTCGCGAATGTCGTTCGTGATCATAATGATGTTTCTGGGTGACACCTTACCGTAGTGGTGCCCGTTGGGCAATAGGCGGAGTTCTTTTTTGTTGCCTGATGGGCACCGTTATGCTATTGGTAGTGCATGACGATGAGAACCGATACAGCCGCCCCTGCGGGCTTCATTGCCCTGCTTAACCAAGCGATTCGCGAGGCCGGTCTGTCTTACCGCGACGTTGCTGAAAAGGCTGAAATCTCGCATCCGTTCCTGTCGCGATTGTTGGGAGGGAAGCGCGGTCTGCCTTCGGACAAGACCATTGCGAAGCTTGAAAGGAGCTTAAACGTGCCATCCGGCAAACTCTTCTATGAGGCCGGGCGACCAGACCCGGCAGCCAAAGCGGTTTTGAAGAAGGAACGCGCCCCTGTCCTGATGCGGGCATTGGCCCCGCTCAACGATGACGAAATGAAGCAAGTGCAGAAGCTGGCTGAAAAGCTGGCGAAGAAATACCACGGAGAGTAATCATGGAAGCAAAACCAAAGCCGAATGTTGAGGAATTGCTAAAGGCCGTCTCGCTGTCTTTGGAGTACACCACCGAGCTACCGGATAAGGTTGGCGCAATTCTGGACAACCACCCCAAACCTGCCTACATCGCGGTGAACCAAAAACGCCCCATCTGTGAGCAGCACTTCTGGATTTGGTACGAACTTGGTCGATTTATTTACGCTGGCCGTCCGGCGCGAAAGCTGACTTGGGCGGAGCGTTTGATAAATCGAAAATACCACTCCCACTTCATGAAAGTCTGGAGCCGATACAACCGACTCTACATTCACAGGCATTGTGGCCCTGAGTTGAGGAATGAACTATTTGCAATTACGCTGATGATTCAACTTGGCCAGAAAGACGATCTGCGGCAGTACCTGGAAAAACACCCAAAGATGGCCGCATGGGTGATCTATTGCATTGTAGCACTCAGGTTTCTTCATATGCGGCGACAGTTTCAAGCAGCCATCCGCCAGTTATTCGGTGTCAACGGAACCATCGCATGAATGCCAAACAAACAATCTGTGCGCTTTACACCCGTGTTTCGAGTCGCAACCAGCTAGACGGCGACTATGGATCGCTCCAAACCCAACGCGAACGCCTCGAGGCCTATTGCCGCAGCCAGGACAACTACGTTATTCACCGCGTCTACGAGGACGGGGCATTCTCCGCCGAGAACATCGACCGGCCGGCCTTAAAGCAGATGCTGGCCGACATTTGCGCTGGCAAGGTTAATTGCGTCTTAGCCTACAAAATCGACCGACTTACCCGATCCGTGAAAGACTTTCACTTCCTCATGGACATCTTCGACAAGTACAGCGTCAAGTTCGTATCGATCACGCAGAGCCTCGATACCCAGCACCCAATGGGGCGGCTATTGCGCAATATCCTACTCGACTTCGCGCAGTTTGAGCGTGAGATGACTGCCGACCGCACCCGCGACAAGATGCACCAACGAGCACAAAAGGGGATGTGGAATGGTGGTCTGGTTCCCTACGGCTATCGGAATGATAATAAGCGCCTTGTTCGGCATGAAACCGAAGCCCCCCGCGTTGAGTTCATTTACGAGTGGTTTGCTAAGGATGCTTCGTTGGCTCGTCTGCGCGCCGAACTGACACGCCGTGACTGGCGCACCCGCGCCGGGCTTCCTTGGACAAAAACGGTTCTCGATTACATGCTCAGCAACCCCGTCTATACCGGTAAAATCGGCTTCAACGGTCAGACTTTTGCCGGTGATCATGAACCGATCGTCACCGAGGCGCTTTTCCACAAGGTCCAGTCCTTGCACCGTGAGCACACCCACACCGCGACCACCATGAAGCGTCCGTTCCTGCTAAAAGGGCTTATGCGCTGTAGTGATTGTGGTTCGGTCATGACGCCGCATTATGTCCAGAAACGTCGCAAAGACGGCAGTGTCCACCGCATCTCGTACTATCGGTGCACGCGAACCATGAAATACAACAACCGCGTTTGCGGCATCAAACAAATCAACGCCGACCAAGTTGAAGCGACGGTTGTGGCCAATCTCTGCGAACTCAGTCAGAACGAGCAAGCCCTTGACAGCACCCTGCAACAGTTGAATCGCGACCTGCAATCCAAGATTGCGCCGATGGAGCGGGAAGCCGTTGAACTGAAGGCCCGCCTCGCAGAGATCGACACAGAGATTGACCGTTTCGTCCATGCGTTGGGCAAAGGCAAAATCTCCGTGACTCGACTAGAAAAGGAAATGCAGCAGCGCGAAGCTGACAAGAAGGCCCTTCAGTTGCGCTACGATGCCCTCCAGCAGAAGATCAATGAGGAGGCGGCCTACGACTTCAACGCTGATCTTGTGAAGCAAAATCTCCGTGAGTTCCAGAACGTGTTCCAAGCATTGACCCCGGACGAGAAGACCGAGGCGCTCCAATGCATGCTGAAGCAGGTTACAGTTTATCCAGAGCGGATCGTCTTGGATGTGTACGAGTTGACGGACTTCGCAAGAGGTTCGACAAATCGTTCAAAGTGGCTCCCCGGGTAGGGCTCGAACCTACAACCTAGTGATTAACAGTCACTCGCTCCACCATTGAGCTACCGGGGAAACCGAAAGTGGAAGCGCTTATATAGTCAGAACACCCAGCTTCGTCAACTCTGCGCGTGTCTGCACGGGATTTTGATGGTGGATCGCCTGTAACCCCGCCGCTTGCGCGCCCTGCACGTTGGCCGTCAGGTCGTCAATGAACACACAGCGTTCCGCCGGTAACCCCGTCCGCTGCACCGCGAGTTTGTAGATCGCCGCATCGGGTTTGAGCAGACCGACTTCGTGTGAGAGGATCACCGCGTCGAACTCGTTGATCCACGGGTAGCGTTCCAGAAAAAAGTCGGCGTGGATGACGTTGGTATTCGAGAGGATCAACCGCGGCCGGCGGCCGGCCAGACTTTGGGCCAGTTCGATCATGTCTGGGATCGGGGCAAAGATGTCCGACCAGATCATCGCCAACTCGTCATAATCCCCGGTAAAACCCAGGTCTTTCGCCACCGTCCAGTAGAACTGCCGCTTGGTGATTTTTCCCAACGCCAATTCCGTGGAGTGGGGTGTCGTCAAAAAATAGGCGTGGATGTCAGCGCTGCTCTTACCGGTGCGCGCGGCGAAACGGTCAGCCGCTCGCGCTTCATTGACGCTGATCAGCACGTTGCCAAGATCGAAGATGACTGCGTCCACGCCGGTCATGCAGAAAATACCTTTTTGAGTTGATTGGGCTTGATGATCCCGCGCTCGGTGATGATGCCGGTGATGTATTTCGCGGGCGTCACGTCGAACGCCGGATTGCCGGCGCGCGCGCCTTTTGGGGTGATGCGTTCGCGGCCGACGTAATGAACTTCGTCCTCGTCGCGCTCTTCAATCGGGATGTCCGCGCCGGTCTTGCACTTCAGATCAATCGTCGAACTCGGCGCAGCGACGTAGAAGGGGATGCCGTGTTCTTTCGCTAAAACAGCTTTGGTGTACGTGCCGATTTTATTGGCGGCGTCGCCGTTGGCCGCGATCCGGTCGGCGCCGACGATGCAGAGGTCAACTTCGCCGTGCTGCATGTAGTGACCGCCGGCATTGTCGGCGATAACCTTGTGCGGGATGCCTTCCTGCATGAATTCCCAACTTGTGTAATGCGCGCCTTGATTGCGCGGCCGGGTTTCGTCCACCCAGACAAACACTTTTCGGCCTTTCCGATGGGCGAGATAAATCGGGGCGGGAGCGCTGCCCCAATCCACGAGCGCCAGCCAGCCGGCATTGCAATGTGTCAGCACCCGGCAACCATTCTTGATGAGCGGCAGGCCGGCCCGGGCGACCTTCTCGGCGCGCTCCACGTATTCGTCGGCAATTTCTTCCGCAACGGCGACCGCTTCGGCCGGTGTCTTGGCGTTGGCGCGAACCCGGTCGAGGGCGTGTTTCAGGTCGGCAGCGGTCGGGCGAGTGTGGAGCAAAGTTTGGTACGCCTTGTCGAGGTCAACCCCTTCGAGATAGGCTTGCGCCATGCCGTAACCTGCTGTGGCGCCGATAGTACCGGCGCCACGTATGATCATTGTGGTGATGGCGTTGGCGGTCTGCCGGTGATTTTTCAGGCGGATCAGGGCGAATTTATGGGGCAGGAGGGGTTGGTTGATCACCACAACGTCCCGACCTTCCATCCACACAGCCCGGTAGTTTTTGCCACGAACTTTCATAAGGGGTGATGTTACCCGGTCGAAAGTCTGACGGCAAGGCTGTCGTCACGCATCTGGCAGCAAAACGGAGAACTGTCTGAATGCTGAGGAAAACGCTATTTTGCCGTTGACAAGTAAAGCGCTCTAGCATAAATGTTTCTCAAGCTTTTGGTGGGGTAGAGCGTAAGTTTCAGCGAGACAAAAAAATATCAACGTATGTCGATGATGGTGAGGTTTCCTATGAAGGCACTGACGCGTGTCAGCAGTTTGGTATTGTTCGCAGCTACTCTAGCTATTTCCAACACGGCATTTGCCGGTACAACTTGGGATGGTGGGGGCGGCGACAGCAACTGGGGCACTGGCGCCAATTGGAATGATAACCTCACCCCGCCCACAGGAACGACCGTTGACCTGACCTTTGCCGGGTCCACGCGGTTGGATCCCAACAACAACTACACGGCTTGGGACAATTTCCGCAGCATCTACTTCGCCTCGGGTGCCGGTGCGTTCACAATCACTGGTAATCCCATCGACTTCTATGACGGCAAAATTGAGAACAACAGCTCGAGCAGCCAGTCACTGAACATCACTGATTTTTCGTTCAACAGTGGTTCTCAAGAAGTCAACCCCGTCAGCGGTAACCTGACCCTCGGCGGTGGTGGTAACATCTATAACAACGGCTTGTTCATGGACGTGTACGGGAACAACGGTTACACCCTTACCCTATCCAAGAACCTCCAAGGCACTGGCGGCGTTTCCATCAAGCAGGACAGCCGGGTGCTATACACAGTCTCAATGGGCTACACCGGCAATACCGAAATTGATGCGGGCCAATTGCGCCTCGGGGCCAGTGGTGACATTAGTGCCTCTTCAGCTATCTACCTCGGCAATGGCGGGGCCACGACCACTGACGCGAAGTTTTTCCTGAATACCGATGCCAATGGCAAAACCTTCTCCCGCACCATCAACGTCAATCCCGGCGACGGCACCTCCGCCAATCGCGAAATCGGATTCCTGTCCGCGACGACCAGCGATGTCGGCACATTCAGCGGCAACATTGTCCGCGCCACCGGCGGGGATAACCGGGGCGTCACCCTGTATTCCGCCGGCGCGAAACTCGTCCTCTCCGGGGTGCTGAGCGGCGATGATGTGGTGATCCTCAGTGGCCCCGGCGTCGTGGAATACCAAAACGGTATGACCTCGACCGGCGATACCTCGATCCGCATGGGCGAACTGCGGATTGCGCAGGGCGCGAGCATTGCCGGCGGCACGATCTTCGTGGGGGATTCCGGTTTGCCCACGGACACGGCGACGCTGACCATCTCAGACGCGAATGGCGGCACCACAGTCTCACGGACACTGCAGGTCAACAACGGCAGCGGCGCGCAATACCGTGTCATTGGCGGCAGCAATACTTCCGGTATGAACACGTTCAGTGGTGGCTTGACCCTCCAAGGGTTTGCTCAACTGACAGCGGCGACGGGCGGAACCGTGGAATTTGGCGGCATCATCAGCCAGAGCGGCGGCACTTACGGAATTACCAAAGTGGGATCCGGCACGGTTCGGCTTTCCAATGCGAATACCTACGCCGGTCAGACCTCGATCGACGCTGGGACGCTGCAATTGGGGGCCTCGGACCGCATCAGCGATAGTTCCGCTCTCTACATCGCCGGTGGGGCGACCTTGGACTTGAATAGCTTCACCGAAGAAGTCGGCAACTTTGTCGCCAGCGCCGGCAATGTCACCAATCTCGTTTCCGGTCAGCAATTCCGCGTCAACCAGACCGGTAACTCCACCTACAGCGGCAGCATCAGCGGCACGGGTGCCTTCGTCAAGAAAGGGACGGCGGATCTCACCCTCAGCGGCGTGAACTCCTACACCGGCTCGACATTCATTGATGCCGGCGAGTTGCGCTACGCCGCCAATCAAGCGGCCGGCTATAGCGGCACGATTAATCTCGGCGCGACCACCGGCGGGGATTCCGCCGTGTTGTCCATCACCAATGCTGGCGTCACCATCACCAATCCGATCACGGTTCGCTCGAATGGGACGGGTGCGCGTTCCATAATTGCCCGAAACACCAGTGGTCTCACAACCTTCTCCGGCGACATCCTCGTCAGCAACGTCCTCAACATCACCGCCACATCCGGTGGCAACCTGACTCTGGGCGGCGACATCACGATGCACGCCCACAACATCACCAACAACACCTCCAGCACCACTACGTTTGCCGGTCAGATTGATGGCACGGGCAAAATCGTCAAGCAAGGCACCGGCACCCTCACCCTCGGCGGCAACAATCTCTACACCGGCAACACTGAGATTGACCAAGGAACGCTCGCGGTTACCGGCGACATCGCGAATGGCAGCACCACCTACATCGGCAATGGCGGTGCGGGGTTCTCCAGTGCCAATGCCACCTTGACCCTTGGTGCCAATGGGGTCGACCTCGGCGGCCCAGTTCAGGTCAATACCTCCGCTGGAAGCGGTACCCGGACCATTGACTCCACGGCCACCAGTGGCAATACCACGATCTCCGGTAATGTCACCGTCAATCGTGACGTTACACTTCAAACTGGCTCAGGTAGCGATCTGACGGTTTCTGGCAATATGACCGGTTCCTTAATCCAAGGTGTTACGGTTACCGGGAGTGACGACGTCACGATCTCGGGCGCACTCGTTAATCTGGCCGCCCTCACCAAAAACGGCACCGGCACCCTGACCCTCAGCGGTAGTACCGCCAACAATCAGGTGTCGACAATCGTGAATTCCGGCACCCTTCAATTGAACAAGACCGGCGCTGGTCTCAATAGTGCCTTGGGATCGACTGTCACGATTGGCGATGGCACCGGTGGCGCCAATGCAGATGTCGTCAAACTTCTGGCCTCGAATCAACTGTCCGATACCGCAAGTCCGATGATCAATTCTTCCGGATTGTTGCACCTGAACGGTTTCAGTGAAACCATCGGCGGCTTGCAAGGAAATGGAAATGTAAACCTGGCTGGCGGGAACCTGACGTTTAACAGTGGAGCAGTGGTTACATTTTCGGGTGCGGTCACCGGGACGGGTGACCTTACGAAAAATGGGGCCAGCGTGCAGACCCTCAGTGGCGTCAACAGTTATTCGGGCGACACCATCATCAATGCCGGCATTTTGCGCGTTGGTGCGAACAACGCGTTGCCGACAGGCACGGATGTAATCCTCGCCAACGCCGCCGGCGCCACGTTTGATTTGGACGGTAATTCCCAACAGATTGCCTCCTTGTCTGGCGGCGGTGCCAGCGGTGGCAACGTGACGCTCGTCACTGGCCAGTTGACGGTGAATCAATCCGGCAACACCACTTACGGTGGCGTCATCAGTGGGAGTGGCGGCTCTGTCACCAAGAGTGGTTCTGGTCGCATCACCTTGACCGGGATCAATACCTATACCGGCGCAACCCTGATCAACGCTGGCAGTATCACTGTGAACTCCGGTGCCGCTCTGTCAGCCAGTTCCGCCGTCACCATCACCAATTCCGGCAATCTGGTTGTCAACGGTACCGTCGGCAACGTGACGATCAATAATGGCGGCTTCCTGAAAGGCAGTGGCACGGTCGGGACACTGGCTGTCAATTCAGGCGGTTCGTTCTCCCCTGGCAACAGTCCTGGCACCATGGCTGCCGGCAACACGACTTGGAACAATGGCGGCTCTTACATCTGGGAACTCAACGATGTGGATGCCGGCGCGGGCACTGACCCCGGCTGGGACTTGCTCGATGTGACCGGCACTCTCACCGTCGCGAACAACTACACGATTTACGTCACCTCCCTGACGCTGGGTAACACGTCGGGCAATGTGGCTGACTTCAATACCTTGAACAACTATCAATGGGTTGTGGCGCAAACCACCGGCGGAGTCCTCAGCTATACTCCCGGCGACATCTTGCTGAACCTCTCGGGCTTCTCCAACCCTTACGGCGGCACATGGTCGGTCAGCGCCGATGCGAGTAATGTCTACGTCAATTACACCGGTGGTCCGTTGGATGTTTCGGTTGTGCCTGAGCCTTCCATGGCGATCCTGCTGCTGCTGGGAGGCGGGGTGATCTATGCCCGTCGCCGGCGTTCCCGGCGCGCGTAACTGTGAAATCCCGGCTTGGGTTGTCGCTGCTGTTGGTGTTGTTTGCCAAGCCGGTGGTCGTCTGTGGACAAAGCAATTCGACCAACTCTCCCGCCCAAGCGGCCTACCGGCGTGGTTACCTGGTTCTCCAACACGCCGAACGTGGCGCGACTTCCCATGACCGCCGGACGTTGCTGATCGCCGCCCAACGCGAGTTCACCGACGCACTGACATTCGATCCCGAACATTACCGGGCGCGCGGGCTGTTGGCGCAAACGCTTTTCGGTCTTTCGCGGGAAACCACGGATGACCGGCAGGCGCTGGAGTTCGCGCGGGTGGCTCAGCCGGAGTTTGCGACTGCGGCGGCGCATCCGAGTGCTGACTGGCGCATTCTCAACTCATGGGGCCGGTTTCTCACCTACAATGCCCTCCGCTTTGGCGCTACCGCGACGAACCGGTGCGCCCAACTCACCGAGGCGCGCCAGCTTTTCGATCGGGCCCAAACGCTCGTCCGCACGGATTTTGACAAGTCCACCATTGCGTTGACCCGCGCGGAATGTCTTTGGGAAATCTCCCAATGCACGGACAGCCTCGCCACCCTGCAAACCGCTTTGGCAGCCTGTCTCGACGATTTGGCAGTGGCTGATAAATTCCAGCCAGCCTACGTGACCGGACCGCAACAGTTGATTTGGGGCCGAGCGTTGCTGGCGACGGGGCGGGCGACCACAAACCGCACCCAACTGACGGCGGCAGTGGCGCGGTTGGAGGAATCGCTCTTGTATCCCGGTGACACAGTCGGCGTGCATTATGAGTTGGCGCGCGCCCACGGCCTGCTCGGACAGGCCACCAATGCCTTGGAGCATCTACGCGTGGCGTTCACCTCTCCGGCGCTGCGAGAACAGGCCACCCGCGAGCCGGATCTGGCTGCGCTGATCACTCAGCCGGAGTTTGTGGCATTGATCCAAGCGCAACCCACCGGCGCGCTGGCCGCCCGACTCAGTGAAGCGGAACACGAAATCGCGCGCGCCGATGAAGCCAGCACCACCCCGGCCGCCCGACCCCACCGGTATCGCGCGGCGGATTTGTTGGCGCAGATTATCAGCAACTATCCCACCGCTTACCGGCCGCAATTGCTCCACGCCCAAACTCTCGCCGCGTTGGCCCGTACGGCTGACGCACCGGCCGAAAGCCAGCGCTGGTGGGATGCGGCCAACCAGCGGTGCCAGAAACTCACCCAACTTCCGGAAGCTGACGCGCAACCATATCTCGTTTGGGGAGCGCTTTGGCAACTGGCCGCCACGGAAAGGTTGGCGGATCCGGCCCAGCAGCTTGAGGCCTACCGGCAGGCGGCCGAAAAATTTGAACTGGCGTTGAAGCGCGTCACACTCAGTGGCGAAAAGTTTCGCGGGCAACGCGAGTTGGCATTGGCGTTGGCGGAGTACGGAGTGCGCGCCGCCGAAAAAAACGCCCTGCAAAAAGCCGACCGGCTTTTCGGAGAAATCACCCGGGTCACCGCCGGTCAACGCGAGGGACGGCTCTATCGGGCTTGGGGCGCGACGTTGACCGGTTTGGGAAGACTGGAAAAAGACCGGCTGGTGTACCGGCAAGCCATCGAGAAATTGCTGAAAGCCTTGGAGATCGACGCGCAGGATACTGCCAGCCGGTACCAATTGGCGGTCGCCTACAGCTTGATCGACCAGCCCCAGCAATCATTGCGGCACCTCGAAACGTGTCTGACGGGTGAGGGAGCGGAAAGTTACCGGCGCCGGGCGGCGGCTGACCCAGACCTGCATCAACTCCGCCGGTATCCCGAGTTTTCCCGGCTAATTGGTGAAGCGGTTCCGTAGACGCGGGCTACAATTGACGGCGGCCGGCCAGCGCATTGGCCAAGGTGACTTCATCGGCGGCTTCCAACGCACTCCCCGCCGGTAATCCCAAACCGATCCGGGTGACGGTGACACCGAGCGGTTGGAGTTGTTCGCCGATGTAGTGGGCGGTGGCGTCGCTTTCAACTTCACCGCCGAGCGCGATGATGACTTCCGTTGGTTTTTCCTGTCGGACGCGCTCCACAAGTGCGGCGATGCGCAGGTTTTCCGGGCCGATGCCGTTGAGCGGCGAGATGCGGCCCATCAACGCGTGGTAGACGCCGGTGAAACTGCCGGTCTTTTCGAGCGAGAGGATGTCGTTCGGGCCTTCGACAACGCAAATCACGGTTTGATCACGGCGCGCGCCTTGGCAAATCTCGCACGGGTCGGCTTCGGTGTAGCTGCCGCACCGGGAGCAGTTGCGAATCTTCGACTTGGTTTCGAGGATGGCTTGGGCGAGTTGCCGGCTGAGGTCGGGCTTGGATTTCAGCAAGTGTAAGGCGACGCGTTCCGCGCTGCGTTTGCCGATACCGGGCAGCTTCGCGATTTGTGCAATGAGGTTTTGAACGGGTGCGGGGTAATCCATGACGGGAAAAATCCGAATCAGAAAATCCGAAATCCGAAACAAACTCGAATCCAGAAATCGGCAACTATGGCGGAAGGTCGGTTCATTCGTGCTTCGGATTTGTTTCGGATTTCGAGTTTCGGATTTTCCGCCTCACATACCCATGCCGGGGAGGCTCATGCCGGCGGTGACCTTGTTCATTTCTTCGGTCTGCGTTTTCTTGGCGACCTCCAAGGCATTGGTCACGGCCCCGAGTACGAGATCTTCCAGCATCTCAACATCTTTCGGGTCAACGACCTTGGGGTCAATTTTGATGCGGGCAATACTGCCATCGCACCGGGCCACGGCTTTAACGGCGCCGCCGCCAGAGGAGGCTTCAACTTCGCGTTGGGCGAGCGCCTCCTGAACTTTCGTCATCTCTTCCTGCATCTTTTGCGCTTGTTTTAAGAATTTGCCTAAACCGGCCATGGGAGTCCTTTCATTTTCTGACTTCGACGATTGTGCCTTTGAAAATTTCGAGTGCTTTTTTGATCAACGGATCGTTTTTGAATTCTTCCGGGTTGACCGCTCGCCGTGGTGCCGGAGTTGGCGGCGGCGCCGGTTTTGTGGCGGGACTGGCCGGCAGGCGCGGGGAAGGGGAGGGAGCGATGGATTCGGAAAGCTCGAATTTTACCGCGATATCGGTGTGGAGTTTTTCGCGGAGCCGGGTTTGCAGGACTTCTTTGTTGCGGGTGTTGTCCACGAACTCGCGGCGCTCGGGAAATTCGGGGTCGAGGCCAATCGTCAGGATGCCGGCCTTCAATCCCAAAGGACGCGCGCCGACGAGATAGCTCTTGGTCAAGGCGTTGACTTTGTGGAGGTGCTCAACGGCGTAGGCCCAGGCGTCGTCAATCGAGGCGGGCGTTGGTGCTACCGGGGTGGAGACGGTCTGCGTACCGCGATTCTCCGGTGGAGCCGGTCGCGGCGGGGAGGCCGCTCCCACAGTGGGGCCGCCGGGGATTTGCGACTTCAGTTCATTCAGTTTCTTGAGGACGCCATCGAGGCTGACCATTTGCCGGGCTTTGATGGCGCGGACGAGGGCGATTTCGAAATAGATGCGCTTCGACAACGCATACCGGAGGCGACCTTCGGCGGCGGCTAGGGCGTCAATGATTCGCAACACGGCATCGGAATCAATTCGCCCGGCCTGCTTCTTCAGGAGGTCCAGATCGGTGTCGGCAACGTCGACGAGCGATTCGCTTTCGCTGCCGAGGGTGAGGACGAGGAGGTTGCGGAAATGGTCGAGTAAGTCGGCCAGCAACCGCTGCAAATCTTTGCCGACTTCATCGAGTTCTTTGACGGTTTTGAGGGCGACGTTGGTATCGCCATCAATCAACGCATCCGTCAGGCCGGCAATTTTGTCGTGGGCGACGAGGCCGAAGACGCTGAGCACATCTTTTTCGGCGATTTTGTCGCCACAGAAGGCGATGAGTTGGTCGAGCGTGCTTTCGGCATCACGCATGCCGCCTTCGGCGCCGCGGGCGATGGCGGCGAGCGCGGCGTCATCAATTGTGATCTTTTCGTCCTTCGCGATTTTCTTGAGGTGTTTCACCATCAACGCGGCCGGGATGCGGCTGAGGTCGAAGCGTTGACAGCGGGAGAGAATGGTCGGCAAGACTTTCTGCGGATCGGTCGTGGCGAAGATGAATTTGACGTGGGCCGGTGGCTCTTCGAGCGTCTTCAGCAGGGCGTTGAAGGCCGCGGTGCTGAGCATGTGGACTTCGTCGATGATGTAGATCTTGAACTTCCCGCGTGCCGGCGCGTAGCGGCAAGTCTCGCGCAGTTCGCGGACCTGTTCGACGCCGTTGTTGGATGCGCCATCAATTTCGAGGACGTCGAGGGAGTTGCCGGCGGCGATTTCCTTGCAGTTGTCGCATTTGTCGCACGGCGTGGCGGTCGGCCCTTTGACGCAGTTGAGGGCCTTGGCAAAAATGCGCGCGGTGGAGGTTTTGCCGATGCCGCGGGGGCCGACGAAGAGGTAGGCGTGCGCCAGTCGCTCTTGTTCGATGGCGTTTTTGAGAGTGGTCGCGACGTGGTCTTGTCCGACCAACTCGTCGAATTGCTGCGGTCGCCACTTGCGGGCGAGCACTTGATATTGTTGTGCCATCTAAATAAAAAAGGCCGTGCACCCTGGTTTGACGAACGACACCGGCTTACTTACCGCAGTTGAGGCTCCCGTCAGGCAACCCGACGGCACAAGGAACATCAGATTTACCGTTGCTGCCTTCCGGCCCTGGCGGGGTTCAACCCGCATCCATTGCATCGGACCCAACGCTCAACGCCGCCCTGCGGTTTGTTCGCCCACATCGCCGCCTTGCCCGGGAATTCCGCCCAGCTGTAGCGGGTTGCTGGTACAGGGAACCGCTAACTCCCCGCCTAGCACGACCAAAATCTTTCAAAAAAACTGGAGCCGATGGTCGGGTTCGAACCGACAACCTACTCCGAACATCCACTGGATGTTCGGAGTTGCTCTACTGACCGCCACATTCTCGTAAAAAGCGCGCAATGTAAACTCGGCTTTTCTTCGCCTTCAATGCGCGTTCGGCGAATCGCGCATGGGCTAAACTCTCAAACTCTTTCCAACCGACCAACTTCACCGGCAGCATCCTCGCAGTCGTGTACACTTGGCCGGTCGCGTGTTGATGATACCGGCGCAACAAATGATCAGTCGAACCTATGTAGTACCGACCATTCTGATCGGATACTAACACATACACAAAAGCAGTCATTACCGGGATGTTGTTTCAAAAAACTGGAGCCGATGGTCGGGTTCGAACCGACGACCTACGGTTTACGAAACCGTTGCTCTACCAGCTGAGCTACATCGGCGCTTACTGTCAATCAACGACTTACAAACAATCTGCCCTTTATGCGCTTGACTTGATTGGCAAAAATTGGCAATCTGAGGCAACAAAACGAAGGGATGCCAATGACAACTACCAAGACCAAAACCAAGTTGTGGCCGCCGATTCACGAGTTGAGCTATACCAACGGCAAGACCGCTTGGCAAGTAGCTTGTATGGTCAACGGTCAACGCATCCGCGAAGCCTACCCGACCAAAAAAGAAGCGGAAGATCGGGCTACCGAAATCCGCAACCAAGTCGAGAATGAAGGCCGCGCCGCTTTCACGATGCCCACCGCTGTCCGCGTCGAGGCGACGAAGGCGATTGCGTTGCTGAAGCCGCACAACGCCAGCATCACGGAAGCCGTCGAGCACTACGTCGAGCACGTTCTAAAGTACCGCACCGCCCCGACCGTCAGTGAGATCGTCAAGCTGTTGGTTGCGGAGGCCGAAGGAAACAAACGCCGCGACCGTACCGTCAAAGACCTTCGTATGCGGTTGGAACAGTTCGCCAAATCTTTCGGCGACCGGCAACTTGCCAGCATCACCCGCGAAGAATTAACCGCATGGTTGAATGACCCGACGCTATCGGCGCGGAGTCGCATCAACTATGCGGTCAAGGTGAGTCAGCTTTACAACTTCGCCATCCGCAACGGCTGGGCGGAGTACAATATCGCCGCCAGCATCCCGCGCCCCACCGCTGAGGATGCCGAACCGGAAATCTTCACTGCCGACCAAGCCGCCCGACTCTTGGAACACGCCGCCGAATACGAGTTGCTTCCCTACGTCGCCATCGGCTTGTTTGCCGGCTTGCGGAGCGCAGAGTTGTTGCGGCTGGATTGGAGCGCGGTCAAGCTGGCGGAGCGGAGCATCATCATCGGCGCAAACGTCGCCAAGAAACGCAGCCGCCGCGTGGTCGAGATCAACGACACCCTCGCCGCGTGGTTGGCATCATGCACCAAGCGCAAGGGCATGGTTGTCGAGCACGACCAGCGCACCCTTTACAAGCGGTTGACGGAATTGGCGACGGCTGCCGGCTTGGAGAAGTGGCAAGACAACGGATTGCGGCACTCGTGCGCGTCGTACTCGCTGGCGTTGACCGGGGATGCCGTCAAGGTCGCGTATCAACTCGGCAACTCCGCCGATATGATTCACCGGCACTACAAGGCACTCGTGACCGCTGCCGATGCCAAGCGGTTTTTCGAGTTGCGCCCGGCTGCCGACGAAGCCGGCAACAAGATTGTGCCAATGGTCGCGAACTCGTAACGCAAGACTTTCAGTTTCAGTTCTGCCACATTGTAAAGTCTTTAGAGTAGGAGGCTTGCTACTTTCACTGTCAGTGTCACTGTCGCTAGTGAAAGCGACACCTTTCGACTTAGTGCGCGTGGTGGCCGATGCTGCCACGCAATGAAAGCCAATTTTATATCAAGCAAAGTAGAGGCCGCCGCTGTCCTCGCCACTGCCGCCTTTTACCTGAGACCCAACGAGGTAACGAAGTTGTTGCCGGTATCGCGTCGCACGCTATCAAACTGGCAACGCAAAAATCTGATTCCTTTCTACCGCATCGGCACTGGCCGGCGCGGTGTCATCATGTTCAAGCGTGCCGATATTGAAGCAGCTCTCGAAAAGTTCCGCGTCAACGCCGTGGGAGAGGTTTGACCCATGCGACCGGGCAACGAGCTACTCAATTCCCCCGCGCACGGGCTGGCGGTCGAGTCCGCCCGGTCGCGACTACCGGCACCGGCGCGGCGGGAGTCTTTTCTTTCCAAGTATCAAGACGCATTGCGGAACATGCCGGCATCCGGCGGAGGCGGTTGTCATACAGCGCAATTAAGCATCGCCAACTACGGGCGGCTGGCCGGTATCAGTGCGGAGCAAGTTGTTTCCGATATTGCGGCACACGTTCACGGCTCACGCCGCGTCACTGCCGGCGAGATCACCAAGACGGTCAACAAGGCGTTCAACTCGCAATCCACATTCACGCCGCACGTTGCCATGCGGACGGCAACACCGGCTCCAAAGGTTGACGGAGCAAAATTGCTGGCCGGTATCGTCGAGCGCGGCGCGGACTTCACTGAGGCGGAGTTGTGGGAGTCATCGCCCGTGCGGATTGACTGGCCGCCCGAACACGATGCCAGCGAAGTCTTGCGGCGGTTGTATCAACTCACCGACCGACTTTTCATCGGTACCCGGTATGATGCTGGCGTCGAGCACGTCTTGACCGTCGCGGATTGGTTGAAGCGGTTTGAGACTAGCGCGGCCATCCCGGAGCACATCATCCCGAACCCGCTCACTGGCCGGCTGGGAAAGACGAAAGAGGGGAAAGACTCTTACCGCGCCGACGATTGCGTTGCTCAATTTCGATTCGCGGTTGTCGAGTTTGACGAAATGCCCCGCGACCAGCAAATCCGCTTTTGGGCTGGCGTGAAACTGCCGGTTGTCGCCTTGCTCGACTCTGGCGGTAAGAGTGTTCACGGCTGGGTGCGGATTGACGCTGCCGATGCTGCCGACTGGCAACAACGCGTTGAAGGTAAACTATTCGACATGCTGACCGCCATCGGCGCGGACAAGGCTTGTAAGAATGAAGCGCGATTGTCCCGGATGCCCGGCCACTACCGCGCCGAGAAAAGCCGCTGGCAACGTGTGCTCTATCTCAACCCCACCGGAGGCCAGGTCATTCCATGAATACGATCACCGCCGAAGATACCTTGCTGGAACAAGCCGCCGAAGTTGGAGCTGCGAGTCAGGTCAATGGCGTGGTACTGCCCGGCTCAGGCGTCACGATCACCGCGACTGCCGACGCCCTATTCAAGCGCATCGCCCCGACCAAGAGGCTTTTCATTCGTGGCGGCGCGGTTGTCGGCATCGTCGAGAATAACGGCGCGTTGGAACTCGAAATCATTTCGGCGACGGCGGCACGGTCACGATTTGAGACCTACACCAACTTCTATGTTTGGCGTGCCGGAGGTGAAGGCGAGTCGGTATTAAAACCCGCGATTGTCTCTCAGGAAATGGCGTCGGCACTCTTGTCATCTGACGAAGCGCGGACGTTGCTGCCGAAAATCACCGGCTTGGTGAACTGTCCCGTTATCGTTGACACTGGCGAGATCGTTGGACGCGGCTACCATGCGGACACCGGGCTATTCATCACCGGCGGCAAGACTCCGCTCCCCGTCACTTTGCCGGATGCAATCGAGGCGTTGAAAGAGTTGGTTGCGGAATATGATTTTCAATCTCCCGGTGACCGCTCCCGTGCATTAGCATCATTCGTCACCCCGGCGTTGAAGCTGGGCGGCCATATCACCGGCAACGTAGCGGCGGACACGGCAGAGGCGGACAAATCGCAATCGGGCAAGACCTACCGGCAAAAGGTAGTCGCGGCCATCTACAATGAGAAGCCGTCGCTTGTGACCTTGCGTGCCGGCGGAGTTGGCAGTGTTGACGAATCATTGAACCAGCAACTTATCTGCGGACGCCCCTTCATTCAGTTGGACAATTTTCGAGGCCGGTTTGATTCGCCGCACGTCGAGGCGTTGCTGACGGCGGAACGTAGTTTCCCCGTGCGCGTCCCGCACTGCCGGGAGATCACGATTGACCCCAGCCGATTCTTTTTGCAGTTGACCAGCAACGGAGTTGAGACCACCCGTGATTTTGCGAACCGGAGTTGCATCATCCGCATCAAGAAACGCGACGGCTACACGTTCAAGACCTATCCCGAAGGCGACTTGCTCCAACACGTTCGCGCCCGCCAGCCGTTCTATCTTGGTTGCGTGTTCGCCATCATCCGGGAATGGATTGCACAAGGCCGCCAACGCACCAACGAGACCCGCCATGACTTCCGGGAATGGTGTCAGATACTCGACTGGATTGTGCAACACATCGTCGGCGAGTCGCCGCTAATGGACGGTCATCAAGCGGCACAAGAGCGCGTCAGCAATCCCGCGTTGACATTTCTCCGCAAGCTGGCGTTGGCCGTGGCCGATCAAGACCGGCTCAGTGAAACATTGATTGCGTCGGTGTTGTACGAAATCGCGGAAGCTGGCGACGTGGCAGTGCCGGGATTGAAAGAGCCAAACGAGGAGCACGGCAAACGTCAAGTTGGTGTTGTCATGGCGCGGCTGTTCAAGACCACCCATGAGATTGAACTCGACGGCTTCCGCGTGACACGACACGAAGTCGAAACCACCCGCGACGGAGGCGGAACATACACCGCCAAGACCTACCATTTCGAGAGGTTGCCGGCATGAAAACCGCACAAGGCGCACAAGGCGCACAAGACGTTAAAGATTCCAGAAAATCCCCCCATTTTCAGAAGTTTACTAGGTCTTGTGCGGCTTGTGCGGAAGCTGTGTCTTGTGCGGCTGGGGATTGGAGGTTGCGGCCATGACTCCCGACCCGATCACCGTGCTATGCGACACCCGTGAACCCGGTCCCGCGCACCCGTGGCGTCGTTGGCTGCCGGCGCACGTCACGCTTGAACGCAGGGCACTTGATACCGGCGACTTTGCCCTTGCTGGCCTACCCGACGCGGCGGTTGTAGAGCGCAAGACCGTTTCGGATTTTCTCGGCTGTCTGACCAGCAACCGCGACCGATTCGAGCGGGAACTTGCCCGGAGCCGTCACGTTGGCCGATTCGTGGTCATCGTCGAGGGCACGTTGTTGGATTGTATTCGCGCCCGTGGCGGATTGTCTGAGGCGTCGTTGCTGGGAACAGTGGCCGCGTGGTCACGCCGATATTGTCCCATCATCTTCGCTGGCACGGAGCGGCACGCCGCCGAACTCGCCTACCGTTTCCTTGCCGGCCAGATCACCGAAGGTCAACGCATCATCAAGGCCGCAACCGTCGCCAACGTCGAGGCCGCCGCATGAATACACTCGCCATCGTCGCCTACTTCGCCGCCCGTCGCGCCGTGGCGGTCATTGTCGCGCAATTCCGGCGCATCCTCGCCACTCACCACCAACCGAAAGAGAATCACCATGACTGACACCAACAACGAAACCCCGACCCCACCGGCACCGGCGACGCCCCCGAAGATCGGACGGCGCACGAAACGCACCCCATTCGTCACGCGGAAAATCTGCCGTGCCATCGCGGACGGTTTGCCGTTCTATCTCGCCGCCGCTCATGCTGGCGTCACCGGCGACACCTTCCGCAAATGGCGCAACGAGTTCCCGGAGTTCAACGAAGCCGTCGAGCAAGCCATCGCTGCCGGCATCAAGAAACGGTTGAACCAGATCAAGAAAGCCGGCGACGAAGGCGATTGGAAGGCGTCGGCTTGGTGGCTGGAGCACGTTTGCCCGGAGCACTTCGCCCGGAGCCGCGTTGACGTGGCGCACATCGGCAAGGTCGAGCATAGTTTCAGCATCCCCGCTGACGTGCTCGACGAAATCGCCGCTGCCAGAAAAAAACAAGAGGAGGTGCGCGTTGACCCCGACCGAGCTTGAACTACTGAGCACTTGCAACGGGTTTGCGCGTGGCGTGCTCCGCTTGGATTCCTACCCGTGGGCGCAAGCCGTGTTTCACGAGCTTGACCGGCGCAACATCGCCGTCGCGTTGAAGGCCGCCAACGGCAGCGGCAAGACTACCAACATCGCCGCCCCCGCCGCCCTATGGCACGCCGCCATCTTCCCCGGCTCGCTGACGATTTGCACCGCTGGCGTTTTCCGTCAGGTCAAAGAGCAACTCTTTCCCGCCATCCGTGCTCATGCCCACAAGTTCACCGGCTGGGAGTTCAACGAGTGCGAAGTCATCACGCATCACGGCTCGCGGATTCTCGGCTTCTCGACTGACGATGCCGGCAAGTTCGAGGGCTGGCACTCCCCCAACTTGCTCATCATCCTCGACGAAGCCAAGAGCATCCCCGACGCGATATTTGAGGCGGTCGAACGCTGCCAACCGACGCGGCTGTTGTTGCTGAGTTCACCGGGAGGGCGGAGCGGGTTTTTTTTCGAGGCGTTTCACGCTCGCCGGAAGTTTTTCCGGCAACACACCGTCACCGCGTTTGATTGTCCGCACATCGCATCAAGCTGGATTGCCGAACAGGTCGAGAAGTACGGCGAGGCGCACCCGCTCATCCGTTCCATGATTCACGGCGAGTTTATGGACGGCGACGAAGATTCCGCCGTGATACCCGGTCACCTGTTGGAGCGTTGCCTCGCCAACCCGCCGGCGTTTGCTGACAACGGCGACGTGCAAGCGTTCTGCGACTTCGCTGCCGGCGGAGATGAAAACGTGCTCGCCATCCGGCGCGGCAACAAGGTCGAGATCGTCGCCGCGTGGCGTGAGACTGACACCATGCGAGCAACTGGCCGATTCATTCAGCTATTCCAAGAGCATCAACTCCCCGCCTCGTGCATTGCTGGCGACGTAGGCGGACTCGGCAAGGTCATGCTCGACCGGCTTGCGGAAGTTGGCTATCACCTCCAGCGCGTCAACAACGGCGGACCCCCGGCCAACGTGCAAGCGTATGCCAACAAGGGCGCGGAAATCTGGTACGAAGGCCGCACCCAGATCGAGCGGCAACAAATCATCCTCCCCAACGACCGCGAACTATTCGCACAACTCACCACCCGGCGCGGCTGGCCGAACAGTAAAGGGCGGTTGGAGTTGGAGGATAAAGCCGCCATGAAAGCGCGTGGCATCCGCTCGCCCGACCGTGCCGAGGCTGTACTCGGCGCACTGGCAACGACAACCTCCCGCTATTTCGCGATTCTCATTTGACGTGGGCGAGTGCCGGCTTTGGAGTGTTGCAAACACACCCCGACCGGCGGTACGATATCGCAGGTCAGTTGGAAAATCGGCCAATGCTAAAGCCACTTCCACCGAGAAGCGCGTCGCGTTGCTGCGGATGCTATTCTCTTGCGACCGACATCCGGCGACTTGCGGAGATTTTTCACAACGCATTTCATCTCGCCTCCACATCAAAGAATCCTGAAACGGCTCAAAGTAATTATGACCTCGCGATTGAGGCCTATTACCAGATCATGTCTTTGCGCCCAATTGGAGAGTTCAATCGTACGATTAGAGCGGCTATGCGAACACTCGTTGAGAGCTTTCCAACCGCCGTATGCATGAACGAAGCCGTTGGTATCTGCGAGAAAGCGAACAAGCTGAAATCCGCCAAAACTCAACTCAAATCTCTGCGTAAGGCACAAACGGTACTTGAGCGTGGACTATCTCAACAAGACACGGTTCACTCCGAAATCTTATCCATCCACACACAAGTTATTGCGTTGGTCAGACAGCTTGAGGCAATGACAGAGAAACGAAGTCAGATAACAGATCGCCCAAACTCCACTGAGAGTGCGGGCACTCCGTAGAATCACCCCCACACCGCCCCGCCTTGCGTCACTGTTGGCGATTCTGGCGCGTTTGATTGCTGGCGAGTGTCATCACCGCTGGCGACGAAATGAAGGGCGGATTTTCGAGACTGTCGGCAACCTCGCGTTTTCATGCGTCACGGCACTTGGCAAAAATTGGCAATCAGGATTCTTTTCCGTGCGTTTCCGTTCTACTCCGTGTGAAAGAGCAATAGTGCGTTTCGATCAATCCGGCGTGGAAAATATCGCATTTGCTAAGAAAACTGCGGGAAGGTCGAAAAGTGGCGGGAATGGTTTACGAAACCGTTGCTCTACCAGCTGAGCTACATCGGCACTGGAACTTCAGCGGCGGGCATCATAGCCCGACTGCCGGCTGTGGTCAAGTTGTGCCAGCGGCCGGCAATCGGGAAAGGGTAGGGGGAAAGCAGCCGCACCGGGGTTGCCCCCGGTGCGTGTCTGCGCTCTCCATTGTGAACTTGCGGGTGTCTTACGAAACGATCTTCCCAGCAACGGAGTTAAACGGATTCTTCCCGTTGCCGTTGTTCCAGCTGGTCAGCAGGGAGGAGGCTTCCTGCAGTTTGTCCTTCAAGTCTTGCGCTTCGCGGGCGACCTCGAACGCGATCTTGCGGGCTTCGTCCCGCTCTTGTTCCGTGATCTTTTGGGCTTCGGTTTTCGCGGCAAGTTGGGCTACCAATTCCTGCTCGCGTTGCTTGGTGCCGGCTTGGGCGGCTTCGAGTTTGGCCTGCATTTCCTTGCGCAGGTTTGCCTCGACTTCCCGGACAGCCCGGAGGCGGGCGTCGGCTGACTCCGCGTCGCGCCGGCGCAGCTCTTGTTCGGTCTGGGTCTGCAATTCGCGGCGGACAGCGTCCATTTTTGCCTGAGCTTGTTCGTCGCGTTGACGCAGGGTGGATTGGAAGAGTTCTTCCTTCTGTTGGAGTTCAGCCTGCCAGCGGGCTTCGGTGGCGCGGGTGCGGGCTTCGGCGTTGCGTTCCCATTCCTGTTCGTGGGCCTGCAACTCCTGGTCCTGCTGGGCCTGTAGTTCGGCTTGCCGGGCGGCGAACTGCGCTTGGAGCTGCTGCTCGCGTTGCCGGAGTTTGATTTGGAAAAGTTCTTCCTGCTGCTGCGCTTCCTGGCCCAACCGGGTTTCGGTGGCGCGGAGGCGTGACTCGGCTTGACGTTCCATTTCTTCCTGACGCGCGCGCAGGTCGGCGGCCCACTGATTTTGCAATTCCGTTTCGCGGGCGGCGGCCTTGGCGGCCAATTCCTGTTCGCGTTGCTTGAGCTTGGCGTGGAACGCCAGTTCTTTCTGCTGCAATTCCTGCCGGGAACGGGCGAGGGCGTCGCGTTCCTGGGCGCCGAGTTGACGTTCGAATTCTGACTGGGCGCGCCGCAATTCTTGCTCGGCCTGCGATTGCGCTTCGCTGAGATGCGCTTCGGCTTGGGCCTGCAACTGTTGCTCGCGTTGCTTGAGGCGGACTTGGGCGGCTTCTTCGCGTTGCTGAACTTCCTGGCTCCACCGGGCCTCCACTTCGCGGACGCGGGCGTCCGATTGCCGCTCCAACTCGACTTCGCGGCGGCGCGCGTCTTCCTCGGTTTGAGCCTTATCCGCAACCAAGCGGGTTTCGAAGGCGACGGCCAATTCCTGCTCGCGTTGTTTCAAGCGGTGTTCAAAGTCCTCTTCGCGTTGACGCAGAGCCTTGTCGAATTCCAATTGCTGCCGGTCGAGCCGGTGTTTCTCTTGCCGGGTGACTTTCTCCACTTCACGGGCGGCGTCTTCCTTGGCTTGGGCCAACTGGAGCGCGAGGAAATCGGCCTGATGTTTCAACTGCGTTTCCGCCGTGTCGCGGGCATGGAGGGCTTCCTTCAAGTCATGCGCCAACTTGGCGGAAGATTCCACCGCGGCCAATTCGGCGGCGGCCATTTGCCGGCGCGCTTCGATGACCTGCGTTTTGCAGTCTTCCGTGACTTCCATCAATTTCTGGTGATGTTCCTGAATCAAGGCCGTGCGTTCCGCTTCGCTCGCGGCGCGTTGATCATCCAACTCCTGCCGCAACTGGGTAAGGCGGTCTGACCAGGCGTTTTGTCGCATTTGAATCTGGCGCTCGATTTCCGACTTTTGCAGGTCGCGCAGCGAATCTTTCTCGATGATGGCGCGATTCAACGAATCGGCCATGCCGGCAAGTTTGGCGACCCATTCTTCTTCCTTCCGTTTCGCTTCTTCCCCATGCCGGGTGTCGGCAGCCGCAGTGGCTTCGCGCGCAGCTTGCAACTCGGCTTCTTTTTCAGCCACGACTTTTTCGGCATTTGCCTTGGCGGCGGCGACAGCAGCATCACGCGCGGCGATCTGCGCGGTGGCTTCCTTGGCTTGACGTTCGGCGCGCAAAATCTTCAACCGACCGGCGCGGGTGTAGAGCCAGTGCATCCGGCGACCGAAGAATCCGAGGCGATGCGCCGGGCGTTGCTGTTCGGGCTTGAAGAGGGTGGAGAAGCCAACCTCGACCATCAACATCGGCAGGAAGGCGACCAAGAATGCCAAGACCGGGTAAACCCAGATCCGCACCATGCTGATTTGATCGGTGTAGACATCGCCGCGTTCCTTGGCGGTGGCGGTGATGGACATCGGTCGTTCGCCGAACACCCAACCGCGCACGATTTCCACTGTAGTCGCGATCCGGTGGACCTGCGTGTTTTTGATGGCGGCTTCCCGGGCTTCATAAAAACCTTCGGCACGTTTCCGCGCGGCATCCACTTCGGCGCGAATCCCATCCACGCGCTGGACTGCGGCGGCCAATTCCGTATCAATCTGTTTCTCTTCCGCCTTCAACTCGGCGGTCAAGGCAGCCAACGCGGCAGAGAGCTCTTCGCGTTTCCGGTCGGTCTCCTCGCGCTTCGTGCCCGAGCGGCGGTCAAATTCTTCGCGCAACCGGCGCGCGTCGGCGTCCACTTGGGCGACGCGGTCGCGGCGCTTGTTGTTGACGGCGGCCAACTCCGCTTCTTTCGCGTTGATCTGTGCGTCGAGCGCGGCGACCAATGTGGGTTTCAAAATTGTGTTTGCTTCGCGCTCGGGCGGGACGCCGGGATGCACCGGCTCGCGCATGACTTTGCGCACGAGGAAATGCGCATTGTCGTAGTCGGCCTTTTCCTTTTCATACGTCATCTTCTTGTTGGTGTAATCCGCCAGCTTGGCTTTGTAGGCGTTCTCGATGCGGGCTTCCTCGGCATTCCAAGTGGTGGCGCGGGCCAATTCGGTTTCGCGGCGGGCGCGCAACTCGGCGATTTCCTTGTTGAGCTGCGCGGTGTCGGCGTTGAACTGCTGGATGATCGTGGCTTGCCGGGCTTCGACGGCGGCGAGCTCGGTTTTTTGATAATCGGTCAGCGTAATCGCGTCCTGGCGCGTCGCTTCGTTGTGCTTCAGGGCTTCTTCGAGGTCAGCTTTGGCTTTGGCTTTTTTCGCTGCCATCTCGGCGAGCTTTTGTTCGCGATCGGCTTTCTTCTGCTCGATGGCTGCTAATTCGCCATTGAGCTGCTTGATTTTGATTTCTTCTTCGGCCGCTTTTTCGAGCATCTGACTGGCCGGGGTCATCGCCACGCCCATTTCATAAACCGCCATGTCCTTGACCAATTGGAACGTCAACAAACCAATCATCGGCAAGCCCACGACGAGCATGAACGCTTTTTGCCAGCCTTGCCGGGAGGCGGTCCAAGCCGCGAGCGGCAACTTCAACAACTCGACGGCCAGAATCGTCGCGCCAATCGGGCCGATCCCAAACAGAACAATTCCCATCCCTTTCGGCAAACAGGCGACTTGCTGGTATTTCCAGCCGATTGCCAAAATGATGAATTCCGTGATCGCCGCCATCACGAGCAAGGGGATGGACAAATAGGAAATCCGTTTATTCTTCAACCGTTGCCACACGGAAGTGCCGGCGGCTGGTGTATTCGCTGTGTTGGAATTTTTCATAGTGAACCTGCTGGTTGTTTTGACTAATCACAGTCGAAATAAGCAGCCAGCGCGCCAAGCCGCTGTTCACCACCGGGAAAAATTCGCTAAAGGCAACGCCGAGAAGGAGGTCAGGCGTCCTGCAGAAGTTTTGCCAACGCCCGAAATTTGCGATCGCGTTCGGTCATTTTTGTGCGGGCAGACCGTGGTGTGTACCGGTAAATTCCCCGCCCGGCCTTCACACCGAGGTGCCCGGCTTTCACCATCTGCGCCAACGCCGCCGGCAACTTTCCATCGGAGCGGAGCCGCGGCGCAATTTCCCGGTAAACCTTCGCGAGCACATCGTGGCCGGTAAAGTCCGCGATTTGCAGCGGCCCCAGGGCCGCCAGCCGGAACCCGAGACTCGCGCTGACCGCGCGATCAATGTCTTCCGGTGATGCGACGCCGTTTTGCCAGAGATCAAGCACTTCGCGCAGCATGGCCACTTGGACGCGATTGGTGATGAAGCCGGGAACTTCCTTGCGCACATGCACTGCGACTTTGCCGACGCGGCGAACCAAGGCCAAGGTCGTCTTCACCGTTGCCGCACTCGTCTTGCGGCCCGGCACCACTTCCACCAATGGGACGATGTGCGGCGGATTGAACCAATGCATATCCACGCAGCGCTCCGGCCGCTGGAGCTTCGCGGCAATTTTCGTCATCGGAAACGTCGAGGTGTTGCTCGCGAGAATGGTTTGCGATCGGACCAGCGTCTCCAGTTCCGCGAAAAGCTGCTGTTTCGTCGGCAAGTCTTCGCGGACAGCTTCGAGCACGAAATCCGCGCCGGCCACCGCCGCCGCCACCGTGTCAAAAATCCGCAGGCGCCGCACGGTTGCCGGCGCGGCGCCGTTCCGCCGGAGGCGCGCGTGACAAGTGGCGCGCGCGGCCGGGACCGCATCAAACCCGCGGACCCGGTAGCCTGCTTGGGCGAACACTTGGGCAATAGCGTGGCCCATCGTGCCCAGCCCGAGGACGGCAATGGTGTGAATGGTCATCTCAGTCGCGATCCGTGCGAAACGGGAAAGCCGGTAACCCGGCGGCGTTGGAAAGGTTGCCGATGGGATTGTTCGCCCACGCATAGCGGACGGCGCCGGTGCCGCGGACGATGACTGCCTCGCCCTCAATACGGGCGGCGGCCCAGTTAAATTTGCCGTTGCCGTTGGCGATGGCGAAGCCTTTCAATTCACCGGTAGCCCGCAGGCCGGTTGCATTCTCAAATTCGATCCGCACCGAATCGCCGGTTATCTTGTGCGACTTGTAGCGCGGGCCGCCGGGGACGACGGGCTGACCGTATTCCTGCGCAAGGGCGGCGCGGGCGAGGCGTTTGCCGACGTCTTGTTTGTTGCGGGGATGGATGTCATTGGCGTCGCCAATGTCAATGGCGGTCGCCACGCCGGTGCGGGGGAGTTGGAGGGCGAAGGCCTGGGCTTCGCGCAGTTCGGGCCAGCCGGTTTCGACGGGGGTGGTCTGGACGGCCATGTAGTTGGCGAGTTCGACGTAGTAGAACGGGAGGGTAGCTTGTTCAAACGTGCGGCGCCAGTCGTTGATCATGAGCGGAAACAGGTCACGGTACCGGCGGGGTTGGCTGGCGTTGCTTTCGCCTTGGTACCAGATGACGCCACGGAGCGCGGCTGGCGCGAGCGGGTTGATCATGCTGTCGTGGAGGATGTGGAGGCTGTTCGGGTTGCCGGGGCCAAGACTGGGTTGCAGAATGGCCGTCAACCCGAGATTGTGTTCAATCTGGTAGCGCCACTGGCCAGCCAGCGGAATGGATTGGCCGGGACCAACGAGTTGCATGGTGTCGGCGGGGCCGATGAGGCCGCCTTGGAAGATGTTGGAGTAGACGCGGGTGGCGATGACGTTGCGGCCCGGGTGGACAAGCTTAACGGGGATGCGATAGACGCGCGGGGTGTTCCACGCACTTTTGGTCTCGAACCCGAGCGCGCCGATTTGGACGTTGTTGAAATAGGTGGTGTCGGTTTTGTCGCAGGCGCCGAGGTGCAAGACCAAATCTTGGCCGGCCCAGGCGGCGGGGACTTCGACGGTACGGCGGAACCAGAACACGCCGCTGAAATTGTGACCGTGCAGTTGCCAGCCGGAAGGGATGGGCATTTCCGGCCAGGCTGAATCGTCGAGGTCGCGCGCGCCCCAGCCGCGACCGTGGCCGACGTTGCCGGGGTCGGGCTTGCCTTGTTTGTTTGTCCACGCTTCCATGTCCACGGAGCGGGCGATGCCGTCACGGATGGCGAATTGGCCTTCGGCGGAATTGAGCCAGCGGTCGTATTCTTCGATTTCGGTGCGGGTGTGTTCGTTGGTCAGGAGGGCCGCCCGGCTGGTCCAGGCTTCGACGCGGGTGCCGCCCCAGGAGCTGTTGATCAGGCCAATCGGGACGCCGAGCGTTTGGTGGAGTTCGCGACCGAAGAAATAGCCCACGGCAGAAAAGTTGGGAATCGTTTCCGGGGTGCAGATTTGCCAGGTGGCTTCGATGTCGGCTTGCGCGCCGAGGAGTGCCCGGTTGGGAACGGTGAAGAGACGCAACCGGGGATGGTTGGCGGCGGCGAGTTCGGCGGCGCTGTTGTTGGAGACGTTGACGCTCCATTGCATGTTGGACTGGCCGGAGCAGAGCCAGACATCGCCGACGAGGACGTTTTTGATCAGGCAACTGCCGGCGCGCAGTTCGCGCGGCTCCGCGCTGGCCGGCATTGGTTCGAGGCGGACGAGCCATTTGCCGGCGGCGTCGGTGACGGTGGTTTTCTTTTGTCCGGCGAATTCGACGGTGACGCTTTCGCCCGGTTTAGCCCAGCCCCAGATGGGGACGGATTGATCACGTTGGAGGATGGCATTGTCGGAGAAGAGGGCGGATAGTTTCATAAGTGGAATGGGCGCGGAATGTGCGAGTTTTTGGCGGACGTGTCAATCCCGCTGGTGCAACTGCAACTGTTGTCTGAATTGTTGGGGCGAGATTTTGAGGTTGCGTTTGAAGATGGCGTGAAATTGGCTTACCGAGCCAAAACCGGACGCATAGGCGACGTCCATTATTTTCTTCTCCGTTGTGGCGAGCAAGCGTTGGGCGTGATAGACGCGTAGTTGATTGAGGTAATCCATCAGGCTGACGCCGCAGGTTTTGCGAAACTGTGTGATCACATACTTGGGACTGAGTCCGACCAGCGCGGCGACTTGGGCCACGTGCAGCGGTTCCGTGTAGTGCTCCGTCAGATACTGGATCATCTGCGCAACCTTGGCGGTGGGGTGCGGGGACTCCAAGCGCGCGGTGAGGATCTGGTTATCCAGCAGCAACCGGCGGATCCGGGCTTCGACCTCGAGCATAACAATCCGGCGGGACTCGACTGAGCCGCCGTGCATCATCTTGTGCCAGCGGCAGAACGTGAAACTGTCGGCCATCAATTCGTCGGCGGAGTTGGTCGGTTCGCTGAAACACTCGCCGTGGAACAGGCGCGCCAGAATGGGGGATGGCAAGTGATACTGGAGTACCCAGGGGGTGGGAACAGAAATGGAGTAGATGCGCACGGGTAGCGTGAGCCGCACAACCCGATGTGGAACAGCGCTCCAGAAGCAGTATGCCCGCCGTCGGATTGGGCTGAATGACTTGCCGCCCAACTCATACGTCACCCGGCCGGCGAGGATGAGGTCGAGTTCCACTTCGTTATGCTGGTGGAAGGGCCGGTGTTGATTCGTTTGCCAGTCGCCGTAGTAGCTCGCAAACCCCAGGTTCAATTGTTGAAAAGACGGCCCCGCCATAAGTTGTTTGCCGCACGAAAGCTACGGGATTGGCGACCAAATTGCAACGCGACTTATCGAGCGCATTGAGTTGTGAGTCCAATGGCCTGTGTACTTTCCAAGACAAGATTGTTCCTGCCGCGGATGCAGCGTCAGGCAGCTTGCGGTATGGCTTGAGACAAAGGCGAAAGGGTGAAGACTGAATGGTGAAATTTCGCGCAGATAAGTTGCTCTGGGTTCTCGGCGCACTCGCCGTTGGCTGGGGGATGACCCCGGCGCTGGAGGCGACAACGGTATCGTGGACGAACACGGTCAGTGGGCTGTACACAAATCCCCTGCAATGGTCGCCGGCGCAGGCGCCGGTCGGTGGGGATGATGTGTTCATCACCAATACGATTGCCGGCTCGATCATCATCACCGCCAACGCCGCGGCGGCCACGAACGCGACGCTGACCATTTCCAACAGTGTGGCCGGCGCGGTGACCCACTGGCTCCTGTTGAGCGGCAACGTCTATCAAGTCACCGGCTCGACGCTGCTGGGCAGCAACGCCGTCGTGCAGATTGGCAGCCTGACGACCGCGGCCGGGGCCTCGACCTTCTCCAATGCCAACCTGCGGTTGGCGGACAACGCGGTCATCGTCTTCAACGACAACTCCAGCGGCGTCAACCAACTCGTCGTGGCCGGCGCGTTCGAGAACAGCACCGCTTCCAGCCTGACCAACACCGGCAGCGGCATGATGCGAATGCTGTTCACTGATGCCAGCCGGGTGGTCACCAACAGCGGGCTGATGCAGTTCCTCAGCCTCAATAACACCGGCAACACCAACTTCGTGCTCGCGGTCGGCTCGGGCGCGGCGCAGGGCACATTCCTCAACAACGGCACGTTCGTCATGGGCAACGTCACGACTGGCTCGGGCGTCAGCCGGACCTATTTGTTCTCCAATCAATTTGTCAATGCCGGTACGTTTGTGTTGACCAACGGCTCGACCACCGCGTGGGCGACCAACTGGTTCGTGGTCACCGGCAACGGCAGCGGCACGGCGTTGACCAATACCAGCACCGGCACGCTCAAGCTGTTCGCGGCGCATACGGGGCTGCGGAACGACATGACGGTCGAAACCGGCGGGCTGGTCAATTCCGGCACGCTCATCGGCGAGAGCACGAATGCCAACGGCACCAACCGCCTGACCTTGGCTGCCAGCGGCGCCGGCTTGCACAACACGGGTTGGGTGATCGCCACCAACGCCGGCGCGTTTCTCATTGACGCCGCCGTCAGCGGCACGGGCATATACCAAGCGATGCCCGGCACGACGCTGGCCTTGCTCAACGGCGGGTCGTTGGATTTTGCAAGTTCGCTCCTTTATACCGGGGCCACCGTCATTTTGCATGGCGCGTTCACCAACAGTCAGGCCGGCCCGTTGGCCGTGGCCGGTAATCTGACGTTGACCAATGGCAGCTTGCACAACGTCGCGGGCGCGGGCTTCGTGGTCGGGGCCGGCGCGTCGAACAACCTCTTCGCGGTCCGCACGGACGCGATCATCAATGTGGGCGGCCAGAACATTCTGGTCGGCAACGGCGCGGCGACCGGCAACGTGTTTCAGGTGGCGGGCGGCGTGGTCACCAACGTCAACATCCTGAACGTCGCCGGCACGGCGACTGGACGAGGCACGTTGACCTTGAGCGCGGGCACACTCGCGGCGCGCACGCTGCTGGTGACCAACAACGTGGGCACGACCCTCACCAACTCGTTTTTCAGTTTCACCGGCGGCACACTGATCACGTCCAACGCCAACGACGCCGTGGCCGCGCGCATTGTCGCCCCGGCCAACCAAGTTTTCCAGATCGCCGGCAACTGGATCATGCTCGGGGGCACGAACGAAGTCTCCAACGCCACCGGCGCGGGCACACTCAGGTTGGCCGCCGGTAGTTCCATCGTCGTCAGCAACGGCGCCGTGCTTGCCAACAACGGCGGTATGGATTTTACGGGAGCTGCCATCGGTCGCAGTATTCGGGTGGATGGGGTGGGCTCGATCTTCAGCAACACAGCCACCGCTAATGGCGCTCAAGGGGTCACCAACACCGTGATCAATGGGGGCAAGTTTTTCAGTCTGAACACCGGCTTCGGCAACTCGCAACTGCTGATTGTCAGTGGCCCAGGCTCGGTGTTCGAAAACTACTCGGCAAATTTGGGAGTCGGATCCGGTCAAATGCGAGTGGATGGATTGGGTAGTGGCATCATCGTCACCAACGGCGGACTCCTGCTGGGGGGCGGGCCGAACGTGAGCGCCGGCGGGCTTTCCATTGCCGGGGGCTTTAGTTTTGTCATCGTGACCGGCACCGGGTCGGTGGTGAATATCACCAAGGACGGCATTGGGCTTGGCTTCACCCGGACCAACAACTCGATGCGGGTGGAAAATGGGGGCGCGGTCTTCAGCGTCGGGGGGATCTTGGGTTCACGCGGCGGGCAAAATGCCACCAGCATTGGCAATGACAACTCCGTGATCGTGACCGATCCCGGCTCGCGCTGGAGCAGCAGCAGCTCGGTCATCATCGGCGGCGAGCCGGGCGCCGTGAACTTCACCAACAACAATCGCAATTCCATCCTCGTCACCAACGGCGGGTTGTTCACCACGGTCGGGTTGCTCATCGGCAATGGCTACACCAATCTCGGCAGCGTCGTCAGCAGCGTCAACACCAACAACTCGCTGACGGTGAGCGGCCCCGGCTCGCGGCTGACCAACAGCAGCTTTCTGATCATTGGCCGGACCAACACCACCGGCAACAGTGCCAACATCCTCAACGGCGGCGCGTACGTCGGCACCAGCGCGGGCGGCACGGTGACCGTGGGCTTGGGGATTCTCGCCAGCAACAACTTCCTGAACATCGGCAGCGCGGGAGCACTCAGCACATTCTCCAACGTCGCCGCGGTGGTCGTCGGTGCGACAGGCGCCAACGATAACTCGATCCTCGTCACCAACGCCCGTGTCTTCAGCGGCGGCCTGATCGTCGGTGATGGCGGGTCCAATAATACCGTGACCGTGCTGGGCAACTCGCGCTGGACCTCGGCCGGCCAGTTGGGCTTTGGCATCGGCACCGGTAACGTGCTGGCCGTGGCCAACACCGCTACGTTCACCGCCGGCGGGATTGGCCTGACTGGCGCCGGCCATGACATGACTCTGGCCAACAACCTTCTGACGAGTGCGGGCAACAACATCGTGACCGCGCGTGTCTTCCTCGCCGGTGGATCGTTGTCCCTGGGCGGCGCGGGCGGCAATACGTTGGCGCTGACCAATCTCTCCTACACCGCCAGCGCCGCCAGCATCATCGGCAATGGTTCTTCCAACAACACGTTGCGCGTCCTCAACCACGTCACTTGGAACAATGCGTCCAGCAACCTGACAGTCGGCAGCGGTGCGGCCACTGGCAATGTCCTGTTTGTCAGCGGCCGGCAGACCACGATTCAGAATGTCGGCACGCTCATCGTTGCCGCCAGCGCCACCTCGCTGGGCAACGCGCTGGTCATCAGCAATGGTGCGACGGTGGTCGCGAACCGCCTGCTGGTCGGCGCCGTCGGCGGGCCGACCGGCAACAGCGCCCTCGTGGTGGACGGCGGCCTGCTGGAGGTCGGTTCGGGCGTGCTCTTCAACAGCTTCACCGTCGCCAATACGATCAGCAACAGGGGCGGTATTTTTCAATTTACCACCGATGCCCCGTCCATCCAGCGCAACAGCGGCATCATCGCCATCACCGATGGCACGGTCTCGTTCCGTGCGATCACCAACGCCGACGTGCGGACGAGCGCGCCCGGTTTTGCGATGAACAGCGCCTCGGTGAGCTGGAACGGGGCGAACACGTTCATGCTCAACGCCGCCTCGAACACCACCAGCGTCGCCAACAGCCAGCGCTACACGTTCGACACCGGCTTGAGCGCGACCAACTTCGCCCGGCTGGAAATGATCAACGGCCACACCGCGTACCGCAACGGCAACATCACCGTCGGCAGCGGCGGCTCGATGTTGTTGTCCAACACTACCGCGACGATTACCGGAGTGTTGACCAATTCGGGGTCGTTGAGCGCCGTCAATACCCGGGTCACCTACGTCAGTCCGGTTTACAACAGCGGCACCAGCACGATGCTCAACAGCCACGCCACCTTCAATGCCGGCGTCATTAACACCGGTCGCTGGATCACGGATCCGACCACGAACATTTTCCAAGGGTTTGGCCTGACCAACACAATCAGCAGCAGCATCAGCATGGGCCTCGGCGATGTGTACGTGTTCACTAATACCGTGGCCGGCACGCCGGCGAACTTCGTGAACGTGAGCACCAATATAACCGCCAGCGATACGACGGCCGGCAAGTTCCTGTTCAGCGGCGGGTTGTCGTTGACGCAGAATTTCACGGTGGCCGGGTTGGATCAGGGGCCAGTGGCCGCGACCGCCACCAGTCAACTCGTCGCGACCAGCGGTCATCCCGGCTTCACGGCGAATTTTGCGTTGGGGACGCTGGAGATTTCCAATTTCAGTACGGTGCGGGTCAGCGATGCGTTCAGTTTGCTGGGGCCGGGTGCGGATGATGGACTGATGGCCGGGTTGTACTTGAACAACCTGTTCCTCGGGGCGAATTCGTTGCTGATCATTGACCCCGGTGTGCAAGTGTATTTCAAGAACTCGAATAGTTGGACCAGCGCGAACTATTTCTTGGAGGGCAATCCGCTGTACGATAATTCAATCAGTGGCATACACCAACTGACGATCATCCCTGAACCGAGCGTGCTGCTCTTGGTGGCGGGCGGGGGAGTGACGATCTTACTGGCACGCCGGCGCCGCTCCAGACGGCCATGAGCTTCACGCGGCGGCGCGGATTCACGTTGATTGAATTGCTGGCGGTGATCTTGCTGATCGTCGTGCTGGCCGGCCTGATGATTCACGTTTCCTCGTATGTCCAGCGGCGCGTCAACACCACAACCACCCGCGCGCAACTGGACAGCCTCGCCGCGGCGCTGGAGATGTACCGTAGTGACCACGGTTATTACCCGCCGACGACCGCGGCGCGGATTTCCTCCAGCGAGTATATCGAATCCACCAACAACGCGACTCTCGTCCGGGCCTTGCTGGGGTCGGGACGACCGTACCTCACCGGGATCCCCGCCACCCAAATCAAACTCCACGGCGGCACCGGGCTGATGAACATTTTTGACGTGTATGGCAAGCCCTTCAACTACTACAACTCACCAGCCACCGAGTTTGGCCTCAGCAATAACGTCATGTGGACTTGTACGAACTGTGGTTACACGGTCGGCGGCCAGGTCAATGTTTCGTCCTATGACCTGTTCTCCTATGGTCCCGACCGCATTACTCCCGCTGCCACCAATGCCGTGGCGGGTGGCGCCGCCGCCTATCCGTGGCCCCATCCGGGCTGGAAAAACCTGACCACGGCTCTGGACGACATCACCAACTGGGGTCGCCAATGAAGATGACCGGCGTGCGGGGCTTGACCTTGGTGGAACTATTGGTGGTGGTGGCGATTCTGGCGGTGCTGGCGGCGTTGCTGATGCCGGCCCTGCAAGGGGCGCGGGAACGGTCCAAGAATGCGCACTGCGTCAACAATTCCCGCCAGACCGGCGTCGGCCTGAACGCCTACCTGATGGACAACAATCAGTTGTTCCCCTACAGCAACCCGGCAAACACGTTCAATTCTTGGCCGGCGGCTTCTTTGCGGCTTTGGAATAAACAGATTGCCGCTTACGTGGGCGGCCTCACCAGCACGTCAGCAGCCGAGCTGTTTTATTGTCCGGCCAACCCCTGGCCAGTGCCTAGGAATTTGACCCTCGCCCAGAACCCGCCAACGTTGTATGGGCTAAACAGCGGTCTGTTTCCCGGTAACTGGCATGACGCGTCCGGGGTGAATCCCACCAATGGACCGGGCCACTACGTCCGCCGGCTCAGCCTGAGCGAGATTCCCCGCCCCGGTGCGGTGATGTTTACCGGCGAACGGCCCTATGCCTTGCCGGGCACCGCCCCGTGGAATATGTATGACAATCAGGGCGACGCAGCGAACCTGCCATTCGTGTTGCCCAACTACGCCAGTTATTGGGTGCGGCCGGATGTGGCCATCCGCTGCAGCGGCTGCAATCCCAAGGTCCGCGTCAACCACAACCTCGGTTGGAACGCGCTGATGGGCGATGGCCGCGTCGAGCGGGTCACCAAGGAGTATATGATCAGCATCGCCCACGCTGTCCATAATGGGTGGACGTCCGACACGCGTATCTGGCTTTGGACCGGTGGGAAAGAGCGCAGCACGTATGTGGGAGACGACTACCTCAACGCCCCGAAATGGTGATGACCCCGCGCGTGAAAGCTTTGTTGGCTGGCTGTGCCCTGATCGTCGCCGTGGGCGTGTGTGTGTTCACCTTGCGGCCCACCCCGGAGCGGGTGGATCGCGCCGCGTCCATCACGCTCGGCCAGTTGCTGGCCGATGAAACCGCGCGCGCCGTTCCCGGTGGCGGCCAAGTTGTTGCCGTGATCGCGGATTATCACCGGACCGGACATCCCGTCTGGCGTGACCAATGGAAGGCGTTTCAAGATCAACTCGCCAAATATCCGGCCCTCAAGCTGGTCCCGCCCGAGATTGTGCCGGCGACGGAGGCGGTGTCCCTCGCCGACATCCTGCCACGCCACGGCAACGCGGCGGCTTGGGCGTTCTTCGTGAATCCGCCCACGGCGGAAGATTTGGCGGCCTTGCCGGAGTCGGCGCCCAAGTTGATTGCGGTGGGCGACCCGAACCTGCCACCGCGCGGGTATTACGGCCCGTGGTTGCGCAACGGTGCGCTGGCCGCCGTCATTCTGCCCTGTGCCGAACCCGCCGCGTCCGGCGGCTGTCGGTACCGGGCGTTCACCGCCGCCAATGCCGGCGAGTTGCCGGAATTTGCCATCCCGGAGCCGCCCCCGTCGGACGTGCCCGAGCTACAGGTTCCACCCCGGAATTCATGATCTGTAACCGAATTGCGCAACCCACTCCATGATCCGTATCAAGGTGACTGCCTAATGCTCCGTCCGGAAGAATTCGTGGTGTTACCCTGGGGGCAACCCCCGCGCGACCTGACGCCCCCGGACCCAACTGTGGTGGCCGACCTCCGCGAATGTGGGTTCAATCTGGCGGGCTTCATCGCTCCCGGCGACCTCGACTTTTTCCACGCTGCCGGTCTGCCCGGGATCGTGAAAGGCGATTGGACGGACAAGCATCCGGCCGCGTTTGGAGTTTATTTGCGGGACGAACCGGGCGCGCAAAATTTTCCCGACCTAGCCCGGCAAGTCGCGGCGCGTCCGCACGCCTTGTGCTACATCAACCTGTTTCCCAACTACGCCACGCCCGCACAATTGCAGGCCGCCAGCTACGAGGAATATCTCGAAACGTTTGTCACGACCGTCCGCCCCCAGTTCATCAGTTACGATCACTACGCGCTGTTCGAGGACGGCTCATTCGGGGGTGGGTACTTCCCGAATCTCGAAGCTGTCCGAGCGCAGGCGGTGCGGAGCGGACTGCCGTTCTGGAACATCGTGCTCAGCAACGCGCACTACCAGTACGCCGAGCCGACCCCGGCGGGACTGCGCCTCCAGTTGTTCACGACCTTGGCGTACGGCGCGCGCGGCATCAGCTATTACACCTATTTCACCCCGCCGACCGGTAACTACCGGCTGGGGCCGATTGATCCGGACGGACGCAAGTCGCCCACGTGGTTCATGCTGCGCGAGGTGAACCAGCAATTGCATCAACTCGGTCCGACGTACGTGACGTTGACGAGCTTGAATGTCTTTCATCATCCAAACGTGCCCGCCGGCAGCCAGGGGCTTGCGTCGAGTCAGTGGTTGACCGAACTTACCGGCAACGATCTACTCGTCGGTGAATTTGTCGATCCGCAGGGGCGACCGTTTGTGCTGGTGGTGAACAAGAGTTTGCAGCGGTCGTGTTCGTATCACCTCCAGTTTCGTCAGCCGGGACAGGTGCAGGTCGTCAACAGCTACACGGGGACGGTTGAGATTAGGTCCGGCGAACACAACTGGCTCGCGCCCGGCCAGGGAATGCTGCTGTTTCTCCAACCCCAATCCTGAAAGGAAACCATCCATGAATCCAATCCGATATGCCGTTGTGATTTTCGCGGCTGTGCAATGCTTCGCCGCTGACCAACCGCCGGCCATCAGCCGGCTCGCCGACTTCGGTCCGGTCAGCAACGAGAAGGAAATCCGTGCCACGTTCGAGGTCGCACGTGAAGCGCTGAGCAAGACCGGCGGTGTCCTTGTGCTCGACGCGCGCGAGTCGAAAACGTTGCCGGAGGCCAACACCCACCAGGGCACATGGCGCAAACCCGAACCGCCCGCGCCCGCCCGGCAATGGGGCAAAGGCCCGGGCTTCACCATCGTGCGCCTCAACCAAAACCAGCCGGTCATCGAAGTTCCGCCGTTGAGCGGCTTGCAGATCAATCGGACGATCCGCATGCCGGCCGACGATAGTCTGCCGCATTGGACGACCGATTTCCCGGTCAACATCCAGAACCGCGTGATTGCCGGCGCCAATAGCTACCTCGAATGGTTGCAGGAGCCGGTCAAGGCCGGTAACGACGCGCGCTTCTACATGAAAACCGTCCGCGGCATCCGTCCCGGCCAATTCCTCAATGCCCATACCGGCGGCGGTTATAGCGGCAGCGTCCAACGGCTCTACGTCAAATCCGTCGGCTACGATTCCGCCAAGAAGTTGCACTACTTCGTCGCCGATACGACTACCGATCACGCGGCCGGCGCGATCATCCACAACAAGAACAACACCGGCTTGATCTACATGGAGCAGCTTGCCAACTCCGACGAGCAGACCTACGACATCATGCTCAAACGCCGGCAATACGCGGGCGGCGACACGTACATGTTCTTTGCGTGGTACGAGTACATGAGCGACATCCATTCCGCCGCCGGCGACGAGAACGGCAACCTCTATGCTGGCTACGTCAAGTCCATCCTCGAAAACTTCCGCGCGACGGTGGAGAGCGTGGACTGGGGCAAGAATGAACTGCGGTTCACCAAAGGCAATAAGGCCGAGACGCTTTCGAACTCACGGCCGCTCATCAACCTCAACTCGAACAAATGGATCACCATCGGCCAGGTGCGCATCGTGCCGGCTGAGTCCTATTGGGAAACCACCGACACCGGCAAGTATCCGTTCCAGGGCAAGACCTACCCGACATATATGGACCAGGCCAACGAACGCGGCCTGCGCATGGGGGGACTGATCCGCGGCGACAAGGATTGTCCGTGGGACGAATCCATCATCGGCCGCTGGTTCGCCGTCACTGAACGCAGCGAAACCGTCCACGACCGCGCGGACCTGTACCGCTGGTATGAGATTACCGGCCTGACCGTCAACACCGACGGCACCAAAGACATCACCATCCGCCGGTTTTGGTGGGGCGCGAAAAACGCCGGCAGCCCGTCGTTGTATCGTGAGGACAACTACACCTGGGACGGCCACGACCGGCCGTTGCGCTACATCATCGCCCCCGGCGCGTACGTCAACCGGGTCGCTGAGGCCGTCCCCACGCCTGACTTCCAAGCGCAACCCGTGCTCGGCATGGCGCCGCACCGCGACGCCGGCCAAGCGTTCGATTTCGCGAAGGGCGACCTCGTCGAACAAGCCATCGGTCCCGACCCGTTCAAACCGATTCCGTTCCGCATGTGGATGTGGGACCGCGTCCCCGGTGCCTGGCCGGCCCCGACCATTGATCTCGCCAACTGGGGAGTCCAACGTTTCTCCGGTCTCCAAATTCGTGGCGGCCCGGCCGCTGCCGCCAAGTTGCCCGAGACCAAGGAAGGCAAGCCGGCCTGGGAACACGCCATCACCATTGACAGTGCGGCGGAAAACGCGCTCCGCTTCAACGCCGACGTCACGCACGCGGCCATCTTCTTCGCCCAACCCCACGGCGAACAACCGATCAAGTGGAACTACCGGCCCACCACCAACGCGCCCGTGCAACAGGCCGCGTTGACCGTCGCGAAGGATACCGGGCAGTTGCACTTCACCGGCAGTGCCCGATTTGCCGGTCTGTCCGGCGACAGAACGCCCGCCCGCAACCTGCGCGGGAAGAACGTCGCGGTGAACGCTGGCGACACGCGCGTCACCGTCGCCTTCCCGGTCGCGGAAGCCGACGGCGAGTACGCGGTGTTCCTCGAACAAAACTGGATCTCCAACCGCGCCGTAGTAAAGAAGGATGCGAGCGGTTTTACGGTTGAATTTGAGAAACCCGCCCCCGGCACCGCGCGCCTTGATTGGCTGGTGGTCCGGTGAGCCAGCGTGAGCTTCTGCGGAGACTTCGCTTATGACCAAACTCAAACTCGGAATTGTGGGCGCTTGCGGCCGGGGCGCCAGTTTCAGGGCCGGCTGCCTCGCCACCGACCGGTTGACGATCCACGCGGTGTGCGACACCAACGCTGCCCAACTGGAGCAGGCGCGCCAAAACCTGGGCGCGGCGATTGGGTTCACAGATTACGAAACCATGCTCGACCGTGGCGATGTGGCGGCGGTGGTCATCGGGACGCCGATGCAGTTTCACGCGCCGATGGCAGTGGCGGCGTTGCTGCGCGGCATTCATGTGCTGTGCGAAGTCACGGCGGCGGTCAGTGTCGCCGAGTGCCGGGAGTTGCTTGCCGCCTGCCGGGCCAGCCGCGCGGTATACATGATGGCCGAAAACTACACCTACATGCGGCCCAACCAAATCGTGAAGGAGCTTGTCCGACGCGGCGAATTCGGCACGCCCTATTACGCTGAGGGCGAATACATCCATGAACTCAAGGGTTTGAACGTGGTCACCCCTTGGCGGCGCAAGTGGCAGACCGGCATCAACGGCATCACCTACGGCACACACAGCCTCGGGCCGATCCTCCAATGGATGCCGGGCGACCGGGTGGAGCGGGTCTGTTGCGCCGGCTCGGGACATCACTACCGTGACCCGCGTGGCGCGGACTACGAGAACGAAGACTCCTGTGTCATGCTCTGCCAAATGCGCAGCGGCGGCTTGGTGAAGATTCGCGTGGACATGCTCAGTGACCGGCCACATGCGATGACCAATTACCAATTGCAAGGCACGAACGGCTGCTATGAATCCGCGCGTGCCGCGGGGGAGCGCAACCGCGTGTGGTTACGAGCGAAATCTCCGTCCGCGCACCAGTGGCTGGACCTGGCCGAACTGGAAAAGGATTATTTGCCCGAACTCTGGACCCGCCACGCTGATGCCGCGGAAAAAGCCGGCCACGGTGGCGGTGATTTGCTGGAGCTGTTGGACTTTGTCGCGGCGATTGACGGCGAGCGTTCCTGCCCAATCGGCATCCACGAAGCGTTGGACATGACCCTGCCGGGTTTGATCAGCCAGGAATCAATCGTCCACGGTGGCGTTTGGTTGCCCGTCCCTGATTCTCGCGACCACCTGCTGCCCTCATAAAGTTTTCCAGCCGGCCGCGATGCGGTGCCGGGTTTCGTCCCAGGTACGGATGCCGGGCGCGTCAATGGCCGGTGGGGAGCGACAGCGACCTTTGCAACTGTTTCGGCGGCAGGCGCAAGATGCGTTTGAAGACGATGTGAAACCGACTCAGGGAACGGAAGACGGATTCAAGTGCGATATCCACCATCTTGGCGTCGGGAATGTCAGTGAATCGCCGTTTAACGGAGTGGGTTCTCGGCCGTGTTCGTTTTTTAATTACAGTGACCGGCGGAACGCCAAACCGAACGAGTATGTGTATCATTGCCAACGGGTATTTACATCAGTACTACTAAGTAAAACCAACGGTGAGGTGACGCATGGCAAGAATTCATATCCGATTACAGTCGCACTGGAACACATTCCTGCTTGTTGGGGCTGTGGTCTGCTGTTCATCCGTGCCGGGGACATGGGCGGCCTCCTATTCTTGGACCAACGCTTCTGCCAGTGGTTTCTGGACCAACGACCTGAATTGGAATCCCTCCACCGAATATCCCGGGAAGACGACTCCAAGCGACAACGCATTCCTGACCAACAACCTCGCCACTTACACCAACCTCCTTAATGCGACGCTGGGGAACGCGCTGACTGCCGTTGCCATCTCAAATACAACGGGTGAAGCCTGGTTGATTGTCACCAATTCGACGCTCAACAGCTCGACTCTTGGGATGGGCAATAATGCCCGGTTGCGGATTGATGCCGGTGGCATCGTTTCCAATCTCACGACCGTGACGCTCCGGGGGACCAACGGGCTGCTCGCCATCAACAGCGGTGGCAGTCTGTACAGCGGCGGATTGATTACCGTCGGAACCGGAACCGGTGGCGGCCAACACCGGTTGATCGCCACCAATGCGAACATCACGACTGCCGGTTTGAGCATTGGCCTCAGCGGCTCGTCCTCCAACACGCTCTCGATTCTGGCCAGCACCGTGTGGGATGTTCGGGGGAGTCTTGCCGTCGGCAGCGGTGCTTCTTCCATCAGCAACTCGCTGATCATCACCGGTGGCGTTCTCTCCAACGTCAGCACTTGGGCCGTGGGCGGGACCGCGAGCAATGTTTTGCGGATCAGTGGCGGCGGCGCGCTCATCAGCACCAGCACCGTCAACAACACCGCGCTGGCCGGCACCCTCAATAAGATCCTCCTCACTGATCCCGGCTCCCGCCTCACCAACGGTGGCTCGCTGACGATCCAAGGCAATTTATCCGACTTCACCATGGCCAATGGCGCTACCGGCTATGTGGCCGGGTTGATCTTCGTGGAAGGCTCCGGCTCCGGCGCGCGCATCACCATCACCGACACCAACACGCTGCTGACCGTCGCCAATGGCCTCCAGATGGGACGCACCGCCAACAATGTGATGATCGTTTCCAATGGTGCGCGGCTCGTGACCGGTGGCGTTGGGAGTGACCCGTTCTCGGTCGGGGCGCAGACCGGCAGCAACAACACGATGATCGTGACCGGGCCCGGCTCGCAAGTGAATGTGAGCGGTGCCGGCTGGATCTCCGGTGTCAAATACTCCGGTTCCATCGCTGGCTCCAATACGTTGATCATCACGGATGGGGCGCAAGCAACCTTCAGCAGCGGATTCAACATTGGCGGCAATTACAGCTCCAACAACGTTTTGCTCATCAGCGCCGGCGGTCGGCTTTCCGCCAACTCGATGTCGGTTGGCTCGATCACCTATGGCGGCGGCAACCTGGTCCAAGTGACCGGGGACGGTTCAGTTCTCAACCTCGGTAATCTGGCGATCGGCGCCGGCATGAGCAACAGCAACAACCGCCTCGTGGTCCAGTATGGCGGCAGCCTGACCAGTGCGACTTTGATCGTTGGTGGTAGCCTCTCCACTGCGCTGGGCGGCGGCAACACCAATAATTCCTACGAGATTGACAATGCCAGCGCCGTCAACGGCGCAATCATCGTCGGCAACAACGCCACGAACGGATTCAACTTCATGCGGCTGACCAACGCCGTCTTGCGAAGCGGAGCGGTCACCATCGGCAACAATGCCTCCTCGAACAATACCATCACCGTCAGCGGCACCACCACGTGGAACCTGCAAGGCAACGCCTTCACCATCGGCAGCGGCAACGCCACCGGCAATGTTCTCACGGTCAACTTCGGTAGCAGTGTGACCGGCATTGCCAAGGTGGTCGTCGGAACCGGAGCCTCTGCTTACGACAACTCCGTGCGCATTCAGGGCGGGTTGTTGGAAGCCAATGTCTTCAGCAACAGCATTGCCGGCGGCAGCGGCAACACGATCAGCAACGTCGCCGGCACTTTTCAGTTCACCACCAACACGCCGGTGTTCTTTCCAAATGGTGCCGGCAATATCGCCATCGCGGACGGCACGATCAGCTTTCGCGCCATCACCAATGCCGACGTCACCAGCAGTCTGGGCACCGGTACGCTCAGCCCGGTGCGCTTTGCCGGCGCGAACACATTCCAGCTCAATTCCGCCAGCAACATGCTTTCCGGTCAGAATTACACCTTCCAGACCGGGAACCCGTCAAACTACGCCAACCTCGTCATGGTCAACGACCACACCGCGTATCGCGGCGGCAATATCACGATCGGCGCGACCGGTGGGATGCTGGTCAGCAATACCGTTGCCACGATTACCGGCGTGTTCACGAATGCCGGCTCGTTGAGTCATATCAATGCCCGGGCGACGTACCAAAGCCGGGTGTACAACAGCGGGACCAATACCATGCTCAACAGCGTCGGCACGTTCAGTGCCGGCGTCATCAACGCCGGCCGGTGGGAAACCGATCCGACGACGAATGTCTTCCAAGGTTTCGGCCTGACCAACACCATCAGCGGCGCCATCACCATGGCCGCCAGCGATGTGTACATTTTCAGCAACACCGTGACCAGCACGCCCGCGAATTTCGTGAACGTGAGCACCAACAAAGCCGCCAGCGACATCACCGCCGGCAAGTTCTTGTTCAGTGGAGGGCTGTCCTTGACGCAAACCTTTTACGCCGCCGGTCTGGATCAAGGCGACGCGGCGGCGACGGCGACCAGTCAGGTCTTCACGACGAGTGGCCTGCCGGGGTTTACGGCGAACTTTGCGTTGGGGACGTTGGAGATTTCAAACTCCAGCACGGTGCGGGTGAGCGATGCGTTCAGCCTGCTGGGACCGGGGGCGAACGATGGGTTGATGGCCGGGTTGTACTTGGAAAATCTGTTTCTCGGGGCGAACTCGCTGTTGATCATTGATCCTGGCGTTCAGGTGTATTTCCGCAACTCCAACAACTGGAGCGGAGTCAACTTCATGTTGGAAGGCAACCCGCTCTTTGACAATTCGCTCAGTGGCTTGCACCAATTGGTGGTGGTGCCGGAACCGAGCACGCTGCTCCTACTGCTGACAGGGGCGGGCATGCTCTGTTGGCGGCGGCGGTGCCGTCGCTGACCGGTCCCGATGAAGCGCCGCATCGAAGCCTTTACGCTCATCGAATTATTGGTGGTGATTGCCATCATCACGTTGCTGGCGGCGCTGTTGTTGCCGGCGCTGAAGTCGGCGCGCGCGAGTTCACGGCGAGCCGTCTGTGTCAACAATGAGCGGCAGATCGGGATCGCACTGCTGGCATTTACGGAAGACATGGCCGGCTATTTCCCCTACGGTCGGCCGGCGTTCACGTACAGCAGTTACCCCGCCGCGACTTCGAAAGCGTGGCCCCTGCAGATTTTGGCCTACGTGGGCGGGAGTCAAAGCGCCGCAGCCAAGGCGGTGTTCGGCTGTCCGATGAATCCATGGCGCATCAAAGGCGCCACCGGCATCAACGCCCAGCCCACGACGTATGGGTTGAATTCCGCCGCGTTTCCGGCCAACTGGCATGATGCATCCGGGGTGGATCCGGCCACCGGCGGAAACCACTACAATCAACGCGCCAACATCCGTGATTTCTCCAACACCTCCGGTCTGATGGTTCTGGGTGAAGTCCCGTTTACCGATGGGACTGACAACGGCGGTTACAAAATGCGGAACAACGTGGTTCAATCCACCTCGTTCTGGACGACGCCGCAGTTTCTCAATTACTGGATCACGTCCGAGATTTCGACCGTGGGCAGCGATGCGAACCCGATTGCGCGGGTGAATCACAACCTGGCGTGGAACTCGTTGATGCTGGACGGGCATGTGGAACTGACCTCCAAGGCCACGCTGACCCGGGAAGCGATGCGGCATTACGGGGGGCAACCCAGCATTCTCTGGGACGATGGCAAGGGCAACAACTGGTACGGTGGACGCAGTTCAATCAACGGTCCGTGGCCGTACTGACCTTTACATCAATCGAGGCCAACCGGCGGCGATGCGGTGCCGGGTTTCGTCCCAGGTACGGATGCCGGTGGTGGCGTCGGGTTTTTCGCAACAGCAGGCGCCGACGGCGGCGGCCAGGGTCATGGTCTCTTCGGGGGAAAGGTTGCGGAGGTAGCCGGCGAGGAAGCCGGCTATCGTCGCGTCGCCCGCGCCGGTCGTGCCGGCCACTTTGACCTGGAAACACGGGGCGTGGAGTTCCCGGCCTTCCCAGCGGACGAACAAACCTTTGTCGCCCATTTTCAGGCCGGCAATCTTGACGCCCCACGCTTGGAGTTGCCGGGCGATCTCGGGCGCGCCGGCAGTGGTGCGGAGCATCAACTGCATTTCATCGAGGCTCGGCAGATAAATATCCACGTGGGGCAGGACGCGTTTGTGCCACGCCAGCCAGTCCACTTGACCGGCTTCCGATTTTGGGTCGGGGTAGGACATGTCGAGTGAGGTGGTCAGGCCGGCGGCTTTCGCTTGCCGGAAAATCTTCTCCATTTCGCAACCGCCGTCGTTGTAGATGCTGCGCATCAAGGTCGGGTAGCCGAAGTGGAACAGTTTGGCGGGCGGGAATTTGACGTCGGCGGCGGTGAAGGTGTCGTTGGCGCCGGTGCAGTGGAGGAAGGTGCGGTCAATGCCGGGGGGGTTGATGACGATGGTGTAGGAACTGGTTTCGCCTTGGGCAACAATCATGCCGGCGGCGAGCTGTTCGCCGATGTAATCAAGAATTGCCCGGCCAATGAGATCGTCGCCAACTTTGCCCATGAGTTGCGTCGCGATCCCGAGCCGGTGCAAAGCGAGGCCGGTATTGCTGACAGCGCCGCCGGTGGAGATGGTGGCGGGGCCGATCTTGACGAGTGTGCCCGGCGTGAGCGTCGCGCCGTGAGGCGGGAAGGTCGGGATGATGTCCAAACAGATGTGGCCGGCAACGATGGCTTCGGTCATGCGGAAAGACAGTTGCCAAGTCGGCGTGGCATTGGCAAGGTGTTTTTCGATGAAGAAGACTTCGGATATTCGCGAGCTGTTGCGGGAGTGGCCGTATGACCCCGAGAAATCCATTCGCGTGATTGCCGGCGATGACGGCCGGGAAGTGTTGCAGGTGCGCACGCCGGTCGGGATCGAGCAGTTTGAACTCGAAGGCCGGCCGGACGGGTTGCGGCCCCACAATAAGGAGTCGGCGTTTGATTTTTATCTGAGTCGGCTGGCGCGGGTGAAGGCGGCGGGCGAGGAAACGGCGTTTCACCTGAACCACACGGAGTGCGTCGAGTTGTTCGAGGAAGGTGTGCTCTACTATTTCCGGTATCTGCATTTGTTTCAGCTCGAAGATTGGGCGCGGACGGCGCGCGATACGACGCGGAATTTGCGGTTGTTTGATTTCGTGCGGCAGTACGCGCACCGGAAAGAGGACCGGCAACATCTCGAACAGTGGCGGCCCTACATCTTGCGGATCAACGGCGTGTCGCGCGCGATGCTGGCCGTCGCGGAGCAGGCGCACGACCGGGCGCTGCAGATCTTGCGGGAGACGATTGGGAAAATCGAAGCGCTCGACGAGGTGGATAACCAGACGTTTCACGTGGAGCGGGACCGGTCATTGCAGACCTTGCGGGAGACGGTCGAGCAAATTGAGAAGAGCAAGCCGTTGACGGAGTTGGAAAAGTTGGAGAAGCAGCTCCGCGAGGCGGTGGACGCCCAAGCCTTCGAAAACGCCGCCGAGCTGCGCGACAAGATTCGCGCAGTCCGCTCTCGACCAGCACGGATGAAATAGCGTGGTCATCGTTGTCACGGTCTGAGCGTTGGAAGTTACCACTGGCGAACTTGCACACGGGTATACTTCAATCCGCTGCTAAACCCGATCAGAGCGGCTGAAAAAACTGCTGCCTAACTCCGAGGCGGTCGGGATCACATACCGTACTGAAGCGTTCGCGAAGTCCGGTCAGTTGATTTGAATTGGTCTCGGTGACTTCGGAGGATTCGCTTTCTCCAACAAGTCGTAACAGACTGAACCGATTGTGTTGACGGATGGTCTATTACCTGCCGTCCTCAATTGAGTTTGATCATCGCGATGTGCTGCCAGCGCGGGGTAGGCCGCCGGTCCGCGAGCTTCCAGTTCATCTTGAATTGCCCGATTCACCAGCGTCTCGAAGAAATAATCGTAGCCACCATAGAATAGTGGATTGATCTCGGGTAAGAACGCTTGGATCAATTCTTGTGGTGTCATCTTCTTTAAAGCCACTTTGACCTTCTCAACGTCCCGTTTGGCGTCTTCCAATCCATTAGTGCTTGCTCCGTTCTTGAGCAATTCCGCCGCGTTCAGATTGACCGGTGGCAGTCCGCGGTCCTGCCGGGGAAACTCTTTCGGGCACAAACACCGCGGTGCCGTCCAATAGACCGCCTTGTACTCAGTTCGGATGATCTTGATCTCGATCTGATCCTGGGTTCCGGGGCAAAAGTTGAACGCGCAACCCCGAAACGACACTCCGTTGGACTGGAGACTGGATACCTGCATTTGAATGGTCGGGGTGAAGCTGGTCCTGCCAACGAACCTGATCTCGATTGGAGTATCATCCGGAGCAAGTTTTGGATCAGCAAACGTTAACTCCATTCGGCTCATTGGAGATTTCCCCCCGCAGCTGCCGCCTCCTTTGGAGTGTCCAACTTGGGCGGTCAGCCCCAGTTTCGCCAGGGCATCTTCTGGGGACTCAATGGTAAAATTTCCTCCCAAGACAATGTCGGGCTTCGCCGCCCGCCCAACCACGGCCGGCACCAGCAAAATTAGAACCGCAAAACCGATCGGCAGGAATCGCGTAAGCATTCGCGTGCGCATGTGGTGCATGAATATTAGTTTAAGTGGGCCTTGAAGTCCATCGTACTTTGGCAGCTGTGGGCGTTGTTGAGTCGTGATCAGAGTGGCGCACTAACAATCCTCGTAGGAGTTGCACAGGCTCATCGCAATGCCCAAGCCAGTAGTGCCAGATTCGGGGTATTGCGTGTTACTTCTCCGATGAGGGGCGTTGCACAGTCCGGCGCGATGCTGTGTTGTGCGTCTCGGTATTTGGCTCGTGCCGGTCGGCGGGCTTGACAAAAGAAAGCTCTTTCGGATAGAAGCGCACCGTTCGGTTGGCCCGACGTTGGGAGAAGCGAAGTGCGGATACGACTCACCATAACCGACCCCAAAATAAGCTGGCACGCCGCCTGCGCAGGCAGGCAGGCAGGCAGGCAGGCAGGCAGGCAGGCAGGCAGGCAGGCAGGCAGGCAGGCAGGCAGGCAGGCAGGCAGGCAGGCAGGCAGGCAGGCACCTCCCCCCTCGTAGCCTAAAAAATTTTTCGACCGGCAATCTCGCCGGTGGCTCAAGAGTCACGATTCCTTTCCGGCGGTTTGCCTCTCGGGGGTGTGGTGCCGAGCCATGTTGTACCGCCGCCGAGTCTGGCAACCGGCAAAACACCGCTCACCGGATGGCTTGCCAGTCTGGCAACCCTCAAAACGACCCTTGCCGGCACGCTTCCGAGTCTGGCAACCGCCAAAACGACGCTCACCGGCACGCTTGCCAGACTGGCAACCGTCAAAACGACCGTTACCGGGGCGTTTGCCCCACTGCCACCCGCCAGAAAATCGCTCGTTTTCACCACTCCGAGCAAGCCAACCGACTAGAAATCAAGGTGTTAGGACAACTTTATGAGAGTGATCCGCTGGGACGATGGCACGCGTTGGGACGACCCGAATGCGCGCTGGGGCGACCCAAGTTATCTCCTCGAACCGGGCGATCCCGGCTACATCGCACCGACTCCCACCAAACCCAAAAAGAAAGGACGAAAACACATGGCCTCCAATCCGACTCCCGACGCGATTGACGAACTCATCGCCGCGGGCGAAGACATGTACGATGGCTTGAACCAGCATGCCGTTGCCATCGGCATCAAACAAAACGATCCAGCCGGCTTTCGCACGAAGCTCGACGCGTTGATCACGACGCAGGCCCTCTTCAAAGCCGCCGAGAGCGCCCAGACCGGGCCGTACACGCAGTTGCGCACCGCCGACAGCAACGCCAAAGGTTTCATCGCCGCCGCCGTGAAAGTGTTGGCGATCTCCCTCGGGGGCCAATGGAGTGACGCGTGGATCGCGACCGGCTTGCCCGACAACAAAGTCGGCGTGCCTTCTACTCAGGACAAACGGTTCGCCGCGCTCGGCGGACTCAAGGCCTTTTTCACGGCCAATCCCGACATGGAAGTGACCACGGCGAAGATCACCGTCACCGCCGCATTGGCGACCACCCGGTACGAAGCCTTTTCCGATGCCCGGCAAGCCGTCGGCAACGCGTTGACCGCGACGGCCACCGCGTTTCAGCCGCGCGAGGCGGCGCTCGACAAGTTCCGCGCCGCGTACCGGTCCACCATCAACGAAATCGGCGACGTGTTGGAAGACGACGACCCGAAGTGGTACGACTTCGGCCTCGTCCGCCCGATCGACGGCGACCAACCCGGCATCCCGATGAACGTGGTCGCCACGGCGCTGGGTGGCGGCAAGGTCTTGGTGCAGTGTGTCGGCGCCCGCCGCGCGAACTCGTTCAACTATTACCGGAAGATTGTCGGCACCGACCCCGACCCGGTCAAAGTGACGAACGACATCAGCAAGACGCTGGTAATCGACGCCTTACCAGTCGGCGCGACGGTGGAAGCGACGATGACCGCCGTCAACGAAGCCGGCGAAGGCCACGCCAGCTCGCCGGTCAGTGTGGTCGTCACGTAACCCAATGCAGACGAACCGGAGATGTTGGACTGTTACCGGTAGGGCGCTCGCGCCGCGAGCGCCGCGCCCGCCGCAATCAAAGGAGCGAGGCCGGCCACCCCGGCCTCTCTCTCTTCTCCGGTTTGTCATCCTCATTCCTCCTCGTTGTCATTCCGAGCGTGTCGAGGAATCTCGCCGTTCCGGTCTGTCATCCCTCCCCGGCCTGTCATGGTGAGCCCGTCGAACCATCTCTGTCGTTTCCGGTCTTGCCGCCCCATCCCTCCCGGGCGTACCCTTCGGCCATGAAACTGAACGAACGAAATACACGCCAATCTGGCGTCTTTTTTTACGCCATTATGGCGTCTAATACTTGATAGATGAAAATGCACAACGGGAGGTTCATTCTGACTGCTCAGATTAGAGTTGCACTTTTTATTGGCGTGTTTGGCTTTTGTGCCTCGGTCGCATTCGCCGAGGGCGTGAAGCACACGATTACCACCACCGACACGAAGATTGAGTTGTGGGTACCGAAGAACTCCGAAGGTTTTACGTGTGACGCCAAGAGTCTCACGAGCAGCACCGAGGCCGGTGTTCAACGCACCACGGCCACCGGCGGCGTCCACATATCGTATCGCGAGGGCGGCAAGTTGTTGCTCGATGTCCGGTCAGAAAGGGCGACGATTGAGACGACCACGGAGAAGAAGTGACGAGCAACACTCCGATAGGCATTGTTAGGGTCGGTTGTTTTATTGCGGGCTTGGTCGCTTGTTTCGGGCTCGCGTGCCAGCGGCAGCCGAACCCCCCGGCGGTTGTGGCGCCGACGCTCTCACGCCCATTCGTTGCGGAGCTCCGGTTGACGCCTGTGCCCACACGCACCGTTTCGACGCAGATTGTGATTCGCCGGACGATTCGCATTGACGACACTGGTGAGCCGCTACGGCGGCCACCGGTAGATTTGATTGATACCGGTCCCCGCCCCGGTGTTGAGTGGAGTGAGCGGAAATGACAACAACTATCAATCCGATGCAGCCAACGCGGGCTATCGCCCGCGTGGCTGATCTTTGTCGTTTCCCCATGACCACCAATTTCCCCACCCCCCGAACGCGCGGCCCGGCGGTCGCCCCGGACAGACAGGCCGGGGGAAGCGATCGTGGGAGAAGCTATCAGCGATCAGTTGTCGGCAGGAGCTGGGCACGAAGGCGCCGGGGGCTTACGTTGAAGCCATGAAAATGAACGAACGAAATCGGCGACGATTAGTCGTCTTTAATTACGACGTTAGGTCGTCTAATACTTGTTAGATGTATGGCAACGTGGCCACCGGAGCAATTCAGAGTAGGCGACCGAGTGACTGCACCGTCGCATTCCGAGTGGGGCGAAGGTGTTGTGACCGACGCCAGGCTTGTGGGAGAGATGCGGTTTATGGATAGGTTCACATTGTATCTCAAGCGCAAGAGCGTAGGACAAAGATTGAGCGTTAGGTTTGTGGACGGGCGCTCACGGAGTATTCTGAGTTCTGCTACGCCGTTGGAGAAAGTCACTAGTGGTTCAAGCATCTAGCAATTCGATTCGGCGAACAGGCGCTAACACGCCTGTCGCTGATCTTTATCGACGAGCAACACAAACTTCCCCACCCCCCGAACGCGCGGCCCGGCGGTCGCCCCGGCCAGACAAGACGGGGCTGAGAGAAACGCCATGATGAAACCCATTACGAGTGTTGGATGAGATGAACAAACGATTGCTATTCACAGTTGCTGGGCTGCTCTTGGCGGCGGTGCTCTTGGTTGCGGGAGCGCTCTCGATGTCGATTCATTTTTCATTTGTGCGTATGGGTGGCCCAGAATCGTTTGCGGAGAGAGAGAAAAGACAGAATGAAGAAATTGCGGAAGTGGAGACAAAGTCACGCCTGTTCTACCACCGAGTCGGATGGATTCTTTTTGGCGGTGGCGTCATGCTAGGCGCGGCTGCCGGTCTGATGTTCGGGGCGTGTATGCGAGTCAGAAATGCCAAACCAGTCGATGAGCCGAATAGCGCTCCGCACCGTCCGCTATCCTAAACTTTCCCATGACCAGCAATAACCCCACCCCCCGAACGCGCGGCCCGGAGAGAGACTGAAACTACGAGACCCTTCGACAAGCCGAGTCCGACGAGACGCCGTCCTCGGCAACTCAGGGTGACAGCGTGGGGAGAGAGGACAGACCGGGGAGGGCGGGAGGACGGCGTGGCGCTTGAAAGCGCACGGCCTTGCCAGTATGCTCCGGCCATGAGCACGACCATGGAGAAAGTCCGTGACGAAGCCTTAGCCTTATCCGCTAGCGAACGCGCGAGTCTGGCCCACGATTTGATCCTTAGCTTGGACAATCCCGCTGATTACACGGTCAGCCCCGCGCAAGAAGCGGAGATTCAACGCCGGGTCTTGTTGGTGCGTGAGGGCCAAGCCCAGGGACGTCCCGCCGCCGAGGTTTTTGCCGAGATCAAAGCCAAACGGCAATGACCCCGGTCACCATCCTCCGCGAAGCCGAGGCCGAACTCCACGAAGCGGTGGCCTACTACGAAGCCAAACAACCCGGCCTCGGATTCGATTTTGCCCGCGCCGTGGAAGTCTCCCTCGAATCGGTGCGGCACTTCCCGGAACGCTGGTCATTGCGGAGTGATACGACCCGCCGGTATCTGGTCCAACACTTTCCCTACATTGTCGTCTATCTCTTCGTGAATGACCGGGTCTGGGTGATCGCCATTGCCCACTGCAAGCGCCAGCCCGGTTATTGGTCGGAGCGCGTTTCCGCCGTGGGATAGCCGGCCTTGTCGGGGGAGGTCTCTGTGCGGCGCGGCGGTCGCCCCGGCCAGACAGGCCGGGGGAAGCGATCCGCGCTCCGTTGTCAGCGGGACGGTGACGATTCGAACCGGGCGCAGTTCTCCGCGTTGGCCACGGCGGTGCGGCCGGTATTTGGCTTGCGTCGGTCGGCGGTCTTTCACACTATCCGACCGCTATGAACAATCTCGCTCCCGCTGAAATCTGGTACGTCACCGGCAGTCAAACACTCTACGGCGAAGCCGTCTTGAAACAGGTTGCCGCGAACTCGCGTAAGATCGTCGCGGAGTTGAACGGCTCGCACCGTTTGCCGGTCAAACTCGTGTTCCAGCCGGTGCTCACGTCCTCCGAGGCGATCCGGCAACTCTGTCTCGACGCGAATAATTCGCCCAAGTGCGCCGGTTTGGTTCTGTGGATGCACACGTTCTCGCCGGCGAAGATGTGGATTGCCGGGTTGACGGCGCTGAAGAAACCGTTCCTGCATTTGCACACGCAGTTCAACCGCGACTTGCCGTGGGGCGCGATTGACATGGATTTCATGAATCTCAACCAGGCTGCGCACGGCGACCGGGAAGCGGGCTTCATCCACACCCGGCTGAGGTTGAATCGGAAGGTCGTCGTCGGCCACTGGTCGGACACGGAAGCGCAAGATCGTATCGCGGTCTGGATGCGGGCGGCGCGGGCGTGGCACGATTGGCAGGGCGCGAAGTTCTGCCGGTTTGGCGATAGCATGCGGCAGGTGGCGGTCACCGATGGCGATAAAGTCACGGCGGAGATCAAGTTTGGTTACTCGGTGCCGACGTTCGGCGTCGGCAATCTCGTCGAGTGTGTGGATGCCGTCACCGACAAAGCCGTCAACAAGCTCTGCGACGAATACGACGCGACGTACACGGTCGCGCCGGAATTGCGCAAAGGCGGGGCGCGGCACGAAGCGCTGCGCGACGGCGCGCGGATCGAACTCGGCTTGCGCGCGTTCCTCAAGGACGGCGGTTTCAAGGGGTTCACGACTTCGTTCGAAGTCCTGCACGGCCTCAAACAACTGCCCGGCGCCTCCGCGCAACGGTTGATGGCCGACGGCTACGGGTTCGCGGCGGAAGGCGATTGGAAGACCGCCGCGTTGGTGCGGGCGATGAAAGTGATGGCCGACGGGCAGTTCGGCGGCGCGTCGTTCATGGAAGATTACACCTACCATCTCAGCCCTGACGGCCATCTGGTTCTCGGTGCGCACATGTTGGAAATTTGTCCTTCCATCGCTGCCGGCAAGCCGTCGCTGGAGATTCATCCGCTCAGCATCGGCGGCAAGGAAGACCCGATCCGGCTCGTGTTCAACGCGCGGCCCGGTGCGGCGATCAACGCGGCGATGATGGATCTCGGCAATCGGTTCCGCTTGCTCGTGGGCGAAGTGGATGTGGTCGAACCGCCGCAAGATCTGCCGAAGTTGCCGGTCGCGCGCGGGGTGTGGAGTTGTCGGCCCGACTTCAAGACGGCGTGCGCGGCGTGGATTCAGGCCGGCGGGGCGCATCATACCGGGTTCAGCTACGCGGTCACGACGGAGTACATGGAAGATTTCGCGGAGATGGCCGGGATCGAGTTGGCGGTCATTGATGCGAAGACGGACATTCGCTCCTTCAAGGAACAGCTTCGCGCCAACGAAATCTACTACCACCTCGCGCCCGGTTTGGGTCGGCTGTAATGCTGGCCGCCCGGCTGCACGGCCCGCGCGATGTGCGGGTCGAGGAAGTTCCCGTGCCGGACAAGGGGGAAGTTCTCGTCCGAGTAACGGCGACCGGCATTTGCGGGAGCGATCTGCATACTTATCTGGATGGGCGGATTGGCGACACGCGGCTCGAAGCGCCGTTGATTCTGGGGCATGAGTTTGCCGGGGTGCGGCTGGATACCGGCGAACGGGTGGCGATTGATCCGGCGCAACCGTGTCACAAGTGCGACCTCTGCGAGCGTGGCCATCCGAATCTGTGCCGGCGGTTACATTTCTGCGGGCTATTCCCGGATGATGGAAGCTTGGCGGAGTTTATTCGCGTGCCGGCGAGTACCTGCTTTCCTGTGCCGGACTCGATTGATGATGCGAGCGCGGCGTTGCTCGAACCGCTCGGCGTGGCGTTGCATGCCACCGACTTGGCGAAGATTAAACAGGGCGACCGCGTCGCAGTGCTCGGGGCCGGCCCAATTGGGTTGTTGCTGATGCAAACGGCGAAGCTGGCCGGAGCAGGGGAAGTCTATGCGGCTGACCCTCACGCTTGGCGGCTGAAATTGGCCGGTAAGTTTGGTGCGACTTCGCTGCCGGCAGAAGTGGATATCTGTTTCGAGGCAGCCTGGGGAGCGGAAGCCATCGAGCACGCAATGGAAATCACGCGGCCCGGCGGGCGAGTCGTACTCGTGGGGATTCCGAGCGAAGATCAGTGCGCGTTCCGGCATTCACTGGCGCGACGCAAAGGCTTGACGGTTGCCTTTAGTCGGCGCATGAAACACACCTATCCCCGCGCCATTCGCTTGGTGGAGTCGGGGCAAGTGGACTTGAAATGTTTGGTGAGTCACCGGTTTCCGTTGGCCAAAACAGCGGAAGCGTTCGCATTGAACGCGGCGTACCGGGATAACGTTGTTAAAATCATTGTGGAGCACTGAAATGGGAAAACAATTCAGCATCGGTTTGGACTACGGCACGAATACGGTTCGCTGCCTGATTGTGGATGTGAGCAACGGCCGCGAAGTCAGCACCGCCACGTGGGAATATTCGCACGGGACGCATGGCGTGATTTTATCGCGCGACCCGAATCTCGCCCGGCAACATCCCGCCGATTATCTCGCTGGCGCGGAGATTACGATCAAGAAGGCGTTGAAGCAGGCGAAGGTTAAACCGGCGCAGATTATCGGCATTGGGGTGGATACGACCGGGAGCACGCCGTTGCCGGTGGATGCAAACGGGCAGGCGCTCGCGCTGAACAAGAAGTTTGCGAAGAACCTCAACGCGATGGCGTGGTTGTGGAAGGATCATACCGGCGTGGAGGAGGCGGCGGAGATTACGGCGTTGGCGAAGGAGATCCGGCCACACTATCTGGCAAAATGCGGCGGGACTTATTCGAGTGAATGGTTTTTTAGCAAGGTGCTGCACTGCAAACGGACGGCGCCGGAGGTTTATGACGCGGCGCACATGTGGGTGGAGTGTTGCGATTGGATACCGGCGCAGTTGACCGGAAACTTCAAGGCGGGCGTTTGTGCGGCCGGGCATAAGGCGATGTACAACGAGGCGTGGGGTGGTTATCCCGACGCAGAGTTTTTGGGCCGGCTGGGTTTGAACGGATTGCGGTTGCCGGAGAGGGCGTCCTCGATTGCGGAGTCGGTTGGGGGGCTTACCGGGGAGTGGGCGAAGCGGTTGGGATTACCGGCGGGGATACCGGTGGCGGTGGGGGCGTTTGATGCGCATTTGGGCGCGGTCGGGGCCGGCATTGCGCCGGGGACGTTGGTCAAAATTATCGGCACCAGCACCTGCGACATCATGGTGGCGGCCCAGACGGAAGATATCCCGGGGTTGTGCGGCATTGTGAACGGGAGTGTCTTGCCGGGGTTTCTCGGATTGGAAGCCGGGCAATCGGCGGTGGGAGATATTTTCAATTGGTTCGTGAATTACATCAAGGCCGGGACGCACGAGGAGTTGACGCAGGCGGCGGCAAAATTGAAGCCGGGGGAGAGCGGGTTGCTGGCGTTGGATTGGAACAACGGCAACCGGACGATTTTGGTGGATCAACGGCTGACCGGGTTGTTGGTGGGGCAGACGTTGTACACGACGCCGGGGGAAATCTACCGGGCGTTGATCGAGGCGACGGCGTTCGGGGCGTTGACGATCATCAACCGGTTGGAGGAGTACGGTGTGAAGGTCGAGCAGGTCGTGAACTGCGGCGGCATCGCCGAGAAGAATCCGGTGGTGATGCAGATTTACGCGGATGTGACCGGTCGGCCGATGAAGGTTTCGCGATCGGCGCAGACGTGCGCGCTGGGTTCGGCGATTGCCGGGGCGGTGGTGGCCGGAGCGCATCGGAGTTATGCCGATGCGCAGCGGGTGATGACCGGTGTGAAGGCGAAGGTGTTTAAGCCGAATGCGCAGGCGCATGCGGTTTACCGGGATTTGTATGCGTTGTATCATCAATTGCACGACGGATTCGCGGTGAGTTCGTGGAATGGAAATATGATTAATGTCATGAAGCGGCTCATTGAGATCCGGCAAACGGCCCGGAGTTGAACCACGAAATGCACGAAAGTACACGAAAGAACGACGGGGAAATTCTGTATAAAGATGAGTCGTACAGAATTATGGGGGCGTGCTTCGAGGTTTATAAGGAGAAGAGTAACGGTTTCGTGGAGCCGGTATATCAAGAGTGCTTGGAGATCGAGTTCGCATCACAGGGAATTCCATTCGCTGCTCAAGCGGAATTGGAAATTCACTACAAGGGGCAGCCACTCAAACGGCGGTATATCCCAGACTTTCTGTGCTTCGAGAAAATCATCGTTGAGATCAAAGCCGTTTCGAAGCTGACGGACGAACATCGCGCTCAGGTCATCAACTATCTCAAGGCTACCGGCCTGAATCTTGGCCTGCTGGTAAACTTTGGTCACTATCCAAAAGTCGAATATGAACGCATCGTTCTCTAGCCGTTTTTCGTGTCTTTTCGTGCATTTCGTGGTTACAAAATCCGTTCATGCTTGAACAACTCAAACGCGAAGTCTGCGAAGCCAACTTACAGCTCGTCCGGGAAGGACTCGTCATTCAAACCTTCGGGAACGTCAGCGGGGTGGATCGCGCTTCCGGTAATCTCGTGATCAAACCGTCGGGCGTTTCCTACGATGTCCTGAAACCAAAGCACATGGTCGTGGTGTCCCTCGCCACCGGTAAAGTCGTCGAAGGCAAATTACGACCGAGCTCGGACACGCCAACGCACCGGGTGCTCTATAATGCGTTCAAGCAAATCGGCGGCGTGGTGCATACTCACAGTTTTGCGGCGACGGTGTGGGCGCAGGCGCGGCGGGCGCTACCGGCGTTGGGGACGACTCACGCGGATTATTTTTACGGGCCGGTGCCGGTGACGCGGTTGCTGACGCCGAAAGAAATCCGGGCGGACTACGAGACGAATACCGGGTATGTGATTGTGGAGCGATTCCAGAAACTCGATCCGCTCGCGGTGCCGGCGGTGCTTGTCGCGAATCACGCGCCGTTCGTTTGGGGGCGGACTCTGGGTGACGCGGTGCACAATGCGGTGGCGTTGGAGTTCTGCGCGAAGATGGCGAGCGCGACTCCCGCCGGGAAACCGATTCCGCGGGCTCTGCTCGACAAGCATTTCTTCCGCAAGCACGGGGCGCAGGCGTATTACGGTCAAGGCTGACGGCGCAACTGGACCCAAGTCACAACTTCGCCGCCTCGTTGCCGGGCAAAGGCCTGCGCGTCGGTGTCTTTGGCAAACGCCACAAGACTCGGCAGACACCGGTCGTAGCCCTTGAAGACGCAACAGCCTTGTGCATCGCGCTGGGCGTTCACGGTCGCGCAGGGATGGACATCGCTACCGGAGACGTAGCTGGCTGTGGTGGCGTCGATCCACTTGCCTGTGGAAAAATCTGTGGCCTCGGCTTTCTGGGCCGCGGAGCTGCCGGCGAGGTAGTGGAGGCCGCAACGCGCGCAGCAGGTTTCGACGGTCTTTTTTGCCGGCAGTGTGATGCGGAAGGTCAGGCCTTTGCATTCCTCCCGCTCGCAAACGCTGCATTGTGACGGGCCGCGCTGACAACCCACGAACGCGACCGCCATCAGGAGGAGGCCGAGTGTTTGACTTCGGTATGCCATTTCCAAAGGAAGTATACGGCCGGATAGACCAGAAGTTCCATAATGAAACTAGTGGCGAGACCGCCGGCCAGGGGGGCGGCGACACGTTTCATCATGTCGGCGCCGGTGCCCACGCTCCAGAGAATCGGCAGCAAGCCGATGAACGTTGTGCCCACCGTCATCAGCTTCGGCCGGATGCGTTTGACTGCGCCGTGGATGACCGCCTCGATGAGGTCTTGTCGGGTGCGGAGTTGGCCTTTGCGTTTGGCGTCGTCGTACGAGAGGTCGAGGAACATCAGCATGAAGACCCCGGTCTCGGCGTCTAGTCCCATCAGCGCAATCATGCCCACCCAGACGGCAATGCTGACGTTGAAGTCGAGCAACCACAGGAACCACACCGCGCCGACCACGCTGAACGGCACTGCCAGCAGCACCACCAGCGTTTTGAACATGGACTTGGTGTTCACGTAGAGCAGAATCAAGATTAAGAGCAGTGTGACCGGCACGATCAGCTTCAGGCGTTCCTTGACGCGCTCCATGTTCTCGTACTGACCGCTCCAGACGAGGCTGGTGCCGGTCGGTAAAGTCAGTTTGTCGTGCAATACCTGTTTCGCGGCGGTGACGTAACCGCCGATATCGCGCCCGGCCACATCCACAAACACATATCCGGCCAGCAGCCCGTTTTCGTTGCGGATCATCGCGGGGCCGGTCACGAGTTTGAGTTCGGCCAACTCACGCAATGGAACCTGCACCGGCGCTCCGCCGCTCATGGCTTTGGCCGTGACGAGAACACGCCCCAGTTCGTCGAGGTCATCCCGCAAGTCGCGGGGATAGCGGACGTTGATGGTGTAACGCTCCCGGCCTTCGATCGTGGTGGTGACAGTTTCACCGCCGATGGCGTTCATGACGGTTTCGTGCAGATCGTTGACGGTGAGACCATACCGGGCCAGCGCGAAGCGGTCGGGGACAAAATCCACGAAGTAGCCACCTGCCGCGCGTTCGGCGTAGATGCTGCGGGTGCCGGGCACGTTACGGAGAACGGATTCGATCTCGCTGCCGATACGCTGGATTTCGTCGAGGTTGTCACCGAGAATTTTGATGCCGATGGGCGTGCGGACGCCGGTCGAGAGCATATCAATGCGGCCTTTGATCGGCATGGTCCAGGCATTGACGTTGCCGGGTATCTGAAGCGCGGCATCCATCTCGGCGATGAGTTCATCGTATGAGATGTGCTCGGGCCAGATTTGGCCGAGCGGTTTTTTGAGCCAGCCCGGCGCCCAATCGGAGTACCAGCGTTCCTTCGGTCGCCATTGTTCTTTGGGTTTGAGGAGGACGACGGTCTCCATCATCGAAAACGGCGCGGGATCGGTGGCAGTGTCGGCGCGCCCGGCTTTGCCATGGACGCTGATCACTTCCGGGAACGATTTCAGGACGCGATCCTGAAGCTGCATGAGTTGTTGCGCCTGCGTCACAGAGATGCCGGGGACGGTGGTCGGCATGTAGAGGATCGTGCCTTCAAACAATGGCGGCATGAATTCTTTACCGAGGTGCATGTACACCGGCACGGCACTGGCCATGATGAGGACGGCGGCGCTGATGGTTTTCCACGGATGCCGGAGGATGAACCGGCAGGGTTTGTCGTAGAGCTTGAACAACAGACGGCTGATCGGATGGCGTTCCTCGGAGTAATACCGGCCCACGAGGAAGGTGGTCGCCAGCTTCGCCAGCGGTTTCGGTTTGAAAGCGAACGGCTCGAAGCGCGCGAACAACATCCGCACGGCCGGGTCGAGTGTCACGGCCAGCAACGCGGCTAGCACCATCGTCAGCGTTTTCGTGTACGCCAGCGGCGAGAACAACCGGCCTTCCTGATCCACCAGCGTGAATACCGGCAAGAACGATACCGCGATGACCGCCAACGACAGGAACACTGACGGGCCGACTTCCATCAACGCATGGACGCGGACATCGTGAAAGCTGCCGGGCTTGCCGGCTTCCTGCCAGTGCTCGATTTTCTTGTAGGCGTTCTCGACCTCGACGATCGCACCGTCCACCAGCACGCCGATGGAAATCGCAATGCCGGCCAGTGACATGATGTTCGACGTGATGCCGAGCAGGTACATCGGGATGAACGCGAGCAGGACCGAGATCGGGATCGTGATGATCGGTACGAGCGCCGACGGAATGTGCCAGAGAAAAAACAGGATCACCGCGCTGACCACGAGCATCGTCAGTGTCAATTCATGCGTCAGCGTCGCGATGGCTTCACGGATCAAGTCCGACCGGTCATAGGTCATCACAATCTCCACGCCCGCCGGCAAGGATGGCTTTAACTCCGCGAACTTCGCTTTCACCCGCTCGATGACGTTCAACGCATTCTCGCCGTGCCGCATCACGACGATGCCGCCGACCACGTCGCCCTCGCCGTTGAAGTCCGCGACCGCCCGGCGCATCTGTGGCCCGAGCGCGATGTCGGCCACGTCCCACAACAACACCGGCGTGCCGGTCGGGCTGGTTTTCACGACCACCTGGCCGAGCGCATCGGTGTCCTGGATATAGCCGCGCGCCCGCACCATGTATTCCCGGCCGCTCCACTCGATCAGGCGGCCCCCGACTTCGTTGTTACTATTCTTGATGGCCGTCGTCACCTCCATCAACGACAGCCCAAACATCTGCAACTTTACCGGGTCGATTGTGACCTGATATTGCTTCTCAAAACCGCCAAAACTCGCCACCTCCGACACGCCCGGAACGCTCTGGATGGCATACCGGAGACTCCAATCCTGAAACGAACGCAACTCCGCGAGGTCGTGCTGGCCGGACTTGTCCACGAGCGCGTATTGGAAAATCCAACCAACGCCGGTCGCATCCGGGCCGAGTTCCATCTTTGCTCCGTCCGGCAACTTGACCCGCTGCATGTACTCCAACACCCGCGACCGGGCCCAGTAAATGTCCGTGCCGTCTTGAAAAATGACGTACACGTAGCTGAACCCAAAATCCGAGAACCCGCGGATCGCTTTCACTTTCGGGGCGCCGAGCAGTGACGTGATGATGGGATAGGTGACTTGATCCTCGACGATGTCCGGCGAGCGGTCCCATTTGGTGAACACGATGACCTGCGTATCCGAGAGATCCGGTATCGCATCGAGCCGGATGTAATTCAGGATGTAGATGGCATATGCGACCGCCGCCGCGACCAGCGAGATCACCAGCAGCCGGTTGTGTGCGCAATACCAGATGACGCGCTGGACGAAGTTGAGTTTTTCGGTGATCGGCGACGAGTTCAATGTTGATGGCCACCCATGCCGGATAGCGCGGCTTTGAGTTGAGATTCAGAGTCCACGAGGAAGTTGGCGGAAACGACTACGGCGTCGCCTTCGTTCAAGCCGGCTGCCAATTGAAACCACTCCCCGCTGCGGGCGCCCAGTTCGACCACGACCGGCATCAGTTTGCCTTCGCCTTCGTCGCGGAATGCGTACGTCTTTTCGCCGGTGCGCATGACGGCCGCAATGGGGATCGCGAGCGATTTGCCCAAGGGCACGCCGATTGTCGCCGTGGCCAACATCTCCGGCTTGAGCAGTAGAGCCGGATTCGGAAACTCCAGACGCGCCTTGGCGGTCCGGGTCATCGGATCGAGTGTCGGGGACACGAGCGCAACTTGGCCCGTGAACGATTTACCGCCGATCGTCAACTCCGCGGGCATGCCGACCGCCACCGCGGCCAAATCCGACTGAAACAACTCCACCTCGGCCCAAACGGTGGCCAAGTCGGCGATGACGACCAACGGCTCGTTCGGCATGATGCGTTGGCCGGGTTGGATGTTCCGCTCGATCACGTAGCCGCTAATCGGGGCGCGCAGGGTGTTGCCGTCGAAGCCCAGCAGTTCCAACCGGCGTTTGGCCGTGTCGCCCGCCACCGCAACTTCGCGTTGGGCGGCCAGCAATTCCGGGCTGTACACCTCCAACAACGGGTCACCGGCTTTGACCGCTTGGCCGGTGGTCACGAAAACTTTTTCCGTCCAGCCCTCGACGCGGGCAGTCACTCGCTGTAGACCCGTCTCTGCCGGAACCACGCGGGCGGCGGCACGGATCTCGCGGGACAGATTCCGGCTGGCGACCGTGCCGGTTTTCAAGCCGATGCGTTGCCGGACTTCGGGGTTGACTTTGACCGAGGCGAGTCCACTCACCATGCTGTGGCCGGCGTGTTCGTCCTGACCGGCCGGCACGAGGTCCATGTTGCAGATTGGACACGTGCCGCGTTTGTTAGAGGTGATCTGCGGGTGCATCGGACAGAAATATTTCGCGCCTTTGGGCGCGGGTGCGGCTGTGACCGGCTTGGCGTCCGGTTCTTTGGGTAGGAGTTTCATCCCGCCGCACTTGTCACACTGCGCATTGGAATCGGTGCTCGTGACCTCGGGATGCATCGGACACCAGTACGTTTGCGCTGCCGGCGGATGCTCATGAGATTTGGAGCAGCCGGTCAGGAAGGTGGCGCTCAACAATGTGACGACGGCGATGAGTGTTTTCATTTCATATCCTTCGTGACCAAACCGGTGGCGAATTCGAACTCGCCCCAGGGCGCGGCGACGGCGTCCAGTTTGGCGTGAGACTTGCCGGCGTCGGCGCGGGCGCGTTCGTAACCGAGCTGCGCGTCGCGCCAGAGTTTTTGGGCCTCGACGACTTCAAGGAAAGTCGCGGTGCCGGCCTCGTAATTGGTGCGGGTGGTCTCGATGAGCTGTTTGGCTTGTGGCAGCAGTTTTTGCTCGAAGAGCTTGGCGAGACGCGTCGCAGATTCCACCTTGGTGTAGAGTTCCTTGATCTCGAGCATGGTCAGGTTGACCTCGTTGTCGAATTCCGCTTGCGCCATCGTGAGCTCAGCTTTTGCTTCAGACTGCATCGCCCGGTATTTGCCGCGCCAAAGCCACGGAATGTTGACCGCCACGCCGGTATCGTATTCCTGAATGCCGCTGCGGCCGTTGAACTGCCGGGCTGCGACGCGAAACTCGAAGTCAGGCGCGTTCTCCAGTTTCGCCACGCGCACGCCGGCTTCCTTGGCCTGCACCGCGCGGAGAAATGACATTAAGATGCAGCAGAATTGCCGGGCTTGGGCCTGGAGCTGGTCGAGGCTGACCTCCAAGACCGGCAAGGCCGGCGCGTTGGAAACGCTGCGGGCAGTGGCCGGGTCCGCGGCGAGGAGTTTGTTGATGGCGGCTTGCGCGACTCCAACTTCGCGTTCCATCGTGGTGACTTCGTTGGCCATCTTGGCCAATTCCATTTCGGCCCGCAGCACGTCGGCTTGCATGGTTTTGCCGGCTTCGTAACGGGCTTGGGCAACCTTGGCGAATTGCTCCATCAACTGCCGGTTCTCCGCTGTCAACGCCGCCGTCCGCTGCGCCAGCCACAAGTCCCACTCGGCCGCAATGACCTGTCCGCGCAGTGACCGGACCAACTCGAGATATTGAAAGCCCGCGACCTCGGCCGTCAATTGCGCGACTGACGCTTTGGCGCCGCGCTTGCCGAACCACGGGATTTTCTGGCTGATCATCCACTCGGCATCCATGTAGGAATTGAACCGGGTGGAGTTGCGTTCGACGTCCACGCCGACCATGGGGTCTTCGAGTGACCGGGCTTGCGGGACCTTCGTCTGGGCCGCTTCCCATTTCTGTTTGGCAGCGGCGAGTTCTGGATTCTTCGCCAACGCGGTGGTGACCCAATCAGTCAGCGTCTCGGCGTGGGCAGCCGCCGGCAGCAGCAGGGCGAGGAGGAGATTGAGGTGGAGGTTCATGGCTGGGCTGGCGGATACATGGTGCAGAGCTGTTGGTTGATGAGCGCGGCGTACCGGGTGCGTTGCTCGGGGGTGAGAATTTCCCGGACCTTCAAGATGTGCTGGAGCGTGGCCTGCTCGACTGCATTCGCCGCCGCGCACATCTTGCCCACGGCTTCCTCCGCCGCCGGCAAGTTGACGGTCGGCTTGGCTAGCTCCTCGCTGAGATTGAAGCGGGCGTCGCAATGTTTCGCGCAGCTCGTGTTCACAGCGGTCCGGTATTCATCAGTCAGCTTGGCGATTGTCGCGGTTTGCTCCGGGGTGAGCTGAAACTCGCGGCGCAACCAGCCGGCATCGTGCAAATCAATTCGCTGGCCCCGCGCGAACCAGCGAGTGGTGCCCCACGAAATCCCCGCTGCCACGACCGCCGCCAAAACCGCCGTAATGAGGAGTTGTTTCATCGGTGTGCTCCCGCGAGCTTCAAATACCCACCGGCCAACGAATCCGCCGCCAGAAAGGTGGTTGGCGTAGCGGCGAATGCCGGCGGTGCTTGCCGGCCCGCCCAGGCACCAATCATCAACGCAATCACCGCCGCCGCCGCAATGGGTTGCCATTGTGGAATCAACCAAGCCCAGCGGCTGACCGGCGTGTCGACTGCCAGCCGAATCCGCCGGTGGACATTGGCCTCGAAGTTGCCGGCGGGCTCGATGTCCCGCCATTGCCGGAGGATTTGGCTGAGTTCAGGTTCGTTCATCACTGGATAATACGTTGGCGCGAGAAAAACCCCTCGCTAAAAAATTAGTGGTGGTGTTCCGAATGATCGTGTTCGTCCGCCTTGGGGGGAGGACCGCTACGAAACTCCGAATGCCGGACTTGACCGCCGGCGTGGCTGATCCAGCCCCCGATTCCGATGGAGACTGTGGCGATGAGAATGGTCGCGATGGCCAGCGGGAGAGCCGCCTGCGGAATTTTCCACAGGGCACCGAGCGCTGCCACCGCGAGCAGTCCGGTCAGATAGAACGCGAAAACGAATCGTTCGGCGCGGTGCATGTGTTGATCGAGCCAGAGTTGTGCGTCGGAATTCGACATGGCATAGACGCGGTCATAGCCGCGTTGGCCGTAGCGCAAGACCGGATATGCCGAGGCGCTTCCAACCAAGACCACGATCAACGCGACGACCTGCGCCGGCCGGCTCCGCATCAGCAGCGCAATCCCCAAGGCCAACACGCCCATCGCCAGCGCGTACACCGGCAACGGATTCAGCAGCACGTGAACGTATTCGGGCTTGCGAAGATGCTGAAGTAGCAGATGCAGTTCGTCCATAGTGGCCTTGCGCTATTTTTTCTCGACCAGGTTCATCCCGCACTTCGGGCACTTGCCGGGTTTATTGGCGAGAACTTCAGGGTGCATCGGGCACGTGTAGGCCACGGCAGCAGCCGGTGCACCAGAGACGATCTCGGCGTTTTCGATCATCTTGAACCCGTCCCGGCTGACCATCTTGCCTTTGACGGTGATCGTCTTGGCGGCGTAAGGCGCGAGTTTCTTGTTGATCGGTTCGTGTTCGCCGATGAGCAGGTAGGTCACGCCGGCCTGAGCCTTGAGGCCGACCGGCAATCCGCTTTCGATACAGGTCTTGGCGCACTCGGCATGTTTCGCGCCGGTGGCGTTGTGGTCGAGGTAACACGCCATATCAACGACTTCGCCGGTCACGGTCACGGTTTTGGTTTCGGTGGCTTCGCCATGGTCTTCGTGACCTTCATGCGCGAAGGCCGCGAATAGTGCGATGGTGGTGGAGGCGATCACGGCGACTAGTATTTTCATGGATTCCTTTTGGTTTGGTTTGATCTATTTGGAATACGCTCCAGCCGCCGGAAACCCTCGCGAGATTTTCCCGCGAGGGGTTCAGGTTGGGGGTGGTTGGTCATTCTTTGCAGCGCATCTGTCCGAGCCAGTTGCTTTCGCACTTGCCGGCAGCCACCAGGTCTTTGTGCGGGCAGGCGAAGATGGGGCGGCGGACTTGGATGTTGCCTTTGCCGATTTTTTCCATTTTGTAGCCCGTCACGATTCGGCAATCGTAATGCGTGCGATCCTTCATCTTGACCGTTTCGGCCTGCGCCGGATTCACACCGGCGATCACGATCGTCAGCACGGCGACGGCCCAGGTGGTTTTGAGTGTGGTTTTCATTGGTGGTACTCCATTGGTTATTCGGGGTGATTCATCGCTTCACTCAGTGATACGTCGAGGAAAGCAAAAACCCTTGCTAGATTTTCACTAGTCGCAGCCGCAACGCGTTCCCGATCACGCTGACACTGCTGAGACTCATCGCGGCGGCGGCGACCATCGGGTGGAGGATGCCGGCTGCGGCGAGCGGGATGGCAGCCGCGTTGTAGGCGAACGCGAGGAACAGGTTTTGCCGGATATTGCGGATCGTGGCGCGGCTGAGTTGCCGGGCTTTGACGAGGCCGCGCAGGTCGCCTTTGACGAGCGTGAGGTCCGCGTTTTCGATGGCGACATCGGTGCCGGTACCCATCGCGATGCCGACGTGGGCTTGCGCCAAGGCCGGTGCGTCGTTGATGCCGTCGCCGGCCATCGCGACGATCCGACCTTCGGCTTGCAGCCGTTTCACCACACCGGCTTTCTGGTCCGGCAACACTACGGCTTCGACCCGGTCAATCCCCAGTTGCCTGGCAACAGCCTCGGCAGCATTGCGCCGATCGCCAGTGAGCATGACGACTTCGATACCGGCTTTGTGCAATGCGCGGATCGCTTCCGGTGAGGTGGCTTTGATGGGATCAACGATGCCTAACCGGCCGGCCGGGCGACCATCCACGGTGATGAAGACCGTGGTTTGATCGGCAATCGGCGAGTCACCCCGATTGGTGACGGTGACGACATGGCCGGCAACAGTGCCGGTAACGCCTTGGCCGGTGGTGGATTGGAAATCGGTGACGTTGGCGAGTGGCAAGCCGCGCTTTTCGGCGGCGGCGACGATGGCTTGGGCGAGCGGATGTTCGCTGGCGCGTTCGACGCTGGCGGCGAGGCGGAGGGCTTCGTCGGTGGCCTCGACGGTGACGACCTTCGGTTTGCCCTCGGTGAGGGTACCGGTCTTGTCCACGATGATGGTGTTGACCTTGGCCAAGGTTTCGAGCGCTTCGGCATTTTTGATCAACACGCCGGCCGTCGCGCCCTTGCCGGTGCCGACCATGATGGACATCGGCGTCGCGAGGCCGACGGCGCACGGGCAGGCGATGATCAGGACGGCGATGGCGTTGACGAAGGCGGCCTGTAAATCGGTTTGAGCCCAGACGATGAACGTAACAGCGGCCACGGCAATGACCACCGGCACGAACCACGCCGCCACCTTGTCGGCCAAGCGCTGGATCGGCGCCCGGCTGCGTTGCGCTTCGGAGACGAGATTGACGATTTGGGCGAGCAACGTCTCGCGACCGACTCGTTGCGCTTCCATGATGAAACTGCCGGTGCCATTGACGGTGCCGCCGGTGACCTTGTCGTCGGCAGCTTTCGCGACCGGCACCGGTTCGCCGGTAATCATGGATTCGTCCACGCTGCTGCTGCCGGTAACCACGACGCCGTCCACGGGAACTTTCTCACCGGGACGGACGCGGAGCCGGTCGCCGGGCTGGACCTGGTCGAGCGGGATGTCCTCCTCGTGGCCGTCGTGGATTCGCCGGGCAGTCTTGGGTGCGAGGCCGAGCAAGGCGCGAATCGCGCCGGCAGTGCGGTGTCGGGCGCGGAGTTCGAGGACTTGGCCGAGTAACACGAGGGTGGTGATGACGGCGGCCGACTCGAAATAGAAGTGCCCACCGGCAAACAGCGCGTAGACGCTGTACGCCCACGCGATGCCGGTCCCAATCGCGATGAGGGTGAACATGTTGAGGCTGCGGTTGAGGAGCGATTGCCAACCGCGTTGGAAGAACGGCCAGCCGCCCCAGAGCACCACCGGCGTTGTCAGGACGAATTGCAGCCAGTCGAAGCCGTGAATGTGCGCCATCGCGATGACGAACACCGGCAATGTCAGGGCCAGGCTGATCAAAAACCGGCGCGTCATCGCGCGGAGTTCGGGCGAGCCGTCGTCCTCAGCGGTGACGGTGACCGGTTCCAAGTCCATCCCGCATTTGGGGCAGCTTCCCGGTTTGTCGCTCACGACTTCCGGGTGCATCGGGCAGGTGTACTTGCCGGCAGCGGCAATGACCGGCTTCTTCGGCGCATCGCCGTGGTGGCAGCAACTATGATTGTGGTCGTGGGTGTGTTTCATGGGCGTCAGCTTTCTGGGGTGTGTCGCAGGTGCAATCCAAGCAACCGTGCTTGGCGCACATTCGACATGAGGTTTCCAGTCGGTCTTTCAACTGCTGACGAGCGCGATGGAGTCGGACGGTGAGGTTGTTGCGGGAAACACCGAGACCGGCGGCAACAACTTCCGGGGACTTGCCTTGCAAGTCAACTTGGCGAATCAACGCGGCGTACTCCGGTTTCAAGGTCGGAATCAACCGGTCGAGGCAACCGCACACGACGCGTTCTTCTTCCGCCGTGGGTGTGGCGGCGAGTTCGACTTCCAAGGCCGCCGCGCCGCGTTTCCGCACGTCTTGCCGGCGATAGAGATCAATCAGAGTGCGACGCAGGATGCGATAGAACCAAGCTTTCGCATCCTGAATCGTCCCGGCTTGTTCCCCGGTCTTCAACGCCTTGAGCAAACTGTCTTGCACCACGTCGGCGGCCAGTTCGGGGTCGCCGACGCGTTGACGCGCGAAGGCGACGAACTCTGCCAAGTGCTCGACCAGTTTGTGTTCCAATGCGCTCATCTACCTCTGCTGACGCAGATGTGGATTGGATATTACACCGAATGAAGCGGAAAAACCCTCGCGGATTTCTCCGCGAGGGCTTCAGCTTCCGACGGGATTAGGCAGGACTGTTGGCCCTGATGAGAGGTGAGTGTGCCGCGGGGAGCGGCGACTCATCAGAACGCGCGGTTGACTCTGCTTAACCATTTCGGGTGCCAGTTCGGTGGCGTAAAAGTGACAATGACGAAAACCACGACCGGTGTGTAGTTTTGGCGGTCCGACCCGGCGCAGGTCCAATCACACCGTGGCGCGGTGTGCGCAGGGTGGTCAAGGCGCGACAGACGGTAGTTCGCATTCGACAAGGGAAAGGGGGAGTTGACCACGGATTACGCGGATGGCGCGGATAAGAGGGGATAGCCACAAAAGAACGCAAGAGATCACAAAATGGATGGCACGCTTACTGCCAGAATGGGCAGTTTGACGATCAGAGTCTGCCATGACTCCTCTCGGTGATCTCGGTGTCTCTGTGGTGAACTATTCCAATAACCCAAGTCGACGCAGTTTTTCCCGCAGGGTTTGTTTGGCCCGGTAGAGGCGGGATTCGACGGATTTTTCGGTGGACTTCAGCACGGCGGCGATCTCCGCGTAGCTCTGACCATGATATTCGGCAAGGATGAGCGCGGTGCGTTGGTCTTCCGGTAGTTGCGCGACGGCGGCAGCGATCTGTTCGCCGAGTTCTTTGTCAACGGTTGCCGGCGCGATATGGTCGGGAGCGGTGTCGAGGGGTTCGGTGGGATGCCGGTGGCGGTAGCGGAGCCGGTCGAGGCAGAGGTTGCGCGCGACGGCGAAAAGCCAGGTGGTGAGTTTCTTGGCGGGGTCGAGTTTGGCGCGGTTTTGGTAGAGGCGGACGAATGTTTCCTGGGCAATGTCGTCGGCATCGGTCGCATTACCGAGGAGCCGGTAGCAGAAGTTGATGACGGGGTGTTTGTACCGGCGCATGAGTTCATCCAGCGCGGGTTCGGCGTCGGCTTGCAAGCGGACGATAAGTTGGGAATCGGATTGTTCGTGAAGTTCCATGGCTGACCTTGAGAAAAAGACACACTGCCGGTGTGGCAGTGGTTTCTCAGATCAGATAGGAATGGGTGAGGGCGTAGAGTGCCGGCGGGGAAAGGGTGGCGGCGACCGGCGTTAGGGTTAGGTGCGTCGCGGCCGGCGGAACGACAGTCAGCAGTGTGGCCGGAATTGCGGGCAGGGTTTCCGGCAGGCTGGGGAGGGTGATTGGTTTGGCTGGGGCGGGAGTGGCCGGCGAGGCGGGTTTGATTTCACAAGGACAATCGCCAGCGGGACAACACGGACCGGTGGCGCAGCAATCCAGCGGGGCCGTGGGTCGGCCGGGGATGAGCAAAAGCGCAAGCAGGAGAGTCAAAGCTTGCAGCACTGTCTTCATGGGAGGAAACTAGAGGGTGGCTTGGGCGTTGTCAACCGATGTGAAAGGGTGCTAACTATGCGTATGCGATTATTTCTTTTGATGGTGGTGGTGGCGACCGGCGTGCTGGCGGCGGAACCGCGTGTGGCCAAGCCGCTGCCGGAGTTTGCGTTGACGGCGGTGGATGGCGCGAGTCTGACTTCGAGCAATCTGGCCGGCAAGACGCTGATGATCTGGTTTTTTGCCTCGCGAGATAAGCCCTGTTTGCGGCAGTTGCCGGCGTTGCAGGAGTTGCAGAATGAGTATCAGACGAATGGTCTGGTCGTGATCGGGGTGGCGCTGGATCAGAATGGGGTGGAGCCAATCAAGACGTTCATCAAGACCAACCAGGTAAGTTTCCCGATCGCGATGGCGGAATACGATTTTATCACCGACGCGGGCGGACTGGAGGCGGTGCCGACGACGTTGGTGGTTGAACCGCGCGGCAATATCATCAGCCGGTATGTCGGGGTGACGGCACGGGCGGTGTTGGAAGCCGACCTCAAAGCCATATTTAACCTGGGTCGCGACTAGATGAAGTGGCTGGGGCTATGGTTGGCGCTGGTCGCCAGTGTGACGGCGCAGGACATTCGGGTAACCGGGCATCTCTCGCACGACAAACTGTCGCCTGGTCAAAGCTTCCGAATCGCGGTCGTGTTGGAGTTGCCGGAGCCTTGGCATTGCAACGCGAACCCGGCTTCGGAGGAAGATTTCATCCCGACCACATTGAGTTTTGCCGCGAACAAAGACGTCAGCTTTGGGAAGATTCGGTATCCGGTGGGGAAGACGGTGAAAGTTTCGTGGGCGGAGAAGCCGGTCGCGCTCTATTCCGGTAAGGTCATCATTTTCGCGGATGCCCAATTGGCGGCCAACGCGACGGGGCCGGTCACCATCGAGGGGACGCTCCGGTATCAGGCGTGCGATGATCAGGTGTGTTATGCGCCCAAGTCGGTGCCGGTGAGTGTGACGGCGGAAGTGGGGACTGGGCAGCCAGTGGCGCCGGAGATTTTCGGGGCGCTGCCGGCGGAGGAGCCGAACCGGTTGGCGGAGTTGGTGAGTGAACGCGGGTGGTTCATCGCGGTGGTGGTGGTGTTTTTCAGCGGGTTGGCGTTGAATTTGACTCCCTGCGTTTATCCGATGATTGCGATCACGGTGAGTTATTTCGGCGCGCAGAAAGGCCGGTCGCGCCGCCAGGCGTTTGCCGGGGCGGTGGCGTATTGTCTCGGAATTGTTGTCACCTACAGCGTGCTCGGCGTGATTGCAGCGCTGACGGGTGGGCTGTTCGGCGCGCTGCTGCAAAGTCAATGGGTGTTGCTGGGGATTGCCGGGTTATTGGTGGTGTTGGCGTTGAGCATGTTTGGGCTCTATGAGATCCGGCCGCCGTCGTTTTTGGTGCAGCGGGCGGCTGGGATGTCGTCGCGGGCCGGGTATCTCGGCGTGTTCTTTCTGGGGGCGACTTTGGGGATTGTGGCGGCGCCGTGTCTCGCGCCGTTTGCGGTGGCGTTGCTGGCGTACGTAGGGGCGACGCGGGAGTGGTGGTGGTTTTTGGTGTTCGCGAGCGGGTTGGCGATTCCGTATCTGATTTTGGGAACATTTTCGGGTTTGTTGTCGCAGTTGCCGAAGTCGGGGACGTGGATGGTGTGGGTGAAACGGGTGTTTGGGACGGCATTGCTGGCGGTGGCGATCTGGTTTGCGTGGCCGGTGTTGGGGCCGAAGACGAAGTCGGAGTCGCCGATCGCGTGGCAACCGTATTCGCCGGCCGCAGTCAAGGCGGCGACGGCGGCGGGGCGGCCGGTCATCATCGATTTCTTCGCGGATTGGTGCATCCCGTGCCGGGAGATGGATCGTGAGACGTTTATGGATCCGCAGGTTGCGGAACGGTCCAAGGATTTCGTGATGTTGAAGGCGGATTTGACGCGGACCGGCTCGCCGGTGGTGGAGGAGCTGACTCAGGATTTTCGGATTCGCGGGGTGCCGACGTTTGTGTTTCTGGATGCAGCCGGTAAGGAGCATGCGGAACTGCGCCAGATTGGCTTCGTGACCATCGCGAAGTTTTTGGCGTTAATGGAGAAAGCCAAGTTGCCGGCGGGGACGAATAGTGTGGCAACTTCACCAGTTCCGCCTGAGTTGATGCGTCCATTCTAGGAACGCGATTCCGCTCAACAGAAGTGACCAGTTCCTGTTCATTTTTGGCCGCTACCCGACAGGTTTGTTCAAATTGAACTGGCGGCTTCTATTTCTCACGACGTGAGCCAGTTCGCGATTTCTTGGCATGCGAGCGGCTATTCCTCCCACTGATCATTCCGGTCGTGTCTGCCGGGCGTGGTCGCATTTGAGGATGATGGCTATGACTATGAACACGATCGATATTTTCAGTCGCACGGTGCGCCGAGTCGGAATCTTGGCGGTGTCTCTGTTGGTTGGGTTGGCCGCTGACGTGGGCGCCGAGGGCAGTAAAGAGCTCTGCGCCAATGGCGGTTACCGGCCGTGGCTGATGTACCGTAATGACACGTCCGACGGCAGTTCGGTGACCAACCGCACCGTCATCAACGTCTACGCGCAGGTCAACGAAACCATCAACCTCGGCTCCAGTGTGCGCACGGCCAACCGGATCATCTGGTACGCGCCCAATGGCGTGAGTGGCACGAACAGTGTCACCGGTGGCGTCGGCATCATTTCCAATCGCACCCAAGAAGTCGCGGGCCCGCTCCCCAACGTCGGTGGTTATAATCCCCGGACCATTACCGTCACCAATGGTCAAGCCGGTGTTTGGGAAGTTCACTTCCTCAGTCCCGATCCGACTTCCGATGACAACCCCAATTCCATCCTCGCCACGAGTAACTGGACGCAGCCCGCGTCGGGCGGCAACGTCGCTGCGTGGGATGTGACGGTGCGTTCGGCTGGCGGTACGGCGATTCCCGGGCGCGTGTACGCCAACTTGATTTCGATGAACATGGGGGACTGGGTCAACGGCGGTACCTTGCGTTCGGAAGTCTATTACTTGACCGCCGATGGCTACCGGTACCGCATCAACCTCAATAGCGTGGACCCGTACCGCTTTCAGTTCTTTGCCAATAACCGCGGTTTCCGGGATGGCTTGGGCGCGCCGCTGTTCAAATCCGTCAACCTTGCCGGCGCGTCGGTGCATAATCCCTTGTTGCCGGACACGGCCACCGATATCACGCACAAACTGTTTTTCAACACCCCGGCTGGCGACCTGCCGAATTCGGCGGCCACGCGGTCCGGCACGACCTGGCTGAACTCCACACCCACCACCGTCATCACCAGCAACATCCGCTTCATTGGGTTGGACGGCACGACCAACCAAGTCGGGTCTGCGCTTGGGGGAAATTTCACTTTCGACGCCACCGGCCCCGGTAGCTACATCATCAACATTGATCTCAACGGCGACGGCGCCTACACCAGCGCGGTGGATCGCGTGTTGCTCGGCACGGCGTACACCGGCACCAACACCGTGTTCTGGGATGGTCGCGACGGGCAGGGGAATCCTGCGCCGGGTGGGCAGTCCATCTTCAACTCGAAAGTGGCCGTCGCCAATGGCGAAGTCCATTTTCCGTTTGCGGATGCCGAAGGTTGCTACAGCGGCATCGTGATCGAGCGTCTCAACGGGCCGACGAACGACATGTACACGATCTATTGGGATGACACCAACTTCGGCGGCGGCACCTCGGCTTTGCCTCCGACCGGCTCCAACAGCGTGGCCGGCGCCCACTCGTGGTTGCCCAGCGGCAACAGCGGTTTCGGCAACGCGCGAGGAATTGACACGTGGGTCTTCGTGCCGGGCGATTTCGAGCAGCCCAGCAGCCCGATCTCCATCAAACAAACCGACCTCGAACTCGTCAGCTTCTCGCGGACTCCGACCTTCGTCAAACCGAACACCAACGTCACCTACGTTGCTGTGATCCGAAACAACGGTCCCGACAACACCCCGCAAGCCCGCTTCCTGCAAATCTTCCCGCCTGGCCTCACCAATCTCACCTTGCTCTCCGCCAACTTCACCGGCTCCGCCGCGATTACTTCCGGCGGATTCACCAACGGCACCTATGACGCCCGCATTCAAATGAATGTCGGCGAAGTCGGCACCCTCACGTTCCGGGGCAACGTCGCAGCTGGTCTCGGGAGCGTTCTCACCAACATCACCCAATTCCTCACCTACAACGACGTCGGCGATGTCAACGACCCCGACCGCGTCGGCGCCGGCAACAATGGCAACACCAACATTGTCGCTGTCACGTTCACCGTCACGGGCACCGTCTACAACGATGCCAATGTAAACGCCGTTCTCGACGGTGAAACCGGCACCAGCCTTGGCTCGCTCTACGCCAAACTCATCAACACCAATTCGCCCGCCACCGCGCCGCAAGCGGCCCTCGTTGATCCGGTCACGGGCGCTTACACACTGACCACGACCGCGACCGGCGGCTACACTGTGATCCTCGACAATAACAGCACGCTCGCCGATGTCACCCCGGCCTTGCCGGCGGGTTGGTTGGGGACGGAAGCCGTCGGCCAACGCCGCACCGGCCTCACCGTCAACAACGACGTGAGCGGCATCAACTTCGGTCTCTACAACGGCAGCTATCTCCTGCTCAGCACGCTCGCGAATCCGACCGTCCGCACGAGTGCCGGCTCGATCACGATGAGTGTCATCGTCACCAACACCAGTTCCATCAGCAACGCGCTAACTTCCATCATCAACAACCTGCCCAACGTGCCCGGCGCCGCCACCTATGTGAATGGCTCCTCCGCCTACAACGGCAACGCCATCGGCAACCCCACGATCGTCAGCGTCACCAACCTCACCTGGAACGGCACCTTCGCCGTCCCCGCGACCGGCGTCGGCACCCTGACCTTTGCGATCAACCTCCCGGCCAACCTCGGCGTTTACACCAACCGCACCTTCGCCCTTGTCAGCAACACGCAAATTGACACCACGGCCAGCACTGCCGACAACGCGCCGGCCATCGAAACCGCGCGCCGCAGCGCCGCTCCCAACAATGCGCCGACCGTCCAGAACGTCGTCACCTCCGTCAATGCCGGCACCAATGTGGTGATTAATCCCAGCGCCGCTGATGCGGACAATGATCCGTTGACACTTTTCATTGTCACGCCGCCGGCGAACGGGTCGGTCATCATCAATCCGAATCTCACCTTCACCTACACGCCACTCGTCACCTACTTTGGGCCGGACAGTTTCACCTATCGCGCCACGGATGGCACGAGCAACAGCGTCCTCGGTACCGCCAGCATCACCGTGTTTGATGTGACGCCGCCCCAGATTACCCAGGGGCCGACCAATCAAACCGCGGAAGCCGGCACGGGCTGCCAAGCCGCTGTGCCCAATTTCACTGCCGGCGTGACGGCCACAGACAATACCGGCGCCGCGCCGACGCTCACCCAAAATCCGTTGGCCGGCGCACTCGCCAACTACGGGACAAACTCCATCCTCGTCATCGCCACCGACGGCTCCGCCAATACCGCGACTTCCACGGCCCTGTTTGTCGTGATCGACACGACCGCGCCGACCATCTCCCAATGCGCCGCGCCGGTCGTCGTCAACACTGGTGCCGGTACCAACATCGCCACGAACGTCAACCTCGGCAGCGCCCCGACCGCTTCTGATTTCTGCGGCCTCGGTACCATCACCAGCAACGCCCCGGCCTTCTTCCCGCTCGGTTCGAACACCGTGACTTGGACCGTCAGCGACACGCACGGCAACATCGCGACCTGCCAACAAAGTGTCGTCGTTCTCGACACCGAATTGCCGCAGCTCGCTTGCCCGAGTGACATCACCACCAACTTGCCGGCGGGCTTGTGCTCACTGGCGAATCTCGCGCTCGGCACGCCCGTTGTCTCCGATAACGCCGGCATCGCCAGCGTTGTCAGCAACGCCCCCGCCGTGTTCAACATCGGCACCACGTCAGTCGTCTGGACCGTGACCGACACCAGCGGCAACTCCGCCGTCTGCACCCAGAGTGTCACGGTCCTCGATGTGACACCGCCGCAGATCGTCTCCTTGCCTGTTGATCCGACCGGCGCCGTCACCACCAATTGCCAGGCCGTCGTTCCCGATTTGACCGGGCAAGTCGTGACCACGGATGATTGCACCACCACCAACAATCTCGTCATCGTCCAATCCCCGGTCGCCGGCACGCTGGCTGATTTGGGTGGCAGCCCGATCACCTTCACCGTCACCGACTCCGCCGGCAACTCCACGAATGCCGCCGTGACGTTTACCGTGACGGATGAAACCCTCCCGACAATCACCTGTCCGGCGACCGTGATCGTCATCGCGCCGGCTGGCACGAACGCCGTTGGCAATGTCAGTCTTGGCACGCCGGTCACTGAGGATAACTGCGGTGTCGGATCGGTCACGAATGACGCGCCCGCGCTGTTCCTCGTCGGCGACACAACCGTCACCTGGACCGTGGTTGATGACAGCGGTAACACCAACACTTGCGCGCAGACCGTCACCGTCCTCACCATCAACCACGCGCCCGTGGCCAACGCCGACGTTTATACCAACTCCCAAAATTCCGCGTTGCTCGTCAGCGCGCCCGGTTTGTTGGCGAATGACAGCGACCCGGATGGCGATCCAATCTTCGCTGTGATCGTCACGCCGCCGACCAACGGCTTGGTCACGGTCAACGCCGACGGGTCGTTCGCGTACACGCCGAATCTCAACTTCGTTGGCACCGATTCTTTCAGCTACAAGGCCAGCGACGGCAACCTCAGTTCCAGCAACGCCACCATCACCATCGTCGTCGAGGCGGTTAATCAACTGGCCCAAGCGAACCCGGACAGCTTCAGCACGCCGGTGGATACCACGTTGAATGTCAGCGCCCCCGGTGTTCTCGCGAATGACACCGATTCCGATGGCGATCCGCTGACGGCTGTGTTGGTCAATGATGTCGCCCACGGCACCTTGACGCTGAATCCGGATGGCTCGTTCGAATACATCCCCGCCGCCGGTTACATCGGTTTCGATTATTTCACCTACGTCGCCAACGACGGCACGGCCGATTCCGCGCCGGTCGTCGTCACGCTCGGCGTTGGTTTGGGCGCCGTGCCGGTCGCGATTCCGGACAGTTATACCCTCGATGAAAATCAATCGCTGATCGTCAACGCCACCAGCGGCGTCTTGAGCAATGACACCAGCGCCAACCCGCTCACCGCGTTCCTCGTCAGCGGCCCGCAGCACGGCACCCTGACGCTCAATCCCGACGGTTCGTTTACCTACACGCCGAACCCCGGGTTCAGTGGCACCGACAGCTTTGTCTACCGCGCCACGGACGGCACGTTGGTGTCGAGCGCGGCCATCGTCACATTTACCGTAAACTCCGTTGACCAACCACCGGTCGCGAATCCGGATAGCTACAGCGCCACGCCCGACGGCGTCTTGACCGTGGACGCCCTGACCGGCGTGCTTGCCAACGACTACGACCCTGAAGGGTTACCGGTGACGGCGGTGGTGGTGGACGATGTCGCCAATGGCGTGCTCGTCTTCAATCCTGACGGCTCGTTCCAATACACTCCCGATACCGGCTTCGTCGGCACCGACAGCTTCACGTACTACGCCACCGACGGTACGACCAACTCCGGCCCCGTCACCGTGACGCTCTACGTGGCCGCCAACAACAGTGTCCCGGTCGCCAACAATGACAGCTTCGCCGTCAACAAGAACGGCACCCTGACCATCGCCGCACCCGGCGTCCTGGCGAACGACTACGACGACGACGGCAACCCCTTGACGGCCGCGCTCGAAACCGACGTCGCTCACGGTGTGCTCACATTCAATGCCGACGGCTCATTCGAATACGTCCCGAACGCGGGCTTTACCGGCGCGGACTCGTTCAGCTACAAACTCAACGACGGCACCGCTGACTCAAGCGTCGCCACCGTCTTCATCACCGTCAACAACGTCATCCTCATCCCGACCGTCCAAAGCTCAACGCCGACCGCCTCCTCCGGCAGCACGCTCAACGTGCCGGCGCCGGGCGCGTTGACCGGTTCGACGGCTCCGAACGGCCTCCCGCTCACGACGTTGCTCGTCACGAACGTCGCCAACGGCACCCTCGTCCTCAACGGAGACGGTTCCTACAGCTACACGCCGAACCCGAACTTCCTCGGGGTGGATTGCTTCGTGTTTGCCGGCACTGATGGCCTCGCCACCTCTGCGCTGGCCTCCGTCTGCATCACGGTCGAAGACGCGACCGCGCCGGTCATCACCGCCTGCGCGTCGAACCAAACGCTCTCCGCCGGTGCCAACTGCCAAGTTGCGCTCCCGGACCTGACCGGTAACGTCACCGTCACCGATAACAGCGGCACCTTCACCGTCACCCAAAGTCCAGTGGCCGGCACCCTGTTGAATCTCGGCACCAACACCATCACGCTGATCGCCGCCGACAATGCCGGCAATGCCAGCACCTGCACCGCGTCGGTCGTCGTCCTCGACACCACGGCCCCGGTCATCACGTTGACCGGTGACACCGTCATCAATGTCGCCTGCCAAGGCAGCTTCAGCGATCCGGGCGCGACCGCGTCGGATATCTGTGCCGGCACTCTGACCGGCTCGATTGTCGTGACCGGCACCGTCAACACCTCCGCCGTCGGCACCTACACGTTGTACTACAACGTCGCCGACCCCGCCGGTAACGCCGCGACGCAAGTCACGCGCACCGTCAGTGTCGTGGACACGACGGCGCCGTCCATTACCTGTCCCGGCAATGTGGTTGTGACCGCGCCGGCCGGCTCGAACTCAGTCACCGGCGTCAGTCTCGGTTCGCCGAGCGCCAGCGATGGTTGCGGTACCGTGTCGGTCAGCAATGACGCGCCCGGCAGCTTCCCGCTTGGCGATACGATCGTGACGTGGACGGCCGATGACGGCAACGGCAACACCGCCACCTGCGAACAAACGGTCACCGTTCTGGAAGGCAACACGCCGCCTGTCGCCACGGATGGGAGCTTCGACGCGATTCAAGACGGGCAACTCGAAGTTAGCGCTCCCGGCGTGCTCACGTTCGCGTCCGATGCTGACAATGATTCGCTGACGGCTATCAAGATCACCGATCCATCGAATGGCACCTTGACCCTGAATCCGGACGGCTCGTTCACGTACGTCCCCGACGCGGGCTTCACCGGCGTGGATTCGTTCACTTATGCCGTCAGCGACGGTACCGCGCAGTCCGGCACGGCCACAATCACGATCACCGTTGGCGCTTCCGGCTTGGTCAGCGACTTGGAGTTGCTGGCCGGCTCGGCGTCGTTCAAGAAGAGCTGGGTGAAACCGAACCGCGACCGGCTCCGGTTGATTGGCCGCGTCAATCCGCGCGGCGCCCGCATTGACCTGACCGGTGCGACCATGCTCGTCACGGTCAACGGTCTGGACCTCTCCGCGCCCTTGGTGCTCGACGCCAAAGGCCGCGGCACGATCAAGATCGGCAAGACCAAGATCAAGGCGTTCCTGAGCAGCAAGACCGGCAAATTCAAGTTCGGTATTAGCAACGTGGATCTGACCGATGTCCTCGACCTCCCGTCCGGTTCGGGCAGCAGTCTCATGAACCTCGACATCGTGCTGACGATGCTCGGCGGCGACTTCGACATCCCGGTCGTGGGCGGCATCTTTGAAACGCCTTACAAGACGAAGGCCGGCAAGATGAGCAAAGCCCGATTCAAATTCAAATCGCACCGCACCCTGACCGGCGTGTTCAACAGCAACAAGACCACCGCCAAGCTCGGCAAAGCCAACGGTTACAGCGTGGCTTTCAAGGGCGCGATTGAGAACATCCTCGATGTTCCGATTGTGCCGACCGGTCCGGTGCGGATCCAGATCGGCAATAACGTGCTCTTCGTCCCGGCCAACGCCGTGAACGGCAAGGTGAAGCTGCCCGGCCTGAAGACCTTCCGACTCGACACCGTCAAGCACACCTTCCGTCTGAAAACGACGGAACTCGACTCCACTGGCATCCCGTTGCCCGGCCCCGGTGCTGACTTGAGTTACCGGCTGCCGATGACGATTCAGGTCCCGAATGGCGCGACAACCAACCTGTTCGAAACGATCATCGAGCTCAAACGGAAGACCGAGACCAAGAAGGCGTGGAAGCGGTAATACTGCCTTCGCTCTCCTCTCCCTGGTTGTTTTTGGGAGAGGATGAAGACGGAACAATTCAATTGCCGGTAGGTTGGTAGGGGCGACGCCGGGTTGCCCGTTGGGTTTCCGCGCGACGGACGAGCCGGCGGCTCGTCCCTACCGGCGGTTTTGTTCGGCGCACTTAGGTGAGAGTCTGCTGCTGTCCTCCAAAAGAGCCTTGCAACTCCGCAATGAAGCGGGTACCTAACCGGCAGCTTTATGCGCTTCCTTTTCATCCTCATTCTCACCCTCATTGCCGCAGGTGTCCAAGCCGCGCCGACGGCTAATTCAGACAATTACCAAATCGCCGAAGATGACACCTTGGCCCTGCCGGCCCCCGGTCTTCTCTCGAATGACGTGGACGCCGTCACCGCCGTGCTGATTACGCCGCCGAATCACGGCACCGTGGACTTAAATCCTGACGGCGCTTTCACCTACGTCCCCGACGCCAATTACAACAGCGGCTCCTTTTTCATCATCCCGGATCAGTTTCAGTACGTGGCGGTGACCGGCGACGAAACTTCCACGCCGGCCAACGTGTTCATCACCGTGACCCCGGTGAGCGGGGCTGGCGATGTGAATCTCTATGTGGAATCCATCAAGTTCACGCAGCGCCGCAACGCGCTGAACCGCGACCAATTCGCGATTACTGGCCGTGTCAATCCACGCGGTGCCGTCACCGATTTGACCGGCGCCACGCTGGCACTCGAAGTGAACGGCCAACCCTATGGCATTCCCGCGCCGCTCGATGTGAAGGGCCGCGGTACCTCGCTCTCCAGCAGCGGCGTGCTCGTCCAAGCCAGTTTCAACGCCGCCACCGGCGCGTACTCAGTGCGAGTCCGCGGCTTAAACCTGACTGGATTGGGCGTCCTCAACGAGACCGGCCTCGGGACCGTGTTCATTGCCCCGACGATCACCCTGACCGGCGCGGGTCTCGATATTCCCGCCGTCTCCGGCCTGGTCGTGGCCCGGCATGCGACCTTGGCGGATAAATACACCAAAGGCCTGTTCAAGTTCCGTTTCTACGAGACGCCGACTGGCGTGTTTCAGAGTCTGAAAAGCACCGCGACGGAAGTGGCGGGGCAATTTCAGTTCAACTTGGCCGGCGTGATCACACCCGAACAGGCGCTCACCAACGCAACCACCGGTGACATGCGCCTGACCATCGGCAATCACGTCATCCTGATCGCGTCGAATCTTGTGGCTGGCCAAGCCGAGGTGGTATTGCCCAAAGGCGCGGTACCGGAATTGACAAAATTCTCCCTCAGCACGCGCCAACGCAGCTTCAAAATCAGCACCACGCCGCTGCCGGATTCGGGGTTACCGGTGGTGGGCGGCGCGACCAATCTCATCCAACAGGTGCCGCTGGTCTTGGAATTCCCGACGGATGCCGGCACGAACTACTTCGAGTCACTCATCGAACTGCGGCGCCGCGATGCCCAGTCCGGTCAATGGGCGCGCTGACGGCCGCCGCAACTTGAAGCCACCACACGGTTTGGCGGGTTGGCAGTACCCAAAGGGGCCAACGCTTGAAAATTGACAAAACAAGCGAAAGTGAGGCTGAAAGCTGACAATGAATGTTGCTAGAATTGAATGTTGTCAAAAGTCAAGCGGCGACCTTCTTCCACTGGACTTTAAATCCGACTGTTCTGGTGCAGGTGCCCTCTCGTGCTTCTCACAAACGAACAATCCGCCAGCCGGAGACGTTCATCGGCTACCGTATGTTCTCGAAAGTGATAAATTGTTGACTTGGTGTAACCCACTCTGGACTCGAGACAATCCAGCGCGTAAATCGAATGAAAAAAATCTTGACCGAGTGGATTATATAAATCTCCAAGTGGATCCTTTTGTTGCTGGTGCATATGCGAAGGCCAAAGAGATTTGTGACAGGGCTACTTGTAGTTGTCCCAAAGTAGTTATTAAGTGTCGCATTCTTGCTGGATTCAACAACCTTCCCCCTCCATTTGCCGATTTTACAGTCACATGTGGCACCACCACCCAGCAAGATTTTGATACATTCATCACAAACTGGGAAAGCACTTGGTGGCCAAATCCTCATAACGAGAACGAACCGTTGGAGTAGCGACTGATATGAGTTGTGTCCGTCAAGTTCAGTAATTGAGTTGGTAGTTCTCCCGTTTGCCCCTCCCCGAGGGGAGGGGCAAATTTTTCGTCGGTCAGGCAGCTAGTGCCATTTGTACCTTTCGTTGTTCGCGTAAC
>JAJVHY010000009.1 GCA_022072455.1 Verrucomicrobiia bacterium | reverse complement strand
TCAGTTCGGCCACGTCAATGCTATGCTTCTGCCGGGTCATGGATTGGTTCTCCTTGTGTTTGTTGTTTGGCTAGCAGGGAGAACTACCATGACCCTTCTATTTGCTGAACCTTTCAGACACTACCTCAAATCCAGTCGAACGAGACTGTGTTTTCTGGCAATGGGTCATCCATACCACCTGATGACTCCGCGGGGGTTAGCCTTTACTCCTACCTCACCGCCACGACGACCGGCTCGGCCACCGCGTCGGCCCGAGTTGAGGGGGCGTTCAACCCGGTCACGGTCTCGGTGCCGGCGGTGAACGCGGCGCCGGTGGTGGCGGCGGGGACGAACCTGACGGTGACGTTGTCGGGCGGCGCGGCGTTGGCCGGGTGTGTCACCGACGCGACGATGCCGGACGGCGGCGCGCTGACGAATTGGTGGAGCATGTTCAGCGGACCGGGCGCGGTGAGTTTCGCCGACGCCAGCGCGACGAATACGACGGCCAATTTCACAGTGCCGGGGGTGTATGTGTTGCGGTTGACGGCCAGCGACGGGGAGTTGGCCGCCACGGGTACGGTGGCGGTGTCGGTGCTGGACAGTTTCGCGGCGTGGCAGGCCCGGTCCGGCGTCAGCGGCGCGACGGGCGATCCGGACGGGGATGGGTTGCCGAACTTGGTGGAGTACGCGGGCGGTTGGCCGCCGTTGACGAACAACCCGGCGGCCGGGCCGGGCGGGACGGTGACGAACGGGTGGTTGACGTTGCGCTATCAGCGGTCGCGGTGGGCGGCGGATGTGACGTGTGTGGCGGAGGTCAGCGGGAGCGTGACGGGCGGTTGGAGCAGCGCGGCCGGGGAGGTGGAGCAGGAATGGCAGGTGACGGACAACCCGGACGGCAACACGCAGACCATCATCGCCCGCAACAAAACGCCGGTGGCGGGCGCGGCGAGCCGTTTCATGCGGTTGCGGATCACTGTTCCATGAGGAGAGGGCAGGCAAACTGCCTGCCGTCGTTTCCGCCAGAGTCAAGTCGCCGGTCGCGCCTTCTTGGCGAGCGTCTTGAGATCAATCGTTTGCCGCAAACGACAGCGGGTTTGCGTGCCCGCTTCTCGTCGAACCCGATTCGTCGGACTCGGCTCCCGTTTCCACCCGGACGGTGGTAGGTTGAATGGCAGCGAGCAATCCGGTCAGCAGCAGTCCAAGCCAGAGCCGTTTCATGCCCGGCATTCTAGCGGCCATAGATTTGCCATCAACCATAGATGCCTTCTGCCGAATCTCGACAAGCTCGGAATGACACGAACTGCGGTTAATGGCTTCGAGGCCGTGGCTGCGCTTGAAAACCGGCTGCATTGCCGTTATCATCTGGCCATGAGCATTCAGGAAATCGAGAAGGTCATTCAAGGCTTATCGCGATCAGAGGTTGAAGAATTGCAGGGCTGGATTCAGGACTACCTGGAAGATGACCGCGAGATGACCGCCGAGTTCAAGGCCAGCATCGAGCGCGGCCGGCAGGACATCGCCGAAGGACGCGTTCGGGTTCGTCAGCCCTGAATGGTGTCGTGTGCCACCAAGAAATCTTCGCCCGCGAATTCGACTCTGTCTTTTTCAAACTGGATGCCCGCATCCGCCAACAGATTGAAGATAAAATCACGGAAGTTGGTTCTCGGCTGCGCCAGTTTCCTCATCACCGACTCAAAGGCGCGCCGGAGTTTCGCCTGCGCGTTGGCGACTACCGGGTCATCTACAATTTTGATCTGGCGAGAAACACTATATACCTGATCGCCGTCGGTCACCGGCGTGAGATTTACCGCTAAGGCTACGCGCGCCTTTCCCAACTCGGCGGCGTTCCGCAGTACTTTCGATTGACCGCCGCCCGGTCAATCTGCATTATCCGCCGCCATGCCCGGAACCATCTGGAAATGGATTTTCTTCAACGCCTTTGTGCTCATCATGCTGGCGCTTGACCTCGGCGTCTTTCACCGCAAGTCGCACACGGTGCGCATCAAGGAGGCATTGGCGTGGAGCGCAGTCTGGATCGCGCTGGCGCTGGCCTACAACGTCGGCATCTACTACTGGATGGACCACCAAAAGGCGTTGGAATTCCTGACCGGCTACCTCATCGAGAAATCGCTCAGTGTGGACAACCTCTTCGTCTTCCTGCTGCTCTTCCGGTATTTCCGCGTCCCGGGTGACTTGCAACATACCGTCTTGTTTTGGGGAATCATCGGCGCGCTAATCATGCGCGCGATTTTCATCGCGGCCGGTGTCACCTTGATCACGCAGTTCGAGTGGATCATCTACGTCTTCGGCGCCATCCTCGTCTACAGCGGCATCAAGATGGCGTTCCAGCACGAAGCAGAAGTCCACCCCGAGCGCAACCCTGTCCTTAAACTCTTCCGCAAATGCATGCCGGTTACCACCGAGTATGTCGGCAAAAAATTCGTCATCCTCCGCGACGGCCGCCGGTTCGCCACGCCCCTGCTTGTGGTCTTGATCGTCGTCGAAACCACAGACCTCATCTTCGCCGTGGACTCCATTCCCGCCGTCCTAGCGATCTCCCGCGATCCCTTCATCGTTTACACCTCCAACGTCTTCGCCATCCTCGGCCTCCGCGCCCTCTACTTCGCACTTGCCGGTGTGATGAACGTCTTCCACCTCCTGCACTACGGCCTCTCGCTCATCCTCGTCTTCGTCGGCACCAAAATGATTCTCTCCGCCTGGCACATCAAAATCCCCATTGGCATCGCCTTGGGAGTCGTCGCCGGTGTCTTGGTGTTGTCAGTGATCGCGTCCTTGATCTGGCCCGCGAAAACCAACGGCGACTCAAAGAATTAACATACAATCGCCGTAGCTGAAAAACCGGTACCGCTCCCGCACCGCCTCCGCGTACGCCCGCAAAATCAACTCCCGCGAAGCGAAGGCGCTCACCAACATCAGCAACGTGGACTTCGGCAAATGAAAATTTGTCAACAACGCGTCCACCACTATGAACTCGAATGGCGGCCGGATAAAAATTTCCGTCCGCCCGGTCGTCGTGGACTCCAGCGCCCGCACCACCGTCGTCCCCACCGCGACCACCCGTTGCGCCCGCGCGATCGCCGCCTTCGTCGCGGCCGGTATTTCAAACCGCTCCGAATGCATCTGATGCTGCTCCACATCCTCCACTTTTACCGGCCGAAACGTCCCAATCCCCACGTGCAACGTAATGAACGCATGCGGAAACTGCGCCAGCAATTCCGGCGTAAAATGCAACCCCGCCGTCGGCGCCGCCACCGCGCCGGCTTGCCGGGCGAAGACCGTTTGATACCGCGGCAACTCCTGCCGGTCGGGTCGGTCGCGTCTGATGTACGGCGGCAACGGCGGCACCCCGTGTCGCTCCAACCACGCTTCCACGTCCCCGGTAAACCGCAGCACCCGCCCGCCAAAATTCGTCTCTCCTTCCACGACAGCCGTCATACCGGCAAATTGCAGTGTTGTGCCGACCCGCGCGCGCCGGCCCGGCTTCACCAGCGCACTCCACCGCCGGTCGCCCAAATCTTCCACCAATAACAACTCCACCACCGGCTTCTCCGACCACACGCGCGCCGGGATCACTTTCGTGTCATTAAGCACCAACAGATCACCGGGCCGTAAATACCGGCCGATATTGCGGAACTGTTCATGAACAATCTCACCGGTCGCGCGCTGCACCACCAACATCCGCGCTGCCGCCCGGTCGGCCAACGGCTGTTGCGCAATCAACTCCGCCGGCAACTCGTAATCGAAATCAGAAGTCTTCATTAAACCCAATCGCGCGTTTCAAGATCGCCAAATACTCCGCCCGCGAAATCTCGTACGTCCCAAACTGCCGAAGGTGCGGCGTCTGCCACTGCGTGTCGAGCAACACGAAATTGCGTTCGCGCAACCGGTTGACTAATGCCACCAGCGCGACCTTCGACGCATCCGTCGCCCGATGAAACATGCTCTCGCCAAAAAATGCCGCACCAATATGCACTCCGTACAATCCGCCAACCAGGTCGCCGTCCCGCCACACTTCCACGCTGTGCGCGTGCCCCAGGTTGTGCAGCCGGCAATAACTCTTCAGGATCTGCGGCGAAATCCACGTCCCGTCTGACCGGTCCGCACACGCCCGCATCACCGCCGGGAAATCCTGGTCAAACGTCACCGCGAACGGCTTTTTCTTCAACGTCCGCCGCAGGCCATGCGGCAGATGAAACCGGTCATCCAGCGGAATGATCGCACGCGGGTCCGGCGAAAACCAACCGATGCGCCCCCGGTCATCAACGGCCATCGGAAAAATTCCCTGCCGGTACGCATCCAAAAGTAGATCCGGTTCGAGCACGCCGGCACTCTAGCAAAACCGCCCCGTATCAGCCATGAAAGCGTGCCAACACCGGGATGTGCTCGTCGCGCATCTGCCCGTGCTCGAAAAACACGCACTGCTTCTGACCGAGCCGCAGTTGCAGTTCCAACTGCTCGGCCAGCTTGCCGGCATCGTTGAAGTACTGCGGGTTTTCCTTCGTCGCGCCGAACGAGTACTCTGCGCTCGCGCCACCCAACGCGAGGCCCATCCAGAGTTTTTCCACCGGCACCAACTGCTGACACTCCCGCGTCTGCAATTCAACGATGCGCGAGTCGTGGAAGTACGTCATCGGACAAACAAAATCGAGCGGCCAGGCTGCCCAATCCGCCATCATCGCGTCGCGGCTCTGGCAGTACTGCCAGCCGTCATAGTGCGCCACGTCGGGCGGATAAAACGCCCGCCGGTACGGCATCCGCGCCGCGGCACTGAACGGCCGAACCAACGCCCCCAGTGCCGTCACCAATTCCGTCAACGCCTGCTGCCGCCACGCGGTCCACTCCAGTTGGTCAATCGGCGCGTGAGCTTTGCACCAGTCGCAGAAGCAAACCGGGATGGTGCGGAACTGCGTGCCAAGTTGATGCGCCGGATCGTAAATGGTGTTGGGATTGAAAATGTAACCGTCTTCGAGATTGATGCCGTCGTAAGCGAACCCCTTCAACACGCGCCGCAAATCGCCGAGGATATATTCACGGACGGTGGGATTGGCCGGACACAACACGTTCCCCAGTGAACCATCGCGCCGCACCTGCGCCAGCTTTTGCACGTCCGCCGGCATGAGCGGATAGATGTTCATCTCGTCGAAGCAACCGTGAATTTTCAGCCCTTGCCGGTGGGCTTCGGCGATGAGCGCGTGCAGGTTGTCTTCGTACTGCGGGAAATCCACCGTCTCCACGCCGTTGATGAGTCGCGTGCCACCACGCCGGGAGATGTAGGGAATCAGAATATCAACGCGCGCGGCTTTCGCGCGATCCACGAGTCGTTGCGGTTCGCCAGCGCGCACAGCGCCCGGCCACGTCCAAAGGGCATATTGTTGAAATTTCATGCGGGCCTTTGTTGGCGAAATTGGAGGCAGTCAATACGGCCACGGCCCGCGAATGAAACTGCGGCCCGAGTACCAGTTCGCCCCCTTGCCGCCGTCCCAAAGTTGACTGGTCTGCCCCCCGTATTCGCGCAATCCTTCTTTGATGAGTGTGGTCTTGGAAATCAATTCGACATGGCCATCGAGCATCAAGGCATTCCAGGCGTAGTTGTGGTTGACGCGCGCCACCGGGGTGCAGTTGTTGCAGCGTGAGGCAATTTCCGGGGTGCGCCAGTACGCCGCGTAGGCCGCCACCACCGTCCAGAACGGCGTCACGTCCACGGTGAAACTGCGCATGACAAATCCGCCGTTATCACTGCCGTCGGTGTGGGGCACTTCGCCCAGCACCATCACCCCGGCGGGATTGGTAAAATCGCGGAGATTGGCGCGTTCGTTGTAATGATTTCCACCGCCGGCCGGGTCCACCCCGCTCTGATCGTGCCAGTTGTACGGAAACGCCGACGAATTCAACCCGTAGGTCAACGCGGGGCCGTTCAAGCTGTACGCGTTAAGCGCCGGCACGCGCCATGGGTTTTCGGGACAGGCAAACACGCGGGCCGCACTCGGGCTTTGCTTACCGCCGAGGTACGGCATCGTCTGCAAATGCCAGCCAAAACAGCAGGCCGCCGAGAAGGCGTTGTAAGAACAAGCCGGGCGGGCATACGGATAATAGCCGTTGGTATCATCCGCGAAGATGAACAGTGCCGCGCCAATCTGCCGTTCATTGTTGGAACAGACCGCGCGTCGCGACGCCGAGCGCGCCTTCTTGAGGGCCGGCATGAGCAAGGCCGCCAGCACGGAAATGATCGCCACCACCACCAGCAATTCAATCAGCGTAAATGCCCGCCGGAGCCGTTTCATTGGCGCTTCATCCGCCGCCGCGAGAAGTACAGCGTGGCCAGCCCACCGATCAGCAACAACAAAACACTCGGTTCCGGCACGACCGCCGCGACCCCGAACACGCCGAATTCCATCACATACCCATTCTGACTGAACGCCGGCTCATTTGTCGTCGTCACGTAAAGCAACGTCCCCGGCCCATGCACCACGAATGTCGCGCCGGTAATGCTCCCGTCGAAACTCGCGCTTACGTCCGTGTAAAACCCGCCGCGAAAAACATTCGTCACCCCAAGCGTCAACGGCGTCTGAATGTACAGATGCACCGTGTTCGTGAGCCCCAACGCCACCGTGAACGGCAGCGCATTCGTGATCCGCAACACATCGTTCAGACTCGCGCCCGGCTGCGTGTAATCCGGCGAGCCGATGTTCGTGAACTCAAAACTGAAATTCATGTTCGCCGACGGATTGAGTTGATCCACCGTCAAGATGCCGGGGCTGTTACCGGGAGCGATGCCGCCGCTGCCGGTCACCACGCGCCCGACGGTTCCCGTCCCGCCCAACCACGCGCCACCGGCCAGAGTCAGCGGGCTACCGGCGGCGAGCGGCGCATTCATCACCAGCGTCCCGGCATTGACCAACACCGGGCCGCTGTATGAATTATTCCCGCTCAACCGCAACGTGCCATCGCCGCTCTTGGTCAATCCGCTCCCCGCGCCACCGGTAATCGCGCCGGTAATGTCGGCGTCCACAATCGCGGTGCCGTTGACGACTTGGACGGTCCGCATGCTGCCGTTGAGGTCGAGTCCGCTGATGAAATTCACCGTGCTATTGGCAGTGCTGGAACTGAAGATCAACACATTGCTGGGCCACGTCACGCTGGCACCCAGATTCACCGACAAGGTGCCGCCGTACGCGCTGAATCCGCCGGCTCCGGCCCATTGCACCGAACCACCAGCGGTGCCAACGCTTCGGCTCAACGTCCCGGAACTTTCCAGCACGCCCCCGCTGAATTTCAAATTGCTCGCCGCCGGCAACCCCGCGCCGTGTGTCGCGCGTAACGTCCCCGTCACGATCTCGGTGATGCCGCTGTACGTGTTCGCGCCGGTCAGAGTCACGAGGTGATTGCCTTGCTTGATCAACCCGACGGAACTGTCCGCGCCGCGAATCACGCCGTTGATCACCAACGCGCCATTGGACGCGTTGAACGTCCGGGAGCCGCCTTCCAGCGTCAGCGGGACGTTGATGGTTTGGGTGTTGGCGCTGCGGTTGACGACGTTGCCCACGAGGTTCACGATGTTGCTGCCGGAGCTCAGGCTCTGGAGCACGAAACTGCCGGCGGTGTTCGTGAACACGATCCCGCTGAACCGTGTGCCCGACGCGAAATTGTTCGTCGCGGCGACTTTCGTGTTGCCGTCGAACACCAACTGATCGAACTCCACCGGCGCCGGGCCACTGCCGCCGTTCCAATTCGCCGCGGTCATCCAGTACGCGTCCGCGGACAGCATCCCGGGATTCCAGCCGATACCCGTCCCGCCAATCGCGAGCGTCACATAACCCCCGCTCGTCCCAAAGTTGTAGGTGCGATTCGCGGTCGGATTGCCGACGGACAACGCTCCCACGCCGGTGCCGCCAATCGCGCCGGTGTAATTCATGAGGTAATACAAATTCGCCGCATCGAATGGCGTCACCCCGTCGCCCTGCAACAACCGGAACACCCCGCCGTCAATACTCAATCCGCCGGTATCCGTCACTGCCAGGAAATCGTTGTTGCCGCCGCTGAACTGAAAGTCCAGCCGGCTCCCCGCGTTCAACGTCAACGCCCCCGTCGTCAGCGTGCCCAAGGCGAGATTGCTGCCGGGCGAAATCGTGCCGTTGTTGTTGACGATGATCGCGCCGGCCAGTGTGCCGTTACCGGTCAAGGAACCGCCGCTGCTGACCGTGACGGTGTTGCCGGCCCCGACCGCCGCGCCGCCGGTATTGGCGACGCGCAACTGACCGCCGTTCACGGTGATGGCCGAGAGACTCAACGCCGTCCCGCTGGTATTGGCCAGAGTCAAGGTCCCGCCGCTGACCGTGGTGGCGCCGCCATACGAGTGATTACCGGTCAACGTCTGTTCGCCACTGGACATCGTGACGGCCAAACCGGCGCCGCGCAATGTTCCGCCGAACGTCGCCGCGCCGCCGTCGAACACCAGCGTGCTATTCGCGCCGGCATTCGTCACCACGCCGCTGCCGGTCAGGCCATCGTTCAGGCGCAACGTGCTGCTGACCGTACGGACGGTGCCGTCGGCGATCAGTTGGTTGCCGATGGTCGCGGTGGTGTTGCTGACGAGCATCCCGCCGGTCGCGCCGATGTTGAGGTTGCCGCCCCGGTAGGCCGTGTGGCCGTTGACCATGGCGAGGTTGACGTAGTTCGACGGGCTGGCGGTGACCGCGAAGGTGTACGCTTGGCCGGCGGTGGTGTTCGAGGCCGCGTTGAGCATGAAGGTATTCGCGCCGGCAAAGCGGATGCCGCTGAGCGCGCCGTTGCCGAGGTTGTTGGTGATGTCGGCGTTGCTGATGGCGCGGAACGAGATCGTGCCGTCCGTGATTGCGATGTTCGCGGCACCGTTATTGAAGATCGTTGGTGACGCAGTGGTGAATTGGTAGGTCGCGTTGCGATTGCTGATGGTGTTGCCGACTCCGCCGGTAAAGTTGCTGAGCACATTGGCTTCCAGCACGCTGTTGTCGAGGACAAGAACTGAGTTGCCATTCGCCGCGGATCCGACCGTGTAAAAACCGCCAACGAGCACGCTTGAGGCAACGACCGTGCCCCGGTTCGTAACGATCAAACGATTCATTCCGACTTGCGCCTGATTGCTGGCGCTGCCGATGTGGATGGCGGCGTTGTTCAGCAAGCCGCCATCAGTAACCGTCACGGTGTTGTTGGAGGAGTGCGCAAAGTTAAACCGACCGATGCCAATCGTCAGCAGCCGGCCGCCCATGTCCCAAACCGAGCCATCCCCCGTCACGGTGGCCGAGTTGCTCATGGACTGGTAACCGACAATACTGTCGCCAAATGGCTGCAGGGCTGCGCCGCTATAAAGTTTACCCCCGTTGCTGACGATCAGTGAATTGGAATTGGCGCCGCTGCTTATCGCGTTGCGAAGTCCGACCCAAACAACGAGATTTGTCGCCATCCCACCGCTGGTAATGTGGAGCGTGTTGTTCGTCGCAAATATCCCATCGGACACAGCAAAACCGACTGTGACACGCCCGGCCCGCGCATCCCAAACTGAACCCTCGCTGGTGATGGTGCCGACATTCAGACTCGAATTCAGACCGACGGTTGAAGCGCCTGTCAGCAATGCGCCGCCATTGGTCAGGATCAGCAAATTGGCCGACCCGCCAACTCCGCCCAAACTGACGCTTCCCACATTGGTCGCCAGGGCGCTGCGCGCGGTGCCGTCGCCGATGATTTCAAAACGATTACCGGTGCTATTGGTCCCCACCAAGATGGCCGAAACCCCACCGGTCAACATCAACATCCCGCCGGCATTGATCTGCAATAGTCCATTATTCCCAGCCATTGTCAGCGAGGTCACATTGGACACGATGCCGCCGTCATCGATCCGTAGTCGCCCGGCGATCCCCAGCGCAACATTGGTCACACTCAAGGCACCGTTGGTGACCACCAGCCAGGCCTGCCCGCTGGCATTGGCGTTGGAGATCACCACGCGACCGACCGTGATGGCGGCATCAAGAATGTTGGTGTAGGTCGTCGCAGTGCTGTTGGTGAGGAAGGCGTTGTCGGCCAAGGCACTGGGATGCGCGGCGGTCCAGTTGACGTTGTTGGTCCAGAAATCACTGGCTCCTGCAATCGTGTTCGTCCAAGTGGCAGTCGCAGCAACTGCCTGCGGCCCTGCCATAGATATGACGAGTCCAGCAATCGCCACCACTAACGACCTTCGAAACCTCACCGGGTTGGAAACATTGTGACCCATCTAGTCTTGACTATACGACCGACTCCGCCGAACTTCTTCCGATATTTGAGCGTGTTTATCTGAAAAAGTACGCTATGCCCCAACCCACCATCGAATACACCAGCTACGGTTTCTGGATGGCGCATGCCGACTGGAAGACGAACGAACTCCCGTCCTTCCACCAGCACAATGAGATGGAACTCGACCTTATCTATTCCGGCAGCGCGACGTACGAACGCGGCGGTGCACTGCTGACGCCGGTTCTCAAGCAAGTCTACTTCTTCTGGAGCGCCGTCCCCCACCGATTCGTCAAAGTCGTCGCGCCGTACCGGGCATATTCGCTTTCAGTTCCCGCGCCGTGGGTTCTGCAATACGAACTGCCCAAAGAAATCCTGGCGCGCCTCTTTCACGGCGAGTGCTTCTGCGAATCGCACTCCGCGCCCGACGAACAAGCCGCCGATCTGGTCGCGTTCCGCCGGTGGCACGAGTTGCTGAAACTGGGCGATACCGAGTCGCGCAAGATCGTCATGCTCGAAGCCGAAGCGCGGATCCGCCGGCTCTTCCGAAACGCCGCGCAACTGCCGGCCGAAAAATGCGGCCCCTTCCCCAATGCCAAAGTCGCCCAGATGATCCAGTACCTGACTGAGCACTACACCGAACCGCTGCTGGTGACGCAAGTCGCCGAAGCGGTCGGCTTGAGCCCGAAGTACGCCATCACGCAATTCCGCAAAACTTGCGGGGTGAATTTGGTCGACCACCTCAACCAACTCCGCGTTTACCACGCCCAACGCCTTCTCGTCACCACCCAGGAAAAAATGGTGGACGTGGCCTATACATCGGGGTTCGGTTCGCTCAGTCAGTTCCATGCCGTTTTCAAACGCGCCGTGGGCACCTCGCCAACACAGTTCAAAAAAACGCTCCGATCCTCCCACTAAGCCGGCCCGCAAGATTGAACCTTGAACTTGCCGGCGCGGCTGCTTAGCATGCGCCCAATTTTATGACCACCCTCGACAACCCCCAAACCAAACCGCTCGACCAACTTTGCATCAACACCATCCGCACCCTCGCGATGGATGGCGTCCAAAAAGCAAACTCCGGCCACCCCGGCGCACCGATGGGACTCGCGCCGGTCGCCTATCTTCTCTGGGACAAATTTCTCAAGCACAACCCCGACAATCCCCACTGGCCAAACCGCGACCGGTTTGTCCTCTCCGGTGGCCACGGTTCGATGTTGCTCTACAGTCTCCTCCATCTCACCGGCTACAATCTCCCGCTGAGCGAACTCCAATCGTTCCGGCAATGGGGCAGCAAAACCCCCGGCCACCCCGAATACGGTCATACTCCCGGCGTCGAAACCACCACCGGCCCCCTCGGTCAAGGCTTCACCAACTCCGTCGGCATGGCCATCGCCGAACGCTGGCTCGCCGCACGGTTCGGCAACGAAGTCGTGGACTACCGCGTCTACGCCATCGGCGGCGACGGTGACATGATGGAAGGTGTCTGCTCCGAAGCCGCGTCCCTCGCCGGCCACCTCGGCCTCCACAAACTTCTCTGGTTCTACGACAACAACAAAATCACCATCGAAGGCAAAACCACCCTCGCCTTCACCGAAGACGTCGCCCTCCGCTTCAAAGCCTACGGCTGGTTCGTCCAACACGTCAAAGACGCCAACGACCTCCGCGCCCTCAACAGCGCCATCAAAAAAGCCCACAAGCAAACCGACAAACCGTCTCTCATCGTCGTGGATAGCCACATCGGTTTCGGCGCGCCCACCAAACAAGACACCCACAGCGCTCACGGCGAACCGCTCGGCGACGACGAAATCGCCAAGACCAAAGCCGCCTACGGCTGGCCCACCGACGCCAAATTCCTCGTCCCCGAAGACGTCAGCAACCACATGCGCAAAGCTTGGCGGCGGGGTCGTAAACTCGAAAAACTCTGGCAGGAAAAACTCGCCACCCTCACCCCCGCCCTCGCCGCCGAATGGAACCAAATCCACAATCAGGAACTCCCGGCCAACTGGGACAAAGATCTCCCCGTCTTCCCAGCCGACCCGAAAGGTCTGGCCACCCGCGAATCCAACGGCAAAGTCCTCAACGCCGTCGCGAAAAATGTGCCGTGGCTGCTCGGCGGCGCCGCCGACCTCGCCCCGTCCACCAAAACCCTGATTGCCGGCGGCGGAGATTTTGCGAAAGGTTCCTACACCGGTCGCAACTTCCACTTCGGCGTCCGCGAACACGCCATGACCGGCATCATCAACGGCATGGCCCTAAGCAAACTCCGCCCCTACGGCGCCGGCTTCCTCATCTTCTCCGACTACGCCCGCGGTTCGCTCCGCCTCGGCGCCATCATGGATCTCCCGGTGATCCACGTCTTCACGCACGACAGCATCGGCGTCGGCGAAGACGGCCCCACCCATCAACCCATCGAACAAATCGCCTCACTCCGCGCCATCCCGAACATGATCGTCATCCGTCCCGGCGACGCCAACGAAGTCACCGAAGCTTGGCGCGTCGTGATGGCCGAGAAAAAACAGCCCATCGCTCTCGCGCTGACCCGGCAAAACGTCCCGACGCTCGATCGCACCAAATACGCCGCCGCCGCTGGTCTCCGGCAAGGCGCGTACATCTTGAGCGACAGCGCCGGTCAACCCGATCTCATCCTCATCGGCACCGGCTCCGAACTCGCGCTCGTCGTCGAAGCTGGTGAGAAGTTGAAAGCGGAAGGCGTCAAAGTCCGCATCGTCAGCATGCCGTCGTGTGAACTCTTCGACCGGCAACCCGCCGCCTACCGGGAGCAAGTCCTACCGCGCAGCATCCGCAAACGTCTCGCGGTCGAGGCCGGCACCACGCAAGGCTGGCACAAGTACGTCGGTCTCGACGGCGCGGTGATTGGCCGCGACGGCTTCGGTGCCTCCGCTCCGTTCAAGGACATCTTCAAACAGTTCGGATTCACCGTCGAAAACGTCTACGCGACCGCGAAGAAACTATTGTAGCAGCCGGTTTGGGTTCGTAGTGAGGCACACCGGCGCGCGCCGTTTCGAAACAGAGTGCCGTTCTGCGCTCGCCGCCACTGCGTCACAATCCGCTGACCGCGCGGTCTTGCGGCCATTCGACTGTGAACTCATAAACGAGTTCGCGCTTCTCCCGCGGCTTCAGCAGCAACTCCCACGACAGCTTGCCGGATGCCTCCTCCACCTTGTCCGGCTTGGGCACTGTCTCGCCCAGCGCCACCTTGATCTCCTCGTTGGCCGTCACGGGGATCTGGTCCGCCACGACAACTCGCTGCACCCGATCCTTGAAGTTTTCGACGGTGATCTTGTAGGCGTAGGTCTGCCGTTTGCGTTTGTTGAAAATGCCGGCTTTGCCGCGCCGGTCTTTCAATTCCTCACGCTTCACACGGATCCCCTCGTCAATGCCCATCGACAGCGTCAAGCCCTCCGTGGGCGCGGTCGTTTCCAACCGCCCGGTCCCGATGAAGTCCGGGCCGACAAACACCTGCACCGGCCCCGCGAGAAACGGCGCGTCGGTCACGTTGGTCGTGACCGCCTTCAAATACGCGAACGGTGTCAATTTCGGCGTCGTCTCGTAGCTGAAGGTCGCCGGCAGTGTCGCGACCAACACCGTCTGGCGGTGCCCTTCGCCGTCGGCCGGTACGTCGGCCGCTCGCGGCACGCGGAATACCGTCGCCGTCACCCCTTGTTCCACCGTCGCGGTCGGCACGGTCATCTCGACCTCCGCCAGACCCAGGCCGCTGTCGCTCTCCCGTCCGGCCATCTCGCCGGCGGCCATCCGGGTCATGCCCGGTGACGACTTCATCGTAGCCACCATCGGTCGAGGCTCGAAGAAGTTCACCACCCACTTGCCCAGTTCCGGTAACGAAGCGCCAATCGCGGGCTTCGCGGTGGACAACGTGAGATTCACTCCGGCCCAATCTTCGCCAGTGCGCTGCCGAACGATCGCGCCATAGGTCAACGCCACTTGCCCCTTATCGGCCACGGCGCGCGCGTCATAGACCGGCGCCCACGACGCATTCGGCACCACGTAACTCACCTGCAACCGGGCCTGCGCCGGCGCGGTCGCGTTCAGACTGACCAGCACCGTCTTCGAGGTGCGACTGGCCGCCACCCGCCGCTTATTGAACTCGGCCTCCGCGGCGCGGATGGTGTGCTCCAACTCGCGGCGTTCGATTTCCAGCTTCTGCCGGTTTTCTTCCAGTTGGGCCACCTGCGCCGCGACAAATCCGGGCAACCCCTTCAATTGTTCGAGGTCGAATTTATTGACCTGAATCTCCCGGTTCAAATCGCCGGTCGCCTTGATCTGAATTTGCTGAAAAACACTGGCCTGCTGGTCGAGCACCCGTTGCCGGCCTTCCAAGGCCGCGCGCGCATCCCGCAACTCCCGCAACCGCTTCTCCAGTCGCGCAGCTTCCTCATCGAGAATCTTCTCCCCCACCACCTGCCGGACTTCCAAATCCTGAATACTCACCGTCATGGCCGCGCTCCCGGCGGCGCGCACCGAATCGTCCTGCAACGCCACCGGCAACAGCGGCACCGCGATACGGCACTCGCCGGCAGGCACGTCCACTTCCACTGTGCGGGTCACCTGCGCCCGGTCGGGATAAACTGTGACCGCGGTGATTTTTCCCGGCGCGGCGATTGGCTCCGCCGCCTGACTCGCCACCGCCAACACCAGCCCTGCGATTGTCGAACAATGCTTCAGCATAGATTGGTTCTCCGTGTTCGGGATTGTACCACGAAGCCTGACACCACCCAGCGCGAAAAGTTCCCCAACCACGTCGGGGCGGTCGCGGCGCGCCGTTGATAACTCACCGGGCTTCCGTTACACTGTCCGGCATGATTCGCGCCCTGCTTGTCGCCCTCCTGCTTCCGGTCGTCGTCAACGCCGACCCGAGCGACCGGTTCTTCTCCGCCTATTTTTTGCTCCAAGCCGGCGACACGGCGGAAGCCAAAGGCGACTGGGCCACCGCGCACACCAAATTCACCGAAGCACTTGCCATCCTCAACGAAATCAAAACCCAGTCGCCCGACTGGCACCCCGACCTGATCGCCTTTCGCCGGCAATACTGCACGGATCACTTAGTCACGTTAACGCCAAAACTCGCGTCCTTGCCGCTCGTTCGCCCACCACCACCGCCGCCACCCAGCGCCCCCGATCCGACGGCCGAATTGCTGGCCGAACTCAAGCAAGCCCGCGCCGCTGTCAAAGAATTGGAACAACAACGCGACAAACTATCCGCCGAACTCCAAACCCGCCTGCAAGACCCCGCGCCCACCGACCGGGAAACCGCCAAGCAAACCCTCCAACAACTCCGCGATTTGCAGGCAGCCAACGACGAGATCAAAACGAAACTGGCGGTCGCCGAAACCCAAGCCGCCCGCACCGAACAACTGACCATCGAACTTGACCGCTCCCAACAACGCATCCGCGAACTCGTTGCCGGCCAAGCTGAGTTGACCACCAAACTCCAGGAAGCCCTCGCCAAAATCGCCGACGCGCAAACCACGCCGCAGATTGAGGAACTCCTCAAGAAAAACGCCGACCTCACCGCCCAACTCGCCACCGCCCAATCCGAAATCGCCAACAGCCGGAACTCGTCGGCCGACACCATTCAGTTGCGCACAGAACTGGCCCAAGTCCGCTCGGAAAATGAGCAGCTCACCGCCCGGCTGGCCGAATCCGACCGGCAATTGCGCGCCGCCAAATCTTCGACCGAAAAAGACAATCAACTCATCCAGCAGTTGCGCAAAGAAAACGAACTCCTCCGGCAAATTGCCGATAACAAAACTGACGCCGCCCCACCGGCCCCGCGTGGCGGTTTCCTTTGGTTCAAACCCAAACCCAAACCCGTGGCCGTCCCGCCGCCCACACCCGCCACCGCCCAATCCGAACCGGGCAAACTCACCGCGACCGTTTCCGCCCCGGCTCCCACCGAAGCCGCCCGCGCCGCCGCCGCCGAAGTGAAAGCCGTTGCCGAAACCGCCGCGGATTCCGGCGTCGGCACCGCCGAAGTCCGCCTCTTACTCGCCCAAGCCGGCACCGCCATCGCCGCGAAAGATTACGCCACCGCCAAAACCTACCTGACGACCGCCGCCGAAAAAGATCCCGGCAACGTCGTCGTCCTGATGAACCTCGGCACCACCCTCTACCAACTCGGCCAGCTCGACGAAGCCCAGACCACGCTCCGGCAACTCATCACCACCGCCCCCAACCACAGCCCCGCGCGGTCGCTGCTCGGGATCATCGGCCTCCGCCACGGTCGGACCGAGGACGCCTACAACGAATTGACCCGCGCCGTCGCGATTGACCCGCGCAATTCCGAAGCCCACAACTATCTCGGCATCGTGATGAACGAAAAAGGCTGGGCCACCGCCGCTGAACAAGAAATCCGCCGCGCACTGGAAATCAATCCGAACTACGCCGACGCCCATTTCAACCTCGCCGTCCTCTACACCCGGCAACGCACTCCCCGCCGGGAACTCGCCCGCTACCACTACCAAAAAGCCCTCGAACTCGGAGCCGCGCGCGACACCCAACTCGAAACCGCCCTGAACCCCGCCCCATGAAACTCAGGGGCTTGCTTCTCATCCTGGCGATCACCGCCACCGCCCACACCGCCGAATTAACCAACGCCGCCGCCGTCCTCGAATTCGTCCTCCGGCAGAGCGCGCAGTACAACGCGTTCGCGGCGGATTTCATCCAAACCCAATGGCTGCTGGATACCCCGACCCAAATGACCGGCACCATCCACTTCCAAAAACCCGCGCAAACCCGTCTGACCATGCACGTCGGCGCAACCGGCGCGCCGCCCCAACAGGTGGTCGCCGTCATGGGCGCCGACCAAATCCTCTGGCAGGAAACCGCCAGCAGCGGCCCCCCGACCGCGATGAAAATGGATCTGACCACGCTCCCCACCAACCACCCGGCGGCAGCCATGCTGAAAAACCCGTTCGATACCGTAGACCCACAGCGCTTCGTCGCCCGCATCCGCAATGATTACACCCAAACCCTGACCGGCACCGCCGAGTTGAACGGCCAGAAAATGTACATCCTCGACGGCACCCTCAATCCCAAACGCAAACTCCCCGGCCACCTCGCCATGCTCACCCGCGACCAAGGCCGGCAACGCCTCCTCATCGGCCAGACCGACGGCTTCGTCCACCAAGTCCAACAATTCGACAGCACCAATACCAATCTCATCATGACAATCGAATTCACGAATCTGAAACTCAACCCCGACTTGCCGGCAGACTTGTTCCGGTACGAGCCGACCGCTGGAGTCCGCGTCATTGACATGACCGCCATCCTGCTCCAGCTGATGAAATCCACGCAAAAACCGTGAATCGCGCCGCGATTGATGCCTGGCCGGTCGCCACCTCGGGCCTGACCTCCCGGCCCGTCACCTGTCTCACCCGCGCCGGCATCACGACAATTGGCGAACTCAGGCAATGGAATGATGCCAGGTTACTCGCGCTTCCGGCGTTTGGGGGGCGCTCGCTACGCGACGTCCGGTGGTTCTTCGCTTGGACAAACCAGTTGGAAGCCGGCGGCGAACTTTTGCCTGATCTGCCGGCCTGGCTCCGCGAATTTCTCACTCCCCGGCAACACCACGTCCTCGAACAACGCTTTGGCCTGACTGATCCGTTGTTCCGGCCGTGGCTGAAACGCCCGACGCTCCGCGAGATCGGCGGCGAACGCCGCGGCGGCATCACCCGCGAACGCGTCCGGCAAATCGAAGCAGAAGCTTTGGCCCGCTTGCGCACCGAACTGGCCCGCGCCCTTCGCCCCGCCAACCCTGGTCGGTATCTGCACTGGGGTGTCGAAGCGTTGGTGGCGGCAGTCGCGGCGGGGACGCCGCTCCCACAAGGAACTCCTCCGCCACCCGCCAGCGGTTTTGGGATGGTTTCTTAAGCCTGGAGACTGTTCCCGTCCACCCACCGGCCCGCGACCATTTGCACAATCGGCGTCGCCGGCAAGACGCGCTCGCCACGCTGGAGTTGGTTGACCACCAAGTCCACCACGGCGGCCCCGACGGCCTCGGATTTTTGATCCACTCCGGCCAGACCGGGCAGGTTCTTCGCCCAGTCCAAATGCGCGAATCCGACATCGTCGGGCACCCGTTTCCCCAGCATCCGCAACCATTCCACCACGACCGCATCCGCGCCGATGATCACCGCGGGTCGGTGCCGGTCGTACCACCGCGCGAATTCTTGCCGGTTGGGGCGGCGCATCAGCAGAACCGGCACCCGCTCAGCCGGCCGCAACTGATCGTGCGCCACTAAGAACCCGGCCCGCCAGAGATGCTGGACACGTTCATCAAATTGCGTCGCCAGCACCAAGCCAACCCGGCGGTAACCGAGCCGCTTGAGACGCCGCAGTGTCATGGTCATGCCGTCAAAATGATGATGGACCGCCCGGTGCAACTCCGGCCGCCGCATCGTGTACCCCAGTGCGGCGGCGGCAAACCGCGACCAATCCAATGACAAATGGCCAACCGCGCGTTCCAGTGGCGCGATGATCAGGCCCTCGACGCCACGCGTGCGCAACACCGTCGTCATGCGGCGGCCGGTCATGCCGGCCTCTTTCAACCAGAAAACCTCCATCTGATAGCCCAGTTGTTTGGCGCGGGCGCAGGCCCCTTCGTAGTTCCGCTGGGAGGTTGCATTGCGCCACCCCGACCGGGTGGGATGGGCGGTCAGAAATCCGAGTGTGCCCACAATACTCCGCCCCCCCGCGTGCCGGTGCGTGGCCATGATGCTGGAAACCAACGGATTGGCAACATAGCCAAGCTGGTGGGCTGTCGCCTGGATCCGTTGGCAGGTCGCCGCCGGCAACCGCGGGTCGTTGCGGAGCGCCAGCGAAACCGTCGTGCGCCCGACGCCGGTGGCGGCGGCAATGTCGCGAAGACTGGGGCGACGGGAACCGTTCATTGAACTGTTCAATAACAGAGGTCTTTAAATCCGGCAATAACAGGCATAATATGGAAACGTTAATCACAGGTGAGTGAGAAGTTGACGAGGGACCATGATGCAACGAACCATCTCCGCAGGCTCAAACCAACTCCCAACCAGCTTATGGCGGCCACTGCTGGCAGCAGCCATCCTCGCACTGGCGACCGGCTCGGGTCAGGCCGCCAGTCTGATCTGGACCAACACTACCGCCAGCGGTGATTACACCGACGCCAATAATTGGGCGCCCGTCGGCGTCCCCGGCGTCGGTTCGACTGACGCCACCATTTTCACCAACGACACAAGTTACACCGTCCAGTTCCCCGCCAGCGCCATCCTCGCCAGCAATTTTTTCAACGGTCATGCCGGCGTCGTCACGCTCGACATTAGCGGTGCCAGTTGGACGTTGACCAACAACGCCAACGGCACCGCCAGCGATGCGCGCGCCGCATTTGTCGTTGCGCAAGCGTTGAACACGACGGCCACCGTGTACTTGGCCGGTGGCACATTGGCCGTCACCAATAGCGCCGGCACCTCCACCCCGAACCTGATCATCGGGGGGCAGGGCGTGGGCGAATTTCGCATCACCAACGGCACTGTCATTTCCACGCAGACTAAACTCGGCACCCGCGACGGCGGCCGCGGCACCCTAGTCATTGCCGGTAGCGGCGCGTATTACACCAACAGCAGCACTTTTAATGTCGGCACGTTCTCGACCAGCACCGGCAACGCGTTGATCATCTCCAACTCCGCGCTGTTCATTTCAGGCGGCAGCCTGACCATTGGGAATGGCTCTGGAGGTAATTCGATGTTGGTGGACAGCGCCGCCGAAGTTTTCGCGGGCCGGCATGCCAGCGCCAACACCATCATCGGCTTTGGATCTTCCAACAACACCGTGGTCGTGCAAGGCGGGGCCGGGTGGGACAACGGGGCCAAAGCCATGCGGATTGGCAACGGTGCCGCTAACAACAACCTTTTGATCGTGAACAACGCCAGTCTCACCAACTCCACCCAATGGGACATCGGTTTGTCCGGCGGAAGTCACAACAGCGTCATCTTCAGCAACAACGCGTATGTCATCGGCGCCCTGTTGAATGTGGGTAGCGCGACTGGCTCTGCCGGCAATCTTTACCAAGTCGGCGGTTTGGGCTTGTCCAGTTTTGCCAGCAACGGCGCGCTCAACGTCGGCGCCGTTGGTGGCGGCGAAAACCGGCTGATTGTGACCAATGCCACGCTGATTGCCGGCGGGGCGGTCAATATTCTGATCGGCAGCGGCAGTTCCAATAACACCCTGCAAGTTTTGGCCGGCGGCACACTGCAGCAACTCGGCGCCAATATCCGCATCGGCGGCGGCAACCACGGCAGTGGCACCGGCAACGTGTTGCTCGTGGACGCCGGGACCGTCATCGCCGGCGGCACCATCGTCGGCACCGGCAAATTAGGCTCCCCCAACACTAACGCCATCGGCAACCAACTCATCATTCGCAACGGCGGCCAATACTTCGGCGGCGCGGTCCAAGTTGGCAACGTGGCCGGCGACAGCAACAATTCTGTCTTCGTCACTGCCGGAGGAGTCTTGGAAATCGCCGCGAACTCCGCCATGACGATTCTGGCCGGCTCGACCGGCAACACCATCAGCAACGTCGGCGGCGTCTACCAATTCGAACGGGATGGGAACACCTTCGCCCCCGATGTCTTCGGCAACATCGCCATTACCGATGGTACCATTTCCTATCGCGCCATCAACGACGCCGACATCCGCGAAAACGCCCGATCTTCGATGACCAACATCGCCTTTGCCGGCAACAACACCTTCATGCTGAATGCCGCCAGCAATGTGACATCAGCCACGCAGAGTTACCGGTTCGATTCGCTCGCCAACACCGGCATCGTGACGAACTATCAAGCGCTCGTGCTGGTCAATGGCGACACGGCTTACCGCGGCGGCAATATCACGGTCGGCAGCGGCGGTGCCATGCTCATCTCCAACACGCAGGCCACCATCACCGGCCTGTTCACCAATTCCGGCTCGTTGAGCGTCGCCAATGCCCGCGTCACCTACGAGAGCCGGGTCTATAACAACGGCACCAGCACGATGCTCAACAGCTTCGGCACGTTCAGTGCGGGCGTCATCAATGCCGGTCGCTGGGAAACCGATCCGACCACCAACATCTTCCAGAACTTCGGCCTGACCAACACCATCAGCGGCGTCATCACCATGGCCGCCGGCGACCGCTATGTGTTCACCAACACCGTCAGTGGCACACCGGCGAATTTCATCAACGTCAGCACGAACAAGGCGGCCAGCAACCTTCTGCCCGGCAGCTTCCTGTTCAGCGGCGGCCTCTCCCTCACGCAACAATTCACCATTGCCGGCCGCGACTTGGGGCCGACGCCCGGCACGCCAGTACTGACCGCCACCAATATGTTGACGACGGCCGGCACGCCGCCCGGCTTCACGGCCAATTTCGCACTCGGCACGCTGGAGATCTCGAACTTCAGCACCGTGCGCGTCACCGATGCGTTCATGGGCTTGAGTGGATTGGGCGCGGATGATGGATTCCTGGCCGGATTGTACGTGGAAAATCTGTTCCTCGGCGCCAACTCGCTGCTGATCATTGACACCAACGTCCAAGTCTATTTCCGTAACTCCAACAACTGGACACTGGCCAACATCCGGATGGTTAACAACCAAGGGCTGGGCGGCGACTTGTATACTTACGACAATTCCATCAGCGGCCTGCATCAACTGGTGATTGTCCCCGAACCCAGCACACTTTTGCTTTTGATTGGTGGACTGGGCACGCTCTGGCTGGCACGGGGACACCGGCGGCGCAAACCCACGTCACGCTGAAAACTTGAAACTGTCACAGTCAACTCCCCGCGCCCCATCGCGGGCGTTTACGTTGGTCGAACTTTTGGTCGTGGTTGCCATCATCGCAATTCTGATGGCGTTGCTGCTGCCGGCGTTGAAGTCCGCCCGCGAACGCGCCCGGCGCACCGCCTGCCTCAATCACCTCAAGCAAATCGGCATCTGCATCACTGTCTACGCCGACGACCACAACGGCTGGGGCATGGGTTCATACCGGGGCAATGAATATCTCCTGCGTTATCCCGGCACCGGCGCATTCGAATATCTCGGCACCTTGGTCAGTGAAGGCTATATCCCCTTCCCGCCTCAGATCACGTTCTGCCCCAGCTCCAAGTTTGCGCCAGGCTGGAATCGGCCCCGGTGGATCCAATCCAACACGGCCGAACAGCGCTGGAACGCCGGCAACACCGATGTCACCAGTTCCTACTCCACCAACCCCAACCTCTCCTCGTGGACCGACGGCACCGGCGGCGACGCCTACGCCTGCACCAACACCAACGTCGGCAACTGCCGGCAACGACTCGCCAATCTGCCGCCGATGCTGGCGATTGTCAGCGATTGGCATGCGGACTCAAATTTCACCCCACCCTGCCCGCGCAATCATGACAATTTCTACAATTTTTTACGGGTCGACGGATCCGCGGCCGGCCATGTGGACGGGGCCGGGGTGATGGATGCCGCCATCGCGGCAAATTGGAACACGGGGCGCCGTTTCCGGGATGTTTTTCCACAATGATCAACCATCGCTGGCTCGGAATCATCGCGGTCAGCCTTGCCATCGGCTGTCAAACGCCCGACCGGCTGGGACGGCTCCCCGCGCTCGCGGTACCCCGTTCGCCGACGCCGCCGGTCATTGATGGCAATCTCGGTGATGAGTGCTGGCAACGCGCTGCCGTCATCCCGTCTTTATTGCCGGCGTACCAACACACTGTCCCGCCCCAACCCACCACCGTCCGCGTGTTGTGGGACGCGAAAAATCTCTACTTCAGCTTCGACTGCGTGGATGCTGACGTATTCTGCACCGGCACCAAACGCCACGATGACGCGCTTTACGAGGAAGACGTTTGCGAAGTGTTCATTGACGGTTTCGGCGATGGCCGGCAATTCATCGAGATTCAAGTCAACCCCGCCGGCGTCAATCTCGATCTGATGTACCTCTTCACCAAAGCCGCCGAGTACACGCCGGAAATGCGGTTCACGCCACAGCTCTGCGACACCGATCGCTGGAAATTTCTCGAATGGGACTTGCCGGGGTTGCGGACGGCGGCGCGCCGCACGGCGACCGGCTGGAGCGCCGAACTGGCCATCCCGGCCCCCCCCATCATGAAACGGCTGGGGCGCACCGATTTTTTCTCCACCACCATCCGCGCCAACTTCGTCCGCTATGACTGGGCCGGGAAAGAGCTGCAGCAACAAAGTTGGTCCACCGTGCTGCTGGGCAACCCGCACAACTCACCGGCCCGCATGGGCCATCTCCACCTGAAGGATTGAAATGCGAATGCTGACTCTTTGTCTCACTATGGCAACTCCGGTCGTGGCCATCGCGCTGGAGCCATTCGGCGCGGGAGTGAAAGTTCCACCCCGAAAACTGACCGCAGCGACGGCGACTCCGTACCGCGCGACCTTGGATTGTTATTCGCCGAGTGTCACCAACCGGTGGGAAGTGGAAAACGGCACCGCCACCACGCCGGCCTTTCAGGTTTTGACCGACGACGGCAGGAACGCATTGCGTCTCTTGACTGGCGCGCTCGCGCCGGGGCGTTCCACCGTGCGGATTCTGTTGCCGGGTGATGGTGCGGCCAATGGGGATGTGTGGACGAAAAACCGCGCGAATTACGTATCGTTCCTCTGCCGGAGTGACCGGGCGGCGGAGTTGACTTTTCATCTGCTGCAACGCGGGAAATCCGCCGGGACGTATCACACCAAGTTCAGCACGCAGCCGGGCGACTGGCAACGCGTCACGCTGCCGGTGGAATTGTTCGGTCTCAAGAATTTCGCGAAGGTGGCCGGCCTCGGTTTTCGGGTTGCCGCCGGCGGGAATGCGGCAACCGTCACCATCGCCGAAATTGCCGTCGGCAACTCGCCATTCACTGATGACTCATGGAAATCGCATCGGCTCACGATCAGTCTCAGCGGCGAGTGGCGGTTTGCCGCCGATGCGGGCAATCAAGGCCGGGCCGCCAACTGGTTTGCGCCGACGTTCGATGATTCGAGTTGGAGGATTCTCAAAACCGGTCAGTCATGGCAGCAACAAGGCGTTGATCACTCCGGCTGGGGTTGGTACCGGCAACAAATCTTCGTGCCCCAGGAAATGGCCGGCACCCCCCTGACGTTGCGGCTCGCGGAGATACCGGCGGACGACGAAGTCTGGTTCAACGGCGAACGCATCGGCGGGATCACCGGCGAGTATAAATATCGCAACTGGATCACGCGGGTCTACACCGTGCCGCCCGCGTTGGTGCGCTTCGGGCAAACCAACAGCCTCGCGCTGCGCATCTGGGGCGGGCATCTCTCGTTCATCGGCAAAAACAGCGGGTTGGTCAAAGGCCCGTTGGTGGCGGAGTTTGATCCGTACCAGATTCAATTGCGGGCGCCGGGCGGGCCCGCGATGGCGGCGCCGTTGTTTGATTTGAGCGACGCGCAACGGGGGCAACCCTTCGAGATCGTTTTTTCCTTCCCGACGGAGTTGACGAAAGAACCGGGCGCGCGGCTCCGCTATCGGTTGACCGATATCGCCGGTGGCGAGATTCTGGCCGGCCAGGCACCGTTGGCAGCCGGGACGGCGAGTGTCACGGTGACCCCGGCGCAGGCGCTCGCGCTCTACTTGCGGGGCCAGTGGCGCGCGACGTTGGTCGTGGAGAACGCCGCCGGTGAGGCGGTCTATACCGGCCTGCGTCAGGTGGATCAGCTCTCGTTCGCAAAACGCGACCTGACCCCCTTGCCGGCGTTGCCGGAACGCTTCGAGGAAACGCCGTACGGCAAACTGAAGTTGGTGGACGAAATCGATTGCGCGACCGCGACAATGACGGAGCCGCATCCGTATTTGGAGAGCGGGTTCGATCACGCGGCGTCGCATCACACGCCAGGCGTGACGTTGAATGTGAAGGTGGTCGACATTCTCGGCCGGCCGGCGCGTGAGAGCGAGTATGGGTGGTTTGCTTACCGGATCGGACGCGGAAAACTGACCCCGCGGCAGACGTATTTGTTGCGGATCGAGTATCCGGAGGACAGACCCCGGTTCGCGCCCATCGAAATCCAGACCGGCCAAAATTACATGGACGTGGGCTGGAAAAACGGGGTCGCGCCTGACGACGTGTACGACAACTGGCCGTTGAGCAAACAATGGCAGTCGTACGACGTGATTGTGCCGCTGGATGATGAGACGGTCGGCACCGGCGGGACGGGCAGCGCACCGGCGGCGAACGGGTTCTGGGTGTATTTCATGAACAAGCTCAAGCCGGACGCTTACTACGCGATGTGGGAGGGCGGGCCGGCCGTGGCGCGGCTGAAGTTGTACGAGATTGACGTCGAGAAACACGCGCCGGTGATTCATAAACCCCAAGACTTGCCGCAGCGCGTGCTGGCGTTCGACTGGGAACGGCAACCCGACCACGAACCGGCGGATCTCGTGAAGTACGCGAAGTTGATGGGCTACAGCGCCATCTCGCCGGTCATCATCAAATGGTTTTTTGCCAACTACAGCGAACCGTTGAACGGCTACACGACGGTCGGGGTTGATGCGCAGAATTACTGGACCCAAAAACCGTACGACCCCGCCAGCGGCCAACCGGCCACGGCGCCGGATCCCGACCGGCAATCCCCGCACGTCCGGTATCTCGAAGCGACAAAACAATTCGGACTGGATTACATCCCCCGGTTTGAATGGGGTGGCTCGCAGGATTTGCCGACGGAAGCGCGGGCGCGCGATGCGACCGGGCAGTTCGCGAAGCCCAACCGGTTCGCGCCGTGGTGCGCCAATCTCCTGCACCCGCGCACGTGGGATGATCTGAAAAAGTTGCTGGATCACTTGATCAAACCCTACGTCAAAGACAACCCGCAGTTGACCGGCGCGCACTGGCGGATCCGCTGTGACCGGTTGCCGATCAGCTATGGCGCGGCCGACATCGAGATGTTTGCCCGCGAAACCAACACGCCGTTACCGCCGGGCGGTTACGAGCAACGCGCCGCGTGGGCGACCCGCGAGATGAGCGGCCGGTACGACGAGTGGTGGCACGCAAAACGCGCCCAGTTTCACCGGCAAGCGGTGGAACTGCTCACGAGTTACCGACCGGACTTGAAGTTGTATTACTACAATTGGGATCCGGACAAATTCGGGTTGATCGAACCCGACATCACGGCGTGGGCGTTTGTGTCGGAGGTGGTCAAGCCGCCACCGCACGGTGGACGGGCGGCCTACGAGCGCGAGCGCGCGGTGCGGAAGAGTTTCACGGCGGCGGACTACATCTACGTGATGCGGTCCGGCAACTGGGGGAAAGCGAGCAAAGGCATCAACCGCGCGGATTATGGGATTCGGCCGGAGTTGTATCGCGACTTGCCGGGGTTCCAGATTTTTGCGCCGGCGAATTACCGCTGCTACTCCGACCTGCCGGAATACCTGAACTACTTTCGCACAGCGGATGGCGTGGCGGTCAGCCATGTGGTTTCGTACGACGAGATCGGCTCACGCACGATCAACCCGAAGTACGAGGGAAACATGATCACCCCCGGCGGCCCGGCGTTCAGCATGGCGCTCGAACTTCTGCCGTACTTTCACAGCGACGCGCGGACGTTGAATTACACGGTGTACACGTATGGCCGCGGTTTTGCCGCCGCGCACCGGCGCTTTGCGCAGGCGTTTCTGGCGTTACCGGCGGTGGAGGGAACCGTCGTTGAACAAGCGGACCCGGACGTGAAGATTCGGCTCTACGCCGGCAAGTACGTCGGCATCGCCTACAAAGGCGACGCCGGCAAGAAGCTCACGATCAAACTGCCCGTCACCGGCAAACTCCGCAATCTCGTGACCGGTGAGATTGTCGGGACGGAGTTTGAACTCACCACCGGACCGATGGAACTGCATGCGTTTGTGCTCCAGTGAGTTTGCGACTGTGGGTGCCGCCACTTTCCACCTTGCCCCACTTCGCCGGCTTGCCTAATCTCCGCGCGTGCGCATCATTGATAAATACCTGCTGAAGGAGTTTCTCCTGCCGCTGCTGTATTGCTTCGATGCGTTTCTGTTGTTGTTCATCGTCCAGGATTTGCTCGGCAATCTTTCCGATTTTGTCCAGTTCCACGCCAAATTTTCCACCGTCGTGCGGTACTACCTCATCGTCTTGCCGGAGGCGGTGGTGATGATGCTGCCGATGGCGTTGTTGTTGGCGGCGTTGTTCTGCCTGACGAATCTCGGCAAACACAACGAGTTGATCGCGCTCCGAGCGGGCGGGGTGAGCTTGGTGCGGTTGGCGGCACCATTTATCGGGGTCGGCATCATCGCGACGGTCTTCGTGTTTGTCCTCCACGAAGCGTTTGTCCCGCAGGCAAACGAGCGTACCGCGGCGTTCATGGCCGAGCTGCGCGGCCGGGGGTCGCGGGCGGTGGTGAATAATTTCTTTTATAAAAACGCCGGCGCGCATCGCGACTGGTATGCCCGGCAATTCGACACGCGCACCAAGACGCTCGCCAGCGTGGAGGTGCACCAGCACCGCTCCGATGGCGCGCCGGTGATGGATGTTTTTGCGGCCAGTGCGGTGTGGACCAACAATCAGTGGCGGTTTCTTGACGCCGCGATTTATGACTACAGCGGCGCGGAAGATGCGGTCACGCGTGTGGCGGAGACGAATTTCGCGGCATTCACCGAGCAACCCCGACAGCTGGCGCGCGACGGCCGGAAACCGGAGCAACTGCGGACTCGCGAACTTCGGCGGCACATCGAGACCCTGCAACAATCCCGCCGCACTTATCGGCTGAGCGAGTATCAGGTTGCGTTGCATTACCGGTACGCGTTTCCGGTCACCTGCCTGATTGTAATCTGGCTGGCGATTCCGCTCGGGATGCGCGTGAGCAAACGCGGGGCGTTGCTGGGAGTAGGCGTGGCGCTGGGGTTGGTGGTGGCATTTTATTTTCTCACGCACATCACACTGGCGCTCGGAAAAGGCGGCCACATCGCGCCGGTACTGGCGGCGTGGTTGACGAATGGGATTTTTGTCGCCGTCGGCGCCGTGCTGCTGTGGCGGGCACGGTAGCCGCCGCCCGCGGAGGGCCGCGCTTCCGCGCGACCAGAACCGGTCAACGACGCGGTCGCGCAGAAGCGCGCCCCTCCGAGATCAACCCACCACGATGGCCGAGGCCGCGCCGTAGTCTTTGGAGTGCGAGAGGCTGACGAGGACTTCGGTCACACCGCGCGCGGTTGCCAATTCTGCCCCCTTGCCATGCAGTTTCACAAAGGGCGCGCCGCTGTCGTGTTTGCAGATTTCCATGTCTTTCCAGCCGAGTTGCCGGCCGATGCCGGTGCCGAAGGCTTTCGAGATGGCTTCTTTCGCGGCGAACCGGGCGGCGTAATGCAGTTCGGGAAATTTCATGCTCTGACAATACGCAATCTCGTCCGGCAAGAAACAGCGGTGGAGAAACCGGTCGCCGAATTTGGCAACTGATTCCCGAACTCGCCCGGTTTCGACAATATCAATGCCGGTGCCGATGATTTTCATGGCCGCATCAGGGCGAGCATTTCCCGCACGGCTTGCCGGAGGCCGACGAAGACCGCCCGGCAGATGATGGCGTGACCGGTGTTCAAGGTTTCGAGATGCGGCACCGCGAGGATGCCGGGGGTGTTTTGGTAGTTGAGGCCGTGGCCGGCGTTGACGCGGAGGCCGAGCCGGTGTGCGAGTTCGGCGGCGGCAATGAGTTTTTTGAGTTGGCGCGGGTCGCGCGAATACCCGCCGGTGTGGAGTTCGATGAATTGCGCGCCGCTGGCGGCGGCCGCGCGGATTTGTGTGGGATCGGGGTCAATGAACAGGCTGACGAGGATGCCGGCTTTTTTGAGGCGGGCGATGGTGCGCGGGAGCGATTTGCCGGCCACATTGAGGCCGCCTTCGGTGGTGACTTCGGCGCGTTTTTCGGGGACGAGGCAAACTTCGTCGGGCCGGAGTTTTTCGGCGATGGCCACGATTTCCGGCACGTCGGCCATTTCGAGGTTCAAGCGGGTCCGAATGGTTTTGCGGAGCAGGAAAACGTCGCGGTCGTGGATGTGCCGGCGGTCTTCGCGGAGATGGACGGTGATGCCGTGGGCGCCGGCGGCTTCGACTTCGCGCGCGGCGGCGACTGGGTCCGGTTCGGGTTGGTCGCCGCGGACCGGCGTTTTGTAGCGGGCTTGCCGGAGGGTGGCAACGTGGTCAATGTTGACGCCGAGTTGGAGCATGGTGGGAAGGTTACACGTTCCGGCGCCTGGAACGCAAAACCAAATCGGGGCGAGTTTGTCTCGCCCCGATGGTGTTGATTTCAGTTTAGGCTGACATTGGCGGTGTCGGCTTCGCGGATGGCGCGTTGCCACCGGTCTTGCTTCCACGCGGGGAAGTGTTTGGCCAACCACTCTTGCCGGGCGCGTTCCCAACCGATGTCTTTGCCCAACTTTTCACTCTCGATCCATTTGTATTGTTTGATTTCCTCATGCTGGGATCGGTCAATTTCAGCTAAAGGATCTTTTTTGATGTGTCGTTGTGTCATGTTTAACCCCCTCCTTTGAGGTCAAAAAGTGGCGAAACCATAATGGAACTTGTGACGAATGCAACCCCGGAGCGTGTGACAAGTTGGCAACACGCTACCGGCTTGAATCCCAGCGGGTTCCACCTTGCGGCAGCAGGCGGCTCGGGCTATATGTGTCGGTTATGACCGCCCAGCACCTGCACCGGGAGAAAGTCCGGCATCATGCCAAGGAACGGCTGACGTTGAAGCCGGGCGCGAAACCGGCCGAGATTCTTGCGACTTACAAGCGGTTCTTGAAAGTGGAAACCCACCGGCTGCGCTTGTTGCATGGAGCTGGTGCGACGGGCCGGGAAGTGGCGCAGGGGCGGGCGGATGTGATGGATTTGTTGTTGGAACATCTCTTCACCACGGCGATCAAGAAGACCGATTTACCGGCAGTGCCGTTGTTGTTGATTGCGTACGGCGGTTATGGGCGTGGGGAGTTGAGTCCCTGTTCCGACCTCGACATCATGTTTGTGCATAATTCGAAAGATGCGCCGTTCATCGCCGCGGTGGTCGAGCCGGTATTGTATGCGTTGTGGGATGTCGGGTTGAAGGTCGGCCATTCGACGCGTTCGATAGCCGAAGCCGTCGCGCAGGCCAACAGCGATATGCAATCAAAGACGGCGCTGATTGAGGCGCGGCTGTTGATGGGGGACCGGCAGTTGTTCGAGCAGTTTCACACCACGTTGGTGAAGGAGTGCGTGCAGGGTCACGAGGACGAGTACATCGCGGCGCGCATGGAAGACCAACGCGCCCGGCACGAGAAGTACGGCGACTCCGTTTATCTGCAAGAGCCGAATGTGAAGAACGGCTGCGGCGGACTGCGCGATTTTCAAAACCTGATCTGGATGGCTTTCTTCAAGCACGGGGCGCTCTCGTTGGGGGAATTGCGGAAGCAGGGCCTGGTCGAGCCCAGCGAACAACGACAACTCGACGCCGCGTATGATTTCATTCTCCGCATCCGCAACGCGCTGCACTACCTGACCAACCGGCCGTGTGACTCGATCGCGCTCGGTCTGCAGTTGCAGTTGGCCGATGATTTTGGTTACCGCCAACACGATGTCTTGCGGCGCACCGAGGCGTTCATGCGCGACTACTACATGCATTCGCGCACCATTTTTCTGCTCACCAACTCGCTGGCCGAACGCATGGCGATCAAACCGCCGCGCTTTCCCCTTCTCACCGCCCTGCTCCGCCGCGGACCGAAGGCGGAGGAAATTGACGGCTTTCTGATTCGCGCCGGACAGATTGACGCAGCGACCCCGGACGTTTTCAAAGAAGACCGGCACCGCATGCTGCGCGTCTTTCTGTACGCCCAACAACGCAATGCTGAACTCAGCCCGGACCTACAGGCGCTGGTGCGGAAAAATCTCGCGCTGGTGGATCGATCCTTCCAATCCGCGCCGACCACCCGCGACACGTTGCTGGCGATTCTCCAGCAAAAAGGGCAGGTCGCGCGGATCCTCCGCCAGATGCATGAGGTTGAGTTCCTCGGAAAACTACTGCCCGAATTCGGCCGGCTGACGTGTCTCGTGCAGCACGAGTTTTTTCACCGCTACACCGCGGATGAACACACGCTGCAAGTTGTCGAACACCTCGACCGGACCCTCGAAGCCACTGAACCGCCCCACGCGGCGTACCGGAAGCTTTTTCAAAAACTCGACCAACCGCATGTGCTTTACCTCGCCGTCCTGCTCCACGACGTCGGCAAGGCCGCGAATGCAAAGCTGCACGCCGAAGCCAGCAACGAGATGGCCAAAAAAGTCGCGCACCGGCTCCGCCTCGGCACCGATGAGACGGCGAAATTGCTGTTCCTCGTCCGCGATCACCTCAAACTCAGCCTGCTTTCCCAGCGCCGCGACATTGACGACAGCGCCACGATTGACGCCGCCGTCCGCATCGTGAAATTCCAGGCCTATCTCGACAGCCTCATGTTGTTGACCTTCGCCGACGCTGCCGGCACGAGCATCAAGACCTGGTCGGAATGGAAACAGGCATTGCTCTGGGAATTGTACAACCGCACCACCCAAGCCATCGAAGGCGGCGAACGCGCCAAAAACATCCTCTCCAAGCGCATCGAGCAGCTCTACAAAGAAGTCAGCGCGAAACTGAAAGGCCAGTTGCCGCTGGAGGAGATTTACTCGCACTTCGAGTTGATGCCGGCCAGCTACTACATCAACACCAGCGCCGACGAAGCCACCCAACATCTTTTACTGATCCACCGGTTTCTCATGCGCCAACTCGAAGTCGAAGCCGCCGAAGACACCCTCGTGCCAGTCATCAACTGGCAATCCTTCCCGGCGCAATCCTATTCGCGCGTATCGATCTGTACCTGGGACCGACTCGGATTATTCTCGAAAATCGCCGGTGCGTTTGCCGCCGCGGAGTTGAACGTCCTTAGCGCGCACATCTACACCCGCGGCGACCACGTCGTCCTCGACCATTTTGGCGTCTGCGACCGTGACCTTCAAGCCGTCAGCGATCAAAAGCAAATTGCCGCCGCGGAGGAGATGTTGCGGCGCACGTTGACGAACAAGGAGGACATTGATTTTCACCAGGTCCTCGAAAAAATCCGCGCCAAACGCGGCACCGTCCCGCGGATCCGGGAAGTCCGCATCCCGACGGTCATCGATTTCGACAACGAAATCAGCCAAACGCGGACCGTCGTCGAAATCCAGACTGAAGACCGCGTCGGCTTACTCTACGCGTTGACCAGCACGCTCAGCACGCTGGGACTGGACATCAGCTTCGCGAAAATCTTCACGGAAAAAGGCGCCGCGATTGATTCCTTTTACGTCCAAAATTTCGCCGGTGAGAAAATCACCGACGAAGCCCAACTCGCCAACATCCGCGAAAAACTCGAAGCCGCCATCCACCTGCTCGCGAGCTAAAGTGAGCCGGCATTCGCCAGCAACCGGGCCTGATCGAGAACGGTTGGCGCGTTGAAGAATTCCTGCGGTGTCAACTCGATGCGGAACTCATCGCGCACCCGTGAAAGGATTTGCAGCGCGCGCAACGAATCCCCGCCCAACTCCAAGAATGGCGCGTCCACGGCCACGCTCTCTCGACCCAAAACCACCGCCCAGATCGCGGCTAGTTTGAGTTCACATTCGGTCCGGGGAGCGCGGCTGCCGGTCAACTCCACGGATGGAAGTTCCCGGCTCTGCAACGCGCGCCGGTCCACTTTCCCATTTTCGTTGAGCGGCAGCCGGTCAACCGCGACCAACCGCGTCGGCATCATCACCGCCGGCAATTGGCCGACCAGTTCGGCGCGCAGCTTGGCAACGGCGATCGGCGCAACGACAAACGCGACGATCTCGTTCTCGCCCCATTGGTTGGGCCGCGCCACCACCGCTGCTTCCCACACCGCCGGCAAAGCCAACACCGCCGTTTCCACTTCCGCCAAATCCACGAATTGCCCGCGAATCTTGATTCGTGAATCCGTCCGGCCGAGAAACTCCAAACAACCGTCGGCCCGCAATCGTCCCCGGTCACCTGTCCGGTAGATGCGGCCGGCCGGCGTTACGAGAAATCGCGCAGCGGTTGCCGTCGGGTTTTTCCAATAACCCAACGCCAGATATTCACTCTGCGCCGCAATTTCGCCGACCGTTTCCACGCCGGCATCCAGACCGTTCTCGTCCAAAATCAACACGCGCACATCCGGCACGGGATAACCAACCGGCAGGATCCCGGCCGGCACGGCGGTTGCCGGCGTGATGATGAATTGCCGGGCTAAGCCCATTTCGGTTGCGCCCAGTCCGTTCGCGAGGAGGCAGTCGGCGGGAAAATGTTGCCGGAATAGTTCGACATCCTGACTGGTGGCTTGATCACCTTCGAGCCGGACTACGCGCAGCGCCGGGAAACGCCGCCCCGGCCGCAGCAGACTCCGAATCAAGGCCGGCACGCCGTGCAACATCGTAGCGCGTTCGGCGATCAGCCATTCGGCCAGCGCGTCGGGATGTTCCGCGCGCACATCGGCCGGCAAACTTGTGGCCCCGTTGAGCACAGCCGCGAAAAACGACGAGACCGCGCCGCTGAAGGCCGGTGCCTGCAATAGCGAAAGCCGGTCCGTGGCCTGAATGTGGAGTTGACTCGTATAGCGCAAAATGTTGTGCAACACGTTCCGGTGCGAATCCACGACGCCCTTGGGTTTGCCGGTCGTGCCGGAGGTGAAGTAGATGTATGCCGGGTCGCGGCAGTCAGCGGCTGGCAGCCGGAACTCCTCACTGGATTCCAATTTAGTGACATCGACGGTACCAGGTTGCTTGGTATCGGTAAGAACCACCTTGATCTCAGCCTCCGCGACAATCTCAGCACGGCGGGCCGGGGGCAGTGATTGATCGAGCGGCACATAGATTTTCCGGGCTTGGAGCGCCCCCAGTGTCGCGGCGCACTGCCACGCGCCTTGCGGAAACAACAGCCCGACCGGCTCCAAGGCGTCACCGCGAAGGTTTCGCAACGCAGTCGCGATGGTTTGCGCCCGTCGGTCCAACTCCCGGTAAGTCCACGTGGCGTCCCGGGTGCGAATGGCAATCTGGCCGGGATACCGCGCCACGATGGTCGCGAAACGCTGCGGGATTGTTTGCTCGCAGTCGCGTTTCGTCCAGACAACACCGGGTTTTGTCACGGGGTCAGGGAATCAGGTAACTCCCCAAGACTTGCCCGCTGTCATCCACGGCCAGCAGGTAAAATCCGCTGAAACTGGATTCACTCGCTGCAGCCAATTTGAGTTTGGCCGCTTTGCCGGGTTTGGCAAACTTGGTCAGGGAAGTCTGAATCAAGCTATCAACCCCGTCGTTGAAAACCGCATCAGTGGACAGGAAAATCCGCACTCGTGTCGGGCGTATCGGCGAGGTCGTGCCGTTGAGCATGGCGAGTTTGCCTTTGAGGGTGCAGAGCGTGGAGCATTTTTCTTTCACGCCGGAAAAAGCTCCGGTCAGATTGCTCGGGGCAATTTCATAGGGAATTCCGCCGGTGGTGGCGAGGTCGTCGCCGGCGAGTGTATTGCCGGTAATCACCGCCTTCTCGCCGTAGCCATACAACAACAAGGTCAACCGGTCAGTTGCCCCCATGTCCCAATCGGTGTTACCGGACGCGCCGCCGCTGCCGCCGATACCATACGAACCCAACACCGCCCATTGATAGCCGTTGGCGGAATTCACGTCGTAGTATGCGGTCAGCACTTGCGTCGCGCTGTTGAACGCGATGCGCACCGCGCCGAATGTTGTCCCAATGTCAAAGGTATCGGTATCGTTGACGAACCAGTCGTCCGTCACCAGAAACGAATAAAACCCGCGTCGGGTCGGCCCACCGCCCAGCGTCGAGGAGTAAAGCTCCACACCGAGGCGGTCATACGGATCGCGCCAGTTCCGAATGTAAAACCCGAAGCTGCACACCTGATTTTTACCCAGCTCAATGGTGTTGATGACATTGACCACGACTTCCCAGTTCGAGGTCGTCGGGAATTGAGTCAGCACCCACGGGCGGAGCGTCTCATCCCACTTGCTGCCTTTCGTGACGGTATATTGCAACTGGCCGCCGGTCTCGGCCAAGGCACCGCCACCGATCTGTTCGTCGGTGCCCCACTTGGTGGGCTCCACGGTGTTGTCATTGAAATCATCGCCCCCATCGATCGCCCAAGCTGACGCTCCAACCAGCGCCACTGCCAGCACAACGCACTGAAACTGACTCACCCGCGAGATTGCTTTGATTGTTGTCATGGAAATCCTCCAGTTATTTTTGCAACCATTGCGAAATTAACGCCGGCGGCGCGCGGCGTCGAGTGACTTTTTGGATTGTTGACAGACGCCACAAATCTCGTTACCGGGTCGCGCTGATGGCGCGCTCCACCCCACCGGCCAACGAAAAACTCCGGCACTACGAAGTGCTGACCCGGGTCAGCCGCGTCATCAATTCCTCTCTCGAACCGGCCACAGTCCTCGACCTCGTTCTCCGCGAAGCCGTCGAACTAATGAAGGCGACGAGCGGTTCGCTCGTGCTCATTGACCCGCACACGCAACTCCTCGAAATCGAAGTCGCCATCGGCCTGAGTGACGAAGCCCGGCAACTCAAACTTGCCATTGGGCGCGGCGTGACCGGCTGGGTCGCCAAAACCGGCCAACCGCTGCGACTGGCCGACGTCAGCACCGACCCGCGGTACATCTCGGTTCGCAACGACATTCGCAGCGAGCTGGCGGTGCCGTTGCTGCTCGAAGGCCAGCTCATCGGCGTGCTCAACGTGGACTCGACGCGCCAGAATGCGTTCAGCCAGGCTGAGGAAGATTTGCTCGTCGCGCTCGCGAATCAGGCGGCGCAAGTCATCCACAATTCCTGGCTCTACGAAGCCGTCGCCCACAACGCCCGCAAACTCGAAGCCCTCTTCCACGTCGCGCAATCCATCAACTCGTCCCTCAATCTCGAGGACGTGCTCAAACGCGTGACCGCCGCCGCGTGCCGGTTGATGGAGACGAAAGTCTGTTCGCTGATGTTGCTGAATGCGGACCGGGACCAGCTCGAACTCCGCGCCTGCCACGGCGCGAGTGCGGATTACCTGAGCAAGCCGCCGTTACCGGTCAGTGAGAGCATCATCGGCAGCGTCGTCCGCCGCCGGAAACCGATTCAGGTCTACAACGTCCAGCACCACGATGCGTATCAGCACATCGAACTGGCCCGGCAAGACGGACTGGTGTCACTGCTCTCGGTGCCGCTCGAATTTGGCGAGCAAGTCATTGGGGCCCTCAGCGTCTACAGCGCCACGCCGTACCGGTATTCGACGCAGGACATGAAAATCCTCTCCACGCTGGCCAGCCTGGCCGCCGTCGCGATCACCAACGCGCAGGCGCACGAAAAAGTGGTGCAAGCCGAAGAACAACTCCGGCAAGCCGAACGACTCGGCACCCTCGGCCTGCTCGCCGCCGAGGTCGCGCATGAGATCCGCAATCCGTTGACGGTGATGCAAATGTTGTTTCATTCGCTGGAGTTGAAGTTCCCGGCCACTGATCCGCGTGCGCGCGATGCGGAAATCGTCGCGGAGAAAATGGAGCATCTAAACAAAATCGTGGAACGCCTGCTCAGCTACGCGCGCTCGAACGAACCGAGTTTCCAGCCAGTTGATCTTAACGCCTTGCTCAACGATGTACTCATGCTGACGCGCCGGAAATTACAGCAACAGCGGGTCGAATTGGTCACCGACTTGGCCGGCCATCTGCCGGCGCTCAAGGCTGACCGGGGCCAACTCGAACAGGCTTGTCTGAATCTCATCCTCAACGCCGCTGAGGCGATGCCGGCGGGTGGGCAATTGTCCATCACCACCGGCGTGCGCGCGCCGGGCACGGTGGTGGTGACATTTCGCGACACCGGCGTGGGAATGACACCGGAACAACAGGCGCGGTTGTTCGAGCCGTTTCTGACGACGAAAGCCCACGGGACCGGCCTCGGCTTGGCCATCGTCTACAAGATCATCGTGGACGCCCACCAAGGTCGGATCGAAGTCGAGAGCGCTCCCCGGCAGGGCACAGCGTTTCATATTCTCTTGCCGGCGGATGGAGCCCCCTAGACCGATTCAGGGGGTAACTGCGGTTGACGGCGAAGAGCTGCCGGCGTTATTTTTCCACTGCGCGATATGGCAACCTATCATGCAGCGGCGGGATGGTTGGAGGAATCAGGCGCGGTGAGTACGGCGACACTGGCTCGCCCCGCATTCAACACTCGCGACTGGGCGAATCTGGTTCTCGATTCGCTGCCGGACCAAATCTATGTGAAAGATTCTGAGGGCCGGTTTGTGTTGGTCAACGCCGCGACGGCGCATTTTTTCAACACCACACCCGACGCGATCCTCGGGCGGACGGATTTTGATTTTTTCCCGGCGGGTTTGGCGGAGCAATTTGCCAGCGAGGAACGCGCCCTCGCGCAGTCCGGTCAGCCGCTGATCAACCGGGAAGCTTGCCTCACCGATGCCCAAGGGCGGGCGCGCTGGTTGTTGACAACGAAAGTGGCCCTGCGCGACAGGGCCGGCGAATTCATCGGCGTGGCCGGCGTCAACCACGACATCAGCGCGCGCAAGCAGGCCGCCGAACAACTGCACCAGTTTAATGCCGACCTGGCGCGCAGTCAGATCGAATTGCTGGCGACATACGAGAATCTCAAAAACACGCAGGCGAAATTGATCCAGGCCGAGAAACTTGAATCCATCGGCCAATTGGCGGCCGGCATCGCGCACGAGATCAAGAATCCGCTCGCCATTTTATTGATGGGCGTCGGGTACTTTGAGGATTGCCTGCAGACTGGGCAGCCAGAAACCGATACCGTCCTGCACGACATGCGCGATGCTGTGGAACGGGCCGACGCCATTGTGCGTGAACTCCTCGACTACGCGGCGCCCCGCGAACTGCAACCGACCACTGAAAATCTGAATTCGGTCGTGGATCGGGCGTTGCGGTTGGTGCATCACGAGTTCAGCGCTCGCGGGATTCAAGTGGTGCGGAAGTTTGCCCCCGCCCTGCCGCCCCGCCAGATTGACCGGATCCGCATCGAGCAGGTGTTCATCAACCTGTTCATGAACGCCTGCCATGCGATGCCCAAAGGCGGGACGTTGACCGTCCGCACCAGCCTGCGCGACGCGGATGTGGTGGTCGAGGTCTTGGATACGGGCACCGGGATTCCGCCGGAGGCGCTGGCGAAGGTGTTCGATCCGTTCTTCACCACGAAGCCGGTCGGCGTCGGCTCCGGTATGGGATTGGCGGTCGCACAACAGATTATTCTTCAGCACACCGGGACACTCGAAGTCGCCAACCGTCCCGAGGGCGGCGTCCAAGCCACTATCGTATTTCACAACGGGAAAGGAGCTGTGCACTAATGCAAATCCATTGTCTCAAAGACGTACAGACCGTATTGACCGATGCCTTCGAGGCCGGGCTGCGGCAGAAGTACGGCGCGGATTTCGCCCGCTTATTCCGGGACGTGATCGAATACCGGCCGCGAGTGGATCTGGATGTCGCGGAGTTGCACCGCTGCGTCGAACTCGACACGACCCCGGTGCTCAAGGACATCGTCGCCAACCAAGTCACCGGCGCGACCCTGCGGGCAGTGCGGTCGTTGCTGATTGCCTGCGCGCTACTGGCGGATCGAACGGGAGTCGAACGCTGGGCCACCGAGTTGCTCAACCGGTGCAGCCAAGGCGGCGGCGACTGGCCGGCGACGACCGCGCAGTGGCAGGCCGTCATGAAGGATCCCTTGCAGTTCATCCAAGTCGCCCGGCAAATCAAATATTTCCTCAACCAAGCCTAAACCCGGAGATCAGCTATGGAAAAAAAACGCATTTTGATGATTGATGATGAAGTCCCGTTTACCAACTTGGTCAAGATGAACTTGGAGCGGACCGGTCGGTATGAGGTTCGCGTTGAGAATCACCCGCTGCAGGCGGTCGCGGCGGCATTGGAGTTCAAGCCCGCGGCGATCCTGCTGGATGTGGTGATGCCGCAGATGGATGGCGGGCAACTGCTGGCGGAGTTCCAAACCAAAGGTCAGTTGAAAAACACCCCGGTCATCCTCTTGACTGCGACGGTCACACAACAGGTCGCCAAAGCCTTGCAGGGCCAAGTCGGCTGCCGGACCATTGTTCCCAAACCGGTGGATGCCAAGCGGCTGATTCAACTGCTCGACGAAATGTTGGAGATGCCGTTCTTCAGTTTCCGGTTCGGACGCTCCGCCAGCGCCGACGAGGTCCCCCCTCCGGCGTGAGCCACGAGTGAAGCAAACGCGGCCCCAGGGCGTTGCCATGGCCGGTGAAATTGGGAGGTCGAATGGCTGAACTGTCGCAGGGAATATATGTCGCCTCTACCGGAACGAGTGTGTGGATTCGGATTCAAGGGCGGGGAACATTTCAGAACAGCCCAGCGTTGAAGCAATACGTTTCCAACAAAGTCCGGTCCGGCAGCAACGAACTCGTGGTGGATCTAGCGCAGTGTGTGGGAATGGACAGCACGTTTTTGGGTGTGTTGGCCGGCCTTGGAATGCGGCTCCACCAGCAAGGCGGGTCAGGAACGAACTGGGTCATCAACGCCAACCAGCAACATCAGGACCTACTCCGAGGACTGGGCTTGCATCGCATATTCAACGTGGCGGCGAGCGGGACTGACCATTCCTGTTTGAACCTGCCCGTCAACCTCGTCTTCCAGCAGTTACCGGATTCAAACACTGCGGAACAGCGCAAGCCGCTGAATCAGCAGGAGACCCGCCAGATCATGCTGACCGCCCATACCGACCTGGTTCGCGTCGACAACCGGAACGCAGCGAAGTTCGCCACGGTGATCCAATTATTGCGCGAAGAAAGCCTGCCCGAGCCACCAGCAAAAACCTGAGCGGCGGCTCATGCCTCCAGCCCGGCGCGCTGCTCTTTGAGTTGCACCGCCACCCGCGCATACGCCTCTTCCAGATCATGCAGCAGGGCGGGAATTGTCTCCCCGTTCTTGTCCAAGGCCAGTTGTTCGATCTGCCGCGCCAACTCCCTGACGGCCACAGCTCCCACGTTGTTGGCGCTGGATTTGATCGGGTGCACGGCTTGTTGGATGGCGTGAAAATCTCCCCCTCCAAGCCCGGCCTTGGCTTCCGCCAACTTGCCGGGCAGATACTGAAAGAAAAGATCGATCATCTGGCCGGCAAACGGGCCTCCCCCCAATTGCTTGAGTTTCTCAATCGTGGCCAGGTCTAATCCGGTAAAATCACTCATCGCGCCTCCTTGAGGCCGGCGGCCAACCGCCTCACTTCTATCGCCAACAGGCACACATCATCGACAAACTGGCCCGTTGAGGAGAATTGCCGGACCTCGGTCATCAACCCGTCCAGCATCGCAGCGGGCGGCTCACTCACCCGGCGCTGGACCGCCTCCCGCAAGCGGTGGGGGCCGTATTCATCGTCGGCGGGGCCTTGCACCTCGAACAAGCCATCAGTGAACAACACCAACAGATCGCCGCCGGCAATCGGAACAGTATCAGTTGGGTACTCAGTTACCCGAAACAGCCCCAACGCTGGACCGGTATTGCCCATGGCAAATTGAAACTCATCAACCACTCCCCGGTCGGCGTGGACGTGCAGTGGTGAGGGATGGCCCGCGTTGGCGTAGCGAATCTCACCACGCCCGATGTCGGCGATGAGATACAAGGCCGTGGCAAACAACGGTTCGTCGGTGTGCTGCAAAATCGCCAGCAAACCGGTGTTGACCTCCGCCAAAAACCGGCCGGGCTCTCGGGCCAGCGGTTGCAACTCTTCCACCAGCGCGCGAATCATCGCCGTCACGAGCGCGGCCCGCACTCCGTGGCCCATGACGTCGCAGATGAATACACCCGCCACCGTGTCCGACAGCCGAACGACACTGTAAAAATCGCCCCCCAAATCTGTCGTCGAGACGTACCGGGCATGGAAGCGCACGGCGGTTTCGGCATCGTCAGCCGTATGTGGAAAGAGCGGGAAGTGGCGCGGCAAAAGCGCGCACTGGAGCTCATGCGCCATCTTCAAGTCGGCCTGCGTCTGCGTCACGTACGCGGCCAGTTGGTCCTGCATCCGCTTCTGTGACAGCGCGCTGATGATGGCGCGCAGCAATGGGGCCACCGCGAGATCCTCCTTGCGCAGGTAATCGCGCGCGCCATTCTTCATCGCTTCCACGGCAATCTTCTCGCTGCCGCTGGCGGTCAACATGATCACGGCCGGCTGCTGGTTGGGCGGGAGTTGATGGATCTGCGCCAAAACCTCCAAACCGCTGATGCCCGGTAAATTGTAATCCAGCAACATCACGTCGAAGGCACGATTGCGCACTTCAAGCAACGCCTTTTCCGCGCTGTCAACCCACTGCGCGGCGATTGCCAATTCGTTTTCCAGCGACTGCAACATGCGCTGCGCCAACGCGGCGTCCACGGGATTGTCGTCGACGAGGAGGAGGTGGATGGGTTGGGTGTTTTTCATTTTCGACTGACCAGTGTCGCCAGCGCCGCTGCGATCCGGTTGGCTGGCAGTATGTACGTCGCCGCTCCAAGCCGGATCGCCGCCCCCGGCATGCCGTGAACCACGGCTGTTTCCGCATCCTGCGCAATGGTGATTGCCCCTTGATCCTTCAGCAGTTTGAGTTCTTCCGCACCGTCGGTCCCCATCCCGGTCAGCAAGACCCCCACAGCGTTCGGTCCGCAAGTCTGGGCAACCGACCGCAGCAGGTACGAAACCGCCGGGCGCAGTCCGTTTTCCGGCGGGGCGTTACTCAGCAGAATCCGGCCATTGGAACCAAGGCCCATCTGCCAACCATCGGGCGCAAGATAAGCGCACCCCGGCAAGGCTTCCTTTCCGTGTGCGGCCATATGGACCGGGAAGCCAGTTGTCTGCTTGAGCCAATCAACCATCCCCTGGAGGAAACCGGCGGCAATATGCTGCACAATCAACACCGGCACCGGTAGGTCCTTGGGCACCCCAGCCAAAATTGACTGAATAACCGGCGGCCCGCCCGTCGAAGCACCGATGGCGATCACTCTGATTGCGGCGCTGGGTTTGCCCACCGGCCGGAATGGTTCAACCCGCGGCTGGCGGCCCCACCGCTTCACCACCTTGACCTCGGCCATCAACTTCACGGTCTGCAAAAGCTTCTGCACCATCTGGTCAAAGTTTGCCCCGCCCAGCCCGACCGGCTTCTCGATAAACGCCACCGCGCCGGCTTCCAGCGCATGGAACGTGGCCCCGACTTCCTGATTGGTCATCGTCGCGCTGGAAATAACGATCGGCACTGGCTGCGTCTCCATGATCCGCCGCGTCGCTTCGTAGCCGTCCATTTTCGGCATGTGCACGTCCATCAGGATCACGTCGGGCTTCTGCCCGGCAACGAAATCCACTGCCTCCTGCCCGTTATTGGCCGTGCCCATCACGTGCAATTGCGGATCGCTGTCGAGCAGATGTTTCATCAACATCTGCACCACCGGCGAATCCTCCACCACCAGCACGTTGATCTTGTCCTTGTTCATCTCACACCAAGCGCCGCAATGCTTCCAGCAGGTTGCTCTGATCGAAACTGCTCTTCACGATGTACGCGTTCGCGCCGACCTCCACACCGCGCTCCCGGTCTTCCTGGGTCCCGAGCGCCGTCACCAGCACCACCGGCAACTCCGCCAATTTCCGATCCGCCCGGATCTTCTCCGTCAGGTTGAACCCATCCAGCCGCGGCATCTGCACATCCGACACGACACCGTCGACCGGCTCGGTCTTCAACTGGCTCAACGCATCCAACCCATCCACCGCCGTCCGCACCCGGTAACCCGCCGATTCGAGAATATTCTTCAACAACATCCGCGATGTGATCGAATCCTCCACCACCAACACGACCTTCCGCTCCACCGCCCGCGCCGGCGCGCCCTTCACCACCAGCCGGACCTTTGTCGCCGACTGCAGCAAGTCCGCGACATTCAGAATCAGCACCACGGCCCCGGACCCCAACACCGTCGCACCGGCAATGTTGCGCACGCGCACCAGTGGTTTCCGCAGCGACTTGACCAACACCTCCTGCGCCCGCAGCACCGCCTCCACGCCAAACGCGATGCGCTTCTCGCCGGCGGTCACGACCACAAACGTCAGCCAGACCGGCTCGTCCGTCAGCGCCGAATTGGCCGGCAACTCCAACACTGGCGCCAGCCGGACCAGCGCGACCGTCTTGCCATCCATCGCAATCGTCTCGTTGTTCTCAACAGTCTTGATCTCGGCCACACGCACCCGACCGACACGTTCAACGTTGGTGGTCGGGATCACAAATGTCTGTCCAGCCGCCTGCACCAACGTCCCACGGAATGTCGCGAGCGTCAGCGGCAGCAGAATCCGAAATGTTGTCCCCTTGCCGGCTTGCGTCTGCACCGCCACCCGGCCACCGAGGTTCTCGGCTTTCTCACGCACAATCGCCAACCCCAGCCCGCGTCCGGAAATCTTAGTGATGATCGGCGTCGTCGAGACGCCGGAGAGAAACATCAGCGCCAACGCCGCCGGCTCATCCAGTTGCCGGGCATCTGCGGCGGACACCAGTCCGTGTTTGACGGCGGCCGCTTTGACGTGTTCGACCGCCACGCCCGCGCCGTCATCGCTCACAGCGAGTTCCACCTTGTTGCCATCCACCTGCGTGACCGAGACGGTGATCGTCGCGCGGGCCGGTTTACCGAGCCGGGCGCGTTCGGCCGGTTTCTCGACGCCGTGATCAACGCAGTTGCGGACGAGATGAATGAGCGGATCTTTCATCTCTTCCAGAATCCGCTTGTCGATCTCGACTTCGCCGCCATGCACGACCAGCTCCGCTTCCTTCGCCTGATCCCGGCAGAGATCGCGCACGAGTTTTGGGAGCACGTTCAGGAATGTCGCGCACGGCAGCATCAAGAGTTGTTTCGAGCCCTCCAGCAAATCGTCCACCATCCGGCCAATGGTGTGGTTGTCATGCTCGGCCACCCGCGATAACGTTTGCAGTTTCGCTTCCAACACCCGCAACTGGTGCGGGTCCGGCGCCTCAGCACGGAGTTGTTCGTTAAACTGCGTCCGCAACTCCCGCAAATCACCGGCCCGTTGATTGACCGCGAGTTTGACCGCCAACATCTCCTCCGCCTGCAGCATCAGGCCGTCCAGTTTTCGCGTCGCCACCCGGATCGTCTCCCCCCCGTGCGTTGCCGGCATCACCGGCTCCACGTGTTCGGGGGCCGGTGCTCGCGGTGCAAGCAAACACAGCGTCTCAATATCCGACTTCATTTGCGTCACGCGTCCCGGGTCGATGCTGCCCGGCGCTTCGACAAGTTGTTGGATCAAGTCGGTCGCGCGATGCAACGTGTCGAAGCTGGCCGGCACGGGTTGCCACTCTTGCCGTTTCCAGCCGGCAAAGGCAGACTCCAAGGCCTGACACACCGTTTCGATCTCGGTCTGGCTGACGGCGCGCGCCGCACCTTTCAAACTGTGCGCCTCGCGATAGACGCGCTCGACGACTTCCGGTGCCGGTGACCGCTCCAACTCCAGCAAACCCGCGGAGATCGCCTGCCAATGCTCCGCGGCCTCGCCCCGGAAGGCGGCCAATAGCGACTTCAGGAATTCGTCGTCACGTCCGTTCATGCCGGCAGTCCTACACCTTGTAACGCTCGATCAACTGTTTCAGTTTCCGGCCCACATCGTTCAGGTTGCGGGCGGAGGTTTCCATTTGTTTCGCGCTGGCGACGTTCTGTGCGGTCGCCTGCTTGATGCTTTCCATCGCCGAGGCGACCTGATCCACGCCGATCAACTGTTGCTGGCTCGACGCGGCAATCTGCGTCGCCGATTGCGCCGATTCCGTTACGCTGCCGGTCAACGCCAAGATTGACTCACCGGCCTGCGCGGATTGTTTCACCCCGGCCTCGACGGCTTTCGTGCCCTGTTCGGTCGCCATCACGGCGGCGCTGGTGGCTTTCTGGATGTCGTTGAGAATCGTTCGCACCTGCGCCGTCGCTTGCTTCGATTGCTCGGCGAGGCTCTTGACCTCCTGCGCGACGACCGTGAAACCCTTGCCCTGCTCACCGGCTTTCGCCGCCTCGATGGCGGCATTTACGGCGAGCAAGTTTGATTGCGCGGCGAGGTCGTCCACGGCGGCGATGATCTGGCCGATGGCCTGGGTCTGCTCGCTGAGGCGAACCATGCTGTCGGCTATCGAGCTCATTTGCTGGTGAATCCGCTTCATGCTCTCGACCGTATCGTCCGTGGACTTGCGGCCGGCCTGCGAGATTTGCGCCGACTTCTGCGCGCTGTCCGAAACCGACTTCGCCTTCTGACTCGACACCTGCGCCGTTTGTTTTACCTCTTCGACGGTAGTGGTGGTCTCGGTAACTGCCGTCGCCGTCTCGGTGGCGCTGGCGGCCAGTTGCGTGGTGGAGGCCACGATCTCGCTCGAAGCCGAGCCGAGCACGTTGACCGCGTCGCTGATTTCGCTCGTCAGGCTTCGCAAGTTCGTTACCATCGACGCGAAAGCGTTGCCCAGTAGATCCTGCGCCGACTGCGGTTTGACCTGAACGTGCAAATCGCCGGCGGCGATTTTTCCCGCCATCCCGGCCATCTCGCGCTGGAATCCGGTCATCCGTTTGAACGCCTGCAGCAACTGGCCCGCTTCGTCCCTGCGATCTTCTCCTTCGATCTCCACCGACACATCGCCGCTAGCCATGCGCTCGGCGATCGTCGTGGCGGCTTTGAGCGGGCGGATGATGTTGCGCGTCAGCACAAAACCGATGATGCAGACCACGACGATGGCGAGCGGCATGCCGTATCGGATCGTGTTAAGAGCGGCGTTGGAACTGGCTTCTGATTCACGTGTCCGTTTTTCCAAGAGCGCGCTTTCGTCCTTGTTCATTTCGCCGGTGATGGCGCGGATCTCGTTCATCAGGTTGCGGCCAAAACCCTTTTCAGCGTACTGGGCCGCCGCTTCCAAGCCCTTCTCCGTGCGGGCATTCTCTCCCTCCGCCAGCCGGTCCAGCCGGTCCTTGAGCAGCGGCTCCAAATTGTCGAGCCGCCGTTGTTGGTTGAGGTTGTCAGCGGTCAGTTGACGCAGGGAAAGCAGATGTTGATTTATCGTTTTCGCCGCAGCCTTGTAGCTCTCCAAGTAGTCCGACTTGCCGGTCAGCAAATATCCGCGCTGGAGCGTTTCCGCCTCGTGCAACCCGGCCAGCAGGCTCGCGATTTCCTCGCGCACCTGTTGGGTATGGGTGACCCAGCCGGCATCGGTAATCAGCCGGCGGGTGGCCCGGTAGGACTGCGTTCCCACAATCACCAACGCGACCAGCGCCAACGCCAGCACGCCCCCAATTTTCATGCTTATACTTTGTTTCATGGTTTTTCTCTGATTGCTTGTCGTTATTTCTCGATTTCCTCGTGCACGACGATTTTCGGATCGCCAAGTATCCGCTCGGCATCCAACACCACCAGCCGGTCGCCGGTCACCCCGCGCAGGTACTCTTGCCCGATCCCGCTCAACGTCGGCAATGCCGCCTGCAACTGACTGACCGACACGCTCCGCACCCCGCCCACGTCATCCGCCAATATGCCCAAGTCCATTTCTGCCGAGTGGAGGATGATGACCTTGTGCAAGTCTTGCAGACCGTTGGCCGGCAAATCGAAGAACTTCTTCAAGTCCACCACCGGGATCAGCCGGCCGCGAACGTTCACGATGCCGGTATAGAACGGCGGTGTGCACGGCACCGGCGTCAGCTCCTTGAACGGAAACACTTCGCGCACGAAGCTGATCTCGATCGCGTACCGCTCCGTCGCCAGCGAAAACTCGACCACCTCGATCATTGCCTCGGTCGCCTGGGCGACCGGCTCCTGCGCCAGCGCCTGCGCGCGCGCCTTCAGAATGCGTTGCTGGTCTTCGGTCATGAGACCGGCGCCTCGTCACGCAGCGAGTTCACGATTTCCGCCAACCGTCCCGCCGTCATCCCCTCCGACTCCGGCAAGAGGTCATCCTGACCATACCGGTCAAGCAAGTGCAGCACATTCGTGAAATGTTTCTCCGCTTCCTTGCGCCGCCCGGCACTGCGCGCCAGATTACCCAGCGCAAAATGGGCGATGACGAAGTTGTGGTCGAGGTACACCGCCCGCTGCAACGCCCTTGCTGCCTCCGGCAAAGCACCTTGTTCCAGCGCGATCATCGCCCGCAGATACTGGGCGACCGGATTCAGCTTCTCCGCGACCACCAACTTGTCCGCCAACGCCCGGGCCTCCGCCAACCGGCCTTGATTCGCCAACTCACGCGTCAGTTGGATCATCGCTGGCGCATCCGGCGCCGGTGGTTCCACCCGCCGCTTGTCCTTGACCGGCATCTCCCAGACAACCGGCGTGGCGACCGGCACCGGCGGACGTTCGCCCTTCTGATAGAGGATTGCCCCATCAAAGTTCGCCACCGTGAGCTGTTGGGAAATCGCCACGGCTGTCTCGGTCGCGCTCAGCGCCAGCCACCCACCGTCAACGAGACAGTGCTGGAGCTGCGTGACAACGCGCTGGGCCTGCGCCGGCGCGAAGTACATCAGCACGTTCCGGCAAAAGATCACGTCCATCGCGTTCGTGTCGGTCAACAACGACGGATACACGTCCTCGGCCAAGTTCAAATGTTCAAACTGCACCATCCGCCGGATCTCCGGCAGGATCGCATACCGTTTGCCCTCCACGCACTCAAAAGCCTCCTCCTTCAACCACGCCGGCGCGTCACGGAATGACCACTCCCCAAACACGCCCTGCGTTGCCTTGTGCAGGAACCGCGAATTCACATCCGTCGCCAGAATCATCACGTTCCAGTCCCGCCAATCCGGCAACAAACGGTGGACCAAAATGGCCAGTGAATACGCTTCCTCACCCGTACAACAGCCCGCACTCCACAACCGCAACCGGCGTTCACCGTCCCGTCGCTGCCGGATCAACTCCGGCAAGACTTGCTGGTCAAGCACCTCAAAAGTCCGTTTCTCACGAAAAAAATACGTCTCCCCGACCGTCAGGTTGCCGGCCAACACATCCACCTGTGCCTTCGTTAATGGCCCGGACATCAACCAGCGCACGCACGCTGCAGAGTCGTCATACCCAAATTCATGCGCGACTGCACCAATGCCACGCTGCAAATCCGGCCAGCGCTCCGGCGGAAAATGCAGCCCGAGTTGCGCGGTCACGAACTCGCTGAACTGCGCGAGCAACGGATTGGCGATGGTGGTGGTCATACCGCCAACACCGCCTCCAACTGCTGCGTCTCCGCCAACGACAAAAACCTGTCCAGATCATGGATGAAAATCATCCCATTGGGCTGCTTTACCACTCCCGAAACGAGGTCAGCGATACCGGGAACGATCGCTTCAGGCGGGACAATCTCCTTTTCCGGACACGCCAGCACCCCGACCGCCGCATCCACCACGAGCGCCACCAGCCGCCGCGCGGTTTTGGCGATGATGATGTGATCGCTGAGTTCCATCTCGCGGTCCGGCAGCCGCAAGCGCCGGCGGAGATTGAAGACGGGAAGAATTTGACCGTGGAAGTTGATCGCCCCCAGCACAATCGTCCACGCAATGGGGAGGGGTGTTACTTCAACCGCGCGCACGACCCGTTCGACGACGGACAGAGGTAACGCCACTCTCTGTTCATCCAGCGCAAACACCACAATGTGGCCCGACCGGTTCATTGAACCCACTTCTCCCATCGGCCACGCGCTAACAACCATCTCACGCCTCTGCCAGTGGTTTGAGAATAATGGCCGGTTTGGGCTTTGGCAATACCCGAATGGCGCATGCACCGGAATGTTTCGTTTGACGCTTACCGGCGATTCTCGTAGCATTGCCGCGAGTTTTACCCCTAACGTTTGAAGGAGAGTTCACAGACATGGCAATTAAAGTTGGTATCAACGGATTCGGCCGCATCGGTCGATTAGTGTTTCGCGCAATCGCAGACCAAGGCCTGCTCGGCAAGGAAGTTCAGGTCATCGCCGTCAACGACCTCGTGCCGGCCGACAACCTCGCGTACTTGCTGAAATACGATTCCACCCAAGGCAAATTTAACGGTACCGTCAGCAGCAAAAAATCCGCGCCGTCCGTCGCGGAAGATGACGTGCTCGTCGTCAATGGCATCGACATCAAGTGTCTCGCCGTCAAAGAAGGCCCGGCCGCCCTCCCGTGGAAAGCACTCGGCGTGGACATCGTCATCGAGTCCACCGGTTTGTTCACTGACGCCACCAAGGCCAAAGGCCATATTGATGCTGGCGCCAAGAAAGTGATCATCAGCGCCCCAGCCAAGAACGAAGACATCACCATCGTCATGGGTGTCAACGACAGCAAATACGACGCGGCCAAGCACCACATCATTTCCAACGCGAGTTGCACGACGAACTGCCTCGCGCCGGTCGTTCATGTGTTGCTGAAGGAAGGTCTCGGCGTCGAAGAAGGTCTGATGACCACCATCCACAGCTACACCGCCACGCAGAAGACCGTGGACGGTCCGTCGAAGAAAGACTGGAAAGGTGGCCGGTCCGCCGCGATCAACATCATCCCCTCGACCACCGGCGCCGCGAAAGCTGTCGGCCTCGCGATTCCCGAAGTCAAAGGCAAACTCACCGGCATGTCTTTCCGCGTCCCGACCCCGACCGTCAGCGTCGTTGACCTCACGGTCAAGACCACGAAGGAAACCAGCTACAAAGAAATCTGTGACCTGATGAAGAAAGCCAGCGAGACCTATCTCAAAGGCATCCTCGGCTACACGAGCGACGAAGTCTGTTCATCCGACTTCATCCATGACACGCATTCGAGCATCTTCGACGCCGGCAGCGGCATCGAATTGAACAAGAAATTCTTCAAGCTCGTGAGCTGGTACGACAACGAATGGGGCTACAGCTGCCGCACCGTTGACCTCATCAAGAAGGTCGGCAAGAGCCTGTAACCGGTACTTCCCAAGAGCCGGGCATTCCGCAAGGAGTGCCCGGCTTTTTCATGCTGTCTCAGGCGGAATGAGCGACGGGGTGGCAACCGAGACAAAATGAATTGCACCAGACGGTTGCGCGCGTACAATGCCCCCCGTCAGTGCAAACGAGCGCGCTTCGGAGGAAGATGGTGAAAAGTCTCACCGCGACTGCGTCTCGGCTTTTGGTACTGCTGGCCATGACATTGCCGTCCTGCAACAAGCCGGCACGCACGGAAGGCGGGATACCGGTTTACATCACGCCCTACTACAACTCCGCGGGATTACAGATCGCCGTGGGCAAGCACAGTGCCGGGCTGGCCGAGGGGAAAACCATGCCGGCCCTCAAGACGATTTATCCCCAGAGTGTGTTCGTGGACGAAAAGCAGTGGCCGGCGCTCAATGAACAAATCAACGCCGGCATGACCCAGTTCATCGAGTATCTGAACAACAACGTGGCCGCGATCAAGCGGCTGCGACAACAGGCCGGTATCGAGGGAAAATACTGAATGGGTTTTCGCAACCACAACGACAAACCGGATGACCGCAGACACCGTCGCCACCATCAGGATGGGATGCCATGGAACTGATCGTGATCGGCGTTATCGCCTTGCTGCTGCTGCCGCCGGCTCGCTGGGTGGTGCGTCGGGTGGTTGCCAAGACCCTGCCCGGCGCGTCGTCGCCGGGGTGGCTGCTCTATTCACTTTTGCTGCCGCCGGCTTGTGTGCTGGAAGCCTTGGTGATTGTGTTTGCGGTCTCGCCATTCGTTCACGGGAATGAAGGGGCAGGATTCACGTTGGCCGGCAGTAAGATTCTCGGCGGATTCTGGTTTCTTCTCACGTTCGCCTGCATGCTCTTGCTGGCGCCCGCCGCGGTGCTCGGTGGCATCGGCGGCATCCTTTTGTGGCGCCGCCGACCGCCCCGCCCTGCGCAACCGGCGGTGGTGGATGAAGCCGCAGCCGTGGAGAAGTTATTCAACACAGCGGTCAAGCAGGAGGCCCGGGGCGAATACGACAAAGCGCTCGCTCTGTACCGGGAGATTATCGAGAAATATCCGACCTCCGAGTGGGCCAAGGACTCACTGACCTGCATGGAAATTCTGCAGAAACGAAGGGGTTTATGAAAACGCTTGGACCGGTCTTGTTTATCGGCGCCGCTTTGGCGCTGTGTCTGTGCGGCTGCTCCAAACCCATCTGCACTGCGGCAGCCAATGGCGATGTGGCGGAGGTGAAACGGATTCTGGCGAAAGACCCGACGCAAGCCGATGGCTCATGCGATTACTCCCGCGGTTACCGGCCCGTCCAGCTTGCAGCCGAGAATGGGCACGCGGAAATCGTCATACTGCTCTTGGATGCCGGGGCCGCCACCGCCTACAACAACTACTCCTTGATGGAATTGGCCGCCCGCAATGGACACAACGCCGTCGTGGCAGTGCTCCTGAAACGTGGGCTCTCCATCAATGGCAATCGTTCCAGCAGTCCGTTACAAGCCGCCGCCGCCGCAGGGCGTGCCGGAACAGTGGAATTCCTTCTGGAGCACGGAGCCAACATCAGCGAGCCGCGCGACGATGGCTGCACGGCACTGCATTATGCCGCGCTTCACGGTCACCCGCCGGCGATCACGGTGTTGCTCGACCGTGGCGCCAATATCGAAATCACCGATAACAATGGCTGGACACCATTGTTCTACGCCGCCGCTGGTGGGACGCCGGAGGCCGTAGCCGCCCTGCTGTCGCGGGGCGCCAAAGTCAACGCCCGCAGCAAACGCGGTTGGACGCCGCTCATGCGCGCCGTGGCCAACGGCCATGCCACCGTGCTGCCAGTCCTGCTGGCGCACGGAGCAGATCTGAATGCCCGCAACGATGAGCAGGACACGGCCCTGACACTGGCCGAGAAAGAAAACAAACCGGCCATCGCCGCCGCTCTGCGCGAGGCGGCCAGCATCACGAATTTAACGATCACCGTGCCGCAACCATGAACCCGCGATCTTTCGCCAGACTGCCGACCGCATCCACGGTCGGCTCGGGGTTCCCGACGCACAAGATCGAAGTCGTGTTGACGGATTTACCGGCAAGTGAAGGCTGAGGCCTGTGTGGCCGTAGTGATACCCATTTGCGTTACCGAGAAGGCGGAATTGGCGTCTGAGCGCGAGGCCCACGCCGGCCAGCGCGGGACGGATGGACGGATTCACATCACCTTCCCATGCGAGACCGCCATGAGGATCTGGCAGCGACGCCCGTCGTCACTTCTATTTCATCTTTTTCTGCCCCGCATCCAAACGCGCATAAATCGCCTGGCGTCGAAACTATGAAGGGAGACATATGGATTGTCGGCATCGCAGTCTGGCTGGTTCTGGTGTGCCAAGCCCAGGCACACGGGCTGTATATTGAACCGTGGAAGCACGCTGCTAACCTGACGATCTCTTTCCTGGTTGGCACGGGCACCGGAGTTCTCGTGCGCAAGAAGTGCAACCTTGTGGTCGCCGTCGTCGCCGGCATACTCGCCGGTCTGTTGTGCAGCTTAGTGGGGCTCATCCTCAGTGCAGTCGTGTCGTTATGAACAGGGTTTGTGGGAGCGTCGGCGACACCACCCACGGCATCGAATTGAACAAGAAAGTCTTCAAGCTCGTCAGTTGGTACGACAACGAATGGGGTTACAGTTGCCGCACCGTTGACCCTTTGACTGCGTTAGAAGGGTGTCGGAGGGGTTGAACAGCTACCAAAGTCGCAAGTCGCTGATTTAGAACGACTCCGGCACTATTTCACGGGAGATGGGACGCTGCTGGAGCGCGCGGGGACATGTCGCGCACCTCGTGGGACAAGTATGCGACTGTGCGGGACATGTCCCGTCTGGCGGTGGCACGTGCTGGAGCGGCGCGGGACATGTCACTTGTCTTGCGGGACGTTGCCGGAGCCGCTGGGGACACGTGCCCCAAGTCAGCGGCACTGTCCCCAGCCACGGTTGCGCTGTCCCGGCTGGTGGCGACAACGTCCCCAGACTCAGTTGCAGCGCCCCGCCCCTCCCCAACAACGTCCCCAGCCTCAGGCGCAACATCCCGTGGCGCCGCTCGCGGTGCGGACGTGTCGGCAGCATGTGCCTGACGGAAGTTGTGTCATGAAAGAGCTCTGGGGACAAGCGCCACGACTCACCCACAATGCGGACGGCGCGGCGCGCCGTCCCAACCGGAACATACTGGCTGTTTACCACAGCGCGAAAAACCGGTATAGTTTTCCGCATTATGAGATCAGACATCGTCAAACGCGGCGCCGACCGTGCGCCTCACCGGGGATTACTGCGAGCCACCGGCGTCATCCAGTCGGACGCGGATTTTGAGAAGCCGTTCATCGCCATCGCGAATTCGTATACCGATGTCGTGCCAGGGCATGTCCACCTCAAGAAATTTGCCGAGGTCGTGAAGGCGGCGGTGCGCAAGGCGGGCGGGATCCCGTTCGAGTTCAATACCATCGCTGTCGACGACGGCATCGCGATGGGGCATATCGGCATGCGGTATTCCCTGCCGAGCCGGGAACTCATCGCCGACGCGGTCGAGACGATGGTCGAGGCGCACCGGTTCGACGGGATGGTCTGCATTTCCAATTGCGACAAGATCACACCCGGCATGTTGCTGGCCAGCGTCCGCGTCAACATCCCGACCATCTTCGTGACCGGCGGCCCGATGAAAGCCGGCAAGCTCGAAGACGGAACATCGAGCGATTTGATCACAATTTTTGAAGGCGTCGGCAAATTCCAAGCCGGCAAGATCAACGAAGCGGAGTTGAAGAAGCTCGAAGAAGTGTCGTGTCCGACCTGCGGGTCGTGCTCCGGCATGTTCACGGCGAATTCGATGAACTGTTTGCTCGAAGCCATCGGCCTCGCGTTGCCGGGCAACGGGACGATTCTGGCGGTAGCCGACGAACGCAAGAAACTCGCCCGTAAAGCCGGCAAGCAGATCATGAAGTTGGTCGAGATGGACCTGAAACCGCGTGACATCGTGACAGCGGCAGCGATTGATAATGCGTTCGCACTCGACATGGCGATGGGCGGTTCGACGAATACCGTGTTACATACATTCGCGTTGGCGCGCGAGGCCGGCGTGGATTATCCGTTGGCGCGTTTGAATGAGGTGTCGGCGCGGACGCCCTGCATCTGCAAGGTCGCGCCGTCGAAGATGGATGTGCATATCGAAGACGTGCATCGCGCCGGCGGCATCAGCGCCATCTTGAAGGAATTGAGCAAGAAACCCGGCCTCCTGAATCTGCGCACGAAGACTGTCACCGGCAAGACGCTCGGCGCGGTCATCAAGAACGCGGAGATTACCGACGAGAAGATCATCCACCGAATCGAGACCCCTTTCTCGCCAGATGGCGGCTTGGCGGTCTTGTTCGGCAACCTCGCGCCCGAGGGCGGCGTCATCAAAGTGGCCGGCGTGGACCCGGAGTGCCATTACTTCATGGGCTCGGCCATTGTGTTCGAGTCGCAGGATGAATGTCTCGACGCACTGGCGAAGCAGCAGATTAAAGCCGGTCACGTGGTTGTAATCCGGTACGAAGGCCCGAAGGGCGGCCCCGGTATGCCGGAGATGTTGTCGCCGACCTCGATGATTCGCGGCCAGGGTCTCGGCAAACAGGTTGCGCTCATCACGGATGGTCGTTTTTCAGGCGGGACGGCCGGTCTCTGTCTTGGTCACATCAGCCCCGAAGCGGCGGAAGGCGGGCCGCTCTGTCTCGTGCAGACCGGCGACGTCATCATCATTGATATTCCGAAGCGGACGTTGACGCTGCAAGTCACCGACGCGGTGTTGGCGCACCGCCGTTCTGCCTGGAAAAAACCCGCCCCGAAAATCAATACCGGCTGGCTGGGGCGTTACAGCCGGCTGGTGACGAGCGCCAGCAAAGGCGCGGTGTTGGCATTGCCGGAAGACGTCGTGGCGCGCTAACTCAACGAGTGGCGACGATTCCAAGTTTGGCGAAGACCACGGTCAGTGCTGCCGCAAAGAGCGCGGTACACGGAAGGGTGAAAACCCACGCGTAGACGATCTTGGTGCCAAGACTCCATTTGACGGCTTTGGCGCGGAACGCCGTGCCGACTCCCATAATCGAGCCAGTAATGGTGTGGGTGGTGCTGACGGGGACGCCGAAGTGCGCGGCCAGGGAGAGTACGAGACCACCGGCCGTTTCGGCGGCAAAACCTTCGATGGGGCGGATGTGAGCCAGTTTCATCCCGAGGGTTTTGATCACACCCCAACCACCCGCGGCGGTGCCCAAGGCCATGACGGCGGCACAGGTCAGCATGACCCACACAGGCACGATGATGTCGGCGATCTTGCCGGCGGAGAACAAGGCGAGGGTGATGACCCCCATGACTTTTTGGGCGTCGTTCATGCCATGGGTGAAAGCCATGAAGCCGCTGGAAAGCACCTGGAGCACGCCAAACGTTTTCCGCACCGTGCGCGGTTTCATTTTGTAGGCGATCCAATACACGGCCACCAAAAGAATGTACCCGATGATGAATCCCAGCACCGGTGACAGAAAAAGGCCCACCATGACCTTCCAGATGCCGGCCATGTGAACGCAACTGGTGCCGAATCGGGCAACCGCCGCCCCCACCAACCCGCCCACCAAGGAATGCGAGCCGCTGATCGGGAGGCCGAGGATCGTGCAGAAGGCGACCCACAATGTGGCCGCCAGCATGGCCGCCAACACGATGTCGCCCGTGACAATCTGCGGATTGACGATGTCACCGCCGATGGTTTTTGCGACTTTGGTCGAAACGAGGGCACCGACGAAGTTGAGAACGGCAGCCATCAGAACCGCTTGCAACGGGCCCAATGTGCGGGTGGAGACGACGGTGGCGATGGCGTTGGCCGAATCGTTCCAGCCATTGACGAAGTCAAACAGCAAGGCCGATACGACCACAATGATGAGCAGGGTGGATGGGTCGAGACTCACGGGCGGTGCTTAGCTCATCTTGGAAATCATGCCTTGGATGACGTTGGCAACGTCTTCCAACCGGTCGGTCGCGCGCTCCATCATTTCGTAGATTTCCTTCCACTTGATGACTTGGATGGGATCTTTCACGTTCTCGAAAAGATGGGTCAACGCCTCGTGGAGAATCTCGTCGCCGGCATTCTCGACCTCGTGGATGTCAATGCACAACCGGACGGCTTCGGGGTACTGCTTGGAGTTGCGCAACGCCCGCACGGTCAACGCCATTTTCTCGCAGCCATGCACCAGTTGGTCGGCCAGCCGGACGGCGAACGGCGTGCTGGCACCGACTTTGAAGTAAACAAACCGGCCCCCCGACGCATTCAGCAAATCCACCACATCATCGATCTTCAAGATCAACTGGTGGATGTCCTCGCGATCGATCGGCGTTATAAACGTGGAATTGAGCAGTTCCATCGTCTTGTGCGCGACATCGTCACAAGCGTGTTCGATGGCTTTCAACTCGTGGCCCAACGTCTCCACGGACGCGTTGCTGTCCATCATCTTCCGCAACACCTTGGCCGCCTCAACAGCGCGGTCAGCAGCTTCGTTGAAGTAATCAAAAAACTCGTTTTTCTTGGGTAGTAGCTGGGTAATCATGCACGCTCCTCGCGGCCCGTGTGTAGCCGAATTGTGACGACTTGGCAACAACGGTTCGTCACCAAATTGTCACATCGACGCTCTTGATCTGTCACACGCACCCGGCACTCTGCCGCCCATCAACCCAAAAAGGAGAACCCATGAAAGTAGTTCGTTACACCGCCGCAACCTTGGTGTTGGCCGCCGCTCTGACCGGTAGCCACGCCGCCGCCCAAGGCACTGACTCGATCATTGACCTGCTGGTGCGCAAAGGCATCGTCACAGAGCGCGAAGCCAAAGACCTCAAGACCGAGGCCGATGCCGACCTCGCCCGGGCGATGAATCGCGCCAACAAAACCAAAGTCGCCAGTTGGATTGATGAAATGAAATGGTCCGGCGACCTGCGGCTGCGGGGCGAATTCTTCGACAACGAAGACCAAGCCAACACCGTTGACCGCTGGCGGTATCGGTACCGGCTGCGGTTGGGGGTGGAGTCGAAGATGAAGAGTTGGGCCACCGTCGGCCTGCGCCTCGCCAGTGGCGACGCCAATGATCCGGTCAGCACCAACGAATCATTCGATGACACGTTCCAGAAGGACCCGCTGCAGATCGACGCGGCCTACGTCATTATCAAGCCGCCCGCGTGGGACTGGGTGAGCCTGACCGCCGGCAAGATGTTGCAGGCGCCGTACTACCATCCCAGCTTTAACTCACCGCTCGTCTATGACAACGACGCCACGCCCGAAGGCGTGGTCGGTCAGTTCGTCTTCAATCTCGACGACGAAAAACGCCACAGCCTCTTCGCCAACGTGGGTGGTTACTTGCTCAATGAGATCGGCGCCTCGTCCGACACCGACGGCTACCTCCTCGACGCGCAAGTCGGCGGCGAACTCCGCTTCGGCGGCGAGCCCAAGACGCCGACCGTCCGCGTCCGCGCGGCCGGCGGTCTGTTTCTGACTGACAACGTCAACATCGGCGCCCAACAGGCTGATTCACCCAATCTCGGTAACGCCGTTGACAACACCGGCAACATCGTCGACGACTTCGAAGTTGTGCACGTCGGCGGCGAAATCGCCTGGCAGATCTCCAACAAACCGTTCCTCGGCACCCCCGCGATCGTGACCGTCAGCGCCGAATACGTCAAGAACCTCGCCAACGGCTTCGACTCGCTCAACCAAGCCTCCACCAACCTCGTCAACCTGTCCTCCGCGACCGAGGGCTACAGCGGCCAGATCAGCTTCGGCAGCGCGCGCAAGAAGGGCGAATGGCAGCTTGCTTATCAATACAAATACCTCGAAGCCGATGCCGTTTATGATGGCTTGACCGATTCGGATTGGGGCACCGGCGGCACCGACCGCAAAGGCCACGTGCTCCGCGGCAGCTACAACTTCCAAGAATGGTGGCAACTCGGCATCACCGCCTTCTTCACGGAGAAGGTCAGCAACCGCGGTGGCCCGAACACCATCGCGGCAGCCAATCCCGACGATACGTTGCTCCGCGTCCAAATTGACAACGTCTTCAAGTTCTAACCTGAGCCTCCTGTGCTCCGGTGCCGGGTTGTTCGACCGGCACCGGGGCAAACTCACACAAACGCAACACTTCCGTCACACAACCGTAACATCCAGCCTGTAACCAAAGGAAAGACACAATGAAAACACTCACCACCCTCCTCGCCGGCTTGGCCCTCGCGAGCCAACTCACGCCGGCCCACGCCGGCGCCGTGCAAGTTGACCCGGCCATTCCGGCTTACACCGCCACCAGCGGCGTCTCCGGTAACCTCAAGAGCATCGGCTCCGACACCATGAACAACCTCATGACGCTCTGGGGCGAAGGCTTCTGCAAGTCATACCCCAACGTCAAACTCGAAGTCGAAGGAAAAGGCTCGGCCACCGCGCCCGCCGCCCTCGTCGCCGGCACCGCCCAGTTCGGCCCCATGAGCCGCCCGATGAAGGATACTGAGCTCGACGCGTTCGAAAAGAAATTCGGCTACAAGCCGGCCGCCGTGCGCACCAGTTTTGATGCGCTGGCGGTTTACGTTCACAAAGACAACCCGCTCAAGAGCCTGACCATGCAGCAAGTGGACGCGATCTTCTCCAAGACGCGCCGCGGCGGTTACGCGAAGGACATCAAGACCTGGGGCGACCTCGGTCTCGAAGGCGAATGGGCCGACAAACCGATCAGCCTCTACGGCCGTAACAGCGCCTCCGGCACCTACGGCTACTTCAAAGAACACGCGCTCTTCAAAGGCGACTACAAAGACGAAGTCAAAGAACAACCCGGCTCCAGCTCCGTCGTCCAAGGCGTTGCCTCCGACAAATTCGCGATGGGCTACTCCGGCATCGGCTACAAGACCGCCGACGTCCGCGCCGTGCCGTTGGCCAACAAAGCCGGCGAAACCGCCTACGAAGCCGACATGGACAACGTCTACAGCGGTGACTACCCGCTGGCTCGTTTCCTCCTGCTGTACGTCAACAAAAAGACCGGCGAAAAGCTCGATCCGCTTCGTGGTGAGTTTCTGAGTTTCGTTCTCAGCAAAGAAGGCCAGGAAGTCGTCATCAAAGACGGCTATCTCCCCGTCCCCAACTCCATCATCCAAGAGGAGAAACGCAAGCTCGGCTTAAAATAAATCCGACCTCATCCCCTTCCCTCTCCCTTGTCATTCAAGGGAGAGGGGCAGGGTGAGGGTTCCGCCGTCCCGACTCCCATGCCCACCCTCACCGAACCACCCCCGCCAGCCGCATCCCCGCGTGCCTACCGGCGGACGACCAGCCCGGCGGTTCGGCTCGTGGACAAATTCACCACCGCGCTCATCACCACCGGTGGCCTGATGGTCATCGTCGCCGTCATCGGCATCCTCGTTTACCTCGTCAGCGTCGTCCTCCCACTTTTCCGCGGGGCCACCCTCACCGCCGCCGGCCGCTATCCGCTCCTCACCCCCGACCGGGTCAACCAACTCTGGACCCTCCAACTCGATGAACACCAACACCGCGGCTTCATCCTCGACCGGCAAGGCAAGCTGGCCGTCTTCGACGTCGCCACCGGCAAGATTCTCTCCGACGAACCCATCCTGCCGGCAACGCCGGCCATCACCGCATTCACCCGCACTCTGCGTGGCGGTTACATCGGTCTCGGATTCGCGGACGGCACCATCCGCCTCGGTCGCATCCGGTTCACCGACGCCGGCGCCGAAGCCGTCCTCGAAGACCCGCTGACCATTGGCAAAAAGGACGTTCCCGTTCACCGGCTCGACTACAAAGTCAGTGATCGCCGGGAAGTTGTCACTGTCCTCAAAGCGGACGGCGAACTTGTTTGGGACGAAGTCACCCGCCGCGAAAACATTCTGACCGGGAAGATCACCACCAAACTCGCCAAGCACGACCTCCCCTACCAACCGCCCGCCGGACACACCAACCTGCCGGACTACCTCCTCCAAAACTCGCAAGGCGACCAAGTCTTCCTCGCCTGGCGCGACGGCACCGTCCAACGCTACGACCTCCGCACGATTGATCGGCCACTCATCGCCGAAACCACCGACTTCACTCCCGAACCCGGCATCGAGCTGACCAATCTCCAATTCATGTTTGGCGATCAATCCCTCATCGCCGGCGACTCCGCCGGCTCTGTCACCGCCTGGTTCCGCGTCCACCGTCCCGAAGCCGGCACCGCCGATCAATATCGTCTCGTCCCGGCCCACAAACTCGAGGCCCATACCGGCCCAATCACCGCGACGGATATGTCCACGCGCGACAAATGTTTTGTGACCGGCTCCACAACCGGCGATATCTGGCTGCGCCACATGACCAGCAAACGCGTGCTCAGCCGGGTCACTTTGGAAAAAAGCATCCGAGCCACGCACCTCACCCCCAAAGGCGACGCCATCTTCGCTCTCGACTCTGCCGGCCACGCCCACCGCTGGGCCGTCCACAACCCGCACCCCGAAACCACTTGGCAAACGATCTTCGGCAAAGTCTGGTACGAAGGCTACGATCATCCCGACTACACTTGGCAATCCTCCTCCGGCAACGACGACTTTGAACCCAAGTTCAGTCTCATCCCGCTGGTGTTCGGCACCTTGAAGGCCACGGTTTACTCGATGCTGTTCGCCGTGCCGATTGCGTTGCTCGCCGCGATCTACACCTCCCAATTCCTCGACAAACGTCTCCGCATGCCGATCAAATCCACCGTCGAAACGATGGCCTCCCTGCCCAGTGTCGTGCTCGGATTCATCGCCGCGCTTGTGCTCGCGCCCATCGTGGAAAACCGGTTACTCCAAGTTCTCGCGACATTCCTGCTGATCCCGGTCGTCGTGCTTCTTGGCGGGTACCTCTGGCAGATGCTGCCCCGGCACGTCACGCTACGGTGGGAAGGCTGGCCCAAATTCGCGCTGTTGCTGGCCGGCGTTTTTGTCGCAGTCCTCGTGGGCCGCGTGATCAGCAGCCCGCTCGAAGCGTGGTTGTTTTCCGGCGATTTCAAAGCCTGGCTCGACGGCCGCGTCGGCACCGCGATTCCCGGTATCGCCACGCTCGCCTGGCCGGTCTGTCTCGCGGTCGTCTGGTACGCCCAACACAAAATCATCACCAACCGGCTCAACCAAACCCTGGCCGGCCGCAGTCGCGTCGTTGTGGGTGTGATCGAGTTGGGCAAACTGCTCGCCATTCTCGCGGCGGCCACAGCATTGGCTTGGATTACCGGGATGATTCTCACGCAATTCGGCATGGACCCGCGCGGCAGTCTCGTCGGCACCTACGTCCAACGCAACACGCTGGTCGTCGGGTTCGTCATGGGCTTTGCCGTCATCCCGATCATCTACACCATTTCCGAGGACGCGCTGTCCAGCGTGCCGGAACAACTCAAATCCGCCTCCCTTGGCTGCGGCGCGACCCAATGGCAAACCGCCGTCCGCGTCATCGTCCCGGTCGCAATGTCCGGCATCTTCTCCGCGATCATGATCGGCCTCGGCCGCGCCGTCGGCGAAACCATGATCGTCGTCATGGCCGCGGGTAACACGCCCTTGATGGACGTCAACATTTTCAACGGCCTCCGCGCGTTGTCCGCCAACATCGCTGTCGAACTGCCCGAAGCGGTCAAAGACGGCACGCTCTACCGGATGCTCTTTCTGGCCGCCGTTTCCTTGTTCGTGATGACATTTGCGCTGAACACGGTCGCCGAAATCATCCGGCAACGCTTCCGCAAGAGGGCATTCCAACTGTGAATTCGCCACAACAACGCCGCCCGCGCCATACTTCGTTGACAGCCCGCGGTGAACCGATGGTCTGGTTGACCGGCGGCGGCCTCGTGCTGGCCACGTTGATGATTGCCGGTTTGCTCTTGCTGGTGGTCTTCAACGGCACCCTGACCTTCTGGCCCAAGAAACTCACCCAAATCACCACCCACGCCGGCATGAAGTATCTCGGCGAAGTCTCCCGGTCGGAGGCTTACCAGCACGACGGAAAACCCGCCCACCGGCAACTATTGCGGACGGCGAACTTCGATCTGTTCGGTGACCATTTCAAATGGATCAGCCGGCATGACGTTGCGCGCATCGATTACCCCGCCGAGGCGTGGACGGTTGAACGGCAGGAGTGGGGCTTGTTCGTCGGCTTCCTCAAAGAAGTCCGAATCGACGGCCAGCCGGTCAGTCAGACCTTCGCGGAATTGCACGGCCCGGCTCGCCAACGGTTTCACCAACTCAAGAGCATGGAGAAAAACGAAATCGGCGAGGTCAATCGCGCGATCGAAGAATTGCGGTTGGACTTGCGTCGGATCGAGTTGAAGCGCGGCAAAGAATCCCCGGAATACATCCGCGCCGTCGCGGAAACGACGAAGCGCGAGACGGAATTGCAGGCGGAGTACGCGAAACTCGGCGCGGAAGTCACCCGCCTGCGCGCCGAGGATGCCCGGTATACCGTGGTCCTGGCGGAAGTGAACGGCCAGACGAAGGAACAAAAGATTTCTGAAATCGTGCGCGCCTACCCGGCCAATCACCTCAACCTGCTCCAGCAAATCGGCGTGTACGCGAGCCGGTGGTGGGAGTTCTTGACCGACGAACCGCGCGAAGCGAACACCGAAGGCGGCGTGTTGCCGGCGATTTTCGGGACAGTGATGATGACGCTGATCATGTCACTGGCCGTCGCGCCGTTCGGCGTGGTCGCGGCGTTGTACCTGCGCGAGTATGCGAAGCAGGGACCGCTTCTCAGCGCGGTGCGGATCGCGGTGAACAACCTGGCCGGTGTGCCGAGCATCGTGTTTGGCGTGTTTGGGTTGGGCTTTTTTTGTTACGTCGTTGGCGGCGGAATTGATCAGATGTTTTTCCCGGAAAAACTGCCCACACCAACCTACGGCACCGGCGGCATCATCTGGGCGTCGTTGACGCTCGCGCTGTTGACGGTACCCGTCGTGATCGTCGCCACCGAAGAAGCGCTGGCGGCGGTGCCGGGCTCGATGCGGGAAGGCAGTTACGCCTGCGGCGCGAGCAAGTGGCAGACAATCCGCCGCATCGTGTTGCCGCGCGCCATGCCGGGGGTGATGACCGGTTTGATTCTCGCGATGGCGCGCGGTGCCGGCGAAGTCGCACCGCTGATGATTACCGGCGTGGTCAAGCTGGCGCCGGAATTGCCGGTGGACGGCCACGCGCCGTTTCTCCACTTGTCCCGGAGCTTCATGCACCTCGGGTTCCATATTTACGATGTCGGCTTTCAATCGCCCAACAGCGAAGCCGGTAAACCGATGGTGTACACGACGACGTTGTTGTTGATCGGTTTGATCGCGTTGTTGAACCTGAGCGCGATCTACATTCGCAACCGGCTCAAGAAGCGGTACGTCGGCGCGCAGTTCTGAGCTGGGTTCACTCGGGGAGCGCTTCGCTGTCCGCTGCGGTGTAGACCCGGTAGTGCAGGTCGAACCACTCGCGCGGAGTCTGCGGCTTGGCGGTAACCGCGGATCTTGGCTCAGAGCGCGCCCCAATCAACGCCACCAAAACGCCCCGGTTGAAGAAGCCGCTGTAGCGGATTTTTGTTCGCTGTTTCAAGTTGTCAACCGCAATGATTTTGGGAATTCCCTGTTGCGGTAACGCCTCTTGCGCGCGCCCCCACTCCAGCAAATCAGTCAGAAATATCAAGACGTCAGCCCCGGCATTTTGCTCCAAAACTTGGTTGAAGGCAGCTCGATCATCCTGCAGCGAGCCGGTTTCCCAAGCGTTCAGCGGACATTCCACCACTGTGAGGCTGAGGTTGTGCTTTTTTAACTCATCTTCCAATGCATTCCACAACTCGGGCAGCCGTTGTTTGATGGGGACAGGATTGGAAGGGATAATAACAACGACCCGGCCTTGCGCGGTTGCAACTTTGGCCGCTTCCTCGCCCAACACTCTGCCAAGACCGGTTTGCGTACCGACTGTTTCCGCACGGGGAATGCGATCAACAGCGGGCCGGAGTTGAACCCAGATCGCACCGAGCGCGATCAGCAGCGCGAGACAACACAGTACAACGGTAAGTTGGCGGTTCACGATTTCTCTGCAGTTAGTAAAAATCGTACCCTGGATACTGATTGTAGTTCCAGCGCGAACCTTGCCCACGACCATCGGTCCAGAAGATCCCCGCGGGCGTGTTGAGCGGGCCAGCATAATGGGCACCGCCACCACAGCCACCCGGCGCCAGCACCTCGACCGAGTAAGCCATCAACTGGGCCTTGCTGATGCGGCCCACATGACCGTCGAAGAACAACACATTCATGTTCAGATTGTGGAATGTCGAAACCGAGTAATTGCAGTCGGGCCGCAACCATTGGTACATATACCGCGCATCGGGCACTTGACACCAATTCGTGACCATGCTGGCGTCGCTGCCCGCGTATAATCCGCCACCACCGACAAAGGGCATGGGCTGGCTGTGGATCCAAGAATCGGGAGCGCTGAGCCACGGATTGTTTGCAGGACTCCCAACCCGACCGGTGCTGACGGTTCTTGGATTCAACGGATTTTCCAACAGGAGAGCCGCGGACGCGGGGTTTCGAATATCATTGATATTGGTGCGTTTTGACCACCCCCCGGCGTTGTCCCAGCGGAAGGCGCAGGCGTAGCCCGTCTGCGGAACCCCCCAACTGATCGCGATCAATTGTTTATTCAGTGAATACGAAGAGGGGCTGATTGGCGGGAAAGGTGGCAATGAGGACCCGCCGAAATACGCGTTGGTATCATAGTAGTCCGCCAGTGGCCAAGGGTTTCCCGGGCACCGCATGATCCTGTAAAAGGCCGTTGTATAGGGACCATTTCCGTACTTGTCCTTGCCCAATCCCCCAATATAGGGAGCAAAGAGATAGTACCAATTATAATAAGGCGACCACCAGTACGTGGCATTTGAACAGGGCTGCAACGTGACCGAGTTGGTTTGGTCGAAGATCTCTTTCGGCAATGAGAACTGGTAAGGGTAAAAGCCATTGTGATCGCCAAGAAAAGTCGACATCCCCACCGAAATCTGCTGTTGGTTGTGGGCGCATTGCGCGGTCTTGGCCCGGGCCCGGGCAGTCGTCAGCGCAGGCAACAACAAGGCGGCGAGAATCGCCAAAATCGTGATCACCACCAATAATTCCACCAAGGTGAAGCCCTGCTTGAAGTGCGATTTTTTACCCATCCGACCTATTTCCAGTTGGTAATATCATCATTGGCTGAGTTGGTTCTTCCCCAGAGTGCCGAAGTCTCGTACCAACCATACCAAGGATGATCATAGGCATACGGTGGATTACCGGGAACGAAAGTGCCGCCGTCTGGTCCGTAGGAAAAAAGGTCGTAAGTGATGACATTGACTTGTCCCCCACGTGTATACCCGGCATACGCGTTTGTCTTAATGTTTTCATACGGCGTGTTGGGCGAATTATAGTAATTATACAGTTTCCCCCACGGATCGAAAATGCCCAGCTGTTGATAGCCGCTGGTGCCCGCCATCGTCAGCGGTAGGTGCATATTGGTGCGAATCGTGCCCGACGGAAATGCCATGTACCGTTTTCCTGCCGGGAGCGTCGGCCCGCGATCTCCAGACACCGCCCGATAGAGCACCAGATTGTTCGAGCCTTCACTGACTTGATTGAACGAGATTCGCTCCGGACCTGTCCGCGGATAAAATCCCCAATCGCTTTTGTAGCTCTCCAGCGCCGCCTCCAACGCGGCCAGTTGTGCTCGGGCAGCACTGATCGCGACGCGCTGCTTCACATAACGCCCCACCCCAAACGCAATTGCTGCCAACACCAAGATCACCAGCACCACCGCCATCAACTCAATGAGCGTAAATCCGCGCCCGTGCACGGGATTCAGTATATAAATTCGTGACTGCTTGATCATGTCAACTGCCGGGTGCGCCGCCGGGCCAAGCTGATGATCATCAATCCGGCCACGGACAACAGCAGAACACTCGGTTCAGGAATTACCACGACTTGGTGCAGCCCGCTGATTGTATTGTCGTAGTTGCCCAGATCACCGCCGAACAAGGAGGACTGATTGTTGACTAAGCGAATATTGGCCAAGCTCCAGTTGTTTGAATTAATAAAATACACTTGCACATTAGTGTCAATAATCAATAGCGAATCCGTGCCCATAAACAGATTCTCCAAATACAAGCCCGCCATCTGAAAGTCGTTGGGGCCAATATTGAGGAAAGCGTCGGTCACGCGCACCGTGCTGAAGTTGGAAATCTCCAACGTGCCCAATGCAAAGTTATTCACGAAGCCGGCTCGCGCCGAAGTCATGTAGGCGATGTTCGTCGCCGAGCCGGTCGCTGGTCCCAAATCTTGCCCGGCCACAGCGACTGTTTGCGTCAGCCCCAGGCCACCACTGAACAGCACTTTTCCGTCGAGCAGATTGTTCGCGACCTGGTTGGTGCTAACATTGATGAAATTGGCGGGAGTGCCAGCTTGGGTGTTTGTGAATACATAGACATCGCCGGCGGCCATGTTGATGACGCCGCTGGTGGTGTTCGTGTAGCCAAAACCCGCGAACACATTCGTCGTCGGATCGGTCAGCCAGTGACCGGCATTGATGACGCCACTGTTGAAGGTCCCGATACTGTTCAACATCGTACTGGTACCGTTGTTGTAGACCCGACTCTGGAATGTGGCGCGCGCCCCGGCGAGATTCAACGTCCCTTGATTGGTCACCAACCCGCTGATGGTCGCCGTCGTGTTGGACACCAACATCAAGCCGCCGGTGCCAATGGTAATGTTGGCGCCATTCGCGTTGCCGTAGGCGGTGGTGCCGTTCACCAACACGAGGTTGACGTAGTTGGAGGGATTACCAGGAATCGCATCAAACCGGTAGGTCTGGCTGACGGCGGCGGTGGTGTTGGAGGCGTTATCCAGCATGAACGTGTTGGCGCCGGCAAACCGGATGTTGTTGATCTGATTGGCGGCATTGGTCGCCACATTACCGGCGGCGGTCGCGCGAAAGCTGATGGTGCCGTCGGTAATGGCGATGTTGCCGGGGGTGACCGGCGTGACTGTGGGCGCAACGCTGAACTGGTAGACGCCGCCAACGTTGCTGATTGTGTTACCGGTGGAGCCGGCCCGAATTGTCAGCGTATTGGCGGCCAACACGCCGCCATGGTTGACCAGCACCGAGTTGTTGGTGCCGGCCGCCAGATTACCGCCGAGGTGGAGAACCCCGGCTGAAGCCACTTGGAAAACCGACCCAGTGCCGGTCACTGTCAACAGGCTGTTCGCGGCGCCATTGGCCGCGCTGCCGCCCACATAGGCATTCCCAAAAAATGCCCGACCACCATTCGAGACGGTCAGGAAGTTATACGTCGGCACCGTCAGAAAGTTGCCCACAATCAGACTACCAGTATTGGTCAAGACTGAGCCACTGCCCGTCACCATCACGCCATTGCCGAAGGCAGCGTTGTTGTTGCCGATGGTAAGGTCACCGTCGTTATAGACGAAGCCACCTTGGCTGACCACCATGCTGTTGCTTCGGCCCGAAGCAATCCCGATACGCAGAGCCGTCGTACTGCCACCGGCCAAGTTGGAAAACACCGAACCCGAGCCGGTTACCATCAATGTGTTCCAGTCGCCGCCGGCAGCCCCGCCCATTGAAACGGAAGAGCTGACCAGCTTCCCGCCGTTGGCGACGACCACGGCGTTGCTGGCGGCGTTTTGGCCGACGATCAGATTGTTGACGATGCGGGCCACTGAGCCGGTGCCCGTAATTGTCAGCCTCTCGTCGGGCGTGAAAAAGCCAATATCAAACTCGGAGCCGCCGGCCACCAGCAAACCACCGTTCGCGATTGTGATGCGGTCCCCGCCGAGGCTGCCTTGGTCGAAGGTCTGCGCGTTGTTCGACCAGACGGACCCAACGCCCGTCACCGTGATGGAATTGCTGTAGCTCGAACTATGGGCGTAGCGAAAGAGCGCGCCGGTGGTGATGAACCACCCGCCGTTGGTGATGATCAGACTGTTGCCCTTCGTCGTCGAACCGGAAAACAAATTCAGACTGGCGCTGCTGGCGACGGTGCCTCCGTTGATCGTCAAAACGTTGCCAGTGCCAGAGGTGCCGATGGCGAGGGTGTTCGCGCCTAAATTCCACGACGTGTTCGTGAGAACCGTGACGAGATTGTTGGACGTCCCGTTGCCGATGAGGCTGGCGGCATTGGCCGTGATGACAAAATTGGAGACGGTGACAGTGTTATTGCCGGCCCCCGCACCGGTGCCGATCAAGACCGGCCCCGTGATGGTGAACGCCGAGCCGATCCAATTGGTGTTCACGGTGTTGTTACCGGCGGTTGCGCCGACGGTGAAGGTGGTGGCGTTAATCGTGACCTCCGCCCACACCGGCAGGGCCAACACCGACAAGACTCCGACACCAATCCTGAACAACAGCACCCACATCGTCTTTACGTTATGAATTTGCATAGTCTCACCTCGGCACGATGGATGACCAACCGCTTGTGTAACATTTTACCCGCAGCCGTTTGGTTTGGCTTTCCAGTTGGTACCGTAGTACAATTTCAAACATGGGAACGCAGCGGCATTTGTTTACCCGTCCCCGAGTCATCATCGTTGGCGGCATGATCGGCATCCCTGATTTGCTCTTATTTGGCCGGTACAACAACAACACCGCCCAGCCGATGATTGCCCCCCACCGGCTGAACCCCAACGACCTGTTGATCTGCTACCTCGTGAAAGGCCGGCAACTGTACCGCGTGGGAGCGAAAGACTATCTGTTGCAGGGCGGCGAGGTGCTGGTCGTATTTCCCAACGAGGTTTACAGCACGGCGGAAACGCCACAGGAGAAGGGCATCCTGTACTGGCTTCATCTGCGAATTCCCGCGCCGACGGAGACTTTCCTGGATTTGCCTCCCGATCAGGCCGGGCCGCTGGTCCGCGCCCTGAGGCAAATTCGCCCCCAGCACTTCCCCGGTTCGTACGAACTGAAGCATCTGTGTGATGAAATCTATCTGACGTATCACCGCCCTTGGTCGCCACTGCGAAAAACGCGCCTCACAAATCGGCTCATCGCCTTCCTCTTTCAGTTGATTGACTCGGCGCGGCAGCGGAGCGGCGGTGATGTCACCCACCGGCTCCGGAATGTCGTGGCTTATATTGAAGAACACCTGACCGCTCCCCTGTCCGTTCCGATGCTCGCGAGACAGACCGGCCTGTCGGTCTCGCGATTCAAAACGCAATTCAAAGAGGCGACCGGCCTTCCCCCCGGCGAATACGTCCTCCGCGCCAAAATTGAAGAGGCCAAGCGGCAACTGTCGCACGGCCAAACAACCGTCACGGCGACCGCCTTTGGACTCGGATTCACGTCATCGCAATACTTCGCCACCGTCTTCAAACGTTACACCGGCCAACGTCCCAGCGCCCTCGGAAAGAAAGCTGGCCATGGACACTAATTGCAGTGACAATTTTCGGACCAACAGCATGCCGAACTGAAAAGCCCGCCGTATGCAGGGTCAGTTGGTTATTGAGGAACGCAAGCAAATCGGCAACAATTGAGGTTCAGGGGATTCATCAGCCGCTTCTGCTCCACGAGAATGAATATGAATAAAGGCCTCAAGTTCGTTTTCCTCAGTTGCGGGTCCCTTTTCGTCGGTTCCGCCATTCCCGCCGCGGTTAAGTTGCCGAGTGTTTTCAGCGATCACATGGTCTTGCAATGCGAGCAAGCCGTGCTGGTCTGGGGCACCGCCGCAGCCGGTGAGAAAGTCACCGTGAAATTTCGCGAGCAGGTAAAATCCACCGTCGCCGACGCCGCCGGCAAGTGGCAGGTGAAACTCGATCCTCTGAAAGCCGGCGGCCCGGACAAACTGACCGTCAACGACCATGTGATTGATGACGTGCTCGTCGGCGAAGTGTGGGTCGGGTCCGGCCAGTCCAACATGGCGATGCACGTCAAGGGCTACACCAAAGATGATCCCGGCCTCGCCGAACTGCTCGCGGCGGCACCGTACTCGCAGATTCGTCAGATGGGACTGCCCGGCCCATGGCAAGTGTACTGCAACGGCAAATGGCGGGTGGCCACCGCCTCGAACGCGCCCCATTTCTCGGCGCAACTCTTCGCGTTCGGCGTCCGCCTCCATCGCGACCTCGGCGTGCCGGTCGGTTTGCTGCTCGCGGCGGCCAGCGGAAGTCCCTCCGGCATGTGGCTGAGCGAAGCGGCGTTGAAAAATGATCCGGCTTGTCAGGCAGTCATCCAGAAGTTTGCCGCCACGTTCGATGCGACGGCGGAACGCAAGGCGAACGAAGCCCAACGCGCCCAAGGGAAGACGCAGTGTGGCCCGCGTGTTCCCGGCGAGGTTTACTGCCGGAAGGAACCCCCTTACTACGAAACCTACATCCGCCCGCTCCAACCCTACGGTATCCGCGGCGTACTGTGGGATCAGGGCGAGAACGGCACCGGCATCGTGGGATTGAACGATCAATATCTCGTCATAGACGCCCTCATTCGGTGTTGGCGGCAGGATTGGGAGCAACCCCAACTGCCCTTCCTCATCGTCCAAAAACAAAGCGGGGGCGGATGTGCGTGGGACTACACGAATCCGATCACCGCCAAAGCCGAACCGTTTGGGCCGTTACCGGCGACGATGGCCGGCGAGCCGGCCTGGGGGGCCTACCCCCGTCTCGCCAACCTCCCCCACACTGGCTTGGTGATCACCAGCGATTTGGGCGGCGGCCAACATCCGGTCAACAAATCCGGCTACGCTCATCGGGCCGCTGACGTGGCGCTCGGCATGGTGTATGGCCGGAAAATCCAGTACTACGGCCCCATGTATGAATCACACACCGTCGAAGGCAACAAAGTGCGCGTGACCTTCAAGGAAACCGGCCAAGGTCTCGCCTTCAAACACGGCGACAAGCTGCAAGGCTTCGCGCTGTCGGCCGAAGGCCAACGTTTCCTCTGGGCCGACGCGGTGATCGAGGGCAATACCGTGGTCGTCTCCAGTCCCGAGGTGACGAAACCGGCGTTCGTCCGATACGGCTGGCTGGCGAATCGGCCTTGGGCGAACCTTTTCAACAAAGACGGTCTACCGGCCGTACCGTTTCAAACGGAACAACAACGATGACCTCCCGCGAAATTATCCAGAAAGCGCTCCGGCGACAACAGCCACCACGTTTGCCCGTCTTGATGCCCAGTTTGGGCGTGGACGACCGGGCAGTCCTGCCCATCAAAACGCCGGTGAACTTTGCGCCGGCCCGCCCCGGGACCGACGAATGGGGCTGCGTTTGGGATACAACCGCTGTGCCGAATATGGGACAGGTCATCGAACATCCACTTGCCGACATGCGCCGATTGGATTCCTGCCCGACTCCCGACTACCGGGACGCCTCGCGGTACCGCGACGTTGACACGGCGTTACGCCAAGCGGAGGCAGCCGGCAAATACCGCTGTGGGTTTCTCTTCATGGTGTTGTTCGAGCGGATGCACAGTCTGCACGGCTTCGAGAATACGTTGATGGATTTGTATGCCGACCGGCCCGCGATGGAGGCGTTGGCCGACCGGATCGTCGAGGTCCAGCTGACGTTTGTGAACGAGGTGGCGCGCCGGTATCCGGGCCGCCTTGACGGCTGGTGCATGACTGACGATTGGGGTACGCAACAAAACGCGTTCATCAGCTACGAGCTTTGGATGGATTTCTTCCATCCGCGCTATAAACGGATCTTCGACGCCATGCACGAAGCCGGGTGCGATGTGTGGGTGCATTCCTGCGGCCGGGTCAATGACCTCATCGAAGGCTACATCCAAGCGGGTGTGGACATCGTCAACCTCCAGCAACCCCGCGTGCTGGGCATTGAAGAGATCGGACGGCGGTACCGGGGACGGATGGCCTTCGAGAGTCTGGCCGACATCCAGACGACGTTGCCGACTGGTGACAAACAGAAGATCGCGACGGATGTTGAGGCGTTGATGACGCACTGGGCGGATGCCGCCGGCGGGTTTGTTTTCAGTGATTACGGTGATGATGAAGCCATTGGCGTGACGGACAGTTCCGTGAAGACCTTCATGTACGACGCATTCAGTCAATGGTCCGAAAAAATCTACGGCAACCCCTTGCCACCACGAAAATCATCATGAAGAACCCGCTTGGCTTCCTCTGCCTCCTCCTCCTCAGCGGCTCTGTTCACGCTGACGTCAAACTGCCGGGTGTGTTCAGCGATCACATGGTGCTGCAACGCGACCAACCAGTTCCGGTTTGGGGCACAGCGAATCCGGGCGAGAGAGTTACCGTCAAGTTTCGCACGCAAACGAAGTTCGCTGTGGCCGACGCCACCGGCAAATGGCAGGTGAAACTGGAACCGTTGAAGGCTGGTGGTCCGGACAAACTCATCGTCAACTCCATCGAATTTGACGACGTGCTTGTCGGCGAAGTGTGGGTCGGCTCGGGGCAATCCAACATGGGAGCGACGGTGCGCTGGGCAATTTCGCAGAATGATACCGGGATGATGACGCTCGTGGCGGCGGGGCCGTACCCGCAAATCCGCGAGTTTGGCGTCGCCGGCCTGCTGCAATCCCATGTCCCCGGGCGCTGGCGCATTGCCGACACCAACGCGGTCCAGACATTTTCGGCGCTGCAGTTTGCTTTTGGCGTGCGCTTGCAGAAGGAATTAAAAGTGCCGATTGGCTTGATCATCGGGTCGGTCAGCGGCAGCCCGTCCGGGGCGTGGTTGAGTCGGGACATGTTGAAGTCCGCTGCCGATTGCCAAGCAGTCATTCAGGAGTTTGCCAAGAAATTCGACACGGCTGCGGAGTTGAAAGCGTACGCGAGCGTGCATGCCAAGTGGCAGCAAGCCGTTGCCGAAGCCAAAGCCCAGAAGAAACCGGAGCCGCAAGCGCCATGTCCGCCGCGTTCGCCCGGCGAGGTCAATTGCGGAAAAGTCGGCACGCATTTCGAAACGTACATACGCCCGGTCATTCCCCACGGCATCCGCGGCGTGTTGTGGGATCAAGGCGAAAGCGGCACCGCAATCATCGGCTTGCCGGATCAGGGGCTCTTGATGGGGGCGTTGATTCGGGGCTGGCGGCGCGACTGGGGCCAGGACGATTTCCCGTTTATCTACGTGCAGAAACCCAGCGGCGGCGGCTGCGCGTGGGATTACACGAATCCGGTCACCCGCCGGGCGGATCCCTTCAGCGCCTTGCCGGCGGCGGTGAACGGAGATCCGATTGCGGGCGGTGCGGCGCCGTTTCTCAAGATCATGAAATATCCCAACACGGCGATGGTCATCGCCAGCGATCTCGGCGCCGGTCAGGGAAATCATCCCGACAACAAATCCGGCTACGGACATCGCGCAGCCGATGTCGCGCTCGGGATGACCTACCGGAAACCAATCGAGTACTACGGTCCGGTTTACGAATCCCACACCGTCACCGGTGCTGTGGTGCGCGTGAAATTCAACCATATCGGTCAGGGCCTCGCCTTCCGGCATGGCGACAAACTCCAAGGTTTCGCCTTGGCCGGCACCGACAAGATTTTCCACTGGGCCGACGCCACGATCGACGGCGACGCCGTCGTGCTCACCAGCGCAAAAGTCACCCAGCCGGTCGCCGTGAGTTATGCGTGGGCACGCGACCGGACTTGGGCCAATCTCTTCAACCAAGACGGTTTGCCGGCCCTTCCGTTTCATACCGAGCACTAGCCCCACCCTAATTCCACCGCCCGCGCCCTATCGCCGGAGTTGCCAGCCCTGCCGGTTCAAGCCATACTCCGGCAGATGAACGCGACCCGGAAATTCCTCGTTCTCGGTGGCTGTGGCGCAATCGGTCGCGTCGTCGTGCGCGATCTCTTCGACTCCCACCGGCAAAACCAAATCACTGTCGCCGATTTTCGTCCCGTCGAACTCATCCGCAGCCCACGCGTCCGCACCGTCTTCGCTGACGCCCGAAACTTTGATCCGAGCGGTCACGCCGTTCTCATCAATTGCACGCAACACAACTTCAACCTCCACGTCATGCGCGCCGCGTTGCGTGCCGGCGTGCATTACGTTGATCTTGGCGGTTTGTTTTCCTGGACGCGCCGGCAACTGAAACTCCACCGGCAATTCCAACGCGCCGGCCTGACCGCGATTCTTGGCATGGGTTGCGCGCCCGGCATCACGAACGTGATGGCCGCAGCCTTGCTGCCAAAGCACTCGGTGAAAATTCGCGTCGGCACCAAGGATTTCAACCCCGCTCCCGGCTTTCCGTATTCCGCGCAAACCATCCGCGAAGAACTCACGTTGACCGCGTGGATTGTCAGCGCCGGCAAGTTCAAGGAAGTCAAACCGCGTACCGGTTGGGAACGGGTAAAGTTTCCACCGCCGGTCGGCTGGCAATGGCTCGTCCGCACCCGGCACAGTGAAGTCGCGACAATGCCGGTCACGTTCAAACTTCGGCAGTGCGATTTCAAGGTGGGGTTTGACCGGCAGTTTGTGCGCGATGTGATCGCCGGTAAGATTCCGAATCAGCCGGTCTCGCGCGGGAAACCCGACGACTACGAAATCGCGCGTGTCGTCGTGGACGGCAAGATTCTGGATTGTCATGCGCACTCGCGCGGACACATGAGCGCGGGCGACATTGACACCGGTTGCCCACCCTCCATCGTGGCGCAAATGATTGCGACGGGGCAGATTTCGCAGCGCGGGGTGTTACCGCCGGAAGTGGCGGTACCGGTCGAACCATTTTTCCGGGAGTTGAGAAAGCGAGGCATGGTCATCAAATGAAAATGTGCATCGGTGGATCGTGGGTGGACAAGCCGGTCAAAATCGAAGTCCGGCATCCGTTTGATAATCATCTGGTGGACACGGTGCCGCACGGCGATGCCGGCGACGTGGACAAGGCGCTGGCGGCTGCCGTCCGCGGCGCGAAGGTGATGGCGAAGCTGACGGTGCACGAGCGCTACCAGATTCTCATGAAGGCCGCGCAAGCCATCGAACGCCGGCAGGAGGAGTTTGCGCAGACAATCACGCAGGAGGGCGGCAAGGTCATCACGGAGTCGCGCATCGAGGCCGGTCGCGCGGTGCAGACGTTGCAGTTGTCAGCCGAAGAAGCGCGCCGGTTGCACGGCGAAACGGTGCCCCTCGACGCGTCGCCCGGCGGCGCCGGCAAGTTTGGGTTCACGGTGCGCGTGCCGTGTGGCGTCGTGGTGGCAATCAGTCCCTTCAATTTTCCGTTGAACTTGATGGTCCACAAAGTCGCCCCCGCCCTCGCCGCCGGTAACGCGGTGGTGATGAAGCCGCCGACAGTGACGCCGTTGTCGGCGTTGAAGCTGGCGGAAGTGTTGCTGGAGGCCGGCGTACCGGCGGAGGCGGTGTCCTGCGTGACCGGCCCCGGGGGGGAGTTGGGCGATGCGTTGTGCCGGGATGCGCGGGTACGCAAGATCACGTTTACCGGCAGTGTGCCGGTGGGTGAACGGATTTGTCGGTTGGCCGGCATCAAGCGCGTCACGATGGAACTCGGCAGCAACGCGCCGATCATTGTGATGCCGGATGCGGATTTGGAGAAAGTGGCGACCGCCATCGCGGTGACCGGTTACGCGAATGCCGGGCAGGTGTGCATTTCGACGCAACGCGTGATCGCCAGCCGGAAAGTTTATGGCGATTTGCTGGCGGCAACGAAACCGAAAGTGGCCGCGCTCGCGACCGGCAATCCGTTGGACGAGAAGACGAAGGTCGGCCCGATGATCGCGGAGAAAGAAGCGGTGCGCGTCGCGGAATGGGTTCGCGAGGCCACGACCGGCGGCGCAAAACTGGTAACCGGCGGGACGCGCCGGGGGGCGGTGTTCGTGCCGACACTGCTGGCCGATGTCGCGCCGACGATGAAAATTTCCTGCGACGAATTATTCGGTCCCGCCGTGGCGTTCACGCCGTTTGAAACGGTGGACGAAGCGCTCGCGCTGGCCAACGACAGCCGGTATGGGTTGGCGGCGGGGGTGTTCACGGAGAATCTGGACACGGCGCTGCGATTCGCGCGGGAATTGGAGACCGGCAACATTCACATCAACTGGGGCCCGCAATGGCGGCAGGATTTGATGCCGTATGGCGGCTTGAAGGAGAGCGGCTTCGGCAAGGAGGGGCCGCGGTATGCGGTCGAGGAAATGACGGAATTGAAGATGGTGTGCGTGCATTTGAAGGGTTGAGATTGACCGGGCTTCTGCGTTCTGTTACAAGAATCTCGTTTTCGGTTAGCGCATGTCAATCATCGCAAAATCATCCTCGGGGTCGGACGTCGTTTTGCGCGGACAGAGTCTCCAAGTCGAACGCAAGCATTTTACCTTCGAGTTGAAAGAGAATTCGCGCGGGCGTTTTCTGCGGATCACCGAAGAAGTCAATGGTCGCTACGACGCCATTGTCGTCCCGATTACCGGCCTCGAACAGTTCCGGGACGCACTCTCCGAGATCATCAAACTTGCCAAGTCACAGGCCCCGCCGGTTTGATTCGAGGCGCTGCAGCACCCTCTGCGCCTCGTGGCGCACACCCTCATCTGGATCCGCCGCCAGTTGTTGTAACGCTGGCATGGTGGCGTCTGGAAAATCGCCCAACGCTTCCGCCACATGCCGGCGAAAAGCCGCATCGGCAACTGTTAGCGAATTGGTGAGATAATCGAGGGCCAGCGGATCGCGGAGTTTCGCCAAGGCCATGGCGAGGGGGAGCTGCTGGGCCGGTTTGGCTTTGGCCAAGGCGGTCCGGAGGGCGGCGTGGTTATTTTCATGCGCGACTTGCCGGAGGGCGACAGTGGCGTTGAGGCGAACCAAGGCATCGGTTTCACCAAGCATTTGGATCAGCCACCCGGCGGCGCGTGGGTCACCGAGCTGACCGAGCGCCGCGGCGGCGGTGGCGCGCACGTACCAATTGTCGTCGGCCAACAACCGAAACAGGGGCTTGAGAGCGCTGGTTTCGCGGCGTTGGCCGAGAGTTTCGGCGCAGTACCGGCGGACACCGGGGTCGGAATCGTCCAGGGCTTTGATCAAAGTGGCCGGAGGCAGGGGCAAGTCGTGGTCACCGATCAGGCGGGCCACGCCGGCGCGAATGACCGGGTCGCGATGATGGAGGGCGGCATCGAGTTCCGCCGCGCTCCCACCGAGTTGCCGGTATGTGGCGAGGGCGTCTCCGTAGCGTTCGGTTTTGAGGAATAGTCCGAACCGCAGGCGCAAGGCATCGGAATCGGCGGGGTGGTCTTGGAGAAATCGGTCAAGAATGGCCGCAGCGGCATCCAGCCGCTCGGTCTGGATCAACCCAGCCACATCGCGCAGGGCCGGTTGGTATGACCAGCGTTCCCAGGTGCTGAAGACGAGTGCCGCCAAAACGATCGCCAGACAGATACCGGTAAGAAATTTAGTGCCGGACTTGAGCATCGGCTGCATCATCCGCATTCGGCACAGGCGGTCAAGCGGGAAGATGGGGTTGACACCCCCAAACCCCACCCGTAGACTGAAAGTGAATTCGGCGTGAAAAGTTTACCAACCAACCTCGGGCCATTGCTCGAACCGATTGCCGGCCAGCTTGGGCGCGTGGAAACACGGCTGGCTGAGCAGATCCAGAGTTTTGACGCGGGTGTTGGCGATTATGTGCAATACGTGATCGGCGTGGCCGGCAAGCGGTTGCGCCCCACCCTCGCCTTGCTGGCCGGCGGCGCGACGGGGCGCATCGGCGAGGAACACATCACGCTCGGTGTGATCGTTGAATTAATTCATGTGGCGACGTTGGTGCATGATGACATTTTGGATAACGCCGAACTCCGCCATGGCTTACCGACGGCCAATTCGCGGTGGGGCAGTGAAATCAGCGTTCTGCTCGGCGATTGTCTCTTTGCCCATGCCTTGAGCTTGGCGGCTGGTTACCCCACTACGGTAGTCTGCCGGAAGGTCAGTCTGGCGACCAACACGGTCTGTTCGGGTGAAATCCTCCAAACCCAACGCCGGTATGACCCTGCCTTAGCCATTGATAAATACCTCGAAATCATTGACATGAAGACCGGGGCGCTCTTCGCGGTCAGTTGTGAATTGGGCGCGGAGTTGAACAATATGCCACCCCATGTGGTCAAAGAGATGCGTGCTTTTGGAAGCAATCTCGGGATTGCGTATCAGATTTACGATGATTGTGTGGATATTTTCGGTCAGGAACGTCAAGCCGGCAAGTCACTCGGTACCGACATGAAGAATGGGAAGCTAACATTGCCGTGGTTGCTGTTGCTCCAGCATACGAATATGGAGAACCGCCCCGGTGTTGCTGAACTGATCTTCCGCGGAAACGCGGATGACCGGGCGCGGCTCCTCGCGCTTGTCACCGGCAACGGCGTGCTCAGCGAATCAATCGCGATGGTTGAAAAATACATCGCCCGCGCCGAAGCCAATCTGGCCGATTTGCCACCGAACTCGCACACACAAACTTTGGCCGGTCTGTTGAATTTCATTGGCACGAAGACAAAACTCTTACTCAAGAAGGAAGAGGTGGCCGCGTGACAGCACTCCAAAAAATCGCCAGCAAGTTCAAACCACAACCCACCCAATCACTCGCCCACGCCCGGCAAGCCGAACAGGTTGTTGACCTCTCGCAGGCCACCGACGAGACGCTCGTCGCCTGCGTGCAAGGCGGCGACATGGCCGCGTACGATCAACTCGTCCAGCGTTACAAGGAACGCGTTTACGCCACTGTCTATCACATGACCGGCAATCACGAGGACGCCAACGACCTCGTGCAGGACGCATTCATTAAAGCCTTCAAGAGCATTGGCGGCTTCAAGCGCGAATCGAGTTTCTACACCTGGGTTTACCGGATCGCCGTCAACCGCACCATCAACCATCTGAAACGTGGCAAGAACCGGCACCACTTCAGTCTCGACGACATTGACACGCACATTCAGAACGATCCCGACTTCGTCGAATTGATGTCGCATGTCACGCCGCGCCGGGAAGTGGGCCTGACCGAACTTCAGCAAAAGTTGAACGAGGCCCTGCAAAAACTGTCAGAAGCCCATAGAGCGGTAGTGGTCATGCACGACGTGCAAGGAATGACCCACGCAGACATCGCAAAGGCGATGAAGTGTTCGGAAGGAACGGTGCGTTCACGGTTGTTTTACGCGCGTCAGCAGATGCAGGGAATTTTGAGCGATTATTTGTAATTGGCGAGAACATGGATTGTAAGAAAGCCCAACGATCGATTCACGAACTCGGGAACAGTGCCAGCCCCGATGTTCAACGGCATGTCAACGAATGCTCCGACTGCCGGGTTGCTCAGCAACGCTCCTTGCACCTCCAACAGCTTCTCGCCGTCAAGCGCCACGAATCACCCGGCCAACATTACTTTGACAGCTTCCTCACCAATTTTCACCACCGGCTCGACCGCGAAACCACCCTGCCGCCGACCCTGTGGCAACGCCTTTGCACCCGTCTGCACATCGAACCGGCCCCCCGACTCCGGTACGGCTTCGTGCATGCCTTGGGTGTTGTCTTTGCCATCGCGTTGATGTGGCAGGGCTTGGTTGCGACTGATTTACCAGTGGAGGCGGACCGGGCAAAAGGCGACGACACATTCAATGTCCAAATCGCCACTGGCTCCCTGCCTGTTCCCTCCTCAACTCCGCAGGCGATTGCCTCCGCCCTGCCGGCACCGCAACCGCCACCCGTTCACACGCTGCTGACGCCCAGCGTGTCCCTGCGTGATTTCAACTCCCCCCGGTACGTTCTCGACCGCATCGCCTTGACCCCTGCCAGCTATGAGGTGGCCAGTATCCATTTCTAACCGGCGCCCACTGCTGGCGGCCGGACTTTTGGCGGGACTGTCGCTTACCGGCGCACGAGCCGGATCGCTCCTCGAAACGATGGACAGCGAAGTCGCGGCACTCTACGCCAAATCCAAGGACGCCGTCCTCAAGGTTCACACTGAACTGCCGGCTTCGTTGGCGCGCACCACCTTCGGGCCGGCGCATCGGGTCGGCTCCGGTTTCTTCATCAGCGCCGACGGCCGGTTGGTGACGACGGGAACGCTCGTCGAAGGAGCCGAATCGTTTTGGATCGACTGGCGTGGTCAACGCATCGCCGCCAAACTTCTCGGCCGCGATCCACTGACCAACCTCGCCCTGCTCCAAGCCCAGACCGACGCACCCACACCGCATTTGGAATTCGGCAACTCGGATGAATTGCGCGTCGGCTCAATGGTGGTGGCGATTGGCTTTCCGTACGATCAACCAAGTGCGCCAACCGTGGGCTTCGTCACCGGCTTGGACATCGGCTGCGGCAAACGGATTTTTCCCGTCAGCTACATTCGCGCGGGTTGCCGGCTGCATCCGGGACAGGGTGGCGGTCCATTGCTCAACGCACGCGGCGAAGTGGCCGGGTTGGTCGTCGCGGCCAGGGCGGAAGACCAATGTTATGCCTTGCCAGCGAATGCGGTGAAAAAATTGGCGACAGACATCACCCAACATGGCGATCCCCAGTATGGGTGGGTCGGCCTCAACGTCGCGGAACGCCGCCTGCCGGCCAGTGATGAGTGGCAGGTCTACATCAAGGAAGTGCTCACCAACACACCCGCCGCTCTGGCCGGATTTCAAGATCGCGACGTCTTGATCCGAATCTGCACCAACGAAATTCGCCGGTCAGCCGACGTGCTGAACACGATGTTCTACCGGCGCTGCGGCGAGAAACTGAAAATGTCGGTCGTCCGGCAGGGACTGACCCAGGAATTCACCATTGCCGTCGGGAAACGGCCCGTTGAATCCGAACCGACGGTGGTGACGGCACCGTTGCTTGTGCCGGCCGTCGTTCCGGTTTCCGGCACTCGTTAAACTTCCTTGGCCACGTGGTGGCCCGGGCTGACTTCCCGCCATTCAATTGCGCGGTCTTGAATCTGTCGGCGCGCTTCTTCGGACGAAATGTCGTCCAACACAATCCGTTGCCGGCGCCGCGCGGGATCAATGTCCGGCACCGCGGACAACAACGCCTGGGTGTACCGGTGTTGCGGATTCGCGTAAATCTGCTCGGCGCTCGCCTCCTCGACAACTTTGCCGAAATACATCACCAGCACCCGGTCGCTGATGTGCTCAACCACGGCCAGATCGTGCGCGATGAACAGGTAGGTGAGCTTGAATTTTTCCTGGAGGTCCTGCAACAGGTTGATGATTTGCGCCTGCACGCTGACGTCGAGCGCGCTGACCGGCTCGTCGCAGACGATGAATTTCGGCTGCACCGCCAGGGCGCGCGCGATGCCGATGCGTTGGCGTTGGCCGCCGCTGAATTCGTGCGGGTACCGGCGCGCGTGCTCGGGCGCGAGGCCGACTGACTTCAAAAGCTCCGCCACCCGGTCACGCTCCTCGCTTTTACCGGTGCAGAGTTGATGGATACGGAGCGGTTCGGCGATGATGTTGCCGACGGTCATGCGCGGGTTGAGCGAGCCGTACGGATCCTGGAAAATCATCTGGGCCTGCCGGCGGAAGGCGCGCAGGTCGGTGATGGGTTGACCGGCAAAGCGGACTTCGCCGGCAGTGGGTTCGATAAGATGCAGAATCGTGCGGCCGAGCGTCGTCTTACCGCAACCGCTTTCGCCGACCAAACCGACACATTCGCCTTCGTTGATGGCGAATGAAACGCCGTCCACTGCACGCACCCAGCCGACCGGGCGTTGCAGGACACCGGCTTTAATGGGGAAATGCGTTTTGAGGTCGGTGACTTGGACGAGGCTCACGGTTTCTCCCAATACGGGCAACGCACCCGGCCATTGATCAATTCGGGTTCTGGATCACGCGCGCAATCGGGTTGGACACGGTCGCAGCGCGGCGCGAATTTGCAGCCGGCCGGCAGGCGGGCGGCACTCGGTACGGTGCCGGGAATTGATTGCAGCCGGTCGGCCCGGGCACCGAGACGCGGGATCGAGCGCATCAATGCAATCGTGTACGGATGCAACGGTTTCTTCAAGAGTTCGGCGGCCGGTGATTGTTCGACGACGCGGCCGGCATACATGACACAGACGTTGTCGGCGAGATCGCCGACGATGCCGAGGTTGTGGGTGATAAGCAGGATGCTCATGCCGATCTCGCGTTTCAAATCTTTGAGCAAGTCGAGAATCTGCGCCTGAATCGTGACGTCGAGCGCGGTGGTCGGTTCGTCGGCCACGAGCAAGCCCGGGTTGCATGCCAGCGCCATCGCGATCATGACGCGTTGCTGCATGCCGCCGCTGAGTTGGTGCGGGTAATCGCGCAGCCGACACTCGGGGTCGGGAATGCGGACGAGTTTTAGCAACCGGACAACCTCGGCGTCGGTTGCAGCATCAGGTCGGTGAAGTTGGAGGACTTCCTTGATTTGCCAGCCGATGCGGAAGACTGGGTTGAGCGAGGTGGCCGGCTCTTGAAAGATATAGGAGATTTTCGCACCGCGTATCTGGCGGAGCCGGTCTTTGCTCATCTGCAATACGTCTTCGCCATCGAGCAGTATCTCGCCGCCTTTGTAAAGGCCGGGCGGTGTTGCCACGAGTTTGGCAAGCGACAGAGCGGTCACGCTCTTGCCGCAGCCGGATTCGCCGACGAGCGCGAGTGTCTCTCCTTTCTGAATGGCGAACGAAACGCCGTCCACGGCGCGGACTTCACCTTCATCGGTAAAGAAACTGATCTGCAGATTCCGAACTTCCAACAGGGCACTCATCCTGTTTTAGCCTCCGCTGTTCGCAATTTCGGGTCGAGGGCGTCCCGGAGGGCGTCACCGAAGATGTTCAAGGCGAGCACCAGAAACAGCATGGCCAACGTCGCGCCGCCGAGTTCCCACCAATTGCCGAGCCAGAGCCGCTGTTTGGCGTCGTTGATCATTGCCCCCCAACTCGGCTCATCCCGCACGCCGACCCCGAGGTAACTGAGCACGGCTTCGGTCAGGATCAAACCGGGAAACCGGAGCGAGAAGTTGATGATGATCAGGTGCAGGACGTTCGGCATGATGTGCCGGAACATAATGGCGGTATGACTCGCGCCTAATGACCGGGCAGCCAACACGTATTGGCGGTCGCGATGCTTGAAGTATTCGCCGCGAATCAGCCGGCACAAGCCCACCCAGCCGGTAAATCCCATCCCAACACAAACTGCCAACAGACCGCTGTCAACGTAGCGGGTCACGGTCTGCATGGCGACGCTGCGGTCAACGGCGGAGCGGACCACATAGGCAATGGCGAGGATCAACAGAATCCCCGGCACCGAATCAACAACCGAGTAGAGATAGACCACGCCGGTATCCACCTTCCGTCCGAAATAGCCGGCCACCGCGCCGAGAGCAAATCCGAGCGGAATGACAATCACCGAGGTGAGCAGGCCAATCTCGAAGGCAATCCGCGTGCCTTGCACGATCTGGTTGAGATTGTCGCGGCCGGCGAAGTTCGTTCCCAAGGGATGTTCCCGGCTGGGCGAGAGATTGCGCTGATCGTAATTGGAAATCTTGTAAGCCGGTGTCACGCCGCGGATTTTGGCGCTCCAGAATGTGGCTTCGGCGTAGACCCAGACACCGACATAGACCACGAGAATCGCGAGGCACAACATGGCCAAGGGTTGCCGGCGGAGTTGGCGCCAGGCGTTGCCCCAGAGGCCGGGTTGTTCGATGACGTCATTCATCGCAGACGAATCCTCGGGTCCGCCCACGTGTAGGCGATGTCGGTGGCGAGATTGGCGAGTACGAACAGGATGGCGCCGATGAAGGTGGTGGCGAACAACACTTCCTCGTCGCCATTGAACACCGCGATCACGGTCATGCGGCCAAGACCAGGAATGCCAAAGAAATTCTCCAGCAACAACGAGCCGGTATAGAGGAACGGAATGGCAACGATTACGTTGGTCATGATCGGAATCAACGCGTTGCGCAGGACGTGCCGGAAGAGAATCGTCCGTCCGCCCAAACCTTTGGCGCGCGCGGTGCGGACGTATTCCTGGTACATCTCATCGAGCATGATGGTCCGGTAAAACCGCACGCTACCACCAACCCCGGCCACGACGCCGATCAAGACCGGCAAAACGAGATATTGAGGACCTTCAAAACCCCAGACTGGAAACAACCGCCATTCGCTGGCCAACCAGTATTGCGCCACCATGATGTAAACGAGGGAACTGATGCTCATCCCCAGCACCGACAGCACGACCAGACACCGGTCAATCCACGTGTCCCGGTAATACGCCGCCAACAACGCCAATGCGACAGCCAATACGAGATCAATCACGAACAACGGTACCGTCAGGCAGAGGGAGGGCAGAAACCCCTCGCGCAACATGCGGCTGACCGGCTGTTTGGTGCTGGCGGAGATGCCGAAGTCAAACCGCACCAAGCTGCTCAATAGTCGGGGAAATTGCGCGTCAAACACTTCGCGGGGGAAGTTCTGGAGATTCAGAAAATACGGCTTGTCGTACCCACGTTCCTTGCTGATTTGTGCGATGCGTTCGGGCGTGGCGTTCTTGCCGGCGATGCGATAGGCCGGGTTGCCGCCAATCACGCGAAAGAGAAAAAATGTGATCAGCAACACCCCGATCGTAATCGGAATGACGGAGAGCAACCGGCGGATGATATAGGCGCTCATGAGTCGTTAGTGTGGCGACACGTTGTAGTATTTCCAGTTCGCGTACGGAAAAGCATGGTGCTTGTAATTCTTGAACCACGGCTGGAACAATCCATAGCCGAGCGGATACGTCATCAACGCCCACGGCGTATCGGCGATCACCAACTGTACCATCTGTTCGTAGATGGCCGTGCGTTCCGGTGAGTCGTTCATGGATACGATCTTCTCGTACAACCGGTCAAACTCGGGATTCTGATAATTGCTGGAGTTCACCCCCGGGCATTTGTTGGGACCGTAAAACAGTTGCAGAAAATTCTGTGCATCGGGGTAATCAATGACCCAGCCCGCAAAAAATGTCTGCGTTTCCCCCTCGTGTTGCCGGCGCAGATATTCGGCGAACGTCAGTTGTTGCACTTCCAACTCCACGCCGATGGCCCGAAGTTGCTCGACGTAGAAATCCGCCGCCTGCCGCGCGTCGGTACTGCCAGCGCCCGGCATGATCATCGTCAAGCGCAACGGATTGCCTTTGGCATCTTTGCCGGCAGGGTAACCGGCTTCGGCCAGTAATTGCTTGGCACGTTCGCGGTTAAACGCGTACGGATACGGCGCGTCCGTGTAGCCGGCCACGCCGGGTGGTAACAACGAGTTGGCGGGTGTGTTGCGATTATTCGTCAACACTTCGCAGTATTTCTTCACATCAATCGCCGCCGCGAAGGCTTGCCGTAATTTGCGATGACGATCATTCACCGCGGGGTCGGTGGATTGCCCAACCACGGGGTCAAGCATGTTGAACCCAATATAATAAGTGGACAGACTGGGGGCCTTGATGAGTTGGATGCCCCGCGCCGTCAACGCCGGGGTTAGTCCCAATTCCGGGGTAATCACCTTCTCAAAATAGTCCTTGTTCACGCCGGAACTGAATAACTGCCCGCCTAGGAACATTTGCCACGTCGTGTAAAACTCGCGGATGTCGTATTCGATGATCCGGTCGAGCAACGGCAACGGGCGACCGGCATCGGCCAACAAACCGGCCTCGCGATCACCGGCTTCACCACTCGTCGGATACGTTTGGCCACTGAAAAACGGATTTCGCTCAAACTCGATCCGGTAATTGCGCCGCCATTTCACCAGCCGATACGGTCCAGTGCCGACCGGATGATTCCGGAAATCTTTCCCGTAATACTCCACCGCTTCGCGCGGCACCACAAACGCATACGGCATCGTCAACACCCACAGGAGTTGCGGATACGGTTGCGCCAACCGGATTTCCAAGGTGTAGCGGTCCGTGGCGATGAAACCGTCGAAGACTGGCGCATTAGTTGTGGCACTCGGATTTTGATTGAGGTGTTCCACCCAAGCTTTCGCCCCGCGCACGTGGTTGACGAAAATCCAATCGCCCTGTGACTGCAGACGCGGATCCAATACGCGCTGGAAGGAGTCCACAAAATCCTGGGCCGTCAACTCGCGTCCCTTGCCACCCGGGAAACAAGGATCATCCGGAAACCGAACGCCCCGCCGAATCCGAAATGTGTACGTCAACCCATCCGGGGCGATCTCCGGCAACGCCGCCGCCAACCGCGGAATCACATGATAAGGCCGGTCGAGGTAATGATATTCCACCAACCCCTCATAGACCCGGCTGATTTGGTCGGCGGACTCAACATCGCCCGAGTCCACGGGATCGAACCCTTTGAAGTCACCGCCCACCCCATGCAGAATTGATTCCGCCGATGCCACACCCGCCAGCCAGAGAAACGCAGCCAGCAGCGATGCGGCGCTCGCAAAACGCAAATTCACTTCGCAGGATCGGCTGGGGTCTCCGCAGGTGGCGCGGGCGTTTCGACCGGCGCGGTTTGTGGAATCGCCAAGTTGGGCATACCGCTTGCCGGCGCCGCGGCGGTGGGCGCATTTTTCAACGTCTTATCAATCAACGACTCACTCCCGCCTCGCCGGGAATGCAAGACCGCCAGAATCAACGTCGAGCCCAGCATGATTGCCGCACACCAGATCGTCATCCGCACGAGTGCGGTGGTCGTGCCGGCGCCGAAGACCGACTCCGTCATCCCGCCACCGAATGCTGCGCCGACGCCTTGGTCTTGCGACTTCTGCATCAACACCAACACCACCAACAACAGCGCCACAATGATATGCACCGCTGTCAGCAACCAAATCAGAATAGTCATTCGTTTCTTCCTTCGTTACGCTGCTGCTTTCACAATCGCCGCAAAATCCGCGGCCTTCAAACTCGCCCCCCCCACCAACGCGCCATCAATATCCGGTTGGCCGAGCAATTCCTTCGCGTTATCTGGCTTCACACTGCCGCCGTACTGAATCCGCACCTTACCGGCGACATCCGCACCGAACAGTTCGGTCAACAACCGCCGAATCAAGGCATGCACTTCCTGCGCTTGCGCCGGGGACGCCGTCTTGCCGGTGCCAATAGCCCAAACCGGTTCATAGGCGATGACGGTGGCGAGAATATCATCTTTACTGAATCCGGCAAGGCTGCCGCGCACCTGACCGGCCACAACCGCTTCGGTCTTGCCGGCTTCGCGTTCGGCGAGCATTTCGCCGACGCAGACGATCGGACGCAAACCGTTGGCCAAAGCGGCCTTCGCGCGCTTGTTCACGCCGGCATCGGTCTCGCCGAAGAACTGCCGGCGTTCGCTGTGGCCGACGATGGTGTACCGAACGCCGTGCTCTTTGAGCATGGCCGGGGCAATCTCGCCGGTAAACGCGCCTTCTTTTTCCCAGTGAACGTTCTGTGAACCGAGCTGGATATTCGAGCCGGCAATGGCGGCATTGATGGCCGGCAAGGAAATAGCGGTCGGGCACACAACGATTTCGGCTTTCGTGATGCCGGCGACCTCGGCCTTGAGGGCGTTGACGAGCGCGACGCCTTCGGCGGATGTTTTGTACATCTTCCAGTTGCCGGCGATGATGGGTTTGCGATTGGGATTCATGGTGTGTGTCCTTTATTTGTCGCTGAGTGCCGCGACGCCGGGAAGTGGTTTGCCTTCGAGGAATTCCAATGACGCGCCGCCGCCGGTGCTCATGAAACTCATTTCTTTCGCGAGACCGGCCGCTTTCACAGCTTTCGCGCTGTCGCCACCGCCGATGACAGTGGTCGCGCCGTTCTTCGTGGCTTGTGCGACGGCTTTGGCGATTTCGAATGTGCCTTTGGCGAAGTCCGGGATCTCGAACACGCCCATTGGGCCGTTCCAGACGATGGTCTTGGCTTTGGCGATTTCTTTTTTGTAGGTCTCGATCGTTGCGGCGCCGATGTCTACGCCTTCCCAACCGTCCTCGATGCTCGGGCCGTCGGTGTTGCGGGTCGGGGCGCCGGCTTTGAATTCAGTGGTCTGAAGTTGATCTTCTGGCAGGAAGAACTTCTTGCCTTTGGCTTTTTCGAGGAGCGATTTGGCGAGGTCGATCTTGTCGTGTTCGCACAACGACTTGCCGACGCTGTAACCCTGCGCCTTGCGGAACGTGTACGCCATCGCGCCACCGATGAGAATCACGTCGGCGATGTTCAACAGGTTTTCGATGACCTTGATCTTGTCGGAAACTTTTGCGCCGCCGAGGATGCAGAGGAGTGGACGCGTGGGATTGGAGATGACACCACCGAGGTATTTCAATTCCTTTTCCATCAGGAAACCGGCCGCCGCCTTGCCGCCGCGTTTCTTGACGAGTTCCGCCACCGCTGCGGTCGAGGCATGCGCGCGATGCGCGGTGCCGAACGCGTCGTTGACGTAGATGTCCATCCCCTTCGCGAGTTTCGTGGCGAAGCCGGCATCGTTTTTCTCTTCTTCAGCGTAGAACCGGAGGTTTTCGAGAAGGAGAATCTGACCGGGTTGCATCCCGGCGATCATCTGTTCGACTTTGTCGCCGATGCAATCATCCGCGAAATTCACCGTGCCGCCGGTCAGTTCTGCGAGTTTGGCGGCACAGGGACGCAAGGATTGTTTCGGGTCGCGTTTGCCTTTCGGACGACCGAGGTGGGAGCCGAGCACGATTTTTGCGCCGCCTTGGACGAGGTAATCGAGTGTCGGGATAGTCGCCTTGATGCGTTTATCGTCGGTAATCTTGCCGGCTTCATCGAGCGGCACGTTGTAGTCCACCCGGCAGAACACGGTTTTGCCGCGGAAATCTTTCAGGTCATTTAATGATAGCTTCGCCATGGTAATTCACTCCTGATGCACAAACGAGGTTGGGCGAGAGTAACGAATCACGCCCGGCAGTCAATGGAAAAGCCATGCGCGGGCGGCTGGTTCATCCTTGAAAAAACGCACTTCCAAAGGCTTTAACTGTGCCCCCTTCAACATAAACTCCACGAGTAGGCGCTTGTAATCCGACACGATGACCACCGCCCACTTCTTGAGGGCATTGGGGGCTTGGGCGGCCAGTTCCATGACGCGCTTCACTTCAGGCAGTTCGCTCATGATCGGCCCGCTGATCCCGTCATCCAGAAAGGTGAGGGTCTTGAGCGAGGGCTTGTAGCGGGGATCGCGGTAAACCTCGGCAATATGCTTCTCCAAATCCGCACAAGTATTGGTACCACTGACCCGTACCAGAATTAATCCCTGCCCTTCATCAATGGTATACTCAATCATGCGGCTTCTTCTAGCCGCACTGATTCGGGAGCGTCAAGATTGTCCGGGAAAATTTTTATCGCACCGCGGGGGGCTTTTGGTATCTTCCGTGCGACCCACAGTTCTGGCTGGAGTGTATGATGGCGATTCAGACCCCCGCAATTGAAGTGGAAAACCTCGTCCGGCAATTCGGCGACGTGTTCGCCTTGGATCACGTCAGCGTCAGTATTCGCAAAGGTGAATTTTTTTCACTGCTCGGCCCCTCAGGCTGCGGTAAGACCACCCTGCTCCGCTGCATCGGCGGCCTCGACATCCCAGATGAGGGGGTCATCCGTATCGACGGCACCGACGCCCGCGAGATTCCGGCGCACAAACGCCCCGTCAACACCGTCTTTCAATCCTACGCGCTTTTTCCGCACCTGACCGTGCGCGGCAACATCGCGTTCGGCCTGCAGATGAAGAAAGTTGCCAAACCGGAAATTGAGGAACGGGTCAAGCGGGTCATGGACATGGTCCAAATCGCGAAACTGGCCGACCGGAAACCGGCCCAACTCTCCGGCGGCCAGAAACAACGCGTCGCCCTTGCCCGTGCCATCGTCAACGAGCCGAGCGTGCTCCTGCTCGATGAACCGCTCGGCGCACTCGATCTGAAACTCCGCAAGGAATTGCAGATTGAACTGCTCGCCCTCCAACGCCGACTTGGGATCACGTTTGTCTACGTGACCCATGACCAAGAGGAGGCGTTGGTGATGAGCGACCGGATCGCCGTGATGCGCGCCGGCAAGATCGAGCAAATGGGCGAAGCCGAAGCACTCTACGAAAACCCGCGCACCCGGTATGTCAGCACATTTCTTGGGTCGTGCAATCTGCTTGAGGCGACGGTCCGGCAGCGCACCCCGACCGGCGCGGTCGTGCAGACAACGGTGGGCGAGTTGCGCGTGGAAGGCAGCATCCCGGACCGCAACAAATTCACGTTGGCGATCCGCCCGGAGAAAGTGGCGTTGTGCGCTCCCGGGGAGTCGGCCGGCGAGAACCGAATCAAGGTGAAGGTGGTCGAAGTCATCTACATCGGTTCGGAAACGCACTATGTCCTCAAAGCCGGCGAGCAGCCGTTGTCCGCCGAAGCGATGAATGTGAAAGTCGGGCACCAAGGGTTCGATATCGGCCAAGACGCCGTCGTGCATCTGCCGGCGGCAGGGCTGTTGGTGTTGGATGATTAGTTTTGAAAAGCCACGCATATAACTCTCACCCCGATAGACCAAGGGCGAGGCGCAACGACTGATGGCCAATCGGCATCAAGGCGAAGTCCGGTTTGGCGAGCAACTCAGCGCGCGGGGGCAATTGCTCCGGTCAGCGCTGACCAGCGGGCCGAGCATTTTGTGGGTGACGGTGTTTCTGTTGCTGCCGTTGGTCGGGGTCGGGGTCATCAGTTTTTTGACGCGCGGGGAAGCGGGCGGGTATGAACTGCCGCTGACATTCGGGAACTACACCCGGTTTGCTGGCTGGGGGTTCTTCGGTTACGACCTGTTGTACCCGCAAATCATTTTGCGGAGCATCGTGCTCGGGGCGGGGACGGCGTTGCTGTGCATGCTGGCAGCGTTGCCGCTGGCGTTTTTCATCGCCGCCTTGCCGGGGCGGTATAAGAATCTGGCGTTGACGTTGGTGCTGATTCCGTTTTGGACGAATCTGCTGATTCGCACCTACGCGTGGCAGATCCTGCTTGCACCGGAAAGCTGGATAACGCGCGCCGTGGCGTTGGTCGGATTGATCGAGCCGGGCACACCGTTATATCCGAGTGCATTCGCGATCTACATCGGCATGGTGTGCGACTATCTGCCGTTCATTGTCTTGCCGTTGTATTCGTCGGTGGAGAAAATTGACTGGAGCATTGCGGAGGCGGCGAGCGATTTGGGAGCGGATGGGAAGCGGGTTTTCTGGCACGCGATTTTGCCGCAGGTGATGCCGGGCTTGGTGGCGGGAGTGATTCTGGTGTTGATCCCGGCCATGGGACAATTTGTGATCCCGGATTTGTTGGGCGGGGCGAAGACGGTGATGCTCGGCAACGCGATTCAACAGCAATTCGGCCCCAGCCGGGATTGGCCGTTTGGATCGGCCATTGCGTTTCTGGGGATGGGCGTGGTGTTGGCGAGTTTATGGTTTTATGCGCGTTATGCCGGCGAGAAAGGCGGGGAAATCATATGAGACGCCCCTCGTTCCCGCTGTGGTTGGTATCGGGATTTTTGTACGTGTTCATGTATGCACCGATCGTGGTGGTGATCGTGTTTTCGTTCAACGTCGCGAAACATGGCGGGCCGTGGACGGGGTTTACGACGGAGTGGTATCAGCAATTATTGCGGCCGGCATATTCCATTGCGTCCGAACTGAAGGTAGTCGAGTACCGCGAGCACATCAAGCAGTTGGAGTTGCGGACGCTATTTAACAAGATCAGCGAAATCCTTCTCCAGCCCCGCAACGATAAGTGGAGTGCAGCCATCAACACGGGCATTCTGGCCTTTGCGAGCACCATCTTGGCGACGGCACTCGGAACAATGCTGGGCTACGGCTTGAGCCGGTATTGGTTTCCCGGCAAGAAACTGTTCTCGCTCCTGATGTACATCCCGGTCGTTATTCCGGATATTGTCATGGCGGTGGCGATGCTGTCCTTTTACGCGATGGTGCGCGATTGGCTCGGGCTGTTTGAACTCGGGATGACGACAATGATCATCGCGCACATCACGTTTCAGATTCCGTTTGTCGCGATTGTGGTGCGCTCACGCTTGGCCGGCATGGATCCGGCTATCGAGGAAGCGGCGCATGATCTGGGCGCAAGTTCATGGCAGACATTTTGGCACGTGACGTTCCCGTTGATGCTGCCGGGTGTACTGGCCGGAGCGATGTTGGCTTTTACATTGAGTCTCGACGATTTTGTGGTTAGCTTCTTCACAACAGGACCGGGAGCGACGACCTTGCCGATTCTCATTTACTCGTCGGTCAAACGCGGCATCACACCGGACATCAACGCGCTGTCCACGTTGATCGTGTTGGCGTCCGTCATCGGAACGCTCGGCGTGACGTTGCTGCAACGTCCCGCCAAACCATCAGGAGGTTGATCATGTTAAAACGTCTCGCCGTCATCGTGGTTGCATTGACACTCACCGGCTCTGTCTGGGCCGCCAAGAACAAACTCAACGTGTACATCTGGAGCGAGTACATTGATCCGAAGATCATTGAGCAATTCTCCAAGGAGTTCGACTGCGATGTGACGGTTGACCTGTACGAGGACAACGAGAGCATGATGGCCAAACTCCAAGGGGGCGGCACCTCGCTTTACGACATTGTGGTCCCGTCCGATTACATCATCCCGGCCCTGCTGAAAAACAAACTGCTGGCGCCGTTCCGCAAGGAAAACATTCCGAACCTCAAGAATCTCGACCCGCAATTCGCCAGCCGCGAGTACGATCCCGGCAACAAGTTCACCGCGCCCTATCAATGGGGCACGATCGGCCTGTATGTCCGGACCAAACCCGGCGAGACCATTGACGAGACCTGGGGGCTGATCTTCGACCCCAAGAAATCCATCGGCTCGTTCCTGATGATTGACGACGCTCGTGGAGCCATCGCCGCGGCGCTCAAGTACAAAGGCTACAGCTTGAACACCACTGACAAAAAAGAACTCAAAGAAGCTCGCGATCTCCTGATCGAGGCCAAAAAGCGCTCGCTCGGCTTCGAGGGTGGCGTGGGCGTCAAAAACAAGGTGCTCGCCAAGGTCTGCCGGGTGGGCATGGTTTACAATGGCGACGCTGTTCGCGGAATGAAGGAAGACGCCAACACCTACTTCTTCGCCCCGCGCGAAGGGACCGAGATCTGGCTCGACAACCTCGCCATCCCCGCCAAAGCGCCCAACCGCGATATGGCCGAAAAATTCGTCAACTACATCCTCGACGCCAAAATCGGCGCGCAACTCGCCAACTTCAACCAATACGCCACCCCCAACGCCGCCGCCAAAGAGTTCATCAACCCGGCCGACCTGAAAAACCCGGCCATCTATCCCACTGCAGCACAACGTCAGAACATGGAATTCATCAAAGACCTCGGCTCGAAGACCGGTTGGTACGACGAACTCTGGACCAGCATTAAATCGAAATAACCAGGAGCGACATGTCCCAAGACCTCGCCGCCGCGAAGCGCGAATCCGCCTACGTCCTCGACCTCATCAGCAAAAAGACCCTGACACCAGAAGAACGCCAACGCGTCATCAAAGACTCCGTCCAGTACTGGGCTAACCATGTCAACGAAGGTTTCCTCCAATACCGGAAATCCGTCTCGACCGACTACACCGCCGTCGAATGGAGCGACGAAGGCGCCTGCTTCAAAGACATCAACGGCAAAGAATTCATCGATATGCTCGGTGGTTTCGGAATCTACGTCACCGGCCACCGGCACCCAAAAGTCCTCAAAGCCGTCCTCGACCAACTCAACCGGCAAGGCATCCACTCGCAGGAATTGATTGACCCTCTCCGCACCTACCTCGCCCACCTAGTCGCGCTTATCACGCCGGGCGACCTCCAATTCGCCTTCCTCACCAACAGTGGGACCGAATCCATCGAAGGCTGCCTCAAAATGGCCGTCGCCACTACCGGCCGCCACAAATTCATCGGCTGCCTTGGCGGCTTCCACGGTAAAAGCATGGGCTCGCTTGGCGGCACCTCCAAAGCCATCTTCCGCGAACCGTTCCTCCCCTTGCTCAATTGGACGCACGTCCCGTTCGGCGACGTGGACGCCCTCAAGATGATCATGGCCAGTTGCGATTTCAGTGGCGACCGCGTGGCCGCCGTCGTCATCGAACCGATCCAAGGCGAAGGCGGCATCAACGTCGCCCCGCCCGGCTACCTCGCCGCCGCGCGCGAGCTCTGCGACAAATACGGCGCCATGCTCGTGTTCGACGAAATCCAATGCGGCATGGGACGCACCGGCAAGATGTTCTACTGCGAATACGATGGCGTCGTCCCCGACCTCATGGCGCTCGGTAAAGGTTTCGGCGGCGGCGTCATGCCCATCGGTGCGACTGTCGGCACCCCGAAGACATGGGAAAAATACATCGAGAATCCCTTCCTCCACACGACTACTTTCGGCGGCAACCCCGTCTGCTGCGCCGCCGCCATCGCCACCATCAACGTCCTCCTCGACGAAGACCTCCCGGCTCAAGCCGCGAAGAAGGGCGATTACCTCCTCAAAAACATCAACGACCTCGCGAAGAAATATCCAAAAGTCCTCAAGCTCTGCCGCGGCAAAGGTCTGATGCTCGGCATGGAATTCACCAACGACGAACTCGGCTACGAAGTCGCCAAGTCCCTCTTCGCCCGGCAAATCCTCATCAGCGGCACCTACATCAACGCGAGAGTATTGCGCATCGAACCGCCGCTGGTCATCCCCCAAGCGCAGCTTGATCGTTTCCTGGAAATGCTCGAAGAATCGCTCCAGGAAACCTACCGGGCCCACAAGTTTTGATTACAACCACTGCGAGCGGTGTAGCCGCGCTTCTGCGAAGCGCGCCGTCGTTGATTTTTACGAACTGAGCGGCTCACAGAGCCGCTGCTACACTGAAACAGCTGGGAGAATCGCCATGCAATCCTTCGCCGCCATTGAATGTCCGCACTGCGGCGAAACGTTTGAAATCGCTCTCGACTCCAGCGAGCCCGACGCGGAGTTTGTCATCGACTGTGAAATATGTTGCCGGCCCATGACGGTCACCGTTCACGACGGAGAAGTTCATGCCAGCGCGGTGTGACGGCCACGAAAAGCTTTCTCCTATACAACCGCTCCATCCAGTGTTATTGCCGGGAATCAGGAAGTGGCAATGGACGACGGGAATCAGAACCCGGCAAGAAATTGAGTTGGCGTTAAACGGCACCATTCATTTAATGCGCCATTTTGCACATACATCTTCGGCGAGGTTGAGAAATCAAACATCCGGTAAAGGAAGAAATGTTTTTTCTGCTCGCTCGCGAACTCCACTTCCCTCCGTGAAATGAAAAACGGGGTCTTCTTACCTGAGTTCGTTGTCTTGACCTCGATGAACCGTACCTTCCCGGTTGTTTCAAACGATTTGATGTCATATCCGAGACCGTCACCTTCCGTTTGTGAAACCCACTGAACGCGCCTCGCAAGGTCTGCCCGACCCGCTTTACGCAGACGATATTTCTCCCATGCGAAGGCTAGTTTCTCACCCTCTAAACCTAATTCTCTGTTCTGCTCGTCGTGCGAGCCTATGCCGCCCCCTCCCTTTTTGACCCCATACTTCTTCTTCGACTTCTTTAGGGATGGCCCGACCTTTGGAGGTTCTGTAATCGTTAGAGTCACCACCGGAGTAGTCGGTTGCTTCTGAGAAGGAACACTCTTCGACTGAGCGGATTGCGCTGCTTTCAATAAAAGCCTGCCCTCAGAAGACGAGATTTTGTAAAGCGACCCGATTACTCCGGTTTTTTTGAAGGCATAGATGGACGCAATACCCTTATGCTGTTTCTTCAATTCTCGAACCCTCAGCCCAGGTTGAAAAGTTTCAAGCGGGTGGAGGCGAACGTCCTTGTATTCGCCTCGGGACTTCAACTCGACAACTCTGGCGAGACCTACGAGTTCATTCGTGTCGGTTTGATAAGCAATGATGTTGTCATCCGCATTCAACTTCAAGAACTGGCTCCCCATCTGTCCATGCTCAGTGCTGCCCCACCGGTGCGTCTTGGCAAATTTGAAAAAACCCTCCCGCCAATCGCCGGATACGGCTGCATAGGAAGGGGATTTCGCGTTACACTTGAAAATCCACCAGTTCATAAAAACTTGATACGGCCGCTCCAGGCACTCTTCACGAAAAGCCTCACCCTATGGGGAACACGCCGAAGATGTGCCCCCGTGGAGCACGACAATCTAAGAACGGTTTTGTTTTTCATGCAGTAGCCGAGTGGCGCGGGTGTTTGCTTCAATGTCAATAAACACATTGCTGACTTCGCCGACAACCCACATTGCCAAACCAGCCCCTACACCCAACAACCCAGTGTGAATCTTAGCGAAAAATGCGACTTTCTCAGGGGTGCCCATAACGACGTAATTGGCGGGAGATTCGTCGCCGAACATGTAGTAAAGAGAAGAGACTATTGTAAGCAACGCTCCCACTCGCAGCAAACCGGAACCTACACTAAGTGCCGAATACTTTGTTTTCGGCTCTTCGGTTAGAACTGGCGATTTCACAAGCTGAGGAGCTGGCATTACCGTCGGCGATGACTGAGCCGGTAGATTCATAACCGCGTTTTCACCTTCCTTCCGAGGCTTTTCACTGAGCGTTGTACTCAGCTTGTTTGGCACCACAATGGAAGCACTACACTGCGGGCAATCAATAGTCGAACCAGCCCCCGTTTCATCTATCGTTAGAGGTTGCTCGCACTTGTCACATTTGAACGTGATATCCATTGTCTCCCCTCTCGTGGTTGTGCGGAGTTTGAAGTATGCGCGGGTGAATGTCGAGACGAGATGCTTTTTTCACTCGCAGACATTCTAGGCTTCGTTGTAGCTGCGTTACCGGGGCACTACCGGGGTCCTATGACATCACTACCCCCCACGAGCTTCGTGGGGTCAGCGTCTTTTACGTCAGCCGCTGTTTGATCCAAGTCGGATTCCGTCGGCAATCCAGCACAGCGTTGATGTGAACAGTGTCGCCAATCACGGTGTAGTAGACGGCAAATGGAAAACGCTTGGACAGGCAGCGGTGCTGGTTGAACACGATTGCGTGAATCCCAGCATACAGTTGCAGCGAATCAATATCGGAGAACAGGTAGTCGAGGAAGTAGGTGCCAAGCCCGGCTTCTTGTTTCTCGTAGAAGTGGAAGCCGGCAATCAGATCATGCCGGGCGTCGTCGTGAATCTCGATTCTCACGAAACTTCGCGGCGAATGTCAGCCTTGGCCGATTCCCACGAGGTATATCCGGCCTTGCCTTCGGCGACCCGGTTCTGCCGCTGCTCAAGCACTTCCTTGTGCCAAGCGGGAGATTCGACGGCTTCGGGTGTGCGCGATAAGTCCTCCCACAAGGCTTCCATCGCGGCGAGCTTCTCAGCCAGACTCATTTCTTTCAACGCCAGCGTTGTCATGGCCAAACTATATCGTGGCCATCCAGATTTGCCAACTTGAACGTCCTGACACTCAAGAATTCGAGCTGCGTTTGATACTGCCGCCGGATTTGTAGGGTGGGCATGCCTGTCGTTTAGGCTGTCCGCCGCGAGTGATGGCATGTCTTCCTCGACGGCGCGAACCCCAAACGACGGGGATTCGTGCCCTGCAATTCCCCGCTTTGCGTCATTGGGTGAAAGTTGTAGCCAACAAAATGTTCTTTCGTCGCCCCTCACTCCATCCCGGCTATGTTACACTGCTCCCGTGCGCCCCATTGAACAAGCCTCCTATTGGCTGGCCACCCGGCCACATCGCGATGCCGTCACCTTGCCCGGTGAACTTTGCGCCGACATCGCCATCATCGGCGGCGGTTTTACCGGACTTTGGACGGCGGTGCGGCTGAAAGAACTCGCACCCGACGCCCGCATCATCCTCCTCGAACAAGCCGTCCTCGGCTACGGCGGCAGCGGACGCAATGCCGGCCAAGTCAGCGGCTGCCTCGACCACTCCCACCAAAAGGCCATCGCGCACTTTGGGATCGAGGAAGCCCGGCGCATGGCGGCCGTCGGCCTCCAAAACCTCGACGACATCGGCGGTTTCTTCCGGCAACACAATCGCGACTGCGATTACACCCGTACCGGCCAACTTTTCGTCGCGCTCACGCCTGCGCAAGTGGATGACGCCCGCGAAAACGTAGCCGCCGCCACGCAAATCGGCATTACCGGCGCGCGCGTGCTCTCTGCCGAAGAGACTCGCGCCGAATTAAACAGCCCGCTCTACCTCGGCGGTGCGATTGATCCGACGTGGGGTATCGTCAACCCCATCAAGATCGTGGATCATCTCCGCGACATCGCGACGGAACAAGGCGTCCAAATTTACGAACGAACACCGGTCACGGCACTGCAAGCGACTCGCTCACCGGTCCGCGTCACAACCGCGACCGGCACTGTTTCTGCCGACAAAGTCATCCTCGCCACCAACGCCTACTCGCATCACCTTGCCCCCCGGCTGCTCCGCCGGTATATCCCGCTCTACGATTACGTCCTCGTCAGCGAACCGCTCACCCCCGCGCAACACGCCGCCATCGGTTGGCGCAACCGACAAGCCGTCGTGGACGGCCGCACCTTCTTCAACTACTACCGGCTCACCGCCGACAACCGCATTCTCTGGGGCACCAGCGAAGCCCGGTACTACCCGCCAAATCGCGTCGCCGAAAATTGTGATCATTCCGAAACGCATTACACCGCGTTGCGCGCCAGTTTCTCCCGGCATTTTCCCCAACTCGCCGACCTGAAATTCCCCTACGCTTGGGGCGGACCGATTGCCTCGACCACCCGGCTCACGCCGTTCTTCGGCACGCTGGCGGGCGGACGAATTCACTACGGCTTGGGCTACACCGGTCTCGGCGTCGCGAATTCTCATCTGGCCGGGCAGATCCTCGCCCATCAAGTGCTGGGCAAACCCAGCCCGCTCCTTGATCTCGCCATCGTCCGCCACTCACCCCTGCCCTACCCGCCCGAACCAATCCGCTCCTGGGCCGTCAATATCATCACTCGTTCGCTCCGCCGGGTTGACGCCGGTAACAAGCCCGGCCTCTTGTTGCGAACCCTCGACCTGCTGGGGATCGGGTTCTCCAGTTAGTTGGGCTGCACCACCATCACCAACCGGCCGGGAAATAATTTCTCCACGTGTCCTTGGTGGCCGGCCCGCTGGAGGAAGGCTCGCAATTCACCGGCCCGAAAACCTTTTCGCACCGACAACCTCCCGTCATACCGGGCAAAACTCCGGTGCAAGAACACCGTCGCCAACCCAGAATATCCCCAATACGAGAGTGGGCTGCGCTCCAAATCGCTGAACACCGCCGCGCGCCGCGTCACCTTGCCGGCCAACTGCAGCAGCTCCACCACCTTCGCATCCGGCAAGTGGTGCAACACGTGATTGGAGAACAAATAATCCGGTCGCCCCAACTCTGGGAGGTCGAACGCATTCATCTCCCGAATCTCCAATCCCGCCACCGTGCCATACCGGCTTCGCGCGAATCGAACGATGCGGGGATCGCTGTCAATCGCCGTCACCGTCAATCGCAATCCGCGCCGCGCCGCCGCGCGCAACAACCACACCGCTATCTCGCAGCCGCCCGCCCCCACATCCACCAACCGGTACGCCCGGCCCGGGCGCATGTCGTCGAGCACATACCGGCGGAGGCTCGTGCGATACCGCGCGGCGAGGCCATTGATCCAGCGGAATTGCTGGACCGTTCGCAACAACCGCGACTCATCGCAGTCCGGCAAATCCATCAACTCCGGCAGTTCCGCGCGGCGTTCAAATGAGACCGTCATCGGCGCGCCACCGGATTCAGTGGAATCGTCAACATCGCAAAATAGGCCGCCACCCGGTCGCGCACTTCCCCGCGGAAGAGATAATCGCGAATGAACCGCGCGCGTAATTCAGACAACACCGCGCCGCGCCGCGTCCCCAACCACATCCCGCGCGCCGCCCGCCCGGCCGCCACCAAGAACGCCCGCCGGCGCGCCGTCTCGTACAACCGGAAATCCGCCGAGCCCGTCAACACGTTCGCGAGCAACTCCGCGTCCGCAAACCCGGTGTTCATCCCCTGGCCGCCGATCGGGCTCATCACATGCGCCGCGTCGCCACACAACACCACGCGCCCCCGGTAAAACCGCCGCGCCAACAACCGTTGCGGTTGAAACGCGCTCTGCGAGTATTGCGCCGCGCCCCGTAAATCATATCCCGTCAACCGGCGCACTTGCTCGACCAAATACCGGTCCGCGTCCGCCACAACCCGGTCGGTGATCATCGCAATCCACCGCCGCCGGCCCCCCGGCAGAGGAAAAGACTCCACCGACCCGCGCGCCGTGAAAAACAAATGCGCCTCGGCACCCAACCCGGATTCATCCGCAAAATCAGCCATCAAAAACCGGGGCCGGTACGTCTTCACCTGCACTGGAATCCCGGCCAGTTCGCGGATGCGACTCCGATGACCGTCACAACCCACGACATACCGGCTGGAAATACGCCGGTCATTCAACTGGACTTCAACGTGCGTCGCGTGTTGTTCCAACGCGGTGCATTCCGTGGCCGGCCACAGTTGCACGCAGTCGTACCGGCGGAGGTTGTTCCAGAGTAATCCCACCGTCTCCACCTGCGGGAGCGAGAGGATGAACTGATGCGCCGCCTGAATCCGCGAAAAATCCACATGCCCGAGATACCGGCCATTCTCGGTGACGTGCGCGGTGTGGATGCGGACGCCGCGTTGCACGAACTCATCCGCCAGCCCGAGTTTCTCCAGAATCTCCAACGACGGCGGCGTGATGCCGATGGCCATGGATTGGCTGGGTGGCGCGGTGCGACGCTCGACGACGATTGTGCGCACGCCGGCCTTGCCCAATAGATTCGCCAGCAACAATCCGACCGGCCCCGCGCCGACGATCAAGACATCACAGTCAGTTGCCGGCGCAGCCGCCGCGCGTGGCCGGCCCGGGAGGAAAAACGGCACGCGCTGCTGGTAGTTCCGGTACGCCTCGCCGAACCACGCCAAAAATCTTCGTTCTTTCAATGCCGCGCCCACGACGCAATATCCTGTCCACAAAATTGCCAATGTCAATTGGTCCGGCGTCCACACCGCGCTCGTCCACAGGATCAACGCGAACGACAAATAGATCGGCTGGCGCGTGTACCGGTAGACCCCACGGGTGGAGAACGGTTTGAAGTCGGGCCGGCGATTGCGCACCACACTTCCCCAACCGAGGAAGCCGGTCTGCAGGCGCATGTCTGAGTCAAAAATGGATTTCACCAAGAACAGCCACGCGCCTGTGGCGGGGATCACCATCCACTGGCCGACCTTCCACCACACGTGACCGGAGGGCGTCCACCAAAAGAACACTGCAATCAGTTGCAGCGCCGCGATGATCGCGAACGTGGTCGTTGCCAAATCACGTCCCAGTTTGAGCGGCGCCAACCGCGCCACGAGCGCGCGCCCCCGGTTCGTCAGCAACCACGAGTGGAGGATGGGAAATTGCAGAAGCAACATCGTATTGCCGGCCACACCCCACACCCCCGGCAGATGACCGTGGCCGGGTGTGAGCCCGTTGTAGAAACTGTAGCCCATCAAGCCAACCGCCACGACGTAGAGTCCGTGACAGACAATCCCGTACGCGAGCGCGACGGCACGTTGCGCGCGAGTGTACACGCTAGACCTCGACGAGGACTGGTTCCGGCTTCGCCGCCGGGACGGCTTCCAACAACGCCGTCTCAATCGTCAACCCCGGCCCAAACGCCATCGCGCAAATCTGTTCGGCATGACCGGGCGTCAGCGTGTCGAGTATCCGCCGCAACACGAACAGAATCGTCGCGCTGCTCATGTTGCCGAAATCGCGGAGCACGTCGCGGGACTGTTGCAGTTGACTCGGTTCGAGCAGCAGGCAGCGTTCAAGTTTGTCGAGGATGGACTTGCCGCCGGGATGAATCGCCCACCGGTCAATCTCCCCGCGTTGCCGGCCACGCCGGGCGAGGATGTTGTCCACAATCGGCCCGATGCTGCCGGCGATGATGTCGGGGACGTAGCTGGACAGGACGATGTTGAAGCCGGTATTGCCGACTTCCCATGCCATGTCGCCGCCGCCTTCCGTGGCCAGTGCCGGGAGAAATTCACCAAGCCGCAACACCGGCGCGTGACCGGCCGGTGCTCGGGCGCTGACAACCGCCGCCGCCACGCCGTCGGCGAACAGCGCGTTCGCGAGGATGTTGTCGGGATTGTCGCGCAGTTGAAAATGCAGCGTACAGAGTTCGAGGCAGACGACGAGGACGACCGCGCGCGGGTTGGCCCGGCAAAACTGCTCCGCCATCCGCAACGCCGGCATCGCCGCGTAACAGCCCATGAAACCGAGATTGTAGCGTTCGACCGTCGGCGGCAGACCAAGACCGACGACGATGTCGTAGTCCATACCGGGATTGTAGAAGCCGGTACAGGAGGCGGTGACGACATGCGTCACATCGGCCGGAGAAAATCCACTCAAAGCGCGGCGGGCGATTTCAACCGACAACTCCCGCGCGTACCGGATGTAACAGCGGTTCCGCTCGGCGGTGGATGGTTCGAGCGCGTCGTCGTGAAAAAGCTCTGTCGGCACACCGCGTTGAAAATCCGGCAACACGCTGTGGCGTTTCGCGATTCCCGACCGGTCGTACACGGCGCGGATGTACCGGGCGGTGCGGGGATTGCCGGACCACTCCATCATCCGGTCGCGGATGTAATCCTGCCGGCAGAATGTTTCGGGGACGAGGGTTTCGATGTGGTGGATGTAGGCGCTCATGGGTTCAGCTTCCTCCGCGCGTTTTGACGGCACAATCGACGTGGACTTTGTCGGCAACTCGGATCAGCCCGATGACCGAGGGGGCTTCCAGTCCGAATTCTTTCAGTGAGACATCGCAAGTCAGGCGAAAGGTAATCTGTCCATTGGTTTCCTGCCAGTCTTCGACAAGCGCCGCGACAGTTTGCTCCTTCCCGGCAATGGTCAATCGCACCGTGGCCCGCTGGAGTCGCCCGGTCGGGACCGGCAGGTGTTCGACGACGGCGCGGATAAGCGGGTGCGTCGGCGCGTTGAACATGGCGAACATTTTGCGGTCCCGCGCGGGCTTGGCGGTGGACATATTCGTGACGGTGACCGCCACGGTCGCGGCGCATTCGCGGAGGTGGTTGGTGGGATTTTCCGAGATTTGAATGTTGAACGGGGCCGCAGTCACCTGACCGGTAAAGTCATGCAACGTGGATTTTCCGGCAAAGGTAATCGCCGCTTCCGCCGGCAACACTTGTTCGGCGTGGCTGAGGCTGGACACCGCCAGCAGCGCGAAAACGATTTTCAATTTCATGGTGCGCACTATCGACACACCGGGGGCGGCACTCAACTGATTCCATCTGAAGATTTGTTAAGGATTTGCCGGTGGTGTTTGCCGGCGCTGGGTGGTAGGAAAACAGCCGATGAGCATACTCGTCGTCGAAGACGATGCCGCGCTGGCCAGGAGTCTGACCCGGGGACTGCGGGAGGCCGGCTTCACGGTCAACCACGCCGGGACGGGGCGACTCGCGCGGTCGCTGCTGGCGCAACCGGACCTCCAATTGGTACTCCTCGATCTCGGGTTGCCGGATGACGATGGGTTGAAGTTGCTGGCCGAATTGCGCCGCACACAACCCGCGGTACCGGTGCTTATCACCACGGCGCGCGGTCGGGTGGAGGAACGGATTGTCGGCCTCGACGCGGGCGCCGATGACTACCTCGTGAAACCGTATGCGTTCGGGGAATTGCTGGCGCGAATTCAGGCGTTGTTGCGGCGGAGCACCGGCGCGCAGCCAGTGCAACAGACGCTGGCGGATCTGACGCTGGATTTGCGAACGCGCACCGTGCAACGCGGCGCGGAGGCGATTGAGTTGACGCCGCGGGAGTTTGACCTGTTGCGGTACCTGTTGGAACACCGGGGTCAGACGGTGTCGCGCGAAATGTTGGCGCGCGAAGTGTGGCAGGTGCGGTCGCGGTTCACCTCGATGGACAACGTGATTGATGTCCACATTTCCCGGCTCCGCGACAAAATAGACAAAGGCCGTGCCGGGTCGCTGCTACACACGGTTCGCGGGGTCGGCTTTGTGCTGGAGGAACGACGGTGAGAGGCTCGCTGCGCGTCAAATTTTTCAAGTGGCTGGCGTTGCACACGGTCATCATCTTCGTGTCGGTGCTGACAGTCATGATGGTGTTCAATGCCCACGAAGCCCGCGAGCATCCCGGCTTGCAAGCGGAAGAGTTCGAGGAGGCGCTGGTGCTGGGCGGATTGATCGTGGTCTTGTTTCCGGTGGCGTTGGTGGGCGCGTGGTGGATTTCCCGGCAACTGGTGCAACCCCTTCAGAAAATCGTGGTGCCCGCCGAGGAAATCTGCGCCGGCAAGCTGGAGCAACGGATTCAACCGGAAGTCGCGGACGACGAGATTGGCCGGCTCGCGCGCACGCTCAATTCCGCGTTTGACCGCTATGACGAGGCGTTGGCGCGGTTGGAACGGTTCAGCTACGACGCCGCGCACCAATTGCGCAATCCGCTCGCCGCGTTACGCACGACCGGTGAGACGTGTTTGCAGCAGGACCGTCCGCCCGGCGAGTACCGCGCGGTGATTGGCGGCATGCTCGAAGACGTCCACCGGCTCACGCACACAGTAAACCAACTACTGACTCTCGCCCGGCTGGCGCACGATGATCTCCGCCATCAGTTCGCGCCGGTCACGCTCAACGACTTGGTGCGCGAGGTGGCCGCCGACGCGCAGCCGGTCTGCGAAACGAAACCGATTGAGTTGCGACTCACCCTGCCAACCGAACCTGTGCTAATACGCGGGCTTACGAATTTATTGCAGGAAGCCCTAGCCAATCTATTGGACAACGCCCTGCGGTTCACCCCTGCGGCGGGCGTGATTGCGATCAACCTGACCACGCCGCAGGATGGTTGGGTGACGCTGATAGTCGAAGATTCCGGCCCCGGTATTCCTGAAAATCAACGGGCGGAAATGTTCCGGCCGTTTCAAAAGACGGGCCGTGATTTACCGGAAGGCACGGGGTTGGGACTGGCGATTGTCGCGGATGTTGTCCGCCTCCATCGCGGCACGGTCGAACTGGCGACTAGCCCGTTGGGCGGGTGCCGGTTTACGATTCGCCTGCCGGGGTAACCCCTCTGTACTCGTTCATCCGTCTCAAAGTGGGCTTGATGATTCGGCCAGTGAACCCAGGTTAAGTTTCGCGCCAACTGTGGCGAACTAATGTCACTCTTGACATTCAGGGGAGCTGCCATTATTACGATTTACGACATCGGTTATCGTAATAACTTATGAAAGACATCGAACGCGAAATCCTGTTGGGTTTTTGGAAGGTGCACATCCTGCATCATGCCGGCGAAGAACCGATCTGCGGCCAGTGGATTCTGAATGAGTTGCGCCGGCACGGCTATTCGATCAGCCCCGGGACGCTCTATCCCCTGTTGGCGCGCATGGAGGAGCGCGGGTGGTTGAAGGGCAAGTCCGATCCTGCAGGCGGCCCACGCGCCCGCAAGGACTACCGGCTGACTCTGCGGGGGCGGCAGGTGCTGGAGTACATTCGCGCACAGGTGAAGGAATTGTATGACGAAGTCGTTACCGACAAGTAATCCCAGCAACTTGGTCTGCCGGGTCTGCACGATCCGGTTGGAACAACTCTGCTACCAACGCGCTTGGTGGTTTCGCGCGTTTCGGGAGGTGCTGGCGACGGGGGTGCGATTGTTCGCGTTGGTTTACCGGATCCATCCGGGGAATTACCCGACGCGCTCGCCGTTTTGTCACGGTTGTCTGCGGTTTCGCAAGAACGCGCTCAAGGAACAATCGGCGCTGTTCCGCTGGTTCGATGCGCGCGTCAACCCGTTGTTCAACCGCGTCCGCGATTCGCTGCTGACGGAACAGGAACGGGTGGACGCCCGGCGTTTCGCAGAGGAATCAGGCGCACGGATTGCGTCATGAAAGTCCGCGACAGCGGGATGCCGGACGAACAGTTGTGGGCGACGTTTTTCGACGCGCCCGGCATCCTCGACAAACTCAGCTGTGACGACCCGCGCGCCGATGTGGTCGAGATCGGGTGCGGCTACGGAACATTCACTGTCGCCGCAGCCGCACGGACTACCGGCACGGTGTACGCGCTGGACCTCGAGCCGGCGATGATCGCAGAGACGCAACGCAAAGCCGAAGCCACTGGAGCACGCAATGTGCAGACACGCTTGCGCGACTTTGTGGCGGAGGGAACAGGACTGCCGGACAATTCGGTCGGCTATGCCATGTTGTTCAATATCCTGCACGCCGAGAACCCGATCAGCCTGCTGCAGGAGGCATTTCGCGTTGTCCGGTCGGGCGGTAAAGTTGCTGTGATCCACTGGAACTATGATGCCTGCACTCCGCGCGGACCAGACCTCAGCATCCGCCCGCGACCGGAACAATGTCGAGACTGGCTAGTGTCTGCGGGATTCGAGTTAATCCTGTCGCACGTTGACTTGCCGCCGTTCCACTACGGACTGGTCGGTCGCAGACCGTTGGATAAGAGACCATGAAACTTCCGCTATGAGCATTCTCCTCAAGTTATCGGAAACCAAAGCGCCACCGGCAGTCCTGCTTATCAGGCTGATGGTTGGCGTGGTGTTTTTCTTCGAGGGCATCCAGAAGTTCATCTACCCGGCAGAGCTTGGCGCTGGGCGATTCGCCAAGATCGGCATTCCCGCGCCGGAAGTACTCGGTCCGTTTGTCGGCGGCGTGGAAACGATTTGTGGCACACTCGTAATCATCGGATTGCTCACGCGGTTGGCGGCGATTCCGTTGCTCATCAACATTTCGGTGGCCATCGTCTCGACGAAAATTCCGATGTGGCTTGGTCACGGATTCTGGACGTTCACACTAGCGAAACTGCCGCGCTACGGTTTTCTCAGCATGATGCACGAAGCGCGCACTGATTTCTCGATGTGGCTAGGGTTGGTCTTTCTGCTCATTGTCGGCGCTGGTGGCTGGTCGCTAGATGCCTTGTGGTTTGGCGTGAAAGGAAAATCGTCCCAGTGAAATGGAATCGCACAGTGATTCCCCAGGACGTTGCCATCGCAGAAACCGGGCCGCCAATAACCGTCAACCGCTTCGACGCAGTTCCGGTGTTCAATCTAGCAATCATCGCGGTGCGCTACCTCGCTTCCGATGCTTTCTGGTCGTCAACCAGTCACAACGCATATGAATACTGACTCCGCTCCGCACGCAAAAACCGTTCACCGACCACTGGGCTCGCAAGCCCACCGGTTACTCGAAGTGGCCAGTGCGTTCCTCAAACTGGGCCTGATTTCATTCGGCGGACCGGTCGCGCACCTGGGCTATCTACGCGCGGAGTTCGTCGAGCGGCGGCGTTGGCTGCCCGATACCGACTACAGCGACCTCGTGGCATTGTGTCAGTTCTTGCCGGGGCCGGCGAGCAGTCAGACGGTTTTTGCGTTGGGATCGCTGCGCGCCGGTTGGTTCGGTGGAATTCTGGCCTCACTCTGTTTCACGCTGCCGTCGGCCATCGCGATGATTTTGTTTGGGTACGGCGTCGCGGCGTTGGGTGATCTGCAGCGCGCGGGCTGGTTGCACGGACTCAAACTCGCGGCGGTGGCGGTGGTCGCGCAAGCCGTGTGGGGCATGGGCCGGAATCTTTGCCCCGACCGGCAACGATTGACCATCGCCGGCATCGCTGCCGCGCTACTGTCGTTTTTTCCGCATGCGCTGGTGCAAGTCGGCGTGATCTTGGCCGGCGGCGTTGCCGGCTGGGGGTTGTACCGGAAGAGCGTGACTGGCACCGCGGCTGCCGGGCGCGCCGATTGGCGACACCATTTGGTTGCCGGCGCAATTCTCGCAGTCTTCTTCGCGTTGCTGGCGCTGTTGCCGGTTCTCGCGACCGCCACCGGCTCGAAACCGCTGGCGGTATTCGACAGTTTTTACAGGGCCGGCTCGCTGGTGTTCGGCGGTGGACATGTGATCTTACCGTTGTTGCGTGCGGAGGTTGTCCCGACCGGTTGGGTCAGTGACGACGTGTTTCTGGCCGGCTATGGCGCGGCGCAGGCGGTGCCGGGGCCGCTGTTCACCTTTGCCGGTTATCTCGGAACAACCATCCCACTCGGGATGCGGCCGTGGTTGGGTGGCGCGTGGTGTCTGCTGGCAATCTTTCTTCCCGCTTGGCTGTTGATTGCCGGGGCGTTGCCGTTCTGGCGGCAATTGCGCGCGAAAATGTGGGCGCAAGCGGCGTTGCGCGGCGCGAATGCGGCAGTGGTCGGCATTCTGCTGGCCGCGCTCTACAATCCCGTGTGGATTGCCGGCGTGTTGAACGCGCGGGACGCGGCATTTGCTGTGGCGGCGTTTGGTTTGTTGCACTGGTGGAAAACGCCGCCGTGGCTGGTCGTGCTGCTGGCGGCAGCGGCCGGGCAGTGGGTTCTCATTTGACTGGGTGATCAGGGTGCCGTGTAGATCAGCCAGACACCACCCAGAATCACCAGCACACCGCAGACGATCTTGACGATGGCGACACCTTTGGATTGTTCGTTCCAGTTCAGAAACCGCTGGACGACTTCGGTGAACGTGCCCGCCAGCACGATGACTGCGCAGTGCCCAACGCCGTAGGCCAACAGCAGCGACGCGCCGTAGAACGGCGCGGTCTTCGCCATTTTGAATGTCACCGCCAGCATCGGGGCCATGTAGGCGAACGTGCATGGGCCGAGGGCGATGCCAAAGACCAGTCCGAGGATCAACGCCGCCAGCAGGCCGCGCCGTTTCATGTTCACCTGGCCGGGGCCCGACCACGGCAGCGGAATCACGCCGAGCAAATGCAGCCCGACCAATATAAAGATACCGGCCACGAAATAATTCCCATACCGCCCCACATCACCGAGCATCCGCCCTGCCGCCGCCGTAAGCGCGCCGATGCCGGCAATGGTGATCAGGATGCCGACCGAAAACAATGTCGCTGTCCAAAACGCCCGGCGCACCGTGACCTGGCCCTGTTCGCTGATGAAACCGACGATGAGTGGAATGCTGGCCAGATGACAGGGACTCAGCACGATGCTCAGGACGCCCCAGACAATGGCCGCCCCAAGCGCGAGCGCCGGTGTGCCTTCGACGGCGTGGCTCAGGTTGGTAAAGAGCTGTTCCATCTCAAAGGTTCACACCCAGTTCTTTCCATTTGGCGAGGATGTCTTCCCGGCCAAGGAACCCCTCATGCCGAAACAGCTCTTTGCCGGCGGCATCATAGAAAATCTGCGTGGGTATCAACTGGATTGCGTATTGCTTGCCGGCGGCGGGATTCTGCCACACGTCAATGAACTCGACCTCCAGCTTGCCGGCGTAGGTTGTCTTTAGCTCTTCGAGGATGGGCGCCATTTTTTTGCAGGGAACACACTTGGTCGCACCCAGGTCGAGGAGCTTGGGCAGTTTTTGCGGGGTAACCGCGGCGGCGGTGGCCGGCGTTGGTGTGGGTTTATCTTCCTTGAGAAGAACCGCCCCCGCGACAAGGCCAGCAACAACGAGGAGGATGGCGATTTTCGTGGGCGTATTCATGCGAGCAGCCTTTTGATTTCTTCCACTGATGGCACTTTACCGGACACCTTGACCTGGCCGTCCACCACCAAGGCCGGCGTCATCATCACACCGAACGCCATGATCTGCGCGATCTCTTTGACTTTCTCCAACTCATATTGCAGCCCGAGTTCTTTGGCGGCGGCTTCGGTGTTCTCGGTCAACTTCTGGCACTTTGCACAACCCGTGCCGAGGATTTGGATCTTCATCTTGTGGTTTCTCCTTTGATTTGGTTTTACAGAAATGCTCCATAGATCAGGCCGGTAATCGTGGCCATCACCACCACCAACAGCACGTACACGACGGTTTTCTTTATGCCCATGATGGTGCGCAACACCAACATGCTTTGCAGCGACAACGCCGGGCCCGCCAGCAACAGCGCCAGTGCCGGGCCTTGCCCCATGCCGCTGCCGATCAGTCCTTGCAGAATCGGCACTTCGGTCAACGTCGCGAAGTACATGAACGCCCCAACCACCGACGCCAGCAGGTTGGCCCGCAACGAATTGCCGCCCACCGCCTGCGTAACCCATTCCGACGGAATCACGCCTTCGTGACCCGGTCGGCCCAGAAAGAAACCTGCCGCGAGCACGCCGAACAACAGCAACGGCGTGATCTGTTTGGCAAACGTCCACGTGGACGAAAACCATTCGCCGGTCTCGCCCTTATTCGTGCTCGTGAAAACCGACAGCCCGATCACCGCGACCACGAACGGAATCATCGGCGCACCGGGCAATACGACAGCCAACACCGCGACCGGAATCGCCACGACAAGCATCTGCCACCACTTCATCCCGAACCACAGCACCAGCACGACCGCCAGCACGACCGCAAACACAAAGGTGATCGGCCACTTGGCCAACCAGATGAAATGCCACAGCCCGCTCGCCTCCGCTGGCTTGCCCCAGTTGGCAAAGACCAGAACGCCGATCATCGCGGCGAAGTAGATGATGTTCTGCCAGAGCGGTCGCTTCACTTCCGGCTCCGGCATTTCTGCAGCCGCCGCAGCTTTGGCCAGTTCTTCTTTGCGGAAAATAAAATGCATCAACAAACCGATCACCACGCTGAACACCACCGCTCCAACCGCCCGCGCCACGCCCAGCTTCAATCCCAACACGCGAGCCGTCATCGTGATTGCCAGCACGTTGATCGCCGGGCCTGAGTAGAGGAACGCCGTTGCCGGCCCCAGCCCCGCGCCCATCCGGTAAATCCCCGCAAACAACGGCAACACCGTGCACGAACACACCGCGAGGATTGTCCCCGACACCGACGCCACGGCGTAAGCGAGCGCCTTGTTCGCCTTTGCGCCGAGATATTTCATCACCGACGCCTGGCTGACGAAAACGCCAATCGCCCCGGCAATGAAGAATGCCGGAATCAAACACAGGATGACGTGCTCGCGCGCGTACCACTTCACCAACTCGAACGCCTCCGTGATCGCGTTGTCGAAGCGCAGATTGCCCACCGGCAGGTAAAAGCAGGCCAGAAACAGTCCGACAATCAGTGCCAACGGTTTCCATTCCTTGCGCCAGTTCATGGCAACCAGCCCCAGCTCACTTCGCGGCCTCCATCAATTCGCGCGCGCTGCATTCCAGCACCGACTCCACCGACTCAAACAGTTTCCCCAAGCACGGCACACGCAGCCGGTAGAACACCATTGCCCCGCGCTTCTCATCCGCGACAATCCCAGCCTGTTTCAAGACCGTCAGATGTTTCGACACCGTGGACATGTCAGCGCCGATCATCTCCGTGAGTTCGCACACGCACCGCTCGCGCTTCGACAACTCTTCGACAATGCAGAGGCGACTGGGATGTGCCACCGCTTTCAACACCCGCGCCTGAATCGTCAGCTTGATTAATCGGTCTTTGTTCATAGCGTTGGCCACTTGGCCAAATAACCAATTGCACGCAGAGTGCCAACCATGACAGCGCGTGGTGTATCGAATTAGTCCTGAGTAAATTCCAGCGATCAGCGACCACCCGAACAAGGCGCTAGCCGCCGACAGTTTGGCAAAACTCCGCCCCACGACTGCCAGTCTGTCTCCCACAAGCAGGTCGCGAGATTGCCACCTATCGCGCTCCGCCGATCTCAAGTCAGCCGATTTAATACAACACCCCGCTTGACATATTCGCATAAACGAATATGTTAGTCAGCATGAAACGGGTTCTCTTCCTCTGCACCGGCAACTCGTGCCGTAGTCACATGGGCGAAGGCTGGCTCCGGCACCTCGGCGGCGACCGGTATGAATCGCTCAGCGCGGGCGCGAAACCGTCCGGCTCTGTGCATCCGCTGGCGATCCAGGTGATGGCCGAGGCCGGCGTGGATATTTCGCAGCACCGGTCAAAGTCCATTGCTGAATTTGCCGGCCAGAAACTCGATGTGCTTGTGACTGTTTGCGACAACGCCCGCGAGTCCTGCCCCGTCTTTGCCGGCGCCAAGCGGACGATCCACCAGAGTTTTGACGATCCCGCACAGGCGACCGGCTCGGACGCCGAAAAGCTCGTGGTGTTTCGCCGGGTTCGCGATGAGATTCGCGGGTGGGTGGAGAACTTTCTGAAATCATCCAAGTAAAGGAACAAAACAATGACAACATCCCCCCAACATCTCGAAAAGGAATCCGTGCGCCAGAAAGTCCGGGAAGGCTATGGCAAGATCGCCGTGACCGACAGCGGGTGTTGCGGCAGTGGCGTCTCCTGCTGTGGGTCGTCGCCGGCGGCGGCGGAAGAATTGGTGCGTCACATCGGCTATTCGTCCGACGATCTGGCGGTATTGCCCGAAGGCGCGAACATGGGTTTGTCCTGTGGGAATCCGACGGCCATCGCCGCGCTGCAATCGGGCGAAGTGGTGTTGGATCTCGGCGCTGGTGGCGGGTTTGACGTCTTCATCGCCGGGCGCAAGCTGGGCGCGACCGGACGCGCGATCGGGGTGGACATGACGGCGGAGATGCTCGCGAAAGCCCGGCGGAACGCGGCGGTGTATCGCGAGAATACCGGCTTGGACAACGTGGAGTTTCGACTCGGCGAGATTGAACATTTGCCGGTAGCCGACGCGAGCGTGGATGTCATCATTTCCAATTGCGTGATCAACCTGTCACCTGACAAACCGCAGGTCTGGCGCGAAATGGCCCGCGTCCTCAAACCGGGCGGCCGCGTCGCCGTGTCGGATTTGGCGTTGTTGAAACCGCTGCCGGAAGCGGTCGTCGGTATGGTGGAGGCGCTCATCGGTTGCGTTGCCGGCGCGGTGCTCGTGTCGGAGACGGAACGGATGGCGCGGGCGGCGGGGTTGGTGGACATCGTGTTGAAGCCCAAGCCGGACTACGTGGCCGGTATGACCGATTGGAATGACCCGCTCTATCAACAGATCCTCACCCACTTACCGGCGGGGGCGAAGGCGACGGATTACATCACCAGCCTGGAAGTTCAAGCGCGCAAGCCGGTCGCGGAGAAGAAGTGCTGTGGATAAACCCGATCAACTCTTCAAAGCGTTTGCCGACTCGACGCGGCTGCGGTTATTGAACCTGCTGGCCCAACGTCCGCATTGCGTTTGTGAGTTTCAGGGCATCCTGCGCGTGCCGCAACCGAAGATATCCCGGCATCTGGCCTATCTCCGCCGGAGTGGGTTGGTCGTGGAAGAACGGCACGGCAAGATGATCATGTATTCGTTGGCGGAGCCGGCCAATCCCGTGCACGCCGCCTTGATTCGCTGTGTGCGCGGGTGTTTTCAAGAGATTGATTTTCTGCAACGCGACATCGAGCGCGACAAGAAACTGAAACCCATTTTGTGCTGTTAACGTTGTAGCCGCACCCTTTACGGGTGCGCGCAGTGATCAAGTTACGCAGACTAAAGCCTGCGGCTACAGGAGATATATGAGCGAACACATTTCCAAAAAGCTTTCCTTCCTCGACCGGTATCTGACGTTGTGGATTTTCCTCGCGATGGGACTCGGCGTCGCGCTGGGGCATTTTGTACCGGGTACACCAGACTTCATCAGTCGGTTCGATGTCGGCACGACCAACATTCCCATCGCCATCGGCCTGATTCTGATGATGTATCCGCCGTTGGCGAAGGTGAAGTACGAGCAGATGGGCAAGGTGTTCAGCAACTGGAAAATTCTCGGCCTGTCGCTCGTGCAAAACTGGATCATCGGGCCGGTGCTGATGTTCGTGTTGGCGATCGTGTTTCTGCATCACCACTCCGAGTACATGACCGGCTTGATTCTGGTCGGCATCGCCCGCTGCATCGCGATGGTGTTGGTCTGGAATGAACTCGCCAAAGGCAATAGCGAATACGCCGCCGGCTTGGTCGCCCTCAATAGCGTATTTCAAATTCTGTTCTTCGGCCTGTACGCCTGGATTTTCATCACCGTGTTGCCGACGTGCTTTGGCTTGGCCGGCAGCGTGGTGGAAGTGACCATCGGCCAGATTTTCAAGAGCGTGATGGTATATCTCGGCATCCCGTTCTTTGGCGGAATGCTGACCCGGGCGATCTTGTTGCCGGTCAAAGGCCGCGATTGGTATGAGCAGAAATTCATCCCCCGCATTGCGCCGGTCACTCTCATCGCGTTACTCTTCACTATCGTGGCGATGTTCAGTTTCAAGGGCGAAGCCATCGTGAAAATACCGCTCGACGTCGGCCGCATCGCGCTGCCGTTGGTGATCTATTTTGCCGTGATGTTTCTCGTCAGCTTCTTTATGGCGAAGAAACTCGGCGCGGATTACAGCCGCTCGGCGACGCTGGCATTCACCGCCGCCGGTAACAATTTCGAGTTGGCCATCGCCGTTGCGATTGCGGTATTCGGCATCCAATCCGGCGTGGCGTTTGCCGCGGTGGTCGGTCCGTTGGTGGAAGTGCCGGCCTTGATCGGCCTGGTCAATGTCGCCCTCTACTTCCAGCGCCGGTATTTCGGCGGGCGCTGATTTTCTCCGTGTTTTCCCAGCCGCCGGCACGCTAGAATTGCCGCCATGACCAACGGGTCATCCAACACACTCTGTTTCCGGCCACAAGGGTTTGGGCGGTATTGTAGCGCAGCCTTTCTTCTGGTTTGGTTATGCGGCTGGGTGATCGGCGAAGCGTTCGCGTTATCCATCTTGATCGCCGGCCTCTACGCCCTGCTCTCCGGCAATCCGCCCCCGGGCAAAGATCAACCACTCGACATCGGCCCGGCGCTGGCGGTGGGCGGTTTCTTGTTGATCTGGCTGACGTTTTGGACGATTGGCGGAGTCGCCGCCATCCGTGAATTGCTCCGGTCACTATGGGCGGAAGACCGGATAGACATCCGACCCGATGGACTGCATTTGACCCGCCGTCTCGGCCCCTTTGTCACTCGCCGGCAATTGGCGCGCGCCGAGATCCGGCAGATTTATCAGCAACGCGCCAACTCAGCCCTGTTCGCACAAGTCGGCAACCAATCCATCCCGTTAACCGACCTTGGGACACCGGCCGAGCGGACAACCGCCGTCGAGCGACTCCGCGTGGCACTGCAAATGCCCGATGACCGCGCCACTACCGGCATCTTGCCGGTGGGCTGGCGTGAAATCACAGAATTGCGCGGAGGCGTGGTGGCAACACCAGACCCGCGCACGCGCCGCCAGCAGGCGCATGTCGTGGCGGTGATTACCGGCGTGGTTTGGAGCATTGTCCTGCTGTTGATTCGGGGCAGTTTGCGCGAGCCAACGTTGTGGGGTTTGACGGCCATGGTGGGCGCGCTGGCGTTGTGGTTGATCCGGCAATCGCTGTGGATGTACCGGGGCCGGAAGGAATGGCGCATCGAGCGCGGCCGGCTCGTCCACCAACGCCGGTATGGCACGGAAGTCACCGAACTCGCCGAGACGCGCGCGCTGGAATTAACCGAGACGACCGACAGCGACGGCGACCGGTGGTACACACTCGTGGCGCCGGTCACCGGCAAGCCGGTCACGATTCTGAAGACGATTCACGATCCGACGGAGCCGCGCAATTTGGGTTTGTGGCTAAGTCAGCGCGCGGCGATTCCGTTCCACGACAAAGTGCCCACTGACACTGCCCGACAAGCCGATTTGAACCAGCTTCTCGACAAGCTGGAGACTACGGGCCGGTTCGGCCGGTGGTTTGCCCGCCGGTTTCGGAACTAGTCACGGCGAACTGGATGTAACCTTGCCGGGGTGGTTCGGGCGTGGTGAGCGCACGCCATTCGCTCCAGGTGTTGTCAGGAATCTCAGTCGCACCAGTCCGGTAGGACCACGTTCCGCGTGGCGCCTCCGCCGTGGCGAATCCAATGCCGGCGGAGCCGTACGAGTTGCCGGAGTACCACATCAGATACCGGTCGCCGACGCGGATCACGCCGGGATACGCCGTCATCGCGGAATCAAAGCCGGTGCCGTCGCCTTTCATGACCGGGTTGTGCGGACTCCGGAACCACCGGATGCCATCGAACGATTCGGCCTGCCCAATGGCGTAGGTGTCGTTTTGGGGATAGCTGCAATACCAGACTTTGTAGAGCCGGTCGTCGCGAATGACGCGGGGCACCGCAATCGCCTTGGCTTCCCATTTCACGCGCGGGTTGACCGGGATGATCGGATTGCCGGCGTGGCGCGTCCATTTCAATCCATCGAGCGACGTGGCGTAGCCGACTTGCTTGAGCGCGTCGGCATTCTGGTCGGTGCCCAGGTACCACATCTTCCAAGCGGTCGCTGTTTTCTCGACCGAACAGAAGCCGACGGCCCCCGACTCCCAGAGTTCATCCGTCGGCTCCAAGATCGGGTTGCCGGCAAACTTCGTCCAGGTCACTCCGTTGTCGTGACTGTCGGCCACAGCCAGCGTCCAGGTTTTGGCAAAGAACCCACCTTTCTTTTTGGCCGAGTAATACATCCGCAGATGCGTGGGCGACAGCCGCACCGGCTCGGGAGCGAGGAGCAAATCATCATCGTAAGTTCCGGCGGGGCCGGGTTTGAGAAATGGACCGACCGGCGGCGTCTGGAGTTTTTCGGGTTGCCGGTCGTCCACTTCAAAAGAATAGAGGCCGGGCCGGGTGCGCGAGCCGAAGTAAATCCGCAGGGTGTGTTCATCCACTCGGACCGGCCGCGAATTCATGCCGTCGCCGACAACCGGGTTCTTGGCAGACCGGTTCCAATGCACCGGCGTCACCGGCAACTGTCCCGCGCTGATCTCCTCCCACCGGTACGGGAGCGTCGCCCAATCATAAACCGGACTGAGGGTATCGCGGGCGGCATCGGGAGCCGCGACCGCAACGGCGGCCGCCAAGGCGCCGAGAACAGGGGTTGGATTCATATGGCGTGCGACTATGCCAAACCCGCTCTCCAGCGCAAGCCCTGACAGCCGGGCGATTCACACAATCGTCACCCAATTGACGCATGGCCGAAACTGTTTGCCCACATTGTCCCGGCATCATGAAGTACCGAACTGTCTGGTTGTCCGACATGCACCTTGGCACGCGTGGTTGCGATGCGCTGGGGCTGTTGGAGTTTCTGCGCGAGACCGAATGCGACCGGCTCTATCTGGTGGGCGATGTCATTGATCTCTGGCGGCTGCGCCGGGAGCATTACTGGCCGCAAACGCACAATGATGTCGTGCAGAAAATTCTCCGCAAAGCGCGAAAAGGCACCGACGTGGTCCTCATCCCCGGCAACCATGACGAGTTTGTCGGAAATTTTCTGGGCATTTTCGGCAACATCGTCATCAAAAAACAGGATGTGTACACGACCGGGGATGGCCGGCGGTTGCTGATCATGCACGGGCATGAGTTTGATGCGGTGACCACGCACGCACAGTGGCTGGCGTACTTGGGCGACATTGGGTACGGCATGTTGTTGGCGGTGAATCGGCCATTGAACCTCGTGCGCAGCCGGCTCGGGCTGCAATATTGGTCGTTGAGCGCGTTCGCGAAGAGTCGGGTGAAGAACGCGGTCAATTTCATCAGCCATTTCGAGGAAGCGGTGGCGCATTACGCGCAGTTGCATCACGCCGACGGGATTGTCTGCGGCCACATTCACACGCCGGCAATCAAACCGCTGCGCGGGATCACGTACTACAATACCGGCGATTGGGTCGAGAGCAGCACGGCATTGGTCGAACACTTTGATGGGCGCATCGAACTCGTGCGCTGGCGCGACCGGCAGCAGCCGTTGCCGGTGGCGCTCGACGTGCAGGATCAATCCGCGCTACTGGTCACGGCGTCATGAAAGAGCGCCCCTTGATCGTGGTGGCGGAGGATGAGTCTGACGCCGCGCAATTGCTGGACTTTCATCTGCGCCGCAGCGGGTATGCACCTGTGCTGGCGGCAGATGGCCTCGCGGCGTTGAATGAGGCGTTCGCCCGCAAACCGGCTTTGATTCTCCTCGACTTGATGATGCCGAAGTTGGATGGTTTTCAGGTCTGCCGGATGTTGAAGAGCAGCCCGATCACGCAACACATCCCGGTCATGATGATCACCGCCATGGGCACACCCGAAGACAAATTGCGGGGATTCGGTCACGGCGCCGACGATTACGTCACGAAGCCTTTCGCGATACCGGAACTATTGGCGCGAATCCAATCATTACTCGCGCGCCCCCGCCCGTTTAGTCACCATGACTACTCGCACACAGAACGCTAAGACCCAGCTGCCGGCGCGCATCGAGGCGCTTTTGCTGGAGAAACTGGCCGCGTTGTTCGCGGCGGCCGGCCATCTGGACGCGGAGACGTTGCACCAGATGCGAGTCGCCACGCGGCGGCTGCGCGTGGGGCTGCGATTTTTTGCGATGCTCTACCCGGCCAACGAATTGAAACAGGTGCAACGCCAACTGCGCCGCCTGACCGGCGTCTTGGGCGAAGTGCGGACGGTGGACGTCAACATCCACCTGCTTCGCAAAGCCGCGCGCCGGCTACCGGCAGCGACTGGCGCGGTGCAGCGGAAGCTGGTGGCTGGTTGGTTGGCGGACCGGCACCAACACCTGACTGCGGTCCGCGAACTCCGGCAGACGCTGGCGACGAGTCATTTTCAAGCGCGCATCCGGCAACTCATCCTCAAACCGCGGGCGCTCGACGACAAACGCGTGCTCAAAGAAGCCACCGCCACTCTCAACGATCTGCGCCGCGAATTGCGCCGCCGTTACCGGAAATATCACCGGCAAGCATCAGCCGCCGCCTTCCATAAATTCCGTCTCGCTGCCAAACGCTACCGGTATGCGTTGGAAATTTCCGCGGCCGTGTTCGCGACCGCCGCCGCGCCGCGCATTCGGGCGGTCGAGACATTACAGGACCGCACCGGTGCATGCCATGATTTGGAGGTCTTGCTCGATACGTTGAAGACCGATAAAGGGCTGGCCGGCGCGCGGGACGGAGTGCTAACATTCTTTCGCGAGGAATACGCCGCCCAATTCAATCGGTTCGAGGAGTTTCTGCGCGATGAACGGAGTTGGACCAAGAAAGTGAAACTGGCATTGCCCCATGAGTAAAACCCACAATTATCCCGGTCGGCTGATCGCCGTCGAAGGTCTCGACGGCTCCGGCAAGTCCACGCAGATTTATCTGCTGAAACGCTGGATGGAAATGCAAGACCTGAAAGTTTTCTTCACGGAATGGAATTCATCCGTGCTCGTGAAGGAAGCCACCCGCAAAGGCAAGAAACGCCAATTGCTCACACCGACGACATTTTCGCTGGTGCACGCGACGGATTTCGCCGACCGGTTTGAACGGCAGATTTTACCGTTGTTGCGCGCTGGCTACATCGTGCTCGCCGACCGGTATATGTACACCGCGTTCGCGCGCGACATCACGCGCGGTTGTCATCCGCGCTGGGTGCGCAACGTGTACAGCTTCGCGACGGTGCCGGATATCACGTTTTTCTTCGACACGCCGCTGACGGTGTCGCTGGACCGGATTCTCAGCGGGCGGCCCAAGTTGAAGTATTTCGAAGCCGGGATGGATTTGAACCTGGCTGATAATGAATACGACAGCTTCCGGCTGTTTCAGGGCCGGATTTACGCGGAGTACAAAAAAATGGTGGAAACCGAAAATTTCGTCGTGATGAACGGCATGTTGCCGGTGGAAAAACAACAACTCATGGTGCGCAAACTGGTCGAACAAAAAATTGACCTGCCGGCCTATCGTTGGAGGGGCCGCCGATGAGTGCTGCCCGCAAAAGCAAAACGTTCTTCGGCACACCGCTACCGGGCTGCGACACGTCGCGCCTCCAAGGCAAACTCATCGTAATCGAAGGTGCGGATGGCTCCGGCCGCTCAACACAGATCGAAATGCTCAACGCGTGGCTCGAAAATCTCGGGTACGCGACCGTCAACGTCGGCCTCAAGCGGAGCACTCTCGTCGCCGAGGAGCTCGATGCGGCCCAGCAAGGCAACATTCTCAGTCACACCACGCGCAGCCTGTTTTACGCGACCGATTTCGCCGACCAACTTGAAAACCAGATCATCCCGGCTTTGCGGGCCGGGTTCATCGTCGTGGCGGACCGCTACATCTACACGCTCATGGTGCGCGACATCGTGCGCGGCGCGGATCGGGAGTGGGTGAAGTCGCTCTACTCCATCGCACTCGTACCGGACGCGGTGTTTTACCTGCGGGTCAACCCCCAGCAACTTGTCGAACGCAACTTCAAGAAAAACGCCACACTCAACTATTGGGAAAGCGGAATGGACATTGGATTGTCGCGCGATATGTTTGAGAGCTTCATGAAATACCAGCGCCTCATCTCCGCCGAATACCGCCGCATGCAGGAAGTCTATGGATTCGAAGTCATCAACGGCAATCGCACCACCCGCGCCATCGCCAACGAACTCCGCGCCAAAATCCAAGCAGTCATTGACATGCCCACGCCATGAAGAAGCCCTCCAAATTTGAACGCACACAGGAAGAACTCACTAAATCGCTCCACGCCTTGCGCGTCGTCGCCAAGGAAATCGGCCAGAACTATATTGCCGGCCTGCAAGCCGAAGTAGCCCGGCTCGAAACCGCGGTTCGTCAGGCCAAGGAAGACGACATGCCGGATCGCAAACAACTCCAACAGATGACCAGCATGCTCCGCTGGTTGAACGACCTTGACGTGAAACCGCAAAAAGGCCGCCGCCGCGATGTTAAACTGCTCGACAAACTGATCGTGAAACTTTCCAAGGTCGTGGAGAACTGGTGAAAAAGCGGCACCACATCCTCGGGGTGGATCTCGGCGGCACCAAAATCCTCGCCGCCGTTTTCGATGAGCGCGGGCGACTGCTCTCGCGCGAGAAAAAAGCCACCAAACCCGAACTCGGCACCGCCACCGTCATCAACCGCGTCGAAGAATGCGTCCATGAAGCGCTCGCCGCCGCCGCCATCCCGCACACGGAAATCGCCGCGCTCGGCATTGGTGTTCCCGGACCGATTGACCCCAAAGGCGAAATTGTCCGCGTCGCGCCGAATCTCCACTGGAAAGACGTGCCCCTCGCCCGCCTCCTGCGCAAACACCTCGATGTCCCGGTCACCGTCGTCAACGACGTCCAAGCCGGCACGATGGCCGTCGCGGCGCTCGGCGCGGGCCGCAAGCTGAAAGATTTTGCCTGCATGTTTGTCGGCACCGGCCTCGGTGGCGGCATCGTCATCAACGGCGAGTTGTACAAAGGCAGCACCGGCATGGCCGGCGAAGTCGGCCACATGGTCGTCGTCCCCGACGATGGCCCCAAATGCGGCTGCGGCAACCGCGGCTGCCTCGAAGCCGTCGCCAGCCGCAGCGCCATCGTCCGCCGCATCGTCAACGAAATCGAGGATGGCCGGAAGTCGGTCGTCAAACAACTCTGCGACGGCGACCTGAAACGCATCCGCAGCCGCATTCTCGCGACTGCCTACCGGGACGGCGACGAACTCGTCCGCGAAGTGTTGCACGCCGCCGCGGATTATATCGGAATTGGCGCCGCCAATCTCATCAACGTCCTCAACCCGCAAGCCGTCATCCTCGGTGGCGGCGTCATCGAAGCGCTCGGCGACCGGCTCCTGCCGCGCATCACGAAATCCGCGTGGGCCCACGTCATCGCCCCCACCCCGCAACGGGTGAACATCAAAGATTCCGGCCTCGGCGACGACGCCGGCATTCTCGGCGCGGCGCTGGCGGCCCGGCAACTCGTCGGATGATCGCGGCGATTGACGCCGGCAGCAACGCGCTCCGCCTTGCCATCGCCACGGTGGACGAAAACCACCACCCCCACGTCGTCTGCAACGTTCGCGAGCCGGTGCGCCTCGGCGCGGATGTGTTCGCCACCGGCGTCATCACGCCCGTGACCCTGAACCGCGCGGTAACGGCATTCCGCAAATTCCGCAACCTGATGCGCGAGCATCACGTGGAAAGCTTCCACGCCGTCGCCACCAGCGCGCTCCGGGAAGCCCGCAACCGCCAAGCCGTCATCAAGCGCGTGCGCGACGCGACCGGCATCGAATTGAACGTCATTGCCGGCGAAGAAGAAGCTCGGCTCGTTTACCTCGCCGTCGCCGGTAAGCTGGATCTGACAGGCCACCGGGCGTTGTTGATTGACATTGGCGGCGGCAGCGTCGAAATCGTGCTCGCCGTGAACGGTCAGATCGCCGCGACCGACACGTTTCGGATGGGGGCGGTGCGGTTGCTCCGGGAATTGGGCGACCGCCAGCCCCGGCAATTCAACAAACTCGTCCGCGAGTATGTGGACGCCACGCGCAAGCGGCTGCGCCGGGACATCGGCCGGCAGCCGATTGATATGTGCATCGCGACCGGCGGCAACCTCGAAACCCTCGGCGACCTCCGCCGTCGCCGGTATGGCAAAGAGAATGATTTGATCAAACTGGATGAACTCCACGAGTTGATTCAAGAGATGCAGGCGGTCCCGATTACCGAACGAATCAAGAAATTTGGCCTGCGCCCCGATCGGGCCGATGTCATCATCCCGGCCGCGATCGTCCTCCACCGGCTACTGCAATGGACCGGCGCGAAAGCAGCCCTGCTCCCGCGCGTCGGACTCAAAGACGGCTTGCTGGTGGATCTGCTCGCCCGCTTGCACCACGAACGGACGCAAGAATTTCGCAATCAGGTCATCGGCTCCGCCCTGCAACTCGGCAATAAATACGAGTTTGACCGACAACACGGTCAGGCGGTTGCGCGGTTTGCCATGGAACTTTTCGACGCCACGCGCGGTGTCCACAAACTCGACGACGATCACCGGTTGCTGCTGGAAGTCGCCGCGCTGCTGCACGAAGTCGGCAACTACGTGGACGTGACCGGCCATCACAAGCATTCGTATTATTTGATCGCCCATTCCCGGCTGCTGGGGTTGACCGATTGGCAACGCACCATCGTGGCCAACGTCGCCCGGTATCACCGCAAATCCACGCCGACGCTCGAACACGAGCCGTACCGGGCCTTATCGCCCAAGGCCCGGTTGATCGTGGACAAACTCGCCGCGGTGCTGCGCCTGGCCGACGCACTCGACAAGGAGCACGGCAGCAAGGTCAAACGGATCGAGATCGAGTTCCGGCCGCCGAAGCTGGTGCTGCGATTGCGTGGGCGGGGCGATCTGCTGCTGGAAAGCTGGGCGCTGACGACGAAATCCGAGTTGTTCGAGGAAGTGTTCGGTGTCAAAGTCACCGCCGTTCACTGACCATGCCCACGCGCATCCAACAAGCCGAAGCCCTGCTGACCGCGTTCGATTGGGACGTGGCGCATTGCCGGCAGGTGCGGGACTTGGCGCTGACATTGTTTGATCAACTTCAGACGCTGCACGGACTTGGCCGCGATGAGCGCGATATCCTCAACGCCGCCGCCCTGCTCCACGACATCGGCTGGACGATCAGCGGCGCGAAGCATCACAAACACACCTACCGGCTGATTCACGAGAGTAAACGGAGTCTGACTGGCTTTTCACCCACGCAGGTCGAGTTGATTGCCAACGTCGCCCGGTATCATCGCAAAGCGTTGCCGTCGCTGAAGCACGAACCCTTCGCCGCATTGGCCAGCAAAGACCAAGAAATCGTGCGCGCGCTGGCCGGTATCCTGCGCGTGGCAGACGGTCTGGATCGGCCTCACCTCCAACTCGTGCGGAAAGTCGAATGTCACATCGGAACCGACCGCGTTCACATCCACATCCACGCCCAAGCCGAAATCAGCGCGCACATTGATGGCGCCAATCGGAAGCGCGACCTGTTTGAGAGCGTTTTCGGTTGTGCGTTGGCCGTGGAAGGCATTGCATTGGCTTCTGCCACCGACTAGACTGCCGGCGTAAAACCTCGATGGAACGCGCCGAAAAAATTTCCGTGAATATCTCCGCCGCTGCGGCGTCGAATCCAGTGCATGAAGACGCCCCGCTCGAACCAAGTGATCTGGAACTGGTGGAACGTTGTCAGCGCGGCGAACTCGAGGCTTTTGAAGCTCTGGTGGGCCGGCACCGGCAACGGGTTTATCAATACGCGTACAGTCGTGTCCGGAACGAGCAGGATGCCACCGATCTTTCTCAGGAAACGTTCGTAAAGGCTTGGCGGGCGATTCGCGGGTTCAAGAAAACCGCGCAGTTCTCGACGTGGCTGTACCGGATCACGACGAACCTCGTGATTGACCAAGCCCGCCGCCGGGAACGCCGCCCCGAGGTACCGTTCGAGGAGGCCGTGGATCCGGACGCGGATGCGAATGTCGAGATTCCGCCGTCGAGCCAGCCGTCGCCGACGGATGAAGCGCAACGCAAAGAGTTGCGCGAGCAAATTGACGCGGCGCTGGCGGAGTTGTCGCCCGATCATCGGGCGGTGCTGCAACTCCGGGAGTTTGATGGATTTGATTATGCCGAGATCGCGAAAGCGGTCGGTTGCAGTTTGGGAACCGTGATGTCGCGGTTGCATTACGCACGGAAGCACATGCAGAAGCTGTTGAAAGACGTGATATGAAACCTCACAATCCAGAATTGATCAGTGCGTTGCTGGACGGCGAACTCACCGGGTTGCGCCGCTGGATGGTGCAACGCCACGTGGGCCGGTGCGCGGTGTGCGCGGCGGAATACCGGCATTTGCACCATGTCCGGCAGCTGCTCGCGGCCAACCCGGTCGTCCCGCCAATGAGCGACTCACCGGAGTTTTTCTGGTCGAAAATCAAACGCGACATCCAAGCCCAAGCTGGTCAGACCGAAGTGATTCGCGTCCCCCAACTCAGCCTCGCCGATTGGTTCAGCCAACACCGGTATGCCTTGGCGAGTGCGACAGCCTCCGTCGTGGTGCTGCTGGGAATCCTGCTGACGCTGACTCCCAAACGGGCGCCGCTGGCGACCGTGGAACGCGTCGCCACCGCTCTCCCGGATACCACGGCCACTGCGTTCGAGTCCCCGGAAGCGGAAGCCACCGTGATTTGGGTCTCCGGTTTGCCGTGGACAGAAAACATGACTGAAATGCAAACCCTGTTCGCGACCTTGGATTCCTGATGATGCGTTTATTGGTTTACAGTCTGACAGCACTACTGCTGGCTGGGAGTACATACGGTGGCAATGTGGAAGCCCGGCTCATCCGCGCGTCCAACGAGAAAGCCGCACCCGAAGAAGCCGTCCAAGACATCGCCGGCAAGCTCAAGAAGGTTTTTGGCTTTGAGCATTACCGGCAGCTTGGGAAGGATCAGAAGGCCATCAAACGAGCTGACCCGATCAGTTTGAATATCGGGGAGGGTTTCACGCTTTTCTGTCATCCCAAGGCAGCCGCCGGCAACCAGCACGAGTTGGATGTCGAGCTCTATTCCGGCAAGACGTTGCTCGTGAAACAGGAAAAACTGACCATGCGACACAAGAATGTCGTTTTTATCCGCGGTCCGGAAGTTGGCAGCACCTTGCTTATCGTCGCCTTGACAGTGACCGAGTGACGCGCCTACGCTGCCCGACATGCTTACCGACCAGATTGCCGCCGACCTGAAACAAGCCATGCTCGCCAAGGACGCTGCGCGTTTGTCCACACTCCGGATGCTCAAGGCGGCCATCGAATACCACAAGATCGAGAAGAAACAGGAATCACTGACCGATGCCGACGTGACCGGCGTCATCAAGAAACAGATCAAACAGCGGCAGGACTCCATCGAAGGATTTGAAAAGGGTGGCCGGACCGAACTTGCGGACAAGGAAAAAGCTGAGTTGCTCGTCCTCAAGTCTTACCTGCCGGATGAGCTATCTCCGGCGCAGGTCGAGGAAATCGTCAAAACCGTCATCGCCGAAGTTGGGGCAACCTCTAAAGCCGACATGGGCAAAGTCATGAAAGCTGTCCAAGCCAAAACTGCCGGGCGCGCCGACAATCGCTTGGTCAGTCAGCTCGTTGCCGGCCAGTTGCCGTGACTTTTGCGGGTGGGAAGTCCAACGACAACTCCGTCGCTTGGCCGCTGCTCACTTTGACATCCCGAATCAACGTGCCGTGTGCTTCGCTCCAGGCGTAAATTTTGTACGCGCCCGCCGGCACCGCCCCGATCGTGAACCGGCCGTCCGCTCCTGTGAGCGCGCCCCAACTGTGCGGCAACAGCGCCACATATCCCACTGCCCGCTCGCCGTTGCCGGTGCTCGCTTTTAACAACACCGGCTCGCGAAATGCCTCGATTTGAAACGCTTTTTGGTAGCCCGCATACGGCATCGCCTCCGTCAACAACCGGTGCGGCTGGTTGGTTCCGCGCAACAAATCCAGCGTGACCACGTGCAACGTTGGATCATCGTTCTGCAACACCAGCAGTGCCCCACTGCGTCCCAGTTGGATCCGCGGCGTCCATTCGGACTGAAACTGGCGGAACACAACCGGCCAGAGGTTCGTCGTGTCCCAGCGACTACCCGTGACATTCAAGTAGACGATCGCATTGGCAACTGACTGTGTCTGACAGCGCACCGTGCCACTAATTGAACCGCTCCCGTAATCCGCTCCGTGTGCGACTGCCACGAAGAACAACATGACACTAAGCCGGCGCATACCAATGATAGAGAATAAAATAGATGACCACACCCGTCACCGACACATAGAACCAGAGCGGCAACGTCCACCGCGCAAGGGACCGATGTTGTTCCCAACGCTGGCGCGCGGCGCGGTACAGTGTCACTGGCACTAACCACAGTGCTACCACCGCCGCCAAGATTGTATGTGAAAGCAAAATCGCAAAATAGACCGGCCGGATCCAGCCCTGCGCGGCGAACACGGTATGACCAGCATGATACTTGTGGTACAGGTAACAACCCAAAAACACCGCCGAGACGACCACGGCAACGCTCATGCAAATGGCGTGCAGCCGGCGTCGGTCCTGACGAATCGCAAGGTAACCAAGCGCCACGCAAAGCCCGCTAAACGCATTGAGGGTGGCGTTGAGCGCGGGAAATTGGTGCAATTCAATCATGACCGCGAGGCCACCAATCGCTTCACGTCCTTGGCCAACTTATTCATCGTTGCCACATCGGTGCCGTCGTAATAACCGCGAATCTGCCCCGCCCGATCCACCAAAACGAGCTTGCCGCTGTGAGTGACCGTCTCTTCTGGCGTACCGCTTTCCGCATCCACCACGAGTTTGAATGCCCCCCGCACCAACTGCTCCATTTGCGCGCGTTCGCCAGTCAACAACCACCAACCCGCCCGGTTCACCTCATTCTTGACCGCATACGCCGACAAAACCGCCGGCGTGTCGAAGCCTGGATCAACGGAAACCGAAACCAACCGGATATCGTCACGAACCGGCAATTGCCTCTGCAACAACTTCATGTTGTGAGTAATGATCGGGCACTGCCCCGAACACCGCGTCAGAATAAATCCCGCCACCCACACCCGGCCCCGCAAGTCCGCGAGCGTTACCGGCTGGCTGGACGCTTCGACCAACGAAAACTCCCCCACCGTCCCCAACACCGGCAAGCCGCCCAACCGGGTTTCCACAATCCGTTCCCGCCCCGCCCACACCAGCACCACCGCCGAGACCGGCATCAACACCAACGCGAAGATAATCACTCGCACAATCATTGCAGAACGTCTCATAATAAATCTCCAGCTGTCGTCCGCCGCGTTACCGCCAACGCCAACCCGACCATCACCACCGTAAAACCTGCCGTGATTCCGAGCGCCAGCCACGCTTGTGGTTGCGCTTGCTGCCAATACAACCCCTGCCGGATTGCCGTCACGCCATACGTCAACGGATTCACCCGCATGACCCACGCCATCCACGAATGCGCGCCCGAAGCCGGAAACAAGGCTCCCGACAAGAGCCACATCGGAATCAAAAACAGATTCATGATTGCGTGAAAGCCTTGCGAGGAATTCAACTGCCACGCCAGCAAAAAACCCAGCCCGGTCAATGCGACCGACACAAGGGTCATCGCGACCAACAACCACGGCAAGCCAGCCACACTCAGCGGCACTCCAGCCCAAGGCGCCAGCAGGAGAAACAAACACCCCTGCCCCATTGCCAGCGTTGCTCCCCCCAGCATTTTCCCCATCACGATCCCGAACCGTCCGACCGGCGCAACGAGGACGCCTTGCAAAAAGCCCTCCCGACGATCTTCAATGACAGAAATGGTTGAGAAGATGGCGGTGAACAACAAAATCATCACCACCGTACCGGTAAAAAAGTAGTCAAGATAACCTTCACCACCGCCGGCTTGAAATGACCGTCCCAATCCCGCACCGAGCAAAAGCCAGAAGACCACCGGCGTTACCAATGCTCCGACGACTCGATCGCGTTGCCGAAGGAAGCGCACCACTTCGCGTTCCCAAAGCGTCCAAGCCGGCAAGAGAAGTGTTCGCGCGGATGCAGTCATATTTGTCGGGCGGAATGATTACTCAATCCGGCAAGACGCGCAACACACAAAAAAGGCGTGGCTATTTCCGGTTGGCGCGGCGTCTGGCGGCGGCGAAGGTGAGGAAGCCGCTGAGCCAGAGCACCAGCACGTTGGGTTCGGGGATCACTGAGAGCGTTTCGGTCAGGGAGTTGAGTTGATGGATCTGGGCGTTGCCCAACA